>NZ_JBSJQA010000002.1:0-857791 GCF_053663455.1 Bacillus sp. JK62
GTAGCTCGTCGGGCTCATAACCCGAAGGTCGCAGGTTCAAATCCTGCCCCCGCAACCAAAAAATGGTCCGGTAGTTCAGTTGGTTAGAATGCCTGCCTGTCACGCAGGAGGTCGCGGGTTCGAGTCCCGTCCGGACCGCCATTTATAAAAAGGCTCGGTAGCTCAGTTGGTAGAGCAACGGACTGAAAATCCGTGTGTCGGCGGTTCGATTCCGTCCCGAGCCACCATTTAATTTAATATTGTTTTGGCGGTTGTGGCGAAGTGGTTAACGCACCAGATTGTGGCTCTGGCACTCGTGGGTTCGATTCCCATCAATCGCCCCAAACAACATGCGGGTGTAGTTTAGTGGTAAAACCTCAGCCTTCCAAGCTGATGTCGTGGGTTCGATTCCCATCACCCGCTCCATTTTTATATTGTCATGGGCCTGTAGCTCAGCTGGTTAGAGCGCACGCCTGATAAGCGTGAGGTCGGTGGTTCGAGTCCACTCAGGCCCACCATGATGATTTTTCCACAGTAGCTCAGTGGTAGAGCTATCGGCTGTTAACCGATCGGTCGCAGGTTCGAATCCTGCCTGTGGAGCCATATGGAGAAGTACTCAAGTGGCTGAAGAGGCGCCCCTGCTAAGGGTGTAGGTCGTGTAAGCGGCGCGAGGGTTCAAATCCCTCCTTCTCCGCCATAAGGCCCGTTGGTCAAGCGGTTAAGACACCGCCCTTTCACGGCGGTAACACGGGTTCGAATCCCGTACGGGTCATTAAAAAAACCTTGCATAGTATGCAAGGTTTTTTATTATACGTTCATAGCGTAAATGGTAAAAGACAGGTATGTGGCAAAAGCGCTCCATAATAAATAAGGAACCAGAAGCCAGGCTGAAGCTTTACTGTATTTACCGGCAATGAGCAACAGAATGAGTGTTGTCACAGCCACAAGCAGGCAATCGATAGATGCAGCAAGCAAATTTTTCTGTGTGAATTGAAAATAGCTGAATCCTTGATTCACGATATAATTGATGAGAAGCATCACCCAAAAAGCTTTGGATTCTTTACATGAAAACTTTGCGTATATCAAGGCTGCTGAGAGCGAAATAAGCGCAAACAAAACCGCCCATATGATGCCGATCACTGATCCGCTCGGCGTCCAGTCAGGTTTTTGCAGCGCGTCGTACCATTCCCGGTCGATGGGAAAGAGAAACCCTGCTAAAGAAAACAAGACATATGTAATGATAAATACAATAATTGCACCGATATACTTCTTTTTCATTTGTTCCCTCCGCCATTCAATGTCAATACGTTAGTTCCCTCTTTTGGAAAGATCAAACCTTTTAAAGATCCATGCACCATTAAGTGTATGAGTTTTCAGTGTGAAAATGCAGCAAACCAATTATTTGTATTCAAAAACCCCGGCAGGCCGGGGTTTTAATCAGCATGAAGATCGCCAAAGGTCGTCATAATTCCTTCTTCGTCCAGTTCCTGCTCATATTTTTCGTGTGCTTTGCTTGGATACACGGAAATGTTTTTTCCGGTAATATCTGTCGCGATAAAGTTTTCATAATCCTCAGCATAGCCGATGTTTTCTTCTGAGTTCATTGTCATATCCCCATAGCTGAGCGGCGGATCTTCTAAATCCTGAGGCGTTTCTGAGTTTCCGTATTCCTCAACATCCTGATAAGCATCTTCACTATCGTAAGCCGCCCGGATTGATTCATCATCATCAAATTCAAACTGTCCGAACGGTGTTTCCTCTTCAATCGGCCTGTCTTTGGAAACGGCATCCTGCGAGGAATATTCCGCCAATGTCGTAGCCGTCGGCAGAGCTTCGAGTCTGTCATAAGGAATGTCCTTGCCGCTGACTTCACATGTGCCGTATGTGCCGTTTTCAATTTGTTTCAGAGAGTAATCAATATCGCGAAGGTGCTCCCGTTCATGGTCGAGCAGAGCCAGGTCTTTTTCCCGCTCGTATAATTCGGTCGCCTGATCGCCGGGATGATTGTCATAGGAAGACAATTCGCCGGATGATTGATACGGGAATTCATCAGTTAACTGAAATTGATCATTTTCTTTAAAGCGGCTTAAAATATCATCTCTGGCTTCTTCCAATTCTTTTTTTAAGTGTGTGATCTGTTCGTTTGTAAGCACATCAATCCCTCGTTTCTATGTGATGCTTACTGTTAGTATGAACGTTTTTGCGCAGAAAAATGGTGGATAAAAATAGTCATTTTCCCACGGGGAAGTAAAAGGATACAGTGATTGCCGAGAGTGGGGAAAGAAAATTCAAGTTTGTTTCTTTATTCATTTGCGCAAAAAGGTTTATAATAAGAAATGCGGGCATTTTGTCGTGCTCAAATCTGTGTGTTTGACACAAATTCATCACAGGTGTATTGTATTAAAAGCATTTAACGGATTATGGAGGAATGTCTCATGGTGACAACGGTGCAGCATACGTTCCGAGAGGAAGCAGATCATGCATTACATAAAGCCAAACAAGTCAACCATGCTGTCTTATTGAGCTATTCAAGACGTATTGCGTCTTTAGACCCTCTATCATTTTTCAAAGACGGAGCAAAAAAATATAAAGGCAAACGATTTTTTTGGTCAGAACCCGGTAGTGAATTAACAATAGTCGGTCTTGGCACAGAAGCGCTGTTCCAATCGAATGAAAAAAATGGAAAACGTTATCACGACGTTTTTGAACAATGGGAGCGCTTTAAAAAGACGGCTTTTCATATTCATGAAGAAGAAGAGGCGGCGCATACCGCGGTCGGCCCTGTCTTATTCGGCGGTTTTTCATTTAATCCCGCTGAAGAGAGAGGAGACGAATGGAACGGGTTCGAAGAAGGGCTGTTCTTTATCCCCTCACTCATGCTGACAAAGACGGCAGATGGTGATTATTTAACCGTCAATCAATGGGCGGCAGACGGTAATCAGGCAGAAGATACGCTGAAACGTCTGAAATCTTTTTCAGAAGCTTTTGCAGTTTCTTCAATTGAGTATGAAGAATATCCTGTTTTAACAAAAGCGGAAGAACTTGATGTGGAAAACTGGCTTGAAGCCATTAAAACAGCAACAAATGATATGAAGGCAAATCAATATGATAAAGTCGTGCTGGCAAGGGAAGTCGTTTTGTCATATGATGGGCCTATTCCGGCGGAGAGCGTTGTCCGCAAGCTTTTGACGGACCAAACGACAAGCTATGTTTTTGCGATTGAGCAGGGAGATAAATGCTTTGTCGGCGCATCACCGGAACGGCTGATCAAAAAATCCGGCAAAGACGTTATGTCCACCTGTCTGGCAGGTTCAATTAAGCGCGGAGAAAATCAACAAGAAGATGACCGTCTCGGCAAAGAGCTGCTGCATGACGAAAAAAATCTTGCGGAACATGATTTTGTGGTTCAGATGATACACGATTCTTTCTTGGCGAGCTGCAGCGATGTGAAAAAGCCTGCAGGTCCGCAATTATATAAAACAAAAAGTGTTCAGCATCTATATACGCCGATCACAGGCCATCTTAAAACGTCCGCTTCGCTGTTTGATTTAATTGAAAAGCTGCATCCCACTCCGGCATTGGGCGGAGCTCCCCAGCAGAAAGCTGTTGAAGTTATCGCTGATATTGAACCGATGACACGCGGATGGTACGCGGCTCCGATCGGCTGGATGGACGGCAGGGAAAACGGAGAATTTGTCGTGGCTATCCGATCAGGGCTGATTGAAGGCAAAAGTGCGCGGCTTTTCGCAGGCTGCGGTATTGTTGAAGATTCAGATCCGCAATCAGAATATGAAGAAACACAAATTAAACTAAAGCCGATGATCTCTGCTTTAGGAGGTGAAAGGCTTTGACAAACCCGATTACACATTATATCGGAAGTTTTATTGATGAATTCGCTCTATCTGGTGTCACCGACGCGGTTGTTTGCCCGGGATCGAGGTCAACTCCCCTGGCGGTTTTGGCGGCGGCCCACCCGGATATTCAAGTCCATATACAGATTGATGAACGATCCGCAGGTTTTTTCGCACTCGGTCTTGCAAAAGCCCGCCAGCGTCCGGTCATGCTGATTTGTACGTCAGGAACGGCAGCGGCTAACTTCTATCCGGCCGTGATTGAAGCTCATTATTCAAGAGTGCCTCTTATTGTCCTGACTGCTGACCGGCCTCATGAATTGAGGGAAGTGGGGGCGCCTCAGGCGATTAACCAGCATTTTCTGTTCGGTAACTTTGTTAAGTTTTTCACAGACTCGGCTCTGCCTGAGGAAAATCCTCAAATGCTGAGCTATATCAGAACATTGGCCGGCAGAGCCGTAAGTGAAGCCGGGAAGCGCCCGATGGGGCCAGTCCATATCAATGTGCCGCTCAGAGAGCCTTTGATGCCGGATTTATCAGCCGGACCTTTTGAAAGAATGAGAAAGGGGAAGCATGTCTCAGTCACAACAGGGATTCAGTCAGCTGATCAAGACGCGCTCTGTCATATTACAGAGCGTCTCGCGGGTACCGAAAGAGGTATGATCGTCTGCGGCGAAATTCACGGTGAAGCAGAAAAGCAGCAAATCATCGCGCTTGCCGAGATGCTTCAGTTCCCGATTTTGGCTGATCCGCTTTCAAACCTCCGAAACGGGGAGCATGATAAGACGCTGATTATTGATGCTTATGACTCGTTCTTAAAAGATGAAGAAATAAAAGAGGCGCTGCGCCCTGACGCTGTGATCCGCTTCGGTCCGATGCCGGTTTCCAAACCGCTCTTTTTATGGCTCAGAGACGATCCTGCCATTGAGCAGTTTATCGTCGATGAAGACGGAGGATGGAGAGATCCCACCCAGGCCGGCGCGCATATGATTCATTGCCATCCGTCTGTGTTTTTGGAAGCGGTCCGTTCAGCTGAAACCGGAAAACGGCCGTCCGGATGGCTTGAGAAATGGCAGTTTGTCAATGACCGGTTCCGGAGTCATTTACAGGCCGCGAGCATGGATGATTTATCATTTGAAGGAAATGTATATCGTCAGCTTCAGCACCTTGTCCCTGAAGGCAGTTCGATTTTTGTCGGCAACAGCATGCCGATCCGCGACGTGGATACTTTCTTTGAAAAACAAGATCGTTCCTTCCGTGTCTATGCCAACCGCGGCGCTAACGGCATTGACGGAGTTGTCTCCTCGGCTATGGGGCTGTGTGAAGGTACAAAAGCTCCTGTCACGCTTGTCATTGGAGATTTATCGTTTTACCATGATTTAAACGGGCTGTTAGCGGCTAAAAAACTTGGAATTCCGCTTACGGTTATTTTAATAAACAATGATGGCGGCGGGATTTTCTCGTTTTTGCCGCAGGCATCTGATAAGACTCATTTTGAAGAACTGTTCGGTACGCCGACGGGTCTTGATTTCCGGCATGCCGCCGCACTGTACGGCGGGACGTATACTTGTCCGGAGACATGGGAAGCATTTAAGGATGCGTATCAGCCGCAGGCGGACAAGCCCGGACTTCATATAATCGAGCTGAAAACAGATCGGACATCAAGAGTTCAATTCCATCGCGATCTGCTGCAGGCCGCAGTGCGGGAAGTGAAAAAAGAATGGAAACTGTAACAGTTAAAACGGCCGACGGCGTATGCTATCGTGCTGCTGATAGCGGACACGAATCGTCTGAAGCTATTGTTTGTCTGCATGGATTTACGGGCAGCAAAGAATCATGGATGTTTTTACGCGGCATGTTTCCCGGCGAGCGAATGGTGATGATTGACTGCCTGGGTCACGGGGAGACAGACGCGCCTGTGCAAGCGGCAAGGTATAGTGCGAGCCGGCAGGTTGCGGACCTTGCCGCCGTTTTTGATCAATTAAAACTTCACAAAGTGAAACTTATTGGTTATTCTATGGGGGGAAGACTTGCGTATTCCTTCGCACAGGCATTTCCGCATCGGGTATCAGCGCTTGTTTTGGAAAGTACAACCCCGGGCCTCAGCACGCTTCAGGAACGCAAAAAGCGGATTCAGTCAGACCGGAAGCTTGCTGACTTTATATTGCGGGAAGGTATAACATCGTTTGTTGATTATTGGGAGAGCATTCCGTTGTTTGCCACGCAGCTCTCTCTGCCGGACAGCGTAAAGGCGTCCATCCGTGCCGGCAGGCTGAAGAATAATCCGTCCGGACTTGCAGGAAGCCTGCTCGGAATGGGGACGGGCTCACAACCTTCCTGGTGGGAGGCATTACACCGCATCAAGGCGCCCGTCCTGCTCATATGCGGTGAATGGGATGAAAAGTTTTGCGCTATTAATCAAAAGGTGCATAACCTGCTCCCATCAAGTAAAATAGAGGTTGTCAAACAGGCGGGGCACACGGTACATGTGGAACAGCCGCGAATTTTTGGTAAGATAGTAAGTGAGTTTTTATACGGCTTGTAAAGCATAAAGAAAATAGCTTTTCGGCCGGACTCAGGCAAAAATGAAGGAGGTCATATCAATGGCTGCAGAATGGAAAAGTGAACGTCAGTACGATGAAATCCTGTACGAGACGTATAACGGTATTGCAAAAATAACAATTAACCGCCCGGAGGTACATAACGCATTTACTCCTAAGACGGTATCAGAAATGATTGACGCGTTTGCTTGTGCGCGTGATGACTCCAATATTGGTGTCATCGTTCTTGCGGGAGCGGGAGATAAAGCATTCTGTTCAGGCGGAGACCAAAAAGTCCGCGGTCACGGCGGATATGTCGGAGACGATCAGATCCCGCGTCTGAATGTGCTTGATCTTCAGCGTTTGATCCGCGTGATTCCTAAACCGGTCGTGGCGATGGTATCAGGCTATGCCATCGGCGGAGGCCATGTGCTTCATATCGTCTGTGATTTAACGATTGCGGCCGATAACGCGATTTTCGGTCAAACCGGCCCGAAAGTGGGAAGCTTTGATGCCGGTTACGGCTCAGGTTACCTGGCGCGTATCGTCGGACATAAGAAAGCCCGTGAAATCTGGTACCTGTGCCGTCAATACAACGCGCAGGAAGCGCTCGACATGGGGCTTGTCAATACGGTTGTCCCATTAGAGAAACTTGAAGAGGAAACAATTAAATGGTGTGAAGAAATGCTTGAGAAAAGCCCTACAGCCCTTCGTTTCCTTAAAGCGGCATTTAACGCTGATACAGACGGCCTCGCCGGAATTCAGCAATTTGCAGGAGATGCAACGCTTCTTTATTACACGACTGACGAAGCGAAAGAAGGCCGTGATTCCTTTAAAGAGAAACGCAGTCCCGATTTCGGTCAATTCCCTCGTTTTCCGTGATCAGATGACACTACGAAACAGCTTGAGCCGCTCTGGTCCAAGCTGTTTTCTTTTCAAAAACAGTACTTTTACCTCGGAGATGATAACATGCTGACAGAACAGCCGAATTGGCTCATTCAAAGGGCTCAGCTGACACCGGAGAGAATCGCTCTCATATTTGAAAACAAACAGATGACATTCAGAGAATTATATCATGCTTCTAAACAAATGGCCGCGCGGCTGTCCAAATACTGTTCGCTTAAAAAAGGAGACCGCGCCGCGATTTTGCTTTCTAACAGACCGGAAATGGTTTATGCCGTTCACGCCTGCTTCTTATTAGGGGCGGAAGCTGTGCTGTTGAATACGAAGCTCTCAAAACAGGAACGGTTGTTTCAGCTCGAAGATTCACAGGCAAAGCTTTTATTAACGGAGGACGGTTTTTGCCGCGAAGAATATGAATCTGCGGTCGCCACCGCAGATGTGGACGAGCTGCAGGCTGAAGAGGCGGGTGACATGGAGCCGGAAGCTTATGTAACGCTTGATGATACGGCGACTCTTATGTATACGTCAGGAACAACAGGAAGGCCGAAGGGGGTGCAGCAGACTTTCGGTAATCATTATTCCAGCGCTGTATCGTCTGCGCTGAATCTGGGGGTCACGGAGCGGGACCGCTGGCTTATTGCGCTGCCGCTGTTTCATATCAGCGGTCTGTCTGCGCTGTTTAAGTCGGTCATTTACGGCATGCCTGTCGTGCTTCATCAAAAATTTTCTGTCACTGATGTGCTGGACAGCATCAGCTCCCATCAGGTCACGATCATTTCAGCGGTGCAGACCATGCTCTCGGGCCTGCTTGCGGAAACTGAACAATGTCCTGAATCACTGCGCTGCATTCTGCTTGGCGGGGGTCCGGCACCGCTGCCGCTCCTTGAAGAATGCCGCAGGAAAAAATTTCCGGTATTCCAATCTTACGGCTTGACTGAAACCTGCTCACAGATTGTCACGCTTTCTCCGGAATTCAGTATGGACAAGCTCGGCTCGGCCGGTAAACCGCTGTTTTCATGCGAAATTAGAATTGAAAAAGACGGAAACCCTTGTGCGCCGTTTGAACATGGTGAAATTACGGTGAAAGGCCCGAATGTAATGAAAGGGTATTATCATCGTGACGACGCGAACCAGGCCGCTTTTCATAATGGATGGTTTAAAACGGGCGATCTTGGCTATTTGGATGATGAAGGGTTTTTATACGTGCTGGACAGGCGGTCGGACCTCATCATTTCAGGCGGAGAGAACATCTACCCGGCAGAAGTGGAAGCGGCGCTGCTTGCCCATCCGGCTGTAGCGGAGGCCGGTGTTTCGGGAGCCGAAGATCCGAAGTGGGGGAAAGTGCCGCATGCTTTTCTCGTGCTGACTTCTTCTGTCAGTTCTGAGGAGCTGACCGCTTTTTGCCGTGAGCGGCTTGCAAAATATAAAATACCGGCTGCTTTTTTCACGGTTGACGAGCTCCCGCGGAATGCGTCCAATAAACTGATGAGGCATCGGCTGAATGAGCTTCGTAAAGGAGAATTGTCATGATTAAGATTGAAAAAATCACCCTTTATCATGTAAGTATGAGGCTGAAAAAACCGTTTAAAACAAGTATTGAAACGCTGCAGGACCGTAAATTTTTGATCGTGGAAGCGATCGATGAAACCGGGAGAACCGGCTGGGGGGAGGTATCGGCGTTTTCTTCTCCGTGGTATACAGAAGAAACGATTCAGACATGCGCGCATATGCTGAGAGATTTTTTTATCCCAAATGTCGTAGGCCGCGAGTTTTTCCATCCGTCAGAAGTGCCTGACAGTCTCGCGCGTTTCAAAGGAAACCGCATGGCAAAAGCGGGGCTTGAATCAGCCGTGTGGGATCTATATGCCAAGAAAAAGGGGATATCTCTCGCAGAAGCCTTAGGGGGCAAAAGAGATAAAGTGCCCGCCGGCGTGGCGGTGGGTCTGGCTTCGGCTGATGAGATGCTTCGGGAAATTGAGCAATACGTAAAAGAAGGTTATCAACGTATAAAAATAAAAATTCAGCCCGGCCATGACGTTGATCTGGTCAGAGCCATCCGCAGCCGTTTTCCGAACGTGCCGCTGATGGCGGATGCCAACTCGGCTTATGAACTGAAAGACATCAGCAGGCTGAAAGAGTTGGATGAATTCCAGCTCATGATGATAGAACAGCCGCTTCAGGCAGATGATATTGTCGATCACCGCCACCTGCAGAAACACTTAAGAACCGCGGTATGCCTTGATGAAAGCATATGCTCATATGATGATGCAAGGCGGGCGATTGAGCTTGGGAGCTGTAAAATCATTAACATAAAACCGGCGCGTGTAGGAGGCCTGACAGAGGCTTTAAAAATACATGACTTATGCAGAGAGCATCACATGCCGGTTTGGTGCGGCGGAATGTTTGAAACCGGCATTTCGAGAGCGCAGACAGTCGCGCTTGCTTCGCTGCCGCAATTTACAATACCGGGTGATATTTCCTCATCAGACCGATACTGGGAGGAGGATATTGTCACTCCCGACATCCGTATCGAAGAGGGATTCATCTCTGTCCCGGACGGTCCCGGACTGGGTGTTGAAGTCAATCAGGAAATAATGAGAAAATACGTCACCCAAATGGACGTTTTTACGACAAACAACTGATAAAAAGACATTTCAGCGAGTTGAGCTGCCTGTATGCTGCTGTTATATTGAAACTGTTCATTATCACCCCTTCCCCCGTTTGAACCGGCTGTATCAGCCGGTTTTTTTAATAGGCGAATGCGATGATTTTTTTATTCTTCAAACAGTGTCGGCTTTACATCGCAGGTGCTGCTTTCCGGCTGGGGCAAACATGTACATCTTGATAAAAAATTCTGTGCTTGTCATGAATGCAATACTGATTGTATCGCATGCCGCCGCCTATATTTGCCGCCGAACCGCCTTTCTGCCATGCTTCTCATCCGCGCGGTTTTCTCCGGTTCAGGGATGCTTGCGGCGGAAATGAAAAAGAGCTGTATAAAACAGCTCTTTTCTTTTATAAATCATGCGGTTCAAAGGTTTTGCAATCCGTTTCTTCACTTTTTTCAGCGGTTTCGCCTGTATGGCTGACCACATAAATAGCGTCGGCCGTGCATTTGTTTCCTCTGCCCCAATATGAACAGTTATTGACTTCACACAGAATTTTTTGGTCCATGCTGGCTCCCCTCCAAGATAAAAGGTACGCCTTTAGTATGAGCCGCCCTGATTTTTGTTATTCCTCCTGGCGGATATAACGTCTGTCTTTCATAAAGAGCTTCCAGAAGAAATAAAACCCGGGGAACAAAATGATGAAAGCGACGATATACGTCATAAACAGCGCCCTGAAGGTTGCCGGCTCCGTAAATCCTGACATGACCGTAATATCCGGATAAATCATATAAGGAAGATGAGCCCGTCCGTATGCATAGCTTGCCAGAAAGTATTGGAGCGCAATGGCGATCATGGCGATTCTCGGTTTGCCGAGGTTGCGGCCGAAGTGCTTATTCGGCAAAAACAGAGCCACGCCGGCAATGATAAATGTAATGACAGACAGAATGAGCCATGTCTTGTCTTTCATCATGCCCGTGTACAGCCAGCCGGCTTCAGAGCGTAATGTCAGCATAATGAAGAAGGCAAACAGAAGCGACAGCGGCCCTGTTATTAAAGAGCTCCGTCTGTAGATGCGGTACGCATGCTCCTCTTCCGCAACATTTGAAAAATCGGCCAGAAGCAGTGAAGATAAAAATAAAGTGCTTAAAATGGCAAATCCGATAAACGCATACGCATTAAGGCTTGTAAAGACATTTGCCAAATTCAGTTGATACACTCCGCCCGTCTTCTCAATAAACCCTCCGTGTGTGACCGGAAGGACCAAAATCAGCACAGCGGGAATAATGAAGCCTGAAATTCCGGAGATATATCTCATGATTTTTCTTTCCTTCGCCGTATTGGAGAAGACGAGAAAGCCGCTGCGGATGGCTAAGAGCAGCAAAATAATACTTCCCGGGATCAATAAAACGGTTCCCAGCACGAAGGTTGCCCCTGGAAAGAAGCTGAATAGGGCGACAACGATCGCGACGATAAAGACGTTGGTCACTTCCCAGGTCGGGGACAAATAACGATTAGCGATATTTGTCGCCTTTGTTTGTTCTCTATTTAAATAAATCATCGACCAAAAGCCGGCTCCGAAGTCCATCGTTGCCATGACCGCGTAGATAAACACGAAGCCCCATACGATTGATATCGCAATGAGAGCATCCATGGTAATGTCCATTTCAATTCAGCCCTTTCTATTGTTAGGATTCCGCCGCTTTTACATCCTCCTCAACAGGATGTTTGCGGAAATAATAAAGCAGCACATAAATGACTGCGGCTGCCAAAATGGCGTAAACGACCGTAAACAGGATGAACAGCAAACCGATTGAACCGGTTGTCGTGACGACATCAGACGTTTTCAGGAGATGGTAAATCACCCATGGCTGCCGCCCCGTACAAGCGAATATCCACCCGAATTCAATTCCGATCAGACTGAGCGGTCCTGCGGTTAAAAATAAAATCAAAAGCCAAGTCGGAAAGCTGTCTTTCTTTAAAATTTTTCTCCACACGATGCCGATGATGGAGTACAAAATGAGCAGCATCCCGATGCCGACCATTCCGTTAAACAGTGTATGGATGAATAAAGGCGGCCACTCGTCTTTCGGAAACGCGTTCAATCCTTTGACGACGGTATCAAAGCTGTTTGCGGCCAAAAAGCTTAAAGCCCACGGCACTTCTATCGCCCATTTTACTTTTTCTTCTTTTGCATCAGTAAAACCCCCGATCGCAAGCGGAGCGTGTGATCTAGTTTCAAACAGCCCTTCTGCGCCCGCAAGCTTCTCAGGCTGGTATTCGTAAAGAAGCTGGGCTGACTCGTGACCGTTTAAAGAGGCAAGAATGGAGAATATCCCGCCGATCGTTAAGGCGAGCAGCAGCGCTTTTCGGTGAAAGCGGTATACCTGCTCCTGTTTTCTCGTTCTCAGCATTTTATAAGCAGCAACTGACGCGACGATAAATGCACCGGTCATGAAAGCCGTCAGTACGACATGGCCCGCGGTGGTGAAAAAGCTTGGATTAAAAAACGCTGCCCACGGTTCGACGTCAGTGATTTTGCCGTTTAAAATTTTAAAACCGGCCGGCGTTCCTTCAAATGCGTGAACATTTGTGATTAAGACGGCTGATGCCGCGGCGCCGATCAAAACGAAAATAACGGCAATGATGCGCATCGCCGGAGTCAGCCGATCAGCGGCGTAGACATAAATGGACATAAACAGCGCTTCGATAAAGAAAGCATAAATTTCAATCTGAAACGGAAGTGACATCACCCTGCCGATGACCTCCATGAATCCGGGCCACAAAAGGGCAAGCTGTGTACCCGCGATCGTTCCGGTCGGTATCGCCACGCCGAGCAGAACAGCCTGCGCCTTCGTCCACCTTTTCGCCATAATGGCATAATGCGGATCTTTTGTTTTTTGATAAATCAATTCAGCCATTAAAATCATCAGAGGCAAGCCGACACCAAGCGTCGCAAAAATAATATGAAAGCCCATGGTTGTCCCGAACAGACTTCTGGCTAATACTAAATCATCCACGATCATAAACCGCCTTTCTAAATTACCGTTTTATGTAATGTGATTATATTATTTGCTGAAGCGATTAGATTATTCTTCCGATTCCATATATGTGCAGGGTTTAGAAATCAAGGGAGCAGGGCATATATGATTGACAAGCGGCTATTTAAGGTTTAGAATAAAACGTAATTATTACGATTTGAGAAAGGGAGATCATCATGAAAAAAGATATTCATCCGGATAACCATCAAGTGATTTTTCAAGATGTGAACAGCGGCTACCGCTTTTTAAGCCATTCTACGAAAACGTCAGAGGAAACGGCAGAGTGGGAAGACGGAAAAACATACCCGCTGATTAAAGTGGAAGTCAGCTCAGATACGCATCCGTTTTATACGGGCCGCCAAAAATTCAACGAAAAAGGCGGGAGAGTCGAACAGTTCAACAAAAAATACAATATGGGGAAATAAGACAAGCCCAATGGGGTTTGTCTTATTTATTGAGCACTTTGTCATCTTGTGCGGGGAGTGACGAAATGACCCGCCTTATGTTATATTGTGAATAAAAAGGCAGAAAGGAAACACCAAGATGAGTCTTCTAAACGATATCATGCAATTTAATGAGCAGTTCACTAAAAACAAAGATTATGAAAAATACCAAACATCTAAATTCCCGGATAAAAAGATGGCGATTTTGTCCTGTATGGACACACGTCTTGTAGAATTGCTTCCGCATGCGATGAACATGCGAAACGGCGATGTGAAAATTATTAAAAGTGCCGGCGCGCTTGTCGCCCACCCGTTCGGAAGCATCATGCGCAGCCTTTTAGTGGCCGTATACGAATTAAACGCTGATGAAGTCTGCGTTATCGGCCACCATGATTGCGGCATGAGCAAAATCAACAGCGAGGATATGCTTGATAAAATTATCGACCGCGGTATTCCGAAAGAGCGGATTGACATGCTGAAGCACTCAGGTGTTGATCTTGATCAATGGCTGAAAAGCTTTGATTCAGTAGAAGCGAGTGTTACAGACAGCGTAAACGTCATTAAACACCATCCGCTATTCCCTGACAATGTCCCGGTGCACGGTCTGGTGATTGATCCTGAAACCGGTAAACTTGATCTGGTGATCGACGGCTACCAGCATATGGACTAATGTTTTTGTTTTTTGTCCGGTACGGGATCAACACCGCCCGGATGAAAAGGGTGGCACTTTAAAATCCGCTTCAGTGTCAGCCATCCGCCTTTTAATGCGCCGTGAGTCTTGACGGCTTCGATTCCGTACTGCGAACACGTCGGATAAAAGCGGCATGACGGCGGCGTCAGCGGAGAGATGAACTTCTGGTACCCGCGGATTAACGCAATCATTATGGTTTTCATTAAAAAACCACCTTTCTGATGCTAGTATAGAAAAAAAATTTCAGATTGAAAAGCTTCCGCCACAATTCTTATCGGAAAACTGTGTTATAATGGATGCATATTCTGAAAAAAAGGGAGTGCCATTATGCCTTCAGTAGAAAGTTTTGAGCTAGACCATAATGCGGTTGTGGCTCCGTATGTAAGACATTGCGGAGTGCATAAAGTCGGAACAGACGGCGTCGTGAATAAGTTTGACATTCGCTTCTGCCAGCCGAACAAACAGGCGATGAAGCCGGATACGATTCATACGCTTGAGCACTTGCTTGCGTTTACGATTCGCACACATTCTGAGAAATACGATCACTTCGACATCATAGATATCTCACCGATGGGCTGCCAGACAGGCTATTATCTTGTTGTCAGCGGCGAGCCGACAGCGGAAGAAATTGTAGACCTGCTTGACGCTACGCTGAAAGAAGCCATCGATATTACGGAGATTCCGGCGGCCAACGAAAAACAGTGCGGCCAGGCGAAACTTCATGATTTAGAAGGCGCGAAACGGCTGATGCGTTTCTGGCTGTCACAAGATAAAGAAGATTTGCTGAAAGTGTTCGGATAAAAAACAGGCCTTTTTGCTGACATGCAAAAAGGCTTTTTTACATATTTCTAAAAAATGTCACACCTTATGTGTAAGCGTTTGCTAAAATAGAAGCAAAGATGAAGGAGTGATGGGATGAGACGGGCTGTATTGGCAGGTATGTGCGGTATGGTATTTCTATTATCTTCCTGCGGGGGCAATTCGGACAAAACCTCCGCGGATGAGGAGCCTAAAGCGCTTGAGGTCAAGCTTACAGGACCGGAAACGGCAGCACCGCATGAAAAAACGGAATACAAGGCGGAGGTTTTTTACGGCGGCAAGCGTGTCACGGATGCGGATGAAGTCATGTTTGAAGTATGGAAAGAAGGAAAAAAAGGAAGCAGCAAAACAAGCAAGGCCAAGGAGGAAAAAGGGGCGTATCACCTGCGGACTGAATTTGATGAAGAGGGTGTGTATACCGTTCAATCCCACGTAACGGCAAAACAGCAGCATAATATGCCGACTGTAAAAGTGCGTGTCGGGGATGCTGAAGCTGCCGATGATTCCTCCGGCCATGAGGAACAGACGCATCATCATTAAGGATTGTTTTTATCCGTCAAGCCTTTTGATGCGTCCTCCGGCGGGTCAATCGTATGTTTTACGTTATAAGCTCTTACAGTCGACCAGATGGATAAAAGCAGCACGGCGAGCACGATAAGAAAGCCGAAGCCCAGAAGAAGCAGCATAAAATCCCTCCTTTTTAACAAATCATAACATATTTTCCATCCGTAAAATCAAGGGCTAAAAATTTATGTTTTAACACACGATATATAGGGTATATCAATAGTAAATCAAAGGAGGAAGATAGGCATGTCAGAAAAACTATTGGAAGCGGTCAATAAACAAGTTGCAAACTGGACGGTCATGTATGTGAAATTACATAACTATCATTGGTACGTCAAAGGGAAGGACTTTTTCACATTGCACGAAAAGTTCGAGGAGCTGTATAACGAAACGGCTACATATATTGACGATCTGGCAGAACGTCTGCTGGCATTGAACGGCAAGCCGATCGGCACAATGACGGAATCATTGAAGACTGCTTCTATAAAAGAGGCGGAAGGCAATGAGAGCGCAGAACAAATGGTACAGAACATTTATGATGATTTCACTGTCATTGCGGAAGAGCTGAAAAGCGGCATGGATCTCGCAGATGAGGTCGGAGACGAAACGACCGGAGATATGCTGCTTGCCATTCACCAGAATATCGAAAAACATAACTGGATGCTGAAAGCGTATTTAGGATAATCAACAAGGGAAGACCGGGGCTATAAAGCACTCGGTCTTTTATTTGGCTGCCGAAGAGAGGTGTTGTCCATTTTTCTGAAAAATCCAGTCCGTTCCATTCACTTTTCATAGAATAATGTAAGGCCGTTTCTGTGAAAGGATGTTGGATCAAGTGGGCAAAGACTTTGGCATCTTTTCGTTTTTTGCAGTGATCGTGTCGGCAGCGGGGTTTTTCTTTGGCGGTTTTCAGTATTCGTTTCTGATTTTGCTATCGGTCATGGCGATTGAGTTTATCAGTACAAGCTTAAAAGAATCTCTTTTGCAGCAGCTGAGCGCAAGAAAGCTTTTTGCGCGGCTGGTCAAAAAAATCGTGACCCTGGCATTAGTCTCAGTTTGCCATTTTTTTGATCAGCTGCTTCATTCAGAAGGCGCCATCCGCAATTTGGCTATTATGTTTTATATCTTATACGAATCGGTTCAGATCGTGATTACGGCAAGCTCGCTGGGCATACCGGTTCC
Organism: Bacillus sp. JK62; assembly: GCF_053663455.1. Classification (NCBI taxonomy): domain Bacteria; kingdom Bacillati; phylum Bacillota; class Bacilli; order Caryophanales; family Bacillaceae; genus Bacillus; species Bacillus sp. JK62. Next base: position 16,620 of record NZ_JBSJQA010000002.1, read on the forward strand.
GCAGGTGCTCGTCGACCTATTGGATACCCTGAAAAATAAATTCAAGCGCAAACCGTAACATTTGCTTCAAAGGAGGCTATACTAGCGGGTATGATGGTTTTCCTCTGAATTTTTGATAAAGGGCTTCCGAACAAACGCAACTGTGGTATGATGTATGGAAGATATGAAGGAACGGATTAGAGGGATAAACATGTACGAGTTTAAAGACTATTATCAGAATACTGTTCAGCTCTCCTTTGAACACCAGCCTTTTTCAGACAGCCCGAAGCATGTATGGGTCATATGCCGATATGGAGATAAGTGGCTTTTGACTGAGCACGAAGACCGGGGGTTTGAATTTCCGGGCGGAAAAGTGGAGCCGATGGAATGTGCGGAGGAAGCGGCCCTGCGCGAGGTGAAAGAAGAAACCGGCGCCGCGGTAAGACATCTGAAGTACGTCGGACAGTATAAAGTTCTCGGCAGGGAAAAGGTAATTGTGAAGAATATTTATTTTGCCGATATTGAAAAGCTTGAAAAACAGGCTGACTATTTTGAAACAAAAGGGCCGGTGCTGTTCAGCGAACTGCCGGAGAATCTCCCCCGAAATAAAAAATTCAGTTTCATTATGAAAGATTCGGTGCTTCCGATCAGTCTGAAAAAGCTGAAAGAGGACGGCGTATTTCAATCATAAAAACGAGACCCGGCGCTTACGCACGGGTCTTTTTTATATTTTTCCTTTCGTCCATTTTCTTTCTAACAGTTCGACTCCCTGATACATCAATGTCGCAAAAATCGCGATGATCAGAAGGCTTAAGAACACAAGAGTGAAATTGAAGACCTGGAATCCGTAAATGATCATGTAGCCCAGACCTTTTTCGGAAACGAGAAACTCGCCGACGATGACACCGACCCAGGATAAACCGACGTTCACTTTAAGCGCGGAAATAATCGCGGGGGCGCATGCCGGCAGAATGACTTCTTTAAACATGATGCTTCTTTTCGCTCCGAATGTTTTCATCACCTTAATATAGTTTTCATCCACTTCCTGAAAAGCCGTAAAGACGACGATTGTCGTGATAATGATACTGATGACTGCTCCCATGGCGACAATGCTTGTAAAATTCGGTCCGAGTGCCACGATGAGAATCGGTCCGAGTGCGACCTTCGGCATCGCGTTTAAAATGACGAGGTACGGGTCTAAAACCCGGGCGAGCCTGTTTGACCACCATAACAGAGCGGCGAGGCATGTGCCGAGAAGCGTGCCGAGCAAAAAGCCGAGAACGGTTTCTCCTAAGGTTACGCCGATGTGCGCCGCAAGGGATCCGTCCGCAATCTTTTCAACTAAAAGCCTGCAAACGGCGGAGGGTGAGCTGAAGATTAACGGATCGATCCAGCCCGCCCTGCTCGATATTTCCCACCCGGCAAAAAATACGATGAAAATGGCGGCCTGATACGCACGGATCCGGAGCTTTTCTTTTTGGTGTCTTTTCTTAAACTGCTGATGAAGCTGTTCAATCGTGCCGCTGCTGTTTTTCAAGGGAATTCAGCTCCTTCCATATGGTTTGAAACAGCGGCTGAAAGGCCGGATCCTGACGCGCGTCAAACGGATCTAAAGCCGCGAGCTCCTTAGGCACGGTGAATATTTGATGGATGGTGCCCGGCTGATTCGAAAATAAATAGATCGTATCGCTCATGGCGATGGCTTCACCGATATCGTGGGTGACGAGCACGGCGGTTTTTTGAAAATCCTTTAATGTTCTGAAGACAAGGTTTTCCAAAGAAAGCTTCGTTTGAAAGTCCAGCGCGGAAAACGGTTCATCAAGGAGCAGCAGTCCCGGGTCCGGCGCAAGAGTTCTGGCAAGTGCCGCCCGCTGCCGCATTCCGCCTGAGAGCTCTTTCGGATATTTCTTTTCAACGCCGATTAATCCGAGCTTAGGCAGAAGGCTGAGAACTTCAGCTCTTTTTTCTTCTGTTAATGTTTTTGAAATGTGTAAACCGAGCAGCACGTTTTCCTCAATTGATTTCCAAGGAAATAAATAATCCTGCTGAAGCATATAACCGATTTGGTGTTCTTTATGGTTCGGCACGCTTCCTTCGATCAGCACCCGGCCTTGCGCAGGGGTGATAAGGCCGGCCAGGATGGACAGGAGTGTTGTTTTTCCGCATCCGCTCGGCCCGAGAAAGGAGATGAAATCCCCTTTTTCAATCTGAAAATGTATATCTTTCACGGCGGTTGTCTTTTCTTTCAGCGAGAAATAAGTATGTGTTACATGATCCACATGTAAAAAAGACATTCATGTTCCTCCTATTGTTCTGAGGTGACTTTTTTGGCGATTTTTGTGTTGACGAGTTTGCTGTACGGAATGTGTTTCGGGAGCTCTCCGGCTTCATCCATAATAGATTGAAGCAGTTCCCATTCATCCTTTTGCAGAACTGGGTCTGCAGAGAATGACTTTTGTTTTTTATAGCGCTCTATCGATGTTTCGATAATGGCCGGGTCTGTATCGGCAAATTCCTTCTGAATCGTTTTTGCGATGTCTTTGGCCGGATGGCTTTCCACCCATTGCTGGGCGCGATAGATGGCGCGGGTGAATTTTTCCGCCGTCTTTTCATTGGTTTTCAAATAACTTTCTTTTGCCATAAAGGTTGTGTATGGCACTTGGCCGGAAGCTTCTCCGAAGGATGCTACGATATGACCGATGCCTTCTTTTTCAAATTGGGATGCCGTCGGTTCAAACAGCTGCACATAATCACCCGTTCCGGATGCGAATGCGTTGGAAATATTGGCGAAATCAATGTTTTGAACGAGGTTAATGTCTTTTTTCGGCTCTATGTGATTCTTTTTCAGGACGTACTCACCGGCCATTTGGGGCATGCCGCCTTTTCGCTGGCCGAGAAATGTTTTTCCTTTTAAATCGCTCCATTTGAATGATTTCTCATCTTTCCGCGACACGAGAAATGTGCCGTCCGTCTGTGTCAGCTGCGCGAAGTTGATGACCGGATCTTTTGCTCCCTGCGCCTCCACGTAAATGGATGTTTCAGAACCGACCAGCGCGATGTCTGACCCGTTTGACAAAAGCGATGTCATCGTTTTGTCTCCGCCCCATGTTGTTTGAAGTGACACTTGGAGCCCTTCTTTTTTAAAAAAACCTTTTGCTTCAGCGACATACAGAGGCGTATAGAAGATGGAGTGTGTGACTTCCGCCACCTTTACCTTCGTCAGACTTTCTTCCTGTCTGCAAGCCGGAAGAATGAGCAGGAAAAAGGCGCATATGACAAAAACGCAGCCCGCTTTGAGCCATTTGTTCACGGTGTAACCTCCTTGTTTAAGCGTTAAAATAACCTTTTCTGCTTTACATATCGTATGATGGGTATAAAAAATGTGTGAGTGCCCATATTCACGTTGGGAAAGAATAAAAAAACTGATGATATAAGGAGGCGCATTGTTTTGCTGGTAGAAAAGAAAAGGTTCCCGTCTCCGAGTCCGCATGTCCGCCTCTTTGCGGTATGCTATGAGTCAGAAGGTCTGAAGGTAAAGGGGCTCCTTGCCGAACCTGCGGCGCCGGGAACATATGACGGTTTTTTATATTTGCGCGGCGGCATAAAAAATGTCGGCATGGTACGCCCTGGGAGAATCGTTCAATTCGCTTCCCAAGGCTTTGTCGTGTTTGCGCCTTATTACAGAGGCAACCAGGGCGGCGAGGGAAATGAAGATTTTGCGGGAGAGGACAGAGAGGACGCGTTTTCCGCTTTCCGCCTTCTTCGGGAGCATCCGAACGTCAGGGAAGGGCGGGTGCATATTTTCGGTTTTTCCCGGGGCGGAATCATGGGGCTTTTGACCGCGATTGAAATGGGGCATCAAGCGGCTTCACTCGTTTCATGGGGCGGTGTGAGCGATATGGTGCTTACTTATGAAGAGCGGAAGGATATGCGGCGGATGATGAAGCGGGTGATCGGCGGCACGCCGAAAAAGGTGCCGGATGAATACAGATGGCGTTCGCCGTTTGAAAAAGCAGACCGCATTCAGGCCCCTGTGCTGCTCATCCATGGAGAGAATGATGAGAATGTTTCGATTGAACACGCCCGGATGATCGAGGACAAGCTGAAAGAGGCGGGGAAACCGGTGGAAACTTGGTATTACAGCGGTTTTACGCATTATTTTCCGCCGCAGGAAAACAGACGCATTGTCCGGCGGCTGGCGGAATGGATGAAGACACGGTAAGATGCCTGATTTATGATATGATAATAAAGAATAAGAGAATGAAAGGGGATTTTCATTTTGGGAATGCCTGTTGAATTTAATACCATGATTGTGACAAAAGGCAATGAAAAACGGATAGAGGAAAATATCTTTTTATTGGAGAAAGAGGGCTACCGCGTCTATCCTCTTGATATTCCGATGGACGTGCGCAAAACGAAAACCGGAGAGAAATCCGGCACCGGCGAGGTCCAAAAGCTCGAATGGGCGAACGGCCGGACAAGCATTACATACAGACTCACTTCGCTTCATTCGACAAACTGAAAAAACAAAAGCCGAGGGCATAAACGCCCTTGGCTTTTTTGATTACACGAGAGGTCCGCCGGCTTTGGCAATCGAGTCTGCATGGGAAAACTTTTTAAAGTTTTCTTTAAACTCATTGGCTAAAAACAGCGCTTTTTCGTTGTATGCTTGTTTATCGCTCCATGTGTTTTCAGGCTGAAGAACTTCATCCGGCACGCCCGGAACATGAACGGGACTGTGCAGGCCGAAAATGCTGTCTGCCGTCATGTCAGTCTGGTTCAGTCTGCCGTCAATAGCGGCTTTGACCATCGCTCTTGTATACGAAAGTTTCATCCGTTCTCCGACTCCGTACCCTCCGCCGGTCCAGCCTGTGTTGACCAGGAAGACTTGAACGCCGTGTTCGTCGATTTTACGCCCGAGCATTTCGGCATATACATGTGCCGGAAGCGGAAGGAACGGTGAACCGAAGCACGTCGAGAAAGTCGTTTGCGGAGATGTCACGCCGCGTTCGGTTCCCGCGAGTTTACTGGTGTAGCCGCTTAAGAAGTGATACATCGCCTGTTCCTTCGTCAGTTTGCTGATCGGAGGAAGCACGCCGAATGCGTCCGCCGTTAGAAAGACGATCGCCTGCGGATGGCCGGCAATGCTAGGCTGCACGATATTGCCGATCATCTCAATCGGATATGCGGCTCTTGTGTTTTCCGTGTAGAAGGAATTGTCGTAATCCGCTTCACCCGTTTTTTCATCAAGCACGACATTCTCAAGAACAGACCCGAAGCGGATCGCACGAAAAATCTGCGGTTCTTTTTCCTCGCTCAGATTGATACATTTAGCGTAACATCCGCCTTCAATATTGAAAACGCCGGAATCTGACCAGCCGTGCTCGTCATCTCCGATCAGTTTGCGGTCCGCATCGGCTGAAAGCGTCGTTTTCCCTGTGCCGGAAAGGCCGAAAAACAGGGCGACATCGCCTTTTTCACCGACGTTGGCTGAGCAGTGCATCGGCAGTATATCCTGCTGCGGAAGCAGGAAGTTCATAATGGAGAATATTGATTTTTTCATTTCTCCGGCGTATTCGGTGCCGCCGATTAAAATGACGCGCTTTTCGAAAGAGACAATGATAAATGTTTCCGAATGCGTGCCGTCCGTCTCCGGGTCTGCTTTAAAATGCGGAGCTGAGAGAATGGTGAAAGGCTGCGCTTGCGGGTCTCTTTCATCCGTTTCCGGTCTGATAAACAGCTGGCGCGCGAATAAATTGTGCCACGCAAATTCATTTACGACCGTAATCGGCAGTCTGTATTTTTCATCCGCTCCCGCGAATCCTTCAAACACAAACAGTTCATCCCGCTGTTTTAAGTAGCTGACGACTTTGGCGTACAGCTTTTCAAACGCCTCTTCAGAAATGGGCTGATTCACCGCCCCCCAATCAATTTGATTTTCTGTGCTTTGTTCACGGACGATAAATTTATCTTTAGGTGACCGGCCTGTATATGCGCCGGTGGTGGCGCGTACGGCGCCCGTTGATGTCAGCGTTCCTTCATTTCGGCTGATTACTTTTTCGGTAAGTTTTGGAGCCGATAAATTATGATGCACATTCGGACTTGCAAGTAATGCTTGAAGATCTGCGGTTAAATCAACTAATTTCATAAAAACCTTCCTTTGCCGGTTTATTTGTATTTCGCTGAATGTGGAATTAGTATAACATATATCTGAAAATAGTCTATACTATTTGCGGTTTTTTGTTTGTGTTTTTCCATTGCTTCCCGAAATAAAGGCGCGCAATCGCTTTAATTCATATTGACACTTTCCGCCCTTTTACGATAAGATATTTCATTGAGCGGATACTCTTATCCCGAGCTGGCGGAGGGACAGGCCCGATGAAGCCCAGCAACCGGTTTCTCTGTAAAAAAGCAGGTGAAAACACTGTGGGAAACCAAGGTGCTAACCTGATGCAAGGTTTAATATTTTCCTTGAGCGATAAGAGTGAAAGGCACACAGACCAAACCCTTTCCTCGAGTGGAAAAGGTTTTTTTATTTCATAAAATATGCCAATTAACATTCTCTGATATAGTATGACATTGTATTAAGAGGGAGCGAGTTCCGTATCATATGAGAAGGTCTTGCAAAAGATCTTTTTTCAGGAGGAAAAGTGAATGAGTAAAAACCGTCGACTATTTACATCTGAATCTGTTACTGAGGGTCATCCGGACAAAATCTGTGACCAAATTTCTGACAGTATCTTAGATGAGATTTTAAAAAATGACCCGAACGCGCGCGTGGCCTGCGAAACATCTGTAACGACAGGACTTGTGCTGGTAAGCGGAGAGATTACTACATCAACATACGTTGACATTCCGAAAACAGTCCGTGAAACGATTAAAGAAATCGGCTACACACGCGCTAAATACGGATTTGATGCGGAGACTTGCGCTGTTTTAACATCAATTGATGAACAGTCTGCGGATATCGCAATGGGTGTCGATCAGGCTCTTGAAGCGCGTGAAGGCACAATGAGCGATGCTGAAATCGAAGCAATCGGAGCGGGAGACCAAGGCCTGATGTTCGGTTATGCGTGTAACGAAACGAAAGAGCTTATGCCGCTTCCGATCTCTTTGGCGCATAAATTAGCCCGCCGTTTGAGCGAAGTCCGCAAAGAAGACATTCTTCCGTACCTTCGCCCTGACGGCAAAACGCAAGTTACCGTTGAATATGATGAAAACAACAAGCCGGTCCGCATCGACGCGATCGTCATTTCAACTCAGCACCACCCGGAAATTACGCTTGAGCAGATTCAGCGCAATCTGAAAGAGCATGTCATTAACCCTGTTGTGCCTGAGGAACTGATCGATGAAGAAACAAAATACTTCATCAACCCTACGGGACGTTTCGTAATCGGCGGACCTCAAGGTGATGCGGGTCTTACCGGCCGTAAAATCATCGTTGACACATACGGCGGATATGCACGTCACGGCGGCGGCGCATTCTCCGGTAAGGATGCGACGAAGGTAGACCGTTCTGCGGCATACGCTGCGAGATACGTAGCGAAAAACATCGTGGCAGCAGGTCTTGCTGATTCTTGTGAAGTGCAGCTTGCATACGCGATCGGCGTGGCACAGCCTGTTTCTATTTCCATCAATACATTTGATACAGGAAAAGCTTCTGAAGAAAAACTGATCGAAGTCGTACGGAATAACTTCGACCTGAGACCTGCCGGCATTATTAAAATGCTTGATCTGCGCCGCCCGATCTATAAGCAGACAGCTGCTTACGGCCACTTCGGACGTCATGATGTGGATCTTCCTTGGGAGCGTACTGACAAGGCGGATGCGCTTCGCAAAGAAGCACTAGGAGAATAATTTTATAGCCGCTTACTTAAGCGGCTTTCCCTTTTTGTAGATGCTGCCATGCTTATTTTTTACATAGCGTGAAACCAATGGCGTAACAAAGCGTCTATAAAAAGGGGGTCCAATTAGAAAATTACACTTATGGAGGCTATACTATGTGTGGATTTGTCGGTGTTTTTAATAAGCATCCATTAACTCAAACCGCAGATCAAGAAGAGCTAATCAAACAAATGAACCAAATGATCGTTCACCGCGGTCCTGACAGCGATGGGTATTATCATGATGAGCACGTCGGATTCGGCTTCAGACGGCTCAGTATTATTGACGTAGAAAACGGCGGACAGCCTTTATCATATGAAGACGAAAAATATTGGATCATTTTTAACGGCGAAATCTATAACTACATTGAATTGAGAGAAGAGCTTGAAGCGAAAGGCTACACTTTCAATACAGATTCCGATACCGAAGTGCTCCTTGCGACATACCGTCATTATAAAGAAGAAGCCGCTTCAAAGCTTCGCGGAATGTTTGCGTTTTTAATCTGGAACAAGGCTGACCGCGTCATGTACGGCGCGAGAGACCCGTTCGGAATTAAACCGCTGTATTACACAACCATCGGGGACAAAGTATATTTTGCATCTGAAAGAAAGAGTTTAATGGCCGCTCAAAACGGTATTGATCTTGATACAGCTTCTTTACAGCAATATATGTCTTTCCAATTCGTTCCTGAACCGAGCACGCTTGACGCTGAAGTGAAAAAAGTCGAGCCGGGCAGCCAGTTTACGATCCGCCCGGAAGGCGACATCGCGTTTAAAACATATTTCAAAGCGAACTTTAAGCCTGTTCAGTCTGATGAAGATAAATTGGTGAAAGAAGTCAGAGACGCAATCTTTGACTCTGTCAAAGTTCACATGAGAAGTGACGTTCCTGTCGGTTCGTTTCTATCCGGCGGTATTGACTCTTCTTTTATCGTCTCAGTTGCGAAAGAATTTCACCCGAGCCTTAAAACATTTTCCGTCGGTTTTGAGCAGCAGGGCTTCAGTGAAGTTGACGTAGCGAAGGAAACGGCTGCCGCGCTCGGGATTGAAAATATCAGCAAAGTCATTTCTCCTGAGGAGTATATGAACGAGCTTCCGAAAATCGTCTGGCACTTTGATGACCCGCTTGCAGATCCGGCGGCGATTCCTTTGTACTTTGTCGCGAAAGAAGCGAAAAAGCATGTAACGGTTGCATTATCCGGGGAAGGCGCGGACGAGCTGTTCGGCGGGTACAATATTTACCGCGAACCGCTTTCGCTTAAACCGTTTGAACGCATTCCGTCCGGTCTGAAAAAAATGCTTCTTCATGTGGCGTCCGTCATGCCTGAAGGAATGAGAGGGAAAAGCCTCTTAGTCCGCGGCTGCACACCGCTTGAGGAGCGCTATATCGGTAATGCGAAGATTTTTGAAGAGCCCGTGAAAAAACAGCTGCTCAAACATTACAATCCAGAGCTTTCATACCGTGATGTCACGAAGCCGTACTTTACGGAAAGCCGTTCATACAGCGACATTAATAAAATGCAGTATGTTGATATCCATACTTGGATGCGCGGCGACATCCTGTTAAAGGCTGACAAAATGACGATGGCCAACTCATTGGAACTGCGCGTGCCGTTCCTTGATAAAGTCGTGTTTGACGTGGCCTCTAAAATTCCGGATGAACTGAAAACGAAAAACGGCACGACGAAATACCTTCTGCGCAAAGCTGCTGAAGGGGTAGTGCCTGATCATGTGCTTAACCGCAAAAAACTCGGCTTCCCTGTGCCGATCCGCCACTGGCTGAAAAATGAAATGAACGAATGGGTTCGCAACATCATTCGTGAAAGTGAAACAGATGCTTATATTGAAAAGGATTATGTCCTTCAGCTTCTGGAAGATCATTGTGCCGACAGAGCGGACAACAGCCGCAAAATCTGGACCGTGCTGATCTTCATGATCTGGCACAGCATCAATGTCGAGAAAAGATTGGTGCCGGAAGAGCTGAATCATCAGCCGAAAGAAGTCATTTTCGTTTAATCCAAAAGGCTTTCGATGTTATCGAAAGCCTTTTTTTTATTGTTTTTTGTAAACCGTCTATTCCGCTCTGTTTTCGACAAAGTATTACGCAATATTCAGAAAAAGGTTATAATAGGACTAATCGGGTAGATTCCGGAAAGAGTTTTCTGGCTATTTCGTCTCGGTTTGTCGTTTCTTTGTCAAAATCAGGGGGAGGGAGAGTTATGCAAAACAAAGAAAAAACGCTTCACCGCGGCTTGGAAGAGCGGCATATCTCACTTATGTCGTTGGGCGCCGCGATTGGAGTCGGGCTGTTTCTTGGGTCAGCTTCTGCCATAAAGCTTGCCGGGCCGGGGATTTTAGCCGCTTACGCCTGCAGCGGGCTGATTATGTTTTTTATTATGCGGGCATTGGGTGAAATGGCGATTCAAAAGCCTGTAGCCGGCTCATTCAGCCGGTATGCCAGAGATTATCTCGGTCCGCTTGCCGGGTTTTTAACAGGCTGGAATTATTGGTTTTTATGGGTCGTTACCTGCATGGCGGAAATCACCGCGGTCGGCATTTATATGGGCTACTGGTTCCCTGACGTGCCGTCATGGATCTGGGCGCTTTGTGCACTCGTCATTATGACGGCTGTCAACTTTCTGGCGGTCAAAGCGTACGGTGAGCTTGAATTCTGGTTTGCGCTCATTAAAGTATTGGCGATTCTGTCAATGATCGCGATCGGTCTGGTGATGATCGTATTCGGTCTCGGAAACGGAGGCGTTGCGCTCGGAATCAGCAATTTATGGAGCCACGGCGGCTTTTTCCCGAATGGGATTAAAGGGGTGCTGCTGTCGCTTCAGATGGTCATGTTTGCCTATCTCGGGATTGAGCTGATCGGTGTCACAGCCGGTGAGGTCAAAAATCCGGAAAAATCACTGGCGCGGGCCATAGATACTGTTTTTTGGCGCATTCTCATTTTTTACGTCGGAGCTTTGTTTGTCATTATGTCAATTTATCCGTGGCAGGAAATTGGTTCAGGCGGGAGCCCGTTTGTTTTGACATTTGAAAAAATCGGAATACCAGCTGCAGCCGGAATCATTAATTTTGTCGTATTGACGGCGGCTCTTTCTTCCTGCAACAGCGGGATCTTCAGCACGGGGCGCATGCTGTTCAATCTGGCGGAGCAAAATGAAGCGCCTAAAGCATACGGAACGGTCACAAAAGGCGGTGTGCCGGGAAAAGCGGTATTGGTTTCAGCGGGCGCGTTGTGCATCGGCGTTTTGCTGAACTACGTGGTGCCGGCGAAAGTGTTTACGTGGGTGACGAGCATTGCGACGTTCGGAGCAATTTGGACATGGTCGATTATTTTGCTTTCCCAAATGAAATACCGTAAAAGCTTACAGCCGGAACAACGGAAAAAACTCAAATATAAAATGCCTTTATACCCCTTTTCCTCATATATCTCGCTGGCATTTCTGGCTTTTGTCGTTGTGCTGATGGCTTTTGATGCAGAGACCAGGGTGGCCGTCATCATCGGTCCTGTCTGGTTCGGCATATTATTAGCCGCCTATTACGGGAAAGGTTTCCATAAAAGAAAAGACATAGATCTGGAAAACGGACAGACATTCGCCGAAAAAGCGTAAAAAAAGAGCCCGCTGAAATGGGCTCTTTTTTCATAGGATCGGGTAAAAGGGGGAAGAATAAAACAAATTCCTGAACATTTTGCTTCTGTTTCCTGACAATCGGGAGAATGCAAATGGTTTTTACTTAAATAATATTTTGAAAAATGGTACAGTAGTAAAACAAAGCTGATCTTTTTTATTTCTCTTGCATTGTTTTATAGTATCGGCCTTTTTCAACATATTCCGTTCTGATTCTTTCCATGTCCCGTATGTCTTCTTCTGTCAGCCGGCGGATAACCTTTGCGGGCCGGCCGAACGCAAGACAGCCGGGAGGAATGGTTTTGCCCGGAGGAACGAGACTTCCGGCGCCGATAAACGCGCCTTCTCCGATTTCCGCCCCGTCAAGAATGACGGAGCCCATACCGATTAAAGCATTCTTTCTGATGATTGCGCTGTGCAGTGTAACCTGATGGCCGATCGTGACGTCATCTTCAATAAGAAGCGGGCGGTTCGGGCTTTGATGCAGACAGCTCAAGTCTTGTATGCTGACTCTTTTTCCGATCCTTGTCGGCGCAACATCCCCCCGGATGACTGCCGAGAACCAGATGCTCGATTGTTCTCCGATCACGACGTCGCCCGTTATGACGGCGTTATCCGCAATGAACGCTTCAGGATGTATGTCCGGCGTAAATTGTTTATAAGGGTAGATTATCATGTCTCATCCTTCTTTCTCTAAATTTATGTAAGAGGTGAACTGCATGTGGACTTGGAAAGCAGACAGGCCCGTGGGTACCATTGTCATTATCCACGGGGCGAGCGAATACCACGGGCGTTATAAATGGCTCGTTGAAATGTGGAGATCTTCCGGATATAACGTGGTGATGGGCGATTTGCCCGGTCAGGGAACGTCGACCCGCGCCAGAGGGCATATTCGCTCTTTCCAAGAATACATTGATGAAGTAGATATATGGATTGATAAAGCGAGAACGCTTGAAGCGCCCGTTTTCCTTTTGGGCCACAGCATGGGCGGACTGATTGCGATAGAATGGTTTAAGCAGCAGAGAAATCCCCGCATTACGGCACTCATTTTATCATCACCTTGTCTGGGTCTGCAAATAAAAGTCAATAAAGTCCTTGATTTTGCGTCTAAAGGACTGAACGTCCTCGCTCCGTCCCTCAGAGTGGATTCCGGCTTATCACCTGATATGGCAACGAGGAATGCGGATATGATTGAAGCGGATCAAAACGATTCTTTATATGTCACGAAGGTATCCGTAAGATGGTACAGAGAGCTTTTAAAAACCATTGATGCCGCTATGGTGCCGACTGATGCGTTTTTAAAGGTGCCGCTTTTGCTTATGCAGGGCGGTGATGACAAAATCGTCGATAAAATGAAGGTCCGCAAATGGTTTTCCGGTGTGGCTTCCCATAATAAATCGTACCGGGAATGGGAAGGGCTTTATCATGAAATTTTTAATGAACCGGAAAGAGAAACTGTGTTTAAGGCGGCAAAAGCCTTTACAGATCAGTATATTTGAATTCGCTGGGGGTGCATATGTTGACAGTACCGGAACATCCTTTTAACCTTATGGCAAAAGTGTATCGGGAAATTTTTCCGCTCGTTCATCAGGAATTGAACATGTGGCGGGAAAAATCAGATTCCATTAAAAATACCGAACTGCGGCAGCAGGCGGCCGCAAGTATCCGCGATAAGTCGTTTCATTGTGAAGGAGGCGGCATTTTAGCCCTGCTTTCGGGAGAGCAGAAACAGAAATGCGTGCAATTTATCATCGCGTATCAGACAATCAGTGATTATCTGGACAATCTGTGCGACCGCAGCACCTCGCTTGATCCCAAGGACTTCCGCATGCTTCATCTTTCCATGCGTGACGCGCTGACGGTCGGTGCCGAGGTGCGGCCGTACTATCAGTACAGAGAGGAGCGGGATGACGGCGGTTATCTTCATGAGCTGGTCAGAACATGCCAGCGGGTGCTCGGGTCAATAGAACATTACGGTATCATTAAACCTTATTTGCTTGAGCTGTGTGATTATTATTGCGATCTTCAGGTTCATAAGCATGTCGTTGAGCATGAACGCGTTCCGAGGCTTAAAGCCTGGTTTGAGCAGTACCGGTCGCAGCTTCCGGAAATGGAGTGGTTTGAGTTCTCGGCCTGCGCGGGATCGACGCTAGGCATTTTCTGTCTCGTTGCTTACTCATTCCAGCCTGATTTTAACGAACATACCGCTGAGAAAATCCGCAGCAGTTATTTTCCGTACATACAAGGGCTGCACATACTGCTCGATTATTTAATTGACCAGGAAGAAGATCTGCTTGAAGGCGATCTGAATTTCTGTACGTATTATCAGTCCCATGAAGAAATGATGCAGAGACTGCAGCATTTTATTGAAAAAGCGGATGAACATTTGCAAGGCATTCCGCATGAAAATTTTCACCGGCTGATCAACAGGGGGCTGCTCGGCGTCTATTTATCCGATGACAAAGTCGCCGGCCAAAAAGAAATGGGCCGCCTCGCGCGAAAGCTGATCAGGGCAAGCGGAAAAACGTCATTTTTCTTTTATATCAACGGAAGAGCTTACCGCAAATTTCAGAAGATGGCTTGGACGAAAAGTTCGTAATGGGTGAACTGCGCCTCTCGTGTACATCATGACGGCGCAGTTTTTTATTTATGATGTGAAGAATGAAACATTGTGTGCGCCTGCAGAATATGATACTTTAATTTTATGAAAAAATTAAAGTATTTAGCGGTCATAGCATTACTTTCCATTTCCGGAGGCTGCTCCGTCATCCATGCTTCCGCCGGCTATCATCCTGTCTTGATAGCGCACAGGGGCTCTTCTGCGATTGAGCCGGAACATACCGCTTTGTCTTATGCACGTGCGATTAAAGACAAAGCAGATTATATTGAGATAGACTTACGGGAGACGAAGGACAGCCGTCTGATTGCAATTCACGATAAAACGGTAGATCGGACAACAGATGGTAAAGGGATGACAGATGATCTGTCTTTGGCTCAGATTAAGAAACTGAATGCGGGAAAAGGAGAAAAGATTTTAACATTAGAAGAAATCATACAGAAATTCGGACAAACTGCCAATTACTATATTGAGACAAGAGAAAGCAACGGCAGCCTGGTGATGGAAAAGAAACTGATTGACATATTACAAAAACATAAGCTGATTTCCAGCCATAAAGCAGTCATTGAGTCTTTTAGCGGGAAGAGCTTAAAGAAAGTTCGTTCTATGAATAAAAAAGTTCCTCTTGTTCGATTATTAAAAGATCACGAGGCTGAGGAGATAAATGATAAGCAGCTGCAAACCATCAGAACGTATGCTGATACAGTCGGAATCAACGCCAAATTGGCAAATGAAGCAGTCGTGAAGCGCATTCATCACAATAAGATGAAAGTGCACGTGTTTTTTGATAAGGAAGACGAGCATACGCTGACGCCTATTATGCTGAAACAAAAAGCAGATGGTGTCTTTACGAACAATCCCGCTTATACACGCAGCGTGCTGCAAAACAGTAAATAAAAAGAGACATGCGCATTTTACGCTGTCTCTTTTTTTAACGGTTTCTTTTTTGCCGCAAGGTGCATTGCGAATTTGCCGATCAGCCCGATGACAAAAAATGCAGCAAACCACCAGTAATAGGTTTTCGCGAACTCAAATCCTAAATGTCTTGATAAAATGATGACAAACATCACCTAGGGAACACTTGAAAATATGATGCGAAGAATATTCAAACTGCCGCTCCTCCCAGATGTTACACTAAAAGATGAACTTTTTTCCATTATTTCATAGTAATTGATTTTTCTTGAAAAGTAAACACAAAAAGAATCGGCCCGCTTATGACAGGCCGATTCTTTATTTGCCGGCAGATTTCTTTTCAATCGCTATAATAAACGGCGGGTCGTTCCGCTGGTTGAGAAAGCCGTAGCTCAGCACGCGGGCTTTTTCCTGATCAAGATTGCTGCAGTATTCCAGTAATGCACTTTTTTCCGTCTTGCCTTCAGGATGCCCGTGGTACACAACGAGAACGATCAGCCCGTTCTCCTTCAGCAGTTCAAGGAGCTGTTCGATCGCGGAAATGGTTGAGTGACCGTTTGTCGTAATGCTTTTATCGCCGCCTGGCAGATAGCCGAGATTAAAGACGGCGCAAGCCACACGACCGTGCGCATCTTCAGGCAGCGATGCCTTTATTTGATCATGGCTTTTATGGTGAAGCGTGACGCGCGGGCCGAAGTCGGCACCGAGCCGCTCCTTCGTTTTAGCGAGCGCGTCCGCTTGAATATCAAAGGCATGGACATGTCCTGTCTCACCGACAAGGCCGGCCAGAAAATATGTATCATGTCCGTTGCCCATCGTCGCGTCAACCGTGATATCACCTTCCTGTGCGGCGGACTTCAGCAATTCTTTACTGAAAGGGAGGATGTGCATCAAGGTCATAGGGCGGTCTCCTCCCCGGTCTTTCTGAAGAGCTTTCCTTGATAGCTTCCCCGTGTTTCCAGCTCTTTTTGAATGGCGCCCAGTACTTCCCACTTATTGACGCTCCACATCGGCCCGACCATTAATTCGATCGGCCCGTCTCCCGTAATGCGGTGAACGATCATTTCCGGGGGAATGATTTCGAGCTGATCACATACAAGACTTACATATTCTTCTTGAGAAAGGAACTCCAGCTTTCCTTTTTCATATTGCTTCACCATCGGTGTGCCTTTTAATAAGTGAAGCAGGTGAATTTTAATGCCTTGCACATCCAAATCAGCGACGGCTTTGGCCGTCTCCATCATCATGTCCCTGTTTTCAAGCGGAAGCCCGTTAATGATATGGGAACAAACGCGGATGCCGTGTTTTCTCAGTTTATTGACACCCTCAACATAGCAGTCAAAATCATGGGCGCGGTTGATCAGAAGGGCGGTCCGCTCATGCACGGTCTGCAGCCCGAGTTCAACCCACAAATAGGTCCGCTCATTCAGTTCTGCCAAATATTCCACGACATCGTCCGGCAGGCAGTCCGGACGGGTCGCGATAGACATGCCGACAACGCCGTCAAGCTTGAGGACGGATTCAAATTTTTCACGCAGCTCCTCTACCGGGGCATGCGTATTCGTGAACGCCTGGAAATATGCGATATATTTGCCGTCTTTCCACTTTTCGTGCATACGGTTTTTGATATCGTGAAATTGCGTGAGTAAGTCATCGGCCCGGTTGCCGGCAAAATCGCCGGAGCCCGCCGCGCTGCAGAATGTGCAGCCGCCGTGTGCAACCGTGCCGTCCCGATTCGGGCAGTCAAAACCGCCGTCAAGCGCGACTTTAAACACTTTATGCCCGAAATGCTCCCGCAGATGATAATTTAATGTATGGTACCGTTTTTCCGTATTTGAATAAGGAAAAGGGTTATTCTCGTTCAATGTTCAAAAAGCCTCCCTCACATCAGATGCATCCTAAAATTGTAGCATGAATGATGGAGCGGAACAATGAAACAATTATGGAACGGTCAAGGCGTAATATCTACCTGGTTTTTCTGTTGTTGTTTTAATCGTTTTGGAGAAATATCACTGAACAATGCAAAAATAATTCCTAAAATAAGAATTACACTGCCTACTTTGAATGTATTATTAAAACTGTCACTTATTTTTTCATTATATAAATTTGAAATTTTTTTCTGGATAGCGATAACTTCCTTCTTTTGAGTATTGAAACTTTTTTGTACCTTTTCTTTATATGGATCCGGGGTTATAGAAAGAATTTCTTCCTCTTTTTTGTTTAATTCAGCAATACTTTTTCTTCGATCGAAACCTTTACTGTCTGAATGCTTTAAGTGAGTTATTATCTCGTTTTTTGCATTTTTATCAAAAACCTGATTGTTTTCCACAATTGTTATGGCTTCTTTTTTTGCAGAAGCTGTGTGATCATTTATATTCATTGTAAGCACAGATGTAAGTATGGCAATGCCTAGCGCTTGTCCAACTGTCCGCATCATATTAAGAATACCTGAGGCAATACCTACTTTCTCAGGAGGAATAAGCCGTATCCCTGAACTCATTGCCGGTCCTATCACAAGCCCTAAAGCTAAGCCGGTCAAACATAACAGAATAATTACCGTTGTTACAGAACTGTCGTATCGTATGTATCCATATAAATATGTTGTGATTGTTAAACCGAGCATACCTAGACCCGAAAGCCAAATGCCCCCGAGTTTATCAGATAGCTTTCCAGAAAGTACAGAGGTAAACATAGATGATAGAGCTAATGTAGAAACAATTAACCCCGCTTCTAATTCAGTTTTTCCCATTAAATTCGTGAGGAGTAAAGTAATAATAAGGGTACCGCTTGTTAATCCAAGGCCCTGCATAAAGAGGGTGAAAGAACTGAAACTAAACGTACGTATCTTCAGCATGGATAAGGGAATCATCGGGTTTTTAATTTTAGATTCAATAAAGAAAAACAAACAGAATAATAATACAGAGATTACAAAAAGAGAGATAATTAATGGTGATGACCAGCCTAAATCAGATACTTTTGCAAAGCCAAAGGTTAAACAGAAGAGAGCTCCGGATAAAATAAGAATCCCCATGTAATCAATTTTTTTACTCACTGTTTCATCATAACTCTCAGTAATAAAAAATGCTGCTAAAAAAAGAGAAATCAGGCCTAAAGGAATATTTATGAAGAAGATAGCTTGCCAATTAAAGTTTTCAGTTAATAATCCTCCAAGTACAGGTCCTAAAGTAGCTGCTAATCCTGAGAAAGCCCCCCAGATTCCAATGATCAATCCTTTTTTATTTTGAGGAACGATGGCCAAAGCAATAGGCATTGTAACTGGCACAATGAAAGCAGCAGATAATCCCTGAATCACTCTAATTGTGATAAGCATTTCAATTGAAGTGCTCAAACAGGCAATAACTGATGTCAAAATAAAAAGTGCTAATCCAAACATAAAAGCTTTTTTTCTTCCAAAATGGTCTGCCAGCTTTGATGCACCTACTAATAAAACTGCAAAAGCTAAAGTATAACCTGTAGCCACCCAAGCTACTTGAGAAAGGTTGCTCGAAAAGTAATCCAGCATCTTAGGTAAGGCAATATTTACTATAGTGGTGTCCATTACCGAAATGAATGTACCTAATAATAATGCAGATAACATAATTAATTTTTTGAAATTCAAAACTACAACCTCCATCAGATATTAATCTAAATTAAAATTCGATATATATCTAAAAACATGATAAATGCAATCTTAAGAGGTGTCAATATTATTCATAAATTGTTTTTTCATCCACTTATCTCGAAATCATATTTTTATAATTCAACAATTTTGTAACTTGAAATAACTCACTAAGAGCTTAAATGGACCTGTAAACTAGCTGAGATGATTAAGGATTTCTGAAGAGTATGACATGAGGAGAATACTTAGCATGAGGTGAAGCAAGTCTAATAAATCTAGGACTGCTCATGATAATGCTCAGTCAGGTAAGTGCTAATTAGAAATGAATATTCTTTGAAAGTTTCCTTTTGATTGATAATATTAAAAATGTAAAATGTCTGGCATGAAGATAGTACAACGTTTTCCTTTGTGGAAAAAGACTTTATGGGGTGTGAAAAAGTGCGGTTAATAATAAATGACAGTGTTTCAGAATTCTTTGACAAGATATCCTCTATTCTATTCTTAAAACACGAGGAATTCTTCAAAGATTATACAACCAAATTGGGTTTGAATTTAGATAATGAATATTTTGTATTACTAGATGATCTTAAAAGAATAAAAGAGTTAGATAGTGAGTTTTTAAATTTTTATTTTGGCAGCTTTTGCGACTACAAAGATGTTAGGAATGCAAATATTTTTTGTTTAGCCACAACATTTTTTAAAATCCCACAAATTTACACGAAAGATTTTTTTGAAATTATTGATTATTTGTCTGCAGTTACAGAAGAAGAGATAAGAAAAAATATTTTAGAGTCTCTAATTTATTTACAAGGAGATCTTAAAACCGAAACATCTACCCAACAGTATTTAAATGATAGGGAAAGTTTATTTGAGCTACTTAATAATCTAAATATAAAGCCCGAATACAAGTGGATCATATTTAAGGTAATGAAATCTCCTAAAACTTATGTAGATCAATTTTGCAGCAAATTAATGTCGGTGAATGGTTATCTTAACGAGGCGATTTATAATTTAATTAAATTCAGAGAAGAGTGGATGAATCAATTAAAAAACATAAATATAGATTTTCCAAAAAAGATAATCAGTACGTTAAAAGGTAAGGAATACTTATCTTGTAATTATATTAATATATATCCAACACTTTTACCTTACACTGCAACTATTACGAAAAGTGAAGATAACATTTATGTTGGACTTGGTTATAAAGTTGATAAAATTTTTGAAAATACATTAGAGAAAGCAGAGATTAATCATATCATTGATTTTTTGAAGCTTTTATCGGATAAAAGTAAGTTCAAGATATTAATCTTACTTAGTCATAAAAAAATGTATGCTAATGAGATTGCTGAACAGCTAAATTTAACCAACGCAACGATTTCACACCATATGAGAATTTTGACATTGCAAGGTTTAGTTGAGAGTACGAGAAATCAAAATAAAACATACTATTATCTTAATTCTTCAAAATTCGATTCACTTTTGAACGGTTTGTTGAAAAAATTTAAAGCTGTTCCAGTCTTAGATGGGGATGAGTAAGTTTTATAGTTGGTGTTAGTTTCGGGATGATAATTAAAGCTAATAAAAACGATCGTCTAATGAATTGGATACCTAAAAAATCTGATGAATCCTGGGTGTTTTACACAAAAAAGATAATTTGATGGTGAACAATTTAAAGCGAACCGAAGATCTTGTGGGTGATGTGGAAAAATTATAATGTTTTTAATAAAAGAAGAATTAAGTTAGCGTTCTAAAATGAAGGATTTTTATAAAGACTTCATTCTGTCTTGATTAAGTTTTACATTTAATCGTATTTTATGCCATCTCTGTCTTGTGAATGAATTACCTGATATTTCTTGTGAGAATTAATTTGGAATAAGAAATACTATTGATATGACATTATCAATAGGAGGACTGTTTAATGGCAACAAGACAATCAGTAGATGAACATCTCCAAAGAAGCGAACAGGCGTATGAATTTGCGAATGAGCAATTTATGACCGCTTCAAAACAAGAGCATTATAATGATAATGAGTACAGTGAAGCGCAAATGATGCTTGAAAACGCGGTGAATGAATTAAACAAGCTGTCATTATCTGCGAATGATCAGCAAAGAGAGCAGCTTTACAGAATGAGATTGCAGCTGCAGACTTTGCAAAACAATATGATTTTGCAGCGTAATTTTGATTACTGACCGCGCCGTTTCAAATGGTTCAGCAAACCTGCCGGAATCCCGGCGGGTTTTTTTGTATTTCTTTTAAAAAAGAATTGACAATAGGCCTGAGTGTGTTTATTGTATTACGTGTACTACTTGATGTAATACACATAAAACACTCAAAAAATGAAATCGACATATAAATGTTAAGCATAGGGAAGGGGAACTTTCATGAAAAACAAAAGATCCGTAAAACAAGATGTGCCTCTTATTATCGCCGCCTCGGTTTTGGCCAGCAGTCTGTTTGTCGTTCTTGTCGTCATCGGTTTTCAATGGCAGAACATTTAAAGAAAGAGAGCAGCTCGTAAAAGAAAGAAGGGAAGTAAATGATTCAAATCGATCCGAGAAGCTCAACTCCGATTTATGAGCAGATCATACAGCAATTGAAAGAGCTTTGTTTAAAAGGGATCATGAAGCCGGGGGATAAACTTCCTTCTGTCAGGGAATTGGCAACGATTATTATCGCCAATCCGAACACAGTCAGCAAAGCGTACAAGGAGCTCGAACGCGATGGTGTCATTGAAACGCTGAGGGGAAGAGGAACGTATATATCGGAGAATGCAAAAACGACATTGGTTGAAGGGAAGATGACGATGATAAAAGAGCAATTGAAACAGCTCATCATCGATGCCCATTACGCGGGAGTTGAGCTGGAGAAGCTGCAGGAATGGATAAAGGAAATCAGCGCTGATGTGAAAGGAGGAAAGGATCATGATTGAATTGCGGAATCTCTCAAAAACGATAGACGGTAAAGAAGTGCTCAAAGATATTTCGCTCACCATCGGAAAAGGGGAAATTTTCGGGCTGCTCGGGCGGAACGGATCAGGGAAAACAACACTGCTCCGGCTCATTCAGCAGATTCTGCTTCCGGATCAAGGGACGGTTTTATTTAATCAGGTGGAAATAAAGCGTCATCCGAAAGTCAAACAGAATATCATTTATATGCCTGTTGAAAATCCTTTTTATGACAAGTATACATATAAACAGCTTGTTGCGATTGTAAGCAGAATCTATCCGAATTTTGATGTGACTTACGCCAATGAGCTGATGAACAGGTACGGCATTCCGGAAACGAAGAAATACCGTGAATTATCCACAGGCCTGAAAAAACAGCTTGCGCTCGTCCTTGCCTTTGCTTCACGCCCGGCTCTTATCCTTTTGGATGAACCGACGGACGGAATTGACGCCGTAACGCGTCATGACGTGCTTCAGCTTATGGTGGATGAAGTGGCTGAACGGGAAACGAGCATTCTGATTACCTCACACCGTTTAGAAGATATTGAGCGAATGTGCAACCGGATCGGGTTTTTGGAAGGAAATCAGCTGACGAATGTGATGGACTTGGATGATATGAAGGAAGAATACATGAAAATCCAAATGGCATTTGAAGAGGATGTCAACTTGATGATCAGAGAACAAAACATACCGATTCTCGACCATGCCGGTGTGTTTTATACGGTGCTGATTCAAAAGAACGATGAGAAGAAAAAGAACTTTCTGCAAGAGCTGCAGCCGAAAGTATGGAACGAACTTCCTGTGAACTTAGAAGAAGTTTTCATCGCGAAGTTTGGAGGGAACCGGAGATGGTAGACAGGGGATTGCTGTACAGGGAATGGGTGCAGAATCGAACTGTTCTTGTGATGGTCGGCATTTTTTTAGCGGCGGTCAATCCATTTGAAGTGTTAAATACCTATCTGGTTTATCAAGGCTGTCTGGACACCCACGGAGCATATTGTAAGTTTTATGTGAATTCTTTGGATAGCGGAATGCTGAACTTAAACTGGGCGCCCGCTGTGATTTTGGCGGTTTGCTTATTCGGATTGGAACGTACGAAAGGTACGATTGATGCGCTTTTCAGTCTGCCTTACTCCCGCGCTCAGGTGTTCCACACTAAATTTTGGCTCGGAGCGGCGGTCATTACCGGCGCTCAGGTGATCGGCTACGGGCTGGCTGAGCTGCTCATTCTTCTGTTAAAGCCTGAGCGCGTATATTTCTTCCACCATTACAGCGTCGGAGAGATTATTGTGAGTGTTTTGGCTTTTACATTGGTCGCGAGCGCAGGCTGCTTAACAGGGAATACGTTCGCCCAGCTGTTAACGGCGTTTGCCGTGTCGATATCACCATACCTGATCATTACGTTGCCGCTGTCCAATGTAGAAGTCATCTTCGGAGCCGGCATGTATGAGCTGATGCCGTCAGTGGATGCTTATATCAAAGTATACAATCTTTTTCAATATTTGAATCCGATCATGTACATGGATACAGATTGGGTATCTGCCAGCAAGTATATATTAATCATTCCGGCAGTGATGAGCATTGTATTTTATGCCATCGGGTACTTTTGCTATGTCAGGCAGCCGGTGGAACGGAACGGCCATTTTTTTCTCTGGAGACAGCTTGACCGGCCCATTCAGATTGTGGTGATCATCATCGCCGTTCTCGGTTTTGGCCTGGCGGGGTACTCGACGGGACAGACGATGACAGGGTATGTGGCCGGGATGCTGGTCGGAGGAGCGGTCGGATTTTTGGTCAGTTATTTTGCCATATATAAAAAAACGAAGCATGTGTAAGAAAGGAGGACCGGAATGATACCGCGGGGATTGTTGTACACAGAATGGAAGAAAAATCAGTGGTTGTTTTTGTTGAGCGGTATTTTTTTAATAGCGGCAAACCCTTTTATGATTTATTACTACTATTTATCATACCAAGGACGTTTGAATTATCTGGATCCGCAATATTGTGAATTTACCGTGAGTTATACGAATGGGTCGCTTCTTTCCTTCAGCTGGATTGTGAGTGTCATCATTGCTGTCTTCTTATTAGGCTTGGAACGGACAAAGGGAACGATGGATGCTTTGTTAAGCATGCCTTACAGCAGAGGCCAAATCTTTCAGACTAAATTCTGGCTCGGCGGGGCAGTCATTGTTGTTCCTCAGGCGATAGGCTATGGAGCGGCGTCATTGCTGATATCTTTGCTGAAACCGAGCCATACGTACGATTTTGATCATTTTTCAATCGGAATGATTGTCATCAGTTTTATGGCTTACGCCTTGTTAATGGCATCCGGAGCAATAACGGGACATATATTCGCCCAGCTGTTAACGGCGTTTACCGTAACGATTCTGCCTTTTTTACTCATCGGTCTGCCGGCCGCGAATTTGGAGGTCGTTTTCGGTGTTAGTGTGGGAGATCAATTTTCTTTTATCAGCAGTTATATCGAATCCCGTCTTTTTATATTTGTAACCCCTATTGGATATGTGTTTAACGAATGGATCAGAGAAAGGGATTTGGTTTTAATCATTCCGATGGTGATGAGTCTTGTCTTTTATCTGATCGGTTACGTCAGCTTTCTGAAACATCCGAATGAACGGAACGGCAGATTCTTTCTATGGAGAAAATTGGACCGTCCGGTGCAGATTTTGGTGATTGCGTTTGCCGTTATGGGTTTCGGTGTTTTCGGATATGGGGTCACAGACACGATGTTCGGCTATTTAGCCGGCATTATCTTCGGCGCGGTTATCGGGTTTTTCATCAGTTATTTTACGGTTTACAGGAAGTCAAAGCATATGTAGATCCGTTTGAAAATGAGCAGTTTGGAGGAAGGCAAGGTGCCGATTAGCGGTTTGCTTTATAAAGAATGGAAGCAGCGGCAGACGCTGCTGCTGCTTACAGCGGGGTTCTTATCTATCTTAGGCCCTTTGGCAATTATAAATGAGTATTTTCACTATAAGGATTGTTTACGTGCACTTCAGCTGTACCCGGGGTCAGTTTGTACATTCAGCATCGATTACAGCAATTATCGGAATTTGATTGGGCTTCATTTCATTCCGCCGGTTGTTATGGGGCTTTTTCTGATAAGAGCAGGCCGGGCTGAAAGGATGTTTACACTGAGTCTTCCGTATTCGAGAAGCCGGATATTTCATACGAAGTTTTTCTTGGGAGCAGCCGTGTTAGCCGGCTCGCAGTTTGTTTCTTACGGAGTATCCGACATATTGTTTCTAGCGCTTACACCTGACGCTGTCCATCATTTTCAATCGTTCAGCGCAGGGATGCTGGTCATCAGCTTGATGATTTATGCACTAGTGACAGCTGCCGGCACGATAACGGGCAATTTAGCGGCGCAGCTGATCACAGCGTTCACGGTTTCCGTCTTTCCGATCGTGGTTATGACGATTTACCTGTTAAACGCCGAGTTCCTTTTTGGCAGGCAGGCTGTGCCGGATATTGATTTCCCTTGGAGCGGATTTCTGATCTATTTCATGCCTGCCGCTTACATCCATACATCATGGATGTATTACATGAAACACGCATTGTTTATTTCCGCATTAATGGGATTTTGTTTCTATCTATTCGGCTATGTGAATTTCCTGAAAATGCCGAGTGAACGAAGCGGACATTTTATCCTGAGCAAACACATTGAACGCATCATTCAAGTGCTCGTCATGTCGCTCAGTATGATGGGAAGTGCGGGGGTATGCGGATATGCTTATAACGGTTCGTATACCGGTTACATATTCGGCATGCTCATCGGTGCGGTTATCGGGTTTTTCATCAGTTATTACTTCATCTATAAAAAAACGAAACAGATATAAGGGGGAGTGGTGTACGTGATAGAGGTACAGCATATCGATCATTCATTTAAAATCGGCAGGAAAGGCAGAGAGAGTGAGGTTCCGGTACTGAAGGATGTCTCTTTGACCGTTGAAAAAGGGGAAATTGCCTGTATCGTCGGGCGGAGCGGTTCCGGAAAATCAACGCTTCTGAATTTAATTTCGGGATACATAGCGCCGACGAAGGGCCGTATCGTCATTAACGGCACTGATGTGACGGGTTTCAATGAAAAAGAGTGGGCGCAGTTCCGCCTCGGGCATTTCGGCTTTATTTTTCAAAGCTTTCAGCTCATTCCGAGTCTGACAACCTATGAAAATGTTGAAATGCCGCTTGCCTTAAAAGGCGTCAAACCGTCTGAACGCAAGCAGAAAGTCGCGGATATGCTGAAACGGGTCGGACTTGAAAATCATGCGAATCATTATCCGAATGAGCTGTCAGGCGGCCAGCAGCAGCGTGTCAGTATCGCAAGAGCCCTCATTTTAAATCCGTCAATTATTTTAGCCGATGAGCCGACGGGAAGCCTCGATTCAGAAACGGAACTTGAGGTGCTTGCATTAATTCAGCAGCTGAACCGGGAGCGCGGGATTACATTTGTCATCATTACGCATGACGATGAAGTCGCTTCGATCGCGCATTCAAAATTCCAGCTGCATGACGGTGTATTAAAAGGGGGCGTTACTGTTGAGATTTAAGGATCAGATTCACTTTATCAGAAGAAATATGAAGAAAAACCGGCTGCGTGTTTTCATGACGGTGCTGGCGACGACAATGGCGTGCGCGTTTTTAGTGGTGCTGGCTTCCGTCGGATTCGGCATCCAAAAAACGATTACAGACATTACCATGAGCCAGCAGATTGTTACGGAAATCAATGTGCTCGGCCAAGAGAACGGAAAAGCCGTGAAGAAATCAGACTTGGAAAAGTATAAAAATGTCAAGTCTGTCGTTGAAAGAACCCAAGTGTATGAACCGAACAAAGCGTCATTGGGAAATCGAACAAATGAAGATTCAGCCATTGTGCTGACAAACATGAAAGATGAAGTCAAAGCCAATATGGAGCTTGATCAGGGAAGAGTCGCCCGCACAGAGAATGAAATCGTGGTCGGCTATGATTTTGCGAAGAACCTATTGACGAAAAAAGAGGCTGACGCTTACGACAAAGAGTTAAAGGATCACCAAGGCGACATGTCGGAGGTGAAAAAACCAAAAGGCTATACGAAAGACCTGATTAATAAAACGATACAGCTGAGCATCTCCAAAACAAACAAAGACGGAGACGTTGAAAAAACGAAAACGTACGACTTCAAAGTAGTCGGAATTACAAAAAAACCGTCCCAAGATTGGATGGAGGATACAAATATTTTTGTGAGTGATCAATTCAAGAAAGACTTCTCGACATTCTTGGATCTGAAGAATGGAAATGCGGAAAAAAGCATCAATGTGTATGCAGACAAATTCGATCATGTCGATCAGCTTACCCATGATCTCACGGATGACGGCTTTTATGTCAGATCTGTCACAACCGAGCTGAAGGGCGTCAACACCTTTTTCCTCGTCTTTAAAATCGGCCTGATCTTTGTCGGCTTTATCGCCGTCGTGATTTCTGCCATCGGTATTTTCAATACGATGACGATGGCGGTGACGGAACGAACGCAGGAAATCGGGATTATGAAAGCGATCGGCGCAAGCCCGTCCATCATCCGCAGAATGTTCCTGATGGAAAGCGCCTATATCGGGATATTAGGTTCTGTCATCGGGATTATCATTTCTTACGGAGTGAGTTTTGCCGTCAATCTGGCTGTGCCGGTTATCTTGAAAGCGGTAGGGGGAAATACCGGAGCTGAAGATCTTCATTATACCTTCTCCTATATCCCGCTCAGCCTCGTTGTGATCGCAGTTGTCATTTGTGCGGGGGTCGCGGTAATTTCCGGTATGAATCCGGCCCGCAAAGCGACAAAAACCAACGTTCTGACCGCATTAAGAAGAGAACTGTAAAGGAAAAAAGCCGGCTGGACATCAGCCGGTTTTTCCTCTATCTATCAAAAAAGGGCGGATACCATGTTTCACATTTTGTTAATAGAAGATGATAACACTTTGTTTCACGAGATGAAAGAGAGATTAACGGGCTGGTCATTTGCGGTGCATGGAATAAAGGATTTCAGCCGGGTCATCCGGGAGTTTACCGAAATCAAGCCTGATTTGGTGATCATTGATGTACAGCTGCCGAAATTTGACGGCTTTCATTGGTGCAGAATGATACGCTCCCAATCAAACGTGCCGATTCTCTTTTTGTCCTCGCGCGATCATCCCGCGGATATGGTCATGTCGATGCAGCTCGGGGCAGATGATTTTATTCAGAAGCCTTTTCACTTTGATGTGTTAATCGCGAAAATACAGGCGGTGTTCCGCCGTGTGCACCAATACGGCACAGAACCGGCGCTGATGAAAAGATGGTGCGGGGCGGTTATTGACACAGAAACCAACACGGTCAGCCGTAAAAACGGTTCGGTCGAACTAACCAAAAACGAAATGCTGATCTTAAAACTGCTGGCTGAGCAGAAAAATAAAATCGTCAGCCGGGAAGAACTCATCAGAAGCCTATGGAATGATGAGCGTTTCGTCAGTGATAATACGCTGACGGTGAATGTCAACCGGCTGCGGAAAAAACTCGATCAATTAGGCATCGGGAAAATGATTGAAACCAAGGTGGGGCAGGGATACATCGCAAAGGAAGAAGACGGTCTTTATGATTAAATCATTTCTGCTCGAAAGAAAAAGCTGGATCGCGATGTTTCTTTTGCAGCAGGCTGTGCTCCTTTTTGCGGCATATATTGATCCGTCTATTCCGTTTTTTTCGGTGCTGTATTTTGTTTACCTGTCGCTTCTTGTGTTTCTTGTATTTCTCTTGTTCCGCTATCGTAAAGAGACAGCCTATTATAAAAGCTTAAGAGAGTGGGACGCCAATTTAGACATGTCTTATCTTAAAGCGCCTGACAGTCCGTTTGAGTCTATCGTTGAAGAAAGCATTGAAGGGCAGACACAGCAATTACGAAAAAGCTCACTTGATCTTCAGGCGGCGTCAGAGCATGAAAAGGATGATCTGATGTCATGGATTCACGAGGTCAAAACACCGTTGACAGCGATGCATCTCATGATCGAGCGCCTTGATGAACAGCCGCTGAAAGCCCCTTTGCTGTATGAATGGCTGCGGATTCACCATCTCCTGGACCAGCAGCTTCATCAGAAACGATTGTCCTTTATTGAAAATGATTTATCATTCCAGCGCATTCAGCTCAGACCGCTTGTTTTCAAAGAAATTAAAAATCTGCAATCATGGTGCATACAAAAAGGGATCGGGTTTGACATTCAGCTTGATTCACCGGACGTTCACAGTGACGGAAAATGGCTTTCCTTCATCATCAGGCAGCTGTTAAGCAATGCCGTCAAATACAGTGAAGCGGATGACATTACCGTAAAAAGCTATGAACAAAACGGCCGGGTGCATGTCGATATCGAAGACCGCGGCATCGGCATCGAGCCCAAAGATCTTCCGCGCATTTTTGAAAAAGGATTTACCTCGACGCGAATGAGGCGAGATCACGCGTCAACGGGGATGGGCCTGTATTTGGCTCGAAAAGCCGCGGCTCCGCTTCTCATCCAGATCAGCGTGCGCTCTGAGCCGGAAAGCGGCACGGTTTTTACCTTGGTGTTTCCGAAACAGAACGATGCCGTCAGCATGTTCAGCGTGTGACAAAAGTGTCACATGCTTTTCTCTTTTGTTCGCTTAATCAAACGAAAAAAACGGCTTCTGTTTTTAAAATAAAGATAACCAATGTAAAAGGAGACTCATAACGTGATGATTTTAGAAGCAGGCAATATCCAAAAAAGCTACGGAAACAAGCTGAATAAACAAGAGGTGCTGAAAGGAATTGATCTTCAGATTCACAAAGGGGAATTCGTCAGCATTATGGGCCCGTCAGGATCAGGGAAAACGACCCTTTTGAATGTGCTTTCCTCCATTGATAAAGTGAGCGCGGGCACCATTAAACTGAACGAGACGGAGATTACATCCATGAAAGAAAAACAGCTTGCCGAATTTAGAAAACGGCATCTCGGCTTTATTTTTCAGGATTATAATTTATTGGACACGCTGACCGTGAAGGAAAACATACTCCTTCCGTTATCCATTACGAAAATGTCTAAGAAAGAGGCGGACCTGCGATTTGCCGAGACGGCAGAGGAGCTTGGGATCTATGATTTGAGACATAAGTATCCGAGTGAAATTTCCGGCGGGCAAAAACAGCGGACGTCTGCCGCAAGAGCTGTTATTCACGAGCCGGGCATTATTTTTGCTGATGAGCCGACCGGAGCGCTCGATTCAAAGGCTGCCACGGATTTATTGAATAAACTCAGCCGCCTGAATCAAAAACGCCGCGCCACCATTGTGATGGTGACGCATGATCCGGTTGCCGCCAGCTATTCCGGACGTGTGGTTTTCATTAAAGACGGCCGTGTGTATACACAGCTGAATAAAGGCGGCCAGGACAGACCGGACTTTTTTCAGGATATTATGAAAACGCAAAGTGTATTGGGCGGGGTTCAGGCATGAGTATTCATCATTTGATCTTCCAGAACCTGAAAAAGAATATGAAAAACTATTACCTTTACGTTTTTGCGCTGGTGTTCAGCGCCGCCCTTTATTTCGCGTTTGTCACGATGCAATACGATCCTGCGCTTGATGAAATGAAAAGCTCCATAAAAGGAGCGGCGGCAATCCGGGCCGCCTCTGTACTGCTTGTGGCGATCGTGTCGGTATTTCTTTTATACGCCAACACCATTTTTATTAAACGGCGCGGCCGGGAAATCGGCTTATTCCGATTAATCGGCATGACGAAAATGCACATTTTCCGCATACTCAGCGCAGAAAATTTCATTTTGTATTTCGGATCGATTTGGATCGGTATTTTCGCCGGCTTTTCCCTCTCGAAATTATGTATGATGATGCTGTTTCATACAGTCGGTGTGAAAGCCTCTGTCTCACTGTTTTTTTCAAGCAAGGCGCTCGTTCAGACGTTAATTGTGTTCGGGGCAATTTACGTGCTGATTATGATGATGAATTACTTATTTATTAAACGGCAAAGCATTTTGTCTTTATTTAAAACCGCGTCATCGTCAGAAAGCGGCATAAGACGGCTTTCTTGGGTGCAGATGTTGATCGGCGTTGTCGGTATTGCGGCCATTATCGCCGGCTATGCCGTGTCCGCGGATTTATTCGGAGGCAGTTTTACGAGCATGAATGAACTGTTTTCGGCAATGGTGTTTATTCTAGGCTCGGTCATTATCGGAACCTATCTGTTTTATAAAGGTTCGGTCAGCTTTCTGGCAAATCTCATCCGGAAATCAAAAGGCGGGTATCTGAATGTCAGTGAAGTGCTGTCTTTGTCATCCATCATGTTCCGGATGAAGTCAAACGCCGTGCTGCTGACGATTATTACGACTCTTTCGGCGCTGGCAATCGGTTTACTGTCTTTAAGCTATATCTCGTACTACTCCGCGGAAAAATCGGCTGAGCAAAATACAGCTGCGGACTTTGCGTTTGATAACCAAAAGGAGACTGACTCATTTACCGCTTTATTGAAGAAAAACGGAATTGAACACAAAGTAAAAACAATCAAGACCATTCAAGCCGGTGTCAATATGAAGAACATCATAAACGGCGACATGAAAAGCTTTAAACAAGACCCGTCCAGCCTGGCGCTGCCGATTATAAGCGAGAAAGACGCAGAAGGGACGGAGCTTTCTGACGGAGAAGCCGTGTTTACCGGATATAATGATATGATGAAAAGATTTCTCGACCTGAAAACGTCAGGTTCCATTGATATAAACGGCAAAACGGATAAAATACCGCTGGCGTATAAGGGCTTGAAGAACGACTTCCTCCTGTCATATACATTTACAAGCGGAGGGCTGCCGACCGTTATCGTCACGCAGCAGGTATTCGACCGGATCGAGAAAGATATCGACCCGTCCATTCAGGGAAAATCAAATCGGTTCTTCGGCATTACACTCAAACGAGAAGAGGACATCCAAAAAGCTGATGGTCTGTTTCAGGCGCAGCACTATTCAGACGGTGCGCTTTCACAATTTGAAACGGCTGACACGCAAAAGAAAAACATGGGGCTGATCATGTTTATTGTCGGGTTTTTAGGATTAACCTTTCTGATCACCTCAGGCTGTATCCTTTATTTTAAACAAATGGGCGAGTGTGAGGATGAGAAGGCTGATTATACGATATTGCGGAAGCTCGGCTTCACAACGGGAGATCTGCTGAAAGGCATCCGCCGGAAGCAGGCGTATCATTTCGGGATTCCGCTCGTTCTTGGGCTGTTCCACAGCTATTTTGCCGTTCAGTCAGGATGGTTTTTATTCGGAACGGAAGTGTGGACGCCGATGATCATCGTCATGGCGCTGTATACGCTGCTGTACTCCATCTTCGGCATGCTGTCGGTGCTGTATTATAAAAAGGTCATTCAATCCGCCTTGTAAAACAAGTTGAGGAGCCTCCGCATAAGCGGAGGCTTTTTTTGTATGAATAGAAGAAAGCGATTTTTAAAAGAATAGACATACGTCATTTTTTCGCGCGGGGGAGCCTTATGCAGAAGTATTTTCAATTGAAATCTGAAACAGGGGCCTTTCATCTTTTTTCCAAGGAACACATTTTCACGCTGTTGATCATCGGATTGCTGGGGGCGGGCGTGATCGTATTCCGGAAAAAGCTCAACCAGAGCCGCATGATCCGCTATGTACTATTCATTCTCCTTGCCGTGTCGCAGATCAGCTATCATATATGGCTGCTTTGTCATCATGCATGGTCGCTGAAAACAGCTCTGCCGCTGCAGCTGAGCGACCTTTCCGTCTATTTGGCGATGCTGATGGTCATGACAAAAAGCAAAAAGCTGTTCGCCTTCCTCTATTTTGCCGGTTTGGGCAGCGCCGTACAGGCGATGGCAACACCTGATTTAGGGGCGTATTCTTTCCCGCATTTTCGGTACATCGTGTTTTTCGTCTCCCACGGCTGTGTTTTTCTTACCTGTCTATTCATGGCCGCTGCAGAAAAGTACAGACCGTCGGCGCGCGGGCTGTGGGTGTCGGTGCTGATCGTAAATCTGTACGGGGCGTGTGTCTTTTTTATTGATCGTGTGCTGAATGCAAATTATCTATATTTAATGAAAAAACCGAAGACCGCTTCGCTTCTGAATGTTTTCGGACCTTGGCCGTGGTATCTTCTATCAATGGAAGCGGCGGTGATATTGAGCTTTTTCATTCTGTATATTCCGTTTTGGCTGCTGAGGAAAAGAGCATGAAGCCGGTCTGTTTTTGCGAATCCAATCATTTGTAATTTTTTCAACATTCCGGCATTATTTTTTTCAGATTCTGATGTTGAAAAAAGACGTCCGCGGCGATAGAATGAATGTGCTATGATAACGTGATCGATACGGAGCCGCGGCTTGCGGTTTCCGTTTTTTCATGGGGTTTTTTATAGAGAGAGGGGGATCGGTATGCCGCGCGCTTTGAAGATATTAATCATCGGAATGTTTATCAATGTGACGGGCGCATCTTTTTTGTGGCCGCTGAATACGATCTATATTCATAATCATTTAGGGAAATCGCTGACTGTTGCGGGGATTGTTCTGATGCTGAATTCCGGGGCCAGTGTGGCGGGGAATTTATGCGGCGGATTTTTGTTTGATAAAATCGGCGGATTCAAATCCATTATGCTGGGCATTATGATCACATTGGCAAGTCTTCTCGGACTCGTTCTGTTTCACCAATGGCCCGTTTATATTTGGCTGCTCATCATTGTCGGCTTCGGTTCCGGTATCGTGTTTCCGGCCAGTTACGCCATGGCGGGAGCGGTATGGAAAGAAGGCGGGCGGAGAGCTTTTAATGCGATTTATGTAGCTCAGAACGCAGGTGTCGCCGTGGGCTCGGCACTCGGCGGGATGGTTGCAGCATACTCGTTTACGTACGTGTTTTTAGCCAATGCTTTGCTTTATGTGCTGTTTTTCCTTATCGTATTTTTCGGGTTTCGAAATATCAAAACCGGAAATGCGAGCCAGGTTTCTGTTCTGGACTACGAGCCTGTCAGCAGCAGAACGAAATTTACGGCGCTTCTCATATTGAGCGGCGGGTATGTTCTCGGGTGGATTGCCTATTCGCAGTGGTCCACAACCGTTGCGTCACATACTCAAAGCATCGGTATGCCGCTTTCATTATACAGTGTGCTCTGGACCGTAAACGGAATATTAATTGTCGCCGGACAGCCTCTCATAGGAGCTGTTCTGAAAAAATGGTCAGGCGCGTTAAAAACGCAGATGGTCATCGGCTTTTGTATTTTTATCGTTTCGTTCGGCGTGCTTCTTAGCGCCAAGCAATTTCCGATGTACCTCACCGCAATGGTGATTTTAACCGTCGGAGAAATGCTTGTCTGGCCTGCCGTGCCTACCATTGCCAATCAGCTTGCGCCTAAGGGGAAAGAAGGGTTTTACCAAGGATTTGTCAACAGTGCGGCGACGGGCGGCAGAATGATCGGGCCGCTCCTTGGCGGCGTGCTGGTTGATCAGTACGGCATGAGCGTGCTGCTGTTGATCCTGATGGTGCTTCTTGTTGTCAGCATCGCAGCGACGGTGCTGTACGACAAACGCCTGAAAACCGTTAATAAACAAAACGTCCAAGTGCGATGACGACATAAAAAATCCCGCTGTTTCGGCGGGATTTTTTTGTTTATACGACCGGAAGCACGTTGACGGCGTCCTTAACGTTTAAATACGTCTTTAATGAAGAAAAGCTGGCATCAAGCTGATTCATTCTCATGGCGAGGGAAGGCTTGATCCCGGTGATAATCAGTTCTGTGCCGATTAATTTAAGCAGGTGATGCAATTTGAAAATCTGGTCTGCCGTCTGTTCGTTTACCTCGGCCAAACCTGATAAGTCTATAATTAAGTAATCATCTTTAGATGCGGTTAATATGTCCGTCAAAGTTGTCACAATTGAATCAAATCGTTCTTCCGTTAAGTTTCCCACTAACGGCAAGGCGGAGATGCCGTTTCGGATCGGAACAATCGGTGTTGACAGCGTCGTGATTTCTGTGAGGGAATCCTCCAGGAGCTTTTCGTATTCTTTCTGCTCTGTAATGTCTTTTTGAAAACCGACAAAATAGAGCTTGTCTTCAACATACAGAGGATCAATGTTGAGTTCATTCCAAAACGGGGTGCCGTCTTTTTTGACATTTTTCAGCCGCACCGTGATCTTTTCTTTCTGGTTTAAGCTCTTTCTTATTTTCGCGACTTGTTGACGGTCGGTTTCTTTGCTTTGCAGAAATCTGCAGTTCTTACCTAATATCTCTTCGGAAGCGTAGCCTGTCATATCCATAAATCCCTGATTTGTATATATGATGGGATTGTCCTCAAGAGAGGGGTCTGTAATCACCACGCCGATGCGTGCGTGATCAAGCGCCTTTTTGATAAGCTCCAGCTGCTCCAGTTTTCCGGATACATTTGAGTCAGCCATGTAAAACCCCCTTTTGGCCGTAAAGCTGCGCGCTTTTTTCAGCCGTTGTTTCTCCCCTTTTTAAATGAATCTACAGTAACCGTAGCATAACATATGTTCTGATTCAAGCAGCCGAAGTTTGCAATTTGTCATTCGGGCTTGTCCTCATATACACTGAATATATAAGGGGAAGGCACATCATCGCTAAGTAAGTGACTAGGTCATTGTCACTGGGTGAAAAATGAATCTAATGCATCAAGCTTACCGATCATGTGTTCACATATAATGGAAGAAACAAGCTTTTTACATTCCTGTTCAATCGCCGGTATGTAGATATCGAAAATCATCGTATTCGTAAGGGGGCTGGATGGCCTGAAGTCGCTTTACTAAATAAGGGCTTTAGGAAGGTGATGAAGATGCTGCATCAGGTAATAATTGCTTGTGTAATTGGAGGCATCATGGGGGTTCTCGGTCATGTGAAAAAGAGAGGCAGGCTGGAGAAACCCAGAATGACAAAGCGGTTTATCTATCTCGGTTTTTTGGAAGATGGTTTTATCGGAATGGCTGCTTCCATCTTACTTGTCTTATCCGCTGACCCCGATTCAGGAATTCAACTCGTCATCTTATCCATAATCGCAGGCTACGGCGGAGAAGCTGTTCTCAGGAGCTTTGATTTTGTCAGAGAACAAAACAGTGATTCGGCCGAAGCAAAACCACACCAGCAAAAAAATCCTCCATCAAAATAATATCCCCGCTCACGACCCGTTCCGGGTACATTCCCATTGTATACAAACCTGCTTGCACTTATGAACAGAATTCTATAAAATACAGGTAAGATTACGGTAGCGATAAGAACAGTGAAGAGGAGCAGTAAGAAGCAGATTTCGCACTCAGAGAGTTGACGGCCGGTGCAAGTCAATCAAGTCTGTTTCCGAACTCGCCTCAGAGTTGCAGCGGCAAAACCGCTGACGCATAACTGCGTTAAAAGTATCAAGTGAGTGCGGCTTAAAACCGCGCTAACGAGGGTGGTACCGCGGGAAACAAAAATCTCTCGTCCCTTTTAGGGATGAGGGAGTTTTTTTAGTTTTAGAATAATCTGAATATAATCTTCCTCATCCCGTCAATACTTGGACTACATACGCCGTATTCAATCAGAAGGAGGTTTTTACGTTGAGTTTTCAGCACGAAAAAATAGAAAAGAAATGGCAGAATTACTGGTTGGATCATAAAACGTTCGCCGTCAGTGAAGAGAATGACAAGCCGAAGTTTTACGCGCTTGACATGTTTCCGTATCCTTCAGGAGCCGGCCTTCATGTCGGACATCCGGAAGGCTATACGGCAACCGATATCCTTTCTCGCATGAGACGCATGCAAGGGTACAATGTGCTTCATCCGATGGGATGGGACGCGTTCGGGCTTCCTGCCGAGCAATACGCGCTTGACACGGGGAATGATCCGGCTGAGTTCACAAAACAAAATATAGATAATTTCCGCCGCCAGATCCAATCACTCGGATTTTCTTATGATTGGGATCGTGAAATCAATACGACTGATCCGGACTATTACAAGTGGACGCAATGGATCTTCACCAAGCTGTACGAAAAAGGGCTCGCATACGTAGACGAAGTGCCGGTCAACTGGTGCCCGGCGCTCGGAACGGTGCTTGCGAACGAAGAAGTCATTGACGGCAAAAGCGAGCGGGGCGGCCATCCGGTTGAACGCCGCCCGATGAGACAATGGATGCTGAAAATCACCGCTTATGCGGACAGGCTTCTTGAAGATTTAGAAGAACTTGACTGGCCTGAAAGCATTAAAGACATGCAGCGCAACTGGATCGGACGCTCAGAAGGCGCAAACGTGCATTTCGCGATCGACGGCACTGATGACACGTTTACGGTGTTTACGACAAGACCGGACACGCTGTTCGGCGCGGCTTATGCCGTACTGGCTCCTGAGCATGAGCTTGTGGAGGCCATCACGACGCCTGAACAAAAAGAAGCGGTAGACGCTTATGTTAAAGAAGTTCAGGCGA
This sequence comes from Bacillus sp. JK62, assembly GCF_053663455.1. Taxonomy (NCBI): domain Bacteria; kingdom Bacillati; phylum Bacillota; class Bacilli; order Caryophanales; family Bacillaceae; genus Bacillus; species Bacillus sp. JK62. The sequence goes on from NZ_JBSJQA010000002.1 coordinate 53,672, forward strand.
AAAGTGACCTGGAACGGACGGATCTTGCGAAAACAAAAACGGGCGTCTTCACAGGTGCATATGCCGTAAACCCTGCAAACGGGGAAAAGCTGCCGATCTGGATAGCGGATTATGTCCTCGCCTCTTACGGAACGGGCGCTGTAATGGCCGTGCCGGCGCATGACGAACGTGATTTTGAATTCGCAAAAGTGTTCAGCCTGCCTGTCAAAGAAGTCGTAAAAGGCGGAAACACGGAAGAAGAAGCGTACACGGGAGACGGAGAACATGTCAATTCCGGCTTTCTGAACGGACTGAATAAAGCGGAAGCGATTGAAAAAATGATCGCCTGGCTTGAAGAAACGAAAAACGGTGAGAAAAAAGTGACATACCGTCTGCGTGATTGGCTGTTCAGCCGCCAGCGCTATTGGGGCGAGCCGATTCCGGTCATTCATTGGGAAGACGGCACGTCAACAGCCGTTCCGGCGGAAGAGCTGCCGCTGATTCTGCCGAAAACCGATGAGATCAAACCGAGCGGAACAGGTGAATCACCGCTTGCTAACATTAAAGAGTGGGTGGAAGTCACTGATCCTGAAACGGGCAGAAAAGGCAGAAGAGAAACGAACACGATGCCGCAATGGGCGGGAAGCTGCTGGTATTTCCTCCGCTTTATCGACCCGAAAAATCCGGATCAGCTCGCTTCACCTGAGAAATTGGATAAATGGCTGCCCGTTGATATTTACATCGGAGGGGCGGAGCATGCCGTGCTTCACCTTCTGTACGCTCGTTTCTGGCATAAATTCCTCTATGATATCGGTGTCGTGCCGACGAAAGAACCGTTCCAAAAGCTGTATAACCAAGGGATGATTCTCGGGGAAAACAATGAAAAAATGAGTAAATCCCGCGGAAACGTCGTCAATCCGGATGAAATTGTGGCGTCTCACGGAGCAGATACGCTTCGCCTGTACGAAATGTTTATGGGGCCGCTTGACGCATCTATCGCCTGGTCTGAATCAGGTCTTGACGGAGCGCGCCGCTTCCTTGACCGCGTATGGCGTTTGTTTATCGAGGAAAACGGCGAGCTGACGGGTAAAGTGACAGAAGGCGCGGGCGAAACTCTTGAGCGCGTCTATCATGAAACGGTTATGAAAGTGACAGAAAACTTCGAAGCCCTTCGTTTTAACACGGGCATTTCTCAGCTGATGGTCTTCATTAATGAAGCTTACAAAGCGAATGAACTGCCGAGAGAATATATCGAAGGTTTTGTGAAGCTGCTTTCTCCTGTTGCGCCGCATTTGGCGGAAGAACTGTGGGAAAAACTCGGCCACGAAGGTTCGATTGCATACGAGGCTTGGCCTGCTTATGATGAATCAAAACTGGTGGACGATGAAGTGGAAATCGTCGTCCAGCTGAACGGAAAAGTAAAAGCGAAATTAATGGTTCCGGCTGATGCTGATAAAGCAGCGTTAGAACAGCTCGCACAAGCTGACGAAAAAGTAAAAGAGCAGCTTGAAGGAAAAACGATCCGAAAAATCATTGCCGTACCGGGCAAGCTTGTCAATATCGTGGCAAACTGACCGGACGAAGCCCCTCTCTTCCAGAGAGGGGCTTTTTTATCAGGCCTCTATCATAGAAATTGCACCGCGGGCTTTGGTATACTTAACACCATAAAGATGAATGGGAGTGTCACACATTGAAAATAAATGAAATCAGCACAGCCGCACTGGAAGAAAAATTAAAAGCGGGAGAAGAGCTGTATCTGATTGATGTCAGAGAAGACGAAGAAGTTGCCGAAGGAATGATCCCGGAGGCCGTTCATATCCGCATGGGGGACATCCCTGAGAAGATGGATGCGTTAGACAAGGACAAGGAATATGTATTTATCTGCCGTTCCGGAAAAAGAAGCATGAACGTTTGTATGTATTTACATGAGCAGGGCTTCCGTACAGTTAATGTTGAAGGCGGCATGCTGGAGTGGGAAGGCGAAACAAAGCCGAAGAAATAACGCTTTGAAGTGAAAGAAGAAAAGGGACGTGAGTCTTTTTCTTCTTTTTTTATAAAAAAACGGGAGGCGAATCAGATGAAACCGATGATCCGCGCGATGAAAACAAACGATATCAAACAGGTCCGGCAAGTCGCAGAACGAAGCTGGCATCATACATATGAAGGGATTATTCCCAGACACATTCAGGATCAGTTTCTCGAATCCGCCTATCAGGATGAGATGATGGAACGCCGGCTCTTGCATTCTTTGTTTTTTGTGGCAGAAGAAGAGGGGCGAGTGCTCGGTTTTGCAAATGCCACCCCGGTTCAAAAAGACGGAAATGCGGAGCTGACCGCCATCTATATTGACCCGGATTGCCAGGGAAGCGGGATAGGCACGGCACTTCTTAAAGAATGCATCAGGCAGTCCGGCGGGGTAAAAAAGCTTTATGTCCATGCAGAAAAAGAGAACCGCATCGCCTTGTCCTTTTATCAAGCGAAAGGGTTTCAAAGGGTATGTGGATTTGAAGAAGATTTTAAAGGACACACCTTACAGACGGTCAAACTGGTGCTGAACATATAAAAGCGTCCGGCCCGCCCAGGACCGGATCGCGAATGATCAATGATAAGCCGGAAGCCGGTCTTTGTGCGCTTCAAATAAGTCATCGCACAAAGAGATGATGTCATTCATGGAAAGCTCGGCGCTCGTATGCGGATCAAGCATGGCCGCTTGATATACGGCTTCCTTTTTTAATGTAACGGCTGCTTCGATGGTTAAAAGCTGTGTGTTGATGTTTGTTCTGTTGAGCGCCGCGAGCTGCTCCGGAAGTTCGCCGGAATAGCACGGCATAATTTGGTTTTTAACGGCGGCGCACGGCACTTCAACGACCGCTTTCGCCGGCAGATTCGGTATCAGCCCTGTATTCAGCACATTGCCGCCGAATGTGAACGGACGGCCCGTCTCCATCGCTTCTATAATTCTCGAACCGTATTCTTTCGAGCGTTCATGCGTCAGGTTTTGGTTGTTGATGATGCCGTCTCTCATCGTTTCCCAATTTTTGATTTGTTCCGCGCATCTCCTCGGATATTCATCAAGCGGAATTTGGAGTTCATCTATCAGCTCCGGATACCGGCTTTTTATAAAATACGGGTGATATTCGGCATTATGCTCAGATGATTCCGTTACGTAGCAGCCGAATTTATCCATCAGCTCAAACCGCACCATGTCCTTATGTTTCGTCTTTTGTTTTTCGCGTGCCCGTCTTTTAATTTCCGGATATAAATCAATTCCGTCTTTTTTAATCTCCAAAAGCCAAGCCATATGGTTGATGCCGGCAATGCGTTCTTCCGTACCTTCGTGATCCATGCCGAGTGAGTCAAACAGATCTTTGGTACAGACCTGGACGCTGTGGCACAGGCCGACCGTTTTGACATTTGTATGTCTGAGCATCGCTCCGGTCAGAGAGGCCATCGGATTTGTATAGTTTAACAGCCACGCATCCGGGCAGACCTCTTCCATGTCTTTTGCGATGTCAAATAAAACGGGGATGGTGCGAAGGGAACGGAAAATGCCGCCTATTCCGACGGTATCGGCAATCGTCTGGCGGAGACCGTACCGTTTCGGGATGTCAAAGTCAATGACCGTCGCGGGTTTATAGCCTCCGACCTGAATGGCGTTTATCACATAGCCGGCGTGTGTAAGCGCCTGTTTTCGGTCATCGTAAGAGATGATGGATATACTCGTATTGTAGCGGTCTCTCATGTTTTCCAGCATGAGCTGAGATTCTTTCAGCCGTACAGCGTCAATATCATAAAGCGCGAATTCAAATCCGTTTAATGCTTCAGTCAGTAAACAGTCCCCCAATACATTTTTTGCGAAAATCGTGCTCCCCGCTCCGATAAACGTAATTTTCTTCAACAGAAATTCCTCCCTTTTCTTCTCAGCCTTTGACCGCCCCGGAGGACAGCCCTGAGATAAAATATTTTTGAAGTGCCAAAAACAATACGACCATCGGCAGCATCGCCATAATTGCGGCTGCGGCGACTAAGTGAAGATTGTTCGCGTTTTCGCCGAAGAATCCCGCCATGGCCACGGTCAATGTCTGCACCTTTTGATCTTGTAAAAAGAAAATCGCAAATTGGTAATCGTTCCAGATAAACACGCAGGAAATAATGCAGACCGTTGCGGTAATCGGTTTCAACAAAGGAAACACGATCGTATAAAAAGTCCTGATCAATCCCGCGCCGTCCATCCTGGCGGCTTCCTCAAGTTCTTTCGGAATGGAAGAGCGGATAAACCCTGAATATAAGAAAACGGTCAGCGGCATATATGCAGCCGTATTAATGAGAATGGCTGCGGCATGCGTATTGACCAGCCCCGCATCAGCGACCATTTTGTATAAAGGAACCATGGAAGTCAAAGGCGGGATAATCATGATGGAAATCAAAAGGCCGAAGACGATTTTGTTCAGCTTTGTATTTCTTCTAGCGAGCGGGTATGCGGCAAGCGAACCCATGAAAATTAGCAAGGCGGCGGAAACGGCTGTAATGATGATCGTGTTCAGAAAGGATTGCCCGAGAGAGGCACGCTCCCATGCTTCACGAAAATTCTGAAATGAAAAGGCGGATGGCAGCGACCATTTTGAACTGTAGTCTCCTTTTGCTTTTAATGACGTGGTCAGCAAAATATAAAAGGGGACAATATGAAAGCACGATATAACGGCAGCCAATAGCGTAAAGATTCGCATTCGGGCTGTTTTCATGACATTTCCGTCTCCTTTCGCTTGAAATACACGAGAGCCGAAAAGCTGATGACAAGGATAATAACGGACATAAACACGCCTTGGGCGGCGGCATATCCCGCATCCTGCCGTTTAAAATATAAATCATACATAAACGTCGACATCGATTGAGAGGAATTGCCCGGCCCGCCTGCGGTCAGCGCGAAAATGACATCAAACAGCTTCAGCCCGCCGATGATATTGATGACCATGTTGATGGTGACAGCCGGCATCAATAATGGCAGGGTGATGGTGAAAAACGGCTGAAGACCTCCCGCGCCATCCATTTTTGCGGCTTCGTAATAATCTTTCGGAATGCTTTGCAGCCCCGCCAAATATACAATCATCGCAATGCCTGCGTATTGATACGTGTTAATCATGACGATAATCCAAGGGTTTGCCGCAGGGCTTGCCAAGGCGTTGACAGGACCGATTCCCAGTGCGCCCAGTACATCATTCAGCGCACCCCCGTCATATGAGAAAATAAAATACCAAATGTATCCCATAATCAGCGGACTGATAATGACGGGCAGGTAGACGATCGTTCTTGTGAGCGCCTTCATTTTTAAGCTCTGATTCAAAAGCAGCGCATATAAAAGTCCGAGCATATTCTGAAAAAAAGTGCTTCCGATGCCGTAAAGCAAAGTGTTTTTCACAACAAGCCACGTGTCCGGATCTGTAAAAAGCCTTTTATATTGAGTGACCCCCACCCATTGATACGTCTGTGAGAAGCCGTTCCAGTTTGTAAATGTGATAAAAGCGCCTTTGACAAACGGAAAAATCATGAAAATAAAAACCGTGGCAAGAGCGGGAACGTACATCCACCACAGTGACGCGGGTTTTACCGGCTTTTGATGTTGAAATCCTTGGGGTTCTCTTGCAAGATCACTCATTCTTTTTCAGCTCCTTGTGAATCAGATTGAAGCCGGAGCCGCTTATATTCCCTGCCGAGTTTCGCCGAAATTTCCGCGGGGGTTAAGATATCGGCCATCAGCTCCTGCCCGGCTGTCCCCATCACATCCCACATTCCGTTCGGCAAATAAAGGCGGTCAAAATAAGGCTGCACCTTAATATGCTGATAGCGCTTATAGTCATTTGCGTAGAAAATGTCCGTTTGCACATTCACTAATCCGGCCGGAAGCGAGGTCGCTTCGGCAATTGATTTCGCATGCTCGGGACGGGCCATAAATGCGATGAACTGTTTCGCTTCTTCAAGCCGCGGGGAATCCTTGAATGCCGCCAGCGTGTAACGTTCGCCTCCGATCCAAACCGGCGCGTCTCCCTTGTGGACGGCCGGGGTCGGTATGATGCCGACTTTTACCTTAGGATTGATTTGAGCGACGTCTTGGCCGAGGGTGCCGCCCTGCAGCGTAAAGGCGATTTTGTTTTGCGCCATCAGTTCAATGAGCTGGGACCGTTTTGCCGTCACGGCATCTATATTGAGCAGGTTTTCCTTTTGCATCTCTTTCAGTTTGTCAGATAAATAGGTGAAGTGTGTCCAGCGGAAGGTTCCGTTTAACAGCTGTTTTTTAAAACGGTGTGCGGGATCTGTGATGAGAAGCGGTGCGGCGAATTGATCGTAATATTGGGCAAATGAGCTTTTCTCATAGCCGGCAAACCAAAAGGGGGTGACTGTTCCGCCGCTTTTTTCTTTAATCTGTCTCAGTGCTTTCATAAAATTATCCATTGTTTCCGGCAGCTTGATTCCGTATTTTTCCAACAGCGTGCGGTTGTAGGCCAGTCCGTCCTTTGCCTGATTCAGAGGGAAAGCGTATATTCTGCCTTTGGCGTCTTTGAGCATGCTGTTTAAATTCGGATCGAGCCGCTTCGTCCAAGACATGCCGCTGAGGTCGGCGGTATATTCTCCGTAGCGGATTTTGGCCCAGCCGTGTGTGTCGAAAAGATCGGGCATGTCACCGGCCGCCATTCTGACCCTCATCATATTTTCGTAGTCATTGCCTGGGAAATGAACGTTTACTTGAATGTCCGGATGTTCTTTTTGGAATGAATCAGCCAACTTTCTGAATACGGCGCGTTCGCTGTCTGAGGATATTGTGGAATAGACTGTCAATGTTTTCTGCTTTTCTCCGGCGCCGCTCCGTTCTGCCGAGCAGCCGGGAAGTATCATGCAAGTAAAAGAAAGAAACAAAGCCAGTAAGCGTTTCATCTTTTCCTCCTTTAAATATGATATAAACGCTGCGGGACATGTCACCTCCTTTCTTGTGAGCCGCAGCTTTGTCTGACAATCAATGAAGTGGGGAGCGTCACGGCCAGCGGGACGGTTCTGCCATTTAAACGGTCGAGAAGCAATTTGACACCCGTCCGGCCCATCTCTTCCGTGTATACTTTTACCGTTGATAACGGCGTGCTGGCGTATTCTGCCTCATCAATTCCGTTGAAGCTGACAATTGCCGTATCGCGCGGGACTTGAAGGCCGGCTTCCTGCAAGGCTTTTAAAGCGCCGACAGCCATCGAATCACTTGCGATAAAAAAGGCATCGGGGAGACTTCCGCCTTTGATGGCTTCATTCATCAGCCGGAACCCTTCGTGCATGCTGTATTCGCCGATCAGTACATGCTCCGGCCCGGCGCCGGCCATTTGTAAGAAAGCGGTCAGACGCTTATCCTCAATCGTTTTATTGCTGTTTACACCGTCTATGACGGTATGCTCCCGCTCCCGGCCGCCGATATAACCGAGCCGCTGGTAACCGAGCGACAGAAGATGTTCGATCGCCTTCTGTGCTGCGGCATAAAAATCCACGCTGACGGAATCGTAGCGGGCGGGATCGGGGGTGCCGTTAACAAATACCGCGTGCCTGCAAGCGGCGCTGATATTCGTAAGCGCCTCGTCTTGCAGGCTGCCGATTACGATCACGCCGTCCAGTTCGTGAAACATATGCTCTTGAAAAGAACCGAGATGGATAGAAGATGTGATAAAAACTTTTTGCCGAAAGCATTCTTCCTCAATGCCTTTTCGGATCGCTGAAAAATAAGGATCCTGCCGTTCTTCTTCCGGTGACAGGCAGCTGACAACGCCGATCAGTGGCGCTGAATCGCTGCGGCTGCGGTTCTTCCGTTTTTTTGCCGACGGCTGATAGCCCAGCTCATCGGCGATCCTCAGAACTTTTTCTCTTGTTTCATCAGTCACGGCCAAAGAGTCATCCTTATTCAAAATTCTCGATACTGTCGCGCTGGATACAGATGCCTGTAAGGCAATATCTTTGAGACGGACCATTTCGCATCTCCTTTTTACTAAATATTTACTAAATAGAAATGACCTGGTTATTGTTAAAATGATATTATCATATGAGAGTAAGCGTTTTCAACAACTATTTTTGGTTACTTTTAGTAAAAATAAGTAAAAAAGAAAATCTGTTTTTCTCTATCATATTTCAATTGAACCGGAATAAATTGATAGAGAAAGGAGAGGGTGATGTGCTGAAGATAGCTGTTTTTGATGAGGAGCATGAAAAGGATCTGCAGACTGAAGTCAATACATTTTTAAAGGGGATTTCTGATGAACAGCTCGTTGATATTAAATATACGGTAGCGGCGGCCTGTGATCCTGAAGGTGAGCAGCTTTATTGTTTTTCCGCTCTCATTTTATACCGAAAATAAAAAAGCCCGGATGAAATGCCGGGCTTCTTTGTGCATTATGCTTTTTTGACGCGGGGACTTCTCGGTTTTTGGTATTTCTCCGCTTGTTTGATTCCTTTTCTTTCGCTCGCTAATGACTTGTACAGAGACACGATCATCAGAAGGATCACGACTGAAAACGGAACCGCGGCGAGAATGGCCGTGTTTTGCAGTGCGGCCAGACCGCCGGAATATAATAATACAGCTGCCACGGCGGACTGGATGACGCCCCAGATGATTTTCACCCGGTTTGACGGGTCCAAAGAGCCGTAAGACGTTTGCATTCCAAGCACAAATGTCGCTGAATCCGCTGATGTAATAAAGAATACAGCGATCAGAACAAGCGTTAATACGGATGTCACCATTGTCAGCGGATAGTGGCTGAGTGCGCCGAACAGCATCGTATCCGTTGACATTCCCGCGACATTGAATACGCCTTTCTGCTGAAGATCCATCGCGGATACACCGAAAATCGCAAACCATAAGAAAGCCAATATACAAGGTGTCACCAACACCCCGATTAAAAATTCCCGGATCGTCCGGCCCCTTGATACACGGGCGATGAAAATGCCGACAAACGGCGACCAGGATATCCACCAGGCCCAATAGAAAATGGTCCAGCTGTTAATCCATTCGCGTTTTTGGGGATCATTCGGAGACAAGCGAAAGCTCATCTGCACGATATTTTGGATGTATTGGCCGATAGAATCGGTAAATGAGTTCATAATCAGCACCGTCGGGCCTGCAATGAGCATAAAGATCATTAAAATAGCCGCGAGCGCCATGTTGGTATTGCTTAAGTATTTAATCCCTTTGCCGATTCCGCTCCACGCAGAAATCAAAAATAACACGGTCACGACAGCGATCAGGATCAGCTGAATGGAAAATGTTTTCGGAATGCCGAATAAATAATGCAGGCCGCCGTTGATCTGAGTCGCTCCGAGCCCTAAGCTTGTCGCCACACCGACAACGGTCGCAAACACCGCGATACAGTCAATTGCTTTGCCGATCGGCCCGTTTACTTTATCGCCCAAAAGCGGTGTCAGTGTGCTGCTGATCAAACCGGGCGCGTCTTTTCGGAATTGAAAATATGCGATACATAAAGCGACGACCGCATAGATGGCCCAAGCGTGCAGCCCCCAGTGGAAAAACGTGTACCGGAGCGCATCACGAAATGCTTGTGGTGTTTCTGTTTCACCTGAGGGAGAGCTGATGGCGTAATGGCTGATCGGTTCCGCAGCCCCGTAAAATACCAAACCGATTCCCATGCCCGCGCTGAAAAGCATGGCAAACCATGATAATAAGCCGAATTCCGGTTTTTCCCCGGGTTTTCCGAGTTTTATTGTGCCGATCGGACTCACAATGAGAAAGAGACAGAAACCGACAAATATAGAAACGACCAGCAGATAATACCAGCCGAAAGAATCCGTAATAAATTTTTGTGCCGTATCAGTGACTTGCTGCAGGCTGTCAGGAGAAATGGCCCCCCATAAAACCGCAGCGGCTGTGATGACAATCACAATCCAAAAAACACTGGAGATGTTCTTCTTCAAACGTTCTCACCCTCTGACTATTTTTTTCAATACGCCACTTTTTAGTATGGTCGCACGATTGCAGATCATTCCTTTCTTCCTGTTCCCTCAATCAGGTGAAACAAAACGCAGAAAACTGTATCATGTTTTTGGTCAATTATCAACGGGGACGCTCAGGTAAATGCGCTTTAAACCATTTACAGCGAGCGTGAGAAACGTCCTGCATTCAAACCGGCGAGACGCCCCGTGACAAAGGCTGAAGTGATATTGTAGCCCCCGGTATAGCCGTGAATGTCGAGTATTTCTCCGCAAAAATATAAGCCTTCCATTTTTTTAGACGCCATTTGTTTCGGCTCAATCTCTTTTACGGAAACACCTCCGCCTGTGACAAACGCTTTGTCCAAAGAAAGCGTTCCGTCAGCGGCAACCGTAAATTGTTTGCAGTCTTTGACAAAAGCCCTGAATTGATCCTTCGGCAGTTCCGTAAAGCTTGTCTGCGGATCAAGACCGTTCCGTTCCAGAAGAAAAAGCAGATACCGTTCCTGCATCCACGGCTTCAGCGCGTTTTTGAGCGCTTTTTTCGGTGCGTCTTTCAGTTCCTTGTGCATCTTTTGAAATAACTCTTCCTCGTTGATGCCGGGAAACAGATCGATGCGTAGTTTGACATCGGGCTGCTTTTTCAGTTCTTTGACGACAAACTGGCTGCAGCGGAGAATGGCGGGGCCTGACAAGCCGAAATGGGTAAACAGCATGTCCATCACGTGTGTGACAATAGGTTTGCCTTTTTTATTCAGGACGCTGACGGCCGCGTTTCTAAGGGACAGCCCCTGAAGTGTTTTTTGTTTAATAAACGGTTCTGACGACGTAACCGGCACTTCCGTCGGAAAGAGTTCGGTCACGGTATGACCGGCCGCTTCCGCCCATGCATAGCCGTCTCCGGTGCTGCCGGTATGCGGGACTGATTTTCCGCCGACCGCGATAATGACGGCGTCTGCGTTAATGTGTTCGTCATTGTTTGTCGTAATGCCCGCTGTCCTGCCGTTCTCGTACCGCACCTCTTTGATTTTTTCATTTGTGCGGATGGTGACATTCAGTTGTTTTAATCGATTCAAAAGCGCATCGACAACGCTTTGCGCTTTGTCCGTCACCGGGAACATGCGCCCGTGGTCTTCTTCTTTCAGCTGAATGCCGAGTTTTTCAAAAAAGGCGATGATATCTTCATTATTAAATTCGGAAAACGCGCTGTATAAAAAGCGGCCGTTGCCGGGGATGTGTTTAATGATTTCTTCAACGGGGAGGCGGTTGGTCACGTTGCAGCGCCCGCCGCCGGAAATCGCCAGCTTCCGTCCCAGCTTGTTTCCTTTATCGATTAATAATACGTCCGCCCCTTCTTCGCCTGCCGCAATCGCAGCCATTAAACCGGACGGGCCGCCGCCGATCACAATGACGTCATAATGTTTCATATTTCATCAACAACTTTCTTTTTCACGTATAATAGGCGGAAAAGTCCGCTTTCTGCTATTATAGCGAAAGAAAGGGATTCCTTAAACGTATTTTGTTTTTTAAAGAGCTTTCCCAAAAAGTTTCCCGCTGTAATTATTACCGTCTAATTGCCCAGTTGTGTTAAAATAGAAAAGTTGAATCTTCGTAGAAAATGGTGATGAGGAAACATGTCAAGCAAATTGTTAAGGGGCACGTTCGTGCTGACGCTCGGAACCTATATATCGCGGATTTTAGGGATGATTTATCTGATCCCGTTCGGAGCGATGGTCGGAGCGACGGGCGGAGCTTTGTTTCAATACGGATATAATCAATATACACTGTTTTTAAACATTGCCACGATGGGATTTCCCGCCGCGGTTTCAAAATTTGTCTCGAAATATAACTCCAAAGGAGACTATGAGACGAGCAGGCGGATGCTGAGAGCGGGAATGTCGGTTATGCTCGTAACCGGGATGATCGCTTTTTCAATTCTTTATATTTCGGCGCCGTTTTTTGCGGAAACATCTCTCGGCGGCACGAGTAACAACGGACTTACGATTGACCACGTCGTTTATGTCATCCGGATGGTCAGTCTGGCACTTTTGGTCGTGCCGATTATGAGTCTTGTGCGCGGTTTTTTCCAAGGTCATCAGATGATGGGGCCCACAGCCGTTTCACAGGTTGTGGAGCAGCTTGCCCGGATCATCTTTTTATTGGGCGCAACGTATTTGATTTTAAGAGTGATCAACGGCGGCCTTGTCATCGCAGTCGGATACGCGACTTTCGCGGCGCTGATCGGATCATTCGGAGGGCTTGTCGTCCTTTATATTTACTGGAATAAGCGGAAGGGCGATCTTCTGGCGATGAAGCCGAATCTCGTCCCGTCTGCGAACTTAAGTTATAAAAAAATGTTCATTGAGCTTTTCAGTTATGCCGCTCCTTACGTATTTGTCGGACTGGCGATTCCTTTGTATTCATATATCGATACGAATACGTTTAATAAAGCGATGATTGCGGCGGGCCATAAGGATATCAGCCAGGACATGCTTGCGATTGTCACCCTTTATGTGCCGAAGCTTGTGATGATCCCGGTTTCTCTGGCGACCGCTTTCGGTCTGACGCTGATTCCGACGATTACTGAATCGTTTACGAGCAGGAATTATAAGCTTTTGAACCAGCAGATTAACCAGACGATGCAAATCATTCTGTTTTTGGTTATTCCCGCCGTTGTCGGGATGTCCGTGTTATCGGGTCCGGCCTATACGTTCTTCTACGGCTCTGAAAGTCTTCGCCCGGATATCGGACAGGATATATTGTTCTGGTACGCGCCTGTCGCGATTCTGTTTTCTCTGTTTACCGTAAACGCCGCGATCCTGCAAGGGATTAATAAGCAGAAATTTGCTGTCGTGAGCCTTTTCATCGGCGTCATTATAAAAGTGGTGCTGAACGTGCCGCTGATCAAGCTGTTTCAGGGAGACGGGGCCATCTTGGCAACGGCGCTCGGTTATATCGCTTCTCTTCTGTACGGTTTTATCATGATTAAGCGCCATGCGGGCTATTCGTATACGGTACTTATAAAACGGGTCATTTTAATCGCAGTCCTGTCCGTCGTGATGGGAGTCGCGGTCAAGCTGACTCAATGGCTGCTCAGCTTCTTTGTAACATACCAAAGCGGCCAGGTGCATGCGGCGATTGTCGTCTTTGTCTGCGCCGCTGTCGGCGGTGCGGTGTACATGTTTGCCGCATACCGAATCGGATTTTTACAGAAAATGTTTGGAAACCGTCTGCCCCGCGTTTTGAGGAGAGGCAGGCATTCCGCCCATTGAGAAATAATAAATAGTCCGCTTATCGCGGGCTTTTCTTTTTAAAGGAGAGGATCAGGATGAGACTTGATAAGCTGCTTGCCAACAGCGGATTCGGCTCAAGAAAAGATGTGAAAAAAATCGTCAAGGCCGGGGCTGTCATGATTGACGGAGAGCCGGCGAAAGATGTGAAAACCCATGTCGATCCGGAAAAACAGGACATCACGGTATACGGAGAGCCGGCAGACTATCGTGAATTTATTTATGTCATGATGAATAAGCCGCAAGGAGTGCTGTCCGCTACAGAAGACAGCCGCCAGCAAACGGTGGTTGATCTGCTGACGCCTGAAGAACAGCGATTTGAACCGTTTCCGGCGGGACGTCTTGATAAGGATACGGAAGGCTTTTTGCTTCTGACCAATGACGGGCAGCTCGCTCATCGCCTCCTTTCTCCGAAAAAGCATGTGCCTAAAACATATGAGGTCCGGTTAATTTCACCTCTGTCACCGGAAGACATCGTTCATCTGGAAAGAGGCGTCGTCATTGAAGGAGGCTATAAGACGAAGCCGGCAGCCGTTGAAATTATTACAGAAAGCCCGGATGAAACGGTGATACACTTGACCATTACAGAAGGCAAATATCATCAGGTGAAGCTGATGGCAAAGGCTGTCGGAAATGAAGTGGCTTATTTGAAGCGGCTTTCGATGGGGGCTGTTTCACTTGACCCGGATCTTAAACCGGGAGAATTCCGCGAGCTGACTGAAGAGGAGCTCGAAACGCTGAGAGGCGCAGAAGTGTAATCGATATCAGAAAAGCCCAAAACAGATTTGTTTTGGGCTTTTTATATAGAGGAACAAAAAACAAGGCAAAGACGCTGCTTTGCCTTGCAGCATGTCAGGCCGAAAAGGGCCTTATGTAATTGTTCGCTTAAGATGTAATTTTCACTTTTTTTCGTGTTGTCTCCCACTTGCCTCGGCTAGGACTATGAACAAGATCATTGTATGCTAACACATTTAAGTCTCGCTGAATGGTTCTAGGTGTAATGCCGAATTCATCAACCAGTTCCTGTGTTGTCACAAGGCCTTTTTCCTGGATGAACATGTAAACTGATTTAATCCGAGTCAGCATACGATTTGTTGAAGGTTTCAAAAAACCACTCCCTATCATAAGATCGGATGGACTTGATATACCACAACTTTCGACTCTAAAACTTCGTACGAATAAGCAACAAAGGATGACATTCTGTTTTTTCTCTTTTAACTGCCTCCATTATACACGATATGGACGACATGAATCTAGGAATAAGCGCAGGTAATTTTTTCAAATGGGTACAGCCTTGGTGCATTACTATGTCCGGCCCGCTTTTATTATTATGGAAACTGAAACTTTTTTTATACATGTCCGTATGAAAACGGGGGAGTGAGAAGTTTGGGAGAATTATTGAATGCAAACATTGTCTGCGCCGGTTATGCTGACAGGCCGAAGGTGATTTCGAATGTATCTCTGTCAGTCAACGCTGGTGAAATTTCCGGTTTAATCGGAGCGAACGGCGCGGGGAAAAGTACAGTGATAAAGGCGGTTCTCGGGCTGTCCCGGGATATTGAAGGCGGTATTGAGTGGAATGATTCGTCTTATGCTTACATACCGGAGCGGCCGAGTTTTTACGATGAACTGACGCTTTGGGAGCACCTCGAGCTGACCGGATCATTGCGGGGAATAGAAGGGGAAGAGTGCCGTGAGCGGGCAGGGCGGCTGCTTGAAGAGTTTTCGCTGACGTCTGTAAAACATGATTTGCCTTCCGGTTTTTCAAAAGGGATGCAGCAAAAGCTGATGCTCATACAGGCATTTTTGGCGAAGCCGGATATTTACATCATTGATGAGCCTTTTATCGGACTTGATCCGATCTCAACAAAGCTGTTTACCGACATGCTGATTGCTGAGAAAGAAAGGGGCGCGGGGATTTTGATGTGCACGCATGTTCTGGATACGGCGGAAAAAATCTGCGACCGATTTTATTTGCTGGATCAGGGCGCTCTGCTTCTTCAAGGCACATTAGAGGAGCTTCAGGAAAAAACGGGGAGCCGTTCACTGCTGGATTGCTTTTATTCAGCGGTTCGGAGCAGTCAGCGATGACCGGGCGGGCTTTGTTTTTTCAAAGGCTGTTTCATTATTGGCGGTATCAATGGAAGGTGTTTCAGACGGTCATTGATTGGACGGTCGCGCTGTATATCGTTCTTCCCGCTGCCGCATTTGCCGTTTATCAATATGCTGAATGGCTGAACGGCAGGGGGCTTCTTAGTGGAGCGGCAGGAGTATTAGGATGGGGCTGGCTGTATGTATTCAGTGCCCTGCTGTTGTGCACGGGTTTTATTCATACCTTTTTGCTGGAAGCGGATCACGTGTTTTTGGTGCATGCAAAACATCTGATGCAAAAGCTGAAACGGTACGCGCTTTTGTATTCGATGTTCCTTTCCCTTATCAAATGGGGTGCGCTTGCCGTATTATTATTTCCCTTATGGCGCCAGTACGGTGACTGTACCTTACCGGCATATTCAGGTATGTTTTGCTGTCTGTTCGGCTTCCATACCGCGATATTAGCGGTGCACCGGCACAGAAAAAACAGCAGGCGGACATTCGGGAATCAGGCGGCGGGCTGGCTGAAAGTGATGGTTCTGATGGCGGGTGCGTTTTTTATGATCGTCTATGCCGCCGAATGGTATTGGCTTTGGCCGGCGGGATGTATATTGTTCATCTGTTCCGCTTTTTTGATTTGGAAAGGGACGGAGACATTATCAGCCTTTGAGGAAGAAGTGCTTGAGGAGAACAGGCGGAAGCTTTCATTTGCGGCCTCTGTTTTGATGCTCAGCCATGATGTGCAGCTCCCGAATGGTAAAAATAAAGGGCGGAACAAGCCGTTTTTATATCCCGGCTCAAAGCACATCTTTACAAAACGGTCGGCGTATACGGCGTGGAAAGAATTGTTCTTTAAAGTGCTGATCCGAAACGGCGGGTATCTCCGGCAGCTTTACCTTTTAACCGCGGCTTTTACGGCTCTTATTCTCGTTCTTCCGCTCTTAGTGAAGCCGGCAGTCCTTATTTTATTTGCGATCGTCAGCCGCTATGCCGCGTCACTTTTATTTGACCGGATCACGGATAAACCGGTTTTAAGCGGTATCAAGAGAGACAGCGATGACTATTTCCGGGCGCGAAACAGCGCATTAACCGTCATTCAAATTATCTGTTCCGCCTGGTGTCTCATTGCCGCGCTTCTTTCCGTTCTTTATATGTAAAAATCCCTTTCCGAAAAGGAAAGGGATTTTTCTTAATGTCCGTTCAAAATAAAAAGCTGAATAAAAAACAGCACCGCAAAGATGATGACTAAAGGATGGATTTCGCGCCATTTTTTCTTAGCTGCTTTAACAAGCGGATATGAAATGAAGCCGAGTGCGATTCCGGTTGAAATACTGGACGTTAAAGGCATCGCCAAAATGACGAGAAAGGCCGGGAACGCTTCGTCAAGCTCATTCCAGCGGATATTCGACACAGCACCCATCATCAGGCTGCCGACAATAATCAGAGCCGGTGACGTAATCGCGGACACTTCCGATAAGACGCTGACAAGCGGGCTGAAAAACATGGAAACGGCAAACATAACGGCAATCGTCAGCGCCGTCAGACCCGTTCTTCCGCCGGCGGCCACACCTGCTGAAGATTCAACGAACGCGGTCGTCGGGCTGGTGCCGAAGATGCTTCCGACCGTCGTAGCTGTCGAATCAGCCAACAGCGCTCTTCTGGCATTCGGCAGCTGATTGTTTTTGATCAATCCCGCTTGTTCGGCGACACCGATCATGGTGCCGGTCGTGTCAAAAATCGTAACGAGAAGAAAAGAAAACACAACGGCGTACAGACCGTGATGCACGACATCCCCGAGGGCCCCGAACGGATTTGTGATCAAAAGACCCTCCGGCAGGCGCGGGAATGAAACGAACCCTTTCGCAAAATGGATCTGTCCGGTCAAAAAGGCAATGACGGCGGTCAGCGCCATTCCGATGAACAGAGCCCCGTTTACATTCAGCACCATCAGCACGATACTGATGATAAGTCCGATAAGCGTTAAAATGACGGCGGGCGAATGAAGATCGCCGAGTGCGACCAGATTAGATTTATCAGCCGTGATGATTCCGGATTGGCGTAAGCCGATAAAAGCGATAAATAAGCCGATGCCGGTCGTAATTCCGTATTTTAAATTGTCCGGAATCGCTTCTATAAGTTGTTTTCTTAAAGGCGTTAACGATAAAATAATAAAGATGACTCCCGCGATAAAAACGGCGCTGAAAGCCGTCTGATACGTAATGCCGCTGCCTGTGCCGACAACGTGAAAGGCGAGATACGCGTTTAAGCCCATGCCGGGGGCAATGGCGATCGGAAAATTCGCAGCGAGAGCCATCCATAAAGTTCCGACAATGGAAGCGATAATCGTCGCGGTGAACACCTGGTCAAACGGAATTCCCGCATTGGAAAGGATCACCGGATTGACGACAATGATATACACCATTGTGAAAAAGGTGGTCAATCCCGCGGTAATTTCTCTTTTTATTGTCGTTTGATGCTTGTCGAGATGAAACATAAGTACCTCCAATGACGAACATTTTTTCAAAACATCATCTATATTATTCGTTTTATCGACATTTTGCAAGTCTTTATCAAGAAAGGGGATTTGTGATGAACTGGGAAGTTGAAGTCATCAGAAACAAAGAAGATCTGATCCGTGACACGCAGAAGTTTTTGCAGATCAACAGCGTAATGGACGAATCAACAGCCGGTCCCGGCCGGCCGTTTGGAGAAGGCGTCAATGCCAGCCTGACGTCACTGCTGGAATTCGGTAAAAAAGAAGGCTTCACCGTAAAGAATCTTGACGGCTATGCGGGCCATATTGAATGGGGAACGGGTGACGAAATCGTCGGCGTTTTGTGCCACGTCGATGTCGTTCCGCCCGGAGACGGCTGGACGAGCGATCCGTTTTCAGCCGATATCAGGGACGGCCGGATATATGCCAGAGGCGCCATTGATGATAAAGGGCCGACAATGGCGGCGTTTTATGCGCTGAAAATCGTCAAAGACATGCAGCTCCCTTTATCCAAACGCGTGAGAATCATCATCGGAACGGATGAAGAAAGTGATTGGAGATGCGTGGATCACTACTTCAAACACGAAAAAATGCCTGACATCGGCTTTGCTCCTGACGCAGATTTTCCGATCATTAACGCGGAAAAAGGAATTATAGATGCGTCACTGCGCATTGTAAAAAGCGCTTCTGACAAAGACGCAAAAAACGTGCTTCTGTCATTCCGTTCAGGACTGCGTTTGAACATGGTGCCGGATGCGGCTGAAGCGGTTATTGAAGGGAACGGTCTTGATGCCGTGCACGCGTATTTCAGCAAATGGCTTGAGCAGTCAAAAACACAAGGTGAAGCAGTTTCGGAAAATGGAAAACTGACGCTTCGGGTGTACGGAAAATCATGCCACGCGATGGAACCGGATAATGGTGTCAATGCCGGCTTAAAGCTTGCTGAATGCCTTAACGGAACAGAGCTGGATGGAGCCGGAAAGCACTTTGTCAAAACCATCAGTGACTATTTTTCAAATGATACACGAGGCAAAAAGCTGAAAATTGATTGCAGGGATGACATCAGCGGAGAGCTGACATTGAATGTCGGCACCTTTACATACAGAAAGGGTGAGGAAGGAGAACTCGGCATCAACATCCGTTATCCCGTCACTTCAGACAGCAAAGTCATCCGTGATGCTTTTACGTCTGCTGAAGAATTCCGGCTTGAAGAATTTAAAGACAGCAAACCGCACCACGTTTCTGCTGATCATCCGCTCGTAAAGACGCTTCAAAAGGTTTACGAAGGACAAACGGGAAAGAAAGCGGATCTGATTTCAATCGGCGGAGGAACGTATGCGAGATCCCTTTCGGCGGGCGTCGCGTTCGGGCCGCTGTTCCCCGGCCGGCCTGACAGCGCGCATCAAAAGGATGAGTACATTGAAATCGATGACCTTCTCAGGTCAACGGCTTTATATGCCGAAGCCATTTATGAGCTTGCCAAGTGATAATAAAAAGGGACGCCGAAAGCGGCATCCCTTTTTATCATTCAAATGACCATAAATCCGTTGATAAATAACGTTCTCCCGTATCGGCCGTCATACAGATGACGATCTGTTCGGAAGGGAGGCGTTTGGCGGTTTCAATGGCGGCAAAGCAGGCGGCGCCTGAAGACGGGCCGACGAGTATGCCTTCTTCCCGGGCCAGACGCCGTGTTGTCGTATACGCATCTTCATCAGATATTTTCATGATTTCATCGTAAACGTCCTGATTCAGTATGCCGGGAATAAATCCGGGGCTTGTCCCGACAAGCTTATGAGCGCCGGGTTTTCCGCCAGACAGGACGGGAGATCCCGCAGGCTCGGCGACATGAACAATCATATCCGGGAAAAGCTCTTTCAGCGTTTCTCCGGTTCCGGTAATGGTTCCGCCCGTTCCCGCCGTTGCCACAAAAGCACCGAGCGGTCTGTTGAGCTGCTGAACGGCCTGATAGATTTCAATGGCTGTCGTTTTTCGGTGGGCATCTGAATTTGCGCCGTTATCGAATTGCATCGGGATAAAACTTCCCGGAATCTGTTCGGCGAGTTCTTTCGCTTTTTTGATGCTGCCGGGCATTCTTTCCGCCCCCGGTGTTAACACAACCTCCGCGCCGTACGCTTTCAGGAGGTTGATGCGTTCTTTCGTCATCGTGTCAGGCATGACGAGGATTGCCTTGTAGCCGCGCGCCGCCGCGTTCATCGCCAGGCCGATGCCTGTGTTGCCGCTTGTCGGTTCGATGATGACAGAGCCGGGTTTTAAATGCCCGCTGTTTTCCGCTTCAATGATCATATTGAAAGCCGCTCTGTCTTTGACACTGCCGCTCGGGTTAAACGATTCTAATTTTAAATAGACCTGTGCTGCATGTTCTGGCTGAAGGCGATTGAGCTTTACGATCGGTGTGCCGCCGATCAGCTCCGCCGTGCTGTTTGCGATTTTCAAGGCCGGCTCATTCCTTTCTGTATAAAACGTTCGGTACATAATATCCTATCATAATGAGCGGACAGGGTTCTCCTCTCCGCTTATCCGTTTTATAATAACACCATAACCAAAGAGGGGGAGATCCTCGTATGAAAGCTTCATTGCCGCATTATTTTATCGGCATTCCGATTCCGGCTGATATTGCTGAACCGATTTGGGAAGCAGCCAAAAAGGAGCCGGCGTTATCATTCAAAAAATGGGTGCACCCGCATGACTATCATATTACACTCATTTTTCTCGGAGCCGCGGATGAAGAACGGCTTGCGAAATTATCGTCTCTGCTCGCAGATGCTGCGTCGGCAGCGCAGCCGTTTACCGTACAGTTTCAGCATCTGGATATTTTCGGCGACCGCAGACAGCCGAGAGTGCTTCACCTTGAGCCCGAACGGAATGAACTGCTCTTTGATTTGCGGGAAAAAACAAAACAGGCTGTTTTGAAAGCCGGTTTTCAAGTGGAAAAACGGCCGTATCACCCTCATATGACGATGGCGCGGAAGTGGGCGGGAGACCGGCCGTTTCCTGACGATATGCCGTTTGAAAGCGGCAGGGTGCAAAGTGCCGTCAGCCGGTTTTCCCTGTTTCAGACCCATCTTGACCGGTCGCCTAAATACGAAGAAATCGCACAGTTTCAATTGACATAAACAAATATTCGGAGTGGAGAAATCACATGGCACAGATCATCAAAATTCACGACTGCATATCCAGATATGAACTTGATCCATACCATTATATGAACCAGTTTATCCGGCTGAAGAAAGAACGCTGGGAGGCGCTTCTTGAAGCGTTTGACCGGATAACGGAAGAAACGGAAACGGCTGCCGGCGAGGAAACCGATCAAGCGCCGGCCAGGAAAAAATTTTCCTTAAAAAAGAGAAAAGAAGAAAATACGGCCGATATAAATGAAAAGAGGCACCAATGGTTTGATGAGCCGGAGGGAGAGGAGGCGCTGTTCGGGAATCTTCCGTCTCAAAAGTCTGAGCTCGCGCCTTTTTTCAAAGATCAGCTGTATGACTTTCAATTAAAATGGGCGAGCTCCACGCTTTCTCAAAAGTCTGAGCTTTCGCAGGCGGTCAAAAGGGACAGGATGTTAAAAATGCTGGCTCAAAAGCTGCCCGATTCCTATTTTGTGATGTATCATCCGGTTCTGCAAATTCAGCAGGCGTCCGTCGAACTGAGCATCATCATTATCTCGCCGCTGGAGATTTTCTGCGCCGCTTTTATGGAAGCGGAAGAGGACAGTGTATATATCGGATCAAAACACCGTTTTTGGGAAGAAAGAGGCTCCGGCAGCACGCGCCAAGTATTGAATCCGTCTCTCAGCCTGCAACGGACGGGATCGGTCGTTTCGCAAATCATAAAAGAAAAGCAGGCCGACATTCCCGTGCGGAAGCTTTTGCTCAGCAGAACGTCTTATATTGATTACCCGGAGCCGCCGTACGGGCTGGAAATAGCTGATAAACGGACTGCCGCAGGGTGGCTGGAAAAGCAGCAGAAAAATACGGCGCCGATCAAGCACCACCAGCTGAAGGCGGCGAAGGCTCTTTTGTCTTACGGGTTGAGCGATTCAAGCCGGAGACAGGAATGGCTTGATTAAAGCGGACGTTTGCCGGCTGTCTCTTCATCTATGAAGCAGGTGAAAACAAACGATGAGTCAATGGTTTTTTATTATTAATCCGGTCTCAGGAGGCGGGCGGGGCCGGCGTGTCTGGAAATCAGTTCAAAAAGAGCTGACCAGGCGCGGGGTCAGCCACCGCTCTTTTTTGACCGGGCATCCCGGACATGCGGAGGTGCTGGCGAGGCAGATTTCAATGATGCAGGATCATAAGCTTAAGCGGCTGTTCGTCATCGGCGGTGACGGGACGATGCATGAAGTCATTAACGGACTGAAAGGAACGGATCAGATTGAGCTGACCTTTGTCCCCGCCGGTTCGTACAATGACTTTTCCAAAGGGCTCGGCATTAAGAAGTCGGCGCTCCTCCAAGAAATCAAAAGTCTGCACCGCCCGCTTACACGGAAATTTTTTGCGGGAAACATCAACTTTTTTCATGACAAAGCGCAATCACTTTATTTTATTAACCACCTGTCTGTCGGCTTCGATGCCTCAGTTTTGAAGGCAGCCGCGAATTTTCCGTTTTCGCGCGTTCTTCGGTTTTTGCGTCTCGGCTTTGTGATTTACCCGCTCGCGCATTTACATACGGCCTCGGGGTTTCAGCCGTTCAGATTTGTTTGCACGGCAGACGGCCAGAAGCGTGAATTCCGCAATGTCTGGTTTGTCATTGCGGCTAATCACCCTTATTACGGAGGCGGCATGAAAGCGGCGCCTTCAGCAAATCCCCGTCAAAACCATTTTGATATTGTCATTGCAGAAAACCTGTCCTTTTTTTCGCTGTATCGTTTTTTATGGGCGATGAGCTTCGGCCGGCATATCAAAATGGACGGAGTGACGATGATAAAGGGGAAGGAATTCGTTTTTGAAACAGATGGGAAAATTCCGTTTCACGCTGACGGCGAGCTGATCGGAACGACACCGTTTCGGCTTATGCCGGGCGGCGCGCCGTTGAAAATAAAAACATAATAAACAAATGAAACCCGTCAAATGTTTCACGGAAAAGAGCGGTTCGCGGCATAAATCTTCAGAATTCACAGGTGTTCTTGCTAGTTTTGCTTGACGAAGTTTGTGCTGTAGCGCTAAAATTTATAGGACGGCTATTGATTAGCATATGAGACTCTCAATAGCTGTCTTTTTTATTCTCATGAAATTGTTTATGACAGGCCGCTCCGCCAATAGAGAAAGGCTGGAGGCCTATTCTAAAATATTTTAAGAAATGATGGGTTGAACATTGATATGAACTGGTTGGGACAATTACTAGGTAGCGATTGGGAGATCTTCCCCGCCGGAGGAGCTACAGGAGATGCATATTATGCGAAACATAACGGCCAACAGCTTTTTTTAAAACGTAATAGCTCGCCCTTTTTAGCCGTGTTATCCGCCGAAGGCATTGTTCCGAAGCTGGTTTGGACAAAACGGATGGAAAACGGAGACGTCATTACGGCTCAGCATTGGATGGCGGGCAGGGAGCTGAAGGCAAAGGATATGAGCGGACGCCCGGTGGCTGAGCTGCTCCGCAAAATCCACACATCAAAAGCTTTGCTCGACATGCTGAAAAGATTGGGAAAAGAACCGCTTGATCCGGGCGCCCTTTTGTCGCAGCTGAAGCAGGCCGTCTTTGCTGTGCGGCAATTTTCGCCGCTTATTCAGGAAGGCCTTGCTTATTTGGAAGCTCATGTGGATCAGGTGCAATTCGGTGAAAAAGTCGTTTGCCATTGTGATGTGAATCATAATAACTGGCTTCTGTCAGAAGACAACCAGCTGTATTTAATAGATTGGGACGGCGCCATGATAGCCGATCCGGCCATGGATCTCGGCCCTTTATTGTATCATTACGTCGAAGAGCCAGCGTGGGACAGCTGGCTTGGGATGTACGGCATGAAGCTCACGGAAGGGCTTCGGCTGCGGATGGCGTGGTACATGTTATCGGAGACCATCACCTTCATCGCCTGGCACAAATCAAAAGGAAACGACAAAGCGTATCATGATGCCATGGAAGAGCTTCATGCCCTGATGAAGCGGATTGTCAAGTAGTCAGGAGTACGAATCCATCTGCTCCACCCATTGGGACAAATGGTTTTGGTGCTCCTGAATATGCGTGTCGATGGAATCGGCCGTGATGCCGGACTGGCTGTAGCGGTAGACATCCTCGAGCACGTTTTTTATATTTGAATCAAGCCCGGTGTTGGCCATCAATGATTTGATGACGCGCTCCAGCTGTTCATACTCGGCAACCGTGCCGCAGCAATCCAATTGATGGTCGGCCAATATGTCCTTTAATAACCGGACCTGATGTTCGCTTGTTAAGCCCATGATTCATATACACATCCTTTCTGTGTCATACATTGTGCAAAGCGGTGCGGTTTTATGCATCACATGAGTGTTCCGGACCGGGGGAGCCTCTTTTTTTATGCAGCCGGCGCCTTTAAAAGGCGCTTGCGGCTCTTTATGTTTCATGGTATGTTGTTACTCGAAATTATAGATAGAGGTGTCAATCATATGAGAATGCGCCATAAACCTTGGGCGAATGATTTTCTGGCAGAAAACGCTGACATCGCCATCAGTGATCCGGCCCAGTATAAAGGGCGGTGGAACACGGTCTTTGGCAATGACAACCCGATCCATATTGAAGTCGGTACGGGAAAAGGGCAGTTCATTTCTGGAATGGCCAAGCAGAATCCGGATATCAACTATATCGGAATTGAGCTGTTTAAAAGCGTCATCGTCACTGCCGTCCAAAAAGTAAAGGACAGCGGGGCTCACAATGTCCGTTTGTTAAATATAGACGCGGAAACACTGAATGACGTATTTGAACGGGGAGAAATCAAGCGCGTATATTTAAACTTTTCTGACCCGTGGCCGAAAAACCGTCACGAAAAGCGCCGTTTAACATTTAAAACGTTCTTGAAAAAATACGAAGAAGTGATGGGCGAAACAGGTGAGATTCATTTCAAAACCGATAACCGCGGTTTATTCGAATACTCTCTGAAAAGCTTTTCCGAATACGGCCTGCTTCTGACGGAAGTCAGTCTTGATCTGCACAACAGCGATCCGAAGGGCAATATTATGACAGAATACGAAGAAAAATTCTCCGCGCTCGGCCAGCCGATTTACCGGGCCGAAGTTGAATGGAGAACAAAAGACAGACTCTGATGCGGGAGTCTGTTTTTTTATGCCGCCATTTGCTACCATTACATCAGGAGGGATCAAGATGGAGACATTGAATATTGGGAATATTTCATTAACATGGCTGGACGGCGGTGTAACGCATATGGACGGCGGAGCGATGTTCGGCGTTGTCCCGAAGCCTTTATGGTCGAGAAAATACCCCGTAAATGACAAAAACCAGATTGAATTAAGAACAGACCCGATTCTGATCAGAAAAAACGGCCTGAATCTATTGGTTGACGCGGGTATCGGCAGAGGGAAATTTTCTGATAAACAAAAAAGGAATTACGGTGTAACACAGGAATCCAATTTAAAACACTCTCTTCGTGAACTCGGGCTTTCCTGTGAGGACATTCATATTGCGGCGATGACCCATCTTCATTTTGACCATGCATGCGGCTTGACGGAATACAGCGGAGAGGAGCTTGTCTCTGTTTTCCCGAATGCCCGCATTATCACTTCTGCAACAGAGTGGCGCGAAATGAGAAACCCTAATATCAGATCGAAAAATACATATTGGAGAGAAAATTGGGAGGCGGTACAAGATCAGGTCGAAACCTTTGAGAACAAGTATCAGCTGACAGAAGGCATTACGATGCACCACACCGGCGGCCACAGCGACGGCCACAGCGTCATCGTCTTAGAAGACGGCGGGGAGACTGCTGTGCATTTTGCCGACCTGATGCCGACGAATGCGCATAAAAATCCGTTATGGGTGCTGGCCTATGATGATTATCCGATGACCTCCATTCCGCAAAAGCAGAAATGGCAGACGTTCGCGGCAGAAAAAGACGCCTGGCTGATTTTCTATCACGACGCGATTTACAGAGCGGTAAAATGGGGAGAAGACGGCCAAGTGGCTGCATCTGTCAGACGGGAGAAAAAATAGGCGGATCGATGATTTACCTGTATGAATTTCGGGAATAAAAGCAAACCTAAGACAAATTGCTTTGAAAGGAAGAGACAGGTGAATCAATTTCAAGTGACGAAAGATGGAGAAATCAAAACAACTCTGCGCGGATTAGAAGTGCTTTCTACGCCTTTTTTAAATAAAGGGGTGGCCTTTACACAGGAGGAAAGAAAGGAACTCGGGCTCGAGGGATTTCTGCCGCCGAAAGTATTGACAATCGAAGAGCAGGCGAGGCGGGCCTACGAACAATTCAGTTCGCAGCCTGATGAGCTGAGCAAAAATGTCTACTTGACCGCTCTCCATGATCGGAATGAAACATTATTTTACAGGCTGTTAAATGATCATTTAGGCGAAATGCTGCCGATCGTATATACGCCGACCGTCGGCACCGCGATCCAGCGTTACAGCCACGAGTACAGAAAACCCCGCGGTCTGTATTTGTCAATAGATGACCCTGAAGGAATGCGCGCCGCATTTCAGCAGTTCGGAAAAAATGAAAACATTGACTTAATCGTTGCCACAGATGCGGAGGGTATTCTGGGAATCGGTGACTGGGGCGTCGGCGGCATCGCCATTTCTGTCGGAAAACTCGCGGTGTATACGGCGGCGGCCGGAATTGATCCGTCACGAGTGCTTGCGGTCGTATTAGATGCCGGGACAAATCAAGAAAGCCTCTTAAATGACCCGCTGTACGTCGGAAACCAGCATTCAAGAGTGCGCGGCGAGAAATATGACCGCTTTATTGATGAGTATGTCTCGCTTGCCCGGGAAACATTCCCGAATGCGCTGCTTCATTGGGAGGATTTCGGTACGGCTAACGCCCGCGGCATATTAAAACGGTATAAAGATAAAGTCTGTACGTTTAACGATGACATTCAAGGAACGGGCGCGGTGTCGCTTGCAGCTGTTTTAGCGTGTGCGAAAGCATCAAAAGTGCCTTTAAAAGAGCATAAAGTCGTCGTCTTCGGCGCGGGAACGGCCGGTATCGGAATTGCTGAGCAGCTGCGCGAAGCTATGGTGCATGACGGATTAAGCGAAGAAGAATCATACAGCCGCTTTTGGTGTATCGACAGAAACGGATTGTTAACGGATGATATGAAGGACTTGCGTGATTTTCAGGTTCCGTACGCCCGCCCTGCTGATGAAGTGAAAGAGTACGGCCGCAGCGGTGAAGGCGGATCAATTGATCTGGCGGAGACGGTGCGACAGGCCAAGCCGACGATCCTGATCGGCACATCCACCGTCTCAGGCGCATTTACGGAAGAAATCGTCAAAGAAATGGCCTCACATGTCAAACGGCCGGCTATTTTGCCGATGTCAAATCCGACGACATTATCAGAAGCAAAACCTGAAGATTTAATTAAATGGACGGAAGGCCGCGCGCTTGTCACAACGGGAAGTCCGTTTCCGCCTGTTGCGTATAACGGCGTTACCTACCATATCGGACAGGCGAACAACGCGCTCGTATTCCCGGGACTCGGGCTCGGCACGATTGTGACAAAAGCAAGGCTCATTACGGACAATATGTTCGTTGCCTGCGCGAATGCCATCGCCGGTATGGTGGACGTCGGCAAGCCGGGAGCGCCGATGCTTCCGAAAGTGGAGGATCTCAGGACGGTATCGGCAACAGTGGCGGTAGCCGTAGCTAAAGCTGCGATTCAGGACGGTGTAGCGGAAACGGAACCCGAGGATCTGATCCAAGCGGTGCAGGACGCGATGTGGAACCCCGTATATAAACGAATTCGGCCGATGTAACCGAATAAAGCCCAAAACGCTGATGGTTTTGGGCTTTATTTTTTGCTTGTCCGAATTATGAGGCGACAGAATCAATGACATCGACAATCTGGCCTGTTTTTGCATTGACCATAACTTCATATTGCTCCAGTTCGCCGAATGCCGAACGTGTCACGCCGGTTTTGTATACCTGGATGGTTTCTCCGTTTACCTGGTAGGGCTCGGGCTCTGTGTAAATCCATGATCCGTCTATCGGCCCGCGCTGTTTAAAAGCCGCTTTCACGATACGGAGCGCTTTTTCTGAAGAGATATAAGGTTTCATCGCATACTTTTTCACTGCGATGGCAGCGCATAATCCGACTCCTGCACCTAAGAGAAAATGACGTAATTTCAATATGAAGCACCTCCAATTATGTCGTAGTTTTTATTATACAGAAGATGCCAGACGGTGTTAAGTAAAGCGGCGGTTTTACAGCCCATTCAATCTGAGCGCTTGGAAAACGGTTGTTTTTCTAATAAAATAAAAGCATTACATAGAAATGAGGGGAAAATATGAATGAGGAAACGAAAACGCTTTTCCGGACGCTGACGCAGCTTCCCGGCGCACCGGGAAATGAACATCAGGTCCGCTCCTTTATGAAACGGGAGCTTGCGAAATATGCGGATGACATCGTGCAGGACAGACTCGGAAGTGTTTTCGGAGTAAGGCGCGGCGCTGAAGATGCGCCGACCGTTATGGTAGCCGGGCATATGGACGAAGTCGGGTTTATGGTAACACAGATTACGGATAACGGCATGCTGAGATTTCAGACGCTCGGCGGCTGGTGGAGCCAGGTGCTGCTTGCCCAGCGCGTCGAGGTGCAGACGGATAACGGACCGATTATCGGCGTCATCTCAAGCATCCCGCCCCACATTTTAACGGATGCCCAGCGCGCAAAGCCGATGGAGATCAAAAATATGATGATTGATATCGGTGCCGATGACAGAGAGGACGCGGTCAAAATGGGGATCAGACCGGGACAGCAGGTCGTGCCGGTCTGCCCGTTCACCCCGATGGCCAACGAGAAGAAAATATTGTCCAAAGCGTGGGATAACCGCTATGGCTGCGGGTTAAGCATTGAACTATTAAAAGAGCTGCACGGAAAAGACCTGCCGAACAATCTGTACGCCGGGGCCACCGTTCAGGAGGAAGTCGGCTTGAGAGGGGCGCAGACAGCGGCCAACATGATTCAGCCTGATCTCTTCTTCGCGCTTGATGCCAGCCCGGCAAATGATATGAGCGGCGATAAGGAGCTGTTCGGCCGTCTCGGCGAGGGGGTGCTGCTCCGCATTCTCGACAGAACGACGGTCATGCACCGCGGGATGAGAGAGTTCGTCCTTGATATGGCGGAAACGCACAATATCCCTTATCAATATTTCGCTTCAGGCGGGGGAACGGACGCCGGACGGGTCCACATATCAAACAGCGGGGTTCCGTCTGCCGTCATCGGCATTTGTTCAAGATACATTCATACAAATGCCGCTATCATCCATGTCGATGATTATGCCGCGGCGAAAGAAATGCTCATTAAGCTGGTCATGGCGAGTGACAAACAGACGGTCGAAACGATCAGAGAAAATGTGTAAAAAAATAAGCAGTCAATAAGTCCCTTTGAATACTTATTGACTGCTGTTTTTACATTCTGTTTTAAGCCGCGTGATCGAGACAGTTCATTAAAGCGTATTGAAAATAGAATTAGGTAACACATATTATTTTTCAATATTATTATCAAAATGGTTCCAATCCAAATAAACAACCACGAATCTTTATTGCAATGATAAACGTTTTTAAATCAAAAACATGCTGCAAGCATTGAGATGAGCAGCGATTTCACAAAGTCGAGTGACATTTGCATTTTTTATTTGTTCTGCAAGGAGGTATGATTATGACAAAAAAGACAAACATAAAATTTCCTCTCATCTCTAACAATCTTCCTCTTGATCTGGTTAATACTGAGGTGGTCAGTTATGGTAAACGTCATAATTTGTTAAAGTCAAAAGAGGATCTTTTAGAATGGTTAAGGTTAATGAGTAAAGTAACCCCTTTTTTCAATCAATTAACATTAAAAAAAGCACAAGATGAACTGACTACTGTGATGGTTGAAAAAATACTTGAGTTACGATCAACACTAAGAGAAAATTTTGAGAAAATTGCAGATGGTGAAGAACCTGGAGAATCTTTTATCACTTTTTTAGAAAAAAAGATTGAATTGGCTCCATTTACATATAAGATTCTCGATACTAAACTTGCTCGTATTCCAATTGGAAATATTGATGATGCAATTATTTCGCTCATTGCTTATGATGGCTTATCGCTAATATATACAAAAAAGATTAATTTAATTAAGCGATGTGCTAATGAGGAATGTGTTTTATTATTCATTGATAACACTGGAAGGAGAAAATGGTGTTCAATGAAGATATGTGGTAACAGAGAAAAGGTTTCCCGTCATCTTAAAAAAACATAGAACAAATTTTCTTTATTGTATTGTCGAAATCATCTTGCACTTTACTTTAATTTTGAATAATCACATATAAATAAAAAGTTAATGAACAGCCTTATTTCAATATTCTTTTGAGTAAGGTTGTTTGTCTTTTTTAGAAAAAACAATCAATAAGTAACTTAACGGCTTTTACGGAAAATTAAAATGTCGCTCATAAAACAACCAATTTGCAGCTAAAACCCAGTTGAATTATAAAAAAAGGTTAAAGTAACAAACAGGAAAATGATATTTCAAGCGTTCTTAAAAGATCATTTTTGAATAGAAGAACAATCTTTGAAAGAGAGAAGGATTGTAATTTCAGATTTATAACCCTTTAAAATTAAATTGACAGGTTATTTTAATTGTTTTAAACTTAGTGAAAAGGAGGGGTTATATTGAAGATTGAGCAAACAGCAGAAAATCCACAAAGTAAAAAAGGCTATTATTTCAAAAAAATGAAAGGAGGAGGAAAAAGTCCTTTAAAAGTAAATGTTAAAGATGCTTCAACAGGCTTATTAGGTGGTTTTATAACAATTTTAATCTTGTCATTGATAACCTATAAAACTGGATCTCTGTGGCTGATGGCGCCTTTTGGGGCAAGTTGTGTACTGGCTTTCGGAGCGTGGAATGCCCCTTTATCACAACCTAGAAATATTATTGGCGGACACTTCATCTCGACATTGACTGGACTTGTTATATATAATCTTCTTGGTTCTCATCCCTGGACATTGGCTTTAGGAGTGGGGCTAGCTATATTTTTTATGGCGGTTACAAAGACTACTCATCCACCTGCTGGAGCGGACCCTATTGTAGTTATTCAAGGGGCGTATGCTTGGAGCTATTTAGCTTTTCCGGTTTTTGTGGGATCTGTAATTATTGTTGCGGCAGCAGTTATTATTAATAACTTGCGAAATAATCGGCAGTATCCCACTTTTTGGTTTTAATCAATTTCAACGAGCAGCATATGTATCCGTTATTGCGCAGATTTCGCTCTCCTTCCTTACATATAAAGAAAACAATATATAGTTAGTTTGAGGTTGAGTAAAATAATTCATGAATGAAGTGAAGAAAAAGAGGGCTGTGGGAATAATTTATTGCGGACAAATTCTTTTGGATTCGAGAAAAAAGTCTGAAAAGTAAGATTTGATACCATTCTATTGTAAATAGGTAAGCAGGACCGCATAAAGGCGGCCTGCTTATTTTGTTTCAAATAAATAAGAGAGTGCTTTCATCGCTTGATTTACGGTTTCGACCGTGATATTCGCTTTTCCGGAAAGCTCTTTCAGCGGATGATGAAGTTCTTTCGGGCGGATGAGAATGAGCGGCTTTCCTTTTGCGACGGCATAAGAAGCATCCATCGCGGTATTCCACTGTTTATATTTCTCGCCAAACAGGGCGATCACAAAATCGGCTTTTTCCATCAGCACCTCTGTACGGAAATTGTTGATATCAGAAGCTCTGGCGTCTTTTAAAACAGAATCGGGCTGCACGCCCATAATCTCTTCTCCGATATTGTCTGAGCGTTCATGGTTTTCCATCGGACCGACAAACGTAATCGGCAGGTTCAGCGCTTTTGCTTTTTGTTTGATTTCATCCCGCCAATCACTGTGGATTTCACCGGCTAAATACACGACAAACTGCACCTTTTGCCCCTCCTTATGTACATATTCAGAATTTCGTACGGCTACAAGCAAAATGGTAAACGAAACTTGCTTGATAATGCAAATGAAATATGATAATGATATTGCATATAGTTGGTTTTGCCGTAAACAGTCTGGTATGATCCAATTGGACAAACATCAGCATATAAAAAACTCATAATCCAGATGGAGGAATGACAATGAAAAAGATTGAAAGCACGGAAGAATTGCAAAAAGCGGTACAAGACGATTGGGCGGTATTTATGTTTTCAGCGGATTGGTGCCCGGACTGCCGCTTTGTGGAGCCGTTTCTCCCTGAGCTGGAAGCGGACTTTCCTGAATTCACTTATTACTACGTAGACCGCGATCAATTTATTGATACATGCGCGGAATGGGAAATTTACGGCATTCCGAGCTTTGTTGTGTTTAACGGAGGAAAAGAAGTGAACCGCTTCGTCAGCAAAGACCGTAAAACAAAAGAAGAAATTGAGCAATTTTTAACCGATTCCCTTGCTAAAGCATAAAGGAGGCCACGGGCTTTGAAAATGACGTCAAGGAAGCTGGCGGATTTATTAAAACAGCGCCTGCAGCACGAGAACCGATCCTTCTTTTTTGACAGAGAAAAAGACACCCTCCGTGTTGAGGATCAAACGACCAAAAAAGGCATCACATTGGAGCTCCCGCCGATCATTGCGAAATGGGAGACAAAAAAAGAAGAAGCGATCGACGAAATCGTCTACTATGTGTCAGAAGCGATGGAGGCGATGGAAGGCAGCGGACAGGAGATGTCCGGAAAGGAAGCCGGAATCTATCCGGTCATCCGCTCTACGTCATTTCCCGATCAAACGAGCGACGGCATTCCGCTCGTGTATGATGACCATACGGCCGAAACGAGAATCTACTACGCGCTTGACCTCGGCAAGACGTACCGCTTAATAGACAGCCGTATGCTCGAGAAAGAAAGCTGGACAAAAGAACGCATCAGGGAGACGGCGTCATTCAATCTCCGCTCTCTTCCTTCGGTCGTGAAACAGGATACGGTTGCGGACAATTATTTTTATTTTTTCAGGGCGAATGACGGCTATGACGCCAGCCGGATTCTCAATGATTCAATTCTTCATGAATACAAGCAGGCCGCCGAAGGCGAATTGGCGATTTCCGTCCCGCATCAAGATGTATTAATACTTGCTGACATTCGAAATGAATCGGGGTATGATATTTTAGGGCAAATGTCCATGAGCTTCTTTGCAAGCGGCACAGTGCCGATTACGGCCCTTTCATTTCTGTATAATGAAGGCAGACTGGAACCTGTGTTTATCATGGCGAAAAGCCGGCCGAAAAAGGATTAGAAAGGATTTTTCTTATGAACGCTTTTTACAATAAAGAAGGTGTGGGAGATACGCTTCTGATCTCTCTTAAAGATGCAGCACGCGAAGAAATCGGCTATGAAAGAGAAGGCGATGTCGTCAGAATCTTTAACAAAGAAACAAAAGAAACGACGGGCTTTAACATTTTTAACGTGTCTTCTTACTTACAGATTGAGGACAACGGCCCCGTCGCTTTGTCTGAGACATTCGTTCAGGATGTGAATGAAATACTGAACAGAAACGGCGTTTCAGAAACGCTGACGGTTGACCTTTCTCCGAAATTTGTTGTCGGTCACGTTGAATCGAAAGAAAAACATCCGAATGCGGATAAACTGAATATCTGCCAAGTGAATGTCGGAGAGGAAACCCTTCAAATCGTTTGCGGCGCGCCGAACGTGGACAAAGGGCAAAAAGTCGTCGTCGCTAAAGTCGGCGCGGTAATGCCGAGCGGACTTGTGATTAAAGACGCTGAATTAAGAGGCGTTCCGTCAAGCGGCATGATCTGCTCCGCGAAAGAACTCGCTTTGCCGGATGCGCCGGCGGAAAAAGGGATTCTTGTTCTTGAAGACAGCCGCGAGGCCGGCGAAGCATTTCAATTCTAACTCCCATAAATAAGCGCACAGAATCGAATGATGTGAGAGAAAGCCGTTAAGCAGGCCTGCTTAACGGCTTTCTTCAGTTGGGAGCTTAATCTTTTCTGAGCCGCCCGGCAATGGTATACTAAATATCGTCCCAGACTACTAAAAAGGGAGTTAGAGAGTGATTAAACATGAGTTGGCTGAATAAATTTTTTGACTTATTTTTAGGTGAAAAAGAAGAAGAGCATGAACGTGAACCGAACACGCATGCCCAAATCCCGAAACAGCACATACCGGATCAGCCAGAAGGCAAATTAACGCGCATGGAAGATCCTAAAATATATTACGAATATCCGAAAGGGAATTTCCGCTTCCCGGTCGTTCCGGACGGCTATAAGCGAACGGAGCAAAACCAAAGACAGCGGGAAAGGCACGAACGCCGCCAGCCGTCCCGGGGTTATGCCGCCGGGAAGGAGCAAACCGAGCGGAAACAGCATACACATAAAGAGCCTGATGCCGTGAAAAAGCCCTTTAAACCGTCATCCATTCCTTCACCGGTTTACGGCTTTCAATCTCAGCACAGCATAAAAAAAGCGCCTATTTCCGAAAAGCGGCGTGAAGAGAACGTAACATTGCTGTCAGAGGAGCAATTTGTTCCGCCAAAATCCGGTCAGGAAACGGAAAAAGAGCCCGTCTTCACAACATCCGGCATAACAAAACAGACGAATGACCGGCCAGACCCGTTTGCGAAACAAGAAACGGAAGAAATCCAGGCCGTTAAAAAAGAGGAGCTTCACACCGAGGCTGAGAATGCAAAAGAGCAAGTGTTTGCAGCACCAGAACCACAGCAGGCTGAAGAGCGGGAGCACACCGAAAGCGCGGAGCCTGCCGGCTTTACAGAAGAACAAGAGCATGAACAAACCCGACCGCAGCCTATTAAAGAGCCTGAGTATGAAGCATCCCGAACGGCTGAAAACACAGAGGAATATCAGGAGCCTGAGCCGGAAAAAGCACCGCCTTTTGAAACCGCAGAAGAACCGGTGTATACATACACAGAACCCGGATACGATGAGGAAGTTCAGCCGCAGTCTGAAGACAAGCCCGAATCAGCTGAAACCGACGCGAAACAGGAAGCAGACTCTCAGCCTGAGTACAATGAAGCAGACCGGCATTCAGACCCCGCGCCTGAACCTGTAAGCATTGAGACGGCTGATGCCCCGTCCCGGCCTGCCGAGGAAAAAACGGAGCATCCCGGACAGCCTCAGACTGTGAGAAAAGCGGAGCGGCCGAAAGAGCGCAATGTTCCGTTTAACGTCATGATGCTTAAAAGCGATAAACACAAGCAGACGAAGACGCCAGAGGGCGGAGCGAGCTATGTCTTTCCGAATCTGTCGCTTCTGGACGTACCGCCGGCGCAAAGACATGACGACCAATCGTGGATTGAAGAACAGCGCGAGCTTCTAAACGTTACGCTGAAAAACTTTAATGTGCGCGCCCAAGTCGTTCATGTCACACAAGGCCCGTCCGTCACACGTTTTGAAGTGCATCCTGAGCCCGGAGTGAAAGTAAACAAAATTACAAACTTAGCAGATGATATTAAACTGAGCCTGTCTGCCAAGGATATTCGGATTGAGGCGCCGATCCCCGGTAAAAACACGATCGGCATTGAAGTTCCGAACCGCGTAAGCAAAGTCGTCGATTTAAGGCAGATGATCAGAAGCGCCGCTTTCAGGACGAATCCGTCTCCGCTTACAGCCGCGCTCGGTGTCGATATTTCCGGAAACCCGGTCGTCATTGATTTGAAAAAGATGCCGCACGGGTTGATAGCGGGTGCGACAGGATCGGGAAAAAGCGTCTGCATCAATACCATTTTGGTCAGTCTGCTTTATAAGGCGGATCCGAGTGATGTCAAAATGCTTCTGATTGATCCGAAAATGGTCGAGCTTGCGCCTTATAACCAAATTCCGCATTTGGTCAGCCCCGTCATCACGGACGCCAAAGCCGCGACCGCCGCGTTAAAATGGGTTGTGGAAGAGATGGAACGGCGGTATGAACTGTTTGCCCATTCGGGTGTGAGAGATATCGGCCGCTTTAATGAATTAACGGCCGATCATAAGACAGGCGAAAAGCTCCCGTACCTCGTAGTGGTCATTGATGAGCTTGCCGATTTAATGATGGTCGCGCCGAACGATGTGGAAGAAAGCATTGCCAGAATCGCGCAGAAAGCGAGAGCCTGCGGCATTCATCTGCTTGTCGCGACACAGCGTCCGTCTGTCGATGTCATTACCGGAATGATCAAGGCGAACATACCGACGAGGATTGCATTCTCCGTCTCAAGCCAGGTAGATTCCAGAACGATCATCGACATGGCGGGAGCGGAAAAGCTGCTCGGAAAAGGCGACATGCTGTACTGGGAAAACGGTACCGGAAAACCGGTGCGCCTGCAGGGCAACTTTGTATCCGACAGAGAGATTGACCGCGTCGTCTCTCATGTCAGAAAGCAGCTGCCGCCTTCTTATTTGTTTGAACAGGAAGAACTGATCAGGCAGGGAACCGCCCTTAAGGAAGAAGACGAACTGTTTCCTGAGGCGTGCCAATTCGTCGTGGAGCAAAACAGCGCCAGCACCTCAAGCCTTCAAAGAAGGTTCAGAATCGGTTATAACCGCGCCGCGAGGCTGATTGACATGATGGAAGCCGAAGGCATGATCTCAGAAGCGAAGGGCAGCAAACCGCGTGAAGTGCTGATTACGGCCGCTGACATTTCTCAAGAATAAGAATATCGTTCATTTTTCTCACAAACATGGTATGATAGTGGATGGACCATCAAAACTGCATCACTGTCACGCGCTGAAATATCATGCGGCAGGTTTAATCAAAAAGAAAGTTACAGATACTGACGATAACGTAAAAATAAATGGAAGCGCCGCTGTGCGGGCTTTTCGCCCGCTGCGGTCGCAAAATGAAATGAGCGTCATATACTGGGGAACAGATAGACGTTTGTTGGAGGTACGATTATGACTGTTTATCATTTTGTTGGAATAAAAGGGACAGGTATGAGCCCGCTTGCTCAAATCCTGCATGATACAGGGTATCAGGTGCAGGGATCGGATATCGAGAAGCAGATTTTCACTCAGGCTGCCCTTGAAAAAAGAAATATCCCGATCTATCCGTTCAGCGCCGATAACATCAAACCCGGCTTAACGGTAATCGCCGGAAACG
The DNA here is from genome assembly GCF_053663455.1 of Bacillus sp. JK62. NCBI lineage: Bacteria > Bacillati > Bacillota > Bacilli > Caryophanales > Bacillaceae > Bacillus > Bacillus sp. JK62. Next base: position 90,733 of record NZ_JBSJQA010000002.1, read on the forward strand.
CATTTCCTGATTCTCATCCGGAAATCGCAAAGGCGCTCGATGAAGGGATTCCTGTCATCAGATATCATAAATTTTTAGCTGAATATATGAAAAAATACACAAGTGTCGCGGTAACGGGCGCACACGGCAAGACGTCCACAACGGGCCTCTTGGCACACGTGATGCAGCAGGCGAAGCCGACTTCGTTTCTTATCGGGGACGGGACGGGCAGAGGAAATGAAAGCAGCGAATACTTTGTATTTGAAGCTTGCGAGTACCGCCGTCATTTCTTAAGCTATCAGCCTGATTATGCGATTATGACGAATATTGATTTTGACCACCCTGATTATTTCGCCAACATTGACGATGTGTTTGATGCTTTCCAAAACATGGCGCTTCAAGTCAACAAAGGCATCATTGCCTGCGGTGATGACGAGTACCTGCCGAAAATTCACGCCAATGTGCCAGTCGTTTATTACGGCACGGGAGAAGAAAACGATTTTCAAGCGAGAAACATCGTAAAAAATACGGAAGGCACGACATTTGACGTCTTTGTCCGCAATACGTTTTACGATACGTTCTACATCCCGGCATACGGCCATCACAATGTCCTCAATTCCTTAGCGGTCATTGCGCTCTGCCACTATGAAGAGATAGACGTGAACATGATTAAGCTCGGACTTGAATCATTCGGCGGCGTCAAACGCAGATTCAATGAAAAAGTGATCGGCAGCCAGGTACTGATCGACGACTACGCCCACCATCCGACTGAAATCAAAGTCACGATTGAGGCGGCGCGCCAAAAATATCCCGAACGTGAAATCATCGCGGTATTTCAGCCGCATACGTTTACACGGACGCAATCATTCCTGGATGAATTCGCAGAAAGCTTAAGCGCGGCCGACCGCGTGTATCTGTGCGACATTTTCGGCTCTGCCCGCGAGAACGTCGGCAAGCTCACGATCACGGATCTTCAGGAAAAAATCGATAACGCAGAACTCATTGAAGAAAATGACACATCCGTGTTGAAAGCGCATGAAGGCGCAGTGCTGATCTTCATGGGCGCCGGAGACATTCAAAAATATATGAGAGCCTATGAAAACGTCATAGCGTAACAAAAAAGCAGTGGGGCTCTCACTGCTTTTTTGCGCGTGCTGCAAAAGGGATTTACCGATAAACGGAGAAATAGTATACATACAGACCTTTCATATATGTTTATCATTTTAAGAATTGGGTATATACCACTATATCCTGCATTATAAGGAGGTATTAGATGATCATCATTCTTTACTTAAGCGTCGCACTCATTGCCGTTGCATTTCTCATCCTCGTCATCTATCTGTCCAAAACATTAAAGTCCGTGCAGATGACTTTAACAAACGTAGCCTCGACTTTAGACGGCCTTGAAGGGCAGATGAAAGGCATTACCGCAGAGACAGCCGAGCTGTTACATAAGACAAACCGTCTCGCGGAAGACATTCAGGAAAAATCAGAGAAATTAAATACGGTTGTCCATGCTGTTCAGGAAGTGGGAACTTCCGTCCAGCAGTTTAATACATCCATAAAGCAGGCAGCAGGTTCCGTTACGGCCTCTGTAAGAGAGAATCAGGATAAGATCAGTCAGGTTGTCACCTGGAGCCAGGCCGCTATGGAAATATGGGACAAGTGGAAGCAAAAGAAAAAAACATCGCTTTAATCATAAGAAAAATCCACTAAGGAGGAATCATAATGAGCAAAGATGGAATCAATAGTAAGGATTTTTTAATCGGAACGCTGATCGGGGGAATTATCGGCGCGACAACGGCGTTGTTTCTGGCGCCTAAATCAGGTAAGGAGCTGCGCGACGATCTCGGCAGTCAGGCTTCTGCGTTAAAGGATAAGACGGACAGAATGACGGCTGACGCGAAAGAAAAAGGCTCTCAATATGTCAGCATCGCCAAGGACAAAACATCTAATATCACCCAGCTGGTAGCTGATCAGTCAGGCCAGATTATGAATAAAGTGAAGGATTTAAAAGACCGTTCTAAGAGCACACTAACCGAGAAAGCCGAAGAGACGAGAAGCGAAATGCAGGACACGGCCCAAAGCATCAAGGCCGAAGCGGAAGACGCCGGGGAAAAAGCCGGTCAGGCAAATCGCTGACCTTCAATAAGGAGAGATAACCGACATGACAAAACAGCTGATATCATCTGAAGAAGAGTTCAAAAATGCCGCTGAGAAAGAAAACACGCTCGTGTTTTTGAAACACAGCACAACCTGCCCGATCAGCCAAGCCGCGTTTCAGGAGTTTGACGTCTTTGCATCGGAGCATTCAGAAGTACCTTCTTATTACCTGCATGTGCAGGACAGCCGGCCGCTTTCAAACTATATCGCCGAGACATACGGCGTGAAACATGAAAGCCCGCAAGTATTCGTCATTACAAACGGCGAAGTGAAATGGCACGCGTCTCATTCACAAATCACAAAAAACGCAATAGAGCAGCACCTTTCATAATTGCTGGCCGCCGGTTGATACCGGCGGTTTTTTTTTGAAAAAAACTATTGATCATTTCAGCCGGATCATGTAGGATATCAATATATACTGCTTCAACGCATAAAAGCTTAAAAGCGTTTTGGTGATAAAGTCGAATGTGAAAAAATTTATTATTTCATATTCCTATTTTCGCATAACTGTAGTAAGATGCATGTTAACCATTAAAATAAAACATAGCATAGAAGGGATGAAAAAGATGAGCAACAAGGAATTAGAGAGCCTAAGACAGCAGGCAGACGCACTAAACTTAGAAATCCTTAAATTAATCAATGAACGCGGAGCCGTTGTAAAAGAAATCGGTAAAGCAAAGGAAGCACAGGGTGTCAACCGATTTGACCCTGTCAGAGAGCGTACAATGCTTAACCGCATTATTGAAAGCAATGACGGCCCATTTGAAAACTCAACGATCCAGCATATTTTCAAAGAAATTTTCAAAGCCGGACTTGAACTTCAAGAAGAGGATCACAGCAAAGCGTTGCTCGTCTCCCGGAAGAAAAAAGCAGAAGATACGATCGTTGACATTAAAGGCGAAAAAATCGGTGACGGCGATCAGAGATTCATCGTCGGACCTTGTGCCGTAGAAAGCTATGAGCAGGTTGCCGAAGTCGCGGCCGCAGCGAAAAAACAAGGCATTAAAATCCTGCGCGGGGGCGCGTTTAAACCCCGCACAAGTCCGTATGATTTCCAAGGTCTCGGTGTAGAAGGCCTGCAAATTCTCAAACGCGTCGCTGATGAATATGACCTCGCGGTGATCAGTGAAATCGTAACGCCCGCCCACATTGAGCAAGCGATTGATTACATTGACGTCATTCAGATCGGCGCGCGGAACATGCAAAACTTTGAATTGCTGAAAGCCGCCGGCTCCGTTAAAAAGCCGGTATTGTTAAAACGCGGTCTTGCCGCAACAATTTCAGAATTTATCAATGCAGCTGAATACATCATGTCACAAGGAAACGACCAAATCATTCTTTGTGAACGCGGAATCAGAACGTACGAAACGGCAACGAGAAACACGCTCGACATTTCTGCCGTGCCGATTTTGAAACAGGAAACTCACTTGCCGGTGTTTGTTGACGTCACACACTCAACAGGCCGCCGCGATCTCCTGCTTCCGACAGCAAAAGCGGCGCTTGCGATCGGCGCTGACGGCGTGATGGCCGAAGTTCACCCTGATCCTTCCGTTGCCCTGTCAGACTCTGCGCAGCAGATGGATATCCCTGAATTCGAGAAATGGCTGAACGAATTAAAGCCGATGCTGAAAGTAAAAGCATAATACAACGTTCTGCTCTTTAAAGGCCGCCTCGCGCGGCTTTTTTTCGTATCTTCATTTTATTTAATTATAAAATGAAAGTGAACGTTTTCATCACTGGGAAAAACGTGTATAATTTCATGAGAGATATTTAAATTTGATGAATAATGAAAAATAATGTACACTACTGACTTACGCTTACAATCATAAACGACAGAATGCGAAATCGTACGACATTTCTTTACATAAAGTGTTTATGCTATAGATAAGGATAAGTGTATCCAGTAAAAGGAGTGGTTTCAGTGAGCAACATTACGATATACGATGTGGCCAGAGAAGCAAATGTCAGTATGGCGACTGTTTCCCGCGTCGTGAACGGCAACCCGAATGTAAAACCGACGACCAGAAAAAAAGTATTGGAAGCCATTGACCGGCTCGGCTACCGTCCGAACGCGGTGGCAAGAGGGCTTGCAAGCAAAAAAACGACAACGGTCGGCGTCATCATCCCTGATATCTCAAGCATTTTCTACTCGGAACTTGCGCGTGGAATTGAAGATATCGCGACGATGTACAAATATAATATTATTTTAAGCAACTCGGATCAAAATCTTGAGAAAGAACTGCATCTGTTAAATACGATGCTCGGCAAACAAGTGGACGGTATCGTATTTATGGGCGGCAACATTACGGACGAGCATGTCGAAGAATTTAAGCGCTCTCCTGTGCCGATCGTCTTGGCGGCATCAGTGGAAGAACAGGGCGAGACGCCTTCTGTCGCCATTGATTATGAACAGGCGATTTATGATGCCGTTAAGCTTTTCATTGATAAAGGGCATCGCGATATTGCTTTCGTCTCCGGACCGATGCAAGAGCCGATCAACCGCTCGAAAAAACTGCAAGGGTACAAACGGGCGCTTGAAGAAGCGGCGATTCCGTTTAACGAGCAATTCGTAGCGGAAGGCGATTACACTTATGATTCCGGTATGGAGGCGCTTCAAAGCTTGATGGGCCTTGACCGGAAACCGACGGCGATTCTTTCTGCGACGGATGAAATGGCCCTCGGCATTATCCATGCGGCCCAAGATCAAGGTCTTTCGATACCTGATGATCTTGATATTATCGGTTTTGACAATACGAGATTGAGCCTGATGGTCCGCCCTCAGCTTTCAACAGTCGTGCAGCCTACGTACGACATCGGCGCCGTGGCGATGAGACTTTTGACAAAACTGATGAACAAAGAGCCGGTTGAAGAGCATATCGTCGAATTGCCTCACCGCATCGAATTAAGACAATCAACCAAGTCATAAAAAAACGGAAAAGCAAGCTTCACTCTGAGGGGTGGAATCTTGCTTTTTTACTTGAGTAAGGAGAAGATATGAAACGTTTTGATTATCTGACGCCCGTTGGCTTTATGTTAGGCTGTATTATTGTCGCAATCGGTATTCTGTCAGGGACGGGACTGGCGGGAATCAGTTCATTTTTGGATCTGACTTCTTTTTTAATCGTCACAGGCGGCCTTGCCGCGGCGGTCTTTATCAGCTTTCCGCCGAGGGATTTAAAGAAAACCCCTTCTGTTCTGAAACAGGTATTCTCCCGTCAGGATGACAATGTGAAAGAGCTTGTCAGAGTATTTGTCAGCCTTTCGGAGCAGGCGCGCAGGCAGGGGCTGCTGTCTCTGGATGACCAGGCGCGGGAGATCAAGGATCCGTTTTTAAAAAAAGGGCTTTTGCTTGCGATTGACGGCTGGGACGAGGAAACGATCCGGCTGGTGATGGATTCTGAGATCGCCGCAATGGAAGAAAGACACAGAAAAGGAAGACGCGTTTTTGAAAAAGCCGGTGATTTCGCACCCGCCTGGGGAATGATCGGGACGCTCGTCGGACTCGTTCTTATGCTCAAAAATTTAAATGACCCGCATACCCTCGGACCGAACATGGCCGTTGCGCTATTGACGACGCTGTACGGAGCGCTGCTTGCCAATTTGGTGTTTATTCCAATCGCGGCAAAACTTGAAGAAAAAACGGAAAGTGAAATTTTCATCAAACAGGTCATGATCGAAGGGGTTGTCGGCATCCAATCGGGCAAAAATCCCCGCAACCTCGAAAGTCAGCTCGTCGTCTTCAGCTCAAGAGAAGACTGGCGTAAAGGACAGCCTGCGAACAAGAAAAAGGGCGCTGTCCATGAAGCTTAGAAAAGAGCGTTTTGAAAGAAGAAACAAACCGGAACATTCCGGCGGTTCACCAAGATGGATGGTGACGTTCGCTGACTTGATCACGCTCATTCTCGTGTTCTTTATCTTGCTTTTTTCGATGTCGCAAATAGACGCGGAAAAATTTCAATCTGCCGTTTCATCGATTCATACAAACGGCGGCGGGGGTGAACCGGCGTCATCAGACAAAGCAAACGAAAATAAAGAACAGGATTTGCTGTTACAAAACGTGAAGACATACATAAAAGCGCATCATTTGAGTTCCAAATTGACGGCGAAGCGCGATGAGCGCGGAGTGGTTCTTGTGCTGCAGGAGGCCGTTCTGTTTCAGACGGGAAAAGCGGATGTGCTGAAAAACGCCGAGCCGGTTCTGCATCAGATCGCGGTGCTTTTAAAAACAATTCCGAATGACATACAGGTAGAAGGCCATACGGACAGCCGCCGGATTTCCACCTATCAATTCCCGTCGAACTGGGAGCTGTCGTCTGCAAGAGCGGCGAGTGTGATCCGGTATTTTACCGCGAATGAAGACTTTTCCGCCAAACGGTTTATCTCTGCCGGGTATGCGGATACGAAACCTGTGAAGGACAACAAAAGTCCCGGACATATGAAAGAAAACCGCCGTGTAGAAATTGTGATCAAAAAAACGACCTCCTCATAAGGTCGTTTTTTATTTTGTTTTATACCGCTGCTCAGACCGGATGGCAAAAAGAGCTTTTTCCACGGTTTGGGCATTTTTTTCTGAAATTTCTTCTTTACGGGGAATCGGAGGATATAATTGTTCAGGATCACTCCAAAAAGCGGGCAACGTGCAGGGGGAGTGCTTCTGCCATTTATCAATCCATTTCTGCGGTATGCGCTCCCCGGGATCAATCCCTTTCATCTCAAGCCAAATGCGGCTCCATGCTCTCGGGACGACTCTCCAAATATCGTATCCGCCGCCGCCGACCGCGATCCATCTGCCGCTGCAATATTGATGGGCTAATGAATGAGCGAGCCGCGGGATCTCCTGATAAATGGAGATTGTATTGGACAGGTGTGTCAACGGGTCGTAATAATGGGCGTCCGCACCGTTTTGGGTAAGTATGACATCCGGCTTAAAAAAAGCCGCGATTTCTGAGGCGGCCGTTTTGTAAGCGTGGAGAAAGGAATCGTCCTCTGTGAAAGCGTCCAGCGGAATGTTAAAAGAATAGCCGTAGCCTTGCCCGCTTCCTTTTTCCAGTACCTGCCCCGTCCCGGGAAATAAATAACGCCCGGTCTCGTGAAAAGAAACAGTGCAGACATCAGACCTGTCGTAAAACGTAAATTGAACGCCGTCGCCGTGGTGGGCGTCTGTATCAATGTATAACACTTTTGCCCCGTAGTTCTTCTGGATGTATTGGATGGCCACGGCGCTGTCATTATAGATACAAAAGCCTGACGCCCTGCCGCGGAAGCCGTGGTGAAGGCCGCCTCCTAAATTGCAGGCGTGCCTAGCTTGTCCCGTCATGACGTAATCAGCCGCCGTTAAGGTGCCGCCCACCAGAAGCGACGCAGCTTCATGCATGCCGGCAAAAACGGGGGTGTCTTCCGTTCCGAGACCGTAGCTTTCTCCTTCTGCGGCAGGGAGCCGGCCCGCACCCGCAAGTTCCACCGCCTGTATATAATCCTCTGTATGAACGAGAGCCAGCTCTTCTTTAGAGGCCGTGCGCGGAATGACGATGTCTCCTTCGTCAAACGCGTCCGCCGCCTGAAGCAGATCGTATGTTAAAAGCACGCGCTGCTGATTGAACGGATGATCCTGATGAAATTGATACGTCTGATAAGAAGGCGAGTAAACAAAAACGCTGTCTTTCATGGCTGATCCCTCAAATGCTTCGGCCATAAGACATTGTATCCGGCTTCATGAACGGCACGGATAAAAGGGAGCGGATTCATCGTCTTCACCCGGAAGACGAGAATGTTCGACCCGGCGGAATCATGGGGATAGACGAGCACACTCAGGATTTGAAGCTGAAGATCACGGCACATGCAGCTGAGATCAGCAAGGCTTTTTGTCATATCCGTCACCAGGATTTCCACCTGGGATCCCGGCTGGGCCGCGCCTGTCAGGCTGACGAAAGTCCGGAGCACGTCGGTTTTCGTTAAAATGCCCGTCAGCTTATGGTTTACCGTAATCGGCAGACAGCCGATGCCGTGCTCATAAAAGGAGGCGGATATTTCTTCCACAAAGTCAAGCGGATGGGCGCAGATGACATCCCGCTTCATAATGGTCTCCACTTTGTTTGTCAGAAACGCGCCGCGTTCCTTTTGTTCAAAGCTGCCGGGGCCGGCCTGTTTAATGTCTCTGTCTGTGACAATACCGGTGACGTGCAGCTCGTCGTCGATGACAGGGAGATGGCGGATATGATATACCTTCATTTTACGGACGGCTGTTTCAATGGAGTCGTGTTTTGAGACGGTGATGACGTCCCGTTTCATGATTTGTTCTGCAATCATCTTTTTATCCCCTTTGTATGTCAGTCAATACATAAATCGCTGATAAAAACGAAGCCTGTCGAACTGTTCAATTGACTCCTGACTGACGTGCCTGCCGATGCGGGCCATCAGACAATTGGCAGGATGAGAGCTGATTTCCGGTTCATCCGTTGCAAACCAGACAAGACCCCCGGCATTCATCATCTTTTCCATGATCTTTCTGTATTCCCACACATCTTTTTTCATTCCTTTTAAATCCCAATGCCAGTAATATTCCGTCGTCATGATGATGTACCGTTCCATCTGTTCATCCATCATGCTGACTGTCAGCAACGTTTTTCCGACAGAACAGCCCCTGTAGCCGGGAGCGACCTCGATCGCACCGAGTTCAAGGAGGTCTTCCATATTTCCGTCAGACCACCGTTCAAGCGGATCAGGATATAAATACGTCACATAGCCGATAATCGTCTGTCCGTCCCTGGCGATAATGATCCGACCTTCAGGAAGCCCGGCGATCTCGATTAACGCTTTGTGCTGTTCATGAGGAAGGCGAAAGGCTGTCAGGCCTTCATGAAACTCATACTGTGCTAGGTCCTTTGGAGGAACGGGCCCTTCTACCAATAGAGGGCCGGCTGCTGTCTGAATTGATGAAGAATGGTACGTTTTATGATGTTTCACTGATTCACCGCCTGTCGGTTCTTAATAAAAACACATCTCTCTTAAGCATAACAAAATATAAAGCGTTTTCAATAGTGTTGTAATTTATATTTTAAAAATTGAGAAAACTGTGAACATCTACTATAATTAGTCTATAGATAAGCAAAGGGGGATGTTGCATGAATTTGAAAGCGTTGCCGGCGGAAAAGGGGAATTATCATCTGCGAAATTATGAGGAAACGTACCGCAGCTTCGATTGGAAAGAGGTCGAAGCGGAGTTTTCCTGGCATCAGACGGGGAAGCTGAATGCGGCGTACGAAGCGATTGACCGTCATGCCGAATCATTTCGAAAAAACAAAGTAGCGCTGTATTACAAGGACGCAAACCGGGATGAAAAATACACATTTAAAGAAATGATGGAGGAATCGAATCGGGCGGGAAATGTACTGAGACGGTATGGAAACGTGGAAAAAGGGGACCGCGTTTTTATTTTCATGCCGCGTTCGCCGGAGCTTTACTTTATCATGCTCGGCGCAATTAAAATCGGTGCGATCGCCGGCCCTTTATTTGAAGCGTTTATGGAAGGCGCCGTCAAAGACCGCCTGTTGAACAGCCAGGCAAAGGTTGTCGTGACGACACCTGAACTGGCCGAACGGATTCCGGCGGACAGCCTGCCCGACCTCGAGCATATTTTCATTGTCGGCGGCAGCAAAGAAGCGGGAGATAAAATCATCCATTATGATAAAGCGGCTGAGGGAGAAAGCACGAGACTTGATATTGAATGGATGGACAGAAGAGACGGCTACCTGCTTCACTACACATCAGGATCTACCGGAACGCCCAAAGGTGTGCTCCACGTTCATGAAGCCATGATTCAGCAATACCAGACCGGCAAGTGGGTGCTTGATCTTAAAGAAGACGATATTTACTGGTGCACTGCGGACCCGGGCTGGGTGACCGGGACGGTGTACGGGATATTTGCGCCCTGGCTGAACGGAGCGGCGAACGTGATCGTCGGCGGCAGATTCAGTCCGGAAAACTGGTACGGCACGATCGAGAAGCTCGGTGTCAGCGTCTGGTACAGCGCTCCGACGGCTTTCAGAATGCTTATGGGCGCCGGAGATGAAATGGCATCCAAATTTGACCTTACTTCACTCCGTCACGTCCTGAGTGTCGGAGAACCTCTGAACCCCGAGGTCATCAAGTGGGGACATAAAGTATTCGGCAAGCGCATCCACGACACGTGGTGGATGACAGAAACGGGCGGACAGCTCATCTGCAATTATCCTTGCATGGAGATCAAGCCGGGTTCAATGGGGAAACCGATTCCGGGAGTGGAAGCGGCGATCGTTGACAATCAGGGAAATGAGCTTCCGCCGTATCGGATGGGAAATCTCGCCATTAAAAAGGGCTGGCCGTCGATGATGGATTCCATTTGGAACAACAAAGAGAAATATGATTCTTATTTCATGCCGGGCGGCTGGTATGTTTCCGGAGATTCTGCTTATATGGATGAAGACGGTTATTTCTGGTTCCAAGGCAGAGTCGATGATGTCATTATGACATCCGGCGAGCGCGTCGGCCCGTTTGAAGTCGAAAGCAAACTTGTTGAACATCCGGCGATTGCCGAAGCCGGGGTCATCGGAAAGCCGGACCCTGTCCGGGGAGAAATTATTAAAGCGTTTATCGCGCTCAGAGAAGGGCATGAGCCATCCGATCAGCTGAAGGAGGACATTCGCCTCTTTGTAAAACAGGGGCTTGCCGCGCATGCCGCACCGCGGGAAATTGAATTCAAAGATAAACTTCCGAAAACACGGAGCGGAAAAATCATGAGACGTGTGCTGAAGGCGTGGGAGCTGAACCTGCCGGCAGGCGACCTGTCCACAATGGAAGATTAAAGACGGCGTTGACATCGTATTTTATTTATGTTAAAAATGAGTAAGCTTCATACGAAAAGGTTTTGATTGAGACAAGTAGGATATCTGATTGTTCCAGAGAGCTGATGGCCGGTGAAAATCAGCACATAAGATATGCCGAATACACTCATGAACCGCTTTTGCGAACAAAGTCATTCCAAGGCTTTCAGTAGTGAAAGAACGGACACGGTCCGTTATCAAAAAGAGTGATAAAAGCTTTTTTATGCTTTTATTAGTAGGGTGGTACCGCGATTATATCGTCCCTTCGTTTTAAACGAAGGGGCGTTTTTTATTTTCATAAACAAAGGAGCAGACAAAATGACTAACTTATTAGAGGATTTATCATTCCGCGGCTTAATCCAGCAAATGACGGATGAAGAAGGACTGAATAAACAGCTGAACGAAGAAAAAATCCGTTTATACTCAGGGTTTGACCCGACGGCTGACAGCCTGCACATCGGACACCTTCTGCCGATATTGACACTGCGCCGTTTCCAGCTTGCAGGCCACCATCCGATTGCGCTTGTAGGCGGCGCGACGGGACTGATCGGCGATCCGAGCGGCAAAAAAGCGGAGCGTACGTTAAATACTCAGGATATCGTTGTCGAATGGTCGCAAAAAATTAAAAATCAGCTTTCCCGATTTTTAGATTTCGAGGCGGGAGAAAATCCCGCTGTCATAGCGAACAACTTTGATTGGATCGGAAAGCTGAGCATCATTGAATTTCTCCGCGACGTCGGAAAGAACTTCGGAATTAACTACATGCTTGCGAAAGATACTGTAAGCTCAAGAATTGAAACCGGAATTTCTTACACGGAATTCAGCTACATGATCCTGCAATCCTACGATTTTCTGAATCTGTACAGAGAAAAGAACTGCAAACTCCAAATCGGAGGCAGTGACCAGTGGGGCAACATCACGGCCGGTCTTGAACTGATCAGAAAATCAGAAGAAGAAGGGGCGAAAGCTTTCGGTCTTACCATTCCGCTCGTCACAAAAGCTGACGGCACGAAATTCGGCAAAACGGAAGGCGGCGCCATTTGGCTTGATAAAGAAAAAACATCGCCGTACGAATTCTACCAGTTCTGGATCAATACAGATGACCGCGACGTCGTCAAATACTTAAAATACTTTACTTTCTTGTCAAAAGAGGAAATTGAAGCTTATGCTGAAAAAACGGAGACGGCTCCTGAGAAAAGAGAAGCGCAGAAACGTCTCGCTGAAGAGGTGACGGTTCTTGTACACGGCCGCGAAGCGCTTGAGCAGGCCGTTCATATCTCCCAGGCGCTGTTCAGCGGCAATATTAAAGAGCTTTCTGCTCAAGACGTCAAGGTAGGATTTAAAGATGTACCTTCGTTTGAAAAAGACCGCTCTGAAGAACTGTCTTTAGTAGACGTGCTAGTGGAATCTAAATTATCGCCTTCAAAACGGCAGGCCCGCGAAGACATTCAAAACGGAGCTGTTTACATTAACGGCGAGCGCCAGACGGACATCGGGCATCTTCTGACTGCGGAAGACCGCATTGAAGATCAATTTACCGTACTGCGCCGCGGAAAGAAAAAATACTTCCTGATCACGTACTAAAAATAAAAAGCAGTCCGGCCGCTCCATGCGGCAGGCTGCTTTTTTATGTTTTGTGAATACTGCACGGGGAAATGAGTACAGTACATGGTATAAGCAAAACAGGGAAGGGGTGCTGCGCCGTGAATTTTATGTTTACCATCGCCAAAGAAAGATTGCAACGGGATCATTGGGAACAGCAGCAAAGCATAAACGCCGAAGCCGAAGCCGAGGAATCAGAGACGGAAGAAGAAAATCCGATATCATAAAGGTAAAGCCTCCATTCTGCGGAATGGAGGCTTTTGATTGTCACCATATCAGCCTGACGGCGGCCATCAGCACGACTCCTGTGATGACCGTGATGGATAAGCTTTTTGTCAGCATCGCACAAAGCAATGTCGGGATGAGAACGATCATTGCTTTCCAATCAAAGGTCAAAGCGCTGTTTGTTTTCACAATCATGCTTTCCGTTACCAGAGCAGTCAAAATGCAAAGCGGAATAAAGGAGAGCCATTTTAAAGCCAATTCAGGCATCTGAATGTTCCGGACAAATATAAACGGAACAATGCGCGGCACAAGTGTAACAATCATGCAGCCGAGTATAATCCAGATCATTTGTGTGCTGATGCTCATTTGTCCGTCACCACCCCGATCGTTGCCACAATCACGGTTGAGACGATGACCGCGATGTGTGACGGGACGAAATACGATAACAAGACCATAAAAATGATCATATAGAGAATTAAGGAGAGGCTGTGCTTCAGCTTTTCCGAAGCGGATGACTGCAATTGCAGCACAAGCAGCGCCGCGAACATAGCGGGCAAAGCAAAGTCCAGGCCGAGCGCGTAAGGATCAGATATCCATTGCCCGAGAAGCCCGCCCATCACGCAGGAAATAACCCAGCACATGTAAGCGGTTATATTGAGGCCGTTCATCCACTTATCGTGTAACCTGCCGTTCTGAGCCGCTTTGTTCACCGCTACTCCGAAAGATTCGTCAGTAAGCAGAGCCCCGAAGCCGATATTTTTCGCCAGAGAGTATTTCGTGAAATACGGCGCGATGGTCAGGCTCAGCAGAAGGTGCCGCAGATTGACGATAAACGTCGTTAAAATAATGGCGGAAATCGGACTCCCGGAAACAAGGAGCGAGCAAATAATAAATTGGGCGGCGCCGGCATAGACACACAAGGATAACAAACAGATTTCAAGAATGCTTAGATGAGAGGCAACGCCGACGATGCCGAAAGCAAAACCGATGCTCATATAGCCCAGCAGCGTAGGCACACAATCCCGCACCCCCTGTAAAAACGTATCGTTCATTTCCCGGGAAACGGCGGTTTTTTGCACTTCTGTGTTAATCATTTTTTATACTCCTTTCATAGAGATTATAATGATAACGACTAATGAAAAAATCAAAGAAAATACGGTTCACATTTATATGAACCGATTTCCGGTGACGACATGAAATAACGAATGGTTTTGTTTCATCAGGCCTTCAACTTTTTCAGCCCCGACTTCTTTCACAAGCTCTGCGAACATCAGATCGTGCCTCATATATTCCATGGCCACGAGAACGAGAGCGGGATCTTCTGATTTAATGGCCCAGGCATTCGTCTGCGGAGAAAAATTGGCGATTAAGACTTCTTTATTATCTCGGGCAGCTATCGTTAATCTTCCGCCCATCCGTTTCTCCGCCACTTCAGGAGACATATTATGATTTGTCGTATTTCCGAGCTTCACTTCCGGAGGGCCGAACACAATCGAAAAGACGGGCAATTGTTCGGCGGCGCGTTTATTAGCGGCTTCTTGAATAAAGGGAATCTGCTGTTCCCAGACAGACAGCCACAACTCTTCCTCGGCTTTTTCAATCATATCCTTCATCTCATTGATGACATGATCATTCGTGCTGATGCGGCGGATGACATTCATCTCCTGCTCGCTTTCCAGCGCCAATAACTTTTCCTCAAGGTAGCCGAATGAGCTCTCGAAATCGTGCCGGAGCCGGTCGATTAATTCCTTTCCGGCCAGCGGGGCATATGTAACCGGATCAGACGGTACAATATGGACAGCGCCTTTATCAACTAATTTCCCCAATACCTCATAGATCATTGAGCGGGGGACGCCTGACCTTTTGCTGATTTCATATCCGGTAACAGGCGAGTGTTTCAACAAGCCGATATATGCTTTACATTCATATTGAGAAAATCCAAACTTCTGTAATTCTTTCAGAACATCGTCCATAAACATCCTCCGTAGTGGTTATTCATGAAACTACTATAATGTAAGCGGTTATATCTTGTCAATGGGACTTGAGTGCTGAAAGAAAGGTTCGCCTGTTTTGTCGCTTTCCAACTTAGTTTATGATGAGTTACATGTATGGCTTTTGTGAAAAACGTTGCCGTAGACCCACACGAATGCCGTTTGATACGATAAATACAAGAAGTCAAAAAGAGGAGGATCACGGTGGAAAACACCTCTAAAATCGCTTTTTTATCGGTTATAAGCAATTCCCTGGTCGTCATGCTCAAAATAGTGGTGGGGATAATAACCGGATCTGTCGCGATACTTTCTGAAGCCATTCATTCTTTTTTAGATTTGATCGCCGCCTTCATCGCCTTTATCTCCGTCAGGATTTCAAAAAAGCCGGCTGATACAGGGCATCCGTACGGTCATGGAAAAGTCGAGAATCTGTCGGGGACCATCGAGACGATTCTGATTTTTGCGGCAGGGATTTGGATGATATATGAATGCATTCAAAAACTGGTGAACCCGGCGCCGGTTCATCTGCCCGTATTGGGAATTGTTGTGATGCTTGCTGGGGCTCTCATTAATTTGATCGTTTCGAAGTTCGTAAAAAGAGAAGCCGAAAAGGTTAATTCCGTGGCAATGAAATCAAATGCCCTGCATTTACTGACTGACGTGTACACATCATTAGGCGTAGCGGCAAGCCTTTTGGTCGTTACCTTAACGGAGTGGTACATACTTGATCCCATTATAGGTATGGTGCTGGCGGTGTATATCATATATGAAGCGTTTAAATTAATGAAAGAAGCATTCCCGCCGCTGATTGATACCCGTTTGTCGGAAGAGGAAGAAAAAACAATTTTAAAAATTATCGAAACATTTCAACAGGAATTTATTGAAATTCACGATTTTCGTACAAGACGCTCCGGCCCGCAAGAGTATATTGATTTTCACCTGGTCGTAGCCTCTCACGTGACGATTAAAGACGTGCACGACCTGTGTGACCGCATTGAAAGAGATATTACGGATGAATTCAAACAAGCACAGGTAATGATTCACCCCGAGCCGGAGAGCGAGAGGAAGAAATAAATCGATCTTATGTTTGCGTTTGTTCCCGGCAAAATGCCTGCAAAAGGCCCGTTCCCACGGGTCTTTTTGTTGTATAAATGTCCATTTCTCGCTCATATGAGAGAGAAGCTTATACACGTGAGGGATACATTTCATACGTTATGTTGTAAAGAAAAAGGGAGGTGAACAGAATTGAACGCTATTTCTGTTAAAGAAATTGAACATGGAGTTGCCGTTGCGGAAAGAGAAGGTTTAGGGGAGTATTTATACCAAGAACCGGTTTCCAAAAAATGTTCGGGCCGTTCCCGCAGCAGAAAACGGACACACCGTTCACGCAGCAGAAGACGGAGTCATCACCGGACACACCGCTCCCGCAGCAGAAGACGGAGCCATCACCGGACACACCGCTCCCGCAGCAGAAGACGGAGCCATCACCGGACACACCGTTCACGCAGCAGACGGTCCCATCAAAAACGTACCCGCAAGCGCTGTTTTAAATGCTGACTGCAGACTCTATTACAAGTAACGGAGATCTGCTATAATGGCAAGAGAACTGCATAAAAGATCCGGTATCATCATCTGCGGACACTGAACTGACAACATGGCGCTGTTTGTTCGTGTCCGTTTTTCGTGTCAAAAAAAGATGCCGGAGGATAAAAAGGAAGGGATGACGCCGAATGAAGCTGAATGAGGACTTTTATAACTCTGAAGGAAAGACAGTCTCTTCGCAAAACATAAGCAGCAAGCTTTTGCATATCACGGACAGCGGGCATATCAGCGTTGACTTCATCAGCATAAGCAGGCTGCGGAAGGCTTCAAAGATCGCGATCTTAGGTGACAGCGTCGCCCGGGGGCTGCGTGCGGAATACGGCTTTGGTGACATTCTGAAAGACCGGACAGACGCTGAAATAACCAATCTCTCTGTCAGCGGCGTTAATATGAGCAACAACGGAAGCGATAACATTTATCAGCAAGCGCTTAAAACAAAGGGACATGATGTCATTATTGTCCAGGGAACAGATGATGATTGGTGCAACCACATTCCCATCGGCACAGATGAAAAGGATATCACCACATTTTACGGAGGCTTCTGTCAAGTGATTCAGCAGCTGCGAAGCGGAAATAAAGGCGCGAGCATCATTGTGGTGACCCCAACGAGACAAGCAAAAATATCAAAAGGAAAAATCGTCCGCCGTGATACTGATAAAAATAAACTGGGCCTGAAGCTGGCTGACTATGTGAAAGCCCAAAAAGAAGCCTGCACACTCCTCTCTGTACCGTATGCCGACCTGTTTGATACAGATCTCATCGACCCGTATAATCCCGCTTTCCGAAGCATGTGCATGTCAGAAGGTCTTCATCCGAACGAGAAAGGGCATCAAATCATATTTCAGGAAATCTGCCGGAATTATTATTACTATTATGGGTAACACAGCGCTAACAGATTATTTTCGGCCTTGCTTTTCTAAAAGCTCGATTATTCTTTGAGATGCGTGTTTTTGCGCTCTCAAAAGCGAGACGATATTACCGGTAAAACCGATTAAAATGATAAGCAGCAAAATGATCATCCACATCAGTGAACCTCCCGTCGAGTGTTGAAAAACCCACTCTTTATTTTACTTATTATGGATGGGGAAGAGAATAGGTCTAACGATTGGTGTTTCTTTATAAATCCATAAAAAAATGCACAGACTGAACGGGTCTGTGCATTTTTATTCGCTTATTTCAGCAGGTTCAATGATTCACGATTAAAGGCTTCCAAATCGTCAGGCGTTCTGCTCGTTACGATGTTATGGCTCACGACGACTTCTTCATCTTTATAATGTGCGCCGGCATTGATTAAGTCTTTGCGGATGCTGCGGAATCCAGTGATATCTTTTCCTTTAAGAAGGTCGGTATCAATCAGCAGCTGCGGGCCGTGGCAGATCGCGAAAACGGGTTTCTGATTTTCCACGAATGCTTTAGTGAATTCACCCGGGCGGTCATCTCCGCGCAGAAGATCCGGTGAAAAGCCTCCGGGAATCAATAACGCATCGAATTCCTTTGGGTCTGCGTCTGAGATCGCTTGATCGATCTTTACTTTCTCACCGTGCTTGCCCGTCACTTCTTTCCCTGCTTCCAAATCTATTGTCACCACACTGTGTCCCGCTTCTTTAAATGCTTCCGCCGGGCTTGTATATTCAATATCCTCAAATTGATCTGTCATCAGAACTGCGATTTTTTTGCTCATACATCATGCCTCCTGTGAATTTGTATATGACAAGAATATCAGGCGGATTGCCGCCTCACAACGTATTTGCTTGAAGATACGGCATGAAAAAAAGACCCCTCTGAAAAAGAGGAGCCAAAAGGTACGGAGGTCTGCTGAAACTTACGTGTTTAACTTGAGATAAGGCAAGAAATCGAACCAATTACTTTTTGCGTCTTTTTTTATCCTTTTTACACCCGCATTTCCCCGGATCGCCCGGATCAATGACTTCGTGAATTGTTTCTTCCTGATAAACGTGGCGGGGAACATAACGGATATGTTCTCTGTTAATGTGTTTGATGGGATGGACGTAAACCACTTCTTTGTCAGTATACTTGTCAGTCACAATATACTTAGGGTCACAGTAATACACTTTCGATTTTTTACCCATTCATCTCACCTCCCGTACTTTATTAAATGCTGAAAAGGAGGATTTTGCATCGGACAAGTACACCATGGCAAGTCCACAATTTTTCAGCTGCAATTTCGTTTTTCTGGTTTTTCCTGAAGCCGTCTCAAATTGGAATGGCTAACCCTTTTTGAACGGGGAAATCTATAAAAAAGAATTCAAAAACGATTCTTTTCTCAGGTCAATCGAGATGCATACATCTTTAGGGGGATTTCAGAATGCTCGATGAAAAAACGATTGAAATCATTAAAAGCACAGTGCCGGTCTTAGAAGAGCATGGTGAAGAAATCACAGGCCGATTTTATGACCTGCTGTTTCAGCATCACCCTGAGCTGCTGAATATCTTTAATCAGACGAATCAAAAGAAAAAAACACAGCGTACGGCCTTGTCGAATGCTGTGATTGCGGCCGCAGCCAATATTGACCGGCTGGAAAACATAGTCCCCGTCGTCAAACAAATCAGCCATAAGCACCGGAGTATCGGTGTTAAGCCCGAGCATTATCCAATCGTTGGAAAGTACTTGTTAATCGCGATAAAGGATGTGCTAAAAGACGGGGCTGCTCCTGAGGTCATTCAGGCATGGGAAAAAGCATACGGCGTCATTGCAGACGCTTTTATCGGAATTGAGAAGGACATGTATGAACAAGCGGAAACGCAAAAAGGCGGCTGGAAAGACGATAAGGCGTTTAAAATTGATAAAAAGGTAAAAGAAAGCAAAGAGATAACGTCGTTTTATTTAAAACCGGAAGACGGACAAGTTCTCCCCGAATTCAAAGCGGGACAGTATATCAGTGTAAAAGTATACATTCCGGACACGGGTTATACGCATATCCGCCAGTACAGTTTGTCGGATGTATCCGGTAAGGATTATTACCGGATTTCCGTGAAAAAAGACGGAATTGTTTCTTCATATCTGCATGACCAATTACACGAAAAGGATTCAATTGAGATCAGCGCTCCGGCCGGGGATTTCGTATTAGACCCTGATTCCAAAAAGAATCTGGTTCTGATCAGTGCCGGTGTCGGAATTACCCCGATGATCAGCATGTTAAAGACGGTTGCCAAAACCCAGCCGCAGCGAAACGTTCTCTTTATCCATGCGGCAAGGAGCGGAGAGTATCATGCGCTGCGGCATGAAGCTGAAGAAGCCGCGGAACACTCATCCGCTGACACCGTCTTTATTTACAGCGAACCGTCCGAACAAGACCGTTCAGAAAACATTCGTTTTCGGGAAGGCCGGATTGACAAACAGCTGTTAGAAGAAGTGATGACAGATAAAGATGCTGATTTTTACCTGTGCGGATCACCGTCGTTCATTAAAGAAATGAAAAAGCTGATTTCTGAATTCAATACACCGCCGGAATCGATTCACTATGAATTATTTGAACCGCAGCTGAGTATGGTGTGATTGAAGAAGGAAGGACGATGATTTTAATGTATGAAGCACCCGGATCGGGTGCTTTTTTTATTCTAGATAACAGAACGAACAGGGAATTAGAGCGGGGTGTCCCGTCGGTGGCTGCCGCTGAGTACGTTGGTTTGGATGATATAGGTACGCACACGCTGAGGAAAATATTCGGGTACCATTTTTACAAGCAAACAAAAGATGTTGCCATGCTGCAGGACGGACAACCCTTCGATTCATTGGAATCAATCAGGATGCCATGAACAACGCTATGAAGAAATTCAAGATATAAGCAGGCTCATCTCATAAACAAGATGAGCCTTTTTTTTGCATATTTTTATTGATTCCCTTCAAAAAGCATATGTGGAATTCATTTTAGTCATATTGCTTGAAAACAAGGGTGGCGAGGGCTGACGGCGCTTCGGGCAGTTGCACAGTATATAACATATGGGTAATTCGGAACTGACGTCTCATGTTATAATTCAAATCATAATTTATTAGGGGGCTTCTTTAAATGGGAAACCTAGGCTTGCTAGATAATGCAATAGATTATTTACAGCACGGATTACATCATTTACAGGAATATGAGGAAAGGCTTTCAATTTCAGATATGAAGCAATCTATTATCAATCTAATAAATTCATTAGATTTATTTGTATTAGAAAAACTTCGACAAGTTGAAGGAGAAGAAGCAATTTTTGCATCAAATAATAATAAAAAGGAGGATTATGATACAGGCTATAGAGCCACAGTTCACGTGGGGAACGCATACAGAAGAATAAAAGCAGTATTACAAAACCCAATAACTGATGATGAGCAGAGTGCTTACGACATTTTAAAGCTACTTAGAGATTCAGCAGTTCATTATGAGTTTGCATTTGGACAAGAAAAAGAAGAAAATATGCTGTTTCTGTTACATTACATCGGACGCTTTATTGATTTAGAACTTAGTGTGGAGTTAGAAAATGTCTTAGCCAATTATCATGAGTTTTATTTTAGTTATATTGAAGGCACTGATTATTATGTAATAGTTCAAGAAAGGGCTGAAGAAGCTAGAAAGGAAATGATCAGAAACGACATTTATTGGTATGAGTACGATACAGTTAAGAATGGGGCTCCCCAAATAGTTTTAGATTGGGTATGCGACGAATGCTCAGAACAGTCGGTAGCTGCAGACAATAGGTTAGGAGTAGATCCTGGAGCCTGTGCGATTTGTTTTGCGGAACACGAAATCAAGGAGTGCTTTAAATGTGGACAACGTATAAGTATAAACCATGAAGGTAAATGGATGTTTGAAGGTTACTGGTGCGATTTTTGCGCCGATCATTATGAAAGACAGTAGCAACTCGAATTAATTTTGGCACAAACTTGGCAGGATAACGGCACACCATTTTGTTTTAGATATAGTATTATGGTAAAGGAAGCGGCACTGCTGATGAGCGGGGTCCCTTTTTTATATTTCTCTGTAAACTGCTCCCGGTAATTCCCGGGATAAAAGATTGGCTGGTAACGGTTGAGTACGGAATCGGTTTAGAAAGAATATATACGAATACGATCATTTTTTTATTCGAACACCGAAAAAATCTTTCGGCAATTTTCGTAAATAGTACCAAATAAATTAGTTTTTAACCGATAATAATATGTGAAGCCAAAAAAGCATTATCGAAACATAAAATAAGAAAAATCAATAAAACGCTTATGTTTAAAGTTTAACTGATTGTCTAAGAGAGATGGTAGGCATATATTAAAGAGTGGTGAAGTTTATGGTTGTTACAGGAGACTATCAGTGTAATGTATGTAAAAGTATTACTCGTATAAAGGTTCAGCTGGGTTGGCTAGATAAATATCCAGTTAGAATCAGATGTGGAAATTGCAAAATTTCTATATATGGAAATGTATATTTAGACCAGAAAAATGCAGGGTATTCTATTAAATTAAAAAATGTCAATCCTCTTGATCCAGGTCAATTGCCTGATTTTATAGTGGAAGTTTCAGGTGAGCTTTTAACAGATAAGATACGTATATATACTGAATCGAAGAGTGACGTTTTCAGTCCCTTTTTTAAAAATGGTGTTTTTGTTATGGGGGAGAATATAGAACATTTCAAGCGAAGCACTCTTTTATTCCTTTATAAAATTGATAATGAATGGCCTATAGTTAAACGGATTAATGAATTATGGTTCAATGAGAGCCATGGATATTTGAGAAAAGAACTTCATAATGTCTTAGATAAAACACCGTTTCCTGTAGATAACGAATTAGAATTGTTGAGAGCAGTCCATTTTTTAAATACTCGGTTTATTCAAATTTTTGCGGGAGGATATTTCAAGAAAATAACAGATCATATATTTAATGAACTTAAAAATATAAACTCGACACAATTGTTATTACTTGCAAATCATTTTGAAAATAATTTAGGATCTTACGAGAAAAAATTATTCAATACTCTTGATAAGTTTGTCCAAAAATTCCATATGTTTATTCCTATTTTTGGATTGGATTTTTATTCAGACATAAAACACAGAGAGGAATCAATAAAACAACTTGGATTGACAACGGTTGATTTTGAGGATATCAAGGATTTTTATACAGACACTTTTGAAGATATAAGCGATGTTTTAAATTTAATCGTTGCTTACAATAATTTGAAACATCGTGGTGATTTTAAAGAAATGAAAAGTAATGTAATTGATAGTATCCAAGAAATTAAGGATTATCAAAAAATGCAAAAAAAGGGGAGAAAGCTGGAATTTATAAATGGACAAGAAAGCTTTGATAAAATATTTGTCTCAAAAGTTGATAATCGATTACGAAATGCAATAGCACATAGAAGTTACATCTATAATGTTGATACGCAGAAGTTGAAATATTACCCTTCAGGTGATGTAAGTAGAGGTAGTACGGAAAGTTTATATTTAACAGAGTTTATTCAAGAATGTTTTAAATTAATGAGGACTTGTATAGGATTAGCCGAAATTGTTTATCAAACTCGTAAGTTTAGTTATATAAATAAAGGTATTGAGGCTAGGCCTTTTAATCATTACTTTCCTTCATCTGAGAAAAAAAGAACTAATCCTAAAAGGAAAACCAATCAAAATAAAAATAAAAAGAAAAACCTAAAGAAACTAGCGAAAAAAAACCGGAAAATAAATAAAAAAAAATAATGGTGATTATATCTTTTGGTTCGTTTTTAAGAAAAGTCTTCCAGGTTAGACAGTTGAAATTATATTAGGCGCCTTCCCAAACGGGAAGGCGTTTTTATTTTAGGGATGACGCTTTTTTATTTGAGTAGTGCAGGTTCGAGTGCAAATGAACATTGAAGGAAAGGATCGTTTCAGGGTAGAGGGAAAGCTCTGAAATAGTCATAATCACCTTTTTTTATATTCTCTGTAAACTGTGTCTGCTAAATCTCGGGATGACTAACGGCGGTGAACGCTCTGAGTGCGGGGAGCAGTATAAGAAGAATATGATTGGAGGGATTGGAATGAAGAAAGCTTTGAAGCCTTGCAATAAACCCGGATGTCCTATCCTGACACGAGAGGACTACTGCGAACAGCACAGAGAACAGCACAGAGAACAAAGCCGGCCTATGACCAATACCGGGAATCAGCTGCCAAACGGGGGTATAACAGCAAGTGGAGGCAGTCGCGCGCTGGCTACCTGCCCAAGCATCCGTTATGTGCCGCCTGCTTAATGCAGGGCAGAAGAACCTCGGATACAGTTGTCGATCACATCGTTCCGCATAAAGGCGGCATGAACCTATTCTGGGATTCAAGTAAATGGCTGCCCTTATGCGCCTCGTGTCATGGCCGGTAGACAACGACGGAGGATGGAGGATTTGGGAACAGAACATCAAATGAAAGAATGTACAAATTCCCCAAGACTAAA
This sequence comes from Bacillus sp. JK62, assembly GCF_053663455.1. Taxonomy (NCBI): domain Bacteria; kingdom Bacillati; phylum Bacillota; class Bacilli; order Caryophanales; family Bacillaceae; genus Bacillus; species Bacillus sp. JK62. Next base: position 114,555 of record NZ_JBSJQA010000002.1, read on the forward strand.
AATTAAATTCTTTTGCGTACACTTAACTTCATCTGTTTCGATGTTATTGTCTTCACTGTCATATACCGAGCATAAAAGAAAGATGGGTAAAAACAAATTTGTGAAGCTTGTGTGTTTTAAAAAAGATAGGAGGATGTAACCCCCTATCTTCTCATTCTTCCTATTCTGATTAACTCCCCAATAATTGATCCAGCGATGAAAATAATCAATGGGACTGGAGTGAATTTATTACCCAAAACGCCCATGTAAACAAAATAACATGCACATAAAACAAGGAACAGTAGGATATATCTTTTTAATATCCTGTTAATATTAGACGTTGTTTTTTCTTGTTGCATATTTTTTCACCTCGTTTTTATGGTCGGCAAGTTGATGGGATTGGCCTGCTTCCAAAGAATTTGGGACTGTCTGCCGTTTTAAGGACTTTCTTTCTTTTAGAGTCTTCGTAGAATTTTGTTCTATTAGCATAAGGGTATGCGCTGCATTTAAAGGCATAACGATATTGGAATACTGTATAGTATGCAGTTGTTTGGGTACCTGCTAAAAACCCTACAATAGCGAATACTACGTTGTAAGGTGTTTTTGTTATTGTTGAAATAGCTGTGGCTGCCACACCGACAGAAACGCCTTTCAAATTGTATTTATAATTGTATTTCCCCATGTATTTTCCACCGGGCGGTATCTTCATAGTTGACATATTAGAAGAAGAAAATACCCCATCTTCCTCCATAGTAAGGTTAAAATCGACCTCACCGTTTTTATAAAGTGTGTTTGTTTCGTTGTTGTATTCAAATTTTGTAACTGCCCCATTTTCCTCAGTAACTTTAGCTTTATTCACAGCTGGGTCAGTAAAGTCGTAAGAATAGACATACTTTTCCCCATCAATCTCAAAAACATTCTCACCTACAGTATCATTTGACATTGATGCAGGGATGTTCAACATTTCATTGCTTTCTGCTTTGGCTTTAAAGTTGGGCATAATACCTACAACCAATGCAGTGACCAAAAACAAAAATAAAGCTGACCTGAATTTCTTCAAACAATCACACTCCCTATTGTATATTCGTTACGACCCAAATTATACCGGTATTGTTATTTTTTAAGAATAGGGACAGCGAAGTGTAAATTCGACAATGGAGATAAATAGTCCGCTATAATACCGTTCTGAAAAAGTGGGTAAATAGCCTTTTTTTGTAATTGCGCGATGTCGAAAGAGAAAATTGCGTGATGTCGAAAAAAATCCTATTAATTACATTTTATGTTAAAGGTATGCTAGAATATTGTTTGAGAAAATTTAGAATATTTGTAGAAAGAGGGGTTTATCTTATGAGTAAACTGGCTTCTGAATGTGTTGCAAATATATTAAATGATTGGTATATCGCGATAAAACAACAAGACGCTGAGTCTGCTGAGAAATATTTTGAAGAGGTCAAACCATTGTTTGATGAGATGGAAGAGGATCAGGAAGTTTTGATGTATTATTCTTTGTTGGAGGAAAGGCATAAAATGCTTTTGTATCAGGTGAAAGGGGAGGAGCTTCCGCCTCATTCATATTTTAATGAAAACCACGCTGAGGAAATAAAAAAAACAGACCATATGATTGAATATTATTTCTTTCTATTTGAAGCGTTATATGAGTCGCACAAAAGGAATTTTGAGAAAGCAATTACTTTGTTCAAAATAGCCGAGAAAAAATTGAAAGATATACCCGATTGTATAGAGCGGGCTGAATTTTATTCGAAAGTGGCGTCTATGTATATGATGCTGCGGCAGAGTCTAATTTCTTTGAATTATATCAATGACTCTGTACAAATTTATAGAGAGAACGAAGGCTATAAACGAAAGCTTGCCACGTCTCTTATGATTGTCGGGCAAAACTATACTGATTTAGGGCTTTACGAAAAAGCGGAGGAAAGTTTTTTAGAAGCAATCAGAATTTCGAGAGTTCTACACGATTCACTATTTACCGCATTAATACATCATAATTTAAGTATTACATATTCTGCAGCAAATCGTTCCCAAGACTGTATAAATGCCTTGAAAAAAGCCATCAGAAATAAAGATTGGAGGGACTCGGTTTATTATATAAATTCCCTGTATATGTTTCTGAAAGAGCTTTATAAAATAGGGGATGTAAATAAAATGCCATATTATTATAAAAAGACAAAGGAATATTTTAAACGAAAAGAGAATAAGGTGTATGAGGCTAAAATAAATATTATTTACGGACTTCTGCAGCAGGATCAGAGTAAAAGCATTGAAACTTGTCGAGGTGGTATTTCTTACTTATATGAAGTAAATGACCTTGATAGCGTCTTTGATCTTTCTTTGGTTATTTCAGAACACTGTGAGAAGCATGGACTCTATAAAGAGGCGCTTGAATTTTCTAAACATGCTATTTTAGCCGAGGAGAAAATGAGGCACCTGGAGGGATTGTAATTGAAAAAAGTTATTCTTTGTGCAGCTCTCACCTTCGTTACGTTAAGTGGTTTAGCTGCAGTCAAAATGAATCATGCATCATCGGATGTTAAGATAACAGAGCGCCCGGTCGGTACTCTGCAATTAGCAGAGCGGCCAGTTGGCACATAAAAAAAGCCCCGGACAGGGGCTTTTTTTAATAAAGAGAGGGAGCATCTGTCCACCATTCTGACAGCCCAAAAGAAAAACCCTAGAAATGTTGATATAACAACGTTTCTAGGGTTTAATCCAATGCTCTTTAAAGAGCGTTTTACTTAACGGGAGTAGAACTCAACGATAAGCGCTTCGTTAATTTCCGGAGCAAGCTCAGAGCGCTCTGGAAGACGAGTGAATGTACCTTCAAGCTTTTCAGCGTCGAAAGTAAGGTACTCAGGAACGAAGTTGTTTACTTCTACAGATTCTTTGATGATAGAAAGGTTTCTTGATTTTTCGCGAACACCGATTGTTTGACCAGGTTTTACTTGGTAAGACGGAATGTCAACGCGGCTTCCGTCAACAAGGATGTGACCGTGGTTAACTAATTGGCGAGCTTGACGGCGAGTGCGTGCAAGACCGAGCTTGTACACAACGTTATCAAGACGTGCATCTAAAAGAATCATGAAGTTTTCGCCGTGTTTACCAGTCATTTTTGCAGCTTTGTCAAACAATGTGCGGAATTGACGTTCGTTTACACCGTACATGTGACGAAGTTTTTGCTTTTCTTGCAATTGCAAACCGTATTCTGATAGTTTTTTACGCTGTCCCGGACCGTGGGGACCTGGTGCGTAAGGGCGTTTTTCTAATTCTTTACCTGTACCGCTAAGAGAGATTCCTAAACGGCGGGACAGTTTCCAAGATGGACCTGTATAGCGAGCCATAATGTGACTCCTCCTTTGGTTTTATTTTGTGGAAAATAAAAACCGTCTGTTCGATCCGACCGTGCACATTTTGTTTTCATGTATCCTCGCTCCAGCAGCAGAGAGTTACACGATACACCTTACAGCTAAGGAACAAAATGCAAACACAGAAGCTGAACAAAAAGGCTGCAATATTTCACACAAAGAACATTATATGATTTTTCCCCGCCGCCGTCAACCATTTCTCCATGAAGAGTGCCGGTTTATGATATAATGTACAAAAATGAGTAGTACATGTTTAGGTGATAAAAATGAAAAAACAAACAATTGATGAAGTGACGGCCTTTCATCAGAAAATGCTTTCTTTTTTCTTAACGAAATCTGAATCCGTCTCATTATCCGACTCGCTGTTATGGCTGGCCTCAGCTCTAGAATCCTGCTTTACATCTCTTTCATTGACCCTTTCACCGGCAGAATCAACACGTTTCACCATAAAAACAGAAGATGAACCGCATTATGCTCCGCTGAAAGAGAGTGACGGCCGTTTTATGATCAGGAATCAGACGTCCGGCAGATCCTTTTATCTGCGCTCGGAAGGCGGGCTGCCGATCCCGGAATCATTGCCTGAGATCGTTACTCAGTTTATCAATCAATCTGTGAGACAAAGCGGACTGTTTGACAAAACGAAGCATCAGCGGAAAATTCACAGAATGACAGAAATGTTCCATTCGCTTTTGGATCAAAATGAGGTTTTGGAAAAACTGCAGGCAAGTTTGAGTACGGCTTTCCGGTCTTTCCGCTTTTCACTGTTTATCACGCAGGATCAGGATACGGACAGACAGCTTCCCGCAAAAGAATTACATATGGACGGAAAAGATGCCGACCCGTCTGCCCTGAAGGTTTATTTATCGGGGAGACTGCTCAGAAAAGGCAGGTCATCTGCTTACCTGCCGATCAAAGGCCAGCAGGGGACTTACGGGGTTCTGAAGACGGAGGGGCTGCAGGATGCCGTTCTTTCGTGCAGTACTCTCAGTGAAATGCTGCTGCTTGCGGGCGCAGCGGGAAAAGCATTTGAAAATGCGCAGCTCTATGAGCAATCGAAAAAAAGCATTGCGAATCTGGAGCTCATTAATGAAACATCGCGCCAGCTGAATCAGCGCCTCAGACTCACTGACACGATGCGGGAACTCGCCGCCATTATGACCCAATCATTTCATGCGGAAGAAGTGGCTTTTTTTCATATTGATCATTTTGAGACGCAAAATCTGCTTCCGGGACATACCGCTTTTTTTAAGACAGAACGTGCGAACCCCTATATCAGCATTGTGAAAGAAAAGCTGTTCGAGGGAGAAAAGGGCGTGTTTATCGGCAGCGGAAAGACTGTATTCGGCGAAAACGGCTTCGGCTCGCTGATGGCGGTGCCGATGATCGAAAATGACACCGTCTTCGGGTTCGCGATTTTATTGAAAAAGGATTTATATGCTTTTACGTTTGAAATGTATAAGCTTTTTCAAGCGCTCATTCACCATGCGACATTAGCGGTCACGAACTCCATGCTGCGCGACAGGCTTGAGCATCTTGTTCAGACAGACCAGCTGACGGAGCTGTATTCAAGAACCTATTTGGATGAGAAAATTCAATACAGCATGAAAATTCATAAACGGGGTGTATTCATCCTCGTTGATATCGATAATTTCAAAACCATTAATGATACATACGGTCATCAAACGGGAGATTCGATCCTGATTCAGGTGGCCTCCGTTATGAAAAACCATATTCGTGAGCATGATGTCGCTGCGAGGTGGGGGGGCGAGGAGCTGGCTGTCTATCTGCCGAATATCAACGTGTCATCCGGAGAACGCATCGCTAAAAGGCTTGTTCGCGCCATCCGGGAAAACACCGAGCCGCGCGTGACGATTTCCTGCGGTGTTTCCTGCTGGTCAAAGACAGGCCCGATGCCGTTGAAAATGCTCGTTCAGCAAGCGGACGAGGCGCTTTATATCGCCAAACGGAACGGCAAAAACCGGCTGATCATCCATCAAAACAGCACGACGACATAAAAAAGGAGCCGGCCTGCCGGCCGGGCTCCTTTTTTTATCCTAATCGTTTTTCAAGCGTTTCAACAAACTTTGCTAAATAGGTTTCGTCCGTTTCATCAAAACGGTTTTTCACGGGGCTGTCAATGTCCAGCACACCGATCACTTCACCGTTTACGCGGATCGGGAGAACGATTTCTGACTGGGAAGCCGCGTCACAGGCGATATGTCCCGGGAACGCATTCACATCGGCAATCCGCTGCACGTCGCCGTTAGAGTAGGCAGTGCCGCATACGCCTCTGCCGAACGGAATGCGCACACAGGCAGGAAGTCCTTGAAACGGTCCGAGCACAAGCTCGCCCTCTTTAGCGAAGTAAAACCCCGCCCAGTTGACTTCATGTAATGAATGGTATAAAAGCGCTGATGCATTCGCGTAATTTGCGATCGCATCCGTTTCATCTTCTGTCATGGCTTCGAGCTGTTTAAGCAGAAGCTGATAACTTTTTTCTTTATCTCCGGATTGTTTTTCGACATGAAACATGGAAAACCCTCACTTTTTCTATAATATCAAACAAAGTTCCGGCCGTTCTGCCGGCATTTGTCGAGAAGTTCTTACAGGAACGGCGCCTTTCTGCTTGAATTGTTACACATAAAGGGGTGAGCCGTATGAAAGTAAGCACCAAAGACAAAATTATTAACGCCGCTGTCCAGCTGTTTAACCAAAAAGGTTATTCCGGCACGTCCGTCCGTGAAATCGCAAAGTCAGCTGATGTAAATGTTGCGCACATCTCCTACTATTTTAAAGGGAAAGGCGGATTAATGGAACATTTAGTTTCCGAGTTTTACGAAGGCTATACTGAAGCGCTGGAAAAAGCCGCCGTCAGTATGAACGGTGAAGACGCGCAGGAACGCATCCTGCGGGTGATTTTCGATATTTTATCCTATCAGCACGATAACCGTCAATTAACGCGGTTTGTGTACCGGGAAGTGACGATTGATTCCGTGCTTATCAGGGAAATTATGTCTACTTACTTAATGAAAGAAAAATATATTTTCCAGCTGGTAATTGAAGAAGGGCAGTCACGCCACAGACGGCTGACGCTGCCCGTGCCGCATTTTATTCTGCAATTGAAATCCCTCTTGATGATGCCGTATCTTCAGCCTCAATACATTACGGAGGTGCTCTATATGCAGCCTCATGAACCGTACTTTTATAAAAGGTATTTTGAAGAGGTGAAGATATGGATCGAAAGCGTGTTCCGACGGCCTGATGCGGCGCTTATGAAGTAATGATGCTTTTGTACGTTTCATAGGAACTGCCGACATCTTCCGCTTGATGGGCGTCCGACCCGAATATGAGCGGGATTTTTTTTTGCTTCGCCGTCTCAGCCATCCAATCCTCCATGTATACTTCCCCGGCAAACTTCTTTCTGAGCCCGGATGTATTCACATCCAGCTCCATTCCGTGTTCTTTCACGGCGTCAAGACAGCGGGCCGCAAGCTCTCTTATTTGAGGTGACATGCTGTAAGGGAAAAGGCGTGCGAATTTTTTGACGAGCGTGATATGGCCGACCCGTTTTGGCTTAAAGGGGCCGAGAGGTGTTACAATGGAAGAATACACAGTTTCATAGTATTGTTCATATACGGCTTCAACGCTTCCGAAGTGGTCGGCAAGCTGCCGAAACGCATGCTCGTCAAAATCGAGGCAGATATAAGACGGACCGGTCTTCAAAAAATGAACGGATAAAATGCCGTCATCCAGTGAGGGGCCGTACGTGTTCAGAAACGCCGCGGTTTCCTCTTCATACCCTGTGATAAAATCGGTTTCTAGCCCGGTCAGAATGCTGATTTGTCCATCGTATTCCTTTTTCAGCTGTGACAGCCGCTCCAAATAAACCTCCATCTGTCTGAGATCCATCGCGCTGTCCTGAAACGGTACGGGGTCTTGAAATGACGGAGGAAGGGGGGCGTGCTCTGTAAATGTGATCGAGTCAAAGCCTCTTTCCAGGGCCTTTTCGACATATTGTTTCAGCGCATCCTTCGAGCCGTGAGGGCAAAAAGGCGTGTGGATATGAGCGTCTCGTTTTTCCATTTGTGTCACTCCATTAAAAAATTGCAGAATCCTGCCGAAATTATGCAAAAAGTTTTTGATTTCTGGTCAAAAAATGTTGGTTACATGGTATCATAATAACAATGAAAACGACAGATTTTCTCAATACATATATTGAAATCTTTCTGAATACATAAAACACCCTGACAGATTAAGAGAACAACAAGGGGGCTCATTATGGAGTTAGTCATCGGATTATTGGTTATACTGCTCGCGCTCTTTGCGGCGGGCTACTTTTTCAGGAAAAAAATTTATACGGAAATTGACCGGCTGGAGTCATGGAAGATTGAAATTTTAAACCGTTCGATAGTGGAAGAAATGTCCAAGATCAAACATCTGAAAATGACCGGAGAGACGGAAGAGTTCTTTGAAAGATGGCGCGAAGAGTGGGATGAAATTGTCACAGCCCATCTGCCGAAAGTAGAAGAGCTCCTTTATGATGCCGAAGAGAACGCCGACAAATACCGGTTCAAAAAAGCGAATCAGGTGCTTGTCCACATCGACGACCTCCTCACTGCAGCCGAATCAAATATAGAAGGCATACTGCGTGAGATCAGCGATCTTGTGACGAGCGAGGAAAAAAGCCGCGGAGAGATTGAAGAGGTGCGTGAGCGGTATTCAAAAGCGCGAAAAAACCTTCTGGCGTACAGCCATCTCTACGGAGAGCTATATAACAGCCTGGAGACGGATCTCGACGAAATCTGGAGCGGCATAAAAAAGTTCGAAGAAGAGACGGAAAGCGGCAATTACATCAAAGCGAGAAAAGTGCTGCTTGAACAGGACCGCAGACTGGATCAGCTTCAAACATACATAGATGACGTTCCGAAACTGCTCGCGGACTGTAAACAGACCGTGCCGAACCAAATTGCCAAGCTGAAAGACGGCTACCGGGAAATGACGGAAAAAGGCTACAAATTGGAGCATATTCAAATCGAAAAAGAGCTGGAGACACTCACAAATCAATTGAAACGGGCCGAAAGCGCGCTTTTGGAAGAATTAGATGTCGACGAAGCGTCCGCCATTCTTCAGCTGATTGATGAAACCATTCAATCGATGTATGAACAGCTGGAAGGCGAAGTGGAAGCCGGACAGTCCGTATTAAGCAAAATGCCTGAGCTGATCATCGCGTATGAGAAGCTTGAGGAAGAAAAAGACCGCACAAAAACCGAAACGGAGCTCGTCAAGGAAAGCTATCAGCTGACGGCGGGAGAAATCGGCAGACAGCATGCTTTCGAAAAACAGCTGGAAACGATCGGCCGGCTCCTTGAGCAGGCGAGAGAAAAGCTTGACGGTGAGCATGTCGCTTACTCGCTGCTGATTGAAGAAGTCGAGGCCATCGAAAAGCAGATGGAAGAGGCTCAGAAAGAACATGCCGAATACCGTGAAAATCTGCAGGCGCTCAGAAAAGAAGAACTGCAGGCGCGGGAAACGCTGATGAATCTTCGGAAAACCATTTCTGACACGGCCCGAATGCTGCAAAAAAGCAACGTGCCGGGAATTCCTGAACAAGTCAAGGACAAGCTCGAGACGGCAAATCATCATATAGAAGAGACCGTCAGCCAATTGGAAGAGCTGCCGTTAAACATGGAGGAAGCCGCCAAACATCTGACCGAAGCTGAAAAGGTGGTTGCGGAAGTCAGCGAAGAGGCGGAAGAACTTGTGATTCAGGTGAAGCTGATTGAGCGGATCATCCAGTACGGCAACCGCTTCCGAAGCCAGAATCATATTTTATCCGAACAGCTGAAAGAAGCGGAACGGCTGTTTTACGCTTACAGCTATAATGAAGCTTATGAGATGGCAGCAGCTGCTGTTGAAAAAGCAGCTCCCGGCGCCGTGAAAAAAATTAAAGCTGATCAATCTGCTTCATAGACGCACAAGCAAAAACTGCACCCTGATGGAAATCAGAGGTGCAGTTTTTTTGTTTCTCACGGAATATAAAAAGCGCCTATGGCTGATATACATCAAACCGCAGGCGCTGAATGTTACGATTTTGCTTTATTTAATTCGATGGGCGGGCTGATAAAAAACGTGATGATGCAGCCGATGATCGCTCCGGCAATGCCCGGAAGCACCCAGCCGATTCCCATGCTGTAAAGCGGAAGATTTGCGTTTAAGAATGAATCTAATGATCCGAGCGGAATGCCTGCTGCCTTCAAACCGTCCAGGATACTGAACAGTCCCGTTCCGATCAGGCAGGCGATATAGACTTCGCGTCTTTCCTTAAAGATTTTATCAATAAAGGAAAGGACGATAATGACAATCGCCAGCGGATAAATGGCTGATAAAATAGGAACTGAAAATGCAATAATCTCAGCAAGTCCGAAATTTGAAATCGCCAGACTGAACAGCGTGACAATCGTAACCACCATTTTGTATGATAAAGCGGGAATCAATTTTGAAAAATATTCGCCGCAAGATGTGACAAGCCCGATGCTTGTCGTTAAACACGCAACGGTGATGGCGGCGCCGAGAACGATGTTTCCCAGTGAACCGAACAGGTAATCAGATGAAGCTGATAAAATCTTTGCGCCTTCGCCGAGCGGCCCGACAGCGTCCGTGCTTGTCGCTCCCAGATAGGCCAAAGATAAATAAATGAATGTCAAACCCGCCGCTGCAATCAGACCCGCTTTAATACAAGCGGCCGCGAGCGCTTTACGCTGGGTGACGCCCCTGCTTTTAACAGCGTTGACGACAACGACGCCGAAGACGATTGAGGCGAGCGCATCCATTGTTTTATAGCCTTCCAAAAATCCTTTGAACACCGGCGTTCCGGAATATGCCTGATGTACGGCGCCCAGCCCGCCCATCGGAGTGACGATGGCTTTTACGACAATGATTAAAATGATACCGAATTTAATGGGAGTCAAAATCTTTCCGACTCTGTCCACGATTTTGGACGGGTTAAGAGCTAAATAATACGTAATAGAAAAAAAGATCAACGTGAAAACAAATAAAGATAATCTTTCCGGGATGCCGCTTAAAAACGGAACTGCACCGATTTCATATGAAACGGTTCCGGTTCTCGGAATCGCGAAAAGCGGCCCGATTGATAAATAAAGCACAACGGTGAAAATAGTGCCGAATACCGGGTGAGCTTTATCGGCAAGTCCTTTCGCGTCTTTGCCTGTTAATGCGATGGCGATAATACCCAAAAGCGGCAGTCCTACGCCGGTCAGTAAGAAACCGCCCATCGCTTTCCAGACATTATGCCCCGCCGCTTGCCCAAGCTCCGGCGGATATATCATATTTCCTGCCCCGAAAAAAAGTGCGAAGAGCATGAAACCGATAATAACGGTATCTTTGACAGGTAGTGAGTGTTTCATAAAAGTCCTCCTAAATACTATGTTGAAATATTCTGTCAATTAATTGTCAGATAATATAACAAAACGAACATTACTTATTATATGGCAATGTACAGAGAAGTCAATACTCGATTTATTGCAAATTTCTATTTACTTTTGTTATGGTAGCATAAATATCATACGATGTACCGTTTTCATAAAAGGAGTAAAAAAAATGATATATTTAGACAACAGTTCAACGACCGAGCCGTATGAAGAGGTTTTGGAAGTGTATAAACAGACGAGCAGCCGTTATTTCGGCAATCCTTCGTCTCTGCACCAGTTAGGAACTGAGACGGAACAGCTCCTTGAAGCGGCCGCTCAGCAAATAAAAAGAACCTTACGTTTAAAAAATTATGATATTGTATTTACATCAGGCGCGACTGAAGCGAATAACGCTGCGTTAAAGGGAGCGGCCTGGGCAAACATGAGTAAAGGAAGACATATCATTGCTTCGGCGATTGAGCATCCTTCTGTGACGGAGACGCTTGATCAGCTGACAGAGCTGTTCGGCTTTGAAGTCACATATCTTCCGGCCGATCAAAACGGCTTCGTTTCTTTGAAAGACGTCAAATCGGCTATCAGGCCGGATACGATAATCGTCAGCGTCATGCATGTCAATAACGAAGTCGGCTCCATTCAGCCCGTAAAGGAAATCGGCGGGTTTTTGAAGCAGCACCGGAATATTCTGTTTCATGTTGATCATGTGCAGGGCATTCATAAAGTTCCTCTGTCTATAGAAGAAGCGGGCATTGACCTTTGCACCGTTTCAGGGCATAAGTTTCACGGCTTAAAAGGGACCGGAGCGCTTATCGTCAAAAAAGGAACGCGGCTCATTCCGCTTATAACGGGCGGCTCGCAGCAAAAAGGCGTCCGGGCCGGAACAGAACACACGGCAGGCGCCGTTTCCCTTGCGAAAGCGATCAATCTTTCCGCGCGTGACATGAATGAGCGGCTTTCTTCCGTTGAGGCTGCCAAGAATGCGCTCGTGGAAAGGCTGAGCGGGACGGACGGGGTCGTCATCAACACTCCCGCCGAAAACAGCGCGCCGCATATCATTAATTTTTCCGTTCCGGGCGTGAAGGCGGAAGTGCTGCTGCACATGCTTGAGGAAAAAGGAATATATGTCTCCACAACCGCGGCATGTTCGGCAAGAGAGCACAAACCGAGCCGTGTTCTTCTGCAAATGAATAAAGGCGAACAGGTTGCATCAAGCAGCATCAGAGTCAGCCTGAACTTCAGCCATACGGCTGACATCACGGAGCCGTTTATGGCCGCGCTAGTGCCGGCTGTTCAAAAACTAAAAAAAATGATGAGGTAGCATATGAATTACGATCATATTTTAATCCGTTTTGGTGAAATATCCACAAAAGGAAAAAACAGACGCAGTTTTATTGAAAGATTAAAACAAAATATCCGCCTGGTATTAAAGGATTATAAAAAAGTAAAATACTTTTCAAACCGGGACCGGATGTCAATTACACTTAATGGAGAAAACCCGGAGGAAATTTGTTCCTTATTAAAGAATATATTCGGCATTCAAAGTTTCAGTCTCGCAATTAAATGCGAAAGCAAGCTGGAAGACATTAAAAAAACGGCTTTAGCCGCGATAGAAGGCGAATATAAACCGGGGAATACGTTTAAGGTCGAGACCAAACGGGCTTACAAGCAGTTTGAATTAGATACGAATGCGATGAACGCTGAAATCGGCGGCCATATTTTGAAAAACACGGATGGATTAACCGTCGATGTGAAAAATCCTGATATTCCGCTTCGGATTGAAATCAGGGAGGAAGCGACATTCCTGACCATTCGTAACGAAAAAGGCGCCGGAGGCCTTCCTGTCGGTTCCGCGGGTAAAGCGATGCTGATGCTTTCCGGCGGTTTTGACAGTCCGGTCGCCGGTTTTTACGCGATGAAACGGGGATTATCAGTTGAAGCCGTACATTTCTTCAGTCCGCCGTATACGAGCGAACGGGCAAAGCAGAAAGTCATGGATCTCGCGGGATGCCTCGCGAAGTTCGGCGGCAGTATGACACTTCATATCGTGCCGTTTACAAAGACGCAGGAACTCATTCAAAAACAAATCCCGGAAAACTATACGATGACGGCGACGCGGCGTCTTATGCTGCAAATCGCGGACAGAATCAGAGAAGAACGAAAAGCGCTCGCGATCATTACGGGGGAAAGCCTCGGGCAGGTAGCGAGCCAGACCCTTGAAAGCATGTATGCGATCAATGCCGTGACGGCAACACCGGTTTTGCGCCCTTTAATCGGAATGGACAAAACAGAAATCATCGAGAAATCAAAAGAAATCGGCACTTATGAAACAAGCATTCAGCCGTTTGAGGACTGCTGCACCATCTTTACGCCGCCAAGTCCGAAAACACGTCCGAAAAAAGAAAAAATCGAGCACTTCGAAAGCTTCGTTGATTTTGAACCGCTGATTGCAGAGGCCGCTGCCGGCATCGAAACCATCACTGTTTACTCAGAGCAGGAAGCTCACGATAAGTTTGCCGGCCTGTTTTAAAACTGTATACAATTACCAAAGTTTTTTTGAATGAAGACATGTGTTTTATCACATTCTATACTCACAAGGAGGTGATACACATGTCACAATCAAACAGCGGAAACAGCAACCAGCTTTTAGTGCCAGGCGCTGCTCAAGCTATCGACCAAATGAAGTACGAAATCGCTTCTGAATTCGGTGTAAACCTTGGACCGGAAACAACTTCTCGCGCCAACGGTTCTGTCGGTGGAGAAATCACAAAACGTCTTGTCTCTTTTGCTCAGCAAAGCATGGGCGGAAGCAGCCAGCAGCAGTTTTAATCACAACTTCACATAATGGCTAAGAGAGCGGGGAATTCCCCCGCTCTTTTTTCATGAGTATAGATAGAAGCGGGAAGCAATTTATGCATATTTTTATTGTAATGGCCTATGTTTATGTATAATGGGGAAAGAAAGTGAGGAGTTGTTCGTGTTAAAACGAGAAGATTTAATCGCCCCAAAGAACTATAACCTTGTAAATGAAATCGAAAAGTTCAGCCGTTCCAAAGAGAAGAACGCGCTTATTTGGGAAGATCAAACAGGCGGCAAGAAAGTCTGGACGTATGAAAAATTGATGGAAGAAACGAATAAAATCGGAGCCCGCCTGAAAGGTCTCGGATTTGAAAAAGGCGATAAGCTGATTGTCATGGTTCCGAGAGTGCTTGAAGCGTATGCCGTTTATTTAGCGATCTTAAAAGCGGGGATGGTCGTCATTCCTTGCTCGGAAATGCTGCGCGCCAAAGACCTTGAATACCGGATCAAACACGCCGAAGTGAAAGGCGCTATCGTTTATCCTTCATTTATAAACGCATTTGACGAGGTGAATACCGAGCAGCTGGTGACATTGTCAATCGGTGAAAATGATGCCGGCTGGAAAAACCTCCTAACGATTGAAGCGGACGGAGACAGTTTTCAAACAGCTGATACAACAAGAGAGGACATGGCGTTTTTGTCCTATACTTCAGGCACGACCGGCCAGCCTAAAGGCGTTGTACATACACACGGCTGGGCCTTTGCCCATTTAAAAACATCAGCCGGTGCATGGCTGGATATTTCCGAAGACGATACAGTGTGGGCCACCGCGGCGCCCGGCTGGCAGAAATGGGTGTGGAGCCCGCTGCTCGCCGTTCTGGGAAGCGGCGCGACAGGATTCATTTATCACGGCAGATTCAACGCCAAGACGTATTTAGAGCTGCTGGAGCGCCATCAAGTAAATGTCTTCTGCTGTACCCCGACGGAATACCGCCTGATGGCAAAAGTGGAGGAGCTGGACAAATATGATCTTTCTGCTCTTCACAGCGCAGTTTCTGCGGGTGAGCCATTAAACCGGGAAGTCATTGACGTATTCCGGAAGCATTTCGGCATTAAAGTGAGAGACGGATACGGCCAAACGGAGAGCACCCTGTTAGTCGGCGTCCTGAAGGATATGGATATTAAGCCGGGAAGCATGGGCAAACCGACCCCCGGAAATCAAGTAGAGATTATAAACGATAAGGGCGAAATATGCGAAACAGGCGAAACTGGCGATATCGCCGTGCATTTGAGCACACCGGCCTTATTCAAGGAATATTATAAAGATCCCGAAAGAACGAAAAAGCAGATTCGCGGAGATTACTTTCTTACAGGAGACCGCGCGAAAAAAGACGAGGACGGCTACTTTTGGTTTGAGAGCCGCAATGATGACATTATCGTCAGCTCCGGAT
Source organism: Bacillus sp. JK62 (assembly GCF_053663455.1). Lineage (NCBI taxonomy): Bacteria > Bacillati > Bacillota > Bacilli > Caryophanales > Bacillaceae > Bacillus > Bacillus sp. JK62. Next base: position 129,606 of record NZ_JBSJQA010000002.1, read on the forward strand.
ATACAATCGGGCCTTTTGAAGTAGAGGACGCGCTCGTGAAGCATCCGGAAGTGAAAGAATGTGCAGTCGTGGCGAGCCCGGATGAAATCAGAGGTTCAATCGTAAAAGCTTATGTCGTTTTACAAGACGATGAAAAGCGCAGTGACGAACTTGTCAAAGAACTGCAAAACCACGTAAAAACGATTACGGCGCCTTACAAATATCCGAGAGAAATTGAATTTGTCGAAAGCCTGCCGAAAACGGCGTCCGCAAAAATCAGACGTGTGGAGTTGAGACAGCGTGAAGAACGGCTGAAGGCTGATAAAAAAGCATAATACAGGATAAAGGGTGAGCGGGGATGAAAGCGATTTGGCACGGCGGCACCATCTATACAATGCTTGACGAGAATCATGTCACTGAAGCCGTTTATACCGAAGACGGCATCATCAAACAGACGGGCGGCTTCCGGGAGCTCCAGGGAACATACGGTTCGCCTGATACGGAGGAAATCGATTTACATGGAGCTGTCATGTTCCCGGGGTTTTCGGACAGTCATATGCATTTAATCGGACACGGGGAAAAACAGCTTCGCCTCGATTTGTCGCAGCTGACGTCAAAAGAAGCGATCCTGCGGGCCGCAAAAGAAGCAGAGCGTGAATTGGAAGATGGCGAATGGCTGATCGGCGAAGGCTGGGATGAAAATCTGTTTGAACGGCCGGATTACGTCACGAAGCATGACCTTGACCCGCTCTTTCCCGACCGCCCCGTCCTGCTGAAGCGGGTATGCCGGCACGCCGTTGCGGTTAATTCGGCCGCATTGCGCGAGGCGGGAATTACAACCGAAACACCTGATCCAAACGGCGGGATTATCGTCCGGGACGGCACCGGTCCGACAGGTCTTCTGCTGGATAAAGCCCAAGAGCTTGTGACACAGGCCCTGCCGCCCGTCTCACTTCACTATGTCAAACGCGCGCTTCAAACGGCGATTACGGACTGCTGGTCAAAAGGCCTGACAGGCGGGCATTCAGAAGATCTGGCTTACTACGGAGACGCGTCCGTTCCCGTTGCCGCGTACGAGTCATTAACCGGCAGCGGCCTTTATCCTTTTCGCGCCCATCTGCTCGTTCATCACGAAGCCGTCGACAGCTGGAGCGCTCTGGATAAATCGACCGGACCTTACCTGGAATACGGAGCGATGAAAATTTTTGCTGACGGCGCGCTCGGAGGCAGAACCGCTCTGTTGAAAAAGCCTTATCATGATAATCCGTCAGTTTCCGGCGTTCAGGTGCACGATGACGAGACCCTTGCCGCTCTTGTTTATAAAGCGAGAGAGAAAGGAATGGAAATCGCCGTACACGCGATTGGCGACCTTGCATTTGAAAAGGTGCTCGATGTTATCGAAAGATATCCGGCAAAGCCCGGACAGCTAGACAGGCTCATTCATGCGCAAGTATTAGATGACGGATTGATTGAAAGAGCCGCCCGGCTGCCGATCGGACTTGATCTTCAGCCGCATTTTGTGGCCAGTGATTTTCCGTGGGTGATTGACCGGCTCGGAGAAGAGCGGATGAAAACGGCTTTCGCCTGGAAAACACTGCTGTCAAAAGGGCTGCTGTGCGCCGGAGGCTCAGACGCCCCGATTGAGCCGGCCGATCCGCTTCTGGGCATTCAATCGGCTGTGCTCCGTACAAGCAAGCAGCACCCGGAAGGTCCGGCCTATTATGAAAAAGAGTGCCTGACCGTGTACGAAGCCATTCAGTTTTACACGGAGGGAAGCGCGGCCATCGTCCATAAAGAACATAGCCGCGGACGGATCGCCCCCGGCTATGATGCCGACTTTACCGTACTCAGCGGTGATCCGTTCAGGACGGATCCGAAAAAGCTTCATGAATTGGAAGCGGTCAAAACCGTCGTCGGCGGCCGTATCGTATATGAAAAAGAGGACAGGCAGTGATGCCCGTCCTCTTTTTTTATGATAAAAATGATCGCTTTACTTTTTCCCAGAAAGAGTTGTCTTTCAGTTTCACCGTTTTGATTTTTTTATCGGATAGTGTAATCTCAACCTTTTTGACATTCCGCGTGCTGAGCGCTTCATTATCAAGCCCGATAATCGGATGCTCATTTCCGTCCTGCACCACCTGCAGTGTCAGCTTCCGGTCTGAGCTTAAAATAAATGGAGATCCGAGTGTACGGTATGTGTTGTTGTTCAACGACGCCAGTTCGGATACCTGCATGCAGGAAATCAAAGGATCAACAACGGCGCCTGAGACAGATTTATTGTAGGCGGTGCTGCCCGTCGGGGTGGAAATGATCATCCCGTCTCCTCTGAACGTCTCAAAATGAAGATCATCAATTAACACATCCATCACAAACGTTTTAATAATGCTTGAACGGATGGAAACCTCGTTTAAACAGTGAAAATGATTGCTGCCGTCCACCGTTACGTGAATGAGCGGGTATTTTCTGACCTCAAGCTGTTCCGCGGTCATGCTGGCCGCCATTTTTTCAGGCTCATCGCTGTGAAAATCACAGTACAAATGGGCTTTCCCTTTTTTAGCGATGCCGACATACAGGCAGTCATCACGGAATCCGGTTTTTCTGACGGCTTGCAGAAATGAGCCGTCGCTGCCGATGCTGGCGATAATTCCGGCATCCTCCGGGTGAGCCGCAACTGTAAAACCGTGCGATTCAGCAAGCTGCTTCAAAGAGCTGACTTGTTCTTTTGTTTCGTTGTTTTGTTTGTGAAAAAAATAAACATTGCGGCGAAGATCGGTCATATCCCCATTCCCCTTTGCTGTCATATTTACGTTTTTCTCCCAGCAGGTATTGTGTTAAAATACCTGTGGCAATAGTGTAACATGTTTCCTGTTTATCCGTTAAGAGAAAGCGTTTCATGAAAAAAATGAATCTTTTTTTACGGGGGAACGTACGAATATTGACAGAAAAGGAGGAGAACAAATGAATGCAAAAAGATGGATTGCGCTCGTCATCGCGCTCGGCATTTTCGGCGTATCAGTCATTGCAAGTGTGACCGTCGGGGTGCTGAAGAATATCGGAGATACCGGGTCTGACTTTGCATCACTGACAGATGACACAGAGGAAGTGACGCTGGAGAAGGGCAGCCCCGGCAGTAAAATCGCCGTGCTTGAAGTGGACGGCACAATTGAGGATAACGGCGGGTCCGCTGGCCTGCTCAGCTCAGGCGGGTATGATCACAGATCATTTTTAAAACAGGTTGAGCGTGCGAAAGAAGATAAAAGCGTCAAAGGAATTGTACTGAAAATCAATTCCCCCGGCGGAGGCGTTTACGAAAGCGCGGAAATACATAAAAAACTGGAAGAACTAAAGAAAGAAACGAAGAAACCGATTTATGTATCCATGGGCTCCATGGCGGCATCGGGAGGCTACTATATTTCAACGGCCGCCGATAAAATCTATGCTTCACCGGAAACGCTCACGGGTTCACTGGGCGTCATCATGGAAAGCGTCAATTATTCCAAGCTCGCCGATGAACTCGGCATCAAGTTTGAAACCATTAAAAGCGGCGCGCATAAAGACATCATGTCCCCGACCCGCGACATGACGAAGGAAGAAAGAAAGATCATGCAGACAATGGTCAACGATTCTTATGAAGGATTTGTCAATGTCATTTCAAAAGGCCGGCACATGTCAAAAGCGGATGTGAAAAAAATTGCCGACGGCCGTGTTTACGACGGCAGACAAGCGAAAAAGATCGGCCTCGTTGATGAGCTCGGTTTTTACGATGATACGATCAGCGCGATGAAAAAGGATCATAAAAATATGAAAAACGCTTCAGTCATCACATACGAGGAAGGATTCGGATTAGGCTCGCTCTTTTCCATGAGCGCAGCGAAAATGTTTAAAAGCGAAATTGATTTTCTGAATATGAAAGAACTCATTTCGCAATCCGGTTCGCCGCGGATGATGTATCTCTATGCAAAGTAGGGGGGGAGAAAGAATGGACGCGACTTACGAAGGCTTTCACGGCAAAGAAGAGGAAGCCGAACAACAGAGGGCGCCCGAGCAGGCATATGCGGGCTTTTGGATCAGGTTTTGGGCGTTTCTTCTTGATTGGCTGGTGGTCTGGGGACTTAACCATCTCATCGTTTCACCGATTTTCACGCTGATGAAGCTCCCGGCAACAAGCGGAATGTTTACAATCTCAGCTTATTCCGTCACAACCCTGATCGTCTACCTCGCCTATTTTGTGTTCATGACGAAATGGTTTCATCAGACACTCGGCAAAATGGTCTTCGGGTTAAAGGTCACTTCTTTGACGCCCGGAAAGCCGCTGACTTGGAGCACCGTCATTTTCAGAGAAGCGGTGGGGCGTTATATCGATAAAATCTGGATTCTCTATATCGTCATTGCGTTTACGCCCAAAAAGCAGGGCATTCACGATTTGATCGCCGACACAACGGTGATTCACGAAGCGCTGTACCGCAAATAAAAGCAGTAAACCCGGAATAAACGTCCGGGTTTATTTTTTTTGGTTTTGGCGATAATGCTGCTAAGGAAGTGAAGCCTATGGGATATGCCGCAGCAGCTGTAATTCTCATTCTCATTTTGGTCTGGCTGCTCATGAGGATGAAAATCTATCTGACTTTCGAATATCTTCACGATAAAGATAACGACAAACTGACGTATAAACTCTCGGCCTTATACGGGCTGGTCCGTTTTAAAAAAACGCTGCCCGTCATTAAAGTAAACAGCGAAGACGCGTCTATTGATGTCAAACAGGACACGAAATCAGAAATGAAAGGTCAGAAAAAAGAGAAGAAAAAAATCACATATGAAGATGTCAAACAGAGCATTCACAGAATAGAAATGATTCTGCACCAAGTCTTTCAGATGCGCCAAATCGCCGCCTCATTTCTTGCGGGAGTCCGTGTTACGAAGTTTGAATGGGTGACGGTTATCGGAATAAAAGACGCCGCCGTTACGGGAATCGCCGCCGGCGGATTGTGGGCCGTAAAGGGAGGCCTTACGGCGATGCTGTATGATCATCTGCGTTTCATACATAAACCGGTGTGCGAAGTCATTCCGTCTTTTCAAGTGCCTGCATCCAAGACGCATTTGCAGTGTATATTCTTTTTTCGTTTTGGACATCTTATAGGTGCAGCTTTCAAATTGCTCAAATACGGGCGGAACGGACTTTCTATCATACGAAAGAAACAGCCGGTTCCGGTTGCTTCAAAGAATGATTCATCAGTTTAAGGAGGAGCGCATATGGCAGACCACCCCATTCAAGGTTTAATGAAAACCGCTATGGAAAATTTAAAAGAAATGATTGACGTGAATACAATCATCGGCGATCCTGTTGAAACGCCTGACGGCAGCGTAATCTTAACGGTTTCAAAGGTCGGATTCGGATTTGCGGCGGGCGGAAGCGAGTTTGGAGGAAAGCCGGCTGAAAAAAGAACCGATGATGATGAAAGAAAAGAGCAGAAGCTCCCGTTCGGCGGCGGAAGCGGCGGCGGAGTATCCATTACGCCGATTGCGTTTCTGATTGTCGGAACAAACGGCGTGCGTATGCTTCATTTAGACGAAAACACCCATCTGATTGATAAACTGTTAGACTCCGCGCCTCAAACGATTGAACGCATCCAGCATATGTTTAAAAAGAATGAAAAAGGCCGGAACCAAAAAAGAACGGATATCGATTTATAACAGAAAAGTTAACTGCCGCCCGCAGTTAGCTTTTTTTACGATGCGGCATAACCTTTGCAGTTTGCATAAAACTCGACTATGATAGAGCTATACATAGATAAAGGGAGGAATCAGAATGGCTGAAATTACATTTAAAGGCGGAGCCGTGACGCTGATCGGACAAGAAGTGAAACCGGGTGACCAAGCTCCTGACTTCACGGTTTTGACAAACGGATTAGAAGAGAAGACATTAGCAGATATGAAAGGGAAAGTAACGATCATATCCGTTATTCCTTCCATTGACACAGGCGTATGTGACGCGCAGACACGCCGCTTCAACGAAGAAGCCGCAAAACTCGGTGATGTGAACGTTTATACAATCAGCGCCGACCTTCCGTTTGCACAAGCGCGCTGGTGCGGAGCGAACGGAATTGATAAAGTGGAAACATTATCGGATCATAAAGAGATGTCATTTGGTGAAGCATTCGGTGTTCACATCAAAGAACTTCGTCTTTTGGCACGTTCCGTATTTGTCCTTGATCAGGACGGAAAAGTCGTTTACGCGGAATACGTAAGCGAAGCGACAAACCACCCGAATTATGAAAAGCCTATCGAAGCTGCAAAAGCGTTAATCAAGTAAAGAGAGAAAAAGAGCTCCGGGTGCTGCCGCGGAGCTCTTTTCATGGCAAGGAGGAAACAGCATGCAACACGACCATGTCGGTCAGATTTATGAACTTTTAGATGAAGCCGCCCAAGTGATAGCAGAAGGCCTTGAGATTTCTTATATTGAGGGGCTTGCGGAGGCGGGAGAGATGTATTTTCTTGAAACGGCCGACCAGCTTCCGCTTCAGGAAAAGCAAGCCGGCGAGCTTAAAAGCCTGCTTGCGAAAGCAGACTTCAGAAAATGGGAGCATGAATGGATCCGCAAGGCGTTCCAGCTCGCCATTTTAAAAGGACTGAAAGATAAGTCCCATCCGAACAGACAGATGACGCCTGATACGATCGGCCTTTTCATCAGTTACCTCGTGAATAAATTTACGGGCGGCCGAAAAGGCCTGACATTGCTGGACCCCGCCTGCGGCACCGGAAATCTTCTGCTGACCGCGGCAAACCAGCTTTCTGACAAAGCGGCAAAAAGCTTCGGCATTGAAATCGACGATGTCCTTCTGAAGATCGCTTATGCTCAGGCGAATCTGCAGGAAAAAGAAATGGAGCTGTTCTGCCAGGACAGTCTTCAGCCGTTATTTATCGAACCGGCCGATGCGGTTATCTGCGATTTGCCGGTCGGCTACTATCCGAATGACGAAGGCGCTCAAGCGTTTGAGCTGAAAGCGGATGAAGGCCACTCATTTGCTCACCACTTATTTATTGAGCAGAGCGTCAAACATACAAAACCGGGCGGATACTTATTTTTTATGATTCCGAACCATCTGTTTGACAGCGCGCAAAGCGATAAACTGAAGCGGTTTTTTGCGGAAAAAGTGTATATCAACGCCCTTCTCCAGCTGCCGGCTACGATGTTTAAAGACGAAGCGCAGGCAAAGAGCATTTTAATCTTGCAGAAAAAAGGCGAAGACACAAAGCCGCCGAAACAAGCGCTTTTGGCGAATCTTCCTTCTTTTGCGAACCAGCAGGCGATGCGGGAGATGATGGCAAAATTGGATCAATGGATTCAAAAAGAAAAATAATGACGAAAAAGCAGTGTGAGACGCAAAATCCCGCGCTGCTTTTCGCTTTTTAAAATGAATGGAAATCAGGGCGAAAACACAAATTAAGGAAAGAAAATAATATTCCGTAAGGCCGTGCCGTCCATTTGGCACAAATGAGATTTATCAGAAAATATCGACTTCGTGTTGTAAGCGGTACCAATGTGGATGTTGACTTGAAATGCTGGGTTGACAATGTTTAAATGGAAAAGTCAGATATTTTTTGGACCGCAGTTATGGTCTGGGAAAAAAGAACGAACAAACGAAGAAGAATTTTGATAGGAGCGTCATTTATGTCTAAAATTATTGCAATTAACGCAGGAAGCTCATCTTTAAAATTTCAGTTATTCGAAATGCCTTCAGAAAAGGTGCTAACAAAAGGTTTAGTAGAACGGATCGGTATCGCCGACAGCGTTTTCACTATCTCTGTTAACGGCGAAAAAAATACAGAAGTGACAGATATTCCGGATCATGCGGTTGCGGTGAAGATGCTGCTTCACAAGCTGACTGAATTCGGTATTATAAAGGATTTAAATGAAATTGACGGAATCGGCCACCGTGTGGTTCACGGCGGAGAAAAATTCAGCGATTCTGTTTTGCTTACGGATGAAACAATCCGTGAGATTGAAGAGATTTCAGAACTTGCGCCGCTTCATAATCCGGCTAACATCGTCGGCATTAAAGCCTTTAAAGAAGTGCTTCCGGATGTGCCTGCGGTTGCAGTGTTTGATACGGCGTTCCACCAAACGATGCCTGAGCAATCTTACCTGTACAGCCTTCCGTACGAATACTACGAGAAATACGGCATCCGCAAATACGGTTTCCACGGCACTTCTCATAAATACGTGACACAGCGCGCAGCTGAGCTTCTCGGCCGCCCGCTTGAAGATTTGCGTCTGATTTCCTGCCACCTCGGTAACGGCGCAAGTATCGCGGCCGTAGAAGGCGGAAAATCCATTGATACGTCAATGGGCTTCACACCGCTTGCGGGTGTTGCGATGGGAACACGTTCAGGAAACATCGACCCTGCATTGATCCCGTACATTATGGAAAAAACGGATCAGACGGCAGATGAAGTATTAAATACGTTAAATAAAAAGAGCGGACTGCTTGGCATATCCGGTTTCTCCAGCGACCTTCGCGATATCGTAGAAGCTTCAAAAGAAGGAAACGAAAGAGCGGAAACGGCTCTTGAAGTGTTTGCAAGCAGAATCCATAAATACATCGGTTCTTACGCTGCGAGAATGAGCGGCGTTGACGCGATTATTTTCACTGCGGGTATCGGTGAAAACAGCGTTGAAGTCAGAGAACGCGTGCTTCGCGGCTTAGAATTCATGGGTGTATATTGGGATCCTGCGCTGAACAACGTGCGCGGCGAGGAAGCGTTTATCAGCTACCCTCACTCTCCTGTCAAAGTCATCATCATTCCGACTGACGAAGAGGTCATGATCGCACGCGACGTTGTCCGCCTTGCACAGTAATGATCGAAAAAAGCACATCCTTTAGGGTGTGCTTTTTTATTGAATGCCCCAGAGTCAAACGTTACGATATGTTTAATACATAAACGATGAGGTGAAGCAATGAGTGTGCATGAACATAAACAAGAAGCCCCGTCAGCCGTGCGCTGCAAGGTGATAACAGTCAGCGACACGAGAACGAAAGAAACCGACAAAAGCGGTCGCGTCATGATGGATTTCATCAGAGAAGCGGGATTTGAAACGGTCGCTTATGACATTGTAAAAGATGAAAAAGATGAATTGCAGAAAGCCGTTTTATCCGGCTGTATGGATGAATATACAGATGCGGTGCTGTTAAACGGAGGGACGGGCATTGCCGAAAGGGATGTCACAATTGAAGCGGTCACGCCGCTGTTTTCAAAAGAACTCCCGGGATTCGGCGAGCTGTTCCGCATGCTGAGCTATACGGAGGACATCGGTTCCGCCGCCATTTTGTCCAGAGCGGCAGCGGGTGTGATCCGAAATACCGCAGTCTTCTGCACGCCCGGCTCCTCAGGCGCCGTAAAGCTTGCAATGAGTAAACTGATTATTCCTGAACTGCCTCATGTGCTCCGGGAAATCCGAAAAGATTTATAAATGTATAAAAAGGCTTTGCTCCGCTCAAAAAATTGGGTGGGGTTTTTTTTATAAAAGGCTTGAAAAAACAGAATTTACTTGTTACAGTGTATACATACAAAATGCATTTTTATTAATTAAAACTAATTTTTATACAAAGGGAGCTTTTAACATGGCAGAACAAAAAAAGGTTGTATTGGCATACTCAGGAGGTCTTGATACTTCTGTAGCGATAAAATGGCTGCAAGAACAGGGATACGATGTTGTTGCATGCTGCTTAGATGTTGGGGAAGGAAAGGATTTGGCATTCGTTCAGCAAAAAGCGCTGGAAGTTGGCGCCGTAAATTCGTATGTGATTGATGCGAAAGAAGAATTTGCCCGGGAGTACGCGCTCATTTCTATGCAGGCCCATACAATGTATGAAGGGAAGTATCCGCTCGTATCTGCACTATCCCGTCCGTTAATCGCGAAAAAACTCGTTGAAGTGGCGGAAAAGGAAAACGCGGTGGCCGTAGCGCACGGCTGCACGGGAAAAGGCAACGATCAGGTTCGTTTCGAAGTATCCATTAAATCATTAAATCCTGATCTGGAGGTCATTGCTCCGGTCCGTGAGTGGCAATGGTCGCGTGAAGAAGAAATTGAATACGCTGCAAGCCGCGGCATACCGATTCCGATCAATCTTGACAGCCCGTATTCCATCGACCAGAACCTATGGGGACGCGCCAATGAATGCGGTATATTAGAAGACCCGTGGGCGGCGCCGCCTGAAGGGGCATATGACCTGACAACATCTCTTGAAAACACGCCGGACGTTCCGGAAATCATCGAAATCGCATTTGAAGCCGGTGTTCCGGTTTCAATCGACGGCGTAACCTACCCGCTCGCTGATTTAATTCTCAAGCTGAACGAGACTGCCGGAAAACACGGCATCGGCCGGATTGACCATGTGGAAAACCGCCTGGTCGGCATTAAGTCCCGTGAAGTTTATGAGTGCCCGGGCGCCATGACTTTAATTACGGCTCACAAAGAGCTTGAGGATCTGACTTTAGTGAAAGAAGTGGCCCATTTCAAACCGGCAATTGAACAAAAACTGTCTGAAATCATCTATAACGGTTTATGGTTCTCGCCGTTAAAAGACGCGCTGCTTGCATTCCTGAAAGAAACCCAAAAGCACGTCACCGGCGTTGTGCGAGTCAAGCTGTTTAAAGGCCATGCCATTGTAGAAGGACGTAAGTCGGAATATTCACTCTACGATGAAAAACTTGCGACATATACAAAAGACGATGCGTTTGACCATCACGCGGCAATCGGTTTCATTGAGCTTTGGGGACTGCCGACAAAAGTAAACAGCATTGTGAAAAAGAAGGAGCAGATTGAAGCATGAAGAAGCTTTGGGGAGGCCGTTTTCAAAAAACACCGGAAAAGTGGGTCGATGAGTTCGGCGCATCCATCACATTCGACCAAAACTTAGTCAAAGAGGATATTACAGGGTCTCTCGCTCATGCGGCAATGCTGAAAAAATGCGGCATTCTGACGGAAGAAGAAGAAGGCGCCATCCGACAGGGGCTGCAGACCCTCCTGCAAAAAGCAGAGGAAGGAACGCTTGAATTCTCTGTTGATTATGAAGATATCCATTTGAATATTGAAAAAATGCTGATCGAAGAAATCGGACCGCTAGGCGGCAAGCTCCATACCGGCAGAAGCCGGAATGACCAGGTGGCGACCGACATGCATTTGTATTTGAAAGATCATGTCTCACATATCATCGTGCTGATTGAACAGTTCCAAAAAGCGCTGATCGAAAAAGCCGAGGCCAATGTCGAGACCATTCTGCCGGGGTACACCCATTTGCAGCGGGCTCAGCCTATTTCTTTCGCCCACCATCTGCTTGCTTATTTTTGGATGCTTGAACGGGATAAAGAACGTTTTCGGGATGCTATGAAGCGGATTAACATATCGCCGCTCGGATGCGGGGCGCTTGCCGGAACTACGTTTCCGATAGACCGTAACTATTCGGCGGAGCTGCTTGGTTTTGACTCCATTTATGAGAACAGTCTTGACGGAGTCAGTGACAGAGATTTTATTCTCGAGTTTTTAAGCGGCAGCAGCATGCTGATGATGCACCTTTCACGTTTATCAGAAGAAATCATTCTATGGTGCTCGCAGGAATTCAGATTCATTGAACTGGATGATACGTACGCGACGGGAAGCAGCATGATGCCGCAGAAGAAAAACCCCGACATGGCGGAGCTGATCCGCGGTAAAACCGGACGCGTATACGGTGATATGATGGGTCTTTTCACGATTATGAAAGGACTCCCGCTCGCTTACAACAAAGACCTGCAGGAAGATAAAGAGGGCATGTTTGACACTGTGAAAACCGTAGAAGGAAGCCTTCAGATTTTCACGGGCATGATTGAAACGATGAAAGTAAACAAAGACATCATGAAACAAGCGACAAAACAAGATTTTTCAAATGCGACGGAACTTGCCGATTATTTAGCTAAAAAAGGCATGCCGTTCAGAGAAGCGCATGAAGTGGTCGGCAAGCTTGTGTACAGCTGTATTGAAAAAGGAATCTATTTAAGTGATATGGCATTTGAAGAATTCCTTCAAGCCAGCAGTCTCTTTGAAGAAGATATCTATACCGTGCTCGATCCGCATCATGCGGTTGAAAAAAGAATGAGCGCCGGCGGAACGGGTTTTCAGCAGGTAGAACAGGCGCTCGTAAAAGCAAAAGCCTGCGCCGGCATTTAATTTGCTGAAATTTCCTTCATATTTTCCCGTCATATCAGACACCCTACATCTATAAAAGATGGGAGGTAGAAGGAATGCGCAAAGAACAAGACCGTTACATCTATGATGAAAAAGAAAGTGAAGAAACGGCCAGGCTTATCTCAGAGGCATACCAAAGCGGTTATGTCGGCATGGAGGAAGCCTCTGCTCCTTCAGAAAATTAAGCTGTCTGTAAAGACGGCTTTTTTTTCGTGCGGACGAAGTGCAAAAAAGTGATATTGCCGTTTGTTTATAGTAAAGTAGAGGGAGAAACGTCTTGATTTTATTGAAGCGGCTACGTTGCCTGGGGAGGGTATTCAATGTGCGACATGCTCTAATCACTGCCGGTACAAAGGGATTGGGCCGAAAAGTGACTGAAATGCTTCTGGAAAAAGGTTTTTCTGTCACAGTGAATTACAGACAGGACGAAGAAGCGGTCGCTTGTCTGAAGGCGGATTATCCCGGGTGCCATGACAGATTGCAATTCGTTAAGGGCGATGTAACCCGGAAAGAAGATCTCATGCGGATCGCCGATGCAGCCCTTCAGCGGTTTGGAAGGATTGACATACTGATTAACAATGCCGGGCCGTACATATTTGAGCGCAAAAAGCTTGCCGATTACTCCGATGACGAATGGTATGGCATGCTTGAAGGGAATTTAAGCGCCGTTTTCCATCTGTTTAAAGCGGTTATCCCGGTCATGAGACAGCAGCGGTTCGGCCGGATTATTACATACGGTTTTCAAGGAGCGGACCATGCCCCCGGCTGGCTTCACCGTTCCGCTTTCGGAGCGGCTAAAGTCGGATTGGCTTCGTTAACGAAAACCATTGCGATTGAAGAAGCCGAATCAGGCATTACAGCCAATATGGTCTGCCCGGGCGATATTGTAGGAGATATGAAAGAAGCGTCTATAGAGGAAGCAAGACGGAAAATCGGCAAAGAAAAGACGCCGATCGGCAGGTCCGGAACCGGAGAGGACATTGCGAGAATCATCGCCTTTTTATGTGAAGAAGATTCCGATCTTGTAACCGGAACGGTCATTGAAGCAACAGGCGGGCTGAATGTGATTAACAGGCATCAATCCCTGTAAGTTTTTTCGTTTGTCAAAAAGGGAACTTGATAAATATTAATTTTTTATGAGGTGAAAACGATGAAAGTGACTTATCACGGACATTCTGTCATTCAAGTGGAAACGAAAACCCATAACATTATTTTTGATCCGTTTCTGACCGGAAACAGTCTGACAAATTTGAAACCGGAAGAAGTGAAAGCGGATGTCATCCTGCTTACTCACGGACACAATGACCATGTTGGAGATACAGAGCAGATCGCCAAACAAAACGATGCGCTCGTCATTGCGCCGAACGAGCTGGCCGTTTATCTCGGCTTTAAAGGTTTAAAGGTCCACCCGATGCATATCGGAGGGGCGCACCAATTTGATTTCGGCAAAGTAAAACTGACACAGGCGTTCCACGGATCGGCGGTCACTGATGAAGAAAACAAAACCATCACATACACCGGGATGCCGGCCGGGATTTTATTAACGATTGACGGCAAAACGATTTTCCACGCCGGCGATACGGCGCTGTTCTCAGATATGAAACTGATCGGGGAACTGAATCACATTGACCTGGCGTTTCTGCCGATCGGTGATAACTTCACCATGGGGCCTGAAGATGCGAAACTCGCGGCTGAATGGCTGAGAGCGAAACAGGTCGTTCCCGTTCATTACAATACATTCCCCGTCATTGAACAGGACCCTGACGCTTTCGCTGAAAGTCTGCCCGGAGGCGTCGGCAAAGTCATGGCGGTCGGCGAGACCATTGAGCTTGCCTGACATATGTGTCAAAGACCTTCTGAATCAAGCATTCAGAAGGTCTTTTTTGTGATGCCGCCTTTTTTCGGGCGTCTCATTGCGAATGAATCCCCCGTACCCTTATAATAAAAGAGAAGACTGTCCTTAGAGGTGAAACGCTTGGCAACAAAGCATGAACAAATCCTATCATACATAGATTCGCTTCCTGTCGGTGAAAAAATTTCGGTCAGAAGAATTGCGAAAGAAATGAAAGTCAGTGAAGGAACGGCTTACAGAGCCATTAAGGAAGCCGAAAACAAAGGATTCGTTTCCACTATTGAACGTGTGGGGACCATCCGGATTGAACAGAAGAAAAAAGAAAATATTGAAAAGCTGACATACGCCGAGGTCGTCAATGTGATCGACGGCCAGGTGCTCGGCGGAAAAGCAGGTCTGCATAAAACGTTGAATAAGTTTGTGATCGGGGCGATGGAGCTTGACGCGATGATGCGTTATACGGCCGCGGGGAACCTGTTAATCGTCGGGAACCGAATCAACGCCCACCGCCAGGCGCTTGAAGCGGGCGCGGCCGTTTTGGTAACAGGAGGGTTTAATACCGACGACAGCATTATCGAGCTGGCCGATATGCTTGAGCTTCCGATTCTCTCCACGAGCTACGATACCTTTACGGTAGCCGCGATGATCAACCGGGCGATCTATGATCAGCTCATAAAAAAAGAGATTGTGCTCGTGGAAGATATTTTGACGCCCGCAGATCGGACAGTGACGCTGTTCCCTAAGGATAAACTGGAGAAATGGTACGAAAAGAACTATGAAACCGGACACGGCCGCTTTCCGGTTATCGATCAGCAGATGAAAATCCACGGAATCCTCACGCCGAAAGATATCGCGGGGCATGACCGGTCAGTTCCCATTGAAAAAGTAATGACCAAAAACCCTGTCACGGTGATCGGAAAAACATCTGTCGCCTCAGCGGCTCAAATGATGGTTTGGGAAGGAATTGAAGTGCTTCCGGTGACAGACGGGCATCACAAACTGATCGGAATGATCAGCCGCCAGGATGTCTTAAAAGCGCTTCAGATGGTTCAAAAGCAGCCTCAGGTCGGAGAAAAGCTGGATGATATTGTTTCAAGGGGATTTAAAGAAGAGGAAGATAACAAAACGCCGGCCGTTTATCAATATGAAGTCACGCCGCAAATGACCAATCAGCTCGGCACGATTTCTTACGGGGTGTTTACCACGATTTTAACCCAGGCCGCCAGCCGATTTTTACGCTCCCGCAAACGCGGCGAGCTGGTCATTGAAAGCATTACGATTTTCTTCCTGAAGCCCGTACAGATGGAGTCGGTCATTGAAGTGAAACCGCGCATTTTAGAGGCGGGCCGGAAATTCGGGAAAATGGAAGTGGAAGTGTCAAGCCAAAGCGGCATCGTTTCAAAAGCGATGCTCATGGTGCAGCTGATGGAGAGAAGTTAAGGGACGCACCCGGGTCCCTTGGCATTCATTATGCGTGGTCCCTCTCCGCTTCCTTTGCATGGATAGGCTCATAATGCTTATAGGCTTTATACCCGGCCCATGCGCTGCCTGCTCCGATTAAAATGAAGACGCCGCCGATGACCAGGGTCAGAACGGAGTGGAACAGAATCATTTGGTTTACTCCGTACAAAAGCACCAGCGCGCCTAATGCCATACTTGATTTAGCCGAAAAACATTCCTTCTCCAGCGCCCGTTTCGTCTGGATTCCTTTTACTTTGTAATACACGTAAAAGCAGGCAGAAAGCCCGATGAGAAAAACAAAAACCAGCATAAATGAAATCCTCCATTATATGAGTTTGCAAAACCGTTTATACCGTTGCTGAAAGATTTTCCTTTTCCATGGATAAAGAGTATGATTAAATGAATAAAAACGAAAAGGAGAAAACGATGAAATCCGAACTGATCAGAACCATATCATTATATGACACCATTATCTTACATAGACATGTGAGGCCTGACCCGGACGCCTACGGTTCGCAGTGCGGCCTTACGGAAATCCTGCGGGAAACGTATCCCGAAAAAAATATTTTTGCCGTCGGACAGCCTGAACCGTCCTTGTCTTTTTTATATTCCCTCGATGAGGTGGATGACGAAACCTATAAAGATGCTCTTGTCATCGTGTGCGACACCGCAAACCAAGGCAGGGTCGACGATCAGCGCTACCATTCCGGCGCAAAGCTCATGAAAATAGACCACCATCCAAATGAAGATCCGTATGGCGATCTGTTATGGGTCGATACGAATGCAAGCTCCGTAAGCGAAATGATCTATGAGCTGTACCTGGAAGGAAAGCAGCACGGCTGGAAACTGAATACGAAAGCAGCTGAGCTGATCTACGCGGGTATCGTCGGTGATACGGGGCGCTTCTTGTTCCCGAACACCACAAAAAAGACATTAAAATACGCGGGAGAGCTCATTGAGTTCCCATTTTCATCGTCAGAGCTGTTCAATCAATTGTATGAAACAAAGTTAAATGTGGTGAAGCTTAACGGCTTTATTTATCAAAATGTGTCACTGTCTGAAAACGGCGTCGCTTCCGTTTTCATTAAAAAAGACATTTTGGAGACATATGGAACCACCGCTTCTGAAGCGTCGCAGCTTGTCGGAACACTCGGAAATATTTCGGGTATCCGCGCTTGGGTGTTTTTCGTAGAAGAAGACGATCAAATCAGAGTCCGGTTCCGTTCAAAAGGTCCGGTCATCAACGGAATTGCCCGGAAATACAATGGAGGCGGACATCCGCTTGCGGCCGGCGCATCCATCTTCAGCTGGGATGAAACCGATCAGATTCTTGCTGATCTGGAAGAGGTATGTAACGAACACAAGTAGAGGGGAGACCCTCTTTCTTAGTGTTCATCTGTCACGGGGATGAACCAGCAGCCGAATTCAGTCAGGTCTTCGTAGACGCGGAGATTACAGATTTGGAGTTCTTTTTTTATGAGGGAAGCGAGTGTGTCTGTTTCTGCATATGCGGAATAGCCTTGTCTGATTCGGGCTGCATGATCTTTTGCCAAGCGGCGTTCACTAAAAACCTCCATTTTCCCTTCCTCCCTTCAGAATCGTTGAAAATGTCTCATCTACAGTTTATAAAAAAGCGGAGAAAAAAGCGACAGATCTATGGAAAATTTTTAAAAATGACATAATTACGTCGCAAAAGAAATATGAATTTCGACAGACAATCTCGTATAAATCGTCAGTTCCTTTACTTCAGCTTTAAATTCCTTCTCATTTATGGTGTATATTTTGTTTTCAATCGTCCGTTTTAAAAGCTCCTTTGTTTTATACACGCTTTCAATATCCTTTGTGATGACTTCAGAAATATTATCTTTCACCTGTTCCTCAAATTTCATCTTGTCAGGCTGGGCGATTCTGTATTTTTCCCAATTAATCAGCTTCACATCAACACTTTGGATGAGAAGTCTTTGCTTATTATCCTCATTTAATTTATGAAGATCTTTCTGATAGATGGAGATTTGGTTTTTTAAATCCCGCGCGTGCTCCCGCTGCTTTTCAATTAACGTCACCTGTTCTTCCTGAAACGTTCCGTATGTAAACAGAAAGAACAGCCAGCTGACGATGGCTCCGCACATCATTCCCGCAAAAAAACGCTGCCATCCCGGTTTTTTATAATACTCGGGAATTCTCATGATGACATATTCTCCTGGGTCAGCCATGAAATAATCAGCCAGCCGGTCTGCGCGCCGCCCATTGCTGAAATAATTAAAAGAAGCTGTTTGAAGATGTCGCGCGTGTTGCCTTCCCACAGCCCCCGCTCGAAACTGTATACCGCGTCAAATGTTCCCCCGATGGCCGCGACAAGCGCCCAGATTTTCAGCCTGTTCGCCAATTTTGTGATCGCCGTCAGCGGAGGCTCGCCTGATAAATAAGCTCCGAGGCCGCCGATCAGCGCGCCGCCGAGCAACACACCGAGAGCGATAAAATAACTGCTGATGAAATTCGCCATAAAGCCGGCTTCCTGATCCATATATACACCACCTCACTTTTCTATCATATTGAGCGAAACGGACAAGTATGATGATGAGTCAAAAAAGAACATTTGTTTCTTAAGAAAACCCGTCTTATAATGTAGAAAGGCAAAATGAACGTATGGGAAAGGAGTGGCGGCATTGTCGTCTTTTGTTCACCTGCAAGTACATAGCGGCTACAGCCTGTTAAACAGCGCCGCTTCTGTAAAAGAGCTTGTTACACAAGCGAAGGAACTCGGATATTCATCATTGGCGCTGACGGACGAAAATGTGATGTACGGCGCCATTGAGTTTTATAAAGCATGCAAATCAAACGGAATTAAGCCGATTATCGGTCTGACGGCTTCTATATACACGGACGATACAGAGCTTGAAGCACACCCGCTCATTCTTTTAGCGGAGACAAACACCGGTTATCAGAACCTGGTGAAAATCTCAAGTGCGCTGCAATCCATGGCAAAGGGCGGCATGAAGCGAAAATGGATGAAGAGCTATCATGAGGGGCTGATCGCCATTACGCCCGGTGAAAACGGGTACATTGAAAGCCTGCTTCAAGCCGGGAAGTTTGAAGAAGCGGTCCGGGCTGCCGAAGGATTCCGGGAGCTGTTCGGAGACGGCCGTTTTTATTTAGGGTACCAGCCGTTTAAAGGACATGAGGCGTTATCAGAAGAGATTCTCCGCCTGTCAGCCGAGACGGAAATCGCTGTCTGCGCTGCGGGGGATGTCCGCTATATCAAGAAAGAGGATCAAGATGCGTACCGCTGTCTGTGCGCTATTAAAGCCGGAGAGAAATGGGAGGATCAGAGCGGGAATCTGCCGGACTTATACTTGAGGACGCCTGAAGAAATGGCAGAGCTTTACACGCGGCATCCGGAAGCGATTGAAGCAGCCGCCCGTATCGCCCGGCAATGCCGGGTCGATGTCAGCCTCGGACAGACACAGCTTCCGTCTTTTCCGGCGCCGGACGGCAAATCAGCCGATGACTATTTGGCGGAAGTCTGTCATGAGGGGCTGCGTCTCCGTTTCGGCACTCCTGATGAGCGGGCTGTCCGCCGGCTTGAATATGAGCTGGACGTCATCAGGCGCATGAAATTCAGTGATTATTTTCTCATCGTATGGGACTTTATGAAGTACGCGCATGAAAAGGGCATTGTGACAGGCCCGGGAAGGGGGTCCGCGGCAGGCTCGCTTGTCGCTTACTCGCTTTTCATTACCGACGTGGATCCGCTTAAACATTCTCTGCTGTTTGAGAGATTTCTTAATCCCGAGCGGATCAGCATGCCGGATATTGATATCGATTTCCCTGATACGAGAAGGGATGAGGTCATTCAGTATGTACAAAATAAGTACGGGGCCATGCACGTCGCCCAGATTATCACCTTCGGGACATTGGCCGCAAAGGCGGCGTTAAGGGATACCGGGAGAGTGTTCGGAATCAGCCCGAAAGAAGCCGACCAGCTTGCCCGCCTGATTCCGTCAAAACCGGGAATGACGCTTGAGGAGGCGAGGCGGCAGTCCGCTCAGCTGAACAGGCGGCTGTCCGAATCCGCCGTTCTTCATAAAGTGTTTCAGATCGCAAGGAAAATTGAAGGTCTTCCGAGACACACGTCAACACACGCGGCCGGGGTCGTTCTCAGTAAAGAGCCGCTTTCGGAAGTTGTCCCTCTTCAAGAAGGGCATGACGGCGTGTATTTAACGCAGTATGCGATGGATCACCTGGAAGATCTCGGTCTTTTGAAAATGGACTTTTTAGGTTTGCGCAACCTGACGCTTATTGAATCCATTAAAACGATGATTGAAAAAGAGACGAATACGAAAATTGATTTTTCCGAGATTTCTTATCAGGATGAAAAAACGTTCTCGCTATTGTCAAACGGTGATACGACGGGCATTTTTCAGCTGGAATCATCAGGAATGAGAAACGTGCTGAAGCGCCTGAAGCCGTCAAGACTGGAAGACATTGTCGCGGTTAACGCGCTTTACAGGCCGGGACCGATGGAAAATATTCCGTTATTTATCGATCGGAAGCACGGCCGCGCGCGTGTGGAAGTGCCGCACGAGGACGTAAGAAATATTCTCAGTGACACTTACGGCGTCATCGTCTATCAAGAACAGATAATGATGATCGCCTCGCGCATGGCAGGGTTTTCATTAGGTGAAGCGGATCTGCTCAGACGGGCTGTCAGCAAAAAGCAAAAGGACATTCTGGACAGAGAGCGAAGCCATTTTGTTGAAGGGTGCTTAAAAAAGGAGTATTCTGTAGTCACTGCAAACGAGGTCTACGATCTGATTGTAAAATTCGCTAACTACGGATTCAACAGAAGCCATGCTGTCGCATACAGCATGATCGGCTATCAGCTCGCCTATTTAAAGGCGCATTATCCGTTATATTTTATGTGCGGGCTGTTGACGAGCGTCATCGGCAATGAGGACAAAATATCGCAATATCTGCATGAAGCGAAGGGGAGCGGGATTCAAGTCCTTCCGCCGTCAATAAACAAAAGCGGTTTTCCGTTTGCGCCGGAAAACGGAGCCGTCAGATACAGTTTGCGGGCCGTTAAAAACGTAGGCGTCTCGGCAGTGAAAGATATTTATAAAGCAAGAACACATAAACCGTTCGAGGATCTTTTCGATTTCTGCTTTCGCGTACCTGCAAAAAGCGTGAATCGGAAAACCATCGAAGCCCTTATATTTTCTGGCGCCATGGACGAATTCAATCAAAATCGCGCCGCCTTGCTGGCTTCCGTTGATGTGGCTTTAGAGCACGCTGAACTTTTTCGTGCAGACGATGACCAAATGGGATTGTTTTTGGAAGAATCGTTCTCCATTAAGCCAAAATATGTAGAGGCTGAGGAATTTCCGCTCGTGGACAAGCTTCGGTTCGAAAAAGAAGCTCTCGGTGTTTATTTCTCAAGCCATCCTTTGTCTGCTTTCAGGGATCTCCTGAACAAACGGGGGGCGCAAGCGATCACAGCAGCGCGGCAGATGCCGAAGGGACAGCTGTCAATCGGCGCTTTGCTCGCGGGCATCAAAACGATTCGGACAAAGACAGGTCAGCATATGGCGTTTCTCACATTAAGCGATGAAACGGGAGAAATGGAAGCCGTCGTGTTTCCTGACCAATATAGAAGGCTGTCTCCGCTGTTAAAAGAAGGCGCGCTTTTATTCGCCGCCGGAAAAATGGAAGAGCGTCAGGAGAAGACACAATTCATCATGTCATCCGCCTCTCTTCTTGAGCAGACGGAGGCAGACAGAGCGCCGTCTGTTTACATCAAAATCGAAGGCAGCCGGCACAATCAGGAGTTTTTGGAAAAGATGAAGCGTATTTTACTGGAGCATAAAGGGGAAACCGGCGTTTATCTATATTATGAAAAAGACAAGCAGACGATCAGGCTGCCGGATACTTTTCATATTCAGGCGGACCATCAGGCGTTATACCGTTTAAAAGAGCTGCTGGGCCGCGAAAACGTCGTGTTAAAATAGTGGTAACAATAATCGTTTTGTTATACAATTGAAACAATTGTGCTATCTTATTTAAAGATTCTGAAATTTTTCACCTCCAGCGATTGTACCAGTCTATGCGGCAGAATATGTAACAAAGTACTTAAAAGGAGTGTTTAGAATGTCATTAAGAGAAGAAGCGTTACATTTACACAAAGTAAATCAAGGAAAGCTGGAATCAAAAGCAAAGGTAGAAGTCAGAAACGCGGACGACTTAAGCCTTGCCTACTCTCCCGGAGTAGCTGAGCCTTGTAAAGAGATTTATGACGATAAAAATAAAGTATATGATTATACAATGAAGGGGAACATGGTAGCAGTCGTAACAGACGGATCAGCCGTTCTCGGTCTCGGTAATATCGGGCCTGAAGCTTCACTTCCGGTCATGGAAGGGAAAGCGGTGCTGTTCAAAAGTTTCGCGGGCGTGGATGCATTCCCGATCGCGCTTGACACAAACGATGTGGACAAAATCATTGACACTGTGAAGCTGCTTGCACCGACATTCGGCGGTGTCAACCTTGAAGATATTGCGGCGCCGAACTGCTTCATTATCGAAGAGCGCTTGAAAAAAGAAACAAACATTCCGGTTTTCCACGATGATCAGCACGGCACTGCCATCGTAACCGTTGCCGGACTTGTAAACGCGCTGAAATTATCAGGAAAATCCATGTCATCCATTAAAGTTGTGGCAAACGGAGCGGGAGCGGCAGGCATCGCGATCATTAAGCTTCTTTACCATTTCGGCGTACGCGACATCGTGATGTGCGACTCTAAAGGAGCGATTTACGAAGGGCGTCCGGCTGGCATGAACGCGGTGAAAAACGAAGTGGCAAAGTTTACAAACCAAGACCGAAACGACGGTTCGCTGCAGGATGTCATTAAAGATGCAGACGTCTTTATCGGCGTATCAGTCGAAGGCGCGCTGACAAAAGAAATGGTGGAGAGCATGGCGAAAGATCCGATTATCTTCGCAATGGCCAACCCGAATCCGGAAATCATGCCTGAAGACGCGCGCGCAGCCGGCGCTAGCGTAATCGGAACAGGCCGTTCTGATTTCCCGAACCAGGTTAACAACGTACTGGCATTCCCAGGAATTTTCCGCGGGGCGCTTGACGTACGCGCGACTCACATCAACGAAGAAATGAAAATTGCTGCGGTTGAAGCGATTGCTTCCCTTGTTTCAGAGGAAGAATTAAGCGCTGATTATGTCATCCCGGCTCCATTTGACAAACGCGTGGCTCCTGCCGTTGCGAAAGCTGTTGCGAAAGCAGCGATGGAAACGGGCGTCGCCAGAATTACGGTCGATCCTGAAGAAGTGGCTGAAAAAACAAGACAGCTCACGGTCATCGGCGAATAATAACACAAAAATGAAATGGCAGCGCGTTGGAAAAAAACAACGCGCTGCTGTTCAATATACGGACTGCCGGCATTTTTTTAAGGGCAGGTCTTAAAAAAATTTCAGCAGAATCCTTATTTCTTTTGAAAACGCTGACAGATAAGGCTGAACAACGCTTTTGACGGTATGAAATCCGTCCGTTTCCGTCTGTTTTGCAGCAAAAAATGTCGAATGGAGGATGACACCGTTTGACAAAAAAAGTACAATAGTTTCGGTAAAGTTATTATTAAGTCTATCTAATCGGAAGACATGCAGTGAAGAGAACCCTTCACAAAAGGGAGGTAATCATTTGTTAAAGGATATATTCACAAAAAAGAAAAAATATGCTTCCGTGCCGTCTGAGCAGGCAAAACATGATGTTCCGGAAGGCATTATGACAAAGTGCCCCAAATGTAAAAAAATCATGCTCACAAAAGAGTTAGATAAAAACCTGCGCGTCTGCATGAACTGCGGGCACCATTTCCCGATGAATGCAAAGCAGCGCATTGAAAGCCTCCTGGATGAAGATTCATTCGAAGAATTCAACCAGGGAATGATATCTGAAAACCCGCTCGGTTTCCCGGAATACTTAGAAAAAATCGAAAAAGACCGTGAGAAAACATCTCTGAATGAAGCGGTGGTTACCGGAAAAGGAACCATCAGCGGATTCCCTGCCGTGATCGCGATCATGGATTCAACATTCCGAATGGGCAGCATGGGTTCGGTTGTCGGCGAAAAAATCACGCTTGCAATTGAAAAAGCAAAAGAGGAAAAAGTCCCGTTTATCATCTTTACCGCTTCCGGCGGCGCACGTATGCAGGAGGGGGTCTTAAGTCTTATGCAAATGGCAAAGACAAGCTCTGCATTAAAACTGTTCAGTGAGGAGCAGGGACTGATTATTTCTGTCATGACCCACCCGACGACAGGCGGCGTATCGGCCAGTTTCGCGTCTCTCGGTGATTATAATTTCGCTGAACCGGGCGCCTTGATCGGATTTGCAGGAAGACGTATTATTGAACAGACGATCGGGGAAAAACTGCCGGAAGATTTCCAGACGGCGGAATTTTTATTAAAGCACGGCCAGCTTGATGCGGTGATTCACCGAAACGACATGAAAGACAAACTCGCATTTCTGCTGGACATGCACCAAACAGGAGGTGAGCATGAGTGGCTGCAAGATTAGAATTTGAAAAACCGGTGATTGAACTGCAGACGAAAATCGCCGAACTGAAAAAATTCACCCAAGATTCGGAGATGGATTTAAGCGCTGAAATCGCAAGGCTTGAAGACCGGCTCAGCAAGCTCCAGGATGAGATTTATAAAAATCTGAAGCCGTGGGACAGAGTGCAGATCGCACGCCTTCCCGACCGGCCGACGACGCTTGATTACATTCAATACCTGTTTACCGACTTTTTTGAGTGCCACGGAGACAGAACATACGGAGATGATGCTGCGATTGTCGGCGGAGTCGCCAAATATCACGGCATGCCGGTCACCGTCATCGGACATCAGCGCGGAAAAGACACGAAAGAAAACCTTGTCCGCAATTTCGGGATGCCTCACCCTGAGGGCTACCGCAAAGCGCTTCGTCTCATGAAGCAGGCGGATAAGTTCAACCGCCCGATTATCTGCTTCATCGACACGAAGGGAGCGTACCCGGGTAAAGCGGCGGAGGAACGGGGACAAAGTGAAGCCATCGCCAAGAACCTGTTCGAGATGGCCGGCCTGACAGTGCCTGTCGTTTGTATCGTCATCGGGGAAGGCGGCAGCGGAGGCGCGCTTGCGTTAGGTGTGGGCAACCGCATGCTGATGCTTGAGAACTCGACGTATTCCGTTATTTCTCCTGAAGGAGCCGCGTCCATTTTGTGGAAAGATTCCAGCCTTGCGAAAAAAGCGGCCGAAACCATGAAGATTACTGCGCCCGATTTATTAGAATTAGGAATTATTGATGATATGATTAAAGAAGTGAAGGGCGGAGCTCACCATGATATCAAGCAGCAGGCGGGCTACATTGACGGTATTCTTAAAGAAACGTTAAAATCTCTTCTTCAATTGAACGCCGAAGAATTGATCTCACAGCGCTATGAAAAATATAAAGCAATCGGGAAAGTTTCGGTTGAGGATCAATATATCGGGGTAAACTGAATAGACGTGAAGCCTATGGCTCACGTTTATTTTTTGTGATTTTTGTGATATTCCTTAAATTTTATTTAAAAACAATTTATTTAATTGTATAATAGGTAAGGTTTCATGGGAGCTCAGGCGTCCCTTTTCATTGTTTTAGGGCAATGATCATGATATGTTTAACATATATATGTTGCTGAGGTGAATAGGAAATGAAGCGTATAGGAGTACTAACGAGCGGCGGGGATTCCCCGGGTATGAACGCTGCGGTGCGCGCGGTTGTGCGGAAAGCTATCTACCACGACGTCGAAGTGTACGGAATTTATAACGGTTATTCAGGATTAATCAGCGGAAAAATAGAAAAACTGGAGCTGGGTTCGGTCGGTGACATCATCCACCGCGGCGGAACAAAGCTCTATACGGCCAGATGTCCTGAATTCAAAACAGTTGAAGGCCGTGAAAAAGGAATCGAAAATTTAAAGAAACTCGGCATTGAAGGTCTTGTCGTCATCGGCGGAGACGGTTCATACATGGGTGCGAAAAAATTAACGGAACACGGGTTTCCGTGTGTAGGTGTACCGGGTACGATAGATAATGACATCCCGGGAACTGATTTTACGATCGGATTTGATACGGCGTTAAACACCGTAATTGATGCGATTGATAAAATCCGTGACACCGCTACGTCTCATGAGCGTACATACGTTATTGAAGTGATGGGGCGCCATGCGGGCGACATTGCTTTATGGGCAGGTCTTGCAGGCGGAGCGGAATCAATTTTAATTCCTGAAGCGGACTACGATATGGAGGAAATTATCGGCCGTTTGAAGAGAGGGCACGACCGCGGCAAAAAACACAGTATCATCATCGTTGCAGAAGGGGTAGGCAGCGGGGTTGAATTCGGAAAACGCATTGAAGAAGAAACGAACCTTGAAACACGGGTATCCGTTTTAGGGCACATCCAGCGCGGCGGATCTCCAAGCGCTTCTGACCGGGTTCTTGCAAGCCGCCTCGGCGCTTACGCGGTTGAGCTTCTGCTTAAAGGAAAAGGCGGACGCTGCGTAGGTATACAAAACAACAAGCTTGTAGACCATGATATTATAGAAATTTTAGAATCAAAACATACTGTTGAACCAAACATGTATCAGCTTTCAAAAGAACTGTCTATTTAAGGCGGAAGAAGCTGAAGATTTCAGAAGGAAGTGAACGAGTTGAAAAAAACAAAAATCGTTTGTACAATCGGTCCGGCCAGTGAAAGTGTAGAAATGCTGACAAAATTGATGGAAGCGGGTATGAACGTTGCTCGTCTGAATTTTTCACACGGTGATTTCGAAGAGCACGGCGCAAGAATCAAAAACATCAGAGAAGCCAGCAAAAAGCTCGGCAAAAACGTGGGGATTCTCCTCGATACGAAAGGTCCGGAAATCCGCACGCACGATATGGAAAACGGCGCGCTTGAGCTTCAGGCGGGAAATGAAATTATCGTTTCTACGAAACAGGTGCTGGGAACGCTTGAAAAATTCTCAGTTTCTTATGAAGGCCTGGCAGACGACGTGTCAGCAGGGTCTATCATCCTGCTGGATGACGGTTTAATCGGATTGGAAGTGCTGGAATCAAATCCGGAAAAACACGAAATCAAAACAAAAATCTTAAACAGCGGCACGCTGAAAAATAAAAAAGGCGTAAACGTTCCCGGCGTCAGCGTCAACCTTCCCGGAATTACTGAAAAAGACGCCAAAGACATCGTATTCGGTATCGAGCAAGGCGTTGATTTCATCGCTGCGTCATTTGTACGCCGTTCTACGGATGTCCTGGAAATCCGCGAACTGCTTGAAGAGCATAACGCGTCTGACATTCAAATCATTCCTAAGATCGAGAACCAGGAAGGCGTGGACAACCTGGATGCGATCCTGGAAGTATCTGACGGCTTAATGGTAGCGCGCGGAGACCTAGGCGTAGAGATTCCGGCTGAAGAAGTGCCGCTCGTGCAAAAAGAAATGATCAAAAAATGCAACGCGCTCGGCAAACCGGTTATTACTGCGACACAAATGCTTGACAGCATGCAGCGCAACCCTCGTCCGACACGTGCTGAAGCAAGTGACGTTGCCAACGCCATTTTCGACGGCACAGATGCGATCATGCTTTCCGGTGAGACGGCTGCGGGACAATATCCTGTTGAGGCGGTTCAAACAATGTTTAACATCGCCACACGCACGGAAGAATCTCTGAACTACAAAGAAATTCTGTCTAAACGCAGAGATCAGGTCGGCATGACGATTACCGATGCGATCGGCCAATCAGTTGCGCACACGGCGATCAATCTGAGTGCGGCAGCTATCGTTACGCCTACAGAAAGCGGCCATACGGCGCGTATGATCGCGAAATACCGTCCGCAGGCTCCGATTGTAGCCGTTACGGTTAATGAGTCTGTATCACGCAAACTCGGCCTTGTATTCGGTGTATTCCCGTCAAGCGGCCAAAACGCGAATTCTACCGATGAAATGCTTGAAGACGCGGTTCAAAAATCACTTGACAGCGGCATCGTGAAACGCGGTGATCTGATTGTCATTACAGCAGGTTCTGTCGGTGAATCAGGCACGACGAATCTGATGAAAGTCCACACTGTCGGCAGCATTATCGCGAAAGGGCAAGGCATCGGACGCAAATCTGCATTCGGTCCGGTCGTTGTTGCAAAAAATGCGAAAGAAGCTGAACAAAAAATGACAGACGGCGCAGTATTGGTTGCTTCAAGCACTGACCGCGACATGATCGCTTCACTTGAAAAAGCATCAGCGCTCATCACTGAAGAAGGCGGTCTGACAAGCCATGCAGCCGTTGTCGGTTTAAGCTTGGGCATTCCGGTTATCGTCGGCCTTGAGAACGCAACTTCAGTTTTAACAGAAGGACAGGTTATCACAGTTGACGCTGCCCGCGGCGCTGTGTATGAAGGCCGCGCAAGCGTTCTTTAAACAGCTTTAAAAAAGAGAGGGGGGTTCTCCCTTCTCTTTTGTCTTTAGGCTGATTTTCCTATTCCCATGCGGGCGGTGACGCGCTTTTAGAAGGGCAGGAGGGCAGAAAAATGAGAGTGTTATTCTTACTGTTTATCGTATGTCCGGCAATTGAAATCGGTTTGTTTCTGCTGGCGGGAAAATGGCTCGGTATTTTTCCGACCTTCCTTCTCATCATTTTGACAGGCGTGTTAGGCGCCTTGGTGGCAAAAAGACAGGGAACCGATGTGTATCATCGGGTGATGCGCGACCTGCAGCACGGCAAAATGCCGGGGGAAGCGCTTCTTGACGGAATATGCGTCTTTTTCGGAGGCCTGCTTTTGATGCTTCCGGGTTTTCTGTCCGATATTGCAGGGGCCTGTCTTCTGATTCCGTTCACTCGGAACCGCATGAAGCCGCTTTTGTTCAAATGGCTGAGAGGAATGTCAAAAAACAAGCGGATCATTATCAAATAAAAACGGCAGCCTTCTTACAGGGCTGCTGTTTTTATTTGGATTGAACAGTAATATAGGCCCATATTTCTTTTAGAGCGCCCGTTGTGATAAAGGCCTGAATGAAAACGAGCAGCGCGGGCCCGGCAGCCAGTCCTAAAATTCCGAACAATTTAAAGCCGGCAAACAGGGCGATTAAGGTCGCAAGCGGATCAAGTCCGATTGACTTGCTTAAAATTTTCGGCTCCGTCAGCTGGCGCTGAATGAGAACCACAATATATAAAACACCGAGACCGATCGCTTGAGGAAGCTGACCGGCAATGGCTAAATACATAATCCAGGGAACAAAGACCGACCCGGCGCCGAGATACGGGAGCAGATCAACCAGGCCGATAAAAAAGGCGATGGTTGCCGCATGCTCAATCCCTAAAAGAAAAAGTCCGATAAAGACAATGATCATCGTGAAAAGTATGAGCACGGCCTGCGCCTTAATGAAACCTGCCATCGCTTTTTTCAGCTCTCCCGATACGGCCTTGGCGTTTGCCGAAACCCATTCCGGAAAAATGGAATAAAGCAGCGCCTTCAGCTTATGCCAGTCCTTTGTCATAAAAAAAGTCGCCAGCATTGCGAAAATGAAGACGGCAGCTGTATTGGGAAGGAAGGCAATCCATTTCGGCACCAGCTCCAAAAGATGTGAAAGCATGAGCCCCGCATTTTTAGCGGCTGTATCACCGAGGGTCTGAATATGCGTCACGATGGAAGCCTGCTGATTGGTTTCCAGCCCGTTAAATAAGACGGTCAGCTCGTGATACAATGGCTGAATGCGGGAAGTGAACAGCTCTTCGCAATACGTCATAAAGGCGCTGATATGGGGAGGGAGCGTTTTGGCCAGATAGGCGGTTCCCGAAATGATTTCCGCAACGAGAAATGTCGCCGCGCCGAGAAGAATAAGCAAAAAGAAGACCAGGACAATGACTGTATTGACTGACCGTGGCAGCCCCGTCAGTTTGTCCAGCCAGTCAACAACGGGAATGATCGCTGATGACAGAATAAGGGCGATCAGAAACGGATAAGTTAACGGAAATGAGGCGTAACCGGCCGCTAAAGCGCCGCCGGCCGCAGCGAGTACAAACAGCGCGCGGAAAAAAACAGTTGCATAGTGCGGATTCACATCGATCCTCCTCTCGGTCGGCACGTCCTATTACATTAGTTTATTCGTCAAAAAAAAGGATATGATTACAGATATGATGAAAGAGGGTGCTTTCAGGATGTTTACACAGGCGAATTTATTTTTACTATTATTGCTGGCCATCGCATTGGTAGCCAAAAATCAGTCATTGCTTTTTGCCGTCGGCTTTCTCATTGTGATAAAAGCTGTCGGTCTTGATCAGAAACTATATCCGGTTATTCAGTCAAAAGGCATCAACTGGGGGGTCACCGTCATTACAATCGCCGTTTTAGTGCCGATTGCCACAGGTGATATCGGTTTTAAACAGCTCGGAGAAGCGATGAAATCATATTATGCGTGGATCGCTCTCGGTGCCGGGATCGCGGTTGCCTTAATCGCCAAAAACGGTCTCACCCTATTGGAAAACGACCCTCATATTACAACGGCGCTGGTCATCGGCACGATACTTGCCGTCGCGCTTTTCGGAGGCGTCGCCGTCGGCCCGTTAATCGGCGCCGGAATCGCCTACTTGGCCATGCAAATCGTTAAAATATTCACTTCATAAAGTAAAAAAGCGGCGTAAAGCTGCTTTTTTTTGCGGGTGAAAATAAGAGTTTGCAGCGCATTTTGTAGTTCAGACAAATGCCATTTGCATTATTCCGAGGAATGAAGTGGCTTACCATGTAACAAAGAACTTCGGAATCGACGGCGCATATTGTGCGATGACAGCGGATGCAGTAAGGCGGTTCCAATTGATGAATGGATTAAAAGCTGATGGAATTTATGCACTTGAACCAAATCAAAACTTGAAGTGTTGTTAAAATAAGCGGAGACCCTTTCCTTCAATTTGAAAGTTTGTTAAATTTATAGTGAGAATGAAAAAACACAATTCGGTTGGTAGTCCGGATGCATTATTTAAAATGTCAGTAACCTTCCCCTCCTCGGGATGTCCATCATTCTTCAGTAAATTTAGGAGGAGGGAATCGTTATGAAATTAACGGTTTACTACGATGGTCAGTTTTGGGTAGGAGTCATTGAAGTTGTGAATAATGGGAAATTAAGAGCCATTCGTCATTTGTTTGGACAAGAGCCCAAGGATTCAGAAATCATGCATTTTGTTCATAATCAACTTTTACAGACTCTCTCCCGTACTGAACAAGCAGGGGTTTGTGTTAAAGCAAAATCTAAGAAGTTAAACCCAAAAAGATTACAACGGCAAGCTTCTAAAGAGATGAAAAATATCGGGATATCAACTAAGGCGCAAAAAGCGATAAAACAGGAGCTTGAAGCAAGAAAAGAAAAGAAAAAACAACTGAACAGAAAACAAAGAGAAAAAATAAAGGAACAAAAATATTTAATCAGAAAACAAAAAGCAAAAGAAAAGCATAGGGGCAAATAGTTGGAGAACCCGATGGAGCCCTTCGATTGAAAAGTTGAGCGGCATCAGTTTTTTCTTCGGACTGATTTAGAAAGAAGAAGCAGAAATCAAGCCCTTCTCGAGATGAGGAGGGTTTTTCTGCATTTATTTAACTTCACTTACATCAGTAAATGAGTCAGTCAGTTTCAATTGATGAACGGTTTGATGAGGATATTTACGGCCCGAAAACAGCGCAAATGCAGTCAAACGATTCCAGTCCATGTACGGCATGACTGCTGACGGCATTTATGGACTAAAGACAAAGATGAAAATCAGCGTTAAAGAAACAAGAAAAATTAGATAAAGAACGAAAAAAATTACTAAATATAGTTGGATTGATATATTATTGAATCCTGCATATGTGATAACAATAGCAGCTTTAAATAGGTGTAACAGTAGGTTTGGGTTTTAATATTTGAGTAGGGGGAAATAATGCTATCTCTTAATAGAGCTTTAAAATTACGTGATTTAGAAGTTTTTCGTGTGCTGAAAGATGGTAACATTTTATCTTACGTAATAATTGAAGATACTCGAAAGCCATTTACAGAAGAAGACAAAAAAATAGCACCATTGTGTTATATGGATGAAGAAGATATTAATGTGATTTTAAATGTTTTTAAGATTTCAATTGTTAATGATGAAAAATTAAATGAAGATGATTCAATTTTTATAAGATCTTACTTTTCCGAATTTGTTAATCATACAAATTTAACGAATTTTATTATTAAAGAATATGTTCAAAAGAATTTATATGATTACGATGATGAAGATGACATCATTTTCTTTAATAGAATTTTACGTAGTATAGGATCAGATTATGTTATCAAAGAATTTGACGATATAAATTGGATTTATTTATCTTAAGATTGATTTCTTATTTAGATTTTGGAGTACAGAAGATAATTTCTGTACTCCTTTTTAAGGCAAAAAATAGACTTCTAGTTTCTCTTTATAGCATAAATATACTTGACGAAAATCGTAAGTTTAGCATCCGCAAGGGTGTATATAAGTGTTTTATTCATGGATGTTCTATTTCCAAAATCGCTATCACTTTTTGTTATTTTCGGTTAATTAGGAAAATTGCGGTATTTTTTCGTTTACAGAAAATAAGAAATTAGTGGAAAATAAATCAAAAGAGGAGGAGGGGAATGCATGGACCAAGTATTACCGTCTTCACATGTAGGCGTTAAAATTAACGAGTGGTACAAGATGATTCGTCAATTTAGTGTGCCAGACGCGGAAATTTTAAAAGCCGAAGTGGAAAACGAAATAAAAGAAATGGAAGAAGACGAGTATTTACTTATTTATTACTCGCTCATGACTTTTCGTCATCAACTTATGCTGGATTATCTAAACCCAGAAATAAAGTATAGGTCTGATAGGCCAACCACCACAGAACTACTTGAGAAGATTGAGAAACCACAAAAAACACTTACCGGCCTCTTAAAATATTACTCGCATTTTTTTCGCGGAATGTACGAATTTGATCAGAAGCAATATGTAGAAGCAATTAATTTTTATCGTAAAGCAGAGATGGAAATTCATCATGTCTCTGATGAAATAGAACAAGCTGAGTTTCATTTTAAGTTGGCAGAGGCTTATTATAATATGAAACAAACGCACGTATCCATGCATCATATTCTAAAAGCGTTAGAAATTTATGATCGAAATCCGCTTTATACCGTCCGAAAAATTCAAAGTTTATTTGTAATTGTGGGTAATTATCTTGATTTTAAACATTACGAAAAAGGATTACAGCATCTTAAGGAAGCCTTGAAGCTTTCGCAAGAATTTGGTCATAAAAGGTTGATTTCCTCTGCTCTTTATAATTTGGGTGAAAGTTATCACTACATGGGACAAGAAGAAAAGGCCGAAGCGTATTTGAGACAAGCAATTGAGATTGGTGAAGAAATGAAATTGAGAACTCTGCCCCATTCATATTATTCACTTTCCATAGTATTATTTAAACAAAAGAAAACAGCCGCGGCAGGCCAAGCTTTAAAAGAAGGTTTAAAAACAGCAGTAAAATATGACGACAATTTGTTTTGCTTATTAACAGAGTTTTTATACGTTTTATTTGCTGAACCCATTAACAAAGAAAGCCTTGAGGAAATTTTAAGTAAGCTTGAAAATATTCATATGTATTCGTATGTCGAAGAGTTGACACTTTTAACAGCAAATTTTTTCAAAGAAATGAAGGACTTTGAAATGGCTACAATTTTTTATGATAAGATGGTGGAGTCTCAACTTCAAATACAGCGGGGGGATTGTTTGTATGAATATTAAAAAAGCAATTTGTTTCTCTGTCTCTGCTTTCGCTATTACGTTCGGTATAATTGCTTTTGTAGGAAACACGACTCATCTTCATCATAATGCAGCCAAAACTGATAACGAGGTAATACAACTAGCTGCGCGACTGCAAACATGATTTCAAAACTAAAAAAGATGTGGCCTTTTAAAAGGTTGCATCTTTTTTTATTGTCAAGTATTTTTGTTTTTTCTCTTATTAAAAAAACATTAATTTTCATAATAATATAGGTGGGGATAAACAAACAAATGACTAGCAGCAGAAAACCTAAGGAACTAACATAATAAACGATGACACCACAAATTATTGCGTTTATTATTGTCAAAATCAATTCCCTCATTTTCCACCCCCCTATTTCAAATCATAGCTTAAATAACTCAAAAAAAGGCAGCGTTTTCAAAAACAAACTTAAACGTGTATTTGAAAGGAGAAAGACCTGTGGGTTTTTAAGAACCAACAAGTCTTTGGTGATCGGTATTATTTCCTGGTCACTGGTGTTTAGTGGGGTTACTTTGGCTTTTGCCACAGAAAAGGAAGAGGGTAATAGAGGAAATATTGTTACCTCCGATTTAGACCCTAATGTGAGTATTGAAAATTTGATGGTTTATCATACTGCTGGATTAAATTAATATGCCTCAAGCAATGTCTTGAAAAATGCAGCTTATGTTCAGGCGAAATGGGACGGGCAATTGAAACCAGATTATACGATACCGGCTTATGCAGTTGCTTCGGCGGCATCAGGTGGTATAGGTATGTACCATATTACAAGATATTTGACTGCAACTTTTAATTTAGGCTGGGGCTTAGGCTGTTGCATTTACAAGTATGGTAACAGGTTAAGTTGCTTCAAAGGGTGATATTCGTTTGAAGTCCGCAGAAAAATACAAATGGATCGTTATATACACAAAAGCGAAATACGAAGTAACAACAAAGATATTTATAAGAAAATTTGAGCCAACTAAAACCAAGACATGGATTTCCGAAGCTGATCCGAATATTGATTCAGTCGAGTAAACAAAATACCCCCCTTCTCCGGTAAAGAAGGGGGGGTAAATTTGCGGTGAAGTTGTCGCGCCTGTCCTTTTAATGTTTCCCCAAAGCTCCCCCAAATGAAGACATAGAATACATGGTTTTACAAAGCATCTGAAAGCACACGATTAAATTTATCAACGCCAAGCCTTGATATATAGGGCTTTTAAAACATTTTTAGTTAAAAGTCTACAAATTAATCAGATTATTGTTTATAATAAGAATAGGCTTAAACTTAAATAAGCTTATAAGAATTTGTTATGTTCCTCTATAAGCATACCGGTTATGTAACCGCAACCAGTGAAATGTAAGCATTTTCTTAAAGGGGAAAGGGATTGTTTGCATGACTCATTTTAAGTAAGCCGTATGTTTTATATACTCTTTAAAGGGGAATTTTGATTGAAAAGGAGAGGTTGAATATGACAGCAACACGCGGTCTTGAAGGGGTTGTAGCAACAACATCATCTGTAAGCTCTATTATCGACGATACCCTTACATATGTAGGGTACGATATTGACGACTTGACAGAGAATGCAAGTTTTGAAGAAATCATTTATTTGCTGTGGCATCTGCGCCTGCCGAATAAAACGGAACTTGCTGAACTGAAAAAACAGCTTGCGAAAGAAGCTGCCGTTCCACAAGAAATCATTGAGCACTTCAAATCCTATCCCCTCAATAACGTACATCCAATGGCTGCGCTCCGGACGGCGATTTCATTACTCGGTCTGACTGACAGTGAAGCCGATGTCATGAATCCGGAAGCGAACTACAGAAAAGCCATCCGTCTGCAGGCGAAAGTGCCGGGCATTGTCGCCGCTTTCTCAAGAATCCGCAAAGGACTTGATCCTGTTGAACCGAAGGAAGAGTACGGAATCGCGGAGAACTTCCTTTACACCTTAAACGGTGAAGAGCCTTCTCCGATCGAAGTGGAAGCGTTTAACAAAGCGCTCATTCTTCATGCGGATCATGAGCTGAACGCATCAACATTTACGGCGAGAGTATGTGTCGCCACCTTATCTGATATTTACTCAGGCATCACCGCCGCCATCGGCGCTTTAAAAGGACCGCTTCACGGCGGAGCCAATGAAGCCGTCATGAAAATGCTGACAGAAATCGGCGAAGTGGAAAACGCCGAGCCTTATATCCGCAGCAAAATGGAGAAAAAGGAAAAAGTAATGGGCTTCGGACACCGTGTGTATAAGCATGGAGACCCGCGCGCCAAACACTTAAAAGAAATGAGCAAACGCCTGACGAATCTGACGGGTGAAAGCAAATGGTACGAGATGTCAATCCGTGTCGAAGAAATCGTGACGTCGGAGAAAAAACTCCCGCCTAACGTTGATTTCTATTCCGCATCTGTATACCACAGTCTCGGCATTGATCACGATCTGTTCACGCCGATCTTTGCGATCAGCAGAATGTCAGGATGGATCGCCCATATTCTTGAACAGTACGATAACAACCGCCTCATCCGCCCGCGCGCTGATTACACGGGCCCGGATAAGCAGACTTTTGTTCCGATTGATGAAAGAGCCTGATCAAACGGGAGGCTGGTGATTTTCATGTCGTTAGCCTCTTGTTAATCAAGCCCGGATTGGTTTACAATTTTGATAGAATCTTGAGAAAAGTCATTTTATTTTTTATACAAGAAAAATAAAATGTTTTCTAAATATGAATTACATACTGGGAGGTAATATTGTGTCACAAGGTGAAAAAATTACAGTCTCTAATGGAGTATTAAACGTACCAAATAATCCGATTATCCCGTTTATTGAAGGCGACGGCACAGGCCCTGATATTTGGAACGCCGCTTCTAAAGTATTGGAAGCCGCTGTTGAAAAAGCATATAAAGGCGAGAAAAAAATCACGTGGAAAGAAGTTTATGCCGGTGAAAAGGCTTATAATAAAACAGGTGAGTGGCTTCCTGCCGAAACGCTGGAAGACATCAGAGAGTACTTCATCGCCATCAAAGGTCCTCTGACGACACCGGTCGGCGGGGGTATCCGTTCTCTGAACGTGGCGCTGAGACAGGAGCTTGATTTGTTTACGTGCCTGCGCCCTGTCAGATATTTCACTGGAGTGCCTTCTCCGGTCAAACGTCCTGAAGATACGGATATGGTCATTTTCCGCGAGAATACGGAAGATATTTACGCCGGAATTGAGT
Organism: Bacillus sp. JK62; assembly: GCF_053663455.1. Lineage (NCBI taxonomy): Bacteria > Bacillati > Bacillota > Bacilli > Caryophanales > Bacillaceae > Bacillus > Bacillus sp. JK62. The sequence continues at coordinate 166,168 of NZ_JBSJQA010000002.1, forward strand.
ATGCGAAAGGTTCTGAAGAAGTTGAAAAGCTGATCAGCTTCCTGCAAAATGAAATGGGCGTTAACAAAATCCGTTTCCCTGAAACGTCAGGAATCGGCATCAAGCCTGTTTCTGAAGAAGGCACAAGCCGCTTAGTCAGAGCTGCCATTGAGTATGCGATCGAAAACGGCCGTAAGTCTGTCACGCTTGTCCACAAAGGAAACATCATGAAGTTCACTGAAGGGGCATTTAAAAACTGGGGCTACGAGCTTGCCGAAAGAGAATACGGAGATAAAGTATTCACTTGGGCTGAATATGACCGCATTGTCGAAAAAGACGGAAAAGAAGCGGCTGATAAAGCGCAAAGCGAAGCGGAAGCGGCAGGGAAAATCATCGTCAAAGACAGCATCGCTGATATTTTCCTTCAGCAGATCTTAACCCGTCCGAGCGAATTCGACGTCGTGGCGACAATGAACTTAAACGGAGACTATATCTCTGACGCGCTTGCCGCTCAGGTAGGCGGAATCGGGATCGCGCCTGGAGCGAACATCAACTATGAAACAGGGCATGCGATTTTCGAAGCGACTCACGGAACGGCTCCTAAATATGCCGGCCTTGACAAAGTCAACCCGTCATCCGTCATCCTTTCAGGAGTGCTTCTTCTTGAACACCTGAACTGGAATGAGGCTGCTGACTTGATCATTAAATCTATGGAAAAAACGATTGCTTCAAAAGTAGTAACGTACGATTTTGCTAGATTAATGGACGGTGCAACTGAAGTGAAATGTTCAGAGTTCGGTGAAGAGCTCATCAAAAACATGGACTGAACCTAAAGCAGACTTCTAATGAAGCCAAAAAAGGAGAAGAGAATCATGGGAAAAACACGCAGTAAAGTTTCTGTTATCGGAGCAGGATTTACGGGAGCGACAACAGCCTTTCTTACAGCTCAAAAAGAGCTTGCGGACGTTGTGCTCGTTGATATTCCGCAATTAGAAAACCCGACAAAAGGAAAAGCGCTAGACATGCTCGAAGCAAGTCCGGTTCAAGGATTTGACGCGAAAATCACAGGCACGTCCAACTACGAGGACACAGCCGGTTCTGATATCGTCGTCATCACAGCCGGAATTGCGAGAAAACCAGGCATGAGCCGTGATGATCTCGTATCTACAAACGAAAAAATCATGAGAAGCGTCACACGTGAGATCGTGAAATATTCTCCTGACTGCATTATCGTTGTATTGACAAACCCTGTTGATGCGATGACATATGCGGTGTACAAAGAATCAGGCTTCCCGAAAGAACGCGTCATCGGACAATCCGGAGTGCTTGACACTGCGCGATTCAGAACATTCGTCGCTGAAGAATTAAACCTGTCTGTAAAAGATGTGACCGGTTTTGTTCTTGGCGGACACGGTGACGACATGGTTCCTCTCGTCCGTTATTCCTATGCGGGCGGCATTCCGCTTGAAACGCTTATCCCGAAAGACCGTCTTGATGCGATTGTAGAACGCACAAGAAAAGGCGGCGGGGAAATCGTCAACCTTCTCGGAAACGGAAGCGCCTACTACGCGCCTGCTGCATCACTGACTGAAATGGTAGAAGCCATTTTGAAAGATCAGCGCCGCGTGCTTCCGACCATCGCTTACTTAGAAGGCGAATACGGTCATGAAGGCATTTACTTAGGCGTACCGACGATTATCGGAGGAAACGGCCTAGAGCAAATCATCGAGCTTGAACTGACAGACTATGAAAAAGCGCAGCTGAGTAAATCAGTTGAATCTGTCAAAAACGTGATGAAAGTATTGTCATAAGAAAAAAGGGAAGGCTTCCGAATCAGAAGCCTTCCTCTTTTTACAATTAATGAAAGCGTTTTCTTTTTCCCTGAGCGATCCTTTCTCTGAAAATGATCAAAAAGGCGAATTGTCTGAACGGGCAGTATTGGATAAAATGAAATCATAAAGTGATATGCAGCACATAAAATAGAGAAAATTGGATGTCGGGGAAAATAGACAGCGGAGGGCGCAGCATGAACAAAAAAATTTTAGTTGTAGATGATGAACAATCTATCGTTACTCTTTTACAGTATAATCTGGAACGGTCCGGCTATGATGTCATAACCGCATCAGACGGTGAAGAGGCTCTGGAGCTGGCAGAGAATGAAAATCCGGATTTAATCGTACTGGATGTCATGCTGCCGAAAGTGGACGGAATCGACGTCTGTAAACAGCTCAGACAGCAGAAAATGATGGTTCCGATCTTGATGCTGACAGCAAAAGATGAGGAATTTGATAAGGTGCTGGGACTGGAGCTCGGAGCGGATGATTACATGACAAAGCCGTTCAGTCCGCGGGAAGTCACTGCGCGGGTGAAAGCCATTTTAAGAAGGGCTGACATTTCTTCGCTGTCACAAGGCAGAGAAGAGGAAAAGGACGGGCAGATCCTCATCGGCGAGCTGAAAATTCTTCCTGAGCATTACGAAGCGTATTTTAAGTCAGAACAGCTGGAATTGACGCCTAAAGAATTTGAACTGCTTCTGTATTTGGGAAAACACAAGGGAAGAGTGCTGACGAGAGATCTTCTGCTGAGCGCGGTCTGGAACTATGATTTTGCCGGGGATACCCGGATTGTTGACGTTCATATCAGCCATCTGCGCGACAAAATCGAATCAAATACCAAAAAACCCATCTATATTAAAACAATCAGAGGTTTGGGGTATAAACTGGAGGAGCCAAAAATGAATGAATAAAGTCCGTGTGCGTCTGTTCGCTTTACTCGTTGTATGTATCATATTGGTTTTCAGTGTTCTCGGTCTTTTTTTACAGCAGCTTATTTCTTCATCCGCTGAAGAAAGAACGGCGGATCAGCTGAAAAAGGAATCGGTATACATAGCGGGCCTTCTTGACACCGGCCGAATCGGCAATAAAAGCAATGAAACGGTAATCCGTGACGCCGGCCGCACCCTCGGTATAAACGTCTCCGTGCTCAACGAGAAGGGTGACGCCGTATATCATTCCGGCAGTCGTGCTGATGATTCAGCCGTAAAGGAGTTCATTTCTCACAATAAAAGCGAGGAAGCTGTACAGTCGAAAAGCAAAGTCATCCGCGGCACTGCCGTAAAAAATGACGCAGGGAAAATTGCGGGGTATGTACTCGTTTCCTCGGAGATCAACGGCGGTTCAAGCGTTACCGGAGAAATGTGGGGCATGCTGGCAGCAAGTCTTTGTACCGCTTTTATCATTATCGTTTTCTTTTATACAAACATGACGTCCCGTTACAAAAAATCAATCGACGCCGCGACAAAGGTGGCGACGGAGCTGTCCAAGGGGAATTATGACGCCCGCTCCTACAGCGGTTACGCAAGGCGGTCGGACCGTCTCGGGCGTGCGATGAACAGCCTGGCGGTCGATTTAATGGAAATGACAAGAACGCAGGATATGCAGCGCGATCGTCTGTTAACCGTCATTGAAAATATCGGATCCGGTTTGATTTTAATAGACGGGAGAGGTTTTATCAATCTCGTGAACCGGTCATACACGAAGCAGTTTCATACAAAGCCTGAACGTCTGCTTCGGCGCCTTTACCACGATGCGTTTGAACATGAGGAGATCATTCGGCTTGTCGAAGACATTTTTATGACGGAGACGAAAAAATGCCAGCTGCTCAGACTTCCCATCAACATTGAGCGGCGCTACTTTGAAGTTGACGGCGTTCCGATCATGGGCCCTGACGATGAATGGAAGGGCATCGTCCTCGTTTTTCACGATATGACGGAAATTAAAAAATTGGAGCAGATGAGAAAGGACTTCGTCGCCAATGTCTCCCATGAACTGAAAACACCGATCACCTCGATTAAAGGATTTACGGAAACACTGTTAGACGGAGCGATGAAAGACGAAAAGGCGCTTTCAGACTTTCTGTCTATCATTCTGAAAGAAAGTGAGCGGCTCCAATCTCTCGTGCAGGATTTATTGGATTTATCCAAGATGGAGCAGCAAAACTTTACGATGCGCGTAGAGTCCTTTGATGCTGCAAAAATTCTGCATGAAATTGAGGCGCTTTTGCAGCATAAGGCTGAGGAAAAAGGCATCAGCTTTCAGCTCGATCTCCCGGAAGAGCCGATTTTTGTGACGGGTGATGCGCACAGGCTGAAGCAGGTATTTTTGAATCTGGCGAACAATGCCCTGACCTACACGCCTGAAAAAGGGACGGTGGGGATTTCGGTACATGTGAAAGAAACCGTCGTCGATATCAAAGTGTCCGATACGGGAATCGGCATTCAGAAGGAAGAGATCCCGCGGATATTCGAGAGATTCTACCGCGTGGATAAAGACAGAAGCCGCAACTCGGGAGGAACCGGACTCGGCCTTGCCATCGTGAAGCACTTAATAGAAGCCCATGAAGGTAAAATCGAGGTCACAAGCGAGCCGGGACAGGGAACTGTGTTCACTGTGACGCTGAAGCGGCAGCCGGAAGCGTGATCAGCTTTACAAAGGATTAACAATTTCTTCATGACCTGTTAAACCTATCTTGTTAGGATGTAACAGAACCCCTTCATCCAAGGAGCCAATTTTGACGGCGGGAACGCGTTTTTTGTTCCCGTCCTTTTTTGCGTTTTCACGGGGTCCGCTCATTTTCCTTTCAAATTGAACTTTGTTAAAATAAGAGAAGCTGTGAGATTAAAAAACAGAGGAATGACGAGCTTTTGCTCTTAGGAGGATATTGAATGACGGAACGAAAAAAATTAGTGCTTGTCGACGGAAACAGTCTGGCGTACCGGGCGTTTTTTGCATTGCCGCTTTTAAGCAATGAAAAAGGCATTCATACAAATGCCGTATACGGGTTTGCGATGATTTTAATGAAAATGCTGGAAGATGAAAAACCGACCCATATGCTGGTGGCTTTTGATGCGGGAAAAACCACTTTCCGCCACAGCACGTTTAAAGAATATAAAGGCGGAAGACAAAAAACGCCGCCGGAGCTTTCAGAACAGATGCCGTTCATCCGTGAGCTCCTCGATGCCTACAACATCAGCCGCTACGAGCTTCCTGAATATGAAGCGGACGATATTATCGGCACGCTTGCCGTATCTGCTGAAAAAGACGGCTTTGAAGTGAAGGTCGTTTCGGGGGACAAGGACTTAACCCAGCTTGCCACCGGGAAAACGACCGTTGCCATTACGAGAAAAGGCATTACCGACGTAGAAGATTACACGCCGGAGCACGTGCAGGAAAAGTACGGTCTGACCCCTTTGCAGATCATTGATATGAAGGGATTAATGGGGGATTCATCCGATAACATACCGGGCGTCCCCGGCGTCGGGGAAAAAACCGCGATTAAGCTCTTAAAGCAGTTCCATTCGGTTGAGAAACTGCTTGATTCCATTGATGAAGTCAGCGGAAAAAAATTAAAAGAAAAGCTTGAAGAATATAAGGAACAAGCCCTGATGAGCAAAGAGCTGGCGACGATTATGACAAATGCGCCGATTGAAGTCAAGCCCGAAGATTTAGATTACCAAGGGTTTGACCGTGAACAAGTTGTTGCCATTTTTAAAGACCTCGGTTTTAATACGCTTCTTGAGCGGCTCGGTGAAGAAAGCGGGGAAACGGCGGAAGAAAATTTTGAAGACATCAATGTCGAAATGGCAGAAGAAATCACCGAAGATATGCTCGTTTCGCCGTCCGCTTTGGTCGTCGAACAAATCGGTGATAACTATCACGAAGAACCGATCCTCGGCTTTTCCATCGTGAATGAAACAGGTCTTTATTATATTCCGAAAGAAATCGCCATTCAGTCTGAAGCTTTTAAATCTTGGGCTGAAGATGAATCGATGAAAAAGTGGGTGTTCGACAGCAAACGTTCCGTCGTCGCTTTGCGCTGGCAGGGAATTGAGCTGAAGGGAACGGAATTTGACGCGCTTCTTGCTGCCTACATTATAAACCCGGGCAATTCGTACGACGATGTCGCGAGCGTAGCGAAAGAATACGGGCTGAATATCGTTTCAAAAGATGAAGCGGTATACGGAAAAGGCGCAAAACGCGCCGTTCCCGCTGAAAAAGAGCTTGCCGATCATCTCGCGCGGAAAGCGTCTGCCGTTAACAGCCTCCGTGACAAACTGCTTGACGCTTTGGAAGAAAATAATCAGCTTGAGCTTTATGAAGATCTTGAACTCCCGCTTGCGCTAATTCTCGGAGAAATGGAATCAATGGGCGTCAAAGTGGATGTGGAAAGACTGAAGCGAATGGGAGAAGAGCTCAAGGCAAAACTGAAAGAATATGAAGAAAAAATCCATGACATCGCCGGTGAGCCGTTTAACATCAATTCACCAAAACAGCTCGGCGTCATTCTGTTTGAAAAACTCGGCCTGCCGCCAGTAAAGAAAACAAAAACGGGCTATTCCACTTCAGCTGATGTGCTTGAGAAGCTCGCAGACAAACATGATATCGTCGCATACATTCTGCAATACAGACAAATCGGCAAACTCCAATCGACTTATATTGAAGGGCTGCTGAAAGTCACGCGCAAGGGTTCTCATAAGGTGCATACACGATTCAATCAGGCATTGACTCAAACCGGACGCCTCAGCTCAACGGATCCGAACCTGCAAAATATTCCGATCCGGCTGGAGGAAGGGCGGAAAATCCGTCAGGCTTTCGTACCGTCCGAACCGGACTGGCTTATTTTCGCCGCCGATTATTCACAAATTGAATTAAGGGTGCTTGCGCATATTTCAAAAGATGAAAATCTGATCGAAGCGTTTACGAATGACATGGACATTCACACAAAAACCGCCATGGACGTGTTTCATGTCAGTGAAGATGAAGTGACACAAGCGATGCGCCGCCAGGCAAAGGCCGTCAATTTCGGGATCGTTTACGGCATCAGCGATTACGGGCTTTCGCAAAATCTCGGCATCACCCGGAAAGAAGCGGGCGCTTTTATTGACCGCTATTTGGAGAGCTTCCCGGGCGTCAAGGCATATATGGAAGAATCGGTGCAGGAAGCGAAACAAAAAGGATATGTGACGACACTTATGCAGCGTCGCCGCTATATCCCTGAGCTGACCAGCCGCAACTTCAACCTGCGGAGCTTTGCGGAACGGACGGCCATGAATACGCCGATTCAGGGAAGCGCCGCTGATATTATTAAAAAAGCCATGATTGACATGGCAGTTGAGCTGAAAGAGAAAAAACTGAAGGCGCGGCTGCTGCTTCAGGTGCACGATGAATTGATTTTTGAAGCGCCTAAGGAAGAAATTGAAATATTAGAGAAGCTGGTGCCTGAAGTGATGGAGCATGCTTTGGCATTAGACGTGCCGCTGAAGGCTGATTATGCTTCAGGGCCGTCCTGGTACGATGCAAAATAAACAGAAAAAAAGGAAGTGATGATTGTGCCGGAATTACCAGAAGTTGAAACGGTCCGGCGCACTCTGACCGGTCTTGTGAAGGGGAAAACGATTGAATCGGCGGATATCAGATGGCCGAATATCATCAAAAAACCCGCCGAGCCGGAGGAATTCGCGCGGCAGATTGCAGGAGAAACGATCCGATCCATCGGAAGAAGGGGAAAGTTTTTGCTTTTCCATCTGGATCATTATGTCATGGTGTCCCACCTGCGGATGGAGGGGAAATACGGTCTTCATCAGGCCGATGAGCCTGACGATAAACATGTGCACGTCGTGTTTCACATGACGGACGGAACACAGCTCCGCTACCGGGATGTCCGGAAATTCGGCACGATGCATTTATTTGCGCCGGGAGAGGAACGGATTGCATTGCCGCTTTCACAGCTCGGGCCCGAACCAGATGATGAAGCATTTACCGCCGATTATTTAAAAGAGCGGCTTGCAAAAACGAACCGCGCGGTGAAAACCGCCCTGCTCGATCAAAAAGCGGTCGTCGGCCTCGGCAACATTTATGTCGATGAAGCTTTATTCCGGGCGCGTATTCATCCTGAGACAAAAGCGAACAGTCTGTCGGACGGGCAGATAAAAACGCTTCATACAGAAATTAAAGACACCCTTCAGGAAGCGATTGACGCGGGCGGGAGCACCGTCCGGTCTTATATCAATTCTCAAGGGGAAATCGGAATGTTTCAGCTCAAACATTACGTATACGGCAAAAAGGATGAACCGTGCAAAACGTGCGGCACGATGATTTCTAAAATCGTGGTCGGCGGAAGGGGAACGCATTTTTGCGCCCGCTGCCAAAAAAAATCATAAACTGAAGCTGTTCAAGCAGGCGGCAGCAGAATGACTTTTTTCTAACACAGTTGATGACCTTTCTCCATATATATATTGTGATTCACCCAATAGGCATATGCCACAATTGCCGATCAAGAGAAAGGGAGAAACGGATATGGAGATTGTTTCTTTGCTGCTTTTGGCTTTTGCTGTCAGCTTGGACAGTTTTTCAGTCGGGTTTACGTACGGTTTGAGAAAAATGAAAATCCCGTTCAAAGCGATTGCCGTGATCGCCTGCTGTTCAGCCTCTGTGATGTTTATATCCATGCTGATCGGCCATTTTCTGACAAAGATTTTTCCCGTATCCGTCACGGAGAAACTGGGCGGGCTGATCTTAATCGGAATCGGGGCATGGGTCATCTGGCAATTTTTTAAACCGGCTAAAGAGCCGGATTACTTATTGCATGAAAAAACGCTGCTTAATCTTGAAGTGAAATCGCTCGGCATCGTCATTCATATTTTGAAAAAACCGACCAGCGCCGATATTGATCAATCCGGAACCATTAACGGAGTCGAGGCGCTTCTGCTCGGTATCGCCTTATCCATTGACGCGTTTGGCGCCGGGCTGGGAGCGGCCATTCTCGGCTTTTCTCCGGTTATGATGAGCGTGACTGTCGGGGTGATGAGCTCGCTGTTTGTTTCACTCGGCATAAACGCGGGGCATTTGCTCTCAAGATGGAATTGGATAGATAAAATGACATTTTTGCCTGGAGTCCTGCTGATTATCATCGGGATTTGGAAAATGTAAGAAGGAGTGGGCTTTTTGAGCTTGGTCATCGGTTTAACGGGAGGCATCGCAAGCGGCAAAAGCACGGTAGCGCGTATGCTGATCGACAAAAAAATAACAGTCATTGATGCGGATGTCATCGCGAAACAGGCGGTGGAAAAAGGAATGCCGGCTTACGGACAAATTGTGGAAGCATTCGGAAAAGACATCCTGCTGGAAAATGGCGATATTGACAGAAAAATACTCGGTTCTATCGTTTTCACTGACGAACAGAAGCGTCTGAAGCTGAATCAGATCGTTCATCCGGCAGTGCGTGCGGAAATGCTGAAACAGCGGGATGAAGCCATTGCGAGAAAAGAGCAGTTCGTCGTTTTGGATATACCGCTTTTGTATGAAAGCCGGCTTGATTATCTTGTCGGCAAGGTGCTCGTCGTCACCGTACCGGCAGACATTCAGCTCAAACGGCTGATGGAGCGGAATTCCCTGACAGAAGAAGAAGCGATGAGCCGGATAACGTCGCAAATGCCTTTAGCGGACAAAGCAAAAAAAGCTGACGCCGTCATTGATAACAGCGGCAGTCTTGAACATACAAAGCACCAGCTTGAGGAAGTATTGAGCGGCTGGGCATAAACAAACACCGTTCGGAAAGCCGAACGGTGTTTTTCTGGTTAAAAATCAAAATTGTCAGGGTCCGGACCGACACGGAGATTTTCGTTCAGATCATCAATCCGCTTCATATCGTCAGCTGACAGTTCGAAATCAAAGACATTTGCATTTTCTTCAATACGGTGTTTTTTAGTTGATTTCGGAATGGTGATGACACCGTTTTGCAAATCCCAGCGCAAAATCACTTGAGCGGCTGATTTGCCGTATTTCTCAGCGATCTCCTGTAAGACGGGGTGATCAAGCAGCTGCCCTTGCATCAATGGCGACCACGCTTCAAGCTGAATGCCTTGTTCAGTGCAGAAAGCAAGCAGTTCTTTCTGTGTCAGGCGCGGGTGGTACTCCACCTGGTTGATCATCGGCTTGATTTCCGTTTCTTTCATAAGATGTTTCAGATGGTGAATTTGGAAATTGCTGACCCCGATCGCCTTAATGCGTCCATCCCGGTAGAGGGTTTCGAGCGCCCGCCACGCATCGATGTACTTTCCTTCGACAGGCCAATGGATCAAATATAAATCTAAATAATCTAAACCGAGTTTTTCTAAGCTTGTGTCAAACGCTTTTAACGTTTCTTCATATCCTAAATCGGCATTCCATACTTTTGACGTGACAAAAATGTCTTCACGTTTTAATCCCGCTTCTTGCAGCCCTTGGCGGATCCCTTCGCCGACACCTTCTTCATTTCCGTAAATCGCGGCGGTATCAACGCTGCGATAGCCGTGCACCAATGCCGTTTTCACCGCGTTGACGAGTTCCGCGCCTTCCTCTACTTTGAAAACTCCGATGCCGAACCAAGGCATCTCTACTCCGTTATGCAATGTTGCTTTTGCTTGTAAATGTGTTGTCATGTATATATTCCTCCTATTATTTTCTGTTGAAAAAATCAAAATGCGCTGAAGAAAAACTCACCTCCTTTCAATGGCAGTGCGGTCCCGCTTTTCAAGCTTCCGGCTCCATCCGGTTAATACGACCGCGCTGAGCACCATCAGCGCCCCGATCCAAGCGGTATGAATGATTCCGATTGAGTCTGTAATGATTCCGCCGGCAAACGAGCCGATCGCGATTCCGGCATTAAATGCCGCGATATTTAAGGCTGATGCTGTATCAACGGCGCTTGGCGCAAAACGTTCACTCAGCATCACGACATATACTTGAAGCCCCGGCACATTCATAAACGCCAACAGCCCCATGAAAATAATGGTGATCAGCCCGGCTGTTTTAAACGGCGCGGTAAAAGTCAGGACAAACAGCACAGCAGCCTGGACAATGAACATATAAAACAAGGCTTTCAGCGGATTCCGGTTTGATAAACGGCCGCCAATCATGTTTCCGATGGCAATCGCAATTCCGTAAATGAGCAGGATGGCCGCGACGGTTTCTTTCTGAAAACCGGTTACCTCCTGAAGAAGCGGAGATAAATACGTAAACACGACAAACGTTCCGCCGTAGCCTAACGCCGTAATAATAAATAAAAGCAATAACCGGCCGTTTGTGACGAGTTTGACCTGCTCGGAAAATGCGGTTTTCGTCCCTTTTCGCAAATGTGACGGAACGAGAAGCGCGTTTGTGAGGAATGCGATGATTCCTACCGCCACAATGACGGCAAAGGCAATCCTCCATCCGAATTGCTGGCCGAGATAGGTGCCGAACGGAACGCCGGTCACCGTAGCCACCGTCAGCCCCGTGAACATGATAGAAATCGCGCTTGCTCTTTTATGCTCCGGCACGATATTGGCGGCGATCGTTGCCCCGATTGACATGAAAATGCCGTGGGAAAAAGCCGAAATGCCCCGTGCCGCCAGTAAGACGCCGATTGAGGAAGCGCTCGCTGCGAGTGTATTTCCGGCGATAAAAATCAACATCACCCAGAGCAGCAGCGTTTTCCGCGACATGCCGGATGTGAGAGACGTTAAAACCGGCGCGCCGAAAGTCACGCCCAGAGCATACATGGAAACGGTAAGTCCCGCCGTTGTCACAGGTATATGCAGATCTTGAGATATAAGCGGCAGCAGTCCGACGCTGATAAATTCGGTTGTGCCGATCGCAAAAGCGCTGACGGCTAATGCCAGCAGCGCTGGTAAATAGCTTTGGCGATGTGAAGACATCTGTTTTCCTCCTTGAACGATAATGTATGGTTGAAATGATGCCGGGTAAACGATATAAGTATAAGAGTACATTCCTTTTCAGCCGGCAAATGTCATTATGATTGATAGAAGTGTCATTGAAAAGAACGTACTTTTAAGTGCCATAGGCACTTTTTAGTTCCTATAGATGAGGAGGAATTACCGTTGCTGAAGAAAAAATACAATATATCCGTAGAGGCGGCGCTTGAAGTGATCGGCGGAAAATGGAAGTGTGTGATCCTCTGCCACCTCATGCGCGGGAAAAAACGGACAAGCGAATTGAAGCGGCTTATGCCGGACATCACCCAGAAGATGCTGACACAGCAATTGCGGGAGCTGGAAGCTGACGGCGTCATCAACCGGATCGTGTACAATCAGGTGCCGCCGAAAGTGGAATACGAGCTGAGTGAATACGGGCACAGTCTGGAAAGAATTTTAAATGCGCTGTGTGACTGGGGCGCGATGCATATTGCTAAACGGTACGGCGAGGTGTCTTCCGTTTTAGAGGACAGCATTTTAAATGACAAATTTAAAGAACCGGGACAAATATAAGAAAAAAAGCAGGCAGCCTGAGACGCTGATCCTGCTTTTTTTATGGAAGAAAGATCATTTTATATGCAAAAAAACCGATTGAACAACATATTGATCGGTATAAGGGTGGATTTTTATCAAGTTGTACTGGCGGATTTCTTTTAATGTGTTATACTATATATAAATAAAGGTAAATTAGAGTGGCATATTAAAAAGGGGTGACCTGAGCATGAAGGTAAAAGTAGCAATCAACGGGTTTGGAAGAATCGGAAGAATGGTGTTCAGAAAAGCAATGGAAGATGATCAAATTCAAATAACAGCCATTAATGCAAGCTATCCCCCGGAAACGCTTGCTCATTTGATAAAGTATGACACAATTCACGGCAAATACGATCAAGAAGTTGAGATTGCCGACGACAGCCTGATCGTCAACGGAAAACATATTATGCTGTTCAATCGCCGGGACCCGAGAGAGCTTCCGTGGAAAGAATGCGGAATAGACATCGTCGTAGAGGCAACGGGGAAATTTAATTCAAAAGAAAAAGCGATGAGCCATATTGAAGCAGGGGCGAAAAAAGTCATTTTAACGGCTCCGGGCAAAAATGAAGACGTTACCATTGTCATGGGAGTAAATGAAGAGCAGTTCAATCCCGATGAACATGTCATTATTTCAAATGCATCCTGCACGACAAACTGTCTTGCGCCGGTCGTCAAAGTGCTTGATCAGGAATTCGGGATTGAAAGCGGCCTGATGACGACTGTTCACGCTTACACGAATGATCAAAAAAATATCGACAATCCGCATAAAGATCTGCGGAGGGCGAGAGCGTGCGGAGAATCCATCATTCCGACTTCTACAGGCGCCGCCAAAGCGCTGTCGCTCGTGCTGCCTCATTTGAAAGGAAAACTTCACGGTCTTGCTTTGCGTGTTCCCGTTCCGAATGTGTCATTAGTGGACCTTGTCTGCGATCTGAAAACAGATGTGTCTGCCGAGCAAGTGAACGCCGCTTTCCAAAGAGCCGCAAAAACGTCGATGTATGGAATTCTTGATTATTCGGATGAGCCGCTCGTTTCTTCGGATTATAATACGAATTCACACTCTGCGATCATCGACGGACTGACAACGATGGTGATGGAAGACCGAAAAGTAAAGGTGCTCGCCTGGTATGACAATGAATGGGGATATTCCTGCCGGGTCGTTGATCTTATCCGTCACGTCGCCGCGCGAATGAAACACCCGTCAGCTGTGTAGACTAAAGATCATGGACATTTGTTAGAAAAAAACCCTTAACGGCATATTCGCAAAAAACACACCTTGCAAAATAAACTTAAACACAGTATACTATCTTTCGTGAACTTCTTGCTCGTGACTGCTTCGGAATTACTTAAAGGGTTAGGACCTCTCCGGACTAACTTTCCCCCGTGGTAAATGGCCGGGTCAGTTCTCGGAAATTCACTTTTTTAATTCTTGTTAAGGGGGGTCCATGATTATGGAAACAATGGGGCGTCACGTCATCTCCGAGCTGTGGGGATGCGATTTTGATAAGCTCAATGACATGGATTTTATTGAAAAAACGTTTGTAAATGCTGCTTTGAAATCAGGAGCTGAGGTGCGCGAGGTCGCATTTCACAAATTTGCACCGCAAGGCGTAAGCGGAGTCGTTATTATCTCTGAGTCACATTTAACGATTCACAGTTTTCCTGAACACGGATATGCAAGCATTGATGTTTATACTTGTGGAGACCTGGATCCTAATGTGGCTGCGGATTACATTGCGGACGCATTACATGCAGATACAAGAGAAAACATTGAAATACCGAGAGGAATGGGGCCTGTACAGATTAAACAGGCACAAGCGAAAGTACTGTAATTTCAAAACGCAAACACAAGGGAGCTAAGCTGAAAAAGCCATTACGCGCTTTGAAGCTGATGCTCCTTTTCTAATGTAAAAAAACAGCATTGCTTTTTCTTTAAGCATTTTTTTTGTAAAATAGAAAAGATAAGGCCGGTCTATCGGCTCTCCCAACAAATAGGCTCATCCTAGAAACGTTGGCGGGCATTTACCGGAAGCTTGCGAACCGCATTACAGCAACGAAACAGATGGGAGCTGATCCAATTTGAAATGTCCTTCATGCCAGCATAACGGTTCCCGCGTACTTGATTCACGGCCTGCGGACGAAGGGAAATCAATCCGCAGAAGGCGGGAATGCGAAGCCTGCCATTACCGCTTCACTACATTTGAGAAGTTTGAAGAGATGCCTCTGATCGTCGTGAAAAAAGAAGGCGTCCGGGAAGAATTCAGCCGTGAAAAAATGCTGCGCGGGTTAATTAAAGCTTGTGAAAAAAGGCCCGTTCCTTTAAAAACATTGGAAGACATGTGCTTTGACATTGAAAAAGAGCTGAGAAACCAAGGCGTATCTGAAGTCAAAAGCGAACTTGTCGGAGAAATGGTAATGGACCGCCTGGCGAAAATCGATGAGGTGTCTTATGTCCGCTTTGCCTCCGTCTACCGGCAGTTTAAGGATATAAACGTGTTTATCGATGAATTGAAAGATTTAATAAAGAAAGAACGCTGAGAGAGCTAAGAGATTGTGTCTGGCTCTTTTCTCATGAGCAAAATTGGCATTTGATAGATCGCAGAAACGGTGTAAAATGAGAGTAGAAACATATCGGAAGGTTTGAGAATCATGGCTGACTATTGGAATGACGTATTGCCTGTAGATCCTTATACGGTCAAAAGCCGTTCGCTTCTTCAGGATGTCGACAGACAGGTTTTGACACATCTGTACCAGCCGCTGATCGGTTCTTTTGCATTCTCCCTTTATATGACCTTATGGGGGGAGCTTGAGCAGAACCGCTTGTGGGGAGCGGAATCCACGCACAGGCAGCTGATGGGCATGATGCAGTCAAATTTAAAAAAGATTCATCATGAACAGGGAAAGCTTGAAGGAATCGGGCTGCTGAAAGTGTATATCCGGGAGTTCGAGCAAAAAGAGCGGATGTTTATTTATGAGCTGCTGCCCCCGCTCAGGCCGAATGATTTTTTTGAAGACGGCATGCTGAATGTCTTTCTTTATAACAGAGTCGGTAAAACGAAATACCAGCAGCTGAGACAATTTTACACGCACCCTTCCGTCGGCGCGGGCGCAAGGGAAATTACCCGTCCGTTTAATCACGCCTTTGCCTCTTTTCAGCCGAGTGAATGGAAAATGACGCCTGATATGGAAGAGGCGATGAAGCTCCCCGAGGACTATGAGACGGCGTCTGTCGGACAAGCGCCTTCCTATACGGTGACGGAGGAAGTGTTTGATTTTGAGCTGTTTTTGGCGGGGTTATCAGAAACGATGATACCGCGCAAATCAATCACACAGGATGTGCGGGAGAGCATTAAAAAGCTTTCATATTTATACGGAATAGATCCTATCTCCATGCAGCACGTCGTCATGACCGCAATTAATGAACAGGATACGATAACGGCAGAAGCGCTGAGGAAAGCGGCCAGCGACTGGTACCAAATTGAAAGAAGCGGCAAGCTTCCGGAACTGATTGATAAAACACAGCCTGTCACCTTGAGAGAAAACCGGACGGAAAAGGACGATTCATTGAACGGCGAACTCATCGCACAGCTTGAGACCATATCACCGAGAAAGCTTCTTCAGGACATTGCGGACGGCACCGAGCCGTCAAAAGCCGACCTGCAGATTATCGCCGATATTATGTTCGAACAAAAGCTTGAGCCCGGCGTCACCAATGTGCTGATTTATTATGTCATGCTGAAAACGGATATGAAGCTGTCCAAAAACTATATCCAAAAAATCGCCGCCCACTGGGCCAGAAAGAAAGTCAAAACGGTACGGGAAGCAATGAAGCTCGCAATCGAAGAGCACAGGCAATATCTTGATTGGGCGGACGGCAAAACAAACGGCGCGGCGCGCGGCAAAAAAACCGTCCGGGAAGAAAAGCGCCCTGATTGGATGAAAGAAGAAGAAACCGGGAAGAAACAAGAACAGACGGCTCTTTCCGCACAGGATCTTGAAGAACAGAAGAAAAAAATGATGGAAGAAATGAAAAAACTGAAAAAATACTCTGCCTATTGAGACAGAGAAGCGGGGTGATATTGAATGGAACCGATCAGCCGATCCTTAGAAGGCGTGACGAAAAGACCTGACTTTCAAAAACGCCTGGAACGAATGCAGCAGCAAGTTATGGCCGACGAAGACGTCCAGGCTTTTTTGAAGGAACAGAAAGATGTAATCAATCAAAGCATGATTGACAGAGGGTTAAATAAACTGTACGAATTCGTTCAGCAAAGCAAACAGTGCGCCTTCTGTTCGAAAGACAGCCGGACGAACAGCCTGCTTGAAGGCTACCATCCGAAGCTTGTGATCAACGGGCGTTCCATTGATATTGAATATTTCGAATGTCCGGAAAAGAGAAAGCTCGACCGCCAGAAAAGGCAAAAGTCCCTGATGAAGAGCATGTATATCCAGCAGGATCTTCTCGGCGCGACGTTTCAGCAGATCGACATTACCGATCCGAGCAGACTCGGCATTTTCCAGCATGTGACGGATTTTCTGAAGAGCTATAATGAAACGGGAAAAGGCAAAGGGCTGTATCTGTACGGAAAATTCGGAATCGGAAAGACATTTATTTTAGCCGCCATTGCCAATGAACTGGCGGAAAAAGAGTATTCATCAATGATCGTATATGTTCCCGAATTTGTCAGAGAGCTGAAAAACTCGCTCCAGGATCAGTCGTTGGAGGCGAAACTGAATATGGTGAAAACGACGCCCGTACTGATGCTTGATGATATCGGAGCGGAATCAATGACAAGCTGGGTCAGGGATGAAGTCATCGGCACCGTGCTTCAGCACAGAATGAGCCAGCAGCTTCCCACTTTCTTCTCGTCTAATTTTTCACCAGACGAGCTGAAGCATCATTTTACGTATTCACAGCGGGGAGAAAAGGAAGAAGTAAAAGCGGCAAGACTGATGGAGCGGATTTTATATTTGGCTTCGCCCGTCCGTCTTGACGGGGAAAACCGCCGCCGTTCATGATGCCGGCGTCCAATGGGAAGGATTTGAGGGAATGAGGAATAAGAAGGCTGTCACTTGGGCTGCGGCTGCGGCGGGAGCGGGTCTTTTGCTGTGGGCAAACCGCAAATATCTGAATCTGTCGCCTAAGGAGATCCGGCTGTGGGTGTTATCGTTCGGTGTTTTTGCGCCGCTTGTGTTTATCGGAATTTCCATCGTCAGGCCTTTTGTGCTGTTTCCCGTATCAATCGTTTCCGTCGCCGGAGGATTGGCGTTCGGCCCGTTTTTCGGCACCATGTATACGCTGGCGGGCTCAATGGGCGCTGCCGCCGCGTCTTTTTTTGCGGCGGGGCTGTTTGCCTTTAATGAGAAAAGCCGTCATGGAAAAATGGAAGCCATTCAAAAGCAGATGAAAACCAATGGCTTCTTTTATATTTTTATCTTGCGCATTCTGCCTGTTAACTTTGATGTGATCAGCTATGCCGCGGGCCTATCGAAAGTCAGGCCGGTAACGTATTTTTTGGCGACCGCAGCGGGCATCATTCCGGGGACGATCGTCCTGAATGTGCTCGGCGCGAGCTTTATGTCCGGCAATGTGCTGACCGTACTCTGCGTGATCTGTCTTTACGTCGTATTTTTATCGCTTCCCGTTATATTTAAAAAGAAGGTGCGTCATTTGTTCGGCGGTGAAAGCTAACCTTTACGTCTATTTTAAAAACATCCCCCATATACTTGTAACAGATGCCGTAAGGGGGGACAAATATGCTTGAAGTGATCTTTGAAGATGACCACGATACCGCCGCTTTTTTACATCTCATTCAGCAATCGGACGACCGGAGACATTTTATTGTCCGTGAAGGCATAAAAAAAGTCGGAATCGCAAGGTCTGAAACGGCTTTTTGCGTTCAGCGCTTTATTGAGCCGATACTTGTCAGGTTTTTTTTGGAATGCAAAGAAGACGAGCATATGCTTTCGCTTATTGAGGACGCATACTGCTTCACCGATCAGGATGAACAGCAGCAAATCCTTCAGCTTGCACACAGCATTATGGAAGGAGAGCTTGAGGATCATCCGTTTGAGCCGAAGAAAGAGCCGCGCGCACAGTTTATTTCAGATGCGCTCCGGACGATTTCACTTGATGCGGGTGTTTTTTCCGTGCGTTCGTTTCAGACGTTCCGGCTCGGCAGGTATTATGAGAGGCTCAGAGAATATGCGGAGGCCGCGATAGATGAATACCGGATGGAACAGGAATATCAAAACTTTATCCAGTCTCTGAGAGATTATGTGACATCCAATCCGCCGCGGATGAAGAAAGTCCGCATCGTACATGACCGGGCTTTTACGCTGTGGGAGCTGCGCTATGTGTCTGAACGGGAACAGAAAAAATACATAGACAGACGGTTTGTGCGGGAGCACCCGATGTATATAGATTCCCATCTCCTTGCGCCGCTGATCTCCATTGCGCCTGAGACGGTCGAACTGTATACGGACAAACCGGAACATATGATGTCAAGAACCATTCAAAACGTGTTTCAGGAGAGGGTGCGCCTTTTTCCGCTGGGCGCGTTTGCAGCCGAGAAGACGGAAGGATAGCCGCACGGACGGCCTTGTGTAAGCGGCGGGGCTGTCTGTGCGAAATCAGACGGAAAACCGAGTTGCATTTTTCTCACAGACATTTTATAATACATAAAAGATTAATGATTGCTACACGTATTGATAAGGACATGAAGCATTGATACCGGCTTTATAAGAGAGGAGAGCCCAGGCTGAAAGCTTTCCAGCTATGGATCATTGTCTTTACCGCCTTTGAACTTCAGCTGTGAACGCGGAATAAGCGCCAGTAATAGCTGACGGGAACTCCCGTTACAGAGCTTAGAGCCGCAGTGCCGAAGCAATCGGCCGCGCGGAAAAAAGGGTGGAACCACGATTCCGTTTATTTAACCTCGTCCCTTTCATAGGGGGCGGGGTTTTTGATTTGCATAAAAAAAGGAGTGACGAAGATGTCAGATATGATCAACATCACATTTCCGGACGGAGCGGTAAAGGAATTTCCGAAAGGAACAACAACAGAAGATATCGCGGCATCCATCAGTCCGGGATTAAAGAAAAAGTCTTTAGCCGGAAAACTGAACGGACAGGAAATTGATTTAAGAACGCCGATTCAAGAGGACGGTGCCGTAGAAATCATTACAGAAGGCACAGAAGAAGGTTTGAACATCATGCGGCACAGCACGGCGCATTTATTGGCCCAGGCGATTAAACGCATTTATAAAGATGTGAAATTCGGAGTCGGCCCCGTCATTGAAAACGGGTTCTATTATGACGTTGAAATGGAGCAGGCGCTGACGCCGGATGACCTTCCGAAGATTGAAAAAGAAATGAAACGCATCATCGGTGAAAATCTGCCGATCATCCGAAAAGAAGTGAGCCGTGATGAAGCAAAAGCCATGTTTGCGGAAATCGGCGATAATCTGAAGCTTGAACTGCTGGATGCGATTCCAGAAGACGAAACGGTCTCTATTTATGAGCAGGGCGAATTTTTTGACCTGTGCCGCGGCGTGCACGTGCCGTCTACAGGCAAAATTAAAGAATTTAAGCTGCTGAGCCTTGCGGGCGCATACTGGCGCGGCGACAGCAAAAACCAAATGCTTCAGCGGATTTACGGCACGGCTTTCTTTAAAAAGGATGACTTGAAAGAGCATTTGCGCATGCTTGAAGAAGCGAAAGAGCGTGACCACCGAAAACTGGGCAAAGAATTAAAATTGTTTGCCAACTCTCAAAAAGTCGGACAAGGTCTGCCGCTCTGGCTGCCGAAAGGCGCGACCATCCGCCGCGTGATCGAGCGCTACATTGTGGATAAAGAGCTGAGCCTCGGTTATGAGCACGTCTATACGCCTGTTCTCGGAAGCAAAGACCTGTACGAAACATCGGGCCACTGGGATCATTATCAGGATACAATGTTCCCGCCGATGGAAATGGACAATGAAACACTCGTGCTCCGTCCGATGAATTGTCCTCACCATATGATGATTTACAAACAGGACATTCACAGCTACCGCGAGCTTCCGATCCGGATTGCAGAGCTGGGAACGATGCACCGATACGAAATGTCCGGGGCGCTTTCAGGTCTTCAGCGCGTACGCGGCATGACGTTAAATGACGCGCACATTTTCGTCCGCCCTGATCAGATTAAAGAAGAATTCATCCGCACCGTCCGTTTGATTCAAGACGTATACGAAGACTTCGGCCTGAATGATTACACATTCCGCCTGTCTTACCGCGATCCTGAAGACACGGAAAAATATTTTGATGATGATGAGATGTGGAACAAAGCGCAATCCATGCTGAAGGCGGCAATGGATGAGATGGGGCACGACTATTATGAAGCGGAAGGCGAAGCGGCGTTTTACGGCCCTAAACTTGACGTGCAGGTGAAAACGGCGATCGGCAAAGAAGAGACATTGTCAACTGTACAGCTTGACTTCCTTCTTCCGGAACGCTTTGATCTCACTTACGTCGGAGAAGACGGCAAACAGCACCGCCCTGTCGTTATTCACCGCGGCGTCGTGTCAACGATGGAGCGTTTCGTTGCTTTCTTAATCGAAGAGCACAAGGGCGCCCTTCCGACATGGCTTGCGCCGGTGCAATTCCAAGTCATTCCTGTATCACCGTCCGTGCATCTTGACTATGCGAAAAAAGTGCAGGAGCGCCTGCAGCGCGAAGGCCTGCGTGTCGAGCTTGACAGCCGGGACGAAAAAATCGGCTATAAAATCCGTGAAGCGCAAATGCAAAAAATCCCGTACATGCTTGTGGTCGGTGACCAAGAAGCGGAAAACGGCGCGGTAAACGTCCGGAAATACGGCGAGCAGAAATCAGAAACCGTCTCATTGGACGATTTTGTGAAAAAGGCTGTAGCCGAAGCGAAAAAATAACCGGAAATACAAAAACCCCGTTCATTCAGAATGGGGTTTTTTAGCGTATAAAATTATCTTTCTTTTTGTTTCTCTATAATCGCAAACAGCTCGTGAAGATCGCTGATCACGTAATCAGGCGCAATGTCCGTATCATTTTTCTTTTGTGTCCGGTTTACCCAGACTGTCGTAATGCCTGCCCGTTTCGCTCCCAATATATCAGTATTGAGGTTATCTCCGACCATCATGGCGTCTTCTTTTTTCAGGTTCAGGAGGCCGAGGCAATGTTCGAATATGGAGGCATCGGGTTTCCCTTTTCCGAAAGCGCCTGAGATGACGATTTCATTAAAATAAGGCGCGAGCTCAGGAACGCCGGCGAGTTTTTCTTTCTGCAGGCTGGGATCGCCGTTTGTCAGCAGAAGCAATTCATAAACACCTTTCAGCTTATCAAGCACCGCAAACGTTTCATCATACACATACGGACGCTGTCTGCGTTCCGCCGCGAAAAACTCCGCCAAATATTCGCCGTAAGCCGCATCGTCTATACCGACGCTTTTTAAGCCGTTCGTCCAGGCGTTTCGTCTGTATTCCGGCGCAATCCGATTCAGCTGTTTAAATCCTTCGCTGACCGGCTCGGAAAAATTCGCCCACAATCCTTCAAACGGATTAATGCCGATCATGACCGTATAAGGATAGGTTTCGTATGACATATACAATTCCCGTGCCGCTTTCCGTACCGCCTCTTCAAATGTATGCGGGTCAAGGCCATATTTTTTTTCCGCTTGTAAACATGTTTCCCTGAATGTTGTTCTGACGCTTTTTTCATCCCATAACAGTGTATTGTCCAAATCAAAAAATACGGCTTTCATGATCTTCTCCTCTTTGTTATATTCTGAAACTCTCTGCCGCAAGGCTCCCGTTTATTCTACAATAGATACATAGACTGTGAAAGATGTTTTCAGATGATTTGAAAAAAACAGGCAGGTTTGTGTCAGATTCTGTCTCAGGCTCTAAAACGTGATAAAATACAATTTGAAAGAACAGGTGAAAAGTATGCTGCATTTGATCATCATGATGCTGGAAAGAGTCGGAATTATCGTCATATTGGGATTTGTTCTGGCTCATACCAGATTGTTCAGACAGGCGCTCCAGCAGCCTGAGAGCTATAAAGGCAAAGCGGTGCTGATTTCAATTTTCTCGCTGTTCAGTATCATCAGCAACTATACGGGAATAGAAATTCAGCGGAATACAATCATGAATAATGATTGGGTGTTTCAAATTAATCCGTCCGGTTCAATTGCCAATACAAGAATTATGGGCGTTGAAATCGGCGGACTCTTAGGCGGTCCGTATGTGGGAATCGGCGTCGGCATACTGGCCGGCCTGCATCGTTTATCACTCGGCGGCGCGACCGCAGTCAGCTGTGCCGTCTCATCCGTTTTAGCGGGCATTTTGTCCGGCTGGATCGGACGGTATTTCAGAAAACGCTATGCGATGCCGACACCGCGTGTGGCCGCGCTTGTCGGACTCGGAATGGAATCGCTGCAAATGCTGCTCATCCTCTTGATGGCCAAGCCGTTTTCTGATGCTTGGACGCTTGTGAGCATCATCGGCATCCCGATGATATTGGTAAACGGGTCAGGGACTTTTATTTTTCTTTCGATCATTCAGTCGATTATCCGGAAGGAAGAACGGGCGAGAGCCCTTGAAACCCACAGGGTGCTGATGATTGCCGATCAGACGCTTCCGTTTTTCCGCCAAGGGCTGAATGAAAGCTCATGCAAAAGCGTCGCCGCCATCATCCACAGGCAAACAGGAACGGACGCGGTATCGCTTACGGATAACGAAAAGATTTTGGCGCACGTCGGCGCGGGTGCCGACCATCATATTCCGTCTGAAAGCCTGATCACCGGATTGTCAAAACGCGTCATTAAAACGGGTCATATTATGAAAGCGACATCAAAGGAAGAAATTGAATGCACGCACGATCCCTGTCCGCTGCATGCGGCGATTGTATTGCCGCTGACGTCAAACGGCAAAACGATCGGGACGCTGAAAATGTACTTTAAAAGCCCGTCAGGTTTAAGCCGGGTTGAAGAAGAGCTTGCAGAAGGACTCGCCATGCTGTTTTCCACCCAGCTTGAACTCGGCGAGGCGGAACTGCAGAGCAAATTGCTGAAAGACGCAGAAATAAAGGCGCTTCAAGCACAGGTCAATCCGCATTTTCTGTTTAATGCGATCAATACGATTTCTGCTCTTTGCCGTACGGATGTGGAAAAAACCCGAAAGCTTCTGCTGCAGCTCAGCGTCTATTTCCGTTCCAATCTGCAGGGGGCAAGGCAGCTGCTCATCCCGCTTTCTAAAGAACTGAACCATCTGCAGGCGTATCTATCATTGGAGCAGGCCCGTTTTCCCGGGAAATATAAAATCAGTCTTGAAATCGAATGCGGTTTGGAGGACATCGAAATTCCTCCTTTTGTGCTGCAGATTCTCGTCGAAAATGCGCTTCGCCATGCATTTTCAAGAAAGCAGGACAGCTGTGCCGTCAATGTCAGCGTGGTATCCGCCGGTCAGTCGGTTTTAATGCGGGTTGGAGATAACGGTAGGGGAATTGATCCGGAATTGCTGTCCGTGCTCGGAAACCGTCCGCTCCCGTCTAAAGAAGGGACGGGAACCGCGCTTTACAATTTAAATCAGCGGCTGATCGGGCTGTTCGGCCCACAAGCAGCCCTGCGATTGGAAAGTGAGGCCGGCAAAGGTACGGACGTATCATTTGAGCTGCCTTTGAAACTGATGACTAAAGGAGAAGAACATGCTGAAGGTGTTAATCGTTGATGATGAAATGCTGGCAAGAGATGAATTAGCTTATTTGCTGAAACGGACGAATGAAGTAAGTGACATAAACGAAGCTGAAAATATTGAATCCGCTTTTGACAGTATGATGGATCAAAAACCGGATCTGCTGTTTTTGGACGTTGATTTGTCAGGAGAAAACGGATTTGACATTGCCAAACGGCTGAAAAACATGAAAAATCCGCCCGCCGTCGTTTTTGCGACGGCGTATGACCAATTTGCTTTAAAAGCTTTTGAAGTCGACGCGCTCGATTATTTAACGAAGCCTTTTGATGAAGAAAGAGTGCGCCAGACGATCAGAAAGTTTAAAAGAGTGAAGCTGGACAGGGCAGGAGCCGTCTCGGAGCAGCCGTCCGCAGCCGGAGCGCATAAACTGGCTGTATCAGCCGGTGAATCTATTGTCATTTTAGATACGAAGGACATTATTTACGCCGGCATGGAGGACGGACACGTTTCCGTCAAAACGTTTGCCGCGTCTTATTCCGTTCATGAAACTTTGGCGGTCATTGAGAAAAAACTGCCTGATACGGGTTTCTTGAGAGTGCACCGCGCGTTCATCGTGAATACGGAGCATATTACGGAAATTCATCCGTGGTTTAATTCGACTTACAATCTGATCTTAAAAGACGGCTCTAAAATTCCCGTCAGCCGTACATACGCCAAGGACTTAAAAAAGCTGCTTCATATTATATGAGGCGGCTTTTGCATTTCAGCAGCCGTTTTTTGCATTTCAGAATGAATATTCAGCCGTTTGTTATGAAAGCGCTTTAAAAATCAATTTCTCTTTTATAATGGACCTAACAAAGAGAAAGAGGTGAAGAAAATGAGTGCGAAAAAAGTGTACGGATTTCTGACACAAGCATTTATTTTTGCCGTAATTATGCTCATATCTAATGGGATTGCAGCGATTGTCCCCATTCCTATACCCGCTTCCGTAGTAGGTTTGGTGTTATTATTTGTCCTCTTATGCCTGAAAGTGATTAAGCTTGAACAAGTAGAAACGCTGGGAACATCATTAACGTCACTGATCGGATTTTTATTTGTCCCGTCGGGCATCTCCGTGATGAATTCACTTGGCGTCATGCAGCAGTACGGCGTGCAGATCGCACTCGTCATCTTACTCGCCACCATCATTCTGTTAGGGGCGACGGGCCTTTTTTCTCAGCTGATCTTGTCTGTCAGCCAAAAACGTCAGAAGGCTGCTCCGGCTGATAAACAAACGGTGCGCCGTTCCAATCAGGAAAACGAACTTGTGCAGCATTAGGAGGGAAAACGGATGAGTCCATATTTCGGTATTGTCGTTTCACTTGCGGCCTTTGGCATCGGCACGTATTTATTTAAAAAAACGAGAGGCTTTTTCCTCTTCACCCCGCTGTTTGTCGCGATGGTGCTTGGAATCCTTTTTCTGAAGCTCGGCGGTTTTTCATATGAAGATTATAAAAGCGGAGGAGACATTATTAAATTCTTCCTGGAGCCCGCGACGATCGCTTTTGCCATCCCTTTATACAAACAGCGTGACAAGCTGAGAAAATACTGGTGGCAGATCATGTCTTCCATCATTGTCGGCTCTATCTGCTCAGTCACGATTGTCTATTTGATCGCAAAAGGCATTCATCTTGACGCGGCCGTTATGAAAAGCATGCTTCCGCAGGCGGCGACAACGGCAATTGCCCTTCCGCTGTCAAAAGGGATCGGCGGCATCACCGACATCACCGCTTTCGCCGTTATTTTCAACGCCGTTATCGTCTATGCTCTTGGCGCTTTATTCTTAAAACTGTTTAAAGTAAAGCACCCAATCTCTAAGGGACTGGCTCTCGGCACATCAGGACACGCACTCGGTGTTGCGGTCGGCATTGAGATGGGGGAAGTAGAAGCGGCAATGGCAAGTATCGCGGTTGTCGTCGTAGGAGTGGTGACGGTGCTGGTCATTCCGGTATTCGTTCAGCTCATCGGGGGATAAACCCGGGTTATAGACCCGGGTTTTTTATTGTGTTGGCACGTCCGCGGGCGGCAAAGAACGAAATTTCACATTTTTCCTTGCGCTCACCCCGGCATCGTGTTAAAATGAAAAAGTTGATCCGGAGAAGTCATTCTTGACTAATGATCCGGTATTGTGTAGAATAGTTATTGAATTGAATATAAATCACAAGCAGAGGCACCCGCTTCTCACCTGATTGACACATTCATGTAGTTGGCAGGTTGACCGTACATTTTTATTTATGCAGATGTTCGTAGTGTGGGTGTGTTGTCATGCCCGCACTTTTTGTTTGCCTGCAGAATGCAGTCAAAAAGCGTTGTGAATCAATTCGAAGAAACTATGGAGGTGGCTCATTATTAGCAAAGATCAATTGGTTAATGAGGGTATCCGTGCACGTGAAGTTCGTCTGATCGGACAAAATGGCGATCAGCTCGGCATCAAGTCCCGTCAGGAAGCACTTGAAATCGCCGGCCGCGCAAATCTTGACCTTGTGTTAGTTGCAGCAAATGCAAAACCGCCTGTCTGCCGCATCATGGACTACGGTAAGTTCCGATTCGAGCAGCAGAAAAAGGACAAAGAAGCACGCAAAAATCAAAAAATCATTAACTTAAAAGAAGTTAGATTAAGTCCGACGATCGATGAGCATGACTTTAACACGAAATTGCGCAATGCGATTAAATTCCTTGAAAAAGGCGATAAAGTGAAAGCTTCTATCCGCTTTAAAGGGCGCGCAATCACTCATAAAGAAATCGGCCAGCGCGTATTGGACCGTTTCTCTGAAGCATGTGCGGAAGTTGCGACAGTCGAAACAAAACCAAAAATGGACGGCCGCAGCATGTTCTTAATGCTCGCGCCGAAAAACGAAAAGCAATAAGGAGGAAATCCCATGCCAAAAATGAAAACTCACCGCGGATCTGCTAAACGTTTTAAAAAGACAGGTTCTGGGAAGTTAAAACGTTCTCATGCATACACAAGTCACTTATTCGCCAACAAATCCCAAAAGCAAAAGCGTAAGCTTCGCAAGGGTGCTATTGTGAGCGCAGGAGACTTCAAACGCATCAAACAACAGCTTGCCAACATCAAGTAATCGGACAAGGAACAATTAGGAGGGAAATCTAATGCCAAGAGTAAAAGGCGGAACTGTTACACGTAAGCGTCGTAAAAAGGTTCTTAAATTAGCAAAAGGTTATTTCGGTTCAAAACATACATTATACAAAGTAGCAAACCAGCAGGTCATGAAATCAGGAAACTATGCATTCCGTGACCGCCGTCAGAAAAAACGTGATTTCCGTAAGCTTTGGATCACTCGTATCAACGCTGCTGCACGTATGAACGGTCTTTCTTACAGCCGTTTAATGCACGGTCTTAAGCTTTCAGGCATCGAAGTAAACCGCAAAATGCTTGCTGATCTTGCTGTAAACGATCTTACTGCTTTCAATCAGCTTGCTGATGCTGCTAAAGCTCAGTTAGACAAGTAAGTTGAAAAAGCCGCTCTCTTTCCGGGAGCGGTTTTTTTACGTAAAGGGTGACAATCAATGGCTCTCTTCATTTACGCCGTATTGATAAACGGATACGGCTTTTGGATCATGGGCGCTGATAAAAGAAGAGCAAAGGCGCACAGGTGGAGAATATCAGAGAAACGAATATGGCTCACAGCCGCCATGTTCGGCTCACTCGGCGTATGGATCGGCATGCGCACCTTCAGGCATAAGACGAAGCACAAATCCTTTTTATACGGGGTGCCGCTGCTTTTTCTCACTGAAGCCGCCCTTGTGCTCATGTATTTGATGT
Organism: Bacillus sp. JK62; assembly: GCF_053663455.1. Classification (NCBI taxonomy): domain Bacteria; kingdom Bacillati; phylum Bacillota; class Bacilli; order Caryophanales; family Bacillaceae; genus Bacillus; species Bacillus sp. JK62. The sequence continues at coordinate 193,997 of NZ_JBSJQA010000002.1, forward strand.
CTAAAAAATAAAAAGCAGGAGAGCTTATCGCTCGCCTGCTTTTTTCGCTTTTTTGATGGGCTGGTCCCAATCAATCTTGCAATTCGGGTACCGCTCCAATACCTTTTTTTCGACTTCTTCAAAATCACCTGCAGAAAAGCGGTTCAGCTTTTCCGGATTTTCGGTCCATACAAATATCGTATGAATAAACAGCGGATGATCTTTGGAAGGGATATGCTTTTCTCCTTCAAAGAGCACTCCTTTATAAGTAAGCTGGAGATTTTTTCGCGTGTTTTTCTGTTCGTCAATAAAATAAAAATTCTCTTTTGATTGCGCCAGTCTGAGCCTTCTTTTCGGGTTTGCGTAAAATTTGACGCACATGTAAATAAAATAAATAAGAAGTGCAAGCAAGACAATCCTCAATACTGTAATGGCCATATGTGTGAAGGCACCTCCTCACCTTTGTCATGATCTGATGTAATACGAAAAACAAAACAAAAAGTTTCATTTTTTTAAAAGAAATAGATAAAAACATTTACCCGTTTTTCAGGCGAATTAATCGTATGCTTCAGCATTGGTTTTGTATAATAAGAAGGGTAGTGAAAAAAAGGAGGTTTATTGATGACAAAATTAGATGAAACGCTCACCATGCTGAAAGCCTTAACGGATGCAAAAGGGATACCGGGAAATGAGAGAGAAGTAAGACAAGTGATGAAATCATACATAGAACCATTTGCCGATGATGTCACAACAGACCGGCTGGGAAGTTTAATCGCCAAAAAAACCGGCAAAGAAAACGGTCCGAAAATCATGATCTCAGGGCATTTAGACGAAGTCGGTTTTATGGTGACGCAAATCACTGATAAAGGCTTTCTCCGCTTTCAAACCGTCGGCGGCTGGTGGTCTCAGGTCATGCTGGCCCAGCGCGTCACCGTCGTGACAAAAAAAGGGGACATCACGGGGATCATCGGTTCGAAACCGCCTCACATTCTGCCTCCTGACGCCAGAAAAAAAGCCGCCGATATTAAAGAGATGTTCATCGATATCGGGGCGTCCAGCCGTGAAGAAGCAATGGAATGGGGCGTTCTTCCGGGTGACCAGATTGTGCCGTATTTTGAATTTACAGTGATGAACAATGAAAAGCATTTATTGGCGAAAGCATGGGACAACCGTATCGGCTGTGCGATTGCCATCGATGTATTAAAAAATCTGAAAAACAGTGATCACCCGAATGAAGTATATGGGGTCGGAACGGTTCAAGAAGAAGTCGGGCTGCGCGGGGCGAAAACAGCGGCACATACGATCCAGCCTGATATCGCGTTCGGTGTGGATGTCGGAATTGCCGGAGATACACCGGGAATTTCTGAAAAAGAGGCGCAAAGCAAAATCGGTGAAGGGCCGCAAATTATTCTGTATGACGCGTCAATGGTATCTCACAAAGGGCTGCGCGACCTTGTCGTGAACACGGCGGAAGAAGCGGGAATTCCGTATCAATTCGATTCCATTGCCGGAGGGGGCACGGATTCAGGTTCCATTCATTTAACCGCAAACGGAGTGCCGGCGCTGTCCATTACGATCGCGACGCGCTACATTCACACTCATGCCGCTATTTTGCATCGGGATGATTATGAGAATACGGTAAAATTGATCACAGAAGTGATTAAAAAATTAGACCGGGAAACGGTTGACCGTATTACTTATCAATAAAGATACGGAAGAATCTGCTTTTTTAAGCAGATTCTTTTTTTTGTCTGTACAAATATGAGCCGTGCGTCTACAATAAGAGAAGACATAGAAAAATCTGACAACATGTTTTTGAAAGCGCTTTAAAAAGGGGAGGGTTTACAAATGAAAAACAGATTCAGACGCATGATCCGCTTTTCATGCGCAGCCGTTACAGCCGGTCTGCTTCTGATGTCTTCATCTCCGGCATCTGCCGCGTTTTGGGGGGCATCAAATGAATTGCTTCATGATCCGACAATGGCGAAGGAAGGAAACACGTGGTACGCTTTCGGAACCGGTTTGGAAGGGGAGAGGGGGCTTCGCGTCTTAAAGGCGGGCAGCGGCGGCGTATGGACCGTTCAGAAATCAATCTTTACTTCCCCGCTGTCATGGTGGGGCAATTATGTGCCGAATTACGGGCTGAATCAATGGGCCCCCGATGTTCAATATTTTAACGGAAAGTATTGGCTGTATTATGCCGTTTCTTCATTCGGCAAAAATACCTCCGCGATCGGTCTTGCATCATCTACAAGCCTCAGTTCGGGAAACTGGAAGGACGAAGGGCTCGTCATCCGTTCAACAAGCGCCAATAACTACAATGCAATTGATCCGGAGCTGACAATTGATAAAGACGGAAACCCCTGGCTTGCCTTCGGTTCTTTTTGGAGCGGCATTAAGCTGACAAAGCTTGATAAAAATACAATGAAACCGACGGGATCACTTTATTCCATCGCTGCCAGACCGAATAACGGCGGAGCTTTGGAAGCGCCGGCCATCACCTACCAGAACGGCTACTATTACTTAATGGTGTCGTTTGATAAATGCTGTTCAGGCGTGAATAGTACGTACAAAATCGCTTATGGAAGATCCAAAAGCATCACCGGCCCATATCTCGATAAAAGCGGGAAAAGCATGTCTGAAGGCGGAGGGACGATTCTTGATTCCGGCAATGACCGCTGGAAAGGCCCGGGCGGTCAAGATATTGTGAACGGGAATATTTTAGTGCGTCATGCGTATGATGCCGAAAACAGCGGAATTCCGAAGATGCTCATCAATGATATCGATTGGAGTTCAGGCTGGCCTTCCTATTAATTGATCAGCCGGGCATGTGTGTCCGGCTTTTTTACTTGCAATAAAAGATTGACAGTTTGATTCCTCCTTAACTATAATGAAATTGTTCGTACAAATAAAAGAATAAAAGTTTTATTATTTATATTCGTACGTATATTTATTTAAAAATGCAAGCGCTTTATTTTGATGGGAAGGGGAAATGAATGTGCTTCAGAACAAAGAATATGAATTTTGGTTTGTAACGGGAAGCCAGCACTTATACGGAGAGGAAACGCTTCAGCTTGTCGATAAACACGCAAAGGGAATATGTGACGGTCTCTGCGGGGTGTCATCAAGATACAAGATCAGGCATAAACCGGTTGTCACGTCATCTGAAACGATCAGAGAGGTTTTGCGGGAAGCGCAGTATCAAGAAAACTGTGCCGGGGTCGTGACATGGATGCATACATTTTCCCCTGCGAAAATGTGGATTGAAGGTCTTTCCGCTTTTCAAAAGCCGATGCTTCATCTGCATACCCAATATCACCGCGACATCCCGTGGGAAACGATTGATATGGACTTTATGAACAGCAACCAATCCGCTCACGGAGACCGGGAATACGGATATATCCAGTCAAGAATGGGGCAGACGAGAAAAGTCATCGCAGGCTATTGGAATGATGAGGAAGTCAAACATGACATTTCACAATGGATGAACACGGCTGCCGCTTGGAATGAAAGCAGGAATATTAAAGTAGCCCGGTTCGGCGACAATATGCGGAATGTGGCGGTTACTGACGGAGACAAAGTCGGCGCCCACATTCAATTCGGCTGGCAGGTTGACGGGTACGGAATCGGCGATCTTACCGAGGTGATGAACAATGTCACCGGCGCAGAAATTGAGGCGCTTTATGAGGAATACGACAAATTGTATGTCATCAGCGACGAAACGAAGCGGGATGAAGCAAAAGTTGCTTCCATTAAAGAACAGGCGAAAATTGAACTCGGATTAACGGCCTTTCTCGAACGGGGCGGATATACAGCGTTTTCGACCTCCTTTGAAGTTTTGCACGGAATGAAGCAGCTTCCGGGTCTTGCCGTTCAGCGTCTCATGGAAAAAGGGTACGGATTTGCCGGAGAAGGCGATTGGAAAACGGCTGCCCTTGTGCGAATGATGAAAATAATGGCGGACGGAGAACAAACCTCCTTCATGGAAGATTATACGTACCATTTTGAACCGGGGCGTGCGATGATTCTCGGATCACATATGCTTGAAGTATGTCCGACGATCGCCCTTGATCAGCCGAAAATCGAAGTCCATCCTCTCTCAATCGGAGGGAAGGAAGATCCGGCCCGGCTGGTCTTTAACGGAATCGGCGGTTCAGCCATCATCGCCAGCATCATTGATATCGGCGGGCGATTCCGTCTCATTCTGAATGAAGCGGAAGGCATGGAAATTGATCATGATATGCCGAATCTCCCTGTGGCGCGGGTGCTGTGGAAGCCGGAGCCATCACTGAAAACAGCTGCGGAAGCATGGATTTTGGCGGGGGGCGCCCACCATACCTGTATGTCCTTCCGGATTACGGCTGAACAGATGCTTGACTGGGCTGAGATGGCAGGCATTGAAAGCATCTTTATTTCCCGCAATACTGAAATACATGAGCTGAAAAAAGAGCTGAAATGGAATGACGTATTATACCGGTTGGGAGGGAATTGATATGGCGTATACGATTGGTGTTGATTTCGGCACATTGTCCGGCCGGGCGGTGCTTGTCAATGTCCGCACGGGCGTAGAAATCGCCTCTGCGGTAAAAGAATACACTCATGCCGTCATCGACCGCAAGCTGCCGAAGACGGGTGAAAAACTCCCTCGGGACTGGGCGCTTCAGCACCCTGCCGATTATATCGAAGTTCTGGAAACGGCGATTCCGAACCTGCTTGAGCAGGCGGGTGCTGATCCAAAAGACGTGATCGGCATAGGAATTGATTTTACCGCCTGCACGATTTTGCCGATAGACGGCGCGGGGCAGCCGCTTTGTATGCTGCCGGAATTTGAACGGGAGCCCCACAGTTATGTGAAGCTGTGGAAGCATCATGCGGCTCAAAAACATGCAGACCGTTTGAACACGATTGCCGAAGGCACAAAAGAACCATTCCTTAAAAGATACGGCGGTAAAATTTCTTCTGAATGGATGATCCCGAAAATCATGCAAATCGCGGAAGAAGCGCCGCATATATACAAGGCGGCAGATCGGATTGTGGAAGCGGCAGACTGGATCGTCTATCAATTGTGCGGTTCATTGAAGCGAAGCAACTGCACGGCCGGCTACAAAGCAATCTGGAATGAGGAGACGGGATATCCGCCGGATCATTTTTTCGAAAAGCTCAACCCGTTAATGAAAACGATTACAAAGGATAAATTAAGCGGCACGATTTATTCAGTCGGGGAAAAAGCAGGAGGTTTGACCGAAAAAATGGCGGAGCTGACCGGGCTTCTTCCGGGGACGGCCGTTGCCGTCGCCAATGTCGACGCTCACGTGTCAGTGCCCGCGGTCGGTATTACAGAGCCGGGGAAAATGCTGATGATCATGGGAACGTCTACCTGCCATGTGCTGCTCGGCGAGGAAGAACATATCGTCCCCGGTATGTGCGGGGTCGTCAATAACGGCATTTTGCCCGGATATGCGGGATATGAAGCGGGGCAGTCCTGTGTCGGCGACCACTTTGAATGGTTCGTCAAAACGTGCGTTCCGAGAGACTATGAGAAGGAAGCTGAGGATAAACACATAGACATTCACGAGCTGCTCAGCAAAAAAGCGGCTGAACTTGTTCCCGGGGAAAGCGGCCTTCTCGCGCTTGACTGGTGGAACGGAAACCGGTCAACCCTGGTGGACGCCGATTTGACGGGCATGATGCTCGGCATGACGCTGCACACGAAGCCGGAAGAAATCTACAGGGCATTGATTGAAGCGACGGCGTTCGGAACGAGGATGATTATCGAAACGTTCCGGGAAAACGGCGTTCCGGTCGAAGAGCTTTACGCAGCCGGAGGAATCGCCGAAAAAAATCCGTTTGTCATGCAGATTTACGCAGATGTCACAAATATGGACATTCAATTATCCGGGTCTCCGCAGGCGCCTGCACTGGGCTCCGCGATTTTCGGAGCGCTCGCCGCGGGACGGGAAAACGGGGGATTCTCCAATATTGCTGAAGCATGCGCGCATATGGGGAAATTAAAAGACGGCTTTTATGCCCCGAACCGGGAAAGAGCTGAGATTTATGACAGCTTATATGCGGAATATAAAGAGCTCGTACACTACTTCGGTAAAGAAAACAATGTCATGAAACGCCTGAAAGCCATTAAAAACCGCGATTTTGCGAAAGGGGGGAGCCGCCATGCTTGAAGCGTTAAAAGAAGAAGTGCTCGCGGCCAATCTGAAGCTCGAGGAACATAACCTTGTCACGTTTACATGGGGGAATGTCAGCGGCATTGACAGAGAGAGCGGGAGAATCGTCATTAAACCGAGCGGTGTCGATTACAGTGAGCTGACCGCTGACAAACTGGTCGTCCTGAATGAGGACGGAGACATTCTCGAAGGCTCGCTGAAACCGTCTTCTGACACGCCGACCCATCTTTATCTGTATAAAGCGTTTCCGGCTATCGGCGGAATCGTTCATACTCACTCCCGCTGGGCGACGAGCTGGGCGCAGTCCGGAAGAGACATACCCGCTCTCGGAACGACTCACGCGGATTACTTTGAAAGCGCTATACCCTGCACGAGGGAAATGCATGAAGAAGAAATTGTCAAAGATTACGAATATCATACAGGCAAAGTCATAGCCGAAACCTTTCAAAACGAACCGTATGAACAAAATCCGGGTGTCCTCGTCCACAGCCACGGCCCGTTCTGCTGGGGAACGGACGCGCTGAATGCCCTGCATAACGCCGTTGTGCTCGAAACGGTAGCGGAAATGGCCTACCATTCGCTTATGCTGAACAAACAGCTCAGTCCGATCGACAGAGTGCTGCATGATAAGCATTTTTACAGAAAACACGGGGCGAATGCTTATTATGGCCAAACTTGACGCAGCCGGGTTTCTGATTGATTTAGACGGAACCGTATTCAGGGGGCGGGAGCTGATTGAGGGCGCAAAAGAAGCCGTTCATACCCTTCAGTCACTGGGCAAAGCCGTTGTCTTTTTAAGCAACCGCGGCAATCTATCAAGAGCAATGTGCCGAAAGAAACTGCTGGGTGCAGGTATCCGCACGGATGAACGGAGCATCGTGCTGTCCTCCAGTGTGACGGCATCATTTTTAAAGAAGCATTATCCTTTGTCAAAGGTCTGGGTGTTAGGAGAGAAAGGGCTGACTGATGAACTCGCTTTAGCGGGTGTCACCCTGGCGCAAAATCCGCAGGCGGCAGACTGGCTTGTCATCTCCCTGCATGAAACCGTCACCTATGAGGATCTGAATCTCGCTTTTAAGGCGGCTTCCTCCGGCGCGCGCATCATCGCCACGAATCGGGACCGCTCTTTTCCGAATGAAGGCGGCCATGCCATGGATGTCGCGGGAATGATCGGGGCCATTGAAGCATCCGCCGGAGCAAAAACGGAGCTTGTCATCGGCAAACCGTCTTGGCTGATGGCTGAGGCGGCATGTGAAGCGCTCGGACTTCCCCCTGAGGAATGCGCCATTATCGGAGACAGCCTCGAATCTGATATCGCAATGGGCAGGCTGTACGGAATGAAAAGCGTATTGGTTCTGACGGGGTCGGCCAAACTTGGGGAGCCCCGTCTATATGAACCTGACATCGTCCTTGATTCTATTAAAGACCTGACAGAATTAGCGAAGGAGGGAATCCTTTTATGAAACGTTCTCCTGAGGACATTCAATCCGAGTTTGACAAGGAAGGGGCCAGCCGCTCACCGATTCAAATAGAAGATATCGTGATCGGGGCGAATGCAAAAGAAGAGCTTCTCAGATTTCTGCAAAAAAAATGCTGGAATCATCCGGTCCTCGTCTGTGACCGGAACACGTACGAGGCGGCGGGACGTCTGCTTGCGGACGAATTAAGGGCAGGCGGAATCAAAGCATCAAAAGTCATCATTCCGGAGCATGAAGCCGGGGCCGCCGCGGCTGATGAGAGGACATTGGTCTATACGCTGATCAATCTCGCGGAAGAGACGGATGTCATCATTGCGGCCGGTTCAGGAACGATTCACGACATTACGCGGTTTGCCGCTTATCAGCGCGGTTTGCCGTTTATCTCATTCCCCACCGCTCCGTCAGTCGATGGTTTTACATCGGCGGGAGCGCCGCTCATATTAAACGGAATCAAAACGACGATTCAAACGAAAGCGCCCATCGCCTTATTTGCCGATACGAATGTATTAAAAGAAGCGCCCCGTTCAATGACAGCCGCGGGCTTCGGTGACATGCTCGGGAAAATAACATCGCTGGCTGATTGGGAGATTTCCCGCAGGCTTGCGGGTGAGCCGTACTCAGAAGCCGGGGAGAAGCTTGTGAAAGACGCGCTTTGGCAGTGCATTGATCACCGCGCTGACATTGCCATGGGAACGGAGGCCGGCATTCAGATACTGATGGAAGCGCTGATCGTTTCGGGTCTTGTCATGCTTGCTCTTGACCACTCCCGCCCCGCCTCAGGAGGAGAGCATCACATCTCGCATTGGATTGAGATGGAAATGCTGAAGGCAAAACAGCCTCCGATTCTCCACGGTGCGAAGGTCGGCTGTGCGTGCGCGGTGCTGAGTGATATTTACAAAGAACTGGCTTGTCACGAAAAGCTTGCTGAACTGCCGCCGCACTTTCGCGAGGCGATTCAGTCCGCATATGAAGGGCTTCCCGACGGCAAAACAATTGCCGGGTGGCTCTCATCTGCGGGAGGTCCCGCCTGTTTCGATGAGATCGGTGTAAAAAAGGACCTTGTCAGCGATGCGCTTAAGCATGCGCACACACTGCGAGACCGTTATACCGGTTTAACCATCATAAATGAAAATGCAGCGCTCTTTGCACATCATTTGCATCAATAGCCGCACGGCCTAAAGTGGAAGGGGTAATGACATGAAAAAAACAACCGCTGTATGTTTGGTGCTGATGATGCTCTTCTTGTTTACCGCCGGCTGTTCACAAGAACGGACTGCCGGCCGGCCGGGAGAAACGGAGCTGACGTTTTGGACGTTTAACGGCCTGCACGAACAGTTTTATCAGGAAATGGTCAAAGAATGGAATCAGAAGTATCCGGATCGCAAAATCAAGCTGAATACCGTTGTTTATCCTTATGGACAAATGCATGATAATTTATCGGTTTCGCTGATCGCGGGTGAGGGGCTTCCCGATATAGCCGACGTGGAATTAAGCCGGTTCTCGAACTTTCTGAAGGGGAAGGATATCCCGCTTGCCGATCTGACGCCGCTGATTGAAAAAGACCGCGATAAGTTTGTGGAAGCGCGTCTGGCCTTATACAGCAAAAACGGAAAATTGTACGGCCTTGATACACATGTGGGGACGACCGTCATGTTTTACAACATGGATATCATGAAAAAAGCGGGCGTTGATCCCGCCTCCATTAAGACATGGGAAGATTACCGGCGGGCAGGGAAAAAAGTGCGTAAGGCCGCGGGGAAACCGATGGGAACGGTTGAAACAAACGACTCCGCCACATTCCTATCCATGATTTCGCAGCAAGGGTCAGGCTACTACAGCAAAAACGGAAAATTGATTCTGAACAGCAAGAAGAATATAGATACACTGAATGATGTAAAGGACATGGTGAATGATAAAACCCTTCTGCCGGCTCCCGGCGGCGGCCATCACAGCGAAGAATACTACGGTTTTATGAATCAGGGCGGGGCAGCCTCCGTGCTGATGCCCATTTGGTACATGGGACGGTTTATCGATTATATGCCTGATTTAAAAGGAAAAATGGCGATTTACCCTATGCCGGCCTGGAAAGAAGGCGGTGACAGATCAGCGGGTTTAGGCGGAACAGCCACCGTCGTGCCGAAGCAGGCTGAACATCTGGAGCTCGCGAAAGAATTTCTCGGATTTGCGAAAGGTTCAAAGGAAGGGAACATAAAGCTGTGGACGGTGCTCGGCTTTGACCCGCTCCGCTGGGACGTGTGGGATTCAAAAGAATTGAAGGAGAAAAACAAGTACACGGATTTCTTCCGGAACGGTACGTCAATTTTTTCCTCGCTTCTTGAAATAAAAGATGAGATCAATCCGATTTATCTGCATGAAGACTTCTCTAAAGCGGCTGATCTCGTTGTCAGACAGGTGCTGTTCGATGCGCTGAAGACGCAGGAAAAAACACCTGAGGAAGCCTTGGACGAGGCGGCAGAGCAATTGGAAAAATAGGAGAAGCCGCCCTATTTAACAGTGAAAGCGGGGGAGCTTTTATGAGACCTGTAAAGACAGAGACAGCGCAAACCGTTTCTGCAGTCCGGAAGAAGCCGCGCCGGCGCAATGTGCTGTATTCAAAAAAAGCGGCGCCTTATCTTTTTACGGCGCCATTTATCATTTCGTTTCTCGTTTTCTTTTTGTATCCGATCATCAGCGTGTTTATCATGAGCTTTCAGCGGATACTGCCGGGAGAAATTACATTTGTCGGGTTTTCCAATTATACCGCTCTTCTTAATCCAACCTTTTATACGGCATTATTTAACACATTGGAATATACTTTCTGGACGCTGATCGTGCTGATTCCGGTGCCGCTTCTTTTGGCGGTGATTCTGAATTCGAAGCTCGTCAGGTTCAGAAATGTGTTTAAATCGGCTCTGTTTGTACCGGCTTTAACATCGACGATCGTAGCGGGGATTATTTTCCGGCTGATGTTCGGAGAAATGAATACGTCGCTTGCAAACGAGCTGATGATGAAGCTTGGCGCATCACCCCAAAACTGGCTCAACAACAAAGGTACCGGCATGTTTTTAATGGTGCTGCTTGCGTCATGGAGGTGGATGGGCATTAACATTCTTTACTTTCTGGCCGGATTGCAAAACGTGCCGAAAGAATTGTATGAGGCGGCTGAAATTGACGGGGCGAGTACGTGGAAAAAGTTCCGGCATATCACCCTTCCATTTTTAAAGCCGGTGTCCGTTTATGTGTTAACGATCAGTATGATCGGCGGTTTCAGAATGTTTGAGGAAAGCTATGTGCTTTGGCAGAATAATTCCCCGGGCAATATCGGCCTTACGCTTGTCGGTTATTTATATCAGCAGGGGCTTGCATACAACGAAATGGGGTACGGGGCCGCAATCGGAATTGTGCTTTTGCTTGTCATCTTACTAGTCAGCCTTGTTTCACTGAAACTGTCCGGTTCGTTTAAAGGGGAGGGATAAGCGTTGCGTAACAATCACATGTTTTCCGTGTACAGAGTCGCGTTTACCTTGTTTTTTATCATGCTGAGCCTGCTGTATATCTTTCCGATGATCTGTCTATTGCTCGGTTCTTTAAAGCCGTCATCTGAGCTGATGCGCATCGGGCTGAATCTGCGTCTTGATCCGGATGTGATGAGCCTTGATAACTACACCTATTTGTTCAACGGGGGGAGCATTTATTTCAAATGGTTTTTTAACAGCCTGCTGCTCGGCGTCCTCACCACGGTTCTCACGCTGTTTTTTTCCTCTTTGATCGGCTACGGACTCGGTGTCTACGAGTTTAAAGGCAGAAATATTATTTTCGTTCTTGTGCTGATCATTATGATGGTGCCTCTTGAAGTGATGATGCTTCCGTTGTTCAAATTGACGGTGGGTCTTCATTTGATCGATTCTTATACGGGGGTGATTCTGCCGTTTATTGTGTCGCCTGTCGCCGTGTTCTTTTTCCGGCAATATGCGCTCGGACTTCCGAAGGATCTGCTTGATTCAGCGAGAATGGACGGCTGCACCGAATTCGGCATTTTCTTCAGAATAATGGCGCCGCTCATGAAACCGGCATTCGGAGCAATGATCATTCTTCAATCTTTAAACAGCTGGAATAACTTTTTATGGCCGCTGATCGTGCTTCGGTCGAAAGAAATGTTTACGCTTCCAATCGGACTTTCAGGGCTGCTGAGTCCGTACGGCAACAACTATGACATGCTGATTTCCGGGTCCGTTTTTGCGATACTGCCGGTGATCATCATATTCTTGTTTTTCCAAAAATACTTCATTTCCGGCCTCACAGTAGGCGGAGTGAAGGGATAGAGAGAGGGAGGAAATGTAATGAAAAAAGCGGGGATTACAGCAGATAAAGAATATATCATCGGTGAAGTGGACAAACGGATGTACGGATCTTTTATAGAACATATGGGCCGGGCGGTGTATGAAGGCATTTATGAGCCCGGACACCCGAAAGCCGACAAGGACGGTTTCAGAACAGACGTGCAGGAGTTAATCAAGGAATTGCAAGTGCCGTTCATCCGCTATCCGGGAGGGAATTTTCTCTCAGGCTACAATTGGGAGGACGGCGTCGGGCCGGTGAAGAACCGCCCGCGGAGGCTTGATTTGGCATGGCAGACGACAGAAACGAACGAAGTGGGGACGAATGAATTTTTAACGTGGGCGAAAAAAGTGAACGCCGAAGTGAATATGGCGGTCAATCTCGGGACGAGAGGGATCGATGCCGCCCGGAACCTCGTCGAGTACTGCAACCATCCGGAAGGGTCATACTGGAGCGACTTACGAAAATCGCACGGATATGAAAAACCTTACGGCATCAAAACATGGTGCTTAGGAAATGAGATGGACGGCCCTTGGCAGATCGGTCATAAAACGGCGCATGAATACGGACGGCTTGCCGCTGAAACAGCAAAGGTGATGAAATGGACGGACCCGACGATCGAATTGGTGGCTTGCGGAAGCTCAAACAGCGGCATGCCGTCCTTCATCGAGTGGGAGGCCGAGGTGCTTGAGCATACGTACGAGCATGTGGATTACATTTCACTGCATACGTATTACGGCAACCATGAAAATGATCTTGAGAACTATTTGGCGAAGTCTATGGATTTAGACCATTTTATTAAATCCGTCACAGCCGTATGTGATTATATGAAAGCGAAAAAACGCAGCAAAAAAACGATTCACCTTTCTTTAGATGAATGGAATGTGTGGTATCACTCAAATGAAGCGGATAAAAAAGTGGAGCCATGGATTACGGCCCGGCCGATTCTCGAAGACATCTACAATTTTGAAGATGCGCTGTTGATCGGTTCACTGCTGATTACGATGCTGCAGCATGCGGACAGACTAAAGATCGCCTGTCTCGCCCAGCTTGTCAACGTGATTGCGCCTATCATGACTGAAAAGGGCGGAGAAGCATGGAGGCAGCCGATCTTTTACCCTTACATGCACGCCTCAGTCTACGGGAGAGGGGCTTCAATGAAACTGCTGGTCACCTCCCCGAAATACGACTCGGCGGACTTTACGGATGTGCCGTATGTTGATGCCGCGGCCGTTTACCATGAAGAGGATGAAGCCCTGACCATTTTTGCCGTCAACAAAAGCAAGGAACTGATGGAAACGGAGATCAAACTGAGAGGGTTTGAAGATTACCGCATCATTGAGCATATCGTGCTGGAGCATCAGGATATGAAAGCAACCAATCAAAAAAACAGAAAAGAAGTCATTCCCCACTCCAACGGAACGTCTTCGGCAAACGCTGAAGGGATAACGGCACATTTTACTCCGCTGTCCTGGAATGTCATCCGTTTATCAGGAAAATAGTGTTCCGAAAAGCCGGGCTGCCGCAGCCGGCTTTTTTTTACGCAAAAATCATCTCCTGTTATCTGATAATTGTGATAATATTTAGAAAAAGAGAAAAGGGGCTGGGATTAAATGAATGCGATTACAATCGTCATAGCGTCTATATGTATTTTGGCGATCGCCTATCGGCTTTACGGTACCTTTATGATGGTCAAAGTATTAAAAATCAATGATCAGACACCGACTCCGGCCCATGTGCTTGAGGATGGGAAAGATTATGTGCCCACGAATAAGTGGGTGTCATTCGGCCACCACTTCGCGGCAATCGCCGCTGCCGGCCCGCTTGTCGGACCGATTCTGGCAGCTCAGTTTGGCTATCTGCCCGGGCTTTTATGGCTGTTAATCGGAGCGGTGATCGGGGGAGCCGTGCACGATATTGTCGTATTGTTTGCATCAATGCGGAAAAACGGGAAAACGCTTTCTGAAGTCGCCAAAGAAGAGCTCGGCCCGGTGGCGGGCTTTTGCACCGGTCTTTCCATGCTGTTTATCATTACGATCACGATGGCGGGTCTGTCCATGGTTGTGCTGCACGCGCTTGAGAAAAACCCGTGGGGAACGTTTGCGGTGGGGATTACGATTCCGATCGCGATGGGGGTCGGCCTCTACTATAAAAAAACGGGCAATCTCAAACTCGCATCAACAGTCGGGTTTCTTTTGTTAATGGCCGGTGTTGTAATCGGGCCGCGGCTGCAGACAACGGCTCTCGGGGACATGCTGACACTGGATGCGAAAACGCTTGCAGTGGCGCTTCCCGTCTATGCGTTTTTCGCCGCGGCGCTTCCGGTTTGGCTTTTGCTGGCTCCGCGTGACTATTTAAGCAGTTTTATGAAAATCGGGGTTTTTGCCGCTTTGATCGCAGGCGTCTTTTTCGTCAATCCCGCCATTAAATTCCCGGCCGTAACGGAGTTTATTCAAGGCGGAGGGCCGGTGATCGCGGGTCCTGTCTGGCCGTTTATTTCAATAACGATTGCCTGCGGCGCCATTTCGGGCTTTCATGCATTTGTCGGTTCCGGCACAACGCCGAAAATGCTGGATAAATGGAGTGATATAAAACCGGTTGCTTTCGGAGCGATGCTTGTGGAATGTCTCGTCGGAATTATGGCGCTCATTGCAGCTGCCGCTCTTGAGCCCGCCGACTATTTTGCTATTAACAGCACGCCTGAAATATTCCGCGCCCTCGGGATGAATGTCGTCCATCTGCCTGAATTGAGCAAAGAAATCGGGCTCAGTCTGGAGGGAAGAACGGGCGGCGCTGTTACGCTTGCCGTCGGAATGACGTATATCTTTACGGAGATTCCGTTTTTCAGTCATTTGGCTTCATACTTTTTTCAATTCGTCATTATGTTTGAAGCGGTGTTTATTTTAACGGCGATTGATGCGGGAACCCGTGTCGCCCGGTACTTGATTCAAGAGTTTTTCGGAGAGGTCTATAAGCCGCTGAAAAAAACAGACTGGCTGCCGGGCTCGATTTTCTCAAGCGCGCTCGCCTGCCTGCTGTGGGGCTATCTTCTGTATTCGGGCGACATCAGTTCCATTTGGGCGCTGTTCGGCGTATCCAATCAGCTTATGGCATCTGTCGGCTTAATCATCGGTGCGACCGTCGTATTAAAAATAGCGGATAAGCGGCGCTATATGCTGACATGCCTGATTCCTCTCGCTTATTTGTACGTGACCGTCAACTATGCGGGTTATTGGATGGTGCGGTATGTGTATTTGAACCCCGAAGCGGCGGGATACAACGTGCTGAATGGCGTTTTATCCATTATCATGCTCATTCTCGGGCTTGTGATTATCATTGCGGCTGTGAAAAAATGGGCGAATGTATGGCGTGATCCGAGTGCCAGACTGGAAGCTTCAATACCCGGATAAATCCGCGGCCGACCCGAACATTGCAGCATCATAAAAGCAGAGAGCCGATCGGTCTCTCTGCTTTCGGCTTATGACAAATCCGCCGCTTCCAAAAGGTAATCCGCCAAATGAACCGCGCGGACACGGTCTGTTAATCCTTCGCGTAAAATGCCGAGCTGCATTTGCAAAAGGCATCCGGGATTGGCTGTCACGATGACGGCCGCCTCCGTTTTTCCGGCGGCTTTCATCTTGCTGTCTAATATTTTCATAGACATCTCTGACTCTGTTATATTATAAATTCCCGCCGACCCGCAGCAGCTGTCGGCCTTTTCCATTTCTCTGTACTCAGCCCCTTTAATGCTTTTCAAAAGCGTTCGCGGTTCCTCTGACGTATGCATCACATTGCGGAGATGGCAGGAGTCCTGATATGTGACGATATGAGGAGACTGCGCCCGCAGGTTTTTTTGATGGAACTTCAGATCAACCAGTACGGATGAAAAGTCTTTGAGCTTCCGGACGAATTGTTCGGCACGTTCCGCCCATCCAGGTTCATCTTTCAGTAAATGCGGATATTCCTGAAGAAAGGCGCCGCATCCGCCGGCGTTTGTAATGATATAATCAGCGTCAAGCGCCTCAAAAGCGGCGATATTCCGCTTGGCCAGTTCTTTTCCCATCTCTTTTTCTCCGCTGTGCCCGTGAAGCGCGCCGCAGCACGCCTGGCCGTCCGGAACCGCGATTTCACACCCGGCCGCCTGTAAAAGCGCCGTTGTCGCATGATTTGTCGCTAAAAACATCGTATCCATTAAGCAGCCCGAGAAAAAAGCGGCCCGTTTTTGGACGGGACCCGCGGCAGGAAGAAAACGCGGCCTTTCCTTCATGTCTTTCCGTTTCGGGGCGGGCGGGAGCACTTGTTCCATCGTGCGCAGATGTTCAGGCAAAACGCGCAGCATACCGGTTTTTCTGACGGCTGTCTGCAGTCCCGATCTTTGGTATATTCCGAGAAGATTCACGGCTGCCTGCATGCGGTTTTGATGAGGGAAAAGCCCGGTGAAGGCGGCTTTCCGCAAGAGGCGCACGCCCGGCTTATGTTTTTTATTTTGATGAATGATATCCCTCGCTTCTTCAAGCAGCTGTCCGTAATTGACCCCTGCCGGACAAACGGGCTCGCATGCCCGGCATCCGAGACACAGCGAAAGTGAGCGTTCGACATCTTCATCCGGTTCGATCAGTCCGTCTGTGACGGCTTTCATCAGGGCGATCCGGCCGCGCGGCGAATGGGATTCTTGAAATCCCGATTCGATATAGGTCGGACAGGAAGGAAGGCAAAAGCCGCAGCGCATACAGTTCAGCAATTCACCTTCATCCATGCGGGTTTTGAATTCTGTTTGAATGTGTTGCTGCTCTTTAGCCGTTGTCATTTCATCACCACCACGCGTTTCCTTGATGAA
The DNA here is from genome assembly GCF_053663455.1 of Bacillus sp. JK62. Taxonomy (NCBI): domain Bacteria; kingdom Bacillati; phylum Bacillota; class Bacilli; order Caryophanales; family Bacillaceae; genus Bacillus; species Bacillus sp. JK62. The sequence continues at coordinate 210,811 of NZ_JBSJQA010000002.1, forward strand.
TTGGCGAATATTTTTCCCGGATTCAGCAGATTTTGGGGATCAAGCGCTTGTTTGATCGCTTTCATGGCGGTGATGCCTTCTGTTTTCAGCTTCATTTCTAAATACGGCGCTTTTACGATGCCGACCCCGTGTTCACCCGTTATCGTCCCGCCCAGCTCAATCGCTTTTTCAAAAATGGCGGCAAAAGCTTTTTCGACACGTTCCATCTCCTCTGTATTTCGGATATCTGTGGTGCACGTCGGATGAAGGTTGCCGTCTCCGGCATGGCCGAATGTGCAGATGGACAGGCCGTATGTTTCTGCAATCTCGTTAATGGCTTTGACCATGCCGGCAATTTGTGATCTCGGCACGGTCGCGTCTTCCAGAATCGTCGTCGGTTTCAGCCGGGCAAGGGCTGATAATGCGGACCGTCTGGCCTCTGTAAGCGCGAATGCCTCTTCCTCGGTTTCGGCCGTTTGGACGGATACGGCTGCTCCGTTTTTACAGATGGCTTCGATTTTTTCCATATCCCGTCTGACCGTTTCGATGTCACCGTCCTGTTCGATCAGCAGCACCGCTTTTGCGTCGGTCGGAAGCCCGATCTTGGCGTAATCTTCAATGACCTGCAGTGTCGGCTGATCCAGAAATTCGAGTGTGGCCGGAATGATTTTTTCAGCGATGATGGCAGAAACAGATTCCGCAGCCGCTTCAATATGTTCATAGAGTGCGAGCAGCGTTTTTTTCGTTTCCGGCTTCGGAACCAGCTTTAAAGTCGCTTCCGTCACAACGCCGAGCGTACCTTCTGATCCGACGAAAAGCCGGGTCAGATCATAACCGGCGACATCCTTTGTCAGCTTTCCTCCTGTGCGGATGATATCGCCTGAAGCCAAGACGGCTTCAAGGCCGAGGACATAATCCCGGGTGACGCCGTACTTCAAACCGCGCAGTCCGCCGGAATTTTCATTAATATTCCCGCCGATCGTCGATATTTTCATGCTGCTCGGATCAGGCGGATAAAATAAACCTTTTTGCTCAACCGCACGGATCATATCTTGCGTAATCACGCCCGGCTGGACGGTTGCCGTCAAATTTTCTTCATCAATTTCAAGAATGCGGTTCATATGTTTGAATAAAAGCACAAGCCCGCCTTCAGACGGACATGTGCCGCCGCATAAGTTTGTGCCTGAACCCCTCGGCACGATCGGAATGTCATGCCTGCTGCAAATCGTTAATATACGGGACACGTCATCCGCGCTGCGGGGGGCGATTACCGCATCCGGCATGGCTTGCAGCTGAGGAGCCGCATCATAAGAATACACTAGACGCCCCGCCGCCGAATCATCATAATTCTCCTTCCCGACCGTCCGGATGAACGCTTCTTTTGCCTCTCGTGAAATCATGTTCTCCCAACCTCCCTGATAAGAAAAGCGTTTTCATTTAATTGTAAAGAAAAACGATTCCGCACACTATGGAGAAACATATGAAAAATGATGATATGATTACGTACTTTTTGTATGTTGATCTAAAAAGCGGAGCGCCAAATAAAAAGCCGTTATGTCTTCGGGATGGTCAAGCTTCATATTTGTCAGTGATTCCAGTTTGGAAAGACGGTAGCGCAATGTATTGATATGAATATGCATGTCGTCGGCGGTGCGCTTTAACGATAATTGCCGGTCGAAAAAGGCGCGCAGCGTATCCAGAAGTTCTTCCCGGCCGAGTACATGCTTGAGAACCCGCCGTGAAAATTCCGACCGCGTGCCGGGTGCGATATCGGCAATACACATATCCAGTTTTAAATCTTCTTCAAAGACGGCCTGCTTGTCACCGATTCCGGCTGAAAGTGCTTTATCCGCCTGTTCGTATGATTCCGCGAGGCGCTCTCCCGGAACGATCCGTCCGATGCCGGCGGTGACAGGCTGCCCAAAAACGGCGCCGATCTTTTTGATGAGCTGTGTTTTGGAAGCCGAATTTGCTTCATGATTAATGAGAATGCGTTCATTTCCCCAGCGGACAAACAGGTCTTCAGGGCATTCGTTCTGCCAGAGCCGCCCGAGCTCCTCCGCTTTATATTGCTCATAACGTCCTTGAATGAGTATGATCCGGCGGTATGCGTGAAGGTCTGCGCCGATGAGCTTTGCTTTTTCTAAAAAGCCCGGAGACCATTCTTTCAGCTGCAGCCAATCAACCATAAAGGATTCAAGCATTCTCGCACGCCACTGCGCTTCTTCCATATGGCGCGTTTCTTTAATAAACAGCTCCGTCATTTTCCTGAGCAATTCTCCGAAAGGCAGGATATCGTCAGGGTCTCCTGTCAGACCGAACACTCCGATCACCTCATGGCCTGAAAAAACGGGGAGGTTCAGTCCTGCTTTTACGCCCTGGAGCCGTTTTTCATCTTCTTTCGTAATGATGACATTCCGTTTTTCGCGGGCGCAGATCAGTGCGCCTTCATGAAACCATCCGGCGCGCGCCTCGTTGGTGCCTGCGATGATCATCCCTTTTGTATCGGCAATAATCACTTCGCGGCTGTACATATGTTTGACTTCGGCAATCAATTTCTTTGCCAGTTCCGGCTGTAACTGCATGGCGATCCCCCTCGCCATTATTATACAAAAAAACCGGGTGTGCCATCACCCGGTTCATGCTTATTGCGCAGGTTTTAATCCGCCTTCAAGTGTTTTGAGCATTTCATTTTTTTCTGAGTCTGACGCATGCTGCCAAAGAACTTCGAATAAGACGCCGAGGCCCGGAAGCATTTTTTCTTCACCGCTTTGGATGGCGTCAACGATAGTATGCTCCAGCTGATCCTGGTTATTGCCGGTTACATTGGCAATAACGGCGTTGCGTAAATTAAGATCCATTACAACCGCTCCTTTTTCCTGAATGTGATACGCATATTCTTACCGCGCACGCGGTTTATTATGTGCTGTTCTTGAGATATAATAACAACATGCATGAAAAAAGGAGAGCACAGACATAAAGTGAAACGAATCGACTCTGCAAAAAACCAAAAAGTGAAGGACTGGAAAAAACTTCACACAAAAAAAGAGAGACTTAAAACGAATACATTTCTGATAGAAGGAGAGCATCTGGCAGAAGAAGCGCTCAAATCAAAGGGAACGGTAAAAGAAATTCTCGTAAACGATGAGAGCGCCATCCCGGCCGATCTGGACATGAGCATTCCGTGCTACGTGCTGAGCGAAGACGCGTTTTCAGCCGTGACGGAAACGGAAACGCCGCAGCGGATCGCCGCGGTCTGCCATATGCCGGATAAGCGGCCTGATCAGCTGAAGCGGCTGCTTCTGATTGATGCCGTACAGGACCCGGGGAATTTAGGAACAATGATCAGAACGGCAGATGCGGCGGGAATCGACGCCGTTGTCCTTGGTGAGGGAACGGCAGACCCGTACAACGGAAAAACGCTGCGTTCAGCACAGGGATCTCATTTTCATATTCCCATTTTGAAACGTCCGCTTGATGAGTTTACCGCTGAGCTGAAATCACAAGGCGTCGCGATCTACGGCACGGCGCTTGAAAACGGTGCCGCTTATCAAAGCGTGAAGCCTGAAGAATCGTTCGCGTTAATCGTCGGGAACGAGGGGGCGGGAGTGGACGCCGGCCTTCTGCAAAAAACCGATCTCAACCTGTACGTTCCGCTGTACGGACAGGCGGAATCGCTGAATGTGGCGGTAGCGGCCGCCATCCTCGTTTATCATCTCAGAGGATAGGTTGCGAAAAACCTTGGATTTCACTATAATAGATAGCAATAATGTAAAAACCGTGACAGAGGACGTCAATTTTTGCACACGCTGCCTTCCAGGGAGAAAATGCCGCTGACTGAGAGCATTTTTATCGCAGCACAGAAATTGATTTTCACCTCTCGAGTTGTCACCGGGACCGCGCCAAACGCGCGTAAAGGTGAACCGGAACGATCGTTTCCGTTATGTCAATGAAGCTGTCGGCAGATGAAGTCTGCCTTAAAAAGGGTGGTACCGCGGCCACAACTCGTCCCTTCTCTCAAGGGGCGGGTTTTTTTGTTTTCTGAAAAAGGCATAGAACGGTTTGGTTTACATAAAAGGAGGATGCATGATGGAAGAGAAGCTTAAACAGCTTGAACTGGAAGCTGCAGAAAAAGTAGAAGCGGCGGGTTCATTAAAAGAAGTTAACGACATTCGGGTGCAATATCTCGGAAAAAAAGGGCCGATTACAGAAGTTCTCCGCGGCATGGGCAAACTGTCCGCCGAAGAGCGCCCGAAAATGGGAGCGCTCGCCAATGAAGTGAGAGAGCGCATTGCAGCAGCCATTACGGCGAAAAATGAACAGCTTGAACAAGAAGAGATGAATAAAAAACTCAGCAGCCAGACGATTGACGTCACATTGCCGGGCAGTCAGGTAAACATCGGCGGGCGCCATCCGCTGACGGTCGTTATTGAAGAAATTGAAGATTTATTTATCGGCATGGGATATACCGTCGAAGAAGGCCCTGAAGTGGAAACGGATTATTACAACTTTGAGGCGCTGAACCTGCCGAAGGAACATCCGGCCCGCGACATGCAGGACAGCTTTTACATTACAGAAGAAATGCTGATGAGAACGCAGACGTCACCGGTGCAGACGCGAACGATGGAAAAGCATAAAGGAAAAGGCCCCGTCAAAATCATTTGTCCCGGTAAAGTGTATCGCCGCGACAACGATGACGCGACACATTCCCATCAGTTCATGCAGATCGAGGGTCTCGTCGTGGACCGCAAAATCAGCATGAGCGACCTGAAAGGCACGCTTGAATTGGTTGCCAAAAAAATGTTCGGCCAAGACCGTGAAATCAGGCTCCGTCCGAGCTTCTTCCCATTCACAGAGCCTTCTGTCGAGGTGGATGTAACCTGCTTTAAGTGCGGCGGCCAAGGCTGCTCCGTCTGCAAAAAAACAGGCTGGATCGAAATTCTCGGCGCCGGCATGGTTCACCCGAACGTGCTGAAGATGGCTGGTTTCAATCCTGAGGAATACCAGGGTTTCGCTTTCGGAATGGGTGTTGAACGTATCGCGATGCTGAAATACGGCATTGAAGATATCCGCCATTTCTATACCAATGATGTCAGATTCATTTCGCAGTTTAAACAGGCGTAAGAGGAGGATACACATGTTTGTTTCATATAAATGGTTAGAAGATTACGTTGACTTGCAGGGAATCGACCCGGCCGTGCTTGCAGAAAAAATTACAAGAGCCGGTATTGAAGTTGAGGGTATTGAGTATAAAGGGGAAGGCGTAAAAGGCGTTGTCATCGGACACGTGCTTGAGCGTGAACAGCACCCGAATGCCGACAAACTCAACAAATGCCTTGTTGATATCGGTGCGGAGGAACCCGTTCAGATTATCTGCGGCGCCCCGAATGTTGATAAAGGACAAAAGGTTGCCGTTGCAACGGTCGGAGCCGTGCTTCCCGGCAATTTCAAAATTAAAAAAGCCAAGCTGCGCGGCGAAGCGTCTCACGGCATGATCTGTTCCCTTCAGGAGCTCGGCATTGAAAGCAAGCTCGTGGCGAAAGAATATGCGGAAGGCATTTTCGTTTTTCCGAATGATGCTGAAACGGGAGCTGACGCAATGGCGGCCCTTCAGCTTGATGATGCGATTTTAGAATTGGGCTTAACGCCGAACCGCGCCGACGCGATGAACATGCTTGGCGTGGCTTATGAAGTTGCGGCTATCCTCGGCGCAGAGGTAAAGCTTCCGGAGGCTTCATATGAAAAAGCGGCAGAAAAAGCGGCGGATGCTGTTTCCGTCAAGATTGAAGATACGCAGGCCAATCCGCATTATGCCGCAAAAATCATTAAAAACGTCAAAATCGGCCCGTCACCGCTTTGGATGCAGACGAAGCTGATGAATGCAGGCATCCGCCCGCATAATAACGTCGTGGACATTACAAACTTCGTCCTCCTTGAGTACGGACAGCCGCTTCACGCTTTCGATTACGACCGGTTCGGTTCAAAAGAGGTCGTCGTCAGAAAAGCGGCGGAAAACGAAACCATCGTGACGCTGGATGAACAAGAGCGCAAGCTGTCAAGCAGCCATTTGGTCATCACAAACGGAAAAAAAGCGCAAGCCGTTGCGGGAGTCATGGGCGGAGCTGAGTCTGAAGTCCGTGAAGACACCACTGCGATTTTACTGGAAGCCGCTTATTTCGACGGACAGACCGTCCGCAAAGCATCGAGAGACCTCGGACTGAGAAGCGAAGCGAGCGCCAGATATGAAAAAGGCATTGATCCGGCCCGCGTTTTGCTGGCGGCTGAACGGGCCTGCAGTCTCATTCAGGCATATGCCGGCGGAGAAGTGCTCTCAGGCACGGTTGAAGAAAACCATCTGAAAATCGAAGCAAACAACATTCACGTGTCTGTTGAAAAAGTGAACGCCGTGCTTGGCATGGCAATCGCTAAAGAAGAAATCATCAGCATTTACAAGCGCCTCGGGTTTGCAGTCGGTGAAGCTGAAGACGTTCTCGTCGTAACGGTGCCGTCGCGCCGCGGAGATATTAGAATAGAAGAAGACCTGATTGAAGAAGCGGCGAGATTGTACGGGTATGACAATATTCCGTCCACGCTTCCGGAAACGGCCGGCACGACAGGCGGCTTGACACCGTATCAGGCAAAACGCCGGAAAGTGAGACGTTTCCTTGAAGGAGCGGGTCTTTCACAAGCGACCACTTATTCATTAACGAATGATAAAAAAGCGGCCGCTTTTGCGATCGAAAAATCATTCAACACGATGCTTTCTCTGCCGATGAGCGAAGAAAGAAGCATTCTCAGACACAGCCTCGTGCCGAATCTTCTTGAAGCCGTTTCATACAATCTGGCCAGACAGACTGATTCCGTTGCTTTATATGAAACGGGTTCTGTATTTCTGACGAAAGAAGAAAACACAAAACCGGTTGAAAAAGAACGGGTTGCCGGAGCTGTAACCGGATTGTGGCGCAAAAATTTATGGCAGGGTGAGAAAAAGCCGGTTGATTTCTTCGTCGCCAAAGGAATCGTTGAAGGCCTGCTGCATCAATTGAATGTGTCAGACCGGGTTGAATTTGTCCAGTCTGAACGCAAAAACATGCATCCCGGCCGGACGGCAAACATTCTATTGAACGGTTCGCTTGCCGGATTTATCGGCCAGGTGCATCCGGCAATGGAAAAAGAGCTGGATATCAAAGAAACGTATGTGTTCGAGCTTGATCTGCACGCGCTTCTGACCGAGGAAACAGAACCTGTCGTGTATACGCCGATTCCGAAGTACCCGTCCGTCACGCGCGACATTGCGCTTGTGGCAGATAAAACCGTTACAAGCGGACAGCTCGAAGCCGTGATCAAAGAAGCCGGCGGCGCGCTGCTGAAAGAAGTCACCGTATTTGATGTGTACGAAGGTGAGCATATGGAAGAGGGCAAAAAATCCGTCGCCTTCTCGCTCCAATATGTTAACCCTGAACAAACATTGACAGAAGAAGAAGTGACAAAAGTACATGAAAACGTGCTGAAAGCGCTGGAAGAAACGTATCAAGCGGTATTAAGAGGATAAAGAAAAAGCTTGCAGATCATTCTGCAAGCTTTTTTATTATGACCGTTTCCGTTCTACAAGGCGTTTCGCTTTTTGCGTATTGGCAAAATGAAGTTTGGTGAACGTTCTGAGCGCACCTTCTCCCTTATTGATGATCAGCTTGGCGGCAGCTTCATCGACGTGCGGCCCCGCGCCTTTTGGAATCGTCATCCCAGCCTCACGGGAAAGCTTATCCATTTCAATTAAGAAAGAATATCGCGCAATGATAGAGGCTGCGGCGACGGAAAGATGTATGCTTTCCGCTTTCGTGCTGAAAAACGTTTTTTCTTTTACGATATCCCGTCCGGAAAGATGCTTAAAATAAATGCCGGGCTCTGCGAATTGGTCAATCAGAATCGCTTCCGGTTTAACGCCGTTCATTTTTCTCAGCAGATTGGAAATCGCCTGATTATGAAGGAGCGCCTTCATTTTTCCTTGGCTCATGCCTTTTTCCTGCATCTGATTGTATTTTTCGTTTTTTAACACAAGCAGGCTGTAAGGAATGGTTTTAATTAACAGTTTGGCGATTTCAATAATCTGCGGATCTTTTAAATCCTTCGAATCCTTCACACCGAGTTCTTTCATTAAAGAAAGCTTTGTTTTGTCGGCGTAAGCGCAGGCAACCGTTATCGGCCCGAAGTAATCGCCTGTTCCGACTTCATCAGAGCCGATCACTGACATGGAGGCAATGCCCGCCGGGGGAGCGTAAAGCGGGTCGGCCGCTTTTTTGACGGTTTTCTTTGCTTTCGGCGCCTCAGCCGTTCCCCAGCGGGCCGCTTCTGTGCCGGCGTTTTTTCCTTGAAAGAGAACCTTGCCCGAGCGGTAGGCTGTAATGGTACAGCCCGGAGGCTTGGCCTGGAAGACGGCGCCCTGCGGAACGGCGGGAGTTAGGGAGCCGGCATAGGATTGTTTCATTTGTTCCATAGCGGAAGCGGATACTTTTATAACAGAATGGGACACGATATAATCTCCTTTTTTGGCACTTTTCACTGTATATACCAGTGTATCATAACAGCCCGAGGCTCGTCTTTCCATTCAAACGATAATCGTGGTATGATAGGAACTAGGATTCTCGCGGAATGGAGGAGAAACGTTGTCTGACGGCAAAAAAACCAAAACGACAGTAAACATTTACGGCCAGCACTTCACCATTATCGGAGAAGAAAGCAAAGCGCACATGCGCCATGTGGCCGGAATGGTTGATGATAAAATGAGAGAAATCAACGAGAAAAATCCATATCTTGATATAAATAAGCTCGCTGTATTGACTGCGGTCAATGTCGTGCATGATTATATGAAACTGCAAGAAAAATATGAAATACTGGAGCGGCAGCTTAAAGAAAAGGAATGAACACCATATGATAGATATCATCATCTTAGTTCTGCTCTTAATGGGCACATTGCTTGGATTAAAAAGAGGGTTTATCCTCCAATTTATATATTTAACGAGCTTCATCCTCTCGATTGCGTTTGCGGCGCTTTTTTACAAAAATCTGGCCCCGCATCTGAGTTTTATACCCGCGCCTGATTTTTCCGGCGGGCAGGCGGCTCTGTCTTTTATTAAAGGAAACGTGGAGACGGCTTATTACAACGCGATCGCGTTTGTCATTTTGTTTATCATCGCAAAGATTCTGCTCCGGATTATCGGAGCGGCGCTTAATATCATCGCCGGCATTCCGGTCATTAAACAGATCAACAAACTGCTGGGCGGGGTGCTTGGATTTCTGGAAGTCTATTTATTTGCGTTTATCCTGTTATACGTCGCATCCGTACTGCCGGTAAGCGCGCTTCAGGATATGCTCGCACAATCGACGCTTGCAAATATCATCACACATCATACGCCGTATCTGTCAGGGCTCCTGCAAGAACTGTGGGCCCAGTACGGGGCATAAAAAACTTCTCTTGACCGGAGAAGTTTTTTTCAAGCTCTGCGTCAGTTGTGCCGGAGGAGAAAAATTTGTATGATGAAAAGCAGGAAACGACTGGGGGTTAACAGTATGCATAAAAAAGATATCATCAGGCTGCTTGAAACGATCGCGGTCTATATGGAACTGAAAGGGGACAACCCGTTTAAAATATCAGCCTTCCGAAAAGCGGCAGCGGCGCTTGAGCAGGATGACCGCAGCCTGTCGGAAATCGACGACATGATGTCTTTATCCGGAATCGGAAAAGGCACCTACGGCGTCATTCGTGAATATATGCAGGAAGGTGTGTCCGGCACGCTTCTCCAATTGCAGAAAGAAGTCCCGGAAGGCTTGGTTCCTCTTTTGAAGCTTCCGGGCCTCGGCGGCAAAAAAATCGCCAAGCTGTACCAGGAACTGGGTGTTCATGACGCGGAATCGCTGAAAGAAGCATGCGAGCAGCAAAAAGTACAGGGGCTCGCCGGTTTCGGCAAAAAAACGGAGGAGAAAATCCTTCAGGCTCTCGGAGAAGCCGGAAAACAGCCGGAACGGTTTCCGATCGGCTATGCGCTCAGCATTGCTTCAGTCATTGAAGAACATTTGGCCCGGCTGACGGATATTCAGAAATATTCCCGGGCCGGCAGTCTCAGAAGAGCGCGGGAAACCGTAAAAGATCTGGATTACATTATCGCTACAGATCATCCGGAGGCTGTCAGAGAACAGCTTCTTTCCCTCCCGAACGTAAAAGACGTGATAGCGAGCGGGGATACAAAAGTATCGGTTATCCTCACATTTGAATATGAGACGAGTGTGGATTTCCGGCTTGTGACAGAGGAACAGTTTGCCACCACACTGCATCATTTTACCGGTTCTAAAGATCACAACATTAAAATGCGCCAGCTGGCGAAAGAGCGCGGTGAACGGATCAGTGAATACGGAGTAGAAACCATAGAAACGGGAGACGTCAAAACATTCCCGAGCGAAGAAGCGTTTTACGCCCACTTCGGTCTGCCGTTTATTCCTCCTGAGCTCAGAGAAAGCGGGCAGGAGGTCGACACGTACCGGGAAGAAACGGACCTTGTGGAGCATAAAGCGATAAAAGGCGATCTCCACATGCACTCAGCCTGGAGTGACGGCGCTTTTTCCATCAGAGAAATGGCAGAAGCGTGTATGGCAAAAGGCTACCAGTACATGGCGATCACCGACCATTCCCAATATTTAAAGGTAGCCAACGGGTTAACGGCCGAACGGCTCAAAAAACAGGCGGAAGAAATTGACGCGTTAAACGCTGAATTTGAACATTTTCATATTTTTAAAGGCGTAGAAATGGACATTCTCCCCGACGGTTCGCTTGATTATGATGACAGTGTTCTGTCTGAAATGGATCTTGTCATCGCATCTATTCATTCAAGTTTCAGCCAGCCGGAGCATGTCATTATGAAACGGCTTGAACAGGCGCTGACGAATAAGCACGTGGACATTATCGCCCACCCGACGGGCCGCCTGATCGGCAGACGGGCCGGCTATGAAGTCGACATCGATATGCTGATTGAGCTCGCCGCCAAAACAAATACGGCGCTTGAACTGAATGCAAACCCCGCGCGCCTCGATTTACGGACTGAGCATCTGATCAAAGCAAATGAAAAAGGTGTGACTTTGGTCATTAATACCGATGCCCATAATATCGAGATGCTCGATGATATGAAAACGGGCGTGACCGCTGCGCGCAAAGGCTGGACGGAGACAAAACATGTGTTAAACGCCCGGCCGCTACATGAGGTCAAAGCATTTCTGACGCGCAATGATTAAGTAAGGAGGACCATAAAACCGTGCAGCAAAAAGTGTTATCATCACTTGAATTTCATAAAGTAAAAGAACAGATTACCGCACATGCCGCCTCATCGCTCGGCCGGGAGAAGCTTCTGCAGCTGAAACCTTTGACGGATCTAACCGACATCCAAAAACAGCTGGATGAAGTCGAAGAAGCATCCGCAATCATGCGCTTGAGAGGCCATGCTCCGTTCGGCGGCCTGACCGACATAAGATCCGCTTTACGGCGGGCGGAAATCGGCAGTGTGCTGACGCCGGCGGAATTCACCGAATTGTCCGGGCTGCTGTATGCCGTTAAACAAATGAAGCATTTTATCAGCCAAATGACAGAAGACGGCGTCGGCATTCCGCTGATACAGGCCCATGTAGAAGAGCTGATTACATTAGGCGATTTGGAAAGGGAGATTAACTCCTGCATTGATGACCATGGTGAAGTGCTTGATCATGCGTCTCCCGCTTTAAGGGGAATCCGCACACAGCTCAGGACGCTTGAATCAAGAGTCAGAGACCGGCTTGAATCGATGCTGCGTTCATCTTCCGCTTCTAAAATGCTGTCTGACACCATCGTTACGATTCGGAATGACCGCTTTGTCATCCCGGTCAAACAGGAGTACAGATCAAGCTACGGCGGAATTGTCCACGATACATCTTCATCCGGTGCGACACTGTTTATTGAACCGCAGGCGATCGTAGATATGAACAACTCGCTTCAGCAGGCGAAAGTAAAAGAAAAACAGGAAATCGAACGGATTCTCCGGATGCTGACGGAGCATACCGCTGAACACACACAAGAAATCGCTCAAAATGTGGAAGTGCTGCAGACACTGGATTTCATTTTCGCCAAAGCGAGATACGCAAAAGCGATGAAGGCGACAAAACCATTCATGAACGGAGACGGCTTTATCCGTCTGAAAAAAGCGCGCCATCCGCTGCTGCCCCAAGATCAAGTCGTGGCCAACGATATTGAACTGGGCGGAGATTATTCAACGATCGTCATCACGGGACCGAATACGGGCGGTAAAACCGTTACGTTAAAAACACTCGGGCTGCTGACGATAATGGCGCAGGCAGGATTGCACATACCGGCTGACGAGGGATCGGAAGCAGCCGTATTTGACAATGTGTTTGCCGATATCGGCGATGAACAGTCGATCGAACAAAGTCTGAGTACGTTCTCATCCCACATGGTCAATATCGTCAATATATTAAAAGACGTGTCTGAAAACAGTCTTGTGCTGTTCGATGAACTCGGTGCCGGAACAGATCCGCAGGAAGGGGCGGCGCTTGCCATGAGCATCCTTGACGAAGTTCACCGGACAAACGCCAGAGTGCTTGCGACCACGCATTATCCGGAACTGAAAGCATACGGATATAACAGACAAGGCGTCATGAATGCCAGCGTTGAATTTGACATTGAAACGCTTTCGCCTACCTATAAGCTCCTGATCGGAGTGCCGGGCCGAAGCAACGCATTTGAAATCTCAAGACGCCTTGGGCTTCCGGAGCATATCATCGGCCAGGCGAAGTCAGAAATGACCGCCGAACATAACGAAGTCGATTTGATGATCGCATCGCTTGAAAAAAGCAAAAAAAGAGCGGATGAAGAGCTTTCTGAAACCGAATCACTCAGAAAAGAAGCAGAAAAACTGCACAAAGAGCTTCAGCAGCAAATCATTGAGCTGAACGCCCAAAAAGATAAAATGATGGAAGAAGCCGAGCGGAAAGCTGCTGAAAAACTGGAAGCCGCCGCAAATGAAGCCGAACAGATTATCCGCGAGCTCAGGTCCATCAAGCAAGAACACAGATCCTTTAAGGAACACGAGCTGATTGACGCCAAAAAACGTCTCGGAGACGCGATGCCGGCTTTTGAAAAATCAAAGCAGCCGGAAAGAAAAACAGAGAAAAAACGCGAGCTGAAGCCGGGCGACGAAGTAAAGGTGCTCACATTCGGACAAAAAGGGGCGCTGCTTGAAAAAACCGGCGAGAAAGAATGGAACGTCCAAATCGGCATCCTCAAAATGAAGGTGAAGGAAAAAGATCTCGAGTTTCTCAAATCGGCTCCTGAACCGAAAAAAGAAAAAGCAATCACCGCCGTAAAAGGGAAGGATTATCACGTATCCCTTGAACTTGACCTCAGGGGAGAGCGTTACGAAAACGCCCTCAGCCGCGTCGAAAAATATTTAGATGACGCGGTGCTTGCCGGCTATCCGAGAGTGTCCATCATTCACGGAAAAGGCACGGGCGCCCTCCGAAAAGGGGTGCAGGATCTTCTGAAAAACCACCGCAGCGTGAAAAGCTCGCGGTTCGGGGAAGCGGGAGAAGGAGGATCAGGCGTAACGATTGTCGAACTAAAATAAAAAGGGAGAAAACGTCATGAATGCTTTTTGGGAAAATGAGCTTGTTGAAATCGCGGCTTATTACAGTGTGGCCGTCTTGTGTCTCGTCATTTTTCTGACCGTGTTTGAATTGGTGACATCCTATAAAAACTGGGTGGAAATCCAAAAAGGCAATCTTGCGGTGGCAATGGCGACCGGAGGGAAAATTCTCGGTATCGCGAATGTCTTTCAGCACAGCATCGCCCAGCATAATTCGCTTTTGCAAATGATCGGCTGGGGCGTATACGGATTTATTATGCTTTTAATCAGCTATTTTATCTTTGAATTTCTGACGCCCCGGTTTAAAATTGATAAAGAAATTGAAAAAGATAACAGAGCTGTCGGCTTTATTTCATTTGTCATCTCAGTCGGCCTGTCATTTGTGGTGGCCGCCGGGATTTAAGGGGACGGGGAAAAATGGAGAAGCTTGCGAAAGTGCTGCTGTCGGCAGCGGGGATTTTTCTGTTCATCGGACTTATTTATCTGGTCATGACATCTTAATACTGAAAAAAGGCTGCCGAACTCAAATCGGCGGCCTTTTTTTATTGAGAATACCAGTTTATGCAGGCCGTATCAGAGCAAATGACGGCTTCCCAATTCATGGCGTGGACAACAGACGGCATGTCTTGTTCTTCCATAAGAAAGAGTGTCGTAAAAGAATCATATATGCTCATAAAAGCGGCGCGCCGCTTTACATCGGCAATGATCATGTCAGCCCGCAGCAGTCCGCATACATCCGAAGCCGCCGTTTGATTGAGTAAAAATATGCCTTTCTCTTCGAACGGCTCATAATAAGTGCAGCGCTTTATGCCTTTTGAACGGAACACATCCAAAAGTCCCGGAATCAAAAATGGCGAAGTGACATCATCGCTCGGCAAGTACAGATCGGGATGATGGAGCCGATTTAACCGCTCGGCGGATTCAGGATGTGCATATTCCTCCCGCAATGCCGTGACAGCAGTCATAAGCGCAAGCGCCGTTTCTTTTTCAGAACGCAGGCCGCAAACGGTCATGACGGTTTGCCAGGAAACGGGCCTGCCCATCGCGATGATCTCCTCATCACTCGGATACATATGTTCATAAGGCCGTTTGCGCTTTTGCTCTTCCCGCCCATCCGGCATCCGGACAAAGGGATGGAGCAAAAAGGCGGCCGACGTAAACGGCTTCGGCAGCTGGCGCAGGATAGGAACTCCCTCTTCAAAATGCAGCGTTTCCAGCAAACTCAACACCTCCTGAAACTCAAAATTTCACATGAAACGCTTTCCCATTCCAATCACCCTTCTGCTATAATAATAGCGTATAGGAAAACAGAAGGGAGAGGTATTATGCAGTCTGAAAAGCCATGGCTTTCTCAATATCCCGAAGAGATTCCGCATGAGCTTGAATTTACCGATCAAACCCTGCCATCCAATCTGACAAACTCCGCAGCTCAATTCCCGAACCATACCGCCATTTATTTTCTAGGAAAAAAACTCACATTCCAAGACGTTCTCACAGATTCATTAAAGCTAGCCGCTTTTTTACGCAAAACAGGCCTGAAAAAAGGTGACAGAGCCGCCATTATGCTGCCCAATTGTCCGCAGTCGGTCATCGCTTTTTACGGCGTATTGTTTGCCGGCGGCATTGTCGTTCAGACCAATCCTCTCTACACGGAACACGAGCTTGAGTATCAGCTGAAAGACAGTGCGCCGCGCGTGATCATCACCCTCGATATGCTGTTTCCGAAAGTGATAAAAATGAAAACGTTATCACTCGTCGAACGCATTATTACAACAAGTATAAAAGACTTTTTGCCGTTTCCGAAAAATATGCTTTATACGCTCACGCAAAAACAACAGGTGCATATTGATTATGACGGCTGCGAACAAATTCACAAATTAGCGGATATTTTAAAAAACGAAAAAGCGGAGGAAGCGGAGCCATTTGATATTGACCCTGCGCATGACATCGCCGTGCTTCAATACACGGGCGGAACAACCGGCTATCCGAAAGGCGTCATGCTCACACACCGAAACATTCAGGCCAATACAGAAATGTGCGCCGCCTGGATGTACAAAATGAAAAAGGGAGCCGAAAAGGTGCTCGGCATCGTGCCTTTTTTTCATGTGTACGGATTGACCGCCGTGCTCAATTTTTCCATTATGCAGGGATGTGAAATGATCCTTCTTCCTAAATTCAATCCTCTTGATACCCTGAAAACAATCGACAGGCTGAAGCCGACGGTTTTCCCCGGGGCGCCGACGATTTACATCGGGCTGCTGCATCACCCGGAGCTGAATAAGTATGATCTGTCCTCCATTGAAAGCTGTCCGAGCGGTTCAGCGGCGCTTCCGGTTGAGGTCAAACAGAAATTTGAAAAAGTGACCGGAGGAAAGCTTGTGGAAGGCTACGGATTATCCGAAGCATCACCGGTTACCCATTCAAACTTCATCTGGGGAAAAAATAAACCCGGCAGCATCGGCTGTCCCTGGCCCAATACCGATGCCGGAATCTATTCAGAAGAAAAAGGCGGGCTTGCGGAGCCGTATGAACACGGCGAGCTGATCGTAAAAGGCCCTCAGGTCATGAAAGGCTACTGGAATAAACAGGAGGAGACGGCGCGTGTCATCAGAGACGGCTGGCTGTTTACCGGAGATATGGGATATATGGATGAGGAAGGATTTTTCTACATCGCCGACAGGAAAAAAGACATCATCATTGCCGGCGGATACAACATCTACCCCCGGGAGGTGGAAGAGGCGCTTTATGAGCATGAAGCCGTTCAGGAAATCGTCGTAGCGGGCGTTCCTGATTCCTACAGGGGGGAAACGGTGAAAGCATTTATCGTTTTGAAAAAAGGCGCCGAGGCAGATGCCGATGAGCTTGATGCGTTTGCAAGAGAGCGGCTTGCGCCGTACAAAGTCCCGAAGCTGTACGAATTCAGAAAAGAGCTTCCGAAAACGGCCGTCGGAAAAATATTAAGAAGGCGTTTAGTCGAAGAGGAAGATGCTTCCCATGAAAACAAGGTGCCTTAAAAGAAAAACTTGACAAAATCCGGATTCCTTTTTATCATGAAGTTATGAATGAATGGTCATTCATTTATCGAAGGAAGGAACGATGACATTGAACCAAAAACGGCCAAAGTATATGCAGATTATTGATGCAGCAGTAGAAGTCATAGCGGAAAACGGCTATCACCAATCACAGGTGTCCAAAATCGCCAAGCAGGCCGGCGTTGCGGACGGCACCATCTATTTATATTTCAAAAACAAAGAGGATATACTCATTTCTCTTTTTAAAGAAAAGATGGGCCAGTTCATTGAACGCATGGAAGAAGAAGTGAAAGAAAAAACGACGGCAAAAGAAAAACTCGCTCTCGTTATTAAGCAGCATTTCACACTGCTCGGCAATGACCGCCACCTCGCGATTGTGACCCAGCTTGAGCTCAGACAGTCGAATATCAAGCTGCGCCTGAAAATCAATGATATTTTAAAAGGTTATTTAAACATGCTGGACACCATTTTGACCGAAGGAATCAAGTCGGGGGAATGGAAAGACAATCTCGACGTCCGCCTCGCCCGGCAGATGATATTCGGGACGATAGATGAAACAGTGACAACATGGGTGATGAACGATCAGAAATATGATCTTCCGGATTTGTCAGACAAGGTATTGGAGCTGTTGGTGTCAGGGATTCATCAAAACTAAAGGGGGTTGACGGATGAACAGCCTTTCGATGGCGGTAGAACAATCTGTTGCGGTGATCACCATTAATCATCAGCCGGCAAACGCGCTGTCCGGCGCGGTTTTAGATGAGTTGTCCGGTCTGTTCGACCGCTGTGAAACAGATGACAGTGTCAGAAGCATCATCATTCGCGGAGAGGGGAAATTTTTCTCGGCGGGCGCTGATATAAAGGAATTTACGTCGCTTGAAAATCTTGAGCAATCTTCTGCCATGGCGGATAAAGGCCAGCAGCTGATGGAAAGAATTGAAGGGTTTCCGAAGCCCGTTATCGCGGCGATTCACGGCGCTGCGCTCGGCGGCGGCCTTGAGCTTGCCATGGCCTGCCATATCAGAATCGCTACATTAGATGCAAAGCTCGGCCTGCCCGAGCTGAATCTCGGCATTATTCCGGGCTTTGCCGGGACGCAGCGGCTTCCCCGGTACGTCGGTACGGCGAAAGCGCTTGAAATGATCGGCACTTCAGAACCTGTGACCGGAGAAGAAGCGCTCAGCCTCGGTCTTGTCACGATAGGCGCCGAACATGAGGAAGAGCTGCTGCAAAAAGCGAAAATGCTCGCGGGCAAGTTTGCGGAAAAAAGCCCGCAGTCGATGGCTTCTCTGCTTGAGCTCCTTTATTCAAACAAGGTCTATTCTTATGACGGCGGCTTAAAGCTTGAAGCAAAGCGCTTTGGGGAAGCATTTGCATCAGATGACGCAAAAGAAGGCATTCAGGCATTTCTCGAAAAAAGAAAGCCTCAATTCGGTGGGCGAAGATAAAGGGGATAAGAATATGAATCTATTTGTACTGATGAAACGGACGTTTGACACAGAAGAGAAAATCGTCATTGAAGCAGGAAAGATTCAGGAGGACGGGGCCGAATTTATCATTAATCCGTATGATGAATACGCCATTGAAGAAGCCATTCAGCTGAAGGAAGAGCACGGCGGAACCGTGACCGCCGTAACCGTCGGCGGAGAAGATGCGGAGAAAGAACTGAGAACCGCCCTTGCGATGGGCTGTGACCAGGCGGTGTTAATCAATATTGAAGATGATCTGAGCGATCCTGACCAATACTCCATTTCAACTATCTTATATCATTATTTCAAGGACCGGGAATATGATCTGATTCTCGGCGGAAATGTCGCGATTGACGGCGGTTCCGGCCAAGTGGCTCCAAGGCTTGCCGAACTGCTGAACATTCCTTGCGTCACAACGATTACAAAACTGACAATCAGCGGCGATGAAGCTGTGGCAGAGAAAGACAACGAAGGGGATACCGAAATCATTAAAACCTCACTTCCTTTAGTCATCACGGCACAGCAAGGCTTAAACGAGCCGCGCTATCCGTCGCTTCCGGGCATTATGAAGGCGAAGAAAAAACCGCTGGAAGAACTTGAGCTCGATGATCTCGACATTGATGAAGATGATGCCGCACCGAAGCTCAAAACGATCGAACGTTTTCTGCCGCCGCAAAAAGAAGCGGGCAGATTGATCGAAGGAGAAGCCGCTGAGCAGGCGAAAGAGCTTGTGTCACTGCTGAGAAAAGAAGCCAAAGTCGTATAAACTGATATTAAAGAAACTGGGGGATGTCAGAATGGGAAAAAAAGTGATCGTACTCGGAGAAATTCGTGACGGCGCCTTACGGAACGTCACCTTTGAAGCCATAGCCGCAGGCAAAACCATTTCCGGCGGAGGAGATGTCATCGGCGTGCTGATGGGAAAGGGCGCGGCTGATGCAGCATCAGAACTCATTCAGTACGGCGCCGACAAAGTATTTACGGCCGATTCGCCGGGGCTTTCTCAGTATACGGCGGACGGATATGCCGCGGTTCTCGGGGATTTGATCGAAAATGAAAAGCCTGATGCGGTCATTTTCGGCCACACTTCTATGGGAAAAGATTTGTCACCTAAGCTTGCGGCCCGGTTTGAAACGGGGCTGATTTCAGACAGCACGGATGTAAGCGTTACCGGAGACAACATCGTTTTTACAAGACCGATCTATTCCGGAAAAGCCTTTGAACAGGTGATTTCAACCGATCCTTTCATTCTGGCGACAATTCGTCCGAATAATATTCAGGCATTAGAAAAAGACGCGAACCGGACGGGTGATATTGAAGAGCTTGCGGCGCCTCCGGCAGATTTGCGGACGGTCATTGAAGAAGTAGTCAAAAAAACGGCGGACGGCGTGGATTTATCAGAAGCGAAAATTATCGTAGCAGGCGGCCGCGGTGTAAAAAGCAAAGATGGATTTGAACCGTTAAAAGAACTTGCCGAGGTGCTCGGAGCAGCGGTGGGCGCTTCGCGCGGCGCGTGTGACGCGGACTACTGCGACTATTCTCTTCAAATCGGCCAGACGGGAAAAGTTGTCACGCCGGATTTGTATATCGCCTGCGGCATTTCCGGAGCGATTCAGCATTTGGCGGGCATGTCAAACAGTAAGGTCATCGTTGCCATTAACAAAGACCCGGAAGCGGAAATATTTAAAATAGCGGACTACGGAATTGTCGGCGATTTGTTCGAAGTGGTACCGCTTCTGACCCAGGAATTTAAAAATGCCAATATTCATTCATAATCAAAACCCTCTGGCTTATTTGTCAGAGGGTTTTGATTTGTGTTAATTAGTTCGTACAAATTACAGATTAATAAAACAATAGATTGACATGTACGAACCAATGTAATAAGCTTTTGTAAAGCGCTTACAAACTTATCCATTCAGCATACATCCCAGATAGATCGGCTCTAGTGCTTTCATTCTTATTAAGGGGAAGGAATGATCAAGTTTGTCTCACAATACGGCAGTCATTCAAACTGATATCACACGGGGAACCATTAATAAAAACATATACGGACATTTCGCGGAACACCTGGGAAGAGGCATATATGAGGGCATCTGGGTCGGAAAAGATTCCGATATTCCGAATACCGGAGGGGTCAGGACGGATGTCGCCGCCGCCCTCAAACAGCTTCAGATTCCCGTCCTCAGGTGGCCGGGCGGCTGTTTTGCTGATGAATATCATTGGGCAAACGGTGTAGGGAAACGCAAAACCATGCTGAATACCCATTGGGGCGGGACGATTGATTCTAATGAATTCGGCACGCACGAGTTTATGATGCTTTGTGAACTGCTCGGATGTGAACCGTACATCGCCGGAAACGTCGGCAGCGGAACGGTTAAAGAAATGGCTGATTGGATTGAATACATGACGTTTGAAGCAGGCACGCCGATGTCCGACTGGAGAAAAGAAAACGGGCGGGAAAAACCGTGGAAGCTGAAATATTTCGGAATAGGAAATGAGAACTGGGGCTGCGGCGGAAACATGCATCCTGAGTATTATGCCGACCTTTACAGAAACTTTCAAACCTATGTCCGCAATTACAGCGGTAATGAAATCTATAAAATTGCCGGCGGCGCGAATGTCGACGATTACCGCTGGACTGAAACTTTAATGAAAAAAGCCGCGGATCTCATGGACGGGCTGAGCCTGCATTATTACACAATACCGGGCGACTTCTGGAAGGGGAAAGGATCAGCGACGGAGTTTACGGAAGATGAATGGTTCATCACGATGAAAAAAGCGGCGCATATGGATGAATTGATCACAAGGCACAGCGCCATCATGGATCAGTACGATCCCGAAAAAAGAGTCGGGCTGATCATTGATGAATGGGGCACGTGGCTTGACCCTGAGCCGGGCACGAATCCGGGCTTTCTGTATCAGCAGAATACGATCCGCGACGCCCTTGTCGCCGCCGCGCATTTTCACATTTTTCATCAGCACGCAGACCGCGTACAGATGGCCAATATCGCGCAAACCGTCAACGTGCTTCAGGCAATGATCCTGACAGAAGGGAAAGAAATGCTGTTGACGCCGACGTATCATGTGTTTGATATGTTTAAGGTGCACCAGGACGCATCTCTTTTGGCGGCAGAAACTAATGCAGCCGGGTACGAATGGAATGACGGCCGGCTCCCGCAAGTCAGCATTTCAGCGTCCAAACAGCAAAACGGAGACATACATATCAGCATTTGCAATATCGATCATCTGCACAAAGCTGACGTGAAGATTGAACTGCGGGGCATGAAAAAGACAGGGACGCCTTCGGGAACGATTCTGCACGCGGAAAAAATGAATGCCCACAATACATTCAGCAGTCCGGAAAACGTCAAACCGAAGCCGTTTTCCGGGTTTGCTCAAAAGGGAGGAAAACTTGAGGCGGAGCTTCCTCCGATGGCGATTGTATTAATCACGCTGCCTGCGGATCCATCTTAAGTTTTGAACGCCCGCCGCCCGGTTATAATACACTGTATAAATAAGATTATTTCCGGCGGGTTCGGGAGAAAATAATATAAGCATTAAATTAGCATGAACGAATGGGAGATGCTATACTAAAAATCATCATTTGACAATTGGAGGAATAACAAATGGCTATCGTAAAAGCAACTGATCAATCGTTCTCAGCTGAAACAAGTGAAGGTGTCGTATTGGCTGATTTCTGGGCTCCTTGGTGCGGACCTTGTAAAATGATCGCGCCCGTTCTTGAAGAGCTTGATCAAGAAATGGGAGACAAACTGAAAATCGTCAAAATCGACGTGGATGAAAACCAAGAAACTGCCGGTAAATACGGCGTCATGAGCATCCCGACACTTCTCGTGCTAAAAGACGGAGAAGTCGTTGAAACATCTGTCGGCTTCAAACCGAAAGAAGCTCTTGAAGAGCTTGTAAACAAACATCTGTAAGCCGAAAGCTTCCGTTACGGCAGGGCGATTCCTTTGAAAGGGAATCGCCTTTTTTTGATCTTCCAAAAGCTGAGAATGGAGAAAAACAAATGTTCGTGATACACTGAATGGACACGAGAAATGAATGTAAGGAAGGGTAACGTATGAATAAACAACTGAAAGAAAAGCTGGCCCTCCTTCCCGATCAGCCGGGCTGTTATTTAATGAAAGACCGTCAAAAAACAGTCATCTACGTGGGGAAAGCGAAAGTCTTGAAAAACAGGGTGCGGTCTTATTTCACCGGTTCTCACGACGCAAAAACCCAACGGCTTGTGACGGAGATTGAGGACTTTGAATATATCGTGACTTCCTCCAATCTTGAAGCGCTTATTTTGGAAATGAATCTGATTAAAAAATACGATCCGAAATACAACGTCATGCTGAAAGATGATAAAACCTATCCCTTTATAAAAATCACCCATGAACGCCATCCTCGGCTGATTGTCACCCGGAATGTCAAAAAAGACAAAGGACGCTATTTCGGCCCGTATCCGAATGTGCAGGCGGCGCGGGAAACGAAAAAACTGCTGGACCGCCTTTACCCGCTCAGGAAATGCTCAAAGCTTCCGGACCGCGTCTGTCTTTATTATCATCTCGGACAATGCCTCGCCCCATGTGTAAAGGATATATCTGAGGAGACAAACCGCGAGATTGTTGAAGACATCACCCGTTTTTTAAAGGGAGGGCATAACGAAATCAAAAAAGAGCTTGAAGCGAAAATGGCAGAAGCGGCCGAAAAGCTTGAATTTGAACGGGCTAAAGAATTCCGCGACCAGCTTGCTCACATCGAATCGACGATGGAGAAGCAGAAAATGACCATGAATGACCTTCTGGACCGCGATGTGTTTGCATATGCCTACGATAAAGGCTGGATGTGCGTCCAAGTCTTTTTTATACGCCAAGGAAAACTGATCGAACGCGATGTCAGCATGTTTCCGATGTATCAGGAAGCGGATGAAGAGTTTCTGACCTTCATCGGCCAGTTCTATTCCAAAAACAATCACTTTCTGCCTAAGGAAATTCTGGTGCCTGACAGCGTTGACAGGGACATGATCAGCGAGCTGTTGGAAACCGCCGTGCATCAGCCGAAAAAAGGCCCGAAAAAAGAGCTGCTTTTGCTTGCGCACAAAAATGCGAAAATCGCCCTGCGGGAAAAATTCTCGTTAATCGAGCGGGATGAGGAACGGTCAATCGGTGCAGCCGAACGGCTTGGCGACGCACTGAATATTTACACGCCGCATCGGATTGAAGCGTTTGACAACTCCAATATTCAAGGCACAAACCCCGTATCGGCCATGATTGTCTTTATAGACGGAAAACCGAATAAAAAGGAATACCGCAAATATAAAATTAAAACCGTAACAGGGCCTGATGATTACGGCTCAATGAGGGAAGTCGTCAGAAGAAGATACACGAGGGTGCTCCGCGAAAACCTTCCGCTGCCGGATTTAATCATCATTGACGGCGGAAAAGGGCAGATTAACGCGGCGCGCGACGTGCTCGAGAATGAGCTCGGCCTTGATGTCCCGGTAGCGGGATTGGCGAAAGATGATAAACACCGGACATCGAACCTGTTGATCGGCGACCCGCTTGAACCGGTGTTTCTGGAGCGGAACAGCCAAGAGTTTTACCTGCTTCAGCGCATTCAGGACGAAGTTCACCGTTTTGCGATCAGCTTTCACAGACAGATTCGGGGAAAAAGCGTCTTTCAATCCGTTCTGGATGATATCCCCGGAATCGGCGAAAAACGCAAAAAAATGCTCTTAAAACATTTCGGATCTGTCAAAAAGATGAAGGAAGCAAGCCTTGACGATATCAAAAAAGCCGGTGTCCCGGCCGCGGCGGCCCAGCTGCTGTTTGAAAAATTAAAAAAATAGTATTGTGCTTTCCTGAAAAATCTGCTAGAATGTGAACTAATTTCATAAGATCGTGTTATATGGTGAAGATAGAGGTGCGAACTTCAATAGTAAGCCTTTGGAGAATGATGGATTCTGTGAAAAAGGCTGAAAGGGGAGCGTCGCCGAAGTGTATCACATCCCATCGGTGTGATTTGCTGGCCTTGCATTAAATAAATGTAAGGCTGTCAAGAATTCATTTTCTTGGAGGGCTATCTCGTTGTTCATAATCAATCGTAATGATATGAAAAAGCAATGAGAGCTATTCCTCTCATTGCTTTTTTTATTGTGGACAAAACGCTCTTTTCTCCTCACCCGCACGAACCAAAATGTAAAGGGTGGTCTAGTATGGGTCTTATCGTACAAAAATTCGGAGGCACTTCCGTCGGCTCTGCCGAAAAAATTCAAAATGCCGCAAATCGCGCCATTGCTGAAAAGCAAAAAGGCCATGATGTCGTAGTCGTCGTTTCGGCAATGGGAAAATCAACCGACGCGCTCGTTAACCTCGCGGCTGAAATCACATCTGAACCAAGCAGACGCGAGATGGATATGCTTTTGTCTACGGGGGAGCAGGTCACGATTTCGCTTTTGGCCATGGCGCTTCAGGAAAAAGGATATGACGCCGTCTCTTATACGGGCTGGCAGGCGGGTGTCCGCACGGAAGCCGTTCACGGCAATGCGAGAATTACGGATATTGATATCACGGCGATTCGTTCGCAGCTTGCAGAAGGCAAAATTACAGTCGTTGCCGGTTTTCAGGGCGTAACGGAAGACGGCGGCATCACGACGCTCGGACGGGGCGGTTCCGATACGACGGCGGTCGCTCTTGCAGCAGCGCTGGATGCGGATAAATGCGACATTTATACAGATGTTCCGGGCGTATTTACGACAGATCCGCGGTATGTCCGGTCAGCGAGAAAACTGGCGGGGATTTCTTATGATGAAATGCTGGAGCTTGCAAATCTAGGAGCGGGTGTTCTTCACCCGCGGGCGGTTGAGTTCGCGAAAAACTACCAAGTGCCTTTAGAAGTGCGGTCAAGCACGGAACATGAAGCCGGGACATTAATTGAGGAGGAATCATCAATGGAGCAGAATTTAATCGTCAGAGGAATTGCATTTGAAGACCAGATCACGAGGGTGTCCGTTACGGGCCTTGCAAGCGGACTGACAACACTTTCAACAATCTTCACCGCGCTGGCAAAACGAAACATCAACGTTGACATCATTATTCAGACACAGTCGGACGATGGGGAAGCGGATATTTCTTTCTCGGTGAAAACGGAAGATGCCGCGCAAACGGTCGCCGTGCTTGAAGAATATAAAAACGCGCTTGACTATGAAAAAATTGAAACCGAAAGAAAACTGGCGAAAGTCTCCATTGTCGGGTCGGGCATGGTTTCAAATCCCGGCGTCGCCGCGGACATGTTTGCCGTACTGGCGGAAAAAAATGTACAAGTCAAAATGGTAAGCACATCCGAAATAAAAGTATCAGCGGTTGTCAGCGAAAATGATATGGTGAAAGCGGTCGAAGCGCTTCATGATGCGTTTGAGCTTTCTAAACAGCCGTCTGCCGTATAAACGGGCAGGCAAAAAGGCGGGACTTTTGAGTCACCGCCTTTTTCAATTATACAGGGTCCTTCATATCCCATTTTACGGTCAGGACGACTTTATCCGCTCTCTTTTTTACCTGTTCATAAGATTCTGCAATCTGATCGTTCATCAATTGAATCTGTTCGGCTATAAAACCGGCTTCAAGCTGGAAACAAGGCTCTTTCTGATGTTTGAGCCTGCTGGACACGAGCGGTCCTTCCAGTTCAAATTCCAATTCTTGTTTTTTTGATCCTGCGTTTGTCAAAGTTCCCCAGCCGGCTTTTTCAAAAAAGGCGGGGATTTCTTCCCACGATTGAAGAGGAAATTTGCGGGCGAGGCGTTTTCCCGCCCAATACATCATCGATGAATGATCCGGGCCGAGGATATCCGGAAGCACGATTTCCCGGATTAATTCGTAGCCGTATGCGCTGACGTCGAGTTCAGTTAAAGGTTCTAAAGCTGCTTCATAATTATTCTTCATATTATGTATTCCCCTCTCTCCTTCGTTTATTATAGCTTAAACAGGGGGGAGGATTACAGGATGATCCTATAAAACCCGTGAAAAAAAGTGAGAAAGATATCGCAGGAAAATAAAATTTTCCCTCCAGATAATCAATTCCGAAAATTATAATTTATGTACACGTTTTCTTGACGCCCTTTTGAGGGAGGAGTAAAATGAAATTGTCAATAAATTTTAATAAAGTGCTTACAATTGAAACGAAGTGGGGGCAGAGATTTTAGTACATTTCGCACTTAAATCAAACAGGGGGTAAAGTAATGTCTGGGAACAGAGAGTTTTATTTTCGAAGATTGCATTCCTTGCTCGGTGTTATTCCGGTCGGCATCTTTTTGATCCAGCATTTAGTCGTCAACCAATTTGCCGCAAGGGGAGCGGATGCGTTTAACAAGGCGGCCGGCTTTATGGACAGTCTGCCGTTCAGGTATGCGTTAGAAATTTTTATTATTTTCTTACCTTTAATTTATCATGCGGTTTACGGTGTGTACATAGCATTTACTGCGAAAAACAACGCTGGCCACTACAGTTATTTCAGAAACTGGATGTTTGTGCTTCAGCGTGTCACTGGTATTCTCACCCTTATTTTCGTCAGCTGGCATGTGTGGCAGACGCGGATTGCCGCGCAGATGGGCGCTGAAGTCAACTTCGATATGATGGCGAATATTCTGAGCTCGCCGTTTATGCTCGGTTTTTACATTGTAGGCGTTTTATCGGTCATTTTCCACTTTTCAAACGGCTTATGGTCTTTTGCGGTCACATGGGGGATCACGGTAACGCCGCGTTCTCAAAGAATTTCGACTTACGTGACGCTGATTATATTTTTAGCGCTTTCATACGTAGGTTTAAAAGCGATTTTTGCGTTTGTGTAAGAGAACTAGATTACTAGAGGGAGAGGGGCTATCATGAGTCAATCAAGCATTATCGTAGTCGGCGGGGGTCTAGCCGGCCTCATGGCGACAATTAAAGCAGCGGAATCAGGCACGGCCGTTAAATTGTTTTCCATCGTTCCGGTCAAACGCTCTCACTCGGTCTGCGCGCAGGGCGGGATAAACGGAGCTGTCAACACAAAAGGGGAAGGAGACTCTCCGTTTGAGCATTTTGATGACACGGTATACGGAGGCGACTTTTTGGCAAACCAGCCTCCTGTAAAAGCGATGTGTGAAGCGGCACCGTCCATTATCCACTTATTGGACCGCATGGGGGTTATGTTTAACAGAACGCCGGAAGGGCTCTTGGACTTCCGCCGTTTCGGGGGTACACAGCATCACAGAACCGCTTACGCGGGAGCGACGACGGGTCAGCAGCTTCTTTACGCACTGGACGAGCAGGTGCGCAGATATGAAGTGGCGGGTCTCGTCACAAAATACGAAGGCTGGGAATTCCTCGGCGCCGTTCTTGACGATGAGCGCACGTGCCGCGGTATCGTAGCCCAAAATCTGACCAATATGCAAATCGAGTCATTCCGTTCTGACGCCGTTATTATGGCGACGGGAGGACCCGGAATCGTATTCGGAAAATCAACAAACAGCATGATCAATACGGGATCTGCCGCATCAATCGTCTATCAGCAGGGCGCTTATTATGCAAACGGCGAATTTATCCAAATTCACCCGACAGCAATCCCGGGGGACGATAAACTGCGTCTGATGAGTGAATCGGCGCGCGGCGAGGGCGGTAGAGTCTGGACGTACAAAGACGGAAAACCTTGGTACTTCCTCGAGGAAAAATATCCGGCTTACGGAAACCTCGTGCCGCGGGATATTGCGACACGTGAAATCTTTGACGTGTGCGTGAATCAGAAACTCGGCATCAACGGAGAAAACATGGTGTATCTCGATCTGTCGCACAAAGATCCGAAAGAGCTTGACGTTAAGCTTGGCGGCATTATCGAAATCTATGAAAAATTCATGGGCGATGACCCGCGCAAGCTTCCGATGAAAATTTTCCCTGCCGTTCACTATTCGATGGGCGGACTGTGGGTTGATTATGATCAGATGACAAGCATCCGCGGACTGTTCGCAGCGGGTGAATGTGATTATTCAATGCACGGAGGAAACCGTTTAGGGGCGAACTCTCTGCTTTCCGCCATCTACGGAGGAATGGTGGCCGGACCGAATGCGGTGAAATATGTTTCCGGACTTGAAACATCAGCGGAAGACCTGTCTTCTTCATTATTTGATTCCTATGTGAAAAAAGAAGAAGAAAAATGGGCCGATATCATGAAGATGGACGGCGACGAAAATGCCTACGTGCTTCACCGTGAGCTCGGAGAATGGATGACGGCCAACGTCACGGTGGTCCGCCACAACGACAAGCTTTTGAAAACGGATGACAAAATCCAAGAGCTGATGGAACGCTTTAAGAAAATCAATATCAACGATACGACAAAATGGAGCAACCAAGGAGCGATGTTCACCCGCCAGTTCTCCAATATGCTTCAGCTTGCCAGAGTCATCACGCTCGGCGCATATAACCGAAATGAAAGCCGGGGAGCGCACTATAAACCGGATTTCCCTGAAAGAAATGACGATGAGTGGCTCAAAACGACGATGGCTAAACATGCCGGTCCGTTTGAAGCTCCGGAATTTGAATATCAGGATGTCGATGTATCACTGATTGCGCCCCGTAAACGCGACTACTCGAAGAAGAAGGTGGCGAAATAATCATGAGTGAGAAAAAGATACGGTTTATCATTACACGCCAGGATACGCCCGAAAGCGCGCCATACGATGAAGAATTCGAAATCAATTACCGCCCGAATCTGAACGTGATTTCCGCCCTGATGGAAATCCGCAGAAATCCCGTGAATGCAAAAGGAGAGAAAACCACTCCGGTCGCATGGGACATGAACTGTCTTGAAGAAGTATGCGGCGCCTGCTCCATGGTCATCAACGGAAGACCGCGCCAGTCATGTACTGCGCTGATTGATAAGCTGGAACAGCCGATCCGTCTGAAGCCGATGAAAACATTCCCGGTTGTCCGTGACCTTCAGGTTGACCGCAGCAGAATGTTTGATTCACTGAAAAAAGTGAAAGCATGGGTGCCGATTGACGGAACTTACGATTTGGGGCCGGGGCCGAGAATGCCGGAAAAACGCCGCCAGTGGGCATATGAATTGTCTAAATGCATGACATGCGGCGTCTGCCTCGAAGCCTGCCCGAACGTCAACAGCAAGTCGAAATTCATGGGGCCTGCCCCGATGTCGCAAGTGCGTCTGTTTAACGCCCATCCGACGGGCGCGATGAACAAAGCAGAACGTTTAGAAGCTTTAATGACAGACGGCGGCCTCGGAGATTGCGGGAATTCACAAAACTGTGTTCAATCCTGCCCGAAAGGCATTCCGCTTACGACTTCAATCGCTGCTTTGAACAGAGATACCAATTTACAAGCATTCCGTAATTTCTTCGGAAGCGACAGAGTATAAGAAAGAGAAAAAGAGCCTCTTCCGCACGGGAGAGGTTTTTTTATAAGGAGCTGAAGGTGATGAAACAACCGCAATATATTGATATCCCGTTTGAAGAATGGAGACAGTCGTTTTCTTTCTTTACTGAAGTATCGGTTCGTTTTTCAGAAACGGATATGTTCGGCCATATGAATAATGTAACCCCTTTCATCTATTTTGAAGAAGCACGGATCGCTTATTTTAAACAGCGGGGCATGACGGCGCAAAACTCGGAAACGATGACGGTCGTCGCAAGCCAGCAGTGCGACTATATGCGTCAGGTGATGCCGTATGAAAATCTGCGGATTTATGTGAAAGCAAGCGCTGCCGGAAATGCGTCCGTCACCCTTCATTACCTTGGAGAAAATGAGTCGGGCCTGCCGTGCTTTACAGGTTCCGTCGTTATGGTTCAAGTGTCGAAGAAAAGCGGCAAAGCGGTCAGCTGGACGGAGCGGGAGAAAGGCATTCTGCTCGCCTGAACGGATAACTATTTCTCTAAGAGACGTCACCTCCGAAGCGCCCTTTACATATGATATCTTGACTATATAAACCCATTCGTTTCAGATTCGCTCTCACCTTAGCAAGGAGGGTTACAATACTTGAAGGAGAAAGATTTTCAATCAAAGCCGCTGCTGACCAAAAGAGAAAGAGAAGTATTCGAATTGCTCGTTCAAGACAAGACAACAAAGGAAATTGCAAGCGAGCTATTTATCAGTGAAAAAACTGTACGGAATCACATTTCAAATGCCATGCAGAAGTTAGGTGTGAAAGGGCGTTCGCAAGCTGTTGTCGAGCTTCTTAGAATGGGTGAGCTAGAGCTCTGATTCTTGCCGGTTTTCCTTCTTTACGAGAAGGAGCCGGTTATTTGCGTTGGCGCCCGGGCTGATGGGCATGCGGTGAAAATCCCGGTTTTTCCTTTTTCTCCGTCAGTCTTGCATTTTCTTAAAAAAAGAAGGAAAATAGACACGGAGCGCATAGCCCAGAAAGATCCTTGAGTGAGGGATGGACAAATGACATCAAAATCTGTAGAGCATGTTGCGGATATCGAAAAATCACTCCGCCATATCGCTGCGATCATTAAACAAAAAGGAAGAGAAATCCTTAACCAATATGCAATTACACCGCCGCAATTCGTGGGGCTTCAATGGCTTTATGAATTGGGGGATATGACAATAGGCGAATTATCAGGCAAAATGTATTTGGCTTGCAGCACGACGACGGATCTGATAGACCGCATGGAAAAAAATAAGCTTGTCGAGCGGGTCAAAGACCCGGCTGACAGACGGGTCGTCAGAATTCATCTTCTCGCTGAAGGAGAGCGCATTATCCAAGAAGTGATTTTGAAAAGACAGGCTTATTTGCGGGATATGTTTGCGACATTTTCCGAAGAAGAAACAGCCGCTTTCGAAAAATCATTATTGAAACTGCAACATGAAATGAAAAGAAAATGAGGCGATTTTGTTGGAACAGCCGATAGGAGTCATTGATTCCGGGGTTGGCGGGTTAACCGTTGCTAAGGAAATCATGAGACAGCTACCGAAGGAAAATATCATCTATGTGGGAGATACAAAACGCTGCCCGTACGGCCCGCGTCCTGAAGAAGAAGTTCTTCAATACACGTGGGAAATGACCGATTACCTGCTGGAAAACCACCATATCAAAATGCTCGTGATCGCCTGTAATACGGCCACGGCCATTGCCTTGGAGGATATTCAGCGCAAAACGGATATTCCGGTTGTCGGCGTCATTCAGCCGGGTGCGAGAACGGCGATAAAGGTCACGAAAAACCAGCATATCGGCGTCATCGGCACGGTCAATACCATTAAAAGCAGAGCATATGAGCAGGCGCTGCTCGGGTTAAACGCAGAACTTCAAGTTGAGAACACGGCTTGTCCGCTGCTCGTGCCGTTTGTGGAAAGCGGACGGTTTCTTCAGGAATCAGCGGAGGAAGCGGTTGAAGCATCGCTTGAACCTTTAAAAGGTACATCAATTGACACCTTGATTTTAGGATGTACGCATTATCCGATTTTAAAAGACCCGATTCAGAATTATATGGGAGAGCATGTGAAAATCATTTCCTCCGGAGACGAGACGGCGAGAGAAGTGAGCACCATCTTGTCTTATAAAGGTTTGTTAAACCAATCGAAACATGAACCGGAGCATCAATTTCTTACAACGGGAGAGCGGAACGGCTTCGCAAAAATTGCCGAAGACTGGTTCGGCCACGAAATCGGCCATGTCGAGTGCATCTCCCTTCAAGAGCCGGTCAGAAAATAAATCAAAAAACCCGCTGTTTACGGCGGGTTTTTTTGCGCTTCCCGGTCTATTTCCCTGACAGGGCTCGTATACATCATAGTACAAACAGCCTTAGGAGGGAAAAGTATGCTGAAAAAAGGACCTGCAGTCATTGCTGCAACATGTCTTACTTCGGCTTTTGTGTTATCTGGATGCGGTTTGTTTCAATCCGATAAAACAGCCGGGGAAATTGACCCGCCTCAAGACATTTCATATGTAAAGGATGAAGCGGGAATTCAGGCAAAACCAAAGCAGTCAGAGAAAAACGGCACTTCTAAAGCCGACCAGCCGGCCAATACAGTCATGCGAGAACTGTATCTGATTGATAAAAACGGCTATGTCGCAGCACAGACACTGCCTCTTCCGAACAGTGAGGGAACCGCAAAGCAGGCCCTTGAGTACTTGGTTCAGGGAGGGCCTGTATCAGAAATCCTGCCGAACGGCTTCAGAGCGGTGCTCCCTGCGGATACGACGGTAAATGTCGATATTAAAAAAGACGGAACTGCCGTCGCTGATTTTTCGAAGGAATTTAAAAACTATAAAAAAGAAGACGAACAAAAAATCCTGCAATCGATTACATGGACGCTTACCCAATTCAGCTCAATAGATAAAGTCAAAATCAGAATCAACGGGCACGAATTGAAAGAAATGCCTGTGGGCGGCACGCCGATTACGGGCGACTTAAGCAGAAAAGACGGGATTAATATTGAAACGGCCGGAGTGAATGATCTGACAGACACCCATCCGCTGACTGTATATTATCTGGCGGAAACAGAGACAAGCGAATACTACGTGCCTGTTACAAAGCGGATTGACAATTCGGAAACAAATGACATCACCGCTGCCGTTGAACAGCTCACCGACGGACCGGGCAAAGCAAGCGGGCTTTTGACGGACTTTAATAACGATGTTAAGCTTCTCAGCAAGCCGAAAGTGAAAGACGGCCAGGTTACACTGGACTTTAACAGCTCTATTTACGGAAGCGCCGACGAAAAAACAAAAATGGTGTCATCGGGCGTACTGGACAGCATCGTTCTCACGTTAACCGAACAGCCGTCGATTAAAAGTGTTTCTATAAAAGTAAACGGAAAATCAGAACTGGTGAATGAAAAAGGAGAATCCCTTTCAAAACCTGTTTCGAGGCCGGCACAAGTGAATACGGGTAGTTTTTAATTTGCGATTTTTGATATACTAGTAAAAAAGAGGTTAGCGTTCCGGCTGCCTCTTTCTTTATTCACAATCCGGAACAAAAGGTTTATGTACATATAATCGGAGGTAAAATATGAGACACGACGGAAGACAGCACGATGAGCTGCGCCCTATCACATTTGATTTGGATTTTATCACTCACCCGGAAGGCTCTGTTTTAATTACAGCGGGAAATACAAAGGTCATCTGTAATGCATCTGTGGAAGACCGGGTGCCGCCATTTTTACGCGGCGGAGGAAAAGGCTGGATCACAGCGGAATACAGCATGCTTCCCCGCGCGACGAATCAAAGAACGATAAGAGAATCTTCAAAAGGAAAGGTCTCCGGCAGAACGATGGAAATTCAGCGGCTGATCGGGCGCGCGCTCCGGGCCGTCGTTGATTTGGAGAAGCTCGGCGAACGGACGATCTGGATCGACTGTGACGTCATTCAAGCTGACGGCGGAACAAGAACGGCTTCCATTACGGGCGCATTCTTGGCAATGGCCATTGCGACCGGCAAACTCGTAAAAAGCGGCGTTATCAAAACCTCTCCTGTGACAGATTATCTCGCGGCCATTTCTGTCGGGATGGATAAAGAAGAAGGCCTTCTTTTGGATCTGAATTATGAAGAGGATTCGGCTGCTGAAGTCGACATGAATATCATCATGACGGGAAGCAGACGTTTTGTAGAGCTTCAAGGGACGGGCGAAGAAGCCACATTCTCCCGTGAAGATTTAAACGGACTGTTAAGCCTTGCCGAAAAAGGAATCCAGACGCTTATTCAAAAGCAAAAAGAAGTGCTCGGAGAAACATTGCCTGAACTGAAATAAGAAAGAGAGGCCTGATCAGCGTGAAAGAAGTCATTATTGCGACACACAATCAGGGAAAAGTGAAAGAATTCAAGGAAATACTCGAACCGAAAGGCTACAGTGTCTCTTCTTTGGCGGAAATCGGATTTACGGAAGAAATTGAGGAAACCGGACATACCTTTGAAGAAAACGCCATCTTAAAAGCGGAAGCCGTGGCAAAAGCCGTCAACAAAATGGTCATTGCAGACGACTCCGGTTTATCAGTGGACAACCTTGGAGGCAGACCGGGCGTTTATTCAGCCCGTTATGCCGGAGAAGCAAAAGATGATAAGGCGAATATGGACAAGGTGCTGTCAGAATTAAAAGGCATCGAAAAAGAGCAGCGCACGGCCCGTTTCCGCTGCGCCCTTGCCGTCAGCATGCCGGGGCAGGAAACAAAAACGGTCGAAGGTCATGTTGAAGGGTATATTGCGGAAGGACCCGAAGGAGATAACGGGTTCGGCTATGATCCCATTTTTATTGTAAAAGATAAAGATAAAACCATGGCCCAGCTGACAAGCGCTGAGAAAAACAAAATCAGCCACAGGGCTGAGGCGCTCAAGAAACTGTCAAAGCTGCTTGATTCATAAGGGGGAGCGTATGCAATGAAAGTGCTGATAATAAGTGACAGTCACGGCCTTGAAGACGAGCTGGAGACGATTGCAAAGCGGCACGAAGACGAAGCGGATCTGATGATTCATTGCGGTGATTCAGAGCTTGACGCCGCACATCCGGCACTCACGCCGTATCACACGGTAAAAGGCAATTGCGACTTTGGCGGCGGGTTTCAGGATGAACTCCTTCTGGACGCCGGCTCAAAGAAAATTCTGGCTGTTCACGGGCATCTTCACGGCATTAAACAGTCACTTTTAACTGTTTTTTACCGGGCGGAAGAGCTTGGGGCGGATATCGTCTGCTTCGGCCACTCACATATTGCCGGGAGTGAAGTGCTTCGGAGCAAGCTTTTGATTAATCCGGGCAGCATCCGTCTTCCGAGAGTCCGCAATGTGAAAAGCTATGCCATTCTTACTCTTACAGAAAGAGAAGGCGCCGTGACATTTTACGACGAAACGGGTCGGGAATTGAAGGACTTGGGGAATACAATCAGTTTTTAACAAGTGATGGGGGAGATTTCATTCTTCCCCATCAAAAGTTTTTAAAAAAATATTGACTTATGATTTGAACCTGTATATAATAAATCTTGTCGCTGATACATAAAGCAAAAGCTGTCCCAGTAGCTCAGCTGGATAGAGCAACGGCCTTCTAAGCCGTCGGTCGGG
This sequence comes from Bacillus sp. JK62, assembly GCF_053663455.1. Classification (NCBI taxonomy): domain Bacteria; kingdom Bacillati; phylum Bacillota; class Bacilli; order Caryophanales; family Bacillaceae; genus Bacillus; species Bacillus sp. JK62. The sequence goes on from NZ_JBSJQA010000002.1 coordinate 246,004, forward strand.
AGTTCGAATCTCTCCTGGGACGTACAAAAAAAGAGCTGGTGACATCAGAGTGAAAACTGATGCCGCTGGCCTTTTTTATCGGATGACTATATTGTCAATTCGCTGATATCATGGTAAAATGATCAGCAGATATTTGTTTTTCATGTCCCAGTAGCTCAGCCGGATAGAGCAACGGCCTTCTAAGCCGTCGGTCGGGAGTTCGAATCTCTCCTGGGACGTATAAAAAACCTCAAGCCCTGACAATGGGTTTGAGGTTTTTTTTGTATTTTATTTTTATTTTACGAAACAAAAGTTCCGTATTTGATGAAAATTGTAAAGTAATTTTAATATAAATGAAACTTAATGTAATATTTACCGTAATAAATATATGTATAAAGATACTTAAGGCGCCCTTGAGTGATAAATTATCTGATTTCTATCATACGTTTTGTCGGTGATTGTTAGAAAGACAGCAGGAGGAATTAGCTTTTGAAGTACGCATTTGCATATAAAAATCACAATATAGAAACGATCTTTTGCGGAAAAGACGAGCTGTTTGAGGAACTGAAACAATTTTTAATCACTCAATGCGGTTTAATCATTGTTGAGGTTTCAAGGGCTGATTACTATACGGAGCAGGAAATGAATCAGTGGAATGACCGTTATACTCTGTGAATAAGAAAAGAAACCGGCCGTGTGAGACCGGTTTTTGTATCATCTGAATCCGCTCGGAGCGCTGAAGCCCCCGGCATGGCCGCTGAAACCGCCTCCGAGCGCGCCGGGATGTGTCCCGGCGCCGAGGCTTCCGCCGACGTCACTGAAGGTTTGGCCGTAGTACCCGGATGTATAAGGGTACGGAACGAATTGCTGTCCGGCGAATGACAGCGTGCTTTGCGGGGTCTGCTGTCCGTATCCGGATGGCGGAAATCCCTGCTGAAAAGAAGGGCCGCCTTGATATGGTGCTGTATGCATCGGGGCCGGAGGATAGTAAGATTGCGGCGGTAAGACCGGTAAAGGCGGAAATCCAGGAGGCAGGCCCTGCATGCCTGATAACATCTTATTCATGACATCACTCATTTCTTACGAGATAAGAACAGTGTATGCGTATGTCTGTATAAAGAGCCTGTTCAATCGAACGGAATATCTGACAAGCATGCCGGAAGGACAGAGAAAAATCGCGTAATAAAATGTGACATATTCGTATATGAACGGAAAAATTTCATGTAATCTTGAGAGATTAATAAAAAAATGATAAAAACTTTTAATATTTACAGATCCCTTTGTACCAGTAATGAAAGCGTATACAAAGTAGATTGATTAATCTAAATTGTCTAATAATTATAAAAATGCTGTTGACACTGTCTGCAAACGGGCGTAATATGAGTTCAAACAAAAATAAATAAATGATTCACACTAAAAAGAAAAATCATAAAACACTGAAAAAACAAACAAATGAAGGTTCTTTTTTAATAAAAGAGCTGCCATAATAAAAAGCGCAGAAGAGGATAAGTAGCTTTGCTGAAGTTTTTCACAGAGAGCCGGTAACGCTGAGAGCCGGTAAAACAAATCAAAGTGAACTCCCCTCAGAGTGCCGGTCTGAAATGTAAAGAGTAGGACTCGGCCGAGTGAACGCAATGTTTACTCGTTATCAAAACGGATAATCATTATCCATGAGACGGTCTGCATATGACCGTAAACAAGGGTGGTACCGCGGAGAGCAAAGCCTTTTCGCCCCTTTTGGCTATCGCATGAAATGCTTGGCTGAATGTGGGTGGGAAGGCTTTTTTATTTGCGTCAGCCGGCGCTGCGTTTTATGAATTGGATTTTAGAAGGGAACATTGAAAAGGAGGAACTGAAAATGGGCACAAATGTACAGGCGGATTCTTTGTCTGCCGATTGTACAAAAACAATGAACGGGGCTCTGATGCTGATTGAATCATTAAAGAAAGAAAATGTCGAGATGATCTTCGGCTATCCGGGGGGAGCCGTCCTTCCGATTTACGATAAACTGTATCAATCAGGATTGGTTCACATCCTGCCCCGCCACGAGCAAGGCGCGATTCATGCGGCAGAAGGGTATGCGAGAGTCTCCGGAAAGCCGGGGGTTGTGATTGCTACCTCCGGACCCGGAGCGACAAATTTAGTTACCGGTCTTGCGGATGCGATGATTGATTCACTGCCGCTCGTGGTGTTTACCGGTCAGGTGGCCACTTCGGTCATCGGCAGCGACGCTTTCCAGGAAGCCGACATTTTAGGAATTACGATGCCGATTACGAAACACAGCTACCAAGTCCGCCGTCCGGAAGATCTCCCTCGTGTGATTAAAGAGGCGTTCCATATTGCCACGACGGGAAGACCGGGCCCGGTATTAATTGATATACCGAAGGATGTCGCAGCATTTGAAGGAGAATTCAGATATGATCACGAGATCAATCTTCCGGGTTATCAGCCGGTAAAAGAGCCTAACTATCTGCAGATCCGAAAGCTCGTGGAAGCTGTCAGCAGTGCGAAAAAGCCGGTTATTTTAGCCGGAGCGGGTGTTTTGCACGGTAAAGCTTCAGAAGATTTAAAAAATTATGCCGAACAGCAGCAAATTCCGGTAGCGCACACGCTTCTCGGTCTGGGCGGTTTCCCGGCAGACCATCCTCTTTTTCTGGGAATGGCGGGGATGCACGGCACATACACAGCGAATATGGCGCTTTATCACTGTGACTTGCTGATCAGCATAGGAGCGCGGTTCGATGACCGCGTGACCGGAAATCTGAAGCATTTTGCAAAATCGGCCAAAGTAGCGCATATCGATATTGATCCTGCTGAAATCGGAAAAATTATTGAAACGCAGATTCCGGTGGTCGGCGACAGTAAAATCGTCCTTCAGGAATTATTGAAGCAAAACGGAAAACAGGGACAGACAGAGGAATGGAAACAGCAGCTTTCAGAATGGAAAGAAGAATATCCGCTTTGGTATACAGACGACAGTGAAGAAGGCTTGAAACCCCAAAAGCTGATTGAGTATATTCACCAATTCACAAACGGTGAGGCGATTGTGGCGACGGATGTCGGCCAGCACCAGATGTGGGCGGCTCAGTTTTATCCTTTCCGAAAGGCTGATAAGTGGGTTACCTCGGGGGGACTCGGCACAATGGGCTTCGGCCTTCCGGCGGCTATCGGAGCGCAGCTGGCCGATCGTAACGCCACGGTCGTTGCCATCCTCGGAGACGGCGGTTTTCAGATGACCCTTCAGGAATTAGATGTCATCCGGCAGCTGAATCTCCCTGTCAAAGTGGTTATCTTGAACAACGAATGTCTGGGCATGGTCAGACAGTGGCAGGAAATCTTCTATGAAGAACGCTATTCTGAATCCAAATTCTCGGCGCAGCCTGACTTTGTCAAATTGTCAGAAGCCTACGGCATTAAAGGCGTCCGGATTTCATCGGAAGAAGAGGCGGAAGAAGAGCTTAAAAAGGCGCTTTCATCAAAAGAACCGGCCGTTATTGACGTCCGGGTCGCCAAAAGCGAGAAAGTATTCCCGATGATCGCGCCGGGTAAAGGACTTCATGAAATGGTGGGGGTGAAACCTTGAAACGCATTATCACATTAACGGTGGTCAACCGCTCGGGAGTATTAAACCGGATCACCGGCCTGTTTACAAAAAGACACTATAATATCGAAAGCATCACTGTAGGCCACACGGAAACAAGCGGTGTTTCAAGGATTACATTTGTCGTCCATGTGGAAGGCGAAAATGACGTAGAGCAGCTGACAAAGCAGCTTAACAAACAAATTGACGTCCTGAAAGTGACGGATATTACAAACCAATCGATTGTACAGCGTGAGCTGGCATTAATCAAAGTTGTTTCCGCACCGTCGGCCAGAACGGAAATCAATGGAATCATTGAGCCGTTCAGAGCTTCCGTCGTTGATGTCTCAAGAGACAGCATCGTCGTTCAGGTTACCGGCGAATCTAATAAAATCGAAGCGCTCATAGAGCTTCTCAAACCTTACGGAATTAAAGAAATCGCGAGAACGGGCACAACGGCTTTTGCGAGGGGAACCCAGCAGAAGGCGTCATCCAATAAAACAATTTCAATTGTATAACACAAAAAAGGGAGAGATTAAAATGGTAAAAGTATATTATAACGGTGATATCAAAGAGAACGTATTGGCAGGTAAAAAAGTAGCGATTATCGGTTACGGTTCACAAGGTCATGCACACGCGCTGAACTTAAAAGAAAGCGGAATTGATGTCATTGTCGGCGTCAGACAAGGCAAATCATTTACACAGGCCCAAGAAGACGGTCATCAAGTCTTTTCGGTAAGAGAAGCGGCTGCGCAGGCTGATATCATTATGGTTCTTCTTCCGGATGAACAGCAGCAAAAAGTATATGAAGCTGAAATCAAAGATGAATTGACGGCGGGCAAGTCATTGGTATTCGCACACGGATTTAACGTCCATTTCCATCAGATCGTGCCTCCTGCTGATGTGGATGTATTCCTTGTCGCCCCTAAAGGACCGGGACACCTTGTCAGAAGAACATATGAACAAGGCGCGGGCGTACCGGCATTGTTTGCCATCTACCAGGATGTATCAGGCGAAGCGAAAGATACGGCTCTTGCTTATGCAAAAGGAATCGGCGGAGCGCGTGCGGGGGTTCTTGAAACAACATTTAAAGAAGAAACGGAAACGGATTTGTTCGGTGAGCAGGCTGTTCTGTGCGGAGGTTTAACGGCGCTTGTCAAAGCGGGTTTTGAAACGCTGACAGAAGCCGGCTACCAGCCTGAACTCGCATACTTCGAGTGTCTGCACGAACTGAAGCTGATCGTAGACTTGATGTATGAAGAAGGATTGGCGGGCATGAGATACTCTATCTCCGATACGGCTCAATGGGGAGACTTTGTATCAGGACCGCGCGTAGTCGATGCGAAGGTAAAAGAATCGATGAAACAAGTATTAACGGATATTCAAAACGGTACATTCGCAAAAGAATGGATCGTGGAAAACCAAGTGAACCGTCCTCGTTTCAATGCGATCAATGCAAGCGAAAACGAGCATCAGATTGAAAAGGTCGGCAGACAGCTTCGTGAAATGATGCCGTTTGTCAAACAAGGCAAAAAGAAGGAAGCGGTGGTCTCCGTTGCGCAAAATTAATGTTTTCGACACGACCCTTCGTGACGGTGAACAATCTCCCGGGGTCAACCTCAATTCCCGGGAGAAACTGGCGATAGCCAAGCAGCTTGAAAGACTCGGGGTGGACATTATTGAAGCGGGATTTCCCGCTTCATCCCGAGGTGATTTTTTAGCCGTGCAGGAAATCGCAAGAACGATTAAAAATTGTTCGGTAACAGGGCTTGCCCGATCTGTCAAAGGTGACATTGACGCAGCCTGGGAAGCGCTGAAAGACGGGGTCAGCCCGCGCATTCACATCTTTATCGCCACCTCTGACATTCATCTGAAGCATAAGCTGAAAATGACGCGGGAAGAGGTTAAGGAAAAAGCGGTTGAAATGGTGAAGTATGCAAAAGAACGCTTTCCGATCGTTCAATGGTCGGCAGAAGACGCATGCCGCACCGAACTTCCGTTTCTGGCTGAAATCGTGGAAAAAGTGATTGATGCCGGCGCGAGCGTCATCAACCTGCCGGACACTGTAGGTTACCTGACGCCTGCTGAATACGGAAACATCTTTAAATATATGAAGGAACACGTTCCGAATATCAGCCGGGTAAAGCTCTCAGCCCATTGCCACGATGATCTCGGAATGGCGGTTGCCAACTCACTTTCGGCAATTGAGAACGGCGCTGATCAAATTGAATGCGCCATTAACGGCATAGGAGAAAGAGCCGGGAATGCCGCGCTAGAGGAAATCGCCGTTGCGCTTCATGTCAGAAATGACGCGCATCAAGCCGATTCATCTCTCAATCTTCATGAATTGAAGCGGACGAGTGATCTTGTCAGCAAACTGACGGGCATGGCCGTTCCCCGCAATAAAGCAATCGTCGGAGATAACGCTTTCGCACATGAATCCGGCATTCACCAAGACGGTTTCCTGAAAGAAAAATCAACATATGAAATCATTTCACCGGAACTTGTCGGCGTGACTGCTGATGCGCTCGTACTCGGAAAGCATTCCGGACGCCATGCGTTCAAAGACCGCCTGAATGCGCTTGGATTCCAGTTTGATAGTGAGGAAATCAATAAATTTTTTACGATGTTTAAAGAACTGACCGAAAAGAAAAAAGAAATCACCGATGATGACTTGATTTCTCTTATTTTAGAAGAAAAAGTGACGGACAAAAAAATCGGCTATGAATTTCTGTCTCTGCAAGTGCATTACGGGACGTCTCAGGTGCCGACTGCAACAGTCTCTTTGAAAAATCAGGAAAACGAACAGCTGATGCAAGAGGCGGCAACGGGGGCGGGCAGCGTAGAAGCCGTTTATAATACGCTCGGGCGCTGCATCGATAAAAATATTGAACTGACAGACTACCGCATCCAATCCAACCGGAAAGGCGAAGACGCGCTGGCTCAAGTTTACGTCAGAGTGACCGTGAACGGAAAAGAAACATCAGGGCGGGGAATCGCGCAGGATGTTCTGGAAGCTTCTGCTAAAGCTTATCTGAACGCCGTGAACCGGCAGTTGGTGCTGGATTGCAATTTAGACGGATTAAAGAGACAGACTGCGGTCGGCTCGTAATAGAAAGGAGAACGTTTGATTTGAAAAAACGCATTGCTTTGCTTCCCGGTGACGGAATCGGACCGGAAGTGGCGGAATCAGCGGCAGATGTATTGAAAAGCGTTGCCGAACAATTCGGACATGAATTTGAATTTGAAAACGGACTGATCGGGGGAGCGGCCATTGACGCCCATCAAAACCCCCTTCCTGAGGAGACGGTGGCTCTTTGTGAAAGATCCGACGCCATCCTGCTCGGGGCAGTCGGCGGACCGAAATGGGACCAAAATCCTCCGGAGCTCAGACCGGAAAAAGGCCTGCTCGGCATCAGAAAAAAACTCGGCCTGTTTGCGAATCTGCGTCCCGTGACCGTATTTGAAAGCTTGTCTGAGGCGTCTCCGCTGAAAAAAGAATATATCAGCGGCGTCGACTTTGTAATCGTCAGGGAACTGACGGGCGGCCTCTACTTCGGAGAACCGAGCAGACAGTATGTCAATGAAGCGGGAGAAAAGGAAGCGGTCGATACCCTTTTTTATAAGAAAGAAGAAATCGCACGCGTTGTCAGAGAAGCCTTTAAGATGGCTGCCGGCAGAAAAGGAAAAGTGACGTCCGTTGATAAGGCGAATGTGCTTTCTTCAAGCAGGCTGTGGCGGGAAACGGCAGATGAAATCGCAAAAGAATTTCCTGATGTGACGCTTGAACATATGCTTGTCGATAATGCCGCGATGCAGCTCATCTACGCTCCGAGCCAGTTTGACGTCATCGTAACTGAGAATATGTTCGGCGATATTTTAAGCGATGAAGCCTCCATGCTGACAGGCTCGCTCGGCATGCTGCCGTCAGCCAGTTTATCAAGTTCAGGTCTTCACTTGTTTGAACCCGTGCATGGATCTGCGCCTGACATCGCCGGTAAAGGGATGGCCAATCCGTTTGCGGCGATTTTATCAGCGGCGATGCTTTTGAGAACATCTTTCGGACTTGAAAACGAAGCGCAGGCGGTGGAAAAAGCGGTCGCAAAGGTGCTTGCAGACGGCAGCCGTACACGTGATATCGCCCGGGACGGCCAATATGCCGGAACGCATGACATTACTGGGAAAGTAAAAGCCGCATTAGCCGGCTCGAATACAAAATTTATAGTATGACGCTTTAAAGAAAGCGGTCTTAGTTCATAGGTAGAGGGAGGAAACAAAGATGATGCCTCGAACAATCATCGAAAAGATTTGGGATCGGCATGTTGTAAAAAGCGGTGAAGGAAAACCCGACCTTCTCTATATTGATCTGCACCTCATTCATGAGGTGACGTCTCCTCAGGCGTTTGAAGGGTTAAGGCAGAAGGGAAGAAAGGTCAGACGGCCGCAGAACACATTCGCGACGATGGACCACAATATTCCGACCGTCAACCGTTTTGACATTAAAGATGAAGTCGCAAAGCGCCAAGTAACCGCGCTTGAACGGAATTGCGAGGAGTTCGGCGTCCGTCTTGCGGATCTTCACAGCGCAGACCAGGGGATCGTTCATGTAGTCGGGCCTGAGCTTGGTCTGACACTTCCGGGAAAAACGATCGTTTGCGGAGACAGCCATACATCGACTCACGGCGCGTTCGGAGCGCTTGCCTTCGGTATCGGCACAAGTGAGGTGGAACATGTTCTTTCCACACAGACATTATGGCAGCAGCGGCCGAAAACGCTTGAAATCCGCGTTGACGGAACGCTCCAAAAAGGAGTGACAGCGAAGGATGTCATCTTGTCGGTCATCGGAAAATACGGGGTGAAATTCGGTACCGGATATGTCATTGAATACACCGGGGAAGTATTCAGAAACATGTCTATGGACGAACGCATGACCGTCTGCAATATGTCAATAGAAGCGGGAGCACGGGCGGGACTGATCGCTCCAGATGACACGACGATTGAATACTGTAAAAACCGTAAATACGCGCCAAAAGGCGAGGAATTTGAAAAAGCCGCCGCAGAATGGAAAGCGTTAAAAACCGATCCGGGCGCCGTATACGATCATTCCATCGTGTTAGACGGCAGCGAGATTTCTCCAATGGTAACATGGGGCGTCAATCCCGGCATGGTTCTTCCGGTCGATGCCCAAATACCGGCGCCGGAAACGATTGATTCTGAAGACGGTAAAAAAGAAGCCATCCGCGCGTACGAATACATGGGAATCGCGCCGAATCAAAAAATTGAAGATATTAAAGTCGAGCATGTGTTTATCGGCTCCTGTACAAATTCGCGGATGACCGATCTTCGCCAGGCTGCGGATATGATCAAAGGCCGAAAAGTCGCCGACAGCGTCAGAGCCATTGTGGTGCCGGGTTCTCAAAGCGTGAAACAGCAGGCCGAGGAAGAAGGGCTGCACCGCGTGTTTCTCGAGGCCGGCTTTGAATGGAGAGAATCAGGCTGCAGCATGTGCCTCAGTATGAATAATGATGTCGTGCCTGAAGGGGAACGATGCGCTTCCACTTCCAACCGCAACTTCGAAGGCAGACAGGGAAAAGGCGCGAGAACACACCTTGTCAGCCCGGCGATGGCGGCAATGGCGGCCATTCACGGGCATTTCGTCGATGTAAGAAAGTTTTATCAAGAAAAAACAGTTGTGTAAGGAGTGCGCGAAAAGATGGAACCTTTAAAAACGCATACGGGAAAAGCGGCCGTCTTAAACCGGATCAACGTCGATACGGACCAGATTATTCCGAAACAGTTTTTGAAAAGAATTGAAAGAACCGGATACGGCAGATTCGCGTTTTTTGATTGGAGATACCTTGAGAACGGTGAGCCTGACCCTGAATTTGAATTAAACCGTAAAGTCTATGAAGGCGCGTCCATATTAATTGCCGGAGAGAATTTCGGCTGCGGATCATCCCGTGAACACGCTCCTTGGGCGTTGGATGATTACGGCTTCAAAATCATCATTGCTCCGTCATTTGCCGATATTTTTCATCAAAACTGTTTTAAAAACGGTATGCTTCCCATCCGTATGCCGTATGATCAGTGGAAAAAACTCGCCGGCCAATATGAAAATCAGTCTCTTAACATGACGGTTGATTTGGAAAACCAGCTCATTCATGACAGTGAAGGAAAAGAGATTTCATTTGAAGTCGATCCTCACTGGAAGGAAATGCTGATTAACGGTTATGATGAAATTTCATTAACACTTCTGCTGGAGGACGACATTCAGCAGTTTGAATCGAAAAGGAGTTCATGGCTTCAAGCCTGAAAAAAGCTGCCCGGCATCTGTCCGGCAGCTTTTTTTACCGTGTGCATCATCCTTTCTTGTGTTTCATGACGCGTGTTGATACACTTGAACAAAATAGCGCCTGAAAGGAAATAAAGTATGACGCATGACAAGAAAAAAGCTGATATCATTCCTTTCCCCCGTCTGAAAGAACGCTTGGTTGATAAAGGGATGGCCGCCATGAAGGATAAACAGTATGAGGAGGCCCTCGAACTGTTTTCAGAGGCGGTAAGCCACGGCGATACCGAGTCCGACGTACATTTAGGCATGGCGATTTGTTTTCTGGAACTCGGGGAATTGGAAGAAGCAAAACAAGTTTGCGAGAAAATGCTGAATGAAGGGTACGGCCATTATTTCACCGTGCTGCAGGTGTACATGACCATTTTAATTCAGCTGAAACAATATGAAGAAGTCAAAAGCACAATTGAAGCTGTGCTGGAAGAAAACCAGCTGCCCGCAGAAAGTGCGGAGCAATTCTACCGGCTGCTCGAATTCAGCCGCAAAATGACCGATCCCGATCAGCAGGATGAGGCGTGGGAGGAGGAATACGAGGACATTCTTGATGCGGAAAAAGTGCTGAACAGCCCCGCTGAACAAATGAATCTGATTCATTCTCTTAAAGACCGCAATATTGCAAAATACACGGGTCTCTTAAAAACAATTCTTCAAGATCCGGGCGCGCATCCGCTTATCAAGACGATGATTTTGACGCTGATGGCGGAGCATGACTACAGCAAGCCGGTTCATATTACAAAATTCGGCGATTCAATGACCGCGGTTCCGAGTGAAACGGTTCAGCCTGATGCAGCTCCGATTTTGCATCGCGTTCTTCGGGTGCTTGATGAAACGCTCGGCAATGAAAACCCTACATTATACGCTGCCGTCGAGGAGCTGTGGAGAAGGCATCTGTACGTCCTGCACCCTTTTATGCCGAAGTTTTTGAACGCGGATTTATGGGCGGCTGCGCTTCATAAGGTCGGTTACGAGATGCACGGCATTGACATTGAGCCGGAGGAACTTCATATGATGTACGTGTTTGACAGCCGCGAACTCGAAGAAGCCTGCACGATGATTAAGGATATTGAAGAAATTTCTTATTTGTAAATCACACCATATAGTTGAAAGCAGTAGGCGTTATGTTATAATATAGTGGTTGTATTTATGTATAGCGGTTTAACTGAAATGAGAATTACGGTTGGACAGGCTGCCAGTTCATTACATAATGATTCTGATTCAAAGCGGTTTTTTCTTTGACAAAGCCGCGGATTGCTTTAGAATGGAAGACCGACACAACCTGAATAGATTTTTGGAGGGAAACACATGTCTGTAAAATGGGAAAAACAAGAAGGCAACGAAGGCGTATTAACGGTTGAAGTTGATGCGGATACGTTCAAAACAGCTCTTGATGATGCATTTAAAAAAGTAGTAAAACAGGTTTCTATTCCTGGATTCCGCAAAGGGAAAGTTCCCCGCGGTTTATTCGAACAGCGTTTCGGCGTTGAAGCTCTTTACCAGGATGCTTTAGATATTTTACTTCCTGTAGAATACCCTAAAGCGGTTGAAGAAGCCGGCATTGAGCCTGTAGACCGCCCTGAAATCGATGTTGAAAAAATCGAAAAAGGCGAAAGCTTAATTTTCACTGCAAAAGTGACTGTAAAACCGGAAGTGAAACTTGGCGATTACAAAGGCTTAGGAATCGAAAAAGATGACACTGCCGTTACTGACGAAGATGTACAAAACGAACTTAAAGCGCTTCAAGAGCGTCAGGCTGAGCTTGTCGTGAAAGAAGAAGGCGCTGTTGAAAACGGCGATACAGTCGTTCTTGACTTCGAAGGTTTCGTTGACGGCGAAGCGTTTGAAGGCGGAAAAGCTGAGAACTACTCACTTGAAGTAGGATCAGGTTCATTCATCCCGGGCTTCGAAGAGCAGTTAACAGGCCTTGAAGCAGGCGCTGAAAAGGATGTTGAAGTAACATTCCCTGAAGAGTATCACGCTGAAGAGCTTGCCGGAAAACCAGCTGTTTTCAAAGTGAAAATTCATGAAATCAAAGCGAAAGAGCTTCCTGAGCTTAATGACGAATTCGCAAAAGACATTGACGAAGAAGTTGAAACGCTTGCTGAATTAACTGAGAAAACAAAAAAACGCCTTGAAGAAGCAAAAGAAAACGAAGCTGACGCTAAATTGCGTGAAGAGCTTGTTCTGAAAGCATCTGAAAACGCTGAAGCTGATGTTCCTCAAGCGATGATCGACACTGAGCTTGACCGCATGCTGAAAGAATTCGAACAGCGTCTGCAAATGCAAGGCATGAACCTTGAGCTTTACACTCAATTCTCAGGCCAAGACGAAAACGCGTTAAAAGAGCAAATGAAAGAAGATGCCGCAAAACGCGTAAAATCAAACCTGACTCTTGAAGCGATTGCTCAAGCTGAAAACCTTGAAGTAACGGACGAAGAAGTTGAAGCTGAGCTGACTAAAATGGCTGAAGCTTACAACATGCCGGTTGAAAACATCAAGCAGGCAATCGGTTCAACTGACGCGATGAAAGAAGATTTAAAAGTTCGAAAAGCAATTGATTTTCTTGTAGAAAACCGTTAATATGGTTCATAATAATAGACATAATAAAACAGGGCGCGATTAATTCGTGCCTTGTTTTGTACAATTATGATATAACTCTTTTTCTTGGGGCAAGATAGTCATTGCCGGGCTGTTTTTCGTCATACATATAGAATGTGCAAGTGCGAAACACATTGTTACCGTCTTACTGGAAAGTATGGTAAAATGCAATACATACTCGATCGTAGCAAGAACCGTTTTCTTTTGCCCTTCAGGTAAAAGAAAAAGTGAGACAAGATTAAGGGGTGAAAGAATGTTTAAATTCAACGAGGAAAAAGGACAATTGAAATGCTCGTTCTGCGGAAAAACGCAAGATCAGGTTCGTAAGCTGGTTGCAGGACCGGGTGTATATATATGCGACGAATGTATTGAGCTCTGTACAGAAATCGTAGAGGAAGAGCTTGGTACAGAAGAAGAAGTCGAATTTAAAGACGTTCCGAAGCCGCAGGAAATCCGTGAGATTCTGAATGAATATGTCATCGGACAGGATCAGGCGAAGAAATCACTTGCGGTTGCGGTATACAACCATTACAAACGCATCAATTCCAACAGTAAAGTGGATGATGTTGAGCTTTCTAAAAGTAATATTTCTTTAATCGGACCGACTGGAAGCGGGAAAACACTTCTTGCCCAGACGCTTGCGCGTATTCTGAACGTTCCGTTTGCGATCGCGGACGCTACATCTCTGACTGAAGCCGGATATGTCGGTGAGGACGTAGAAAACATCCTCCTCAAGCTGATTCAGGCAGCAGACTATGATGTGGAAAAAGCAGAAAAAGGCATTATTTATATCGATGAAATCGATAAAGTAGCGCGGAAATCTGAAAACCCGTCCATTACACGCGACGTATCAGGCGAAGGCGTTCAGCAGGCGCTGCTGAAAATTCTTGAAGGAACGGTTGCAAGCGTGCCGCCTCAAGGAGGACGCAAACATCCTCATCAGGAATTCATCCAGATCGATACGACGAACATTCTGTTCATTTGCGGCGGTGCATTTGACGGCATTGAACAAATCATCAAACGCCGTCTCGGACAAAAAGTCATCGGCTTCGGCTCAGATAATAAAGCGGCAGACCTGGAAAAAGAAGAACTGCTTTCTAAAGTTCTCCCGGAAGACTTGCTCCGTTTCGGTCTGATTCCTGAATTCATCGGCCGTCTTCCTGTCATTGCAAGCCTTGAGCAGCTTGACGAAACGGCACTGGTTGAAATTCTGACTAAACCGAAAAACGCACTCGTCAAACAATACAAGAAAATGTTAGAACTTGATGATGTCGAGCTTGAATTTGAAGGCGAGGCATTATCTGAAATTGCGAAAAAAGCGATCGAGCGTAAAACAGGCGCACGCGGCCTGCGTTCTATCATTGAAGGCATCATGCTTGACGTCATGTTTGATCTGCCGTCCCGTGATGATATTGAAAAATGTGTCATTACCGGAGCGACAGTCGCAGACGGTGAAGCGCCGCGTCTTGTATTAAAAGACGGCACTGTTGTCGGCCAAGATAAAACATCAGCATAACATGACAAAACCTCCTGACCCGAATTGATCAGGAGGTTTTTTTTCTTGTCCTGACCCTTCTGAAAATGTTTATTCCGGGCTTTGCTGGGAGATACTAGCGGACAGAGGAATGAATTGGATACATAAATCGTTTTTTCAGGAGGGACCAGCATGAGTTGGACAGGGATCGCATTATTTGTACAGCTGTTTTTCGGGATAGTCATCGGACTATATTTTTGGAATCTGCTCAAAAACCAGCGAACACAAAAAGTGACGATAGATAAAGAATCAAAAAAGGAAATGGAACAGCTGCGCAAAATGCGCGCCATCAGTTTATCAGAACCTTTATCAGAAAAGGTGCGGCCGAAAAGCTTTCAGGACATTGTCGGCCAGGAAGACGGAATTAAAGCGTTAAAAGCAGCGCTTTGCGGACCGAACCCGCAGCACGTCATTATTTACGGTCCTCCGGGAGTCGGTAAAACGGCTGCGGCGCGGCTGGTATTGGAAGAAGCGAAAAAACATAAACAGTCACCGTTTCAAAAGCAGGCTGTTTTTGTTGAACTTGATGCGACGACCGCGCGGTTTGATGAACGGGGGATTGCCGATCCGCTTATCGGTTCAGTGCATGATCCGATTTATCAGGGAGCGGGTGCGATGGGCCAGGCAGGCATTCCGCAGCCGAAACAGGGGGCTGTGACCCATGCTCACGGCGGGGTATTGTTTATTGATGAAATCGGCGAGCTTCACCCGATTCAGATGAATAAAATGCTGAAGGTGCTTGAAGACCGAAAAGTATTTTTAGACAGTGCGTATTACAGTGAAGAAAATACGCAAATACCGAATCACATTCATGATATTTTTCAAAATGGGCTTCCGGCGGATTTCCGTTTGATCGGAGCGACAACGAGAATGCCGACTGAAATTCCTCCGGCCATCCGTTCGCGCTGTCTTGAAGTATTTTTCCGCGAGCTGGAAAAGGATGAACTTAAAATCGTTGCGAAAAAAGCAGCCGACAAAATTCAGAAAGAGATTTCTGACGAAGCTCTCAGCGTGCTGACCGCATATACGAGAAACGGACGTGAAGCCGTCAATATGATCCAGATCGCCGCCGGCATGGCGGTGACTGAGGACAGAAAAGAAATCACGACAGAAGATATAGAATGGGTTGTTCATTCCAGTCAGCTCACACCTAAAAATGAGCAGAAAATCGCCGATGAACCGCAAGTCGGCATCGTGAACGGACTCGCCGTCTACGGGCCGAACAGCGGCGCATTGCTGGAAATCGAAGTGAATGTCACACCGGCGCAGGACAAAGGAAGCCTGAATATCACGGGAATTGCAGAGGAAGAAAGCATCGGCAGCCAATCGAAGTCGATCCGCCGCAAAAGCATGGCGAAGGGATCTGTGGAAAATGTTCTGACGGTTCTCCGCACAATGGGCATCAAACCTTCAGACTATGACATTCACGTCAATTTTCCGGGCGGAGGCCCGATTGACGGACCTTCAGCAGGTATCGCGATGGCCGCGGGGATTTTTTCCGCGATTCACCGCATCCCGATCGACCATACGGTGGCGATGACGGGAGAAATCAGCCTGACGGGGCTTGTCAAACCGATCGGCGGCGTCATTCCGAAAATTAAAGCCGCAAAACAGGCCGGAGCAAAAACGGTCATTATCCCATATGAAAATCAGCAGTCCATTCTGAAACGAATAGACGGAATCACCATTAAAGCGGTAAAAACGTTCCAGGAAGTGCTTGACGTCATATTGGTTGACCCTCCTTCAGAACAAAAACCGTTTGATATCCAAATGAATAAAGAATCTGTATAAACCCCATTTTTATAATGGGGTTTTTTTATGGAGGACATCTTTTCCTTTTTCAGAACAGAAAGAAAGGGTATACTACGAAGAGACTGTTTTATATACAGGGCAGGCGGATAAGCCGATTAAAGCCCGATCCCGGAATTGTACAACGATGAAAAAGTTGTATTATAATGGTTCATACTAAAGTCACGGAGGTGTCAGTCACATGGCAGAAGATACAAAACGCAGCATCCCGCTCCTCCCTTTAAGAGGCTTATTGGTATACCCGACAATGGTTTTACATTTAGATGTAGGCCGTGACAAGTCGGTTCAGGCTCTTGAACAGGCAATGATGCATGATCATATGATTTTTTTAGCCACTCAGCAGGATATTTCGATAGACGAACCGGGTGAAGAGGATATTTTCGCCGTCGGCACTTATACAAAAATTAAACAGATGCTGAAGCTGCCCAACGGTACGATCAGAGTGCTTGTAGAAGGCATTCAGCGGGCGCAGATCCTTGAATACACCGAACTCGAAGATTATACTTCGGTCGATATACAGCTGATGCATGAGGATGATTCAAAAGACGTGGAAGACGAAGCGCTTATGCGGACGCTGCTGGACCATTTTGACCAGTACATAAAAATTTCTAAAAAAATCTCCGCAGAAACGTATGCGGCTGTGACTGATATTGAAGAGCCCGGCAGAATGGCGGATATCGTCGCTTCTCATCTCCCGCTGAAATTAAAGGACAAGCAGGACATTTTAGAAACGGCGGATATTAAAGAACGTCTGAATAAGGTCATTCGTTCCATTCATAATGAAAAAGAAGTGCTGGAGATTGAGAAAAAAATCGGTCAGCGCGTCAAACGTTCGATGGAACGCACTCAAAAGGAATACTATTTGCGTGAACAGATGAAAGCCATTCAGAAGGAGCTTGGCGACAAAGAAGGAAAAACCGGCGAAGTTCAGTCGCTCACGGAAAAGATAGAAGAAGCAGGCATGCCTGAGCGTGTCAAAGAAACGGCGCTTAAGGAATTAAGCCGTTACGAAAAAGTGCCGTCAAGCTCAGCGGAAAGCTCTGTTATCCGCAACTATATCGACTGGCTCATCGCCCTTCCGTGGTCGGATGAAACAGAAGATAAACTTGATATTAAAAAAGCCGGGGAAATCTTAGATAAAGAGCATCACGGCTTAGAGAAAGTGAAAGAGCGGATTTTGGAGTATTTGGCCGTGAAACAGCTGACGAAAACGCTGAAAGGGCCGATTCTTTGTCTCGCCGGACCTCCGGGAGTCGGTAAAACATCTCTTGCAAAATCAATCAGTACGAGCATGGGACGCCGTTTTGTGAGAATTTCACTGGGCGGAGTGCGCGATGAGTCTGAAATCCGCGGGCACCGGCGCACATACGTCGGGGCGATGCCGGGCCGGATTATCCAGGGAATGAAAAAAGCCGGCAAACAAAATCCGGTCTTTCTCCTCGACGAGATCGACAAAATGTCGTCTGATTTCAGAGGCGATCCGTCTTCGGCGATGCTTGAGGTGCTGGATCCGGAACAAAACAGCACATTCAGCGACCACTATATTGAAGAGACGTTCGATTTATCGAAAGTGCTGTTTATCGCGACTGCGAATAACCTTGCTTCCATCCCGGGCCCTCTCAGAGACAGAATGGAGATTATCAGCCTGTCAGGCTACACTGAAAACGAAAAGCTGGAGATCGTGAAAGACCACCTGCTTCCGAAACAAATCAAAGAGCACGGCCTCACAAAGAGCAGCCTGCAGATTCGGGATCAGGCGATTACGGACATCATCCGCTACTATACGAGGGAAGCCGGCGTGAGAACGCTTGAACGCCAGATTGCCGCCATTTGCCGAAAGGCTGCGAAAGCCATTGTGTCTGAGGAGAGAAAACGCATTACGGTTACAGAGAAAAATCTGGCCGACTATCTCGGAAAACGGATATTCAGATACGGACAGGCGGAAACCGAAGATCAAATCGGGGTTGTCACGGGGCTCGCGTATACGACGGTCGGCGGAGATACGCTGTCAATCGAAGTGTCATTGTCACCGGGAAAAGGAAAGCTGATTCTGACCGGGAAGCTTGGAGATGTCATGCGGGAATCAGCGCAGGCCGCTTTCAGTTATGTCCGTTCGAAAGCGGAACAGTTCGGAATCGACCCGAAATTCCATGAGAAGTATGACATTCATATCCATGTCCCTGAAGGAGCGGTGCCGAAAGACGGCCCTTCTGCCGGAATTACGATGGCCACGGCGCTCGTTTCAGCATTAACGGACCGTGCGGTAAAACGCGAAGTCGGTATGACGGGAGAAATCACGCTGCGGGGCCGCGTGCTTCCGATCGGCGGACTGAAAGAAAAGGCGCTCGGCGCGCACAGAGCGGGCCTGACCACGATTATTGCGCCTAAAGATAACGAAAAAGATATAGAGGATATTCCAGAAAGCGTCAGAGAAGGACTGAAGTTTATATTCGTTTCTCACCTGGATGACGTTTTGGAACATGCCTTAGTAGGAGAGAAGAAATGAAAGTCACAAAGTCAGAAATCGTGATCAGCGCGGTCAAACCCGAACAGTACCCTGATGGGGGGCTTCCGGAAATCGCGCTGGCGGGAAGATCAAATGTAGGAAAGTCATCTTTTATCAATTCATTAATCAATCGGAAAAACTTGGCCAGAACGTCATCAAAACCGGGGAAAACACAGACTTTAAACTTTTACATCATCAATGATGAATTGCATTTTGTCGACGTTCCCGGGTACGGATTTGCGAAAGTTTCCAAAAGCGAGCGGGAAGCATGGGGGAGAATGATTGAAACCTATATGACGACCCGCGAAGAGCTGAAAGCCTGCGTGCAGATTGTCGACCTCAGGCACGCGCCGTCTGCTGAAGACGTGAACATGTATGAATTCCTGAAGTATTACGGCATTCCCGTCATCGTTATCGCGACAAAAGCGGATAAGATTCCAAAAGGAAAATGGGACAAGCACTTAAAGGTTGTCAAACAGACGCTTGATATGGATCCTGAAGATGAGCTGATTTTATTTTCCTCTGAAACGAAAAAAGGCAAAGATGAAGCATGGGGAGCCATTAAAAAAATGATCAGCCGGTAATGAAAAACCCAAAACGCAGTGCGTTTTGGGTTTTATCGTATAGTTTTGTTCCGCTTGATAAATAATAATAAAAGGCTGATTCCGATGAAAACATACGGCCAGTATGTTTTGAAGTGTTCCGTCGGAATATGGACGGACTCCAGCCACGCCGTAATTTGTTTAAAGAAGTATAAAAAGAGGGAAAAACCAATCATGGCAGCCGCTTCGTATACATATTCTTTTCTGGCTGCCGCAAATAAGGAGAATCCGAAGACGAAGAGAATCATTTCAAAATCTCCCGGCCACCATGAGAGCTCAGGTTTGGCGAAAAAGTGTAAACCTATGCCGAAAAGAAGCATGCCGATCAGGACGTGAGGCCCGGCCGCTTCCTTTTTGCCCTGATACAAGAGCACGGCCCCCAAGAGCATAAGGAGCACCGGCCATTCCCCCTGATTCGCAAACAGGTGAACCTGTCCGCTCTGAAGCCATGCGAATAATGAAGCGGCAAGCAGAAGTCCCGGTAATAAAATTGATGTTTTTTTCATCCTGTCACCTACCCGCAGTAAAGGATTTTTAGTATGATGATTACAGTGGAAACGAGCTTTTTATACTATAGCATAACATTTTTGAAATCTGTTCACATTTTCCCGAAGAAACTATGTTATAATTATTATAAATAATAAATTCTATGTTAGAATGATTATAAATAAATTGCGATGTACGGGGGTGCATGAAAGCGATGCATATTCTTGTTGTGGGAGTAGATTATAAATCCGCCCCTATTGAAATACGCGAAAAAATAAGTTTTCAGCCGGATGAGCTTGCAGAAGCGATGCTCCGTTTAAAAGAAGAAAAAAGCGTTCTTGAAAACATTATCGTGTCAACCTGCAACCGCACCGAAATATATGCGGTGGTCGACCAGCTTCATACCGGCCGTTATTATATAAAGACATTTTTATCCGAATGGTTCTCGCTGCCGAAAGAAGAGCTGTCTCCGTTTCTGAAATTTTATGAGAGCGACGCGGCGATCGAGCATTTATTCCGTGTGGCGTGCGGTTTGGATTCCATGGTCATAGGAGAGACGCAAATACTCGGCCAGGTCCGCTCGAGCTTTAAAACGGCGCAGGCAGAAAAGACGATCGGCACCATTTTCAATGAGCTGTTTAAACAGGCGGTGACCGTCGGCAAACGCACGCATGCCGAAACCGATATCGGCGCCAATGCCGTTTCCGTCAGTTACGCCGCCGTTGAACTCGCGAAAAAAATCTTCGGCTCATTGTCAAATAAGCACATTTTGATTCTCGGTGCGGGAAAAATGGGCGAGCTCGCCGCAGAAAACCTGCACGGTCAGGGTATCGGCAAAGTAACGGTCATCAACAGAACGTTTTTGAAGGCAAAAGCGCTTGCTGACCGTTTCTCCGGAGAAGCGCGCAGCTTAAACCAGCTTGAACATGCACTTGCTGAAGCTGATATTTTAATCAGTTCGACAGGCGCAAGTGATTTCGTCGTGTCTAAAGAGATGATGGAGAGAGCGGGCAGACAGCGGAAAGGCCGTCCGTTATTTATGGTGGATATCGCTGTGCCGAGAGACCTCGATCCGGCGCTGAATGATCTTGAAGGTGTTTTTCTGTACGATATTGATGACCTTGAAGGAATCGTTGAAGCCAACTTACAAGAACGCCGCGAAACCGCTGAAAAAGTCGAGCTGTTTATTGAAGCGGCAATTGTTGAGTTTAAGCAGTGGCTTAATACGCTCGGGGTCGTGCCGGTCATTTCGGCGCTGCGTGAAAAGGCGCTGTCCATCCAGTCCGATACGATGCAGAGCATTGAGCGCAAGCTGCCTCATCTGACGGTAAGAGAGAAAAAACTTCTCAGCAAACATACGAAAAGCATCATTAACCAAATGCTGCGCGACCCGATTCTGAAAGCGAAAGAGCTTGCGGCTGAAGCGGATTCAGATGAAAAGCTGAAGCTGTTTATGCAGATTTTCGATATTGAGGAAGAGGCCGGCCGCCAGCTGGACAAAAGCCTGGATAACCGCCAGACGGTTCATTCGTTTCAAAAGGCAGAAGCAAAAACGGGCTTACGTCCGCTTGTAAGTGAGTGAGGGCTGTATGATTGATACAGCAATGGCAAGACTTAATGAAGCGACAATTGTTATTTATGCAGTAAGCGTCCTTTTTTACTTTATAGATTTTCTTCAACACAACCGGAAGGCTGGAAAAATAGCCTTCTGGTTGCTTTCTATTGTCTGGACTCTGCAAACCGTCTATCTTTCTTATTTCATGTGGCAGACGGGCAGATTTCCGGTCTTGAATATTACAGAGGCCCTTTACTTTTATGCGTGGGTGCTTGTCACGCTCTCACTTGTGGTCACGCAGATTCTGCGCGTTGATTTTATCGTGTTTTTCACGAATGTCATCGGTTTCTCGATGATTGCGATCCATACGTTTTCACCGACGGATCAGCATTCGGCCGCCTTTTCCGGCCAGCTGGTCTCAGAGCTTTTGGTCATTCATATTACAATGGCGATTCTGTCTTACGGCGCTTTTTCCCTTTCTTTTGTCTTTTCGCTTCTTTATCAGTTTCAATATTCTTTATTAAAGAAGAAAAAATGGGGAAAATGGCTGTTGAGAATTGAAGATTTGTCAAAACTTGATTATATGGCTTACGTTTTAAATGTCATCGGGGTTCCGATGCTGCTGTTGAGCCTGATATTAGGCGTGATCTGGGCGTATGTGTCGCTGGAAACGCTGTACTGGTTTGATTCAAAAGTGCTCGGCTCGTTTATTGTGCTGCTTTTATACAGCTACTATTTATATATTAGAATGATTAAGGAACTGCAGGGAAAAGTGGCGGCGTTATGGAATTCAGCATGTTTTCTCGTGCTGATGATTAATTACTTCCTGCTCGGAAGCCTGTCACAATTCCATTGGTTCAGTTAACGCACGCGCCCAAACAGATTCGGGAGGAAAGAAAATGAGAACGATTAAGGTAGGTTCCAGACGGAGCAAACTGGCTATGACCCAGACAAAATGGGTGATTAACAAACTGAAGGAATTGAATCCTTCCTATGACTTTGAAATCCGGGAGATTGTCACAAAAGGCGACCGCATCCTCGATGTTACACTGTCAAAAGTGGGCGGCAAAGGTTTGTTTGTCAAAGAGATTGAACAGGCGCTGCTGCATCAGGAGATTGATATGGCGGTTCACAGCATGAAAGACATGCCCGCCGTTTTGCCTGAGGGTCTTGTCATAGGCTGCATACCGAAACGTGAGGATCCGCGTGATGCGCTCATTTCAAAAGGGCATCAAAAGCTGGACGGCATAAAAGAAGGGGGCATCATCGGCACCAGCAGTTTAAGAAGAAGCGCCCAGATTCTTGCTGAACGCCCTGATCTTACAATTAAGTGGATCAGAGGCAATATCGATACGAGACTTCAAAAGCTTGAAACGGAAGATTACGATGCTATTATTTTAGCGGCTGCGGGGCTTTCGAGAATGGGCTGGAAAGATGATGTCGTATCTGAATTCCTCGAACCGGACCGCTGTCTGCCCGCGGTCGGCCAAGGCGCTCTTGCCATTGAATGCAGAGAGTCGGATGAAGAGCTTTTGAAGCTGTTTGCGCAATTTACCGATGAGTATACGCAGCGCACGGTGGCAGCCGAACGGGCTTTCTTACACGCGATGGAAGGCGGCTGCCAAGTGCCGATAGCCGGGTATGCGTCCGTCAATGACCGGGATGAGGTTGAATTGGTCGGTCTTGTCGCGTCTCCGGACGGAAAGACGATTTATAAAGAAACAGCGGCGGGACATGATCCGGTAGAAATCGGGAAACGCTGTGCGGCGATGATGTCTGAAAAAGGAGCCAAAGCACTAATCGACAGCGTGAAACAGGAGCTCGAACAGGATGGCGAATGACCTTCCTTTACAAGGAAAGACCGTGCTCGTCACCCGGAACAAAAGACAGGCAGCACCGTTCCGAAAAAAAGTGGAGGCGCTCGGCGGAACGGCTGTTTCCGCCTCTCTGATCGCTTTTCAGGAAGCGCTCCCGGATGAATGTGCGGACAGTCTGCGGGAAGACCTTTCTGAACCGGGCTGGCTTGTGTTTACAAGCGTAAACGGCGTCCGGTTCTTTTTTTCCTACCTTGATCAGCATGGCCTTGCGCTTTCGGGACGGAAAAAAATCGCAGCCGTCGGTGAAAAGACAGCGCGCGCCCTGAAAGAGCGGGGAGCCCGGACGGATGCGATGCCTGACGAGTATGTGGCGGAATGTCTGGCTGATACTTTAAAACGGCACGCATCAGCTGCCGAACCCATTTCAGTGATAAAGGGCAATTTATCACGCGATGTCATAAAAGCGGAGCTTGAGCCGCTTGGCTATCAAATAAGGGAATGGGTGTTATACAATACCATTCAGGATGAAAAAGGCATGGACGAGCTGAGACGGGCTGCATCCCGCTCTCATTTTGATTTTATTACGTTTACCAGCTCATCGGCGGTGCATACGTTTATGCACGCGGTCGGAGACGGAGAAAAAGCGTGGGAAAACAGCGGTGCGAGCTATATCAGCATCGGCCCTTTGACAGAGAAAGCGCTCTTGGAATACGGGATCTCATCCCATGTGCCTGACACCTATACGATTGAAGGCATGCTGGACGTCATGTGCAGCATGTCGGGAAAGGATAGATAATGATGAATCAAACATTTAACAGACACCGCCGTTTGCGCGCGAACGCTGCGATGAGAGATTTAGTAAAAGAAACACGTCTTCACCCTTCAGATTTTATTTACCCGTTATTTGTCGTTGAAGGACTCGAAGGAAAAAAAGAAGTTCCTTCCATGCCGGGGGTTTATCATGTATCACTTGATTTGTTAAAGGATGAAATGGCTGAGCTGATATCGCTCGGCATTAAGTCGGTCATCGTTTTCGGCGTGCCGGAAGAAAAAGACGCCTGCGGAACCCAGGCTTTTCACGACCACGGCATTGTGCAGAAAGGGATTGCTGAGATTAAAAAGCATTATCCTGAAATGATCGTCATCGCTGATACATGTCTCTGTGAATACACGGATCACGGCCATTGCGGCGTCGTGAAAGACGGAGTAATCCTGAATGACGAGTCGCTTGAACTGCTGGCGCAGACAGCCGTCAGCCAGGCTAAAGCCGGCGCTGACATCATCGCTCCTTCAAATATGATGGACGGTTTTGTCACAGTGATCAGGGAAGCGCTCGACAAAGAAGGCTTCACGAATATTCCGATCATGTCTTATGCCGTGAAATATTCAAGTGAATTTTACGGTCCGTTCCGCGACGCGGCTGACAGCACGCCGCAGTTCGGTGACCGAAAAACATATCAGATGGATCCGGCCAACCGCCTGGAAGCGCTACGTGAGGCTGAATCAGACGCGGCAGAAGGCGCTGACTTTTTAATCGTCAAACCGTCTATGTCATACTTAGATATTATGCGTGATGTGAAAAACCGCCATCACCTGCCGCTGGTCGCATATAATGTGAGCGGGGAGTATTCCATGGTGAAAGCGGCAGCCCAAAACGGCTGGATTAAAGAAAAAGAAATGGTGCTGGAAATTTTAACGGGCATGAAACGTGCAGGAGCCGATCTGATTATGACGTATCATGCAAAAGACGCAGCAAAATGGCTTGCTGAGTAACGATTTCATTTGACGGGAGCTGAGGCAGATGAGAAGCTATGAAAAATCAAAAGCCGCTTTTAAAGAAGCGCAGAAACTGATGCCGGGCGGAGTGAACAGCCCGGTGCGCGCGTTTAAATCAGTTGATATGGACCCGATCTTTATGCAGCGCGGAAAAGGATCGAAAATTTTTGATATTGACGGCAATGAATATATCGACTACGTCCTGAGCTGGGGGCCGCTCATTTTGGGCCACACGAACGACCGGGTCGTTGAAAGCCTGAAAAAAGTAGCCGAGAACGGGACAAGTTTCGGGGCATCCACTGAAGTGGAAAACGAACTGGCCAAATTGGTCATTGACCGTGTGCCGTCTGTTGAAATCGTGCGGATGGTCAGCTCCGGCACAGAGGCGACAATGAGCGCCCTGCGTCTGGCAAGAGGATATACCGGCCGCAACAAAATTTTGAAATTTGAAGGCTGTTACCACGGCCATGGTGATTCGCTGCTGATCAAAGCGGGATCCGGAGTGGCGACACTCGGCCTGCCGGACAGCCCGGGCGTACCTGAAGGGATTGCGATGAATACGATTACCGTTCCGTACAACGACTTGGAAAGCGTTGCACTCGCATTCCGGGAGTACGGTGAAGATATTGCCGGGGTCATTGTTGAACCGGTAGCAGGCAATATGGGCGTTGTTCCGCCGCAGGAAGGCTTTTTACAAGGACTTCGCGACATTACGGAACAGTATGGCGCGCTGCTCATTTTTGATGAGGTCATGACCGGTTTTCGCGTGGACTATAACTGTGCGCAAGGATATTTCGGCGTGACGCCTGATTTAACGTGTCTCGGCAAAGTCATCGGCGGCGGTCTTCCTGTCGGTGCGTATGGCGGCAAAGCCGAAATCATGGAACGAATCGCGCCGAGCGGTCCGATCTACCAGGCGGGAACATTGTCAGGAAATCCGCTTGCCATGACAGCGGGACTTGAGACATTACAGCAGCTCACACCTGAATCTTACCAAGAATTTGTGAAAAAAGGCGATATGCTTGAAGAAGGCATTTCAAAAGCAGCTGCAGCACATGGCATTCCGCATACGTTTAACCGGGCGGGGTCAATGATCGGCTTCTTTTTCACCAATGAGCCTGTCATTAACTATGAATCAGCCAAATCTTCTGATTTAAAGCTGTTCGCCAAGTATTATAAAGGGATGGCCGACGCAGGCGTATTTCTGCCGCCGTCTCAATTTGAAGGATTGTTTCTCTCCACTGCGCATACAATGGAGGATATTGAAAATACCATTCAAGCCGCTGAGAAAGTGTTCCAGGCGATCAGCCGCTGATACCGAAAAGCCGATGCAAGCAAGACTTGTATCGGCTTTTTTCAATGCTTCCATTATCATATTTTCCCGGATTGCGGCATACACCTTTAGTGACATCTAATTGTATGGATTAGATGAAAGGAGGATATGAACTTGCCGCATAATCACCGATTGCAATTTTCTGTTGAAGAATCAATCTGTTTCCAAAAAGGACAGGAAGTTTCTGAATTACTTTCGATTTCATTAGACCCTGACATCAGGGTGCAGGAAGTAAATGATTATGTCTCAATTAAAGGATCATTAGAACTTACTGGCGAGTACAACATAGATCACAGCAGTCATTTTGAAGAGCTTAATAGTGAGCTGAGGCATGTAGAGGAAGTGAGGGCGAGGGAGGATGGCACGGCCGAGCTCATTCATTGTTTCCCGGTGGACATCACGATTCCGAAAAATAAAGTGAGCCACCTCAATGATGTTTTCGTATTTATTGATGCCTTTGATTATCAGCTGACGGATTCAAGGATCTTAACCATTCAAGCTGATTTGGCAATTGAAGGGCTGCTTGAGGAATCCGAGCCAAAAGAGCCGGAGATCCCTTTGTACGTGGCGCCTGAATTTGCCAGAGAAGAAATGATCAATCTTGCCGGACATCATTCAGAGGACGAAAATGAACCAGAATTAATGATACGCCATGAGCCTGAAATACCTTTGACTGTATCAGAAGAAGCAGCACAAGAAACTGAGAAAAACGAGGAAGAAATCCCGCCTTTACTCAGGCAGGAGGAAGAAGAGCAGAAAGCAGCTCCGATTCTGAGGGAGCGGGAAGAAGAGCAGGAAGCAGCCCCGATTCTGAGGGAGCAGGAAGAAGAGCAGGAAGCAGCTCCGATTCTGAGGGAGCGGAAGGAAGAAGAGCAGAAAACAGCCCCGATTCTGAGGGAGCGGGAAGAAGAAGAGCAGGAAGCAGCCCCGATTCTGAGGGAGCGGGAAGAAGAAGAGCAGGAAGCAGCCCCGATTCTGAGGGAGCGGGAAGAAGAGCAGGAAACTGCCCCGATTTTGAGTGAGCAGGAAAAAGAGCAGGAAACTGCCCCGATTTTGAGTGAGCAAGAAGAAGAGCAGGAAGCAGCCCCGATTCTGAGGGAGCAGGAAGAAGAGCAGGAAGCAGCCCCGATTCTGAGGGAGCGGGAAGAAGAGCAGGAAGCAGTCCCGATTCTGAGGGAGCAGGAAGAAGAGCAGGAAACTGCCCCGATTCTGAGGGAGCAAGAAGAGGTGCCGAAACCTGTTTCCTTTACTGAGCCTCCTCCTCCCGTTTCCTTCCAGCACGAAGAAGAGCCGGAAGAAGCTGAGGAGCCTGCAATCATGTCAGCCGTGAGGAATGAACCCGTATTTGAGGATGATTCAGCAGAAGCGCAGGAAGAGCCAAAAGATGATATCGAACCGGTTTTCCCTGCATTCACTCTGACTCCGCATGCAGAAAAAACAAAAATTGCGGAACAGCCCTTCCTTCAAAAAGAAGAGCAGCCAGAGGCCGAGCCGCTTCTCCGCCAGAGCGATCATAAGGCGGCAGAAGACGAAGATGAGCCTGCGGTTTTTCAAGAAGAGCAGGCGCCCGTTTATCGTGAGTTCGTTCCGGAACGGCAGGAAGAGGAGTTTTACAGCGCTCCTAAGCTGCTTGAAGAAGAGGCTCATGATGAAGAAGGGTTTGAAATTGAGGTAAGGAAGATGGCGCCGCCGGAGGAGGAAACCGGGAAGCCTCTCGATTTGTCTTTTCAGTTTTCCAAACTGCCGCCGGAGGAGCCGGCGCAAGCGGAACAGCCTGAGCCGCTTAAGCCTGAAAGAAAGAATGAAGAAGCGGCACCGGGAACCGAGCAGAAGGAAAATGACAACTCTCATTACTTGACAAAATTATTTACAAGGGAAGAAGAAAAGTTTTCAAGAATGAAAATTTGTATCGTGCAGCAGCAAGATACAATCGACCGGGTGTGTGAACGATATGACATTACATCCCAGCAGCTCATCCGAACGAATGCTTTATCGTTTGATGACGAGCTTGAGGAAGGTCAGCTTCTGTATATACCTGAATATAATAACAGCCATGTGTAAGCACAAAGAGGCCGTAAAAATGTGGTGAATGGAATGGAAGCAGTCCAATCAGTGCTTCAGGAATACGGGCTGACGGCTGAGTACATTGAGCCTGTCAGCCCGCATGTTTGGAAGGTCTACTCAAACTACGGCATTTTTGCTTTGAAACAGCTCAAGCCGGCCCGCAGCAGTGAATTTACGGATCTTATGATTGAGATTGAGGAGAAAGGCTACCGATCATTTGTGCCGATCTGCCGCACGTATGCAGGCGATTTTTTTGCGGGAAGACAGACGGAGAATTCTTATTATTTAATGCCTTGGCTTCAGTACGATCAGGAAGAAGAACGGGACCAAAAACATGTTTACCTTTTTAAAGAGGTCGCGAAGCTCCATTCTGCGACTGTGCGGGACATCCAAATCCGGACTGAAGATATCAGCCGCTTTTATGAAGCAACGAAAAGAGATTGGGAAAATGATAAACTTGTCTATGAACAATTCGCCGACCGGGCGGAAAAAGAGTGGTACCTTTCACCTTTTGAACTGCAGGCTGTTACGTATCTTACAGAAACGGTTTCCGCCGTCAATTTTGCTCTCGAACGTCTGGAAGAATGGTTTGACGCGGCAAAGGATCATGACAAGACGAGAGCGGTGATCAACCACGGCAGTTTATCGAGCCGCCACTTTCTGTATAATGATGCGGGATCGGGCTTTTTCACGAATTTCGAGAAAGCTGCGCTGGGTCCTCCGCAAAATGACCTGCTCGGCTTTTACTCCAGAATGTTCAGAAGCTATCCGAAAGCATGTCCAGAATGCCTGGACTGGTTTTATACGTATCACAAATCATTCCCGCTCCGTGAAGCGGAAATCAGCCTGTTTCTCAGCTATATGGCTTATCCGTCCGCCATGTACAAAGTGCTGAAACGGTATCAGACCGGCCAAAGGGGCTCTGAAAAAGAAGAGTGCACGCAATTATTAAGAGCGTTTTGGCAGATGAAAAATGTTGAACCTTTTCTCATGAAGGTTCATCAGATTGAGCGGGAGAAAAAAATAAAAGCGGAAAACGAGTCCTCTTCATAACGGGACTCGTTTTTTTATATCCAATCCAAATGCAGGGCGCACGCTAAAAACAGCAGGATGGCAAGCAGCAGGACATCAAAAGTCGTCGGAAAGAAAATCGTCCTGATCCCCTGAAAGATCGTAATCGGGATAATGACTTGCACGGATACAAGGCGGACCTGTCTGGCCCACTGGGGGAGCGAATAAGAATTGAATTTTTTTCTCACGGGCAATTCCTCCTCACATTCGCCTTTCTATGTATCGTATGTAAGGGGAAGAGCGGGGTGCATGCCCATTTATGTATGACGGCAGCGGTTTTTGGAAAAGATGATTGACGAATCAAAAACACTTTTACTATAATAAAGAACATAATAAATAAGATCATGAGCTGATATAAATACACCTGCTTTGAACGGGAAGAGTACAAGAAAGACGCATGAAGAGAGAGAAGCTACTGTGCTGAAAGGCTTCTTATGCCGTCTCATTGGAAGGTCGCCCGGGAGCATAATTTCTTGAACATACAGTAGAGAAATTCGGGCCGCACCCGTTATCCGTTTAAGTGCATGAACAAATCTGTTCATGAAAAAAGGTGGTACCGCGAAAGAGCTTTTCGTCCTTTATCAGGATGAAGGCTCTTTTTTAGTTGCTCAGCCATTTCTAAACATGCTGGAGGGTTATCATGGATACAAACGAACAAACAATGCCGACAAAATATGATCCGTCTGCGATTGAAAAAGGCCGCTATGATTTTTGGCTGAAAGGAAAATATTTTGAAGCGGGCGGCGATCAAACGAAACAGCCGTATTCTGTCGTCATTCCGCCGCCGAACGTGACGGGCAGGCTGCACCTTGGACATGCGTGGGATACGACGCTGCAAGATATCGTTACGCGTATGAAACGCATGCAGGGCTATGACGTGCTCTGGCTTCCGGGCATGGATCACGCCGGCATCGCCACTCAGGCAAAAGTCGAAGCGAAACTCCGCGAGCAGGGCACAAGCCGTTATGACCTCGGCCGTGAAAAGTTTTTAGAAGAAACGTGGAAGTGGAAAGAAGAGTATGCTGATTTCATCCGCAGCCAATGGGCCAAGATGGGACTCGGACTCGATTATTCACGCGAACGTTTCACTCTTGATGAAGGGCTGAACAAAGCCGTGCGTGAAGTATTCGTCAAGTTGTACGAAAAAGGCTTGATTTACAGAGGCGAATATATCATCAACTGGGACCCTGCCACAAAAACGGCTTTATCCGATATTGAAGTGATTTACAAAGACGTACAGGGCGCGTTTTATCATTTGCGCTACCCGTTAGCAGACGGCTCAGGCTCAATTGAAATCGCGACCACCCGTCCGGAAACGATGCTTGGCGACACGGCTGTCGCGGTTCATCCTGAAGATGAGCGCTACAAGCACTTAATCGGCAAAACGGTGATTCTGCCGATTACAAACCGCGAAATTCCGATTGTCGGCGATGATTATGTTGATATGGAATTCGGATCAGGCGCCGTTAAAATTACGCCTGCCCATGACCCGAATGACTTTGAACTCGGAAACCGCCACAATTTAGAGCGGATTCTCGTCATGAATGAAGACGGAACAATGAATGAAAAAGCGCTGCAATATAACGGCATGGACCGGTTTGAATGCCGCAAAAAACTCGTCAAAGATCTTCAGGAATCCGGCGTTCTCTTTAAAATCGAAGACCATATGCATTCTGTCGGCCACAGTGAGAGAAGCGGCGCCGTTGTTGAGCCGTACCTGTCCACACAATGGTTTGTCAAAATGCAGCCGCTGGCCGATGCTGCGGTTGACCTTCAGGCAAAAGAAGAGAAGGTTCACTTCGTTCCTGACCGTTTCGAGAAAACGTACCTGCACTGGATGGAAAACATCCGTGATTGGTGTATTTCCCGTCAGCTGTGGTGGGGCCACCGCATCCCGGCTTGGTATCATAAAGAAACAAAAGAAGTGTACGTCGGCCTTGAGGCGCCTGAGGACAGCGAAAATTGGGAGCAGGATTCAGACGTGCTTGATACATGGTTCAGCTCCGCGCTTTGGCCGTTTTCTACAATGGGCTGGCCTGATGAAAACGCTGAAGACTTTAAGCGGTATTACTCAACCGATGTACTTGTAACGGGATATGACATCATTTTCTTCTGGGTATCCCGGATGATTTTCCAAGGTCTTGAGTTTACCGGCGAGCGTCCGTTCAAAGACGTGCTGATTCACGGCTTAATCCGTGACGAGCAGGGCAGAAAAATGAGTAAATCCCTTGGGAACGGCGTGGACCCGATGGATGTCATCGACAAGTACGGAGCGGATTCCCTGCGCTATTTCCTGGCAACCGGAAGTTCACCGGGACAGGATCTCCGTTTCAGCTATGAAAAAGTGGAATCCACATGGAACTTCGCAAATAAAATTTGGAACGCCTCCCGTTTTGCATTAATGAACATGGACGGCATGACGTATGACGAGCTTGATCTGTCCGGTGAAAAATCAGTTGCTGATAAGTGGATCCTCACAAGACTGAATGAAACGATAGAAGACGTAACACAGCTTGCGGATCGTTATGAATTCGGTGAAGTCGGACGCCACCTGTACAACTTTATCTGGGACGATGTGTGCGACTGGTATATCGAAATGGCGAAGCTTCCGCTGTACGGGGAAGATGAAGCGGCGAAGAAAACAACCCGGTCTGTTCTGGCATACGTGCTTGACCAGACGATGCGTCTTCTTCACCCGTTTATGCCATTCTTAACGGAAGAAATCTGGCAGCACCTTCCTCATGAAGGCGAGTCAATCACGATCAGCTCTTGGCCGGTTCCGGTGCCGGAACATACGGATAAAGAGGCAGCTGCGGATATGAAACTGCTCGTTGAATTAATCCGTTCTGTCCGCAATATCCGGAGCGAAGTCAACACGCCGATGAGCAAGCAGGTTGAACTTTACATTAAAACATCTACCGAAGACATTGCCGGCCGCCTTGAGAAGAACCGTTCTTACGTTGAACGCTTCACGAATCCGAGCACGCTGAAAATCGGGACGGATATCACTGCGGCAGACAAGGCGATGACAGCGGTCGTCACCGGAGCGGAAGTCATTCTGCCGCTTGAAGGGCTGATTAACATTGATGAGGAGATCGCCCGTCTGCAAAAAGAATTCGACAAGCTGACAAAAGAAGTCGAACGCGTTCAGAAAAAACTCGGCAACGAAGGATTCATTAAAAAAGCTCCTGAGCATGTCATTGAAGAAGAACGCGGAAAAGAGAAAGACTACACGGCAAAACGCGAAGCTGTCCGGCAGCGGATTGCAGAGCTGAAAGGCTGATAAAACAGCGGGGCGGTTTCCTAAGAAACCGCCTTGTCGTATAAAAGAGGGGATTTCATTGTTTAATACGTACAAAGAAGCGATCAGCTGGATTCACGGCAGACTCAAGTTCGGCGTTAAGCCGGGCCTTCTCCGTATGGAAAAGCTGATGGAAAAACTGGAACACCCGGAAAAGAACATCCGCGCCATTCATGTGGCGGGCACAAACGGCAAAGGATCAACCGTCTCTTTTATCCGTTCCGTGCTTCAAGAAGCCGGTTATACGGTCGGCACGTTCACATCGCCTTACATGATTACGTTTAATGAGCGTATCAGCGTCAACGGCACGCCGATTACCGATGAGGAATGGAGAACGCTCGTTAATGACATAAAGCCGATAGTCGATGAGCTCGATAAGACTGATGCCGGAACGGTGACAGAATTTGAAATCATTACAGCGTGTGCATTTTTATATTTTGCGAAGCGGGCT
This sequence comes from Bacillus sp. JK62, assembly GCF_053663455.1. Lineage (NCBI taxonomy): Bacteria > Bacillati > Bacillota > Bacilli > Caryophanales > Bacillaceae > Bacillus > Bacillus sp. JK62. Next base: position 278,812 of record NZ_JBSJQA010000002.1, read on the forward strand.
GATATCGATTTTGTTATTTTTGAAGCGGGGCTCGGCGGCACATTTGATTCAACCAATATTGTGAAACCGCTCCTGTCGGTCATTACAAGTATCGGACATGACCATATGGCCATTTTAGGCAATACCATCGAGGAGATCGCCGGGCAGAAAGCCGGTATCATTAAAAATTCCATTCCGGTCATTACGGGTGTCAATCAGCCGGAAGCACTCGGCGTTATTGAAGCGGAAGCCGAAAAAAAGCAGGCTCCGTATCAGTCACTTTATAAAACGTGCAGACTGTTTAATGAAGCGGCGCTTCCGTCCGGCGAAAGCTTTTCGCTGGAAACAGAAACGAAATGCTATGAAGACATTCAAACGTCACTGATCGGCATTCACCAAAGGCAGAATGCGGCATTGGCGATATTGGCCGCTGAATGGCTGAATCGCCTGGAAGCCGCAGTCATTTCAGAAGAAGCGATGCGAAACGGCCTGAAAAAAGCTTCCTGGCCGGGCCGGTTTGAACGTCTTCAAAGCCGCCCTTTAGTGTTTGCGGACGGCGCGCATAACGAAGAGGGCGTTGAAACGCTGACAGAAACGATCAGGCAGCGCTTTGCCGATAAAAACGTCCATGTCGTATTCAGCGCATTAAAAGACAAACCGTATCAGGAAATGATTAAAAAGCTTGAAACCGAAGCAGATTCCATTCACTTTGTATCATTTGACTTTCCGCGTGCTTCAAGCGCCGAAGCTCTTTACAATGCAAGCAGTCTTGCGTCTAAGAGCTTCGATGAGAACCCGGACAGTGTGAAAGAATGGATAGAACAAAAAGACGGGGCGGATGATGTCATCATCATTACCGGCTCCTTATATTTTATTTCAGAAATGAGAAAGCGGCTTATCTGACAGCCCCTCGGATGCCCGGCAGACCATTTTCCGGTTTTGCCGGGTGTTTTTATGCTGAAAATATATTTTCAGCCATTTCAGTCATGGTGTTTTTCTTTGCTATAATCTGAGCCAGATTGATAGTAAAGGTGTGGTCTGAGTGCTTTTGATTCTGTTTTTTCTCGGCTTAATTTTCGGTTCTTTTTTTTATACAGCAGCGTGCCGTATCCCGCTTCGAATCTCGGTTATTTCGCCGCGTTCAGCCTGCTCGTTCTGCGGCTTGCCGCTCTCCTGGGGGGAGCTTGTGCCCGTCGTCTCCTATATTCTGCAAAGAGGCAGATGCAGAAACTGCCGTGCGAAGCTGTCGGTTATGTATCCGGCGGCGGAATGCTGGACGGCGTGTTTATTCACGGCTGCAGGCATTCATTTCGGTTTCTCAAAAGAACTGTTAGTCGCGCTGTTATTTCTGTCTCTGCTCATGATTGTTACTATGACGGATCTGCAATATATGCTGATTCCTGACAAAGTTCTGCTGTTTTTTCTTCCGCTTTTTATCGCCGGCCGTATGTTTTCTCCGCTGGATTCATGGTATGCGGGTTTTGCCGGAGCTGTTTGCGGATTTTTTCTGCTAGTTTTTATCATGTTTGTCAGTAAAGGAGGCATCGGCGCAGGTGATGTGAAACTGTTTGGGGTGATCGGCCTGACGCTCGGCGTGAAGCTCGTGCTCATTGCATTCTTTCTTTCCGTTATGATCGGAGCCGTATACGGTATGTGCGCCGCAGCCCGGGGCAGGCTTGGTAAAAAGCAGCCATTTCCGTTTGCGCCGGCCATCTCAGCCGGGAGCGCTTTGAGTTATTTATACGGTGAAGAGCTGTTTTCGTTTTACATCAAGCTCGCTTCAGGCGGAGCTTGAAAAATTTGGCGAACGTTTTTTGGACAAGACGACAAAAGTCTTGTTCTTTTTTTTTTCGCCTATGCTAAAGTGTGAACCATGATCAGTTCAAGGTACGGCCAAGACGAATGCAAGGGGGAAGAGACGTTGAAAAAAAGGAAGAGCAAAAAGCACAGCAAAGCTAAAAACAATGCCCTTAAAGTAACCATTAACGGACAAGAAGAAACGATGTATGGACAAGAAGATGTGAATGAAGGCGGGGAGAAGACCGTCACATTTTCCAATTGGGAAGAAACAAAAAAGGCGGAACAGGAGACCGCCGCTTCCCATGAAGATCCGAAAGAAGAAGATTTCAATTGGGATCATGAGAAGAATTCTGAGGTATTTGAAGATGACCCGAAAGTCGTTCCGCCATACCAGAAGAAAAAAACAGGCCCTCATTTTCCGAAAAAAAAGCAGCCGTCTTCTCCAGTTAAAAAAGCGGTCACGACAATTGCCGTTGCGGCTGTTTTAGGCACCGGGCTCGGCCTTGTCGCCTTAAATATGTCGGGAAGTAAAGAAGCCTCCGCTCCGGCATCAGCTGACAAAGGTTCACAAGGGCAGACGGTGAAAGCGGGTGATGTTTCTAAAGACAAATCTGAAACAGCCGGCACAGGAGATGCGGAATCTTCAGCGGGAAACTATAAAACATATGCGGTGCAGGCCGGAAAATTTTCATCAGAAAAAGGAGCGCAAACGCTTGTTGACCAGCTGACTGAAAAAGGATACTCGGCCGTCTCTCTGGCAAAAGAAGACGGATACACATACGTGATCGCCGGGCTTGCAGCGGAAAAAAGCTTATCACAGCAATTGGGTCAGACACTGATAGACCATGATTTTGAGGCTTGGGGCGGAAAAGAGCTCAGCTTTGCGGTCGATTCAGGGCTGGAAGACTCTTTTAAACAGGCATCTGAGCTCTCCGCCAAAGCGATTATCGGCAAAGATCTTTCAAAAACGGAAGTGGCTGAAGCGGCAAAAGCGGCAGACGGCGCAGACGCCGCTGACAAAAAGCAGAAAGAGGCCGTGCTTCAAGCGCTGAAAGAACTGGAAACGTCGGGGTCAGAATCCGGCTGGAAAGCCCAAAAAGAGCTTTTAAGTGTTGTAAAATAGTATCTCATTTCCCGTCATCCGGCGGGATTTTTTATTTTGTCATCAAAAAGTTATTTTTCTGAAATTGTGGTTGCCCGTTTGATTTGGTAGGATAGACAAGTATCTTTTTTTCTTAAGCAAACCCTGAAAGGATGACAACCATGACAAAACGCTTAATACTCGCATCACAATCTCCGCGAAGAAAAGAACTCCTTAATCTTCTTCAGATTCCTTACAGCATTATTGCGAGCCGCACAGAAGAAAAATTAAATCGAAACCTTTCGCCGGAAGAAAACGTCCAATGTTTGGCCGAGCAAAAAGCCGGTGCTGTATTGGCCGAAAATCCCGATGCAGTCGTTATCGGGGCTGACACGATGGTGTGCATAGACGGCGAGTGCCTCGGCAAACCGCGTGACAGGGAAGAAGCGGCACAGATGCTGCGGAGGCTTTCCGGCCGAAGCCATCAAGTCATTACGGCGGTCAGCATTCAGACGCATGACCGGAAAGAAACATTCTGTGACACGACGGAAGTGACGTTTTGGCCGCTCAGTGAAGACGACATACAGCTCTACATTGAAACAAAAGAACCGATGGATAAAGCAGGTGCATACGGCATCCAAGGAAAAGGCGCGCTTTTAGTGAAAAAAATAGACGGTGATTTTTATTCTGTCGTCGGGCTTCCTGTCGCTAAAACAATGAGAGCCTTGAAAGAATTTAATATAAAAGCTTGATGTTCAAACCGGGAAGGGGAACAAGGAGGGGTTGATCATCCGTGATCTGCCGTTAAAATTAAGAGATTTCCCCGAAAAAGAAAAACCGAGAGAGCGGCTTCTGCACTTCGGAGCCGAACATCTCTCTAACAATGAATTGCTCGCCATCCTGCTGCGGACGGGAACGAAACATGAGTCCGTCATGAACCTCGCTCACCGGCTGCTGCGGACGTTTGACGGGCTGCGCCTGTTAAAAGGCGCCTCTGCCCAGGAGCTTTCCAGCATTCCGGGAATCGGCACGGTGAAAGCCGTTCAGATTCTTGCCGCAATTGAGCTGGGGAGCCGCATTCATAAGACATCCGCCGGGGAGCATTGCGTCATCCGCTCTCCGGAAGACGGGGCGAAGTATGTGATGGAGGATATGCGCTTTTTATCCCAGGAGCATTTTGTCTGTTTATATTTAAATACCAAAAATCAAGTCATTCATAAACGCACCGTTTTTATCGGAAGTCTGAATTCATCTATTGTCCACCCGCGGGAGGTGTTTAAAGAAGCTTTCAAACGATCCGCCGCGTCCTTCATTTGCGTTCATAATCATCCTTCAGGAGATCCTACACCGAGCAGGGAAGATATAGAGGTAACCAGGCGGCTTTTTGAGTGCGGAAATTTAATCGGCATCGAGCTGCTGGATCATTTGGTCATTGGTGATAAAAAATTTGTGAGTTTAAAGGAAAAAGGATATTTGTAACACTTTTTTTTTCGTTGATTTAAGATATAATAGATTTTATGAGTTTTTCCCTTTAGGGTATTTTTGCTTTAAGAAAGGAAGATACATACATATGTTCGGAATTGGTACAAGAGACCTTGGTATAGATTTGGGAACCGCGAATACGCTTGTGTTTGTTAAAGGTAAAGGAATCGTAGTGAGAGAGCCGTCTGTCGTTGCTCTGCAAACGGATACGAAGTCAATCGTTGCGGTCGGTAACGATGCGAAAAACATGATCGGAAGAACTCCGGGCAACGTGGTTGCGCTCCGTCCGATGAAAGACGGCGTTATCGCTGACTATGAAACAACTGCGACAATGATGAAATACTACATTAATCAGGCTGTGAAAAATAAAGGATTGTTTGCGAGAAAGCCGTACGTTATGGTGTGTGTGCCGTCAGGTATTACGGCCGTTGAAGAACGGGCGGTCATCGACGCGACAAGACAAGCGGGCGCACGTGACGCTTATCCGATTGAAGAACCGTTTGCGGCCGCAATCGGCGCGAATCTTCCGGTATGGGAGCCGACGGGCAGCATGGTCGTTGATATCGGCGGCGGAACAACTGAAGTGGCGATCATTTCTTTAGGCGGCATTGTCACGTCCCAGTCCATCCGCGTAGCCGGTGACGAAATGGACGACTCAATCATCAGCTATATCAGAAAAACATATAATCTGATGATCGGTGACCGTACGGCGGAAGCCATTAAAATGGAAATCGGTTCAGCCGAAACCGGTGAAGAAAATGCGTCAATGGAAATCCGCGGCCGCGATCTTCTGACAGGTCTGCCGAAAACGATCGAAATCACGGGAACGGAAATTGCAAATGCACTGCGTGATACAGTTCTCTCAATCGTTGATGCGGTGAAGAGCACGCTTGAAAAAACACCGCCTGAGCTGGCCGCTGACATTATGGACAGAGGTATTGTATTAACAGGGGGAGGCGCCCTGCTCCGCAATCTCGACAAAGTCATCAGCGACGAAACGAAAATGCCTGTTCTTATCGCTGAAGATCCGCTGGATTGTGTTGCGATCGGCACTGGAAAAGCACTGGAGCACATCCATCTTTTCAAAGGAAAAACAAGATAATCAGGAGTTAAATAGAAGAGGTGTATCACGATGCCGAACAAACGGTTAATGCTATTACTTCTGTGTATTATCATATTGGTGGCTATGATTGGATTCTCGCTGAAGAACGGCCGTAATACCACCTGGCCTGAAAAGCTGATCGGTGATACGACGGGAGTATTTCAAAACATTTTTCACACGCCTGCCGAATATTTTGCAGGGTTCTTCGGGGACATAAAAGACCTGAAAAACACGTACAAAGAAAACGAACGCTTAAGACAAAAGCTGGACGGACAGACACAATATGAAGCGAAGCTCCAAGAACTCAAAGATGAAAACAAGAAGCTGCGTGATGAACTCGGGCATGTCAAATCAATTTCCGACTATGATCCGATTTTAGCGACCGTTATCGCGAGAAACCCTGATCAATGGTACAAGCAGATCATGATCAATAAGGGAACGAAGCATAAAGTGGCCAAAGACATGGCTGTCACGAACGAAAAGGGTGCGCTGGTCGGGAAGATCAAAAGCAGCGGACTCAACAGTTTCACATCCGCCGTTCAGCTGCTGAGCGATGTTGACCGCAATAACAGAGTGGCCACCAAAATCTCCGGCAAAAAGGGAAGCAAAGGCTACGGTTTAATTGAAGGGTATGATAAAAAGAAACAGACCCTGAAAATGACCATCCTTGAACCGGATGAAAAACGTGAAGTGAAGAAAGGCGACCTCGTGGAGACCTCCGGAACGGGCGGCGTATTTCCTCAAGGGCTGACGGTCGGCGAAGTGACCGATGTAGAATCAGATGCTTACGGCCTGACGAAAATCGCTTACGTGAAACCGGCTGCCGACTTGTACGATCTTGACCATGTCATCGTCGTGAACCGAAGCGTAGCAACAGGGGAGGAAGGATCGTGAAACGTTTCCTTCTCCCTTTGATTATGATTTTGGTCTTTTGTGCGGAAAGCATCTATACCGATCTGGTGCGTTTTCCTTTCGTTTCCGTCGAGCAGCAGGTCGTTCCGCATTTTCTTTTGCTTGCGCTGATTTTTATGTCGGCTTATATCAACCAAAAGCATGCGGTGATCTACGGTTTCATTTTCGGATTTCTTTATGACATCAATTATACGGGTGTTTTAGGCGTTTATATGTTTGGTTTTGCCGGATTATGCTATCTGGCGGCCAAAGCGTTTAAAGTGCTGCAGACAAACGCCCTGATGGTCATTCTGGTCGCGGTGCTGAGCGTATGTGTGCTTGAATTTTACGTCTACGGCATTCAGACGTTAATCCGCAGCGGCACTATGACGTTTAACGATTTTGTCATTCAGCGGTTCTTGCCGACCGCTTTGCTGAATATTGCGGGAGCCGTTATATTAGTCCTGCCCTTCAGGCTGTTTTATATAAGTCTGAAGAAAGAATTAAGAGATGAGTAAAAAGGATTTTATCTTTTTTTGACGAAAAGAGTATGTTGTTGAGGTGAACATTGATGAAGACCAAAAAGCAGCAATATGTAACAATAAAAGGAACAAAAAACGGCTTAACATTGCATCTGGATGATGCGTGTTCTTTTGATGAGCTCCTCGATGGTCTTCAAAACATGCTGTCGATTGAACAATATACTGATGGCAAAGGCCAAAAAATCAGTGTTCATATTAAACTCGGGCATCGGTATCTGTATCAGGAACAGGCAGAGCAGCTGACTGATCTGATCGCGTCAAAGAAAGATTTAGTCGTGCATTCAATTGACAGTGAAGTCATCGCCAAAGAAGAAGCGCAGCGGATGAAAGAGGAGCAGGAAATTGTTTCGGTTTCCAAAATCGTCCGTTCGGGCCAGGTGCTTCACGTGACGGGAGATTTGCTTTTAATCGGAGATGTGAATCCCGGCGGTACGATCAGAGCCGGAGGAAATATATTTGTTCTCGGTTCATTAAAAGGGATTGCCCACGCGGGTTATAACGGAAATAACCGGGCTGTGATCGCCGCATCCGAAATGATGCCGACACAATTGAGGATCAATCACGTGTTAAATCGCTCCCCAGACCACATTCAAAAAGGGAACGACATGGAATGTGCTTATTTAGATACTGACGGAAATATGGTCATTGAACGCCTTCAGCAATTGGCTCATTTAAGACCTGATCTAACAAGGCTTGAGGGAGGAATGTGAAATTGGGTGAGGCTATCGTAATAACTTCGGGAAAAGGCGGAGTAGGTAAAACAACAACATCTGCAAACCTCGGTACCGCCTTAGCCATTTTAGGGAAGCGCGTCTGTTTGGTAGACACAGATATCGGACTGCGCAACCTTGATGTCGTAATGGGTCTTGAAAACAGAATTATTTACGACTTAGTAGATGTAATTGAAGGCAGATGCAAGACGCATCAGGCGCTTGTCAAAGACAAACGTTTTGATGATCTGCTACATTTAATGCCGGCTGCCCAGACAAGCGACAAGACGGCTGTTGTCCCTGAGCAGATCAAATTGCTTGTGCAGGAGCTTAAGCAGGAATTTGATTATGTCATTATTGATTGTCCGGCCGGAATTGAACAAGGCTATAAAAATGCCGTCTCCGGAGCTGATAAGGCGATTGTTGTGACGACGCCGGAAATATCAGCGGTGCGGGACGCTGACCGCATTATCGGACTTTTGGAGCAGGAAGATATCGAACCGCCGCGCCTTATCGTGAACCGCATCAGAAATCACCTGGTGAAAAACGGTGACACGATGGATGTGGATGAAGTTGTTCATCATCTGTCTATTGATCTCCTCGGAATCGTTGCTGACGATGATGAAGTGATCAGGGCTTCAAATATCGGCGAACCGATTGCCATGAATTCCAAAAACCGCGCCAGCATTGCGTACCGCAATATCGCCCGGCGCATTTTAGGAGAATCCGTTCCTTTGCAGGTGCTTGAAGAGCAGCAAAAAGGGATGATGGCGAAAATCAAGTCATTTTTCGGCGTGCGTTCATAATATATACCAGAATACAAAGATCTGATGAAGCCCAGCTTATCAGGTCTTTTTTGTTTTTTAAGAGCGCATATTTGCAATGGACAAGACATAGGATGTACAAACCCAACGATTGCAAAGGATGATGGCGATGAGTCACAGAGCTGATGAAATTAGAAAAAGACTGGCCAAAAGAAGAAAACAGCGGCCTGAATCAAAACGGACTTTCGTTCAAAACGCTCAAACGCAGAATTTTCCCGCGTGGCAGACGGTCAAGGAGCAGGAAAAGCACAAGCTTCTTCCGGACTACGAATATCAAACGGAACACCCGCCCGAATTTAACGGGCGGCATCCATTGATCAGCGCTCATTCTATTATTTTAAAATGCCTGCTGGCCGCCTGTCTCGTACTGATCTCCGCTATTGCCTATAAAACTGACAAACAGCCGCTGAGTCAGATCAAACCGGCAATCGCACAAACCTTTCAAAAAGAATTTCAGTTTGCTGCCGTAAGCAATTGGTTCGTATCTTCCTTCGGAAACCCGCTCGCTTTTCTTACGCCGGGAACGAAAAAGAAGGACGGTCAGGTGGCGGTCAGTCAGGATATGGCCGTTCCTGCCGCGGGGAAAATCCAGCAGGACTTTCAAAATAACGGAGAGGGCGTCGTCGTCGAAACCGCCAGTGAAGCCATTGACAGCGTAAAAGAAGGCTACATTATGGAAGTGAGCAAAGATAAAAAAACAGGGCTGACGGTGAAGGTGCAGCACGCCGACAATACAAGCAGCATTTACGGCCGGCTGAAAGATGTTAACGTTTCATTGTACGACTTTGTCGATAAAGGGAAAAAGATCGGTTCGATCAAGCTCAACGATAAAAGTAAAGGCCAGTACTATTTCGCGATCCAGGATGGCGATAAATTCATAGATCCGATCCAGGTGATCACTTTTGATGAATAAATGGCTCATCCTCCTTTTTAAAATTCATGTCCATCCTTTTCTTTGGATTATTATGGGGCTCGGTCTTATGACGGGGCACATCAAAGCGCTGCTGTGTCTTTTGCTGGTCGTATCCGTTCATGAGCTGGGGCATGCTGCTCTGGCTGTGTTTTTTTCGTGGCGCATTAAACGCATCTTTCTGCTCCCTTTCGGCGGGACGGTTGAGGTGGAGGAGCACGGAAACCGGCCGCTAAAAGAGGAATTCGCGGTCATTTTGGCGGGCCCGCTTCAGCATGTGTGGCTTCAGGCGGCAGCCTGGCTCTTTTTCATGTCAGGCTTTGCAAGTGAGCAGACATTTGAGATGTTTACCTTTTATAATCTCTCCATTCTTTTCATCAATCTTTTGCCGATCTGGCCGCTTGACGGCGGAAAGTTCGTGTTTTTATACTTCTCTAAACAAATGGCTTTTCAAAAAGCGCATCTCCTCAGCCTGCAGACATCGGCCGTTTCCGCTCTTTTGCTCTGCTGCTGGATTGTGCTGGCCGTCCCCCTTCAGGTCAGCGCATGGGTGCTGTTCGTCTTTCTCGCCGCTTCTTTATGGGATGAATACCGGAAGCGGCATTATATTCAGCTGAGGTTTCTTTTGGAGAGATACTACGGCAAAAACCGCGATGTCGCCATGCTGCATCCTTTGACGGTCGCGGCCGATGCCAAAGTAAAGCATGTCATGGCCGAATTCAAACGGGGATGCAAGCACCCCATTATCATTGAAAAAGCCGGAGAAAAGCTCAGCCAGCTCGATGAAAATGAAGTGCTTCATGCGTATTTTGCCGATAAACGGACAGATTCCTCTATGGAAGACCTGCTGCTGCCTTACTAGAAATAGATTGACATATCCTTTTGGTTCTGATATATTTTTTAATGTTATGGATGTAGCACCAATGCTACAACCGCTCGGGACAGGTGATAAGAGCTTTAAAGCCCCCTGTTGCTGGCGAGTCTTAGTCTAATAGGAGGTGCAGAGAATGTACGCAATCATTAAAACAGGCGGAAAACAAATCAAAGTTGAAGAAGGTCAAACTGTTTACATCGAAAAACTTGCTGCTGAAGCAGGTGAAACAGTGACGTTTGAAGACGTATTGTTTGTTGGCGGAGACAGCGTGAAAGTCGGCAACCCAACAGTTGCAGGCGCGACAGTTACAGCTAAAGTTGAAAAACAAGGCCGTGCGAAAAAAATCACTGTTTTCCGTTACAAGCCAAAGAAAAATGTTCATAAAAAACAAGGTCATCGTCAGCCTTATACTAAATTGACAATCGAAAAAATCAACGCGTAAGCATGATTGAGGCAACAATTCGAAGATCCCGGGATGACGGGGGCATTTTGTCCTTTGAAATGACGGGACATGCCGATTTTGCTGAACATGGACGAGATCTCGTTTGCGCCGGGGTCACGGCTGTCGTTTTCGGAGCGGTCAATGCGGTTATCGCGCTGGCTCCTCTCGAACCGATTCTTGATATAGGCGAGGACGGGGGTTATTTCTACTTTGAATTCCCTGAAGCCGCTGATCAGGAAGCTTTGCAAAAAGCGCAGCTGCTGATTGAAGGCATGATTGTTTCTCTTGAAACGATCGAGCGGGATTACAGTGAACACTTACGGTTGACTGCAAACCAAATATAGGAGGTGAGTTACATGCTTAGATTAGATCTTCAGTTTTTCGCTTCTAAAAAAGGTGTAGGTTCTACAAAGAACGGACGTGACTCTGAATCTAAACGTTTAGGCGCTAAACGTGCAGACGGTCAATTCGTAACAGGCGGATCTATCCTTTACCGTCAACGCGGAACGAAAATCTACCCAGGTGAAAACGTGGGCCGCGGAGGAGATGACACTCTTTTTGCTAAAATCGACGGAACTGTTAAATTCGAACGTTTCGGCCGTGACCGCAAAAAAGTGAGCGTATATCCTGTAGCTCAATAATGACACAAAAAACTCCGGTCGTTGACTGGAGTTTTTTTTGCAGTAAGCGGAGTAACATCAAGAATGAAAAGCAGAGGATGCGTGAGTGAACCCCGCCTTGAATGAGGACATCAGCTTCTCATACCCACTGGATATGTTCCCCAAGCAGTGATACCAAAAATGTTTCTGCCTGGCATCCGCATTGTATGCGATCCGAAAAAGGAACATGATGAACCAGGAAAAACAAGTGTTTTTTTAACAAAGCCTTCTCTGTTATAATTCATAGTACACACTTATCAAGACTCCTAAAAAGAAATTAAACGATTGGGAGTGCGAAAATGAAGGATGTATCGAAGAAACAAGAAGAACCTGTAAGCGATGCGGCTCTGATCAATGAACTGATCCAATTAATGGGCCATTTCCGTCATGATTGGATGAATAAGCTGCAGCTGATAAAAGGAAACTTAAGTTTGCAGAAGTATGACAGGGTCGTTGAAATAATCGACGAAATGGTCATAGATGCAAAGCACGAGTCAAAGCTCTCAAACCTGAAAACCCCGCACTTGGCGTTTGACTTTCTGACATTTAATTGGAAGTCCCGTTATATGAGGCTCGAATACGAAGTGCTCGGAGAAATTAAAGATTTATCGGCATATGATCAAAAGCTGTCGAACCTGATGAGAAAACTGTTTCATCTGTTCGGTCTGGCGGTAAGCAATGAAAGTGAAAATCATCTGACCGTATCGCTGCAGACGGATCACCCTGACAGACAGCTTATTGTATATCTCGATTTTCATGGAACGATTGCAAATGCAGATGTGTTTGATGAATTTCGCAAATCGCGGTATGAGGACTTTGATGTCATGCAATTTGAGCTGACCGGCCATGAATGTGTGGCCGAAATTGGAATGAACTAGCGGTTTTTTACGGTTTAGAACGGAGGATATTATGTTTGTAGATCAGGTGAAAGTATATGTAAAAGGCGGCGACGGCGGTAACGGAATGGTTGCGTTCCGCCGTGAAAAATATGTGCCGAAAGGCGGGCCTGCCGGCGGTGACGGAGGTAATGGAGGCGACGTCGTTTTTGAGGTTGATGAAGGACTGCGCACGCTTATGGACTTCCGGTACCAGCGCCATTTCAAAGCGATACGCGGCGAGCACGGCATGTCTAAAAACCAGCACGGCAGAAATGCGGACGATATGGTTGTTAAAGTTCCGCCCGGCACAGTCGTAACGGATGACGATACAAAACAGGTCATTGCCGATCTGACTGAGCACGGGCAGCGCGCCGTCATCGCAAAAGGCGGACGCGGCGGACGCGGAAATACCCGCTTTGCGACACCGGCCAACCCGGCACCGCAGCTGTCAGAGCACGGAGAGCCCGGAAAAGAGCGCTATATCGTGCTTGAACTGAAAGTGCTTGCAGACGTAGGTCTCGTCGGCTTCCCGAGCGTCGGAAAATCTACGCTTCTGTCTGTCGTTTCATCGGCAAAGCCGAAAATCGCCGATTATCATTTTACAACGCTTGTTCCGAATCTGGGCATGGTGGAAACGGATGACGGAAGAAGCTTCGTCATGGCGGATCTGCCCGGTTTGATTGAAGGAGCGCACGAAGGAGTCGGCTTAGGCCACCAATTTCTCCGCCATATCGAACGGACGCGCGTCATCGTTCACGTTATTGACATGTCAGCGATGGAAGGCCGTGATCCGTATGAGGATTATGTGACCATTAATCAGGAGCTCAGTGAATATAATCTGCGGCTGACGGAGCGTCCGCAAATTATCGTTGCGAATAAAATGGACATGCCCGAAGCGGCTGAAAATCTTAAAGCGTTTAAAGAAAAGCTTCAGGATGACCATCCTGTCTTCCCGATCAGCGCGGTGACGAGAGAAGGGCTCCGCGATCTTCTGTTTGAAGTCGCCAACCAGCTGGAAACAACGCCTGAATTCCCGCTGTATGATGAAGAAGAACTGGCGGAAAACCGCGTAATGTACACGATGGAAGATGAAGAAATTCCATTTGACATTACCCGTGATCCGGACGGCGCGTTTGTGCTTTCAGGTGACAGTCTGGAACGTCTCTTTAAAATGACTGACTTCTCCCGTGACGAATCCGTCAAGCGTTTTGCAAGACAGATGCGCGGTATGGGCGTTGATGAAGCGCTCAGAGAACGCGGTGCTAAAGACGGCGATATCATCCGGCTGCTGGAATTTGAATTTGAATTTATTGATTAAAAAGACGGAGAGCTTGCAATGCAGGCTCTCTGATGTAAAAGGGAGGGGTGCAGGTGAAAGAAGAGACATTTTATTTAGTGCGTGAAGACGTTCTGCCTGATGCGATGCGGAAAACCCTTGAAGTCAAAAAACTGCTGGACAGAAAAAAGGCTGAATCGGTTGCAGATGCCGTGCAGAAAGTTGATTTAAGCAGAAGCGCTTTTTATAAATACCGAGATGCGGTTTTCCCTTTTTACACGATGGTTAAAGAACAAATAATCACACTTTTCTTTCATTTGGAGGATCGGTCAGGCGCGTTATCCCAGCTTTTGCAGGCGGTGGCTGACTCAGGAAGCAACGTGCTTTCCATTCACCAGACGATTCCGCTTCAGGGCAGGGCGAATGTCACGCTCTCAATCAGTACGTCCGCAATGGAAGAAAACATTCATACGTTAATGAATAAACTGAGAAAATTTGATTTTATAGAAAAAGTTGAGATCTTAGGGTCAGGCGCGTAAGGAGAGAAGAGACATGAAAGTCGGTTATTTAGGGCCAGAAGCCACATTTACACATCTAGCAGTCAGTTCCTGCTTTCAAAACAGCGTGACACAAGCACCTTATCAAACAATACCGGCATGCATGGATGCGGCGGTTGCGGGAGAAGTTGATCTTGCATTTGTTCCTTTGGAAAACGCGCTGGAGGGCTCGGTTAACTTAACGATTGACTACTTGATTCATGAGCAGCCTCTTGCGATCGTGGGGGAAATGACGCTGCCGATTCACCAGCATCTGCTCGTTCACCCTTCGAGAGAAAATGAGTGGAAAAAGCTTGAGAAAATTTATTCTCATTCCCATGCGATTGCGCAATGCCACAAATTTCTTCACCGGCATTTTTCGTCCGTTCCTTATGAGTATGCGAAGTCAACAGGTGCGGCGGCCAAGTATGTCAGTGAGCATTCGGACCTTCCGATCGGCGTGATTGCAAATGAAATGGCGGCCGCTACATACGGATTGAGCATCGTGAAGCGGGATATTCAGGATTATCAGGACAACCACACGAGATTTGTCATTCTTTCGCCTGAAAAAGACGTCTCATTCGAAGTGAATGCGAAACTGTCTTCACGGCCGAAAACGACGATGATGGTAACGCTTCCCCAAGATGACCAATCAGGCGCGCTGCACAGGGTGCTGTCCGCTTTTTCATGGAGAAACCTGAATTTATCAAAGATCGAATCGCGCCCGACAAAAACGGGTCTCGGCAACTATTTCTTTATTATTGATATTGAACAGGCGATGGATCAGGTTCTCATTCCCGGTGCCGTTCAAGAGATGGAAGCCCTCGGCTGCCGGGTCAAGCTTCTGGGAACATATCAATCCTATTCGATATAAAAAAAGCCCTTCAGGGGGCTTTTTTTTTAATCTTTTATTAAAATACCCGCGTCGTCCAGCGCTTGGCAGGCTTGGTCAATCCGCTCTTTTGTCGGGGCGCTTAACGTATGGAGATGCACGCCTCCGGTCAGCTGTGAAAGGTAAGCGGCATTTGTCGAGTTAATGTGATCCATGAATTGTTTGACTTCTTTCCGTGTGCTGACTCTTATGGCGGCGGTTAAATCGCCGTATACGGGGTGTTCAATAATGACGTCCTTTATGGTGACGCCTTCATCGACAATGAGTTCAAGCTCTTCTTCCGTCCGCTCCGGGCCGTGCAGGCAGGCGATAATCCGTTCGGCGTTTTTTTCGCCGCGGGCATTCATGCTGATGTATAAATAGCCTTGGCTCGTCGCGATAATCGGTTCGCTTTTTGCTTTCAAGAGCGATATGTCCTGCACGATCACCTGTCTTGAAACATTTGCTTTTTTGGCCAATTCGCCTCCTGTTAATGGCGAGCCGGCTTCTTTCAGCCAATGAAGCAGCATGTCGCGTCTTTTCGCCCCAGTAAGCTTCGTTCCTTCTGTCAAATTGCTGATTCTCCTTTCTTTTGCTCCCATAGCGCCGTAAATGTATGTATCAGCATATCGAGCTGTTCACATGTTGTTTCGTTTCCGAATGAGATCCGGAAAAACTGCCGCGCTTCCCGTTCGGTTTTTCTCAGCGCCTTCATAGCTGAAGAAGGGCCGTGGCTGCCGGCGGAACATGCGCTCCCGGTTGAGATGCAAATATCGTTACGATTACATTCTAACATAATATATTGTCCTTCAAAGGAGTGAAAAAAACACCCGACAATGTGGGGCAGGCATTCACCGCCGGTTTCTTCCTCTGAAAATGAAATGGGAAGGCCTTGACGCCGAATTTGATCATACAAATAATTCCTCAGCCTGTCAGCATGCTCACGGTGTTCCTCCATATGTTTCACTGCATGCTCCGCAGCAGCGGTAAAAGCGCCGATGGCCGGCACATTCACCGTACCGGGCCTGAACCCGTTTTCATGCACGGTATGCGGATAAACCGGATTCCAGCTGACACCGGGCCGAATGTAAACAGCCCCGGTGCCTTTCGGGCCGTATACTTTATGACCGGAGACGGAAAGGGCGTCGATTCCCGCCTGATCCGCATCAATCGGCAGTTTGCCGAAACTTTGGACACAATCGCAATGCAGCAAAATGTTTCTCTGGTGAAGAAAAGCGGCCAGACGATTCACAGGCTGGATGAGGCCGGTTTCTGAATTGGCGTGCTGTATGGAAACGAGCCCCGTGTCAGGTCGGATATGAGCCGCCAGTATGTCCTCGGTTATAAGGCCGTTTTCGTCGGGATATATGATGGTGACATCAATTCCCCGGTCAGCTAAAAACGCCGCGGCATTATGGATCGAGTGGTGTTCCATTGCGGTCGTAATAAAATGTTTTTTGTGGTCGGGCAGACCGTGCAGCAACGATTGGACGGCCAAGATGTTCGCTTCCGTTCCGCCGCTTGTAAAGTAAATGCCGTCTGCCGCTCCGCCGATCAATTTTCCTGCAGAATGTCTGCAATATTCCAGCACGTCCGCCGCTCTTCCTCCGGCGTCATGAAGGCTGCTTGCATTGCCGTATACCTCTGTGCTGAGATGCTGAAAGACTTTCGCGGCTTCTTTGCTTAAAGGCGTTCCCGCCGCGTAATCAAGATAAATCATACAGCCCGTCTCCTATCCGTTTATGTTAAAAAAAGCTTGAGTTTATTTTATCGTTGTGTAAATATAGGTGTCAAGACAGGTGTAAATATAACAGGAGGGTGATGTATGTCTGAAAAAACAATTATCGTCATTGGTTCGGGGACGGCGGCCCTTGCCTGTGCTTCCTCATTTCCTCCGTCATACCAAGTGACCGTCATTACAAAGAGAAACGTAACGAACAGCAATTCGCATTATGCTCAAGGCGGGATTGCTGTGTCATACGCAAAAGATGACTCTATAGAATCCCATGTGAACGATACACTGTATGCGGGATGCGGACACAATGACGTGACAGCCGTGCGGCATTTGCTGAAAAGCGGACAGAGCATGATAAACAGGCTGATAGAAGGCCATTTCCCTTTTGATACGAAGTCGGATGGAACCTTTTGTCTCGGCAGGGAAGGCGCTCATTCCAAAAGGAGGATTCTGCACGCCGGGGGAGATGCGACCGGACGGATGCTGGTTGAGTTTCTGGTTCAGCAGTTGAGGGACGGCATTCGGATCATTGAACACGAGACGGTTGTTGATCTGCTGATTGAACACGGGCGATGCGCAGGCGTTGCCGTAAAGGATGCTTCAGGCGCCGTTTCTTACAGAAGGGCGGATTGTGTAGTGCTTGCTTCAGGCGGCTGCGGCAGTCTGTACCAATATCACACAAATGATTCCGCCATAACGGGAGACGGCATCGCTCTTGCCTTCCGCGCGGGAGCTGAGATCACGGATATGGAGTTCACCCAGTTCCACCCGACCCTCCTTGTGAAAAACGGGACTGTGTACGGTCTGATTTCTGAAGCAGTGAGAGGAGAAGGCGGATATTTAGCGGATCGCTTCGGGCGCAGGATCATGGCTGACAGACACGCGCTTGAAGATTTGGCGCCCCGGGATGTGGTTTCACGGGCGATTTATGAAGAAATGATGAAAGAAAATCCTGTTTTTATAAATTGCAGCCGAATAGCCGATTTTAACAAACGTTTTCCGACCATAACAGAAATTTGTCAAACAGCTGGCGTTGATCTTGAAAGCGGGATCCCCATAGCACCCGGAATGCATTTTTTAATGGGCGGAGTAAAAGCCGATACATGGGGGAAAACGTCCGTGCCTGATTTGTACGCCATAGGCGAGACCGCCTGCACAGGCTTGCACGGGGCGAACCGCCTTGCGAGCAACTCACTGCTGGAAGCGCTGGCAAGCGGGCAACGATGTGCTGAACATATCATTCAAACACCGTTAAACGGAAGATATAAAAAAACCCCGAAGAAAACTGATGTCATCTTACAAGTGCCGGACACAACGCTTCATGTGCTTCAAGCCAAAATGACAACCGGAGCGGGCATCGTCAGGGAAAAAGAAAACCTGCAGGCGCTGGCATCCTGGCTTAACAACGTATCTGTGCGTCATATAAATGTGAAGGATATCACAATGGAACAAGCCGAGCTATCCTGCCTATGGAAGACTGCGCAATTTGTTGTGACCTCAGCCCTTATTCGGGAAGAAAGCAGAGGCGCTCATTTTCGCACTGATTTTCCCGGGACGGGGAAAGAGTGGCACGGAAAACAAATCATTCATTCAACATCTGGAACAGTTATCAGAAAAAACGAAAGGATTGGGGAACTATGGACATTCTGCAGCTGAAACAAATGCTGACTCATTTTTTTCAGGAAGATATCGGAACGGGTGATGCGACGTCACAAGCGATTTTTTCTGATCAGCAATGTAAAGCGCGGATCATCGCAAAAACAGACGGCGTGTTTGCCGGAGAAGACGTTATCCGTGAAGGATGGAAGCTTTTACACGATGATATCCGCATCCGCTCCCTGAAAAAAGACGGAGAACGGATGAAAAGAGGAGACGTGCTCGCTGAAATGGAAGGCCGGGCGGCAGCTCTTCTTACGGGGGAGCGGGTCATTCTGAATCTCATACAAAGAATGTCAGGCATTGCGACCATGACGGATGAGGCCAAAAGGCGTCTTGATGATCCGTCCATCAAGCTTTGTGATACGAGAAAAACGACACCCGGGCTCAGAATGCTGGAAAAATACGCTGTGCGCATCGGAGGCGGTTTTAATCATCGCTTCGGCTTATATGACGGCATCATGATTAAAGATAATCATATTGCCGCCTGCGGATCGATAAAGGCAGCCGTGGAGCGGGCAAGAAAAACAGCGGGGCAGATGCTTGCGGTGGAAGTCGAAATCGAATCCGAACAGCAGCTGCTCGAGGCAATAGAAGCGGGCGCAGACATTATTATGTTTGACAACTGTCCGCCTGAGTCCGTCCGGCGTTTTGCAGGCATGACACCGGGTCATATCAAAACGGAAGCATCCGGAGGCATAACGCTCGATACATTGCCCGCTTATAAAGGGACGGGCGTCCAATATATTTCACTCGGATTTCTGACTCATTCAGTAAAAAGCGCCGACATCAGCATGGATGTTGAGGCTGCGGAACAGGGGGATTTATAAGATGTCTATTTTTGACGTGTTAACTGCATCAGCCGAAATGATGCCGAGCCATTATAAAGACATGAGCACCGGAGAAATGGAAAAGCGTGTCGCCGCCATTAAACGGGCTTTCGGAAAGCGCCTGTTCATTCCGGGGCATCACTATCAAAAAGACGAAGTGATACAATTCGCCGATACGGCAGGTGACTCCCTGCAGCTTGCTCAAGTGGCGGAAAAAAATAAAGAGGCGGAATATATTGTGTTTTGCGGCGTGCATTTTATGGCGGAAACCGCTGATATGCTGACTGATGATAACCAAACCGTCATTTTGCCCGACATGCGCGCCGGATGCTCGATGGCTGATATGGCAGATATTCAGCAGACGGACAAAGCATGGCAAGAGCTTCAAGAACTGTACGGTAACACCATCATTCCGTTAACATATGTTAACTCGACGGCGGAAATTAAAGCATTCGTCGGACGGCACGGAGGAGCGACCGTCACCTCTTCGAATGCCCGGAGTGTGCTGAAATGGGCTTTTAAACAAAAAGAAAGAATTTTATTTTTGCCGGATCAGCATTTAGGCAGAAATACGGCCTATGACCTCGGCATTCCGCTGACAGAAATGGCTGTATGGGACCCGGGGCAGAACCGATTGCTTACTGACCATCCGGAAAACATTAAAGTCATCCTTTGGAAAGGGCATTGCTCCGTACACGAAAAGTTTACAGCGGAAAATATTTCTCAGCTGCGGCAGCGGGATTCCGGCATCCGCATTATCGTTCATCCGGAATGTTCGCGGGAAGTGGTCTCGCTCAGTGACGACAGCGGGTCTACCAAATATATTATTGATACGATTGAACAGGCAGAACCGGGAAGCAAGTGGGCGATCGGCACGGAAATGAATCTTGTTCAGCGCCTCATTCACTCGCACCCGGATAAACAGATTGAATCATTGAATCCCGATATGTGTCCGTGTCTGACAATGAACAGAATCGACCTGCCGCATTTATTGTGGTCGCTTGAGCAGCTTGAAAAAGGCGAGCCGAAGGGTGTCATTAAAGTTCCGGAAGCGGTTCGGACAGAAGCGCTTCGTGCTTTGAACAGAATGCTGAGTCATACGTAATCATAAAAATTTCCCCTCCTTCCCAAATTTTTTATCATCATGCCCAGTCCACCGGCATATAGTGTGAAGAAACGTATTGTAATGACAAATGTACCGTTCACGTTTTGTGCATAGGAGGGGAAAACGTTGAAAATTCATATCGTTCAAAAAGGCGATTCGCTCTGGAAAATAGCTGAAAAATACGGAGTTGATCTTGAAGAGTTAAAAAAACTGAATCATCAGCTTAGCAATCCAGACTTAATTATGCCTGGAATGAAGATAAAGGTGCCTTCAGAAGCCGTTCCGGTCAGAAAAGAGCCCAAGGCCGGCTTCGGAACGTCTGCGCATAAGCATGAGCATCCATATGCCAAAGAAAAACCGAAATCAGTTGTGGACATTGAAGACACCATACCGGAAGAACCGAAGCCGTCAATTCCGTATGTGCCGCCAATCCCTGAAAAGCATGAAAATGTGCTGCCGGAAGCTGATATGAACCAATATTATCCGTCCAATCAGCTGTTTCAGCCGTGGTCGCCTCCTAAGCCGGAGGAACCGGTGACACATTTTGTCGAGCCGAAAGAAAAAGAGCATGACAATAACATTCCACAACAGGAGGAAATGATCAACATGGAAAACGCGAATTACCCGAATATGCCGAAGGCGCCTGAAGCCGGTAAGATGGAAGAAGAAAACGCCGCTTATCATCTGCCGAACATGCCAAACATTCCGAATGTCCCGTTTCCGAATATGCCGGCCGTTGAACCGCCTTTTATGCATTACCCGATGCCGTGCATGCCTTGTCCTTGTCCGGTTCCGGTGACACCGATGCTGCCGGGTTCGGGACTATGCCATCCGTGCTTCCCGGTAGGCGGGGGTTTCGGCGGTTTTGGAGGAGGTTATGGAGGCTTTCCGGTAATGCCGATGCCGTTACCGTACGGATTCCATCATCACGGATTCCATCATCCGGGATTTGGGCCGCAAGCGGGTTACGGTGAATATGAAAACCAGGCCCATGAAAATGCAGAGCATTATGATGGTTCTGCATCCGGTTTCGGCGGTGCTCCGTACGGTCAAATGCCGTATTACGGCGGATATTCGTCACATTACGCAAACGCGCCTCATCATGATGGAAAATATAAGGATGATGATTGCGGCTGCCATGATTCACATCACCACCACCATCATCACCACGGTTCACATCACCATCACGCAAATATGCCTGTGCAGCCGTATCCGAATGTGGGTGCAAACGCCGGATATTTTATGCCTTACGGCGGAGCAAATCCTAATGCCGCGCCGAATCAGCCGAGTCCAAATCAAGTATTCGGACGGCCGGAGGAAGAAGAAGATTAATGTTTCGGGACGATGTATGTCGTTCCTTTTTTTATGTCCAACTGAGGAATGGACATAACTGACAAGCTTAAACCCGCCGTCGGCCGCACATCCTAAACATGAGCGGAAAACGCTCAAACAGCGATGAATCCACGGGGGGTTTTTCCATTGGGTAAAAAACTGATGACGATCGCAGGCGTTTTAGCCGTGACGGCAAGCTTAACGGCATGCGGAGCAAATAATGCCATGAATGACGGACGCTACAATCAGTCAACACGTCCGGTCGGATATTATTCGAATGATAATGATAACGGCAGACGCCAGTACGGAATGGACCATCAAGGACCCGTTTCTGAAATGATGGAAAACCGAAACGGCCGTCATAATACGACAAACGTGTCCGACCAGTATGCGCCTAATGACGGGGTTCCGTTAACGACGGACGGCACATATAACGGCCGAAATGTCAATACGCCGCCGGCAGCAATGTCTTATAATGGGTATGACAACGCCGAAAACATCAGGCTGGCGGCAAAAGTTGCAAACCGCGTGAAAAAAGTAAAAGGCGTACAGGATAGTCAGGTCATCGTGACTGACACGAGAGTCGTCATTGCCGTCAGAACAAATCATCCTTTTACGAAAAATGATGATAAACATGTCAAACATGCGGCCAAAAAATTTGCGGACGGCCGTACAATTCAAGTGTTTACCGACAACGCTACTTTTACAAAGCTGCAAGACATGAACAGAAACAGCCGTTAAACGGGACTGCCGGATGATTTCATCCGGCAGTATTTTTATGGATAAAGCTTCATCATTTCTTTACATATTCTTAAAACGCTCTTTATGTTGCGGTGGTAACATAAAAGTAATAAAACGTAACGGAGGGGCCGGAATGAAAAAAACGGAGCATGACAAAAGCCGCGGAGCAAAAACTGTGTATCTGACCGTAAGGGGATACCGGCTCAAACTGACGCCCGGACAGATGAAACTGATTTCAGCCGGCCGGGCATAATCATCGGGGCAGCCCTCATATAGAGGCTGCTTTTTTTCGGCTGAAACAGACAAATGAAAGAAAACGGTTAAGCACCGGCATCTTTGGTCAAACTAGCATCAAGAGTTTGATTGAATAAAGAGGTGTTATTGGTGAAACGAATTTGCGGTGCTCGTCTATTGTTTATGCTTATCTTATCGGCTGCAGTCCTGATTTGCGGAGGAAAAGGCGCATACGGGGCGGAGGTTGAGCATTACGGGCCGCTTCGGGTGCACGTCCAGCTGGAAAAGGTCTATCTGGACGGTGATGTCGGCATCGAACATACGGATGAAACCGTTTTGGCGATGGAGGATTTTTGGGCCGCATATGCGGGCTGGACGCTCGTTGAGCAGAAAAAAGGCTTCGTCCTTTTCCGTAAGCATGTTGATGACATTTCTCCGCTCAGTAAGGTTAACGGTTATATCGGCGTCACGGACGGAGGCGTCATCTCCACTTTTCACGGCCGTCCCGGATCGCTGGCCGAGCCGATTCAATCTTTCTTCCAGATTGATATAGAAAGGCTGGAAAGCCGATTGCAAAAGCACTTGGAACACGGCATACCGTACAGGACAAAAGCGGAGTTTGAGAGCGTGATCGATCATATTAAGACTTACAGCGGCTGACTTTGACGCAAGACATGTGACACATGTCTTTTTTTTCTGAATGGAAGGTGTCAAAGCGAACATACGTTAACTTTTCTATAAGACTTTGGCTGTTTTTGTGTTACAATGATAAGCAGTCAAAGAGGTGAATAGGTGTGATTGAATTCGTGAAGGGGACGATTGATTATGTATCTCCCCAATACATCGTGATTGAAAACGGCGGAATCGGCTATCAGGTCTTCACTCCGAATCCGTTTATTTATAAGGTAAGCAATCAAGAGACCATTTTTACGTATCATCATATAAAAGAAGACGCCTTTTCTTTGTACGGTTTTTCAACCCGGGAAGAAAAAGCGCTTTTCACAAAGCTGCTGAACGTCACCGGCATCGGGCCGAAAGGGGCCCTCGCCATCCTCGGTTCCGGTGACCCCGGAGCCGTCATCGAAGCGATCGAACAGGAAGATGAAGCCTTTTTGGTGAAATTTCCGGGTGTAGGCAAAAAAACGGCGCGGCAGATTATTCTTGATTTGAAAGGCAAACTGGCCGACGTCGTGCCTGAAATGATTGACAACCTGTTCAATCATGAAGCGCGCATTGAAAAACAAGAGGCTGAAACGGCGCTTGACGAGGCGCTTGAAGCGCTTAGGGTTCTCGGCTACGCCGAAAAAGAAATTAAAAAAGTGCTTCCTCACTTAAAAGAGGAAACGGCGCTTTCAACAGATCAATATGTGAAAAAAGCATTGCAAAAATTATTAAAGTAAGGTGATGTTCATGGATGAACGGCTCGTTTCAAGTGAAGCAGACAGCCATGAATCAATAATCGAGCAAAGCCTCAGGCCGCAGAATCTCGCCCAGTATATCGGCCAAAAGAAGGTGAAAGAAAATCTGCGCGTGTTTATCGATGCGGCGAAAATGAGGCAGGAAACGCTGGACCACGTTCTTTTATACGGGCCTCCGGGTCTTGGGAAAACAACGCTTGCGTCTATCGTGGCCAATGAGATGGGTGTGGAGATGCGGACGACGTCAGGTCCCGCCATCGAAAGACCGGGAGATTTGGCAGCCATTTTGACGGCGCTCGAACCAGGGGATGTGCTGTTTATAGACGAAATTCACAGGCTGAACCGCTCGATTGAGGAAGTGCTGTACCCGGCGATGGAGGATTTCTGCCTTGATATCGTCATTGGAAAAGGCCCGTCCGCCCGCTCCGTCCGTCTCGACCTTCCCCCTTTTACGCTTGTAGGAGCGACGACAAGGGTCGGATTATTGACCGCACCGCTCAGAGACCGGTTCGGGGTGCTGTCGCGCCTTGAATACTATACGCAGGAAGAGCTGACAGATATCGTGTCAAGAACGGCTGACGTTTTTGAAGTGGATATCGAAGAAGCTCCGGCTCTGGAGATCGCCAGACGGTCAAGGGGAACGCCGCGGGTTGCAAATCGGCTTCTCAGAAGGGTGAGAGATTTTGCCCAGGTGCTCGGCGACAGCCGCATCACGGAAGAAATCGCTCACGACGCGCTCGAACGTCTTCAAGTCGATGCGCTCGGCCTTGACCATATCGACCATAAGCTGCTGATGGGCATGATCGAAAAATTCAGCGGCGGTCCCGTCGGCCTTGATACGATTTCCGCGACAATCGGCGAAGAACCGCATACAATAGAGGATGTGTACGAACCGTATCTGCTGCAGATCGGATTTCTCCAGAGGACGCCGAGGGGACGGGTCGTGACTCCGGCTGTGTATGAACATTTTCGATTGGAGGCGCCCGCCCGTGACTGACTTTCCGAAGGTTCTCATGGTTCTCGGTGCCGTTTTGCTTATTGCCGGCGCAGTCTGGCACTTTGTCGGAAGGCTGCCCGGAGATATTTTCGTTAAGAAGGGAAATGTTACATTTTTCTTTCCCGTTGTCACTTGTATTGTGATCAGTGTAATACTATCCATTCTGCTTAATTTTTTCGGCAGAATGAAATAACAATAGACAGAATAAAGGTGAAATGATGAAAGTCGATTTATTTGATTTTGAACTGCCTGAACGCCTCATTGCCCAAGTGCCGCTGAAAGAGCGTGACGCATCGCGGCTGATGGTGCTCGACAAACAGACGGGCGGGCTGACGGACAGTTCATTTAAAGAGATTGTAAGCTTTTTTAATGAAGGGGATTGTCTCGTCTTGAACAATACCCGTGTGCTGCCTGCAAGATTATTCGGCACAAAAGAAGATACGGGAGCGAAAGTGGAGCTTCTGTTATTAAAACAGGAAGAAAATGATACATGGGAAACGCTCGTAAAGCCGGCGAAACGCGTAAAAAAAGGAACGGTCCTGACATTTGGCGACGGCCGGCTGACAGCGGTCTGCACGGAGGAGCTTGATCACGGAGGCAGAAAAATAGAATTCCGGTATGACGGGATTTTTTACGAAGTGCTTGAATCACTCGGTGAAATGCCGCTGCCTCCTTATATTAAAGAGCAGCTTGATGATAAAGAACGGTATCAGACCGTCTTTTCAAAAGAAATCGGATCTGCCGCAGCTCCGACGGCCGGACTTCATTTTACGGAAGAGATTCTGGACGAGCTGAAGCAAAAGGGTGTGCGGATTGAATTTATCACACTTCATGTGGGACTCGGCACATTCCGCCCAGTCAGTGCGGATGATGTGGAAGAGCATAACATGCACGCGGAATTTTATGAAATGACGGAAGAAACCGCCGCCTCTTTAAACGAGGTCAGAAAGGCGGGAGGGCGCATCGTGTCGGTCGGGACGACATCAACGCGCACCCTGGAAACCATTGCCGGCGAGCATGACGGCGTATTTACCGCTTCAAGCGGCTGGACGTCCATCTTCATTTATCCGGGATATGAATTTAAAGCGATTGACGGCATGATCACCAATTTTCATCTGCCGAAATCTTCCCTTATCATGCTCGTTTCTGCGCTTGCCGGCAGAGAGCATGTTCTTTCCGCCTACCGTCATGCGGTAGAAGAGGAATACCGTTTCTTCAGCTTTGGCGACGCCATGCTGATTATCTAATTTGAATGACAGGAGGCCTCATACAAAGTGGCTGAACAACCGATACGTTATGAATTTATAAAGGAATGCAAACAAACGGGAGCGCGGCTGGGCAGAGTTCATACGCCCCACGGCTCCTTTGAGACGCCTGTATTTATGCCGGTCGGCACGCTTGCTACGGTAAAGACGATGTCTCCGGATGAGCTGAAATCTATGGATGCGGGCATTATTTTAAGCAATACGTACCATTTATGGCTCCGTCCGGGACACGATATTGTAAAAGAAGCGGGCGGGCTTCATAAGTTTATGAACTGGGACCGCGCGATTTTAACAGATTCCGGCGGTTTTCAGGTCTTTTCATTGAGCAAGTTTCGTAATATAGAAGAAGAAGGCGTTCATTTCCGCAATCACTTAAACGGAGACAAGCTGTTTTTATCTCCGGAAAAAGCGATGGAAATTCAAAACGCCCTCGGCTCTGATATCATGATGGCGTTTGATGAGTGTCCGCCGTATCCGGCAGAGTATGATTACATGAAACGCTCTGTGGAACGGACCAGCCGCTGGGCGGAACGCTGCCTGGAGGCGCACGGGCGCTCAGATGAGCAGGGTCTGTTCGGAATCGTACAAGGCGGAGAATACGAAGACCTGCGGACACAAAGTGCAAAAGACTTGGTTTCGCTTGATTTTCCGGGGTATGCCATAGGCGGATTATCTGTCGGCGAGCCGAAGCACGTCATGAACCGAGTGCTTGAGTTTACAACTCCGCTTTTACCGAAGGACAAGCCGAGATATTTAATGGGTGTGGGTTCACCGGATGCCTTAATTGACGGCGCCATCCGCGGCGTGGATATGTTTGACTGCGTACTGCCGACCCGGATTGCCCGAAACGGCACGGTGTTTACGAATGAAGGGCGTCTGAATATGAAAAACGCCAAATATGAGCGTGATTTCCGTCCGATTGACGAAGAGTGCAGCTGCCATACATGCAAAAATTACTCCCGCGCTTACATCAGACATTTGATCCGCTGTAATGAAACGTTTGGAATTCGATTAACAACTTACCATAACCTTCATTTTCTGTTACACTTAATGGAGCAGGTCAGACAAGCCATCCGGGAGGATCGTCTTGGTGATTTCCGAGAAGAGTTCTTTGAGCGTTACGGCTATAATAAGCCAAATGCGAAAAGCTTCTAAATAAAACCATTCTTGAAAGGAGGGAAACAGATGGGTACTTTAGGCACAATCGTTCCTATTATTTTAATGTTTGCAGTGCTTTATTTCCTGCTCATCCGTCCGCAGCAAAAGCAGCAGAAGGCCGTACGCCAGATGCAGGAAGAGCTGAAAAAAGGGGATTCAGTGGTGACAATCGGAGGATTGCACGGCACTGTTGATTCAATTGATGAAAGCAAGGTCGTCATTAAAACAGGTGATAACACCCGTTTAACATTTGACCGCCGCGCAATCAGAGAAGCTTCCGCTGAATAACAGCGAAGCTCATACATACAAAAAAAAGAGCGGAGAATCCGCTCTTTTTTTATTACGCTGATCTGCTTCCTTTCAAATTCACTCCGAAAATGCCGCCCAGCATACTGACTCCCAAAAAGCCGAGATGAAACAAAAGCTGACCGGATGTAAACGTTTTTCCGAACCCTAAATATTGAAACAGCAAGATGATTAATGAAAAACAGACGGCGGTTAACGCTCCGATCATCCAGCCTTTTTCCTTCGCTTTGCCGCCCGATATAAAACCTCCCGCAAATAAAGAAAGAAAAGAAAGCGCGGTGATCAGCCAGCTGAAAGATGATTCTTCCATTGAGGTAACCGTCAGTAAAAGCGAAATCGCCAAACTTGTAAGAAGCATCACCGCAAAAATAGCCACTAAACCGTACAAAACGCCTCTTCCCACTTGTTTCGTTTCTTCCATTTTTATCTCCTCTCCGCTCTGCGGCCTGATATATGACAAGCCGGAGCCCGTCTTTTTCTAAATGTATTCTCTGAATGTTCGAATTAGACGTAAATGCATGATGTTCAGCCCGTTTATTACATAATTCAGAGCCGATGGCAAATGCTATGACCGTTGGAGGTGCGATATGGAAGATATTTTCATTATTACGTTTCGTACGATTGTGCTTTATTTTATCATTCTTGTGATTTTCAGACTGATGGGAAAACGGGAAATCGGAGAACTGAGCATTTTAGACCTTGTCGTCTCCATTATGATTGCCGAGATTGCCGTATTGGCAATTGAAAATGTAAAAGATAAGCTTTTGCACACAATAGTGCCGATTGTCGTTTTAATGATTATTCAAGTAAGCCTTGCTTTTATTTCGCTCAAAAGCCAAAAAATACGGCAGCTGCTTGACGGAAAACCCACCATTATTATAAAACAGGGAAAAATTGATGAACGGGCGATGAGATCGCAGCGCTACAATTTTGACGATCTTCTTATGCAGCTGAGGGAGAATAACATCGATAGAATCTCTGACGTGTCGTACGCCATTTTGGAGTCTTCGGGCAAACTGTCAATCGTCAAAAAGAAAAACAATAAGGATAAGCAGATGGAAACATCGCTTATCGTTGACGGGGTCATTCAGAACGAGCATCTGGACAGAATCGGGAAAGATAAACACTGGCTTGAAAAAAATTTAGCAAAAAGAGGATATCGCGATCTTTCGGTTATATCATTCTGCACGTTTACGGACGGCGCTTTTTTTATTGATCTTAAAGATGAAAAAGGGGAGCCATAAATCGGTTTCACCGCGTCACGAACTTGCCGATGACCGGAATCCGGATCAGCTCTTCCCTTTTAATCAGCCTGAATAACAGAAGAAGCGCAATGTACAAAATCGAGGTCATTGCAATCCAGCCTGTGAGATTAACAGCCTCTGATCCTGAAAAATGAACGGCGTGCTTGATGATGCGGCTGACATAACCGCAAATGAATATGACGGCAAAACAGAGCGCGTATTCTTTTATTTTAATGCTGATCGGAAGCACCTTGCTTACGGTGGCCGCATGCAGCAGGGTGACAAGGACCATCCCCGTTACAATCGCAAGTGCGGCGCCCATGATGCCCAAGGAGGGCCTGGTCGCCAAAACAAAAATTAGGCCGGTTTTGACAGCGGCGCCGATAAAACTGTTCATCATGGCTGCCCCGGCTAAATTGAGAGCCTGCAGCACCGCCTGAAGGGGCCCCTGAAAATAGTAAAGCAGAAAAAACGGCGCCATCACTTTAACAAATACCGCCGCACTAGTTGATCCGTACATGACGGACATCAGTTCATCAGCGAAAGAGAATAAAATAACCACCGAAATGCCTCCGCTTAAAAGACACAGCCTCATCGCCTGTTCCAGACGGTATTCGACAACTTGCAGCTTTTTTTGCTCCATTCCTTCACTGATCGCAGGAACAAGCGCCGTTGACAGAGAATAGGTTATAAAGCTGGGCAGCGTCAAAACCGTCATGGCAAATCCGGTCAGCTCTCCGTACTGGCTGGTGGCGGCAGCGGTGGCTACTCCTGCAATCGCAAGGCTCTGCGCGACGACAATAGGTTCAAAAAACCAAGATAAATTTCCGATGAAGCGGCTTCCGGTTGTCGGGAGCGACACGCTCATCAGCTGGCGGAAGGTTTCTTTTCCATTTGCAATCGACTTGAAAAATTGTTTTCTGATTCTGATTGTTTTATTTGCTTTAAAACAAATGAATAAATAAATAAGAGAGGCAAGCTCCCCGATGACAGACGAAATCATGGCTCCTGCTGCGGCATATTCAATCCCGTACGGCAGAAACACCGTCGTGCAGACTGCGACAAGTGAAATCCGCACGATCTGCTCAAGCACTTGGGAAAACGCCAGCGGGTTCATATTCTGTCTGCCCTGAAAGTAACCGCGGAGCACGCTGGAGATCGCGATAATCGGCACGACGGGCGTAATCGCCAGAAGCGGGTAAACCGTGCGCTGATCCGTCAGCATCGTTTCGGACATAATCGGCGCAAAGCATAAAAACAGCGGCGTGAAGATGAGACTTAATATCCCAGTGACGGTAAGCGACATCACTAAAATGTGTTTCATTTTCTGCCGGTCCCCCCGCGCGCTTGCTTCAGCGACAAGTTTGCTGATGGCAACGGGGAGGCCGAATTGAGTCAAAGTGGTGGCCAAGAAAAATGTCGGGGCAGCCATCATGTATAAACCGACCCCTTCTTCACCGATAAACCGGGCGATAACCACCCGGTTGACAAAGCCGAGCATTCTCGTAATCATCCCGGCTGCGATGAGAATAAGAGTGCCCCTTAAAAAAGTCTGTTTTGCCATTTTATAAACCCCTGCCTTCTCAAACTACCTGGAATCATATACAATAAAGATATGCGCCGATGTCGTCCGAGCATGACAAGTCTTCGAGAAAAATGGAAAAAGGAGCGAGCGCCCAGTGGAGAAACATCCCGCCGAAATGTACAAAGATCATTTGCGGCCTTTCTTGTACAGTAAACTTGAAGAGTTCAAAATCCTCGGATACGATGATGTTGAGCACGAGAGTTTATGGTCATACTTAATACATAAAAAGTGGAAACAGAAAAAGGAACTGCCGCTGCATGAATTGGCCGGTCATATTTTATCAGTTAAAATTGGCGATTTTATGAACTATGCAACCGTTGAAGCTTTTAAGTCGTCTAATTGGCTGGAAAGCGATGAGGGTCAGGAAGCTTTGGATGAACTGCTGAGATAATGATTTGACGGCATAGGTTTAAGGAGGAAATACATAATGAAAAAAGGACGCTTGATTGCGTTTTTCCTGATCGTATTATTGATCGGCACAGGGCTGGGGTATTTTACAAAACCGGCTGCCGATAATATTACGTTAGGATTGGATTTACGCGGCGGGTTTGAAGTTCTGTACGATGTGCAGCCCGTCAAAAAAGGCGATAAAATCACAAAAGACGTGCTCGTCAGCACGGTGCAGGCGCTGAACCGCCGGGCTAACGTTCTCGGCGTAAGCGAGCCGAACATTCAGATTGAAGGAAATAACCGTATCCGCGTTCAGCTGGCTGGCGTCACGAACCAGAACAGGGCGCGCGAAATTCTGTCAACGGAAGCGCAGCTCTCGTTCAGGGATACGAATGATAAAGAGCTGTTAAACGGCTCTGATCTCGTGGAAAACGGCGCGAAGCAAACCTTTGATCCGACGACGAACGAACCGATTGTCAGCGTTAAGCTGAAGGATGCGGATAAGTTCGGAGAAGTGACGAAAAAAGTCAAGAAAATGGCGCCAAATAATCAGCTTGTGATCTGGCTTGATTACCAAAAAGGCGATTCATTTAAAAAAGAAGTCGTTAAAAAACATCCGAAATATGTATCCGCTCCGAATGTGAGCCAGGAATTAAACACGAAGGATGTCACGATTGAAGGCCAGTTCACCGTTCAAAAAGCGAAGGACTTGGCCAATATTTTAAACGCGGGCGCGCTGCCTGTGAAACTGACCGAAAAATACTCTACTTCAGTAGGGGCGCAATTCGGACAGCAGGCTTTGCATGATACGGTAGAGGCCGGCATCATCGGTATTGCAATTGTTTTCTTATTTATGCTGCTTTATTACAGACTGCCTGGACTCATAGCGGTCATTACGCTTTCTGTATACGTGTATATTACGCTTCAAGTGTTTGACTGGATGCAGGCGGTGCTGACGCTTCCGGGTATTGCGGCTCTCATTTTGGGTGTCGGGATGGCGGTTGACGCCAACATCATCACCTATGAACGGATAAAAGAAGAACTGAAACTCGGCAAATCCGTACGCTCAGCTTTCCGTTCAGGGAACAGACGGTCATTCGCGACGATTTTCGATGCGAACATCACAACGATCATCGCAGCGGTCGTGCTCTTTATTTTCGGGACAAGCTCTGTAAAAGGGTTTGCGACGATGCTGATTCTGTCAATTCTGACAAGCTTTATTACAGCTGTCTTCCTTTCAAGATTCCTGCTCTCCCTTCTCGTGGAAAGCAGATGGCTTGACCGGAAAAAAGGCTGGTTCGGCGTCAAGAAAAAACATATTATGGACATTCAAAAAACGGATGAAAATACTGAACCGCATACGGCATTCCAAAAATGGGATTTCACGAGCAAGCGAAAATATTTCTTTATTTTCTCAAGCGCTGTAACCATTGCGGGAATTATCATCTTGCTGGTCTTTAAGCTCAACCTGGGAATCGATTTTGCAAGCGGTGCGCGGATTGACGTGCAGAGCAATCATGCATTGACGGCGCAGCAGGTTGAAAAAGACTTTGACTCTCTCGGCATGGATCCGGAAAACATCGTGCTCTCGGGTAAAGAGAACCATGTTGCCGCGGCCAGGTTTGTCGGAGAGCCATCTAAAGAAAAGATCGCTGAAATCAAAACGTACTTTAAGGACAAATACGGATCTGAACCGAACGTCAGCACGGTATCGCCGACAGTCGGAAAAGAACTGGCCCGTAATGCTTTATATGCTGTCGCCATTGCATCAATCGGCATCATTATTTACGTATCAATACGTTTCGAGTACAGAATGGCTATCGCCGCAATTGTATCCCTGCTGTATGACGCTTTCTTTATCGTCGCGTTTTTCAGCATTACAAGGCTGGAGGTTGACGTAACCTTTATCGCCGCTATTCTCACCATAATCGGTTACTCGATAAATGATACGATTGTTACATTTGACCGGATACGCGAGCAGATGAAAAAACGCAAGCCGAAGTCATTTGCCGATCTGGAACACATCGTGAATCTGAGTTTGCAGCAAACCTTTACACGTTCGATCAATACGGTCTTGACCGTTGTGATTGTGGTCGTCGTGCTGCTCATTTTGGGCTCATCGTCAATTACAAACTTCTCCGTCGCCTTATTGGTCGGTTTATTGACGGGCGTTTATTCCTCTCTTTACATCGCCGCGCAGCTGTGGCTTGTATGGAAAGGAAAAGAATTTAGAGGGAAAAAATCAATCGAAGAGTAAAAGGAAACAGGCTGTCTTCCGGAAGGCAGCCTGTTTTTTTTTAGGCCGCATTGAACTTAAAACCTGCATTTGCTATAATGACATACGCTTACATAATCAATCATCATTGTAAAAACATGTAGGAGGGTTCTTATGAACGTTCGTGAGTCGGAGCTTCCGGGCATCGGCCAGAAAGTAGAAGTCATTACGAAAAATCACGATAAAATCAGTATTATTCTTCATGATGACGGCAGAAAAGAGCTCTATTACTTCGATGAGAATGATCATGACGAATGCTTGGCATCCGTTGAATTTAACGACGAAGAGGCAAGGCAGATTTCCGCTATTTTAGGCGGGATGACGTATAAGCCGAAAGCGCTGGAATCTGTGGAAGTCGCGCTTGATGACCTCGTCATTGAGTGGTTTAAAGCCGAATCTCATGCACCGGCTGTCAGCCGTACAATCGGAGATTTGGAGATCAAGAAACATTACAACGTCCAGATTATTGCGATCGTGAAGAAAAACCGGCAAAAACAGCTGAGTCCCGGTATTGATACCGTAATTGAAGAAGGGGACACCCTCGTCATATCGGGAGAAAGAAGCGGACTGAAAAAGCTGGTCCGCGAGCAGTTGACGGCCCGGATTTCCTGAGGCCGGGGTTTACTCCCGGGAAAACGGGGGAAAAGATAAGAATCAATAATTGGGGGCAGACGCATGAATAAACAATGGACTATTATATTTGCTTTACTATTTACTCTGATTGTCGCCATCTTTGCTGTCATTAACGTGCGGGCGGTTGAGGTTGATTATCTGTTCGGAACCGCTGAATGGCCGCTGATTTTAGTCATTTTAGGCTCTGTGTTAATGGGAGCGCTGATCGTGTTTTCAGCCGGTATATTTCAAGTGATGAAACTGAAGCGCGAAATTAAAATGCTGCGGAAAGAAAACAGATCCGCAGGTGAATTGACGGCTGATTCGGACGGCAAAAAAACAGCCGCGCCGCCGGAAGAAATGCTTGAAGAGAAAAAAGGATCAGAATAACATTTGAAACCCCTCAGTCCGCTCTAGTATAATAGGGTGGTTGAGGGGTGAATTTATGTTAGCGTCAAAAATGCGCTGGGAAATCCAGCAGCCGGATCAGGAAAAAGTCAAATCACTCACAGAACAATTGGACATAACACCTCTTGTGGCATCACTGCTTGTAAAAAGAGGTTTTGATACTGCCGAAAGCGCAAGGCTGTTTTTACATACAAAGGATGCAGACTTTTATGACCCGTATGAATTAAAGGGAATGCGGGAAGCAGTTGATCGGATAAAACTGGCGGTTTCTCAAGGGGAACCGATTATGATTTACGGAGATTACGATGCAGACGGCGTTACAAGCACGTCAGTGATGCTGACGGCACTCAGACAGCTGTCGGCGGACGTTGACTTTTATATTCCCGACCGTTTTACAGAAGGCTACGGCCCGAATGAACAAGCTTTCCGTTCCATAAAAGAGCGGGGATTTTCGCTGATCATTACAGTGGATACGGGAATCGCCGCCGTCCATGAAGCTGAAGTCGCAAAAGAGCTGGGCTTAGACGTCATTATTACCGACCACCATGAGCCGGGACCCGAGCTTCCTGACGTATTTGCGATCATCCACCCGAAGCAGCCGGGATGCGGCTATCCGTTTAAAGAATTAGCCGGCGTCGGTGTGGCGTTTAAGCTTGCCCACGCGCTTACGGGTTCTTTGCCGGAAGCTATGCTGGACTTGGCGGCAATCGGTACGGTTGCAGATCTGGTGCCTCTTCATGATGAAAACAGATTAATTGCGTCACTCGGAATTGAAAGGCTTCGGACGACAAATCGGCCGGGCCTCAAAGCTCTGATTAAGCTTTCCGGCGGAGATATCGGACAAGCTGATGAGGAAACGATCGGATTTCAGGTCGCACCGAGGCTCAATGCTGTCGGAAGAATAGAACAGGCCGATCCTGCCGTACACCTGCTGATGACTGAAGATCAGTTTGAAGCGGAGGAACTGGCTTCGGATATTGACGGGCTGAATAAAGAGCGGCAGAAAATGGTGAAAACCATGACCGAAGAGGCTGTTGAAATGGTTCAGCAGCAAGGCGGAAACCAGTCTGCCATTGTAGTGGCAAAAGCCGGCTGGAATCCGGGCGTCGTCGGTATTGTCGCATCGAAGCTGGCTGAACGTTTTTACCGGCCCGCTGTTGTGCTTGGGATAGATGAGGAGCAGGGAATCGCCAAAGGGTCGGCGCGAAGCATCAGAGGCTTCAACCTTTTTACGAGCCTTTCACAGTGCAGAGACATTCTTCCTCATTTTGGCGGGCATCCGATGGCGGCCGGAATGACGTTGAAGGCTGAAGATGTGGCGGAATTAAGGGACAGGCTGAATCAAATGGCTGAAGAAACCCTTACGGAAGAGGATTTTATTCCCGTTCAGGAGGTTGATCTTGTCTGCGGCGTTGAAGACATAACCGTTGAAAGCATTACAGAATTGAATATGCTGTCGCCGTTCGGCATGCTTAACCCTAAACCGCATGTGATGGTGAAAAATGCCGTGCTTGATGATGTGCGCCTGATCGGAGCGAATAAAAACCACGTAAAAATGACGGTGAAAAGTGATTCCGCCGTCCTTGACTGCGTCGGCTTTAACAAAGGAGAGCTGGAAGCCGGAGTTGTTCCCGGATCAACGATTTCCATTGTCGGCGAGATGTCCATTAATGAATGGAACAACAGAAAGAAGCCCCAGCTGATGATTAAAGATGCTGCGGTGCCGGAATGGCAGCTTTTTGATATCCGGGGCAAGCGGACGTGGGAAGACACGGTCACCGCGCTGCCGAAGGAAAAACGGGTGCTCATCTGCTTTAACGAAAAAACCGCTCAGAAGCTCCGTGAAAAAGAGCTGTCGGGCGAGCTTGCCGAGATCACTTCGGAATCCGAGGCGGAAGTTCTCCAGCTTGACGGAAAATATGCCGTTTTTCTGGATGTGCCGCCGTCAGCGGATCGCCTGCAGCATTTGCTTGACGGAAAGAAGCCGGAACGGATTTATTTTGTTTTTATCAATCATGAAGAACATTTCCTGTCCTCATTTCCATCGCGGAATGATTTCAAGTGGTTTTACGCATTTCTCTTGAAAAGGGGCGCTTTTGACTTCGGCAAGCATGGTTCAGAGCTTGCGAGACACAGAGGATGGTCAATTGACACAATCAATTTTATGACAAAGGTGTTTTTTGATCTCGGTTTTGTTAAAATAGAAGATGGTGTGCTGTCTGTCGTGAGCGGCGCGAAAAAACGCGACCTGGCAGATTCGCAAACCTATCAGGTAAAACAGCAGCTGATGGAATTAGACCAGAAGCTCAATTATTCCGCAGCCCATGAGCTGAAGGAATGGCTGAATAAGCTGATGAACCAAGGTTCAGAGGCTTATGAAAGTACGAGGAGGACATAGAACAGATGGATCTTAAAAAATACGTAACAATTGTGCCCGATTACCCGAAAGAAGGCGTACAATTTAAAGATATTACGACATTGATGGACAAAGGCGACGTATACCGTTACGCCACTGACCAGATTGTTGAATATGCAAAAGAAAAAGAAATTGATTTAGTTGTCGGGCCTGAAGCGCGCGGCTTTATTATCGGCTGTCCGGTTGCATACGCGCTCGGAGTCGGTTTTGCCCCGGTTCGGAAAGAAGGAAAACTTCCGCGTGAGGTCATTAAAGTCGATTACGGTTTGGAGTACGGAAAAGACGTACTGACGATTCATAAAGATGCGATCCTGCCGGGACAGCGCGTGCTGATTACTGATGACTTGCTTGCAACAGGCGGCACGATCGAAGCAACGATTAAGCTAGTCGAAGAACTGGGCGGCGTCGTAGCCGGTATTGCATTCTTAATCGAGCTTTCTTACCTTGACGGCAGAGACAAGCTTGACGATTACGATATTTTAACATTAATGAAATATTAACCGCATATGGAAAAAAGCACTCGTGTCAGGGTGCTTTTTTCCTATTATTTCATCATCCTGACAGATTCTTTAGGTGTTTTGAACTTCTGCCCTTTACATCTCTCGTTTTTTTCTTGATAATAAACTAATACAGTTTACATTTAAAAAAGGTGATTCCATGGCGAACGAACAAGTATTGACTGCCGAGCAAGTAATAGATAAAGCGCGCACTTATCTGCCGGAGGAGCAGATTGCGTTTGTTGAGAAAGCTTACCTGTATGCGCAAGACGCGCATCGCGAACAGTACCGCAAATCAGGTGAGCCGTACATCATTCATCCGATTCAGGTGGCGGGGATCCTCGTCGATCTGGAAATGGACCCTTCCACAATTGCGGGCGGATTTCTGCATGATGTGGTGGAGGACACGGATGTCACCCTCGACGACCTGAAGGAAGCATTTACTGAAGAAGTGGCGATGCTTGTCGACGGCGTGACGAAGCTCGGTAAAATTAAGTATAAATCTCAAGAGGAGCAGCAGGCGGAAAACCATCGAAAAATGTTTGTCGCTATGGCTCAGGATATCAGAGTCATATTGATCAAGCTGGCGGATCGCCTTCACAATATGCGGACGTTAAAGCATCTTCCGCAGGAAAAGCAGCGGAGAATTTCAAATGAGACGCTGGAGATTTTCGCTCCGCTGGCCCATCGGCTCGGGATTTCTAAGATCAAATGGGAGCTGGAAGACACCGCTCTCCGTTATTTGAATCCTCAGCAATATTACAGAATCGTCAACCTCATGAAGAAAAAGCGCGCGGAACGCGAACTTTATGTCGAAGAGGTTGTCAATGAAGTGAAAAAACGCGTTGAAGAAGTGAATATTAAAGCGGACTTTTCAGGACGTCCGAAGCACATCTACAGCATTTACCGCAAGATGGCGCTGCAAAATAAACAGTTCAATGAAATATATGATCTGCTCGCCGTCCGTATTCTTGTCGGAAGCATTAAAGACTGCTACGCCGTACTCGGCATTATTCATACGTGCTGGAAGCCGATGCCGGGCAGATTCAAAGATTATATTGCGATGCCTAAGCCGAATATGTATCAGTCTCTGCATACGACCGTAATCGGGCCTAAAGGCGATCCGCTGGAAGTGCAGATCAGAACGTTTGAGATGCATGAGATCGCTGAATACGGGGTGGCCGCACACTGGGCATATAAAGAAGGCAAGGCTGCAAACGAAGAAGCGACATTTGAGAAAAAACTGTCCTGGTTCCGTGAAATTCTGGAATTCCAAAACGAGTCTACCGATGCGGAAGAATTTATGGAATCGCTGAAAATCGATCTGTTTTCTGACATGGTATACGTATTTACGCCAAAAGGCGATGTCATTGAACTGCCGTCAGGCTCTGTGCCGATTGATTTTTCCTACAGGATCCATTCGGAGATCGGCAACAAAACAATCGGGGCGAAAGTGAACGGAAAAATGGTGACGCTTGACCATAAGCTCCGGACGGGCGACATCGTCGAGATTCTGACGTCCAAGCATTCTTACGGTCCAAGCCAAGACTGGGTCAAACTGGCGCAGACGTCACAGGCGAAACACAAAATCCGCCAATTCTTTAAGAAACAGCGCCGTGAAGAAAACGTTGAAAAAGGCCGTGAGCTTGTCGAGAAAGAAATTAAAAATCTTGATTTTGAAGTGAAAGATGTTTTAACACTCGAAAATCTTCAAAAAGTTGCCGACAAGTTCAATTTCTCAAATGAAGAGGATATGTACGCGGCGGTCGGATATAACGGCATTACCGCTCTTCAGGTGGCCAACAGGCTCACCGAAAAAGAACGGAAGCTGCGTGACCAGGAAGAGCAGGAAAAAATCGTTCAGGAAGTCACTTCCGAGCCGAAACATTATCCGCAAGGGAGAAAACGGGAAGCGGGTGTGCGCGTAAAAGGCATTGACAACCTTCTCGTCCGCTTGTCGAAATGCTGCAACCCGGTGCCGGGCGACCATATTGTCGGTTTTATTACAAAAGGGCGCGGTGTATCCGTTCACCGGGATGACTGTCCGAACGTCAAAACGAATGAAGCGCAGGAACGTTTGATCCCCGTTGAATGGGAGCATGAATCACAGGTTCAAAGGCGCAAAGAATATAACGTTGAGATTGAGATTTTGGGGTATGACCGTCTCGGGCTTTTAAATGAGGTGCTCCAAGCCGTAAATGAAACGAAAACCAACATCTCCTCTGTCTCCGGCAAATCCGACCGCAATAAAGTCGCTACGATTCATATGGCGATTTTTATTCAAAACATCAATCATCTGCACAAAGTGGTCGAGCGGATTAAACAGATCAGAGACATCTATTCAGTCCGCCGGGTAATGAACTAAAAGGAGCTTGCTATGAAATTAGTTGTTCAGCGTGTAACAGAAGCGAGTGTGACGGTTGACGGCGCTGTCGCCGGCCGGATCGGACCCGGTATTATGGCGCTTGTCGGCATCACTCATGAAGATACAGAAGAAGATGCCGCTTACTTGGCGGATAAAATCGTGAATCTTCGGATTTTTGATGATGAAAGCGGCAAGATGAATTTATCGCTTTTGGATACGGGCGGGGAGATTTTATCCGTTTCCCAGTTTACGCTTTACGGCGAAACGAAGAAAGGGAGACGCCCGAATTTTATGAATGCGGCTAAACCGGATCAGGCTGTGCTCCTTTATGAAAAGTGGAACGAACTCCTTCGGGAAAAAGGAGTCAAAGTGGAAACCGGAATATTCGGAGCCATGATGGATGTTCAGCTGACGAATTCCGGGCCGATTACATTGATTATGGATTCTAAACAATAAAAAAGCTGCCGTTCGGCAGCTTTTTTTTATGATTGAAAATAATGTTCCAATCCGCTTTCAATTCCGTCTGTCACTTTTTCCTGGTAAGAGCCGCTATGTATGATTGTTTCTTCTTGCGGTTGACTGAGATAGCCGAGCTCATACAGCATGGCAGGCCGTTTATTTTCCCTCAGGACGTAATAATCGCCAAACAGAACGCCGCGATCCGGGATAGGGGAACGCTTCACTACTTCAGAATGGACGTCTGAGGCAAGCTGGCGGTCCTTAGACGGACTGTAATAATAAGCCGTGCTTCCCCGCGTTGACGTATCGGCATAGCTGTCATAGTGAATGCTGATAAAGGCATCCGCATTCCGGTAATGAGAGGTTGAAACCCTGGCCTGCAGGCTGATAAATGTATCATCCTGTCTGGTGATATACACGTTTGCACCGGCCGCTCTCAATTTTTGGGCCAGCAGCTTAGCGGTTTTAATCGTTACGTTTTTTTCAAACTTTCCGGAGTAGCCGATCGTTCCGCTGTCTTTTCCTCCGTGTCCGGGATCAACGACGATCGTTTTGTTTTTAAGTGAGCCGCTGCCGCCTGACGTGTTGGGAGAAGGTGCTTCGCCTGTTTCCTCACCGCTTTTTGACGTTTGTACGACCCAGTTTGCCACATATGCGGTTTGTCCGTTTTCAAGCCGGACTTCATACCATTTGCCGCTTGAGCCGACAATCGGGTAGGCTGCGCCTTTATCTGCTCTTTTTACGATAGAAGCGGAAGTCGAGGCCGAGTTCCTTAAGTTGGTGCCGCCGTACACAATATACGCTTTTTTCGAGGAGCTTGAGCCCGCAGAACCGTCTCCCGAGCCGGATGCGCTGTCCGATGAGTCAGAATCCTTTATGATGTAGTGGCTTGCTGCCCAGCCTTTTTGCCCGTTTGCTTCAATTTTCAGCCAGCCGTGGTCTTCACTTAAGATGGAAACCTTTGTTCCGCGTGATAATTTAGTCATAATCGCTGAATCATGTGATGCTGCACTTCTGACATTCAATGAAGAAACGCCGACCGTCCCGTTTTTTGACCCGCTTCGGGCCGAAGTTGCTTTCGTATTCGATCCGCCGCTGTCCGCGGTGACGTATTCGGAAGAAACCCACCCGGTTGTGCCTTGATAAGAAATGTTCACCCATCCGCTGTTCTTGTCCAGCACGGATGCATGCGCGCCTTGCGGAAGTTTGCCGATGACTTCATACGATGTCCCCGGGCCTTTTCTGATGCGGAGGTCAGGATCGGTGGAAGTGACCGTTCCGCTTGTTGCGGATGAATTGTCTGCTCCCCCGGCTGTTTTTGATATCAGCCAGGAAACGACCCATCCGGTTTTACCGGGGCTCAGCTGAAGCTGTACCCAGTCTCCCTCTTCTTTAGTGATCGGGTATCTTTCCCCTTTTTTTACTTCAGCCTTTATTCCGTAGCTCAGGCCGGGACCGCCTCTGACATTGATCTTGTCTGTCGCGATGACCGCTTCTCCCTCTGCGGCGATTGCGGTGTGAAATGACGGAAGAAGCGCTGTGATGATGACGCCGCATAAAATAAGAGCAAGAGTTCTCTTCTTCATGGCTGTCCTCCTTTCTGAACTAACTAAAATACATTCTTGTATAATATCGTATTTTCCTTGCTGAATGTTAAATAAAAATAAAATGGTTTGTTTATACTAGTCATAAATACAGCGAAAAGGTGTGCAAATCATGAAATATCAACCAAAAATGGGACGCGCGCTGCACGATGCGGAAGGAAATCTGCACTTCAGTGATCAGAGCGATAGAGAAAAGGCGGGTTTTCTTGAAGAGACGGCGACGGAGTTCGGTCTCTTATCGAAAGAAGCGGTCGCAAGGAAAAACAGACGGAATAAAACTTGACAGGGGAGTGCAATCCCATTATTATAATAGAAATTGATGTACATAAGTCATGATAACGATTTTGAACCGATAATGGAGAAGAGTAGGTCAGAATGCATGGAGAAGAGAGGAACCGTCCCGGGCTGAAAGCGGATCCGCACTGCATCTTTCTCGAAACAACACTCCGGAGGTTCCCTGCTGAACGCTTTTGCAAGTCATTAGGCAGCGGACGTGAACCTGCGTTAAAGGTCAGAGCGGGGATGCTTCGGCATTCCAACTAGGGTGGCACCACGGGTATAACTCTCGTCCCTACTATACATGTATAGTAGGAGCGGGAGTTTTTTTATTTGAAGAAAGACATTAAGGAGGCCTGTAACATGGCATATCACATTCCAAGAGGCACACAGGACATACTGCCGGGTGAATCAGACAGATGGCAGTTCGTCGAACAAATTATGAGGGAGACGTGCCGCACTTATCAATATAAAGAAATCCGCACGCCGATCTTCGAGCATACGGAATTATTCGCAAGAGGCGTCGGTGAGTCTACAGATATCGTGCAGAAAGAAATGTACACGTTTGAAGACCGTAAAGGGAGAAGCCTGACGCTTCGGCCGGAAGGAACAGCCGCCGCAGTCCGCGCGTTCAATGAAAATAAATTATTTGCGAACCCGGTGCAGCCGACGAAGCTTTATTATGTCGGACCGATGTTCCGTTACGAACGTCCGCAGACAGGGCGTTTCCGCCAATTTTATCAATTCGGAATTGAAGCGATCGGCTCCAAAGATCCGGCCGTGGATGCAGAAGTCATTGCGCTTGCGATGAGTATTTACCGTAAAGCCGGTTTGAAACATGTCAAGCTTGTGCTGAACAGCCTTGGTGACCAGGAGAGCCGCAAATCCTACCGGGAAGCGCTCGTCAAACATTTTGAACCGCGCATCGGAGAGTTTTGCTCAGACTGCCAGTCGCGCCTGCACACAAATCCGCTCAGAATTCTTGACTGCAAGAAAGACAGAGAACATGAACTGATGAAAACGGCTCCGTCCATTCTTGATTACTTAAATGAAGAATCAGCCGCTTATTTTGAGAAGGTAAAACAATACTTAAACGGTCTTGGCATCCCGTTCGAAATAGATCCGAACCTTGTCAGAGGGCTTGATTATTATAACCATACCGCTTTTGAAATTATGAGCAATGCCGAAGGATTCGGAGCGATTACAACCCTTGCCGGCGGGGGCCGCTATGACGGGCTTGTTGAACAGATCGGCGGACCTGAAGCGCCGGGTATCGGATTTGCGATGAGCATCGAACGTCTGCTGGCAGCCATTGACGCTGAGAAAACAGAGCTTCCCGTCAATCAGGGGATCGACTGCTACATCGTGACGCTCGGAGAAAAAGCGAAGGATTATTCCGTTTCCCTCGTGTACAAACTGAGAGAAGCGGGCATCTCAAGTGAAATCGATTATGAAAATAAAAAGATGAAGGGCCAATTCAAAACGGCTGACCGTCTCGGCGCACGTTTTATTGCGATTTTAGGGGAAGATGAGCTTGCTCAAAATAAAATCAATGTAAAAGATGCGGAAACAGGAGAGCAGCGTGAAGTGGTGTTAGACGAGCTGATACAAGTGTTAAAGGCAGATCAAAAGCAGTGAAGGAGAGGAACGCTATGTTTGGAAGAACATATTATTGTGGCGAGATAACTGAAAAAGCGATTGGCGAAACCGTCAAACTGAAAGGGTGGGTGCAGAAACGGCGCGATCTCGGCGGCTTGATTTTCATTGATTTGCGGGACCGCTCGGGTATTGTGCAAGTCGTGTTCAACCCTGACGTATCGAAGGAAGCCCTTGCCGCAGCGGAAGCAATCAGAAACGAATATGTGCTTGATATCGAAGGCACGGTTTCTGCCCGTGAAGAAGGCACGGTGAATCCCAACCTGAAAACCGGTAAAATTGAAATCAAAGCTGAAGCGGTGACGGTGCTCAGTACGGCGAAAACGCCTCCGTTTCCGATCAGTGATCAGGCGGCTGACGTTTCTGAAGACGTCCGGTTAAAACACCGCTATTTGGATCTGCGCCGCCCGGCGATGTTTCAAACATTGCAAATGCGCCATCAAGTCACAAAATCCATCCGCCATTTCTTGGATGAAAACGGATTTCTTGATATTGAAACACCGATTTTAACAAAAAGTTCTCCCGAAGGCGCCCGTGATTACTTAGTGCCGAGCCGGGTGCATGAAGGGGAATTTTACGCCCTTCCGCAATCGCCGCAGATTTTTAAA
The DNA here is from genome assembly GCF_053663455.1 of Bacillus sp. JK62. Taxonomy (NCBI): domain Bacteria; kingdom Bacillati; phylum Bacillota; class Bacilli; order Caryophanales; family Bacillaceae; genus Bacillus; species Bacillus sp. JK62. Next base: position 322,841 of record NZ_JBSJQA010000002.1, read on the forward strand.
CAGCTTCTGATGGTGTCGGGCTTTGAACGGTATTATCAAGTGGCCCGCTGCTTCCGCGATGAAGACTTGCGTGCCGACCGCCAGCCGGAATTTACGCAGATTGATATTGAAATGTCCTTTATGAGTCAAGAGGACATCATGGCTCTGGCGGAAGAGATGATGGCGAAAGTCATGCTTGAAACAAAAGGTGTTGAAGTACCGCTGCCGCTTCCGCGAATGAAATATGAAGAAGCGATGAACAGCTACGGTTCCGACAAACCCGATACCCGCTTTGGCATGCTGCTGACGGACGTGTCAGACATAGTGAAAGATACTGAATTTAAGGTGTTCTCATCAGCCGTGGCAAACGGAGGCGTTGTAAAAGCGATCAATGTCAAAGGCGCTGCCGGCGACTATTCCAGAAAAGATATCGATGCGCTCGGCGTTTTTGCCGGAAATTACGGCGCGAAAGGTCTCGCTTGGGTGAAAGTTGAAGCTGACGGCGTAAAAGGCCCGATTGCGAAATTCTTTGATGAAGAGAAGCAGGCAAAACTGGCTGAAGCGCTGGATGCTTCTGAAGGCGATCTGCTCCTGTTCGGCGCTGATAAGTTTGAGGTTGTGGCTCAATCCCTCGGCGCGCTTCGCTTAAAACTAGGCAGAGAACGCGGCCTGATTGACGAAAGCCTCTTCAACTTCCTGTGGGTTGTGGACTGGCCGTTACTGGAGCATGACGAGGAAGAAGGCCGTTTCTATGCGGCTCACCATCCGTTTACAATGCCTGTCCGTGAAGATCTTGACCTGATTGAAACGGCGCCTGAAGATATGAAAGCGCAGGCTTACGACCTTGTCTTAAACGGCTATGAACTCGGCGGAGGCTCAATCCGTATTTTTGAAAAAGACGTTCAGGAAAAAATGTTCGGGCTTCTCGGCTTTACAAAAGAAGAAGCGGAGGAGGAGTTCGGATACCTTCTTGAAGCCTTTGAATACGGCGCCCCTCCGCACGGCGGAATCGCGCTCGGCTTAGACCGGTTGGTTATGCTTCTTGCAGGCCGCACTAACTTAAGAGATACGATCGCTTTCCCGAAAACGGCAAGCGCAAGCTGCCTTCTTACGGAAGCGCCCGGCGAAGTGAGCGACGCCCAGCTTGAAGAACTTCACCTTTCTGTCAAAAGAAAAGTGAAACAGTAAAGATCGGCAGTTTGTTTCTTGAAAATCAAAATCTGCTGTGATATGATTTTGACAAGTTAAATAAAGTCCTGATGTGTTAGTTGTACACCTAGTTTTGACCGAACATTTTTTTGATTTGGGAGCCCGCATTTTTAAATGGCGTACATGCCTCTTTTCATTCGCTAAAGAGGACTTACAAGATTTAAAAAAGGGCACCCACCTGCTGAGAGCGGGTTCAAAACGAAGGAAAGCTGCAACGGCACAATTGGGACTTTATTTTTTGTGCGCTAAAACCAGCGGCTTTCTGACAAGCCGAGTTTATAAAACCAGAATGTGGAGTGAGTCTCTTGTTACATCAGTTTTCCAGAAATGAGCTAGCGATTGGAAAAGAAGGGCTGGACACGTTAAGAAACAGCACGGTTGCCGTTCTCGGCGTCGGCGGAGTCGGTTCATTCGCAGCCGAAGCATTGGCGAGGTCCGGAGTGGGGCGGATCGTGCTTGTCGATAAAGATGATGTTGACATTACAAATGTAAACCGCCAGCTGCATGCGCTATTGTCGACGGTGGGACAGCCGAAAACAGAATTGATGAAAGAGCGGATCGCTGATATTAATCCGGATTGTGACGTCGTCGCCTTAAAAATGTTTTATACAGAAGAGACGTATGAGCAGTTCTTTGAGTATCCGCTTGATTACGTCATTGACGCGTCGGATACGATTCATTATAAAATTCATCTGATGAAAGAATGTCTGAAACGGAATGTTCCGCTGATTTCAAGCATGGGAGCGGCGAATAAAACAGACCCGACACGCTTTCAGATTGCTGACATTTCAAAAACCCATACTGATCCGATTGCCAAAGTCGTCCGCACAAGGCTTCGTAAAGAGGGCATTAAAAAAGGCATACAGGTCATTTTTTCTGATGAAAGCCCGATCGTCATCCGTGAAGACGTCAGAAAAGAAGTCGGGAATGATGAAGCGAAAATCCGCAAAGCGCAAATGCCGCCGTCTTCCAACGCCTGGGTTCCGTCAGTGGGCGGTCTGATTATGGGCGGACATGTTGTCATGGAGCTCTTAAAGGACATCGACATTAAACGGGTTAAAGATAAGTAAAAAGAAAAACAGCCTTCTTCAGGAAAGGCTGTTTTTTTATTTGAATCCGCCGTTTACACGAAAGATCTTGTCCGGTTATTTTTTCTGCTTCATCAGTTTTTCATACACTTGCTTTATGGCGGCTTCAAATTTCCCCGTTTGTTTCGGTTTATAGTATTGCTTGTTTTTTAACGGATCGGGCAAATATTGCTGTTCGACCCATCCGTTCTCGAAATCGTGAGGATATTGATAGCCGATCCCGCGTCCGAGCTCTTGGGCCCCTTTATAGTGAGCGTCTTTTAAATGTTTCGGCACATCGCCGATTTTACCAGTCCTGATGTCTTTGAGCGCCTCATCAACGGCTGAGATGGCGGAGTTTGATTTTGGCGAGAGGCATAATTCGATTACCGCATTGGCCAGCGGAATTCTCGCTTCCGGAAAGCCGATCCGTTCTGCGGTCTGAATCGCGCTCAGCACCCGGGGGCCTGCCTGCGGGCTTGCGAGGCCGATATCTTCATAGGCGATCACGAGAAGTCTTCTTGATATGCTTTCAAGGTCTCCGGCTTCGATCAGACGGGCCAGATAATGAAGGGCGGCGTTTGCATCCGAGCCCCGGATCGATTTTTGGAACGCGGATAAGACGTCATAATGCGCATCGCCGTTTTTATCATGGGTATAGCTTTTTTTCTGCAGACATTCCTCCGCCGTTTCCCGTGTAATCCGGATCGTGCCGTCGCTTGATTCCTTTGTGGAGAGCACGGCAAGCTCCAGTGCGTTCAAAGCGGAGCGGACGTCTCCTCCGCATCCTTGTGCGAAATGATCCATCGCGTCGTCGTCCACCGAAACGCTGTAGGAACCGAGTCCCCGGTGTTCATCTGTGAGCGCTCTTTTCAATGCCTGCTTGATCAGGTCGGGTGTTAACGGTTCAAGCTCAAATATCTGGGTTCGGCTTCTGATGGCCGGGTTAATGGCATGATAAGGATTGGCGGTCGTCGCGCCGATTAAAATAATCATGCCGTTTTCTAAATAGGGCAGCAGAAAATCCTGCTTTCCCTTATCAAGCCTGTGCACTTCATCAAGGATTAAAATGACCTGACCTGACATTTTCGCTTCCTGTACGACAATCTCCATGTCTTTTTTATTATGAATGACGGCATTCAATTTCCTGAATGCGATGCTTGTCGATCCTGCGATCGCTGTGGCGATGGACGTTTTTCCGATGCCCGGCGGTCCGTACAGGATCATGGATGATAAGTGCTTCGCACGCACCATTCTGCCGATGATTTTATCTTCTTTGACCAAATGTTCCTGGCCGATAATGTCTTCGATATTGGCAGGCCGCATCCGATATGCCAATGGTTTCATGAACATCTCTCCTTACATATACAGGGTAACGGAAAACGGCCGATTAGAAAAGCGAATTGCGGCGGGCCCCGTGTTTCAATGAAAATTAGGATAAGTTATGTTATAATAACAGTTGGTCTATAAGATACTAAACAGATTATTCATATCCATTTACTTGTATAAATTAACAATTAGAATTGACTGGGGTGTTCATATTGAAAATATCGACAAAGGGAAGATACGGGCTCACCATTATGATTGAATTGGCGAAAAAGCATGGAGACGGTCCGACGTCGCTCAAAAGCATCGCCCAAACAAACAGCCTTTCTGAGCATTACTTGGAACAGCTTGTATCACCGCTCAGAAACGCCGGACTCGTAAAAAGCATCAGAGGCGCTTACGGGGGTTACGTGCTCGGGGGCCAGCCTGAAGAGATAACGGCCGGAGATATTATCAGAGTGCTGGAAGGGCCGATCAGCCCGGTAGAAGTGCTTGAGGATGAAGAGCCTGCCAAGCGGGAGTTATGGATCCGCATCCGCGACGCTGTAAAAGACGTGCTGGACAGCACGACGTTAGAAGACCTTGCGAGCTACACGGACGGCGAGCAGGAAGCTTATATGTTCTATATTTAAACCAGAGGTGTAAAGACAATGGAACGGATTTATTTAGATCATGCCGCGACTTCCCCGATGGATGAACGTGTGCTCGAAGAAATGAAGCCCCATTTCTTCGGCAGTTTCGGCAACCCGTCAAGCATTCATTCATTCGGGAGAGAATCCCGGAAATGGGTCGATGAAGCGAGAGCGGACATCGCGCGCGAAATCAGTGCGAAAGAACAGGAAATTATTTTCACAAGCGGCGGCACGGAGGCTGATAATTTAGCGATTTTCGGAACGGCTGCCGCCCGGAAGAATGAAGGAAAGCATATCATTACGACCGCTGTTGAGCATCATGCTGTATTGCACGCCTGCGAAAAGCTGGAAGAAGACGGCTTTGAGGTGACATACCTCATCCCCGGCCCTTCAGGACGGATCAGTGCAAATCAGGTGAAAGAAGCGCTCCGTGATGATACAATCCTTGTTACCGTCATGTATGGCAATAACGAAGTCGGAACCATTCAGCCGATTGACGAAATCGGAGAGCTGTTAAGCGGGCATCAGGCCTATTTTCACACAGATGCCGTCCAGGCATTCGGTTATATGCCGATTGATGTGAAAAAAAGCAGAATTGACATGCTGTCTGTTTCCGGTCACAAGCTTAACGGGCCTAAAGGGACAGGCTTTTTATATGTAAATCAAGAGGTGAAGCTGTCACCGATTCTTCTTGGGGGAGAGCAGGAACGAAAGCGCCGCGCGGGGACGGAAAATGTACCGGGCATCGCCGGCTTAAAAGAAGCGGTCGTCCTTTCAAACCGTGAGAGGGAAGAGAAAACAGCGAAGTATAAGGAGTTTAAGAACATCATCATGAGCACGCTGGAAGAAGCCGGCGTCACAGCGGAGGTGAACGGAGATGCCGAGAAATGCCTGCCTCATATTTTAAACCTTTACTTTCCCGGTGTGCCGGTGGAAGCGCTGCTGGTCAATCTTGACATGGAAGGCATTGCCGTCTCCAGCGGATCTGCTTGTACAGCGGGATCCGTTCTTCCGTCCCATGTGCTTACGGCCATGTTCGGAAGTGAGAGCGGCAGGCTGACTTCGTCAATCCGCCTCAGCTTCGGCCTCGGCAATACGGCGGAACAAATCGAAACAGCCGCCGAAAAGCTTGCCGCCGTCGTTAAACGGCTTGCTTAAAACAGCGGACTTATGTTTTTAATGGAGTGAATGCAAATGGAAAAACGGCCGGAGGATACAAGAGTCGTAGTCGGCATGTCCGGCGGCGTGGACTCTTCCGTGGCGGCCCTTCTGCTGAAGGAGCAGGGCTACGATGTAATCGGAATCTTTATGAAAAACTGGGATGATACAGACGAAAACGGTTTTTGCACGGCGACGGAAGATTATGAAGACGTCATCCGGGTCTGCAACCAGATCGGAATTCCGTATTATGCCGTCAATTTTGAGAAGCAATATTGGGAAAAGGTATTTCAATATTTCCTTGATGAATATAAAGCCGGAAGAACCCCCAATCCGGATGTCATGTGCAATAAAGAAATTAAGTTTAAGGCTTTCTTGGATCATGCTCTGTCACTCGGCGCGGATTATCTTGCGACGGGCCATTACGCCCGCGTGGATAGAAGCGCAGGTACAGTGCGCATGCTCCGCGGTCTGGATGAAAACAAGGACCAGACTTATTTTCTGAATCAGCTCAATCAGGAACAGCTCAGCAAAGTCATGTTCCCGATCGGTGATCTGCAAAAAAGCCGCGTGCGGGAAATCGCCAAAGAAGCGGAACTTGCGACAGCTGCGAAAAAAGACAGCACGGGAATCTGTTTTATCGGCGAACGCAACTTCAAAACGTTTCTCAGCCAATATCTCCCCGCTCAGCCGGGCGATATGATGACAATGGACGGAGAAATAAAAGGGCGTCATGACGGTCTGATGTATTATACAATCGGACAGCGCCACGGTCTTGGAATCGGCGGAAGCGGCGAGCCGTGGTTCGCCGTCGGTAAAGATCTTGAAAAAAACATTCTGTATGTTGATCAAGGATTCCATAATCCGCTTCTGTATTCCGATAAGATCACGGCGACAAATGTCAGCTGGACGCGTCCCGGTCTGATGGACAGCGGCGAAATGACATGCACGGCGAAATTCCGCTACCGTCAGGAAGATCACAAAGTAACGGTGAAAATGACGGGTGATGATGAAGCGGAAATCATTTTTGACGGGCAGGTACGCGCCGTTACGCCGGGACAAGCCGTCGTTTTTTATGACGGAGAAGAGTGCCTCGGCGGCGGAACGATAGATGACGTTTATAAAGACGGAACAAAACTGTGGTACGTATAACACATGTAAAAAACCTCAACTCGCATGTTGGGGTTTTTTAGCGAAAGGAAGTTAAAAATGGATTATAATAAAATCGGGATTGACGCCATGCAGGAGGGCGATTTTGAAAAAGCGGCAGAGGCTTTTACGAAAGCGATTGAGGAAAACGGCCAAGACCCGGTGCCGTACATCAACTTCGCAAATCTGCTTTCTTCTGTGAACGAACTCGAACGGGCGCTTGCATTCTATAACAGAGCGCTTGAATTGGACAATTCGGCGGCAGCCGCTTATTACGGTGCGGGAAACGTATATGTGATGAAAGAATCGTTTTCCGAAGCGAAGGATATGTTTGAAAAAGCGCTTCGCTCCGGAATGGAAAACGGAGATTTGTTTTATATGCTGGGGACCGTTCTCGTTAAATTAGAGCGGACGAAGCTTGCACTGCCGTATTTGCAGCGTGCCGTTGAATTAAACGAAAATGACACGGAAGCGCGCTTCCAGTTCGGAATGTGTCTCGCAAATGAAGAAATGCTGGATGAAGCTCTTGCGCAGTTTGAGACGGTGATCGAGCAGGATCCGGGCCACGCGGACGCATTTTATAATGCCGGGGTCGCTTACGCGTACAAAGAAAATCGTGAAAAGGCGCTTGAGATGCTGGAAGGCGCAATCGGCATACAGCCTGATCATATGCTTGCGCTTCATGCGAAACAGCTTATCACCCAGTCATAACAAAAGGAGGGAAGGCTCGTGGATAAGCTGAACATCGAAGAACAGCCGTATGTAAAAGGCGTCATTCATACGGTCATTTATCATAATGACACCAACCTGTATACAGTGCTGAAAGTCAAGGTTGCAGAAACGTCTGAGGCGATCGAAGACAAGGTCGTATCCGTAACGGGCTACTTCCCTCTGCTGCAAGAAGATGAGACCTACACATTTTACGGAAAAACCGCCACGCATCCTAAGTTCGGCCTGCAATTTCAGGCTGAACACTTTAAAAAAGAAATTCCGACCACAAAAGAAGGGATCATTCACTATTTATCAAGTGATCTGTTTGAAGGAATCGGAAAAAAAACGGCGGAAGAAATCGTCAAAAAGCTTGGAGACGGCGCGCTCAATAAAATTCTGGCTGATGCATCGGTGCTTTATGATGTGCCGAAAATGTCAAAAAAGAAAGCGGACAAACTGGCGGGAGAGCTGCAGCGGCATCAGGGTCTTGAGCAGATTATGATCTCTCTGAACCAATACGGTTTCGGGCCCCAGCTATCCATGAAAATATATCAGGCCTACGAAACGGAAACCTTGGAGAAAATTCAGGAAAATCCTTATCAGCTTGTAAAAGACGTTGAAGGCATCGGCTTTGTGAAAGCTGACGAGCTGGGCGGAAAAATGGGTCTGTCAGGAAACCACCCGGAGCGGATCAAAGCGGCAATCTTATATACGATTGAATCGACCTGTCTTTCAGAGGGCCATACGTACATAGAGACAAAGCAGCTGATTATCAATACGCAAACGCTCCTGAATCAGTCAGCTGAAGGCGGCCGCGTCACGGAGATGGATGCGGCTGACGGCATCATCGCCCTCGGGGAGAGTAAGGATATCGTCATTGAAGGAGAGCGCTGCTATTTTCCGTCCTTGTTTTACGCCGAACAAAACGTCGCAAAACGCGTGCTCGACATTGCGGCCCAGACGGAGTATGCCGATCAGTTTCCTGAATCGGAATTTCTTCTTGCGCTCGGTGAACTGGAAGAACGGATGAATGTTCAATACGCACCAAGCCAAAAGGATGCCATTCAAAAAGCGCTGTCCTCGCCGATGCTTTTACTGACCGGAGGACCGGGAACGGGGAAAACGACCGTTATTAAAGGAATCGTGGAATTATACAGTGAACTGCACGGCGTATCCCTTGACCCTGGTGATTATAAAAAAGATGAAGCATTTCCGGTGCTGCTTGCCGCGCCGACCGGAAGAGCCGCAAAACGAATGAGCGAATCTACGGGTCTGCCGGCTGTTACGATTCACAGGCTGCTTGGCTGGAATGGCGCTGAAGGCTTTACCTACAATGAAGATCAGCCGATTGAAGGGAAACTGATCATTATAGACGAAGCGAGTATGCTCGATATTTGGCTCGCCAGCCATTTGTTTAAGGCGCTTCCTAAGCACATTCAGCTCATTATAGTCGGTGATGAAGACCAGCTTCCTTCAGTAGGACCGGGGCAGGTGCTCAGAGACCTTTTGGCTTCTGAGGTGCTGCCGACCGTGCGCCTGACAGATATTTACCGTCAGGCTGAAGGATCATCCATTGTGGAACTTGCCCATGATATGAAAAAAGGGCTGCTTCCAAAGGGGCTGACCGCGCCGACAAAGGACCGCTCATTTATCCGCTGTAATTCTTCACAGATTAAAGAAGTCGTGGACCAGGTCGTCTCGAACGCGTTAAAAAAGGGGTATACCTCCAGAGATATTCAAGTGCTTGCCCCGATGTACAGGGGAAAAGCGGGAATTAACGAGCTGAACATGCTTCTTCAGGACATCATGAATCCGCCGAAAGAAAAAAGGCGGGAGCTGAAATTCGGGGATGTCGTCTACAGGACGGGCGATAAAATATTGCAGCTTGTCAACCAGCCGGAAAACAATGTGTTTAACGGCGATATCGGCGAAATCGTGTCCATTTTTTATGCCAAAGAAAATACGGAAAAAGAAGACATGGTCGTCGTCTCGTTTGACGGCAACGAAATCACCTTTACGAAAAAGGATTTCAGCCAGTTTACCCACGCTTACTGCTGTTCCATTCATAAGTCGCAGGGAAGCGAATTCCCGATTGTCGTCCTGCCTGTCGTCAAAGGCTACTATCGAATGCTCAGGAGAAATCTGCTTTATACGGCCATTACAAGAGCGAAAAAATTCCTGATTCTTTGCGGAGAAGAAGAAGCGCTTGAATGGGGCGTCAAAAACAATGATGCCACCGTCAGACAGACGTCGCTTAAAAACAGGCTCACAGAGCAGACTGAAGAGATGGATGCAGAACTGGCCGCCCTGCAAAAAGAGCTGCCGTTCAGTGTATACGATGCGAACATCGGAATGGAAGGCATCACGCCTTTTGACTTTATGGAAGAAAAAGCGTAAATAAAACCCGGCGTATGTTTATGCGCCGGGTTTTCGCCTGTGGAAGTCATTTCAAAGTATGCTGCCCGGCTTCTTGGCAAAACCTATACGTGTTCAACAAAAGGTGGTTGATCACACTTTGAGAACATGCCATGCAGCTGAAGGACGAACAGTATATGACGAAAACACCGGGCGCAGTCTCGGAATGATATCGGATGTATGTTTCTCTCTGGACGGCCGGTTTCTCGGTTTCGTGCTGGAGCAGAAACGCTTGTTTCACAACCGCCATCTTTTTTTAGGGGCAAGTGATATAAAAGAGATGGATCAAGAAGCCGTAGCTGCCGGTCATGCTCATTTGCAGCCTTTGCCGAAGAGCTGTTTCACCTTTGAACAGATTAAAATGCAGCCGGTGAAATCGCCTGATGGTGAAATGTTCGGTTTGCTGGAAGATGTATACTTTTGTTTGGACAGGGGCATAATCGTAGCATATGAACTCTCGGACGGCTTCTTTTCAGATCTGGCTGGCAGACGCCAAGTGCGCCGCGCCGCCGATACGCTTATTGAAGCGGGGAAAGAAGGCATCGTCCTGAACGGATAAGAGGTGTAGTCTGTGCTTGTATGTCCGAACTGCAAAAGTAAAGATATCGGCAAAATCGGCGTAAACCAATACTATTGCTGGGGCTGCTTCATTGAGCTGACGGTGGCCAAAGGCAAAATTGCGACACATCAAGTAGAGGAAGACGGCACGTTAAGCAGTCTTGATGATTTGTTTTCTGAAGACGAACGCAGTATCAATTTTTAAAGTTGAAAGGAGATACGCGCGATGGGCAGAACAATGACCTCTCTGTTGGCTTTAGGAGCTGGAGCCGTTATGTATCGTATGGCTTCTCAGTCCGATATGCTGAATAAAAAAGGTATGAAACGGATGAGAAGACGAGTCATGAAAATGTTTTAAGCGGAAAAAAGGATACTTCTCCGGAAGTATCCTTTTTACGTTTGTCTCGCTTCCAGCCGTCTGGCTGCGAGAGACAGGCTGTAATTGACCGCGAAATACATCAGGGCCGCCAGCAGAAAGATCGGGAAAAAATACCCCCCGTCAGCGCTTTGTCCGTTTAAAATCTGCGCGTTATGAATCAGTTCGGGCAGAGCGATGACGACCGCAAGTGACGTATCCTTTAATAAGGAGATAAACTGGCTCACAATCGGAGGAACCATACGCCTGAGCGCCTGCGGCATGACGACGAGAAAAAGAGTCTGCGTGTACGTCAGTCCTGAAGAACGCGCCGCTTCAATCTGTCCTTTGTCAACGGATTGCAAACCGCTTCTGATAATTTCTGACAGCATGGCCGATTCAAAAATCGTCAGCGCCGTGATGGCGGCAGCGGTAATTTCCAGTTTGATCCCGATTTCCGGAAGGGCAAAAAACGTAAAGAAAATGATTAATAACAGCGGCAGGTTGCGGATGGTTTCCACAATGGCCCCTATAATGCCCGAGACGATAGGAATTTTCGCATAGCGCAAAGTGCCGGCGGCAAGCCCGAAAATAAAACTCAGGACAATGGAGATCAGCGCAACATAAAGTGTGACCAAAAAGCCGTCCCATAAAAACAGCAGATGGTCAGGTGTATAGGCGCCGCTAAAATCCATGTTTTTCACTCTCCTTCTCTAATAACTCTTTCCGAGACGTCTTTCCAAATAGTGAACCCCGATGCTGAGCGGGATCGTTAATATCAAATAAAAAAGCGCGACGAAAATATAGACATCAAACACGACAAGAGTGCTCGAGGACACGAGATCCGCCTGATACATCAAATCGAGTCCCGCCACCACTCCGAGTATTGATGAGTTTTTGACAAGGTTGAGAAATTGGTTTCCGAGCGGGGGAATGACGATTTTTACGGCCTGAGGAAGAATGATATATCTCATCGCCTGACTGTAGGTGAAGCCTGACGATCTGGCCGCTTCCATCTGCCCTTTGGGGACAGTCTGAATTCCGGCTCTGATGGCTTCTGCGATAAAGGCGGACGTGTAAATCGTAAGCGCAATCGTTCCCGCCTGAAAGCCGTCCAGTCTCAGCCCGGCGTTCGGAAGTCCGAAATAAAAAACGAATGTGATGAGGAGAAGCGGGATGTTCCGGATAAATTCCACATACGCAGCGCCGATCCATTGAAGGGGTTTGAAAGCCGTGATTCTCATGACTGCGATCAGAACGCCCAGCGCAAAGCTGCCTGCCAGCGCGATGAAGCTCGCAAACAATGTGTGCAGGAAACCGTCTATATACATATCGAAGTTTTCCGTTAAAATTGAAAAGTTCATCTATGTCACTCCTTATAAAACGGGGATGAGCATGCCTGCTCATCCCGCGATCCTTTCTATTTTGCCGGTTCTTCTTTAATCCATTTTTTATAGATTTTTTCGTACCTGCCGTCGGCTTTCATTTTTTTCAAAGAGGCGTTGATTTCCTTGATGAGTCCGGATTGGCCTTTTTTGACGGCGATTCCGTAAGGTTCATCGGTGAAGGTCTCGCCTGTCAGCTGATATTGTTTATTTTCATCCGCCATGCCGTATAAAATCGCATTATCGGTTGTGAGCGCATCTCCCTGTCCCGCTTTAAGCGCAGTAAACGCTTCGGCGTAATTTTCAAATTCCAGCACTGAGGCGTCAGGCGCTTTTTCCCTGATGTTCTGTGAGGAAGTGGAGCCTTTTACCGCCAATACTTTTGAGCCTTTTCCCAGGTCTTCGGTGCTTTTGATGCTGCTTCCTTTTTTGACGAGCAGGGATTGCCCGGCTTCAAAATAAACATCTGAGAAATCAACTTCTTTTTTCCGCTCATCCGTTATCGTCATCGTGGCGGTGATGGCGTCGATATCTCCGTTTTGCAGCATCGGAATTCTCGTTTTTGACGTCACTTCTTTAAATTCCGCTTTCTTCTCATCCCCCAGAATATCTTTTGCGAGCTGTTTTGAGATATCAATATCGAAGCCTTCAATATCACCGGAGCTTGGGTTTTTCAGCCCGAATAACCTCGTATCGGTTTTGACGCCGAAGATGATTTTGTCTCTGTCTTTAATAGAGGCTAACGTGTCTTTTCCCGTTCCTTTTGAATCCCCGGACGTTTCTTTCCCTCCGCAGGCTGCCAGCATAAAGACGGCCAGCAGTGATATCAATCCGAATGACAACCATTTTGTTACGCGTGACATAAGCGCTCCTCCGTTTCTTTTCAGTGATTTAAAATACGGCTTAAGAATAAACGCGCCCTCTCTTCACGGGGGCTTTCGTAAAATTCAGCCGGTGCAGCTTCTTCTAAGATGGATCCGCCGTCGATAAACACGATGCGGTCCGCCACTTCTTTTGCGAATCCCATTTCATGTGTGACGACTGCCATGGTCATGCCTTCCTTTGCGAGTGTTTTCATGACATCCAGCACTTCCCCTATCATTTCCGGATCAAGCGCGGATGTGGGTTCATCAAACAGCATAATCTCGGGCTTCATCGCAAGCCCCCTGGCGATGGCGACACGCTGCTGCTGGCCGCCGGAAAGCTGTGAAGGATAAGCGTCCGCTTTGTCCGGTATACCGACTTTTTTCAAATAGTATAAGGCCGTTTCCTTTGCTTCTTCTTTTGATTGCTTGAGCACTTTGATCGGTGCGAGCATGATGTTTTGCAGAACGGTTTTGTGCGGGTACAGATGAAAATGCTGAAACACCATGCCGATATTCCGGCGGACCTGATTGATATCCGTTTTCTTGTCACGGATGGAGACGCCGTTTACCGTTAAGGCGCCTCCATCAACTGTTTCCAGCTGATTAATGCAGCGGAGAAGCGTGCTTTTTCCCGATCCTGAAGGTCCGATGATAACGACGACTTCCCCTTTTTTAATGTGCAGATTAATGTTTTTCAGCACGTGGAAATGTCCGTAGTGCTTATTTACATCCTGAAATGAAATCATGGCCATCCTCCTTAAAAAAACATGAGTCATATTGACTGGACAGTTTTGAAATCCTTTAACACATTACGATGGTTATACAGACTTTTATGAATATTAGTTAGACTATTTCGTAATTTCTGATAATTATTTCCGTCAAGAGGTCTGCGTCATAAGGCGGAGTTTATGAATCGGGAATAATTCCGGCTTTCTGTCAAAAGATAAAGCAAGAGGTGAAACGTCATGCTTCAAAAACCGCTGCAGCTCTTAATGTGGACGGCTGTATGTCTGCTCGTTTTGTTAACAGTGTATGTCTTTTGCATGCTCGATATGTTATGGTCTCCCATTTGGCTTGTTATAAAATCTCTCTTTATTCCTATATTCATCGCAGTATTTATTGCTTATCTTTTACTTCCGATTACTGAATGGCTTCATAGAAAAGGGATGCCTAGAACTTTAAGCCTGCTTCTGATTTATTGCCTGTTTTTCGGCGGAATCGGCTGGGGGGTTTATAAAGGGGTTCCTGTTTTAATTGAACAGCTGCAGGATCTGTCTGAGAGCATTCCCGGTCTGGCCGAAAACTACAACAGCATGCTGAGGCATCTGCATAATCACACGGATCATTGGCCTGACGGCATGCACCATCGGATGGACAAAATGATTCAGCAGACAGAAACGTTTCTTGCCGGCACGATTGAAAGCACGATCAGAAGCATCCGTTTCGTGCTTGATTATATCCTGATCGCGGCGACGATTCCTTTTCTCGTGTTCTATATGGTGAAGGATATAGACGTTATGAAAAAGACGGTCTGGTATTTGACGCCGAAATCCTGGAGAAAAAGGGGGAGTGAATTTCTGCGGGATGTGGACGACTCTCTCGGTGATTACATCCGCGGTCAGCTTCTCGTTTGTTTTTTGCTCGGGTTCATAGCCGGCGTTTCATTTTGGCTGTTCGGGCTTCCTTACCCGCTGATTTTGGGCCTTGCCATCGGGATTACGAATGTCATCCCGTATTTCGGTCCGTTTATCGGCGCTGTGCCGGCGCTGCTCCTTTCGCTGGCGATTTCCTCCAAAGCTGTGATCATCGTAATCGTCACGATTTTTATTCTTCAATTTATAGAAGGAAACATTTTGAGCCCGCTCATTGTCGGACGAAGTCTCAGGATGCACCCCGTCGTGATCATGCTTGCGCTTCTTGCCGGAGGGGAGCTCGCGGGCATTCCCGGCATGATTCTCGCTGTTCCGGCGGCAGCCGTTTTAAAAGTGACGGCCATTCACTTTTTGCGGATCAGGACGGAACATTGACATTCGGGTTCTGCTTGTCTATAATTTCGAGTAGAATACATACGAATCTCGAGTGACGGATATGAGTACGCCGAAGCCCTGTTTAAGAGAGAAGCTCCGATACGCTGAAAGGAGCTTCAGCAGAAGATCGGCCGAAGCTAATCCTGAGTGCAGTTAAAGGCTGCCGCAATCCTGCGTTACGGGATGAAAGGTGACAGGCCTTTTTCGGCCTGTAATCAGGGTGGTACCGCGAGACAGCTCTCGTCCCTGTGTGAACGCATGGTTTGCATAGGGAGAGAGCTTTTTTGCTGTCGCAAAAGAGAATTTCGGGTAGTGATAAGGAGGAATATAGATGAAACACTTAACTTCTGCTGAAGTGCGTCAAATGTTTTTAGATTTCTTTAAAGAAAAAGGCCATGCCGTTGAACCGAGCGCCTCATTGGTTCCGCATGAAGATCCGTCTTTATTATGGATCAACAGCGGCGTTGCGACGCTGAAAAAATACTTTGACGGCCGCGTTGTGCCGGAGAATCCGAGAATTGTAAACGCGCAAAAATCAATCCGCACAAATGATATTGAAAATGTGGGGAAAACGGCGCGCCACCACACGTTCTTTGAGATGCTCGGAAACTTTTCCATCGGTGATTATTTTAAAGAAGAAGCCATCACGTGGGCATGGGAGTTTTTAACGAGCGAAAAGTGGATCGGCTTTGATCCGGAGCTGCTGTCTGTAACGGTTCACCCTGAGGATGAAGAAGCTTATACGCTATGGGCGGAAAAAATCGGCGTTCCGGAAGAAAGAATCATCCGTCTGGAAGGGAACTTCTGGGATATCGGCGAAGGCCCGAGCGGACCGAATACAGAAATTTTCTATGACCGCGGCGAGAAATACGGCAATGATCCGTCAGATTCTGAATTGTATCCGGGCGGCGAAAATGACCGCTATCTTGAAGTGTGGAACCTGGTATTCTCAGAGTTCAACCACAACCCGGACGGCACGTACACACCGCTTCCGAAGAAAAACATTGATACGGGCATGGGGCTTGAACGGATGGTCTCCGTGATTCAGGACGTCCCGACAAACTTTGACACTGATTTGTTTATGCCGATTATTGAAGCAACAGAGCGTATTTCCGGAGATACTTACGGAAAGAACGCAGTGAAGGATACGGCCTTTAAAGTGATCGCCGATCATATCAGAACGGTCGCATTTGCGGTAAGCGACGGAGCTCTGCCGTCAAATGAAGGGCGCGGGTATGTACTGAGACGCCTCTTGCGCCGGGCGGTGCGATACGCGAAAACCATCGGTATCAGCCGTCCGTTTATGTACGAGCTGGTTCCGACTGTTGCAGGAATTATGGACGCTTTCTATCCGGAGGTGAAAGAAAAGCAAGAGTTTATCGCCAAAGTCATCAAAACGGAGGAAGAGCGCTTCCATGAAACATTAAACGAAGGTCTGGCCATTTTATCCGACGTGATAAAGAAAGAGAAGGAAAAAGGCAGCGGCATCATCTCCGGAAAAGACGTATTCAAACTGTACGATACGTACGGATTCCCGGTTGAATTGACGGAGGAATACGCGGAAGATGAGCAAATGAAGGTTGACCATAAAGGCTTTGAAGCCGAAATGGAAAAACAGCGTGAACGGGCGAGAAATGCGCGCCAAGATGTAGGAAGCATGCAGGTGCAGGGCGGCGCATTGCGCGACATTACCGCAGAAAGCACATTTGTCGGCTACAGTGCCGTAAAAGCTGAAGCGAAGGTGATCGAGCTTCTTCATGACGGGCAATTAATCAGCGAGGCGCATGAAGGGGATACCGTCCAAATTCTTCTTGACAAAACGCCTTTCTATGCTGAAAGCGGCGGACAGATCGGTGACAGAGGAGTGCTGAGAAGCGAGCAGGCTGTCGTAACCATTAAGGACGTGAAAAAAGCTCCGAACGGTCAGCATGTACACGAAGGCACGGTGGATAGCGGCACGATTCAAAAAGGCGCAAGCGTGACGGCTGAAGTTGAAGATCAAATGAGAAGCGGCGTGGTGAAAAACCATACAGCAACCCACCTTCTGCACCAGGCGCTGAAAGACGTTCTCGGCACACATGTCAACCAAGCGGGTTCACTCGTTACCGAAAATCGTCTGCGTTTTGACTTCTCTCATTTCGGTCAAGTGACGAAAGAAGAACTTGAACGCATTGAAGGAATCGTCAACGAAAAAATCTGGGAGAGCATTCCGGTAGCGATTGATTTGAAACCGATCAATGAAGCGAAAGAAATGGGCGCGATGGCCCTGTTCGGCGAGAAATACGGCGATATCGTCCGCGTCGTACAAGTCGGAGATTACAGCCTTGAGCTTTGCGGCGGATGCCATGTCACGAATACGGCTGAAATCGGTCTGTTTAAAATCGTATCCGAATCAGGGATCGGCGCAGGTACGCGAAGAATCGAAGCCGTAACAGGAAAAGGCGCTTATCAGGAAATGAACAGCCAGCTCAGCGTTCTGCAGCACGCTGCGGACGAGCTGAAATCAAACGTAAAAGACGTACCGAAGCGAATTCAGTCTCTTCAAGCAGAGCTGAAGGAAGCGCAAAGAGAAAATGAATCATTGCTCAGCAAACTCGGCAATGTGGAAGCCGGAGCCATTCTGTCTAAAGTAAAAGACATCGGCGGCGTAAAAGTGCTGGCTGAAAAAGTAAATGCGAAAGACATGAACCATCTTCGCACTATGGTGGATGATCTGAAAGCGAAGCTCGGTTCTGCGGTCATCATTCTCGGCGCCGTGCAAAATGAGAAAGTCAACCTTTCAGCAGGCGTGACGAAAGACCTGATCGAAAAAGGCCTTCACGCCGGCAAAATGGTCAAACAAGCGGCTGAAGTCTGCGGAGGCGGAGGCGGAGGCCGTCCGGACATGGCGCAGGCCGGCGGAAAGCAGCCTGAAAAATTGGAAGAGGCGCTCGCATCTGCGGAAGATTGGATAAAATCCGTTTTATAATCCTTTCAACTAGTGTAGAATGATGATAAGATGAGGACCTCAGGCTGAACTTTGCCTGCGAATTTGGGAAAGAGGTGCAAAACGGTGAGCTCGTTTGATAAAACGATGAAATTTAATTTCTCCGATGATTCTGCTGAAACAAACGTCGAAGAAGTGCTGAATACGGTATATGATGCGCTTCAGGAAAAGGGGTACAATCCTATCAACCAGATTGTCGGATACTTGCTGTCTGGAGATCCTGCATACATTCCTAGGCATCGCGACGCCCGGAACTTAATTCGCAAACTGGAACGTGACGAATTAATCGAGGAATTGGTAAAATCCTATCTAGAACAGCATAAAGAGGCGTAAATACATTCATGAGAATATTGGGACTTGATCTTGGTACGAAAACACTCGGCGTAGCTTTAAGCGATGAAATGGGCTGGACCGCTCAAGGCATTGAGACGATAAAAATAAACGAGGCTGAAGGAGATTACGGTCTGGACCGTTTATCCGAGCTGATGAAAGACTATAATGTAGAGAAGATCGTGCTCGGTTTTCCGAAAAACATGAACGGGACGATCGGTCCGAGAGGCGAAGCCAGCCAAACATTTGCGAAACTGCTTGAAACAGCGTACAATGTCCCTGTTGTGCTGTGGGACGAGCGTCTGACGACGATGGCGGCTGAAAAAATGCTGATCGCGGCTGACGTCAGCAGGCAAAAACGAAAAAAAGTCATTGATAAAATGGCGGCTGTCATGATCCTTCAAGGATATCTGGACAGTTTAAACTAAGAGGTGAAAGAAATGGAACACGGCGAAAAACACATTACAATTGTCGATGATCAAGGCAACGAACAGCTTTGCGAAGTGCTGTTCACATTTGAAAACGACACATTCAACAAATCTTACGTACTTTATTATCCGATTGATGCTCAAGACGATGATGAAATCGAAATTCACGCTTCAAGCTTCGAACCGAACGAAAACGGTGAAGACGGCGAACTGATGCCGATTGAAACTGATGAAGAGTGGGAAATGATCGAAGAAACGCTGAACACGTTTTTAGCGGAAGAAGACGAAGAATAAAATGAACAGAAAAAGCCGGAGCGCATATGCGCTTCGGCTTTTTTTTGTAATAAATTGCCGAATGCACATGAATCATGTAGTATAAGAGCTGTTGGGAGGAAAATACTTGTATGAATATCAATCAGACTAAAAATTCATTTCCGCGTAAAAACAAAAAAACAACGATAATACTGTCCTCCGTGATTGCTCTGCTTATCATCATTTGCGGTGCTTTTTTCTATGGAAAATCTCTGCTGTCTCCGGTTGACAAAGGCAGCAAAACGGCAGTCAATATTAATATTCCTAGCGGTTCTTCCGTTTCGGCAATCGCTGAAATTCTTGAGGATCAGCATGTCATCAAAAGCAAAAAAGCATTTCAGCTGTATGTGAAGTATAAAGGCGCTTCCGGGTTTCAGGCGGGATTTTACCACCTGAATAAAGGAATGGATGCGGATGCGATTATCAAAAAACTGACCGCGGGATCAACGGGATATGCCTTTCAGATCTCCGTTCCTGAAGGAAAACAGCTTACACAGATTGCGGATGCGATCGCAAAAGAAACATCATATTCAAAAGAAGAGATTATGGCGAAACTGGATGACAAAACATTCATCGGCAAACTGAAAAAACAGTTTCCTGATACAATAACGGACGCACTTTCAAACAAGAAGCTCAAGCATCCGCTCGAAGGCTATCTGTATCCGGCCACATATCCGTTTAATGATCCGGATGCATCGCTTGACACGATTTTGACGGCAATGGTTCAGGAAACAAACACCCGTATCGAAACGTATAAATCTGAACTGGAAAAAAAGAAACTTTCCGTCCATAACGCTCTGACGATGGCATCGCTTATTGAAGAAGAAGCCACCGCCAAAGCCGACCGTCACAAAATCGCCAGCGTTTTTTACAACAGGCTTGCAGAAAAAATGCCGCTGCAGACTGACCCGACGGTATTATATGCGGCCGGCAGGCATAAAAGCCGGGTCTACTACAAAGACCTGAAAATTGATTCTCCGTTTAATACGTATAAACATAAGGGGCTGCCGCCGGGACCGATTGCAAATGCCGGCGATTCATCATGGGAAGCGGCTCTCCGCCCTGACAAAACGGATTATCTCTATTTCCTTGCAAAATCAAACGGCGAGGTCGTTTTCACCAAAACATTAAAAGACCATAATAAAGCGAAGGAAAAGTATATTTCCAAAAAAGACAGCGAATAAAAGGAGGGCAAAAGCTCTCCTTTTATTCCATTCTGAAAGGTTTTATGATAAAATATATCGGGTTGTTTACTTATGGATAAAGAAGTGTCTTAAGAGAGTGTCCCCGCGGATTCGTCAGGGGCACTCCTTTTTAGAACGGAGGCTGTTTGCCGTGAATGATCGGTATGAACAAATAAACGAGTATATAAACGCGATGCTGAAGCCTCGGCCTGATAAAGTGAAAAAGCTTGAAGCCTATGCAAAAGAGCACCATGTTCCGATTATGGAAGAAGCGGGCATTGAAGTGCTGCTTCAAATGCTGTCGATTCAACAGGCGAAAAACATTTTGGAAATCGGCGCGGCAATCGGATATTCCGCCATACGGATGGCGCTTGAGCTTCCGGATGCGAATATTTACACGATTGAACGGGACGACAAACGCTATGAAGAAGCTGTGAACAATATAAAAGACTTTGAAATGGACAAACGGATTCACGTAATGCACGGGGATGCGCTGGAACTTTCTGAGTCTGTCCGTGTCACGGCTCCTTATGATGCCATTTTTATCGACGCGGCCAAAGGCCAGTACACGAACTTTTTTGAGCTCTATGAACCGATGCTTGCGCCGGATGGAGTCATTTTTACGGACAATGTTCTGTTTAAAGGACTGGTGGCACAAAATCACTCGGACATTGAGCCGAAAAGAAGACGGAAGCTTGTTGAAAAAATTGATCAATATAACCAATGGCTGATGAACCGGCCTGACTATCAAACGGTCATACTGCCGGTCGGAGACGGCATCGCCATCAGTAAAAAGAAGAGGTGAATGATCATGAAAAAACCTGAACTTTTGGTGACTCCGACTTCTGTACAGGATATTCTTCCGCTCATTCAAGCGGGCGCAACGGCCCTGTTAGTCGGAGAACAGAGATACGGCCTGAGACTGGCCGGTGAATTTTCAAGAGAAGATATAAAAGAAGCCGTAAAGACAGCTCATCAGGAAGGCGCAAAAGTGTACGCCGCCGTCAATGCTATTTTTCACAACGAAAAAGTGGACGAGCTGAACGGCTATCTTGCCTTTTTGCAGGAGGCCGGCGTTGATGCGGCTGTTTTCGGTGATCCGGCCGTTTTAATGGCGGCGCGTGAAGCGGCTCCCGATCTCAAACTGCACTGGAGCACGGAAACAACGGGTACCAACTACTATTCCTGCAATTACTGGGGACGCAAAGGCGCACGGCGGGCAGTGCTGGCTAAAGAATTAAATATGGACAGCATCATTGACATAAAAGAAAACGCCGAAGTGGAAATTGAAATTCAAATCCACGGCATGACGTGCATGTTCCAATCGAAGCGTTCTTTAGTGGGCCATTACTTCGAATACCAGGGAAAAGTCATGGACATCGAACAGAAGAAAAAAGAAGCGGGAATGTTTCTGCATGACAAGGAACGGGGCAATAAATACCCGATTTTTGAAGATGAAAACGGCACGCACATCATGAGCCCGAACGATGTGTGCATGATTGATGAATTAGAGGACCTGATGGACGCCGGCATCGATTCTTTCAAAATTGACGGAGTTTTGAAGTCTCCTGAATACTTAACTGAAGTGACCCGCATGTACAGAGAAGCAATCGATCTGTGCTTTGAAAGCCGAGAGACATACGAAGAGAAAAAAGAGAGCTGGATAGAGCGGATTGAAAGCATTCAGCCTGTGAACAGAAGCATCGACACAGGATTCTTCTTTAAAGAAACGGTCTATTAAAAAGGAGGGTGCAACGGATGACAGCCGTAAATCAAACCATTTCCAAAGTCGTAAACGGAAAACGCGTCATTACGAAAAAACCTGAACTCCTTGCTCCGGCAGGAAACCTTGAAAAATTAAAAATTGCCGTTCATTACGGAGCGGACGCGGTTTTTATCGGAGGACAGGAATACGGACTCCGCTCAAATGCGGATAACTTCTCAATAGAAGAAATCGCAGAGGGCGTAGAATTTGCCAAAAAATACGGGGCAAAAATATATGTGACAACAAACATTTTCGCCCATAATGAAAATATGGACGGTCTGGAAGAATACTTAAAAGCGTTGGGAGACGCAAAAGTTGCCGGAATTATCGTCGCTGATCCGCTGATTATTGAAACATGCCGGAGAGTGGCCCCGGACGTAGAAATTCACCTCAGCACACAGCAGTCCCTTTCAAACTGGAAAGCGGTGCAGTTCTGGAAAGAAGAAGGGCTTGACCGCGTGGTGCTTGCCCGTGAAACGAGCGGACTGGAAATTAAAGAAATGAAGGAAAAGGTGGATATTGAAATTGAAACCTTTATCCACGGTGCCATGTGTATCGCTTATTCAGGCCGATGCGTGCTGAGCAATCACATGACGGCCCGGGATTCCAACCGCGGCGGCTGCTGTCAGTCCTGCCGCTGGGATTATGACCTGTATCAGACAGACGGTGCAAACGCGGTCGCGCTTTATGACGAAGAAGACGCTCCGTTTGCGATGAGCCCGAAAGATTTAAAATTGATTGAATCCATTCCGCAAATGATCGAGATGGGTATCGACAGTCTGAAAATTGAAGGCCGGATGAAATCAATTCATTACGTTGCGACGGTTGTCAGCGTGTATCGCAAAGTCATCGACGCATACTGCGCTGATCCTGAAAACTTTGTCATTCAAAAAGAATGGCTGGATGAGCTGGACAAATGTGCAAACCGGGATACCGCGCCTGCTTTCTTTGAAGGCACGCCCGGGTATGAAGAGCAGATGTTCGGCGAACACGGAAAGAAAACAACATTTGATTTTGCCGGTCTTGTGCTCGCGTATGACGAGGAAACTCAAATGGTGACGCTCCAGCAGCGCAATTTCTTTAAACAAGGTGACGAAGTGGAATTTTTCGGTCCTGAAATCGACAATTTCACATTCACAATCGGCACTATTTGGGACGAAGACGGAAACGAGCTTGATGCTGCCCGCCATCCCCTGCAAATCGTTACATTTAAAGTAGACAAAAAGATTTATCCGAGCAACATGATGAGAAAGGGGAAGTAATCACCAATGGGTAAGAGTCCTGTAGTTATAGGCATCGCAGGAGGGTCAGGATCAGGAAAAACAAGCGTCACCCGTTCCATCTATGAACAGTTTAAAGGACACTCGATTTTAATGATCCAGCAAGACCTTTATTATAAAGACCAAAGCCATCTTCCGTTTGAAGAAAGGCTGAACACAAACTATGATCACCCGCTCGCATTTGATAATGACTATTTAATCGAGCATATTCAAGAGCTTTTGAATTACCGGCCGATAGAAAAGCCGATTTATGATTATAAACTGCATACGCGTTCTGAGGAAACCATTCCGGTTGAGCCGAAGGATGTCATTATTCTGGAAGGCATTCTCGTCCTCGAAGATAAAAGACTTCGCGACCTCATGGATATGAAACTTTATGTCGACACGGACGCGGATCTCCGTATCATCAGACGGATTATGAGAGATATTAACGAAAGAGGCCGTTCAATCGATTCTGTCATTGAGCAGTATGTGTCCGTCGTCAGACCGATGCACAATCAGTTTGTTGAACCGACGAAACGCTATGCGGACATCATTATTCCGGAAGGCGGACAAAACCACGTCGCAATTGATCTGATGGTCACGAAGATTCAAACGATCCTTGAACAAAATGCAATTTTGTAATACCATAGCATAGACATAAATAACTCAGACCATATTATGTATAGGCTGGAAGGGAATGAGACAGTTCCCTTCTTTCCCTGTTTATAAACCGAAACATTTGCAGAAAACACACATTCAGTTTAAGATAAACAGTACCTATATGGGAGAGAAGAACGAGGACTGCCCTGTGTTCTCATTCTTGATTTTTTCGTTTATGCTCTCATACATAATCACACGTTATTGTTGAGGGACAACCACCAAGGAGTGAAGGAACATGGCACAAGAAAAAGTTTTTCCGATGACTCACGAAGGAAAACAAAAACTTGAACAAGAATTAGAGCAATTGAAAACGGTTAAACGTAAAGAAGTAGTAGAGCGCATTAAAATCGCAAGAAGCTTCGGAGATCTGTCAGAGAACTCTGAGTATGATTCCGCAAAAGAAGAACAGGCATTTGTGGAAGGGCGCATCACGACGCTTGAAAACATGATCCGCAATGCGAAAATCATCGAGGACGACGGCGGTTCAAATGTAGTCGGTTTGGGAAAAACCGTATCATTCATCGAATTGCCGGACGGTGAAGAAGAATCTTACACGATTGTCGGAAGCGCTGAAGCTGATCCGTTTGAAGGAAAAATCTCAAACGACTCGCCAATCGCAAAAAGCCTGCTCGGCAGAAAAGTGGACGAAGAAGTGACAGTTCAGACGCCGGGCGGAGAAATGCTCGTGAAAATTGTGAAAATTTCATAAGATCCGTTTAACAATGAAACACCTCGTCCAAAATGTGGATGAGGTGTTTTTTATGATCGTATCAAAAAGGCTGAAAACGGCCGTGATTTGTTTTCTGCTCGTGTTTTTCTTTCTGCTTGCTAGGCTGGCTGAAATTCAGCTGTTTTTTACAGAATCTTTTTCAAAATCCAATATTAATCTGATTCAGGAAAGCGTCAAGCAGCGGACGGAAGAAGTCCTTATTTCAGACGGACGCGGCTCTTTTCTTGATCGGAACGGCAAAGAGCTGACCGGAAAAAAGCAGCCTGCCGTCATACTGTTTCCCTTTCTCGTGACGCAGGATTGGCCGGTTGACCGGGTATCAGACATTCTCGGAATGAAACAGGGGGAGCTCAGGCAGCTGCTCACGGAAGCAAAAAAACCGGTGATCCTGAACAGCAGAAAAATAAAACATTTGACGAAACAATCCGTGGC
Source organism: Bacillus sp. JK62 (assembly GCF_053663455.1). Taxonomy (NCBI): domain Bacteria; kingdom Bacillati; phylum Bacillota; class Bacilli; order Caryophanales; family Bacillaceae; genus Bacillus; species Bacillus sp. JK62. The sequence goes on from NZ_JBSJQA010000002.1 coordinate 347,767, forward strand.
AAATATCAATTCTTTGAAATATCCCGGCATTTACGGCGTATATATGAAAGACAGCAAAGAAACAAACATAGCCGCTCATCTGTTGGGCGCGACAAACCAGGACCCTGAGCTTTTGAAAAAGAAATACCCCGGGAGGAAGGAACTGCCGATCACGGCAAAAATCGGGACAAGCGGGATGGAGCGGACGTTTGATGAGTTTTTACTGGCGGATCAGGACACAAAACTTTTGTATCATGTCGACGGAAGGGGAAACCCTTTATTCGGAATGGACGTCAAATATACGGCTGAAGCAAACGCGTTTTATCCGCTGCAAGTCAAAACCTCCATCGACCGCAATATTCAAGAAGCAATGGAAGATGTATTGAAAGACCGCGGGTTAAAAAAGGGGGGAGCCGTCCTTTTAGACATTGAAAAAAGCAGTGTGCTCGGAATGGTATCAAAGCCTGACGCTGACATGTCAAAGCAGCAGACACTGCAAAATTACATGCTGACGCCGATTTATCCGGGATCAGTGTTTAAAACGGTGATCGCCGCAGCCGCAATAGAACAAAACGAAGTGAAGCCGGGCACATCCTTTAACTGCAATCTCAACCTGTACGGAGAGCCGGGGGATGACAAAGGCACGCTCAGTTTTGGAGAAAGCTTTGCCCAAAGCTGCAATTATACGTTTACAAGTCTTGCGGAAAAATTGATCAAAAAAGATGATTCCGTTATTGAAAACATGGCGGAAAAACTAGGTCTCACACAGCGGGCGGGCTGGGAAGGCAAGCTGTACCGGGAAGACGGATTCAGGCAGCTGTATAATGAAAAAAGCGGGGTCATTTGGGGAGATGACAAAGACAAAACCGTAAAAAAAGCCGTCGCACAGACGGCGATCGGACAAAAAAACGTGAAAGTCACGCCTCTTGAAGTCGCCAATATGATGGCGGCGATCGCGCGCGGCGGTGAAAAAAAACAAGTCAAAATCGCGGACAAAATTGAATACAAAAACAAAACGACGATGGCGTCATTCAAAGATCAGCCGTTAAAAGGGGAAAACATCGACAAATATACGGCGCAGCAGCTTCAAAAAATTCTCAGAGAAGTCGTCACCTCACCGAAAGGAACCGGCCGAAGGTTTCAGGATCTGCCGTATGAGATAGCAGGCAAATCGGGAACGGCCCAGACGGGAATGTTCACAAAAGAAAAACAGACGCTTTACCACAAATGGTTTGCGGGATACTTTCCCGCGGACAAGCCGAAATACGCTCTCGTGGTGCTGCACATGGACACGCCGGGGGATAAGGCTCTGACAAATACAGTGTTTTATGATATTGTTAAAAAGGTACATGAAAATGAAACAAATCAGACATAGAACAACCGCTCAGCCCATGTTAAAATATATGCTGAGCAAGAGGGATAAAGGAGTGCAGAATGATTGAGCAATAAACAATCTCGTTTTGAAAACCGTGATAAGCGCAGAAAAGCAAATATGGTGCTTAACATTTTAATTGCTATCGTATCTATTCTTATTGTCGTCGTTGCAGTCAGCCTCTTCATCAACAGTCCGTCGAGCGACGTGAGCGAAAAAGCGGACACGAGCCAGAAGCAGGAAACACCTGCATCAGGCAAGACGAAGCAGACATCCGATGAAGACATAAAAGACAGCAAAAAAGATAAGGCATCAGACGATGACAAAAAAGATAAACAGGATAAGGACACATCTGATTCATCTTCAGACTCTGACAGCAAAAAAGACGATGATTCATCGAAAAGTGATGACAGCAGCAAAAAAGACTCTGATTCAAGCGATCCTTTTAAAGGCGCAAAAATAACAGAGGGCGGCTCATCAAGCGATGTCGAGAAAACAATTGTTAACCCAAAATGGAAAGCGGTCGGCACAAAGCAGACGGGAGAACATGCGGCGACGTATGACTCAAGCTCTGAAGACTGGTCCGAAATGCTTGACGCCATCTCTTACGCAACAGGCGTGTCAAAAGATCACATGACAGTGCTGTGGCTCGGAAACAATGGAAGCCCGCAAGATGCGAAGGGTAAAGTTTTAGACAAAACGAACGGCAAAAAGTATCAGGTCACCATCACTTGGAAAGACAAAAAAGGCTGGAAGCCGACAAAAGTAGAAACGTTAAAATAACCGCAAAAAAGCAGCTGATTATTCAGCTGCTTTTTTCTGTCATACGTCAGCTGAAAAATGCACCGACGCGCTGTAAAGGATTCTGCCGTCAACGGCCGTCACTTGATGGGATACAGAACGGACGCGAAGCATAATCGCCTGGTTGTTTTCAATCTGAACGTTTATTTTCTTTTCAAGCTCCTGCAAAGATGCCGCTTCGAAAAATTCTACTTTATCTTTGATTAAATCCAATTGAAAATTCATCAGTACAGATCCTCCTGATTTTTCTTCTGAGTCAATGAAAGTATAAGCCTTTCTGCCGTAATTGCGCAATAATCCCAAAGTATTTTAGTACCCTTCCATTCTTTTTTGTGATAGGATAGGAACTGTTCCACGATTAATCCATACTATACTCATAGGAATTATAAATTATGGAGAGTGAAAAATATGGGCCGTGAATTTATTCCATTATTTGAAGATTGGGCAGCGACTTATGATGCCACAGTGCATGGGGCAGACAAACAATATGCTGATGTTTTTAAAGGGTATGACAATATTCTTGACAGCATCGTCGCACTTTCAGGTTTAAACGTTTTAGAGTTCGGACCGGGCACAGGGAATTTAACGGCGAAATTAGCCGCCGCGAACAAAAAGGTGTTTGGTGTAGAACCGTCTCCGTCAATGAGAAAACTGGCGGCTGACAAGCTTTCTGACAAAGCCGTGTTCAGTGACGGAGATTTTCTGGAGTTTCCCGCTCCGCCTTTTCAAATAGATACCATCGTCAGCTCGTACGCCTTTCATCATTTAACAGATGAAGAAAAGCAAGCGGCTGTAAAGCAATATGGCACAATCCTTCAGAAGCATGATAAAATAGTGTTTGCCGATACCGTCTTTAAAGATCATGAAGCTTATGATGAAACAATTAAAAAAGCAATCCGAAACGGCTATCATCAATTAGCGGACGATTTAAAGACGGAACATTATCCGACACTCGGGACAATGAAAAACATCTTTTCAGAAGAGGGATTTGCCGCGCGGTTTACGCAGCAAAATGACTTTGTCTGGATAATGGAGGCGATTAAACGGTAAATCGAAGGGATTGTGTATAAATGAAACTGGCAGTCATCGGAGCAATGGAAGAGGAAGTTACGATTTTAAGAAGCAAACTGAAAGACGCAAAACAAGAGATGATCGCTCACTGTGAGTTTACGACGGGCAGCTATGAAGGCGTCGAAGTTATCTTGCTGAAATCGGGGATCGGAAAAGTCAACGCCGCGATCAGCACGACGCTTCTGCTTGACCGTTTCAAACCTGATTATGTGATTAACACAGGCTCAGCGGGCGGTTTTCATCATACATTGAATGTAGGCGACGTCGTCATCTCAACAGATGTCCGCCATCATGACGTGGATGTGACGGCGTTTGACTATGAATACGGACAGGTGCCGGGTCTTCCGGCAGCATACAAAGCTGATGAAAAGCTGATCAGTATTACTGAGGAAGCGGTTTCTGAACTGAACGGCATTCAAGTCGCCAAAGGCACAATCGCTACGGGAGATTCTTTTATGAATGATCCGAAGCGGGTTGAAGACGTACGCGCCAAATTTGCGGATTTGTACGCGGTTGAAATGGAAGCTGCGGCTGTCGCACAGGTGTGCCACCAGTTCAAAACGCCTTTTGTTGTCATCAGAGCTTTATCTGATATTGCCGGAAAAGAATCTGACGTTTCATTTGATAAATTTTTAGAACAGGCTGCCGTTCATTCAACTGAGCTTGTCCTGAATGTCATCAAACGAATTCACTAAGCGGGGGATTCTCGTTCTCCTCCGCTTTTCCAGGAGGAGGACACATATTGAACGTGATAACAGATATTACAGAACTGATCGGAAATACACCGCTGCTCCGTCTCAAGCATTTTGATATACCGGAGGGAACAGCGGTTTATGCTAAACTTGAGATGATGAATCCGGGCGGAAGCATTAAAGACAGGCTGGGCGGAATGCTCATTGAAGATGCGCTACGCACGGGAAAGGTGAAACCGGGCGGTGTTATCATCGAAGCGACTGCCGGAAACACCGGGATCGGACTCGCTCTTTGCGCCAGAAAGCATCAGCTTCGCGCCGTTTTTTGCGTCCCGGAGCATTTCAGCAGAGAAAAGCAGCAAATTATGAAAGCTCTCGGAGCGGACATCGTGCATACGCCGAGAGAAGAAGGCATGCAGGGAGCCATTCGAAAAGCGCTTGAATTGGAGAGAGAGATTAATAATTCTTATGCCGTTCTGCAATTTAAAAACCGAGTAAATCCATTGACTTACTATAAAACGATCGGACCTGAAATATGGAACGCGCTCGGCGGGGATATCCACACCTTTGTCGCAGGAGCGGGTTCCGGCGGCACCTTTGCCGGTACGGCAGCTTATTTAAAGGAGAAAAATCCTGCCGTCAAAACGGTGATCGTTGAACCGGAAGGCTCGATCCTGAACGGAGGAGAGCCGCATGCCCATAAAACGGAAGGCATCGGCATGGAGTTTATCCCGGATTATATGGACGAGAACCATTTTGACGCCATTTACACAGTGGAAGACGATACGGCGTTTTCGCTTGTCAGAGAAGCGGCCGAGAAAGAAGGCCTCTTAATCGGAAGCTCTTCAGGGGCGGCTCTTTATGCAGCGCTTGAAGAAGCGAAAAAAGCGCCCGCCGGATCAAATATCGTCACTATTTTCCCTGACGGCAGCGATCGATATATAAGCAAAAACATTTTTCAAGGAGGTCAGTAAGATGAAGAAAAAAACGCTGATGGTGCACGGAGGAATTACGGGAGATGAAAAAACAGGAGCGGTTTCCGTACCGATTTATCAAGTAAGCACGTACCGGCAGCCGAAAGCGGGCGAGCATACGGGTTATGAATATTCAAGAACGGCCAATCCGACGCGGACGGCGCTTGAAAGCTTAATTGCGGAGCTTGAAGGCGGCGCGGCGGGATATGCGTTCGGCTCAGGCATGGCTGCGATTACTGCCGTCATGATGCTGTTTGACAGCGGCGATCATGTTATTTTGACGGATGATGTATACGGCGGCACTTACCGGGTGATGACAGGTGTGCTGAACCGCTTCGGTATTGAAGCGGACTTTGTTGATACGAGCAGTGAAGAAAAAGTCAAAAAGGCCATTCGCCCGAATACGAAAGCCATTTATATCGAAACACCGACAAACCCGCTATTGAAAGTGACTGACCTCAAACTGATGTCTGACATCGCAAAAGAAGCGGGCGTATTGCTTATCGTCGATAATACGTTTTACACGCCGTATTTCCAGCAGCCGCTCAGCTTCGGCGCGGACATCGTGCTTCACAGCGCGACAAAATATCTCGGCGGCCACAGCGATGTCGTCGGCGGCTTAGTCGTGACGGCTGATAAAGAGCTCGGTGAAAAGCTTCATTACGTGCAAAACTCAACGGGCGGCGTCTTAGGACCGCAGGATTCATGGCTTTTAATGAGAGGCATTAAAACACTGGGACTCAGAATGGATGCCATCAATCACAGCGCCGGGAAAATCGCCGAGCTGCTTGAAGCGCATGATGCCGTTCAGACGCTCTACTATCCGGGATCAGTGAAACATCCGGGCCATGAGCTGACAAAAGCGCAAAGCTCCGGTTTCGGCGGAATGATTTCCTTTGATATCGGCAGCAGTGAACGCGTCGACGCGTTTTTAGAAAAATTGAACCTGTTTACAATCGCTGAAAGCTTAGGAGCGGTTGAAAGCTTAATCTCCGTGCCGTCCAGAATGACGCACGCTTCGATTCCGCGCGACCGCCGGCTTGCGCTTGGCATTACCGACGGGCTCGTACGGATCTCAGTCGGTATTGAGGATACTGAGGATTTAACGGCGGATGTGAAACAGGCGCTTGATTCCCTTTTATAAAGAATGGATAGATTTACATTCTCTGTCGGCTGTCAGCTTGTATTATAATGTTGGTAGACTATAAAACTGGCAGGTGACCTTATATGGAGAAGAAAAGACTGAAATCATTAATAGAAGATTTTAAGCATTACGCATTTATTCTGCTTGCAGTCAGCACCTTCATTTATATCGGCGCGGTTCTTCCCGGACAAGGGCTGACTGCGGGCCAGAAAATGCTGATGTTTGTAACGGATTGTGCATTTTTAGCGGGCGCTTATTTCTGCGTTGACCGTTCACTTGTTTATAAAAAGAGGCTGGAAGAGGCCGATGAATAAAAAAAGCCATTGTCTTTTGACAATGGCTCTTTCATTTCTTATTCAGACGGGGTTTCGCGTAATTCTTTTCCCATTCCTTTTAAAAACTGCAGCCCGAAGCCGAGCGCGCGGTTAATATCGGGATCACCGACGGCTTTCATCAGTTCAAACATACTGACTTTCCTGTCCTCTTTTAAAAATCTTTGCGCCTGATCCGTCCCGGCCATGGCGCTTTCTAAAAGTCTGCCCATAAATTCGGGATCAGCTTTTGACAGCGCGCCTCCCGCGGCCATCATCGTATTCAGAAGATTGGTGACAGGTTCCCGGGAAATCTGTCCGAGTGCGATTTTGGCAATCTCCTCTTTTGCCTGGAGCATATAGCCGGCGGCATCAAAAATGCCCAAGCCATTCAGCTCTGCCATAATAGACATCGTTTTCGCGACGGCTTCTTCATTTTCTGCGAGAAGCGTCTTCAGTTCTTCCAGTTTTTCAGCTTTCAGCTGTTCCTCTGTTTTCGTTTCTTTTTGAATTTCAGTAATTGGGCTTGCCATAATGTTTCCTCCTTTCCTTAATCAGTTAAGTGCACATAGCCCGGACGGTTCCATTTTCGCTGAGCTTCCACACCGTTTTGCGGATGACGTTTTTTGTTCCGCGGATTCGTTTTCGGAAGCGGCGGTGTATCACAGGAACCGAGCACTTCCATGCGGACTTTTGTCTGTTTATAGGCAGGTGTATGTGTCCGTGAATCATACGCAGGCCCGGTCAGGAAATTAATCGCAGAATCTTTATCTGTAGAGTTCATCGGCAGATAAAGCTCATTTGCGCGGACACGGTCTGTCACAAGCGCGTTCAATTTAACCGCCCCAAAAGGAGAGACGAGCCGGATCATTGTTCCGTCGCAAATTCCGCGTTCAGCCGCGAGCTCCGGCGATACTTCAACAAATACATCCGGCACTTTAGACTGAATGCCCTTCGATTTGTTTGTCATGTTTCCTTCGTGGAAATGTTCAAGCATCCGTCCGTTGTTAATATGCAGGTCATATTCTTCAGGGAATACGGCAGGCTCCACCCAATCGCTCAGCGCAAAACGGGCTTTTTTGTCCGGGAAGTTAAAGCCGTCTTCATAAAGAAGCGGAGTGCTTTCTCCCGTAAAGCTTCCCCACAGGAAGCTGTTCCAGCCGCTAAGAACGTCGTAGCTTGCTTTTCCGAACAGCGGAGAAAGGCTCGCCATTTCTGAGAAAATGTCGCTTGGATGCGTGTAATCCCAATCAGCGCCTAAACGATTGGCGACTTCCTGAATAATCCACCAGTCGGGTTTGGCATCGCCTAGTGTCGGAAGCGCCTGATACAATCTTTGTACACGACGCTCTGTGTTTGTAAATGTTCCGTCTTTTTCAAGAGATGGAACTGCAGGCAGGATGACATCCGCGTATTGCGCCGTTCTTGAAAGGAAAATATCCTGCACAACAAAGAAATCAAGGCTGGATAAAATGTCATGAACATGGTTGGCGTTTGAATCGACGAGCGCCATATCTTCACCGACAAGATACATGGCTTTCATGTTTCCTTCTTCAATCGCATGGAGCATTTCGATATTATCAAGACCCGGCTTGCCGTCAATTTCAACACCGTAAGCTTTTTCGAATTTAGCGCGTGCCTCATCATCGGTAATATGCTGATACCCCGGAAGCCAGCCTGGAAGAGTTCCCATATCGCAAGCGCCTTGAACGTTATTATGTCCCCGCAGCGGATAGGCTCCGGCGCCCGGGCGGCGGTAGTTTCCTGTGGCAAGCAGCAGATTGGAAATCGCCGCTGATGTATCAGAGCCGCCTGTATTCTGGGTAACGCCCATGCCCCAAAGAACACAAGTGCCGTCTGCATCACGAATCATTTCGGCAATGCGGATGATCGTATCCTGAGAAAGTCCGGTGATGCGCTCCGCATATTCTAATGTATACTTTTTCAGCGTTTCTTTATAATCTTCAAAGTAGTTGACATTCTCATCAATAAACGCTTGATCGTGCCAGCCTTGGTCAATCATATATTTTGTCACTGCCATGAGCCAGACTTGGTCAGTCCCTTGTTTCGGGCTGATAAAGAGGTCGGACCGTTCAGCCATTTCATTTCTGCGCAGATCGGCAACAATTAATTTTTGTCCGTGCAGCTTATGTGCGCGTTTCACGCGTGTGGCCAGAACCGGATGTCCTTCCGCCGGATTGGCGCCGACGATGAGCACGAGGCCCGCTTTTGCGATATCTTTAATTGTGCCGGCGTCACCGCCCATACCGACTGTGCGGAATAAGCCGTCCGTTGCCGGTGACTGGCAGTAGCGTGAACAGTTATCCACGTTGTTGGTTTCAAATACTTGACGCGCTAATTTTTGAATAACGTAGTTGTCTTCATTCGTAATTTTAGAAGAAGAAATAAAACCGACAGAACCATTTCCGTGTTCGGCCTTGATCGAACCGAGTCTTGAAGCGACAAGATCAAGAGCTTCTTCCCATGACGATTCAACAAATGCGCCGTTTTTCCGGATAAGCGGTTTTGTAATCCGTTCTTCCGAATTCACGAAGTCCCAGCCGAATTTCCCTTTCACACAAGTGGAAATCGCGTTAACCGGAGCATCGGAAACAGGCTGAATTTTAAGGATGTCACGGCCTTTTGTCCATACTTCAAAAGAGCATCCGACGCCGCAGAACGTGCAGACTGTTTTTGTTTTTTTCGTCCGTTTATCGCGCATAGCCGCTTCCACTTCTGACACGGCGAAGATGCTTGTATAGTCGGGTTCAACATTTTTCACTAAATCAATCATCGGTTCCATGACATCTTCTTTTATTCCTGTCATAAATCCGGCTTGGCCGAGCATTGATTTTTCCATCAGTGCGTTACAAGGGCAGACAGTGACACATTGGCCGCAGCTGACGCAGGATGATTCATTAATGGCGACGCCTTCATCCCAAATGACCCGCGGGCGGTCGCGCTCCCAATCAATTGAAAGGGTCTCATTCACCTGAAGGTTTTGACACACTTCCACACATTGGCCGCAGGCGATGCATTGGTTCGGATCATAGCGGTAAAACGGGTGAGACATATCAACCGCGCACTTTGAATCATCTTTCGGCGTATACGGATATTTCTGATGCTCAATTCCCATCATTTCCGCTGTATTATGCAGTGTGCAGTTGCCGTTGTTGTTATCGCATACCGTACAGTAAAGCAGGTGATTCTCGAGCAGGCGGTCCATGGCCTCTGTCTGAGCCTCTTTTACCCTTCCCGACGTAAGCGAGATGGACATCCCGTTTTCTGCAGCCGTGGAACAAGAGCGCTGCAATTTCCCGTTTACTTCAACAATACAGGTGTCACATGTTTGAATCGGATCTACTTCCGGTACATGGCATATTTGCGGAATCTCAATGCCATTTTGGTTTAAAATATCTAAAATCTTTGACCCCTCTGGTGCTTCATACTCCGTGCCGTCAATTTTGACACGGATAGACTGAACGTCTGTCACTTCCAATTCCCCTCCATCTTTTAAACTCGAAAAAAAGCCATGCACATAGATACCGGCCTCCTGTCCGGAGAACGGTATAAATACGCATGGCGGAATAGTTCACTAGCAAGTCTTACTAACAGACCAATCCTATTTGTATAAAACGATAGACTCGTAACACGTTTCCTATTACAAATCCATCTTCACTGCTTTTATTATAAGGTGATATTTATTATAATACAATACGAAAGGAAAACTTTAACCAGGTGAAATGTCAAAAAGGGGAACCGGGAATGTCTTTCATAGGCTGAAATCGGAGGGGACAATATGTCTAAAAAAATTCATGAATTTAACGATATTATCCGGAAATTGCGCAAAGAATTATTTGGAAAGGGGCCGGAACGAATTCACACCGTTTTTGTGGATAACATGGCGGTATCAACGCTTTACGGCAATCTAAGCGCAAGTGAGCAGTTTATCGCACGCACGCCTGAAGGAAGAGAAATGGTTCATGCGGCGCGGACCAGCTTAATTCAGGAACTGTATTCAAAACAAACGCCTGACGGAATGGAAGAGCTCATCGGAGCAAAGCTCGTGCATCTGTTTTCAGACATCAAGATCGAAGAGAATATTGCGGTGTCTGTATTTGTCTTTGACCGAACCATTGAAGAGCGCCGTGAAGAAATCAAAAGCTGAAAAAAATTCAATTGACACGAAATTGTCACATTTGATATGATATGAACTGCCAGCAGTGGCTTAAGGACGATTTTTTTATGGAATGTGTGCATGATCTGTACATTTTCTATAGCTAATATTTTCATTCTGCTTGATATTGTTGTATGGGTATGCATACAAGTTAGGCAGCATTCAAACCCGTTTTAGACGGGCTGTTTGAATGCTGCCTTTTTTGTTAGGCGTCTTTGGAAACTGCGGGCTGAAATGATAAATGGAGGGGTTATTATGGCTTTTCGTAAACCGGACGAAATAGCGGAGCTTGCGGTCGAATCAGGGGTAAAAAAGGTGCATTCACCGCTTTCAGCACTGATTGTATTAGGATTTTTGGGAGGAGCGTTTATCGCACTCGGTTATTTGCTTGACATCCGTGTCATCGGCGACCTTCCGAAAGAATGGGGAAGCCTGTCGAGTTTAATCGGGGCGTCCGTGTTTCCCATCGGATTGGTGCTCGTCGTTCTTGCCGGCGCGGAGCTGATTACGGGAAATATGATGTCGGTATCTATGGCGCTGTTTTCCAGAAGAATATCCGCCGGTGCATTAGTGAAAAATTGGGTGATCGTGACGTTGATGAATCTTGTCGGCGCACTGTTTGTCGCTTACTTTTTCGGACATGTTGTCGGATTAACCGAAACAGGACCTTACTTGGAAAAAACGATTGCGGTCGCACAAGGCAAATTGGATATGCCGTTTGGAAAAGTCATTGTTTCGGCGATCGGCTGTAACTGGCTTGTCTGTTTGGCCGTCTGGCTTTCTTTCGGCGCAGAAGACGGAGCCGGAAAAATCGCGGGTATATGGTTTCCGATTATGGCGTTTGTCGCAATTGGTTTTCAGCACGTTGTAGCCAATATGTTTATCATCCCGGCTGCGATTTTTGCAGGTTCTTTTTCGTGGGGTGATCTGATTGGCAATCTCATTCCGGCCTTTATCGGGAATGTAATCGGCGGGGCAGTGTTTGTCGGCCTTATTTATTTTATTGCATATTCAAAAAAAGATCAGAAAAAGCAAGGGATGAAAAGAGTTTCCTGAGGTAAGAAAGATGCCGGAAAACACGGACAATTGAAGCGGAATGCCAGCACATTTTCCGTCCAAATCTTGAAAAAAATGTTTACAAAATGGAAACTGATGGATATACTTACAAAGTAAGAAAAAAGCAAAGGGAGGTTGAATCACATGACGACGTTAAACGGCAATCAAAATTTACAATTGAACCGATTCAGCCTGTGGAAGAGTTCGTGTCCTTCCTTAACCTCTGCCCGTCAAGCACGTTAATTTCGGAGTATCAGGACATTCGCAGCTCCCCGCAGGGAAAGAAGCTCCGTCTTCTTTTGTCTGCGGATTTAGTCTGCCCGCAGCGCATATGAAGTTTGCTGCGGGTTATTTTCGCTTGTGCGGATATTGAAAGGGGGTGAGCGATAATGACCATTAATCTTTTCTTTTTAACACTGACCATTTCAAAGCGTTTTAAAAGTGCGGAAGAGTATGAACGAGAACAGCAGGTCGAAGAGTTTTATAATGAAGCGAAAGAACGCCAGCTGAAACACTTTTATATGAACTGAACGGACACGAAGGGCCAAAACGGAGGAGAAGGAGGAGATCATCATGTTCAGAATTGAACTGCTGAATCATTACACAATGGAGAAGGACCAGGTTTAGCGAGGGTGTTGCTGTCACGTCGCAGACGGCCTGCATACCATGGTAAAGAAAGAAAAATTGGTAAGCGGGTGATAGCATGCAAGGCGGTCAGAACAGAATTCCATCCATCGGGCACGGGTATGCGTCAATGCCCCATTCATTTAAACACGGCTACGGCAACCCGTATCGCCGGCAGAGAATGGCGGCGCTTTCCCGGCAGACAAGATATATAGCACCGTATTATTGGTACTAGAGCAGGCGGAAAACCTACGTTTTCCGTCTTTTTTTTTATGAAAACAAATATAAATTTCAAATAAATCGAAACGTTCATAAAGAGAAGTGCGTCTAGTTAGTACCTCATACTAATACGAGATAATATTATTTCTGAATAATAAATCACAGGAATGGAAAAGCGGGTGTTATACAATGTTGCAACATACATCTTCAGCATTAAAACGAATGCGCGCGAAATACTTTGCTGCATCAGAACCGGCAGAGTCAGTCATTCAGCAAATCTTGATGGACATACAGGAATACGACCGCATTTTGGAAATCGGGACCGGAAACGGCTCAATGTTTAAACAAATCATCGGACAGCTTGAAAAGGGCAGTCTTAAAAGCATAGAAACATCGAAACGTAAAATACGGAAAACACAGCGCGCAAACCGTTCGGTTATAAAAGCCGGGCGCGGAAACATTCAGCAGGGGAGGCCTGAAAGCTTACCGTTCCGCGATCGCAGCTTTCATAAAGTTTTCTCATTACATACTGCTGAAACAGTCAGCGATTACAGGACAGCATGTAAAGAAGTGTACCGCGTTCTTCAAATTGACGGATGTTTCTATATGGTTTTGAAACCTTCGCGGATGAGTGAGAAGGATGTGATTCAGGTGCTCTATGATCAGCATTTCAGAGACATTTCAGTTGTCAGCAGAGATTCATTCCATTTTATTACTGCCATTAAATAGAATATTTCTTGGGAAATAAAAAGAGCTGCTTAAGTCACTGCAGCTCTTTTTGTGAAATTGGGCATATTTCCTTATTTTTGGTTATTTCACATCTATTTTATATTAAAAAAAGTTTTTTTCTTATACAATGGTAATCAGATGACCGTACATTTTAAATATTTTGAACAAACGGAATGAACATTCATTCCGCATTTAGAAAGGGGGATGAAATGACAGCTTCAAACAAGGTTGAACTCATTATGAAAGCGTCGCTTACTTTGTTTACAGATAGAGGATTTGACGCCACGACGATTCCGATGATTGCCGCTCAGGCCGATGTCGGAACCGGCACAATCTACCGTTACTTTGACAGTAAAGAGACACTTGTGAACGTACTGTATCAGGAAAGTGCGCAGCGTTTTATGAAAAAAGTCAAAACGGACTTTCAGGGTATCTCTGTAAGAGAAGGGTTTCATCACCTGTTTTATTGTCTGATTGATTTTACGAAGGAAAGTGAGTATGCATTGTTTTTTCTTGAAACGAATAAGGACGCCTACTTTCTTAATGAAACGAGCCGTAAGCTTCTTGATGAAATAACACAGATGCTTGACGTCTTTTTTCAGCGCGGCAAGTCTGAAGGTGTGCTCCGCAATCTGCCGTCCAATGTGCTGATGGCGCTGCTGCTCGGGGCATATCTCAAACTCTATCAGCTTATTCGGACGGGAAGCGTCGAAATAACAAAACCGTTTCTGAAAGAACTGGAACAATGTTCTTGGGATGCCATCAGAACTCATTAATTATTCGCCGAAGGAAGGAAGATCGATATGAAACAGCTAAGCGCTATACCGCAGCCGAAAACATACGGACCTCTGAAAAATCTCCCTCACTTGGAAAAAGAAAAACTGTCACAATCGCTCTGGAAAATTGCCGAAGAATACGGCCCGATCTTTCGTTTTGAATTTCCGAGCTCTGTCGGGGTCTTCGTCTCAGGCCGCGAGCTCGCGGCAGAAGTCTGTGATGAAAAGCGATTTGATAAAAACCTCAGTAAAGCCTTGCTGAAAGTCCGTGAGTTTGGCGGTGACGGACTATTTACGAGCTGGACTCACGAAAAGAATTGGCAGAAAGCGCATCGGATTTTATTGCCGAGCTTCAGCCAGAAGGCGATGAAAGGCTATCATTCAATGATGCTTGATATTGCCATGCAGCTCGTGCAGAAGTGGAGCAGATTAAATCCGAATGAAGAAATTGACGTTGCCGAAGATATGACGCGCCTGACGCTGGATACAATCGGCCTGTGCGGATTTCATTACCGCTTTAACAGCTTTTACCGCGACACACAGCATCCTTTTATCACGAGCATGCTTCGCGCGCTGCAGGAGGCAATGCGCCAATCACAGAGACACAGCCTGCAGGACAAGCTGATGATCAAAACGAGACATCAGTTCCAGCAGGATATTGAAGAGATGAATTCGCTTGTAGACCGGATCATCGCTGAGCGGAGGGAAAATCCGGATGAGAATCTGTCTGATCTTTTAGCATTGATGCTTGAAGCGAAAGATCCTGTAACAGGGGAAAGGCTGGATGATGAAAATATCCGCTATCAAATTATTACTTTTTTGATCGCTGGGCATGAAACCACAAGCGGACTGCTTTCATTCGCAATTTACTGCCTGCTGAAAAATAAAGATAAATTGAAAAAAGCCGTTCAGGAAGCCGAGCGGGTGCTGACGGGAGAGACACCTGAATATAAGCAGATTCAGCAGCTGACATATATCCGCATGGTGCTGAACGAGACTTTGCGGCTGTATCCGACTGCCCCGGCATTTTCCCTGTACGCGAAAGAAGATACGGTTCTCGGCGGGAAATATCCGATTGCGAAGGGACAGCCGGTGACGATTCTGACTCCGCAGCTGCACCGGGATAAAAGCGCGTGGGGAGAAGATGCCGAGTTATTCCGTCCGGAAAGGTTCAGCGATCCCGCGGCAATTCCGGCTGATGCGTATAAGCCGTTCGGAAACGGACAGCGCGCATGCATCGGGATGCAGTTTGCTCTGCAGGAAGCGACAATGGTGCTCGGCCTTGTCCTTAAACACTTTGAACTGATTGATCATACTGATTATGAGCTTACGATTAAAGAAGCTTTAACCATTAAGCCCGGTGATTTTAAAATCCGTGTGAAAAACAAGGATGTGTCCAATCAGCAGTCCGCACAAAACCATAAAGCTGAAGGCAGCGGTCACAAAGAAGAAACGACAGAAATACCGTCCCACGGAACGCCGCTTCTCATTCTTTACGGATCAAATTTAGGAACTGCGGAAGGAATCGCGGAAGAGCTGGCTGACATCGGCAGAAGCAAAGGATTTTCAACTGAAACCGGCCCGCTCGATGATTATACGGGGAAACTGCCTGTAAAAGGCGCAGTCGTTATTGTGACGGCTTCTTATAACGGGGCGCCGCCTGATAATGCGGCGGGCTTTGTGAAATGGATGGAAACCCTTGAAGATCAGGAATTAAAGGGTGTTTCTTACGCTGTCTTCGGCTGCGGAGACCGCAACTGGGCCGCCACTTACCAGAGGATCCCCCGCCTGATAGACAAAGTGCTTGAAGAAAAAGGGGCAAAAAGGCTGACTTCTATCGGGGAGGGCGACAATGCCGATGATTTTGAGTACAGTCAGGAAGCCTGGGAAGACTCATTCTGGAAGGACATCATGAAGGCTTTTCATATAGAGGCCGCTCCAAAACAGGCAAACAAATCACAGTTATCAATCGAATACGTAAGTGAAGCAGCCGAGACGCCGATTGCCAAAACGTACAAAGCATTTGAGGCGGAAGTCATCACAAACAAAGAGCTTCATACCGAAAGCAGCAAGCGTTCAGTCCGGCATATTGAGCTGCGTCTCCCGAAAACCGAAACGTATCGGGAAGGAGACCATCTCGGGGTGCTTCCGCAAAACAGCGGGGAACTGATCAGCCGTGTCATTCGCCGATTCGGTCTTGATCCGAACCAGCACTTTAAGATCAAGGGCCGGCAGCTGCCTCATCTGCCGACGGACCGGCCGGTTAATGCGCCGGAGCTTTTGGCGTCATATGTAGAGCTGCAGGAACCGGCAACGAGAGCCCAGCTTCGCGAACTTGCCGCCCATACCGTGTGCCCGCCGCACCAAAAAGAATTGGAGCATCTTTATTCTGACGATGCGGCATATAAAGAAAACGTGCTGAAAAAACGAATGACCATGCTGAACCTGCTGGAAGATTATCCGGCTTGTGAACTGCCGTTTGAGCGCTTTTTAGAACTTCTGCCGTCCTTAAAGGCGCGCTATTATTCAATCTCAAGCTCACCGAAGGCAAACAAAAGGGAGCTCAGTATCACGGTCGGCGTTGTGACGGCTCCGGCGTGGAGCGGCCGGGGAGAATACAGGGGCGTGGCTTCGAACTATTTAGCCGGATTACAAAATGGCGATTCTGCCGTCTGTTTCATCCGCTCGCCGCAGTCGGGTTTCGCATTGCCTGAAAATACGAAAACGCCTCTCATTATGATCGGAGCAGGCACCGGAATTGCACCGTTCAGGGGATTTATCCAGGCGCGGGCTGCAGAAAAAATGTCCGGTAACAGCCTGGGCGAAGCTCATTTATACTTCGGCTGCAGACATCCTGAAGAAGACGATCTGTACAAAGATGAATTCGACCATGCGGAGAAAAACGGCCTTGTCACCGTGCATCGGGCGTATTCCAGATTAGATCAGGACTGTAAAGTTTACGTACAGGATGTCCTGCTTCGCGAGGCTGCACAGATTATTGCGCTTCTTGACCAAGGCGGCCATCTCTATATATGCGGAGACGGAAGCAAAATGGCTCCGGCTGTCGAAAATGTACTGCTTCAGGCGTATGAAAAGGTGCATAACACTGATTCAAAAGTTTCCTTGAATTGGCTTGAACAGCTGCAGGCGGAAGGAAGATATGCGAAAGATGTTTGGGCAGGTGTGTAACAGAAGCGTAAGGCAATTGAAGATTGTGTTTTAATTGAAGAAAGCCGGCACGATATTTGAAATCTACTGAATCAAAAGGAATAGTTATAGGGAGTATCGTGCCGGCCTTATCTTTAGTATCGGACAAAAGACACAAATCTTTAATGTTTTTATTGATTTACATGCAGGCGGCTATGTCCCTTTTTTCTGAATTCCGCCAGAAATAAAACCGGATAAGACAGCAATAGCAAAACCGAAATAAATGAAATGATACCGATCCAATGAAAATGCGTCCAAAAGAAACCGCCGCAAGACCCGGCCACGCTTGACCCGATATAGTATGCAAGCAGATATAATGAAGAGGCTTGCGCGCGCTGATCACCGGCTGCGCGGCCGACCCAGGCGCTTGCGATCGAATGTGCGCCGAAAAAGCCGAAGGTAAAGACGGCAATCCCCGCGATTTTAAGGGCAAGCTGGGGCAAAAGTGTCACCGCTGCACCGGCCAGCATAACAAAAATCGCAATCTTAATCATTTTTGCACTTCCGAAAAGGTCCGCTTTTTTCCCCATATAGACAGAGCTGAACGTTCCCGCGAGATAGACAATAAAAATAAAACCGATCACAGTCTGTGACAAATGATAAGGAGCCGCCATTAAATGAAAGCCGATATAATTATATAATGTCACAAAACTCCCCATTAATATAAATCCCAGAGATATTAACAAAAGCAGCCGTTTGCGGTGTAGAACCGCTCCGTATTCCTTACATGCCGCTTTTACGCCCGCATGCCGCTGAGATGAATGGCGCGGAGCCGGAAGAAAACGCCAAAACAAATAGCTTAATACAATAGAAAGAATGCCGATAATGGCAAGCGCCGGCCGCCAGCCGAATACATCAGTCAGAAGCCCCGTTAACAGCCTGCCGCTCATTCCCCCGATGCTTGTGCCGCTGATATATAAGCCCATCATTTTCCCGAGGCCCTTCGGATCAAACTCCTCGCCTACATATGTCATAGCGACAGCAGGAACGCCTGCCAGAAAAATACCGAGCAGCCCCCTCATCGCCAAAAGCGCCGGAAAAGCCGGACTGAACGCTGTTAATATACCTAAAACAGAAGTAGCTGTTAACGACAGCACCATTAATTTTTTTCTGCCGAATCCGTCAGACAACGAAGCGGCGGCCAATAATGAAAATGCCAAAACGGCTGTTGAGATGGATAAAGTTAAGCTGGCAGCCGCAGCGGAAATATGAAACTCTTCCGAAAACAAAGGCATAAGCGGCTGTGTCGTGTAAAGCGTGGCAAATGTCACAAAGCCGCTGATAAACAGAGCCAAGCTGGCCTTTCTGTAAGCCTTTGTATGAGGCTGAATAAACGTCATGAATGTCCCTCTTTTCTCACTGTTGGTTATATATGTATCGTACGCTTTTCATTTCAATGTGTCTAATTTATAATAACTATAGAATTAATGCGTGTAGGTTATGAGGAAAGGGGAGAAGGAGAAAATGGAGCTTCATCAAATTGACAACTTCATTGCGGCGGCAACTCATCAGCATTTCACAAATGCGGCAAAAGAAAGAATGATTTCTCAGCCGGCATTAAGCCGATCGATTATCAGGCTCGAAGAAGAATTAGGCGCGCCGTTATTTTACAGAGAGACAAAAGCCGTCCGGCTGACAAGGCACGGAGAGCAGTTCTTAATAAAAGCAAAACAAGCGAGACGAGCTTTAAATGAAGGCGTTGAACAAGTGAAAAAAAATATGAGCCTGGAACACGGCGAAATATCTGTATCTTTTCTTCATACGCTCGGGCTGCGCTTGATGCCTCAGCTGATTGCCGAATTTAAAAAGCTATACCCAAACGTGACCTTCCGGCTTTATCAAGGCGCAAATGAAACGCTTCGCAAAATGGTGGAAACGGGAGATGCGGATATCTGTCTCAGCTCCCCGCCGCTTCCCAGCGAGCTTTTACAATGGACAGTGCTGGAGAAAGAGCCTCTTTATGCGGTGCTTCCTGAGAACCACCCGCTTGCAGGAAATAAAAGCATTCAAATGAAAGAGATGCAGGACGAGGATTTTGTCGGATTTAAATCGGGATACGGGCTGAGGTATATGTTTGATCTGATGTGCCGGGATTTGAATATACACCCGCATCTCGCATTTGAAGGAGAGGAAGTGTCAACCATATTAGGGCTGACCGCCGCGGGTCTTGGGGCTGCAGTTCTGCCGAAAACCGCGGAGCATTCATACTTTCCGGTCGTTTTTCTCCCGGTTGCAGATTACCAATGCGAACGCACCATAGCGTTAGCCCAGTTAAAAAACCATGCTCTCTCTCCTGCTGCTGAGCGTTTTAAACAGTTTGCACTTGAGTATTACAAAGGACGCAACTGAGCGGTCATTTTATTAAAATCGAAGTTGAAAATAAAGCAGAAAGAAATACAGAAAACGGAGGATAACCATGGCGAAAAAAACAGTGAAAACAAATGCTGTTCGTATCATTGAGCAGCAAAACATTCCCTATGAGCTATTAGGTTACAAAACAGAAGGGGGACAGCCCGCAGACGGTCTTTCCGTTTCACAAAAAATCGGATACTCTGCCGAATATGTTTATAAAACCTTAGTGGCATCTGCAGGAACTGATCGTTATTACGTCTTTGTCGTTCCCGTTGCAAAAGAACTGAATCTGAAAAAGGCTGCGAAGTCGGCAGGTGAGAAGAAAATAGAAATGATTGCCATGAAGGACCTTTTGGGAGTGACCGGCTATATACGCGGCGGCTGCTCTCCGATCGGAATGAAAAAAAGGTTTCCGACTTTTATTGATAGATCCGCTGAAACACTGGCGTTTATGATTGTCAGTGCGGGGAAAATCGGAATGCAGCTAAAAGTAGCGCCTCATGATTTAGCCGAAGCAAGCGGGGCGGTATTTACAGACATTGTATAAATGTCCGGTGGATCTAATGGAATACACGTTTCAAGGGAGAATGATAATGAAAAAAAGATATGAAAACTTGAATGGCGTGAAGAATGAACATGGATTCATGGACATGTGGAAATGGATGAAAGAACGAAGAGAAAAAAGTAAAGATTTAAACGAGAATATTCCGAAAGCGGTCACAAGGGATGTCCGTGATGTTGCCGTCAATCGGACGGAAACCGCCATAACATGGATCGGCCATTCTTCATTTCTGATCCAAATACAGGGGCTTAACATAATGACCGACCCTGTATGGGCGCGGAGGATGGGTTTTCAAAAACGGCTGACAGAGCCGGGATATGAATTGAGCGAACTGCCTGACATTGATGCCGTGCTCATCTCACATGGGCATTATGACCATCTTGATTTTCCGAGTATAAAAAAACTGAGAGGAAACCCGGATTTTTACGTGCCTGCGGGACTGAAAAAGCTGTTCATCAAAAAAGGCCGCAAAAAGGTTCATGAAATGAATTGGTGGGATCGTTTTGAGATGCGGGGGGTGAATATATCATTTGTTCCGGCCCAGTACTGGACACGGAGAACGCTTTGGGATACCGATACTTCTCATTGGGGAGGCTGGGTCATAGAAAGCGAAAACGGCGAGTCCATCTATTTTGCAGGAGATACAGGCTATTTTGAAGGCTTTAAAGAAATCGGAGAGAGGTTTCGTATTAAGGCGGCCCTGATGCCGATCGGAGCATACGAACCCGAATGGTTTATGAAAGTGTCACATATCAATCCGGAAGACGCCGTGAAAGCGTTTTTGGAGCTGAAGGCTGACAGCTTCATTCCCATGCATTACGGGGCATTCCGGCTTGCTGATGATACAGGCCCGGAAGCATTAAGCAGACTGCACGGCGAGTGGGCCCGGCGTGCATTACCTCCTGAAAACCTGAAAGCATTAGCGCTTGGCGAAACATTTTGGCTGTAACAGCAGGTTTTCGCTGCCGACACCAATCGTTTAAAAACGGTTGGTGTTTTGTTGTCAACCAAAGGTGAACAGACTCAGTATAAAACATGATTTTTCCGGAATCTGCGGTAAAAAACAAAACTTTTTACTCTTTTGTTTCACTATACAATGAAAGCGGTTTCGTATGCGCGGTATATTTAACCTATCACAATTGCTCCAGCAGAAACGGACAGGAAGGATAGAAAAACAGATGAAATACATGAATTCAAGACAGAAAAAGATTTTGTATCTGTTGTTATCTGAACCTGATGACTACTTAGTTGTGCAAGATTTCGCAGACAGGGTCCGCTGTTCTGAAAAAACGATCAGGAATGATTTGAAAACGATTGAAGATTTCCTGAATGAACATGCTCAAGCTCAGCTGATCCGCAAACCGGGATTAGGCGTCTATTTACATATATCTGAACAGGAAAGGTCACGGTTAAGCCGGCACATTTATAATGAGCACTTTACATGCAGGCACAAGACCGATGAAGAAAGAATACTTCACATCGCTTATGATTTATTAATGAATTCAAAGCCCGTTTCCGCAAAAGAAATTGCCGCACAGCATTTTGTAAACAGAGCTTCCATTAAAAAGGATATCAGTGCGGTTGAAGAGTGGCTGAAGCGATTTGATCTCACACTGGTTTCTAAACAGCGGCTCGGCTTAAAGATTGAAGGGGACGAAAAAAACAAAAGAAAAGCATTGGCGCGAATTTCAGATTTGATTGATAATGCGGAGTTTACAAGCCAATTTATAAAAAGTAAGTTTTTAAGTCATGAAGCGGACTTTGTGAGAAAAGAAATCAAGTTATTACAAAAAAACCATTCTATCTATTTTACGGATGAAACATTTGAAAGTTTGCTGCTGCATACATTGCTGACCATCCGCCGTATCAAAATGAAACAGCCGGTCGCCATCTCTGCAAGACAGCTGGAGGCGGTAAAAAAGAAGAAAGAATATGAATGGACACTGGCATGTTTAAAACGGCTTGAGCCGGTATTTGCCATCCGGTTTCCCGAGGAAGAAGCCGTCTATTTAACTTTACATATAATAGGCGGGAAAGTCCGCTATCCATTGCAGCAAGAAAAGAAGCTTGATCTTGAAGATTCTGAGCTTTCCAAAGTCGTCAGGCATTTGATCAATCGTGTTTCAGAACTGAAAATGCTGGATTTTCACAAAGACCAGGAATTGATCAACGGATTGAACATTCATCTCGATCCGGTGTTGAAGCGGCTGAGCTATGATCTCTCTGTTTCAAACCCCATGCTCCACGATATCAAAAAAATGTACCCTTATTTGTTTCATCTTATCATTGACGTTTTAGAAGACATCAATCAAACATTTGATCTATATATTCCTGAAGAAGAGGCGGCCTATTTGACGCTGCATTTTCAGGCAGCGATCGAACGGCTGCGCCGAAGCAGTCATAACCCTAAAAGGACGATCATCGTCTGCCATATGGGCATTGGCATGTCGCAATTGCTGCGGACTAAAATTGAACGCAAATTTCATCACATTACGATAAAAGACTGTATCGCAAAAGCGGAGCTGACAGAGTATATCAAAAAGCATAAAGATATAGATTTCGTCATTTCTACGATAGAGCTTGGAAATGTAACGATCCCTCATATCGTCGTATCACCGCTTTTGGAGCCTGCTGATGAAAAGAAGCTCAGCGCATTTATGCAACAGCTTGATACATCATACCGCCGGGAGCAAAAAACGTTTAAAATGCTGAATGATACGACTCCGTTTCTCGTTTTTTTACAGCAAGAGACAGAGCACCGTTATCAGGTCATTGAAAAGCTGGCGCAGGCTTTGTATGAAAAAGGCTATGTAGAAAAAGAGTATGGCATTCATGCAGTAATGAGAGAAAAAATGTCGGCGACAAATATCGGGGCGGGTATTGCCATCCCTCACGCGAACTCTAAATATATCAAACAATCAGCCATTGCAATCGCCACCTTAAAAGAGCCCATTGAGTGGGGGACGGAAAAGGTGTCGCTTGTATTTATGCTTGCCGTCAAACACGAAGATCAAAACAAGGTAAAGCAATTATTCAGTGAGCTTTCCTATCTTAGCGAGCAGCCGGCATTTATTCAAAAACTGACGGAAGAAAAAAATGTGATGACGTTTTTATCGTATTTAAACTATTAAAAGCAGGGGATGGCTCCCTGCTTTTTTTCTGTTTATAGGGAAAAATGCCGTTATTTCCGGAACTTATGGTAAAAAAACGCGCTTATCACAGGCTGATTTCAGTATAAAGTTGAGACAAGATCTTGAAATTCAGACTGCAAAGGAGGATTTATATGAAACTGTTAGCGATTACATCATGTCCGAACGGCATTGCCCATACGTATATGGCTGCTGAAAATTTACAAAAAGCAGCCGGCAGATTAGGCGTTGAGATCAAAGTGGAAACCCAGGGCGGAATCGGGGTGGAAAATAGGCTGACCGAAGAGGAAATCCGGGAAGCAGACGCAATCATTATCGCGGCGGACCGTTCGGTGAACAAAGACCGATTCGCGGGAAAAAAGCTGCTGGCCGTCGGGGTTCAGGAAGGCATCCGCAAACCGGAAGAATTAATTCAAAAAGCGCTTAGCGGTGAAGTGCCGGTCTATCAATCTGCTTCAAAAGCTCAAACCGCAAGTCAGCAGGGCAAAAAACAAAACCCGATTTACCGTCATTTAATGAACGGCGTTTCTTTTATGGTTCCTTTCATTGTCGTCGGCGGATTATTGATAGCGGTTGCATTGACGCTTGGAGGAGAAAAAACACCAAAGGGCTTAGTCATTCCGGATGAGTCTTTTTGGAAAACGATTGAACAGATCGGCAGCGCTTCTTTTTCATTCATGATCCCGATTTTAGCTGGGTACATCGCGTTCAGCATCGCCGATAAGCCGGGTCTTGTACCCGGAATGATCGGCGGATATATTGCGGCATCCGGCAGCTTTTACGACAGTGCGAGCGGTGCAGGATTTCTTGGAGGAATCATTGCGGGATTTTTGGCGGGATATGCGGCGCTTGGAATCAAAAAATGTAAAGTTCCTAAAGCAATACAGCCGATTATGCCGATCATTATTATTCCGGTGTTTGCCTCACTGATCGTCGGTTTGGCGTTTGTATTTCTGATCGGCGCCCCCGTCGCTCATATTTTCGCATCATTAACGGTTTGGCTTGCGGGAATGAAAGGCTCGAGCTCAATTCTCCTGGCATTGATTTTAGGAGCGATGATCTCCTTTGATATGGGAGGACCCGTAAACAAGGTGGCCTTTCTATTCGGATCGGCAATGATCGGAGAAGGAAATTATGAAATTATGGGCCCGATTGCCGTTTCCATTTGTATACCGCCGATAGGGCTTGGGATTGCGACGTTTTTAGGAAAAAGAAAATTCGCCGCCGCAGAAAAAGAAATGGGAAAAGCGTCATTTACGATGGGCCTTTTCGGTATCACGGAAGGAGCCATTCCATTTGCGGCCCAAGACCCCCTTCGTGTGATCCCGAGTATTATGGCGGGTTCTATGACCGGATCGGTGATAGCGATGATCGGCCATGTGGGGGACAGAGTGGCACACGGCGGCCCCATCGTTGCTGTACTTGGAGCAGTAGATCATGTATTGATGTTTTTTATCGCTGTAACAGCAGGCTCTCTTGTCACCGCTCTGTTGGTTAATGTACTGAAGAAAGATATGGCGAAATCCCCCGCGCCCGGTGAGGTGCTGCCGTCTGCCGCACCAAATGAAGCTGCAGCGGCAAAAGAAACAAAGGAACCATCTCAGGCTGACAGCCGAAAAGCCGGGATGACCGAAATCAAAAAACTGACTGACATTATCAGCACGGACTTGATTGAACCGCATTTATCCGGCGAAACGAGGGATGACATTATCGATGAAATGATCGAGAAATTGTCCCGTAAAGGTATGCTGCTGTCTGACAGCGGATTTAAGCAGGCCATTTTGAGCCGTGAACAGCAGGGAACCACGGCGATAGGTATGAATATCGCCATTCCGCACGGAAAGTCTGAAGCCGTCAGAACGCCGGGTGTTGCATTCGGAATAAGACGTTCGGGTGTTGACTGGAACAGCCTTGATGGTTCTGATGCAAAACTGATTTTTATGATTGCTGTACCGAAGGAAAGCGGCGGAAATCAGCATCTGAAAATATTGCAGATGTTATCCCGAAAACTGATGGATGACAGCTATCGGGAAAGGCTGCTCTCCGTTCAGACAAAAGAAGAGGCGTATGAGCTTCTGGAAGAAATCGAATAAAGCGGGGGATGATCATGTCTACTGAACCGATATTTTTCAATCCGGTTTTCAAAGAAAGAATTTGGGGAGGCGCCGCCCTGCGTGATTTTCACTATAATATTCCGTCCGAGCGGACAGGGGAGTGCTGGGCCTTCGCCGCTCATCAAAATGGACAGAGCACAGTTCGAAACGGCATGTATAAAGGATGTACGCTCGGTGAATTGTGGGAGCATCACAGAGATTTATTCGGAAACCTTGAAGGAGACCGTTTTCCTCTTCTTACAAAAATTTTGGATGCGGACCAAGACCTGTCCGTTCAGGTGCATCCGAATGATGACTTTGCCAAAATGCATGAAAACGGGGAACTTGGAAAAACCGAATGCTGGTATATCATTGATTGTGAAAAAGATGCGGAGATCATTTTCGGCCACAACGCAACAACAAAAGAAGAACTGATATCCATGATTGAGCGCGGAGAATGGGACGGGCTCCTGAACAGAGTTAAGGTAAAGCCGGGAGATTTCTTTTTTGTCCCAAGCGGCACCGTTCACGCGATTGGAAAGGGCACACTTATTTTAGAGACGCAGCAAAATTCAGATACGACTTACAGATTGTATGATTACGGAAGAAAAGATGCGGACGGCAGGCTGCGCGAGCTCCATTTGGAAAAAAGTATAGAAGTGACAGACGTTCCATCTGTCCGTGAACGGCCGACCGTTCAATATAAACAAACAGATGATCTGCTGGCAGCTGTTTTAATAGAATGTCCTTATTTTTCAGTCGAAAAGTGGGATGTAAAAGGTGAAGTGAATTTATTCCAGAATCATCCCTTCCTTCTTGTCAGCGTGATCGAAGGAGACGGAATAATGATTGCAGGCGGGCATGAACATCCCTTTAGAAAAGGAGATCATATTCTCCTGCCTTCCGGTTTGGGAGAATATAAACTGGCGGGCCATGCAAATTGTATTGTGTCTCATCTGTGATCTTCAAAACCCTTCTCTGGCATCAGAGAAGGGTTTCTCGTTACTTTTACAAAAAGGCCGAAATTTCCGTGGTTCGTTCCTGAATTTATTCTCTCAATTTGTATATCTCCCGAGCCATCGATTCAAGTATGTACATCGCGGGGATTTGGGTGGTGATATTCGCATTTTCAACCCATTCTTCCGTCACGTAATATGAAATATTCACATCGGACATTTTGGCAATGGTTGAATGTTTATGATTTGTAATACTGATGACCCGGCTTCCTTCTTGTTTCAGCTGATTCAGATGAGTCACTGTAGAATCTCCTTCACCTGAAACCGATAATGCGATCGTGATGCTGTTATGGCGGAAATGGGAATGGGCCGGAAAGTAAGGATCTTTAATATACATTGAAAGTTTCCCTAAGCACGAAAAATATCTGGCTCCGTATTCGGCGAGAATTCCTGAACTTCCCACTCCGATAAAAATGACGCTTTCTGCATCGGCCGCAAGCGCAGCTGCTTCCTTCAGCTTTTCTTCCATGCCTCCGCTTACTGTTCTTTCAAAAAACTCGGCAACGGAATGATGGGGACTCTTTAAAATCGTTTTTTTATTTGCCTCCGCATACATTTTCAGCTTCACCTTAAACTCCGAAAACCCTTCACAGTTTATTTTTTTGCAGAAACGTAAAATAGAAGCCGTAGATACATGGGTTTCATTTGCCAATTCACGGATTCGCATATAGACGACTTTCTCGCTGTTTTGGGAGATGTAGTTGTATAAAGAAGTTTCAAGCTCGTTAAATGAAGCAATCATTTCGTGTGTGAACATGCAGGGGGATTCTCCTTTTTATGAGAATGGTGAATGTACATCTCATCGTAACATATCATTTTTAAAAGAAACATAGTGTTATTTTCATGTGACAAATCACTTTTTGTGTCATTCAAAACAAGACGTCAGCCAATGATTTACGGTGCAAAACAACTGCGGATATAATTCGTTCATACGCTTTATGCATGATCTCTTCAAGGGTCGCTGACAAGAGCGGCCGAAAAAAGGAGGACAATATGAGTATCAAACTGATAGCGGTTGATATGGACGGAACGTTTTTGAATGATGAAATGGCATATAACGAAGAGCGTTTTATGAATCAGTATCGTGAATTAAAAGCACGGGGAATTAAATTTGCCGTAGCAAGCGGAAACCAATATGCGCAGCTTACATCTTTCTTTCCGGAAATCAAAAGTGAAATCGCTTTCGTTGCCGAGAATGGCGCTTTCGTCGTGAATGCCGGAGAAGAAGTATTCGCAGGTAGCATGTCTGAAGACACTATAAAAGCAGTAATCCGTGCTTTAGAGCAGTATGAGGTGAAAAACGTCATTGTCTGCGGAAAAAAAAGCGCGTATATTCATGAAAATGCCAGTGAAGATGAATATCTGCATGCCAGTAAGTATTATTATGTGTTAAAAAGGGTGCCGCATTTTGAAAACATCGATGATGACATTTTAAAATTTTCCATCAGCTTTCCCGCCGAACATTGTTCCGCACTTCTGAGCCATTTAAAAAACGCAATCGGGTCTTTCGTCACGCCTGTATCAAGCGGGCACGGTGACATAGATCTGATCATACCGGGGCTTCATAAAGCAAGCGGGATTAAGCTTCTCCAGAAACAATGGGGGATAAATGCTGAAGAATGCGCGGCCTTCGGAGACAGCGGCAATGATTTGGAGATGGTGTCCGCCGTGAAATACGGAGTCGCCATGGATAATGCGCAGGAAAGCATTAAACAGGCCGCGGCGCATATCACGCAATCAAACAATGAGGAAGGGGTCTTAAACGCGATTGATTCCATTCTCAAATGTGAAAAACCTTTTGTCTGAAAAAGACATTTTAACTGCGGAGGTGCTGAACGATGATTAAATTAGTGATTACGGATTTAGACGGCACATTTTTAAATAATCAAGGCGATTTTGACAGAACGTTATTTGAAAAGACAAAAAGAGTAATGGAGGAACAGCATGTCGCTTTCGCCATCTGCACCGGGAAACAGTGTGAAAGGGTGGAAGCCTTATTCGGAGAAGACGCGAAAGATTTTTGGATTTTAGGAGACAGTGCTGCACGTATGAAAAAGAACGGCAAGTTCGTATATGAATCTTTAATCAGCAATAAAGCCGGACTGTCAATTATAGGCGCTTTAGAAAAAATCAGCTGCGGGCACACCATTATCGCGTGCACAAAAAAAGGCGCGATCGTAAAAGAAAATCTGTCTGAAAGTGAAATGAAATATGTAAATGCCTCTTATGCACATGTAACGAAAATAACTGATTTTACTGAGATAAAAGACGATTTTATCAAGATTACGGTTCATGACCCCGACGCCAACTGTCCGGAAACGAGAGAAAAGCTGCATGAATTTTTTCACCAATTATATATCGTAGCATCAGAAGATACCTGGATGGACATATCAAATATCGGAATACATAAAGGATCAACAGTACAAGAACTGCAGCGATTATTAGGGGTTTCGGCAGATGAAACAATGGCATTCGGAGACGGCCGCAATGACAAAGAATTGATGGAAGCGGCATCCTACAGCTTTGCGGTTAAGAACGCCATTGACGAAATAAAAGATGCGGCGCACTTTGTCATCAAATCAAATGACGAAAGCACCGTCATGCACACGATTATGAGAATATTAGCGCTGCAAAAACAATGAGAAAGCAGATGGGCTAAAGCCAATGAGGCAGGACTTACTAGGAAAAGAAAAAGCGGGCTATTCTCAGACTTTAATTCACTCCTCATTTTCCGGAAATATGTTAAAAATGAATAAATATCTATATTTGACTCGATTGTATTGGTGTAATATGTATAAAATGAATGAAACGGCGTAATATCAAGATGAAAAAAATCACTTCATATCATTTGATATCAGACAAAAAGTAGGAACTTCCTCGTTTTGAAATTGGGAGGTGTTTGTATTAGCCCGCTGTTGAGTCCCGCGTATATCATTCTCATTTTTCTTCCGGCAGCTTCTTTTCTGTTAGGGATTTTAGGATATTTCATCTTCAAAAAAGTATGGATGATGGTTGTTATTGTATTCATTTTGTCCTTGATATTTATGTTTATTGTAATAGGTGCCGAACCGACATTTTTCATTTGGGTGGCTATGATGACGGGGAGCTGTTTTATCTCCGGTTCAATCACTAAGACGATATGGACTTTTGCAAAGCGAAAATATTAGACACAGAAGAATCCTGTTTGTCGATTGAAGAAAAAGAAGTATAGAGTGATCTGTTATGTTCTTATATTTTGTCTGTTATTGTCAGATCGGGCTTTCTGATAAAAATGTCTGTCTATCGTTTTGTTCTTTTTTAACTAAACGGAGCACTATAATTGAACTGCAGATACATAGAAAAACAAAAAAGGATAAGGAGGATTTTTATGTTTCAAACCTTAGACCATTTTTTGAAATCTTGGGAATTCGAAGCCGACGCGACACAAAAACTGCTGAATCGACTGACTGATGAATCTCTTAAACAAGAAATCACTTCACAACATTGGACTTTAGGCCGTATTGCATGGCATACTGTCGCGGCGATTCACATCATTACCTCGAACACAGATTTAACGTTTCATGCTCCTGCTGAAGATTATCCTGTTCCTGCGTCGGCGCGGTTTATTGCTGAGAGTTATCATCAAGCCAGTAATGCATTTGTGCAGGCGTTAAAAACGCAATGGACTGACGATACACTTCAAGAATGTGTCAACTTTATTGGTCAGCAAATGCCGAATGGTTCACTTTTGATGTTTTTAATTCAACATCAAAACCATCATCGAGGACAAATGACTGTCCTTATGAGACAAGCAGGTTTACCTGTTCCGGGTATTTATGGTCCGGCAAAAGAGGAATGGACAACATTTGGTTTGGAAGCTCCGAAATAGGATGTTGTTGTAAGGGCTCGAACGAATAGATGATACCAATCGATGTTGGTATCTTTTTTAATTTAGTCTTAGAGTGATTAAACCGGTATCCTTGACATGCAGAAGAATCAATGGTTCAAAAGATGTAAATTAAAGTCAATAAATGCAGAAAGGTGATTATGATGATAACTAAAATGACTCGTTTCAATATGAAAGACTTCAATAAACCAAACGAACCTTTCGTTGTTTCAGGGAGAATCATCCCTTCATTTGAAAACAATGCTTGGACATATACAGAGGAGAAATTTGCTGAAACTTATGTCAAAAAATATGATGATGAAGACATTGATGTCAGTTATATTGAAGAAGCGGATAAAGTTGTCTTTTTTTATTACGCAGAGAACGACTGTGTCGGCCGGAGTAAGCTTCGTTCTAATTGGAATGGATACGCACTGATTGAAGACATTGCCGTTGCAAAAGATTATAGAAAAAGTGGTGTCGGGACGGCTTTATTACATAAAGCGATTGAGTGGGCAAAGGAGAATCATTTATGCGGTCTTATGCTTGAAACACAAGATATTAATGTTTCAGCTTGTCATTTTTATGCCAAAAATAACTTTGTCATAGGAGCGGTCGATACAATGCTTTATTCCAATCTTTCAACAGCAAATGAAATTGCGGTTTTTTGGTACTGTAAATTTTAAATATAACAGTATTTGATGTTTCGTCATTTGCGGGTGTGTGCCGCAAAGTATTCAAAACATCGGCTTGAGGATTTATAATAAGGTATATCAATCAATGCAGGGGGAGTTATGTATGAAGTGCAAAAAAATGAACAGGGTACAATTAAAAGAGGGAAGCGTATCAATGGCCCTATAAACTGCGTCTGCCCTCATTAATGGAGGGAAATTTGTGAATACGCCTTATTCACAGTCAGCTTTACGGCACAACCAAGTGTTCATTTGGCTTTGTGTTCTGTCATTTTTCAGCGTATTAAATGAAATGGTTTTGAACGTCTCGTTACCTGATATCGCCAACGATTTTCATAAACTGCCAGCGAGTGCAAACTGGGTGAACACGGCCTTTATGTTAACCTTTTCCATCGGAACTGCTCTGTATGGGAAGTTATCAGATCAGCTGGGCATCAAAAAACTGCTCCTATTTGGAATTATGGTAAATGGCTTCGGATCGATCATTGGATTTGTCGGACACTCTTTCTTTCCTGTACTCATTCTGGCCCGATTTATTCAAGGGGCTGGTGCAGCCGCATTCCCGGCTCTTGTGATGGTTGCAGTAGTACGCTATATTCCGAAAGAAAACAGGGGTAAAGCATTTGGTCTGATCGGTTCGCTGGTGGCAATGGGGGAAGGTGTCGGACCAGCTATTGGCGGAATGATCGCTCATTATATTCACTGGTCATATTTGCTGCTTATTCCGACAGCAACAGTTATCACCGTTCCATTCCTGATGAAACTGCTGGAAAAGGAAGAAAGAGTCAGCGGGCGCTTTGATATGACGGGGATTATATTAATGTCTGCAGGCATCGTATTTTTTCTACTGTTTACAACTTCATATAGAATGTCTTTTCTGATCATCAGTATTCTAGCTTTCCTGATATTTGTGAGACATATTAGGAAAACTCAAGATCCCTTTGTTGACCCTGCACTGGGGAAAAATGTTTTGTTTATGATGGGCGTCCTTTGCGGAGGCCTGATCTTCGGCACTGCTGCAGGATTTGTTTCTATGGTTCCTTATATGATGAAAGATGTTCACCATTTAAGTACTGCGGCAATTGGAAGCGGGATTATGTTCCCCGGGACGATGAGCGTCATCATCTTCGGTTACATTGGAGGATTGCTTGTTGATCGGAAAGGTTCTTTGTATGTGCTGACCAGTGGGGTTGTATTGATGTCTTCCAGCTTTTTAATCGCTGCCTTTTTCATAGATGCGGCACCTTGGCTCATGACCGTTATAATCGTTTTTGTTTTTGGGGGGCTCTCCTTCACAAAAACGGTTATATCTACAATTGTGTCTGGCAGTTTGAAACAAAAGGAAGCCGGCGCCGGAATGAGTCTGCTTAATTTTACGAGCTTTTTATCAGAGGGAACGGGTATTTCGATTGCAGGCGGTTTATTATCGATCCGCTTGCTGAATCAAAGGCTGCTGCCTGTTAACGCTGGTCATTCCGCTTATTTGTACAGTAATATGCTCATTCTTTTTGCAGGAATCGTTGTTATGAGCTGGCTGGTAACCGTGAATGTCTATAAACGTTCGCGAAGAAATGACTAAAAAGGGAAAAGGATCAAACTTGATAAAAGTTTTGATCCTTTTTTTGAGGAGCTTCCTTATTCCGAAACCTTTTGCCGATCAATGAAAGGGGAGTTAAAGTGAATTACATTTATAAGAAAAAGGAAAAGAAAAATGGAAATTGTATCATTTCAATCAGAGATAAATGGGAGAACGCACTTATTGAGTTTGAACAAAAAAATAATCAAATTGAGATCATGATCAATTACCGTAACGAGAAAACAACCAAGTTTTCACTGCCAATCGAGACTTTTGAAAAAGTGTATGAGGATATTAAAATAGGCCGGAGAGAAAGTTAATCATTCTGTTTGAAAATGACCATGAAGTTCGTAAGCGGTATGGTTTTAACCGCATCTGGATTCCCCTGGAAAAGTAAAGGTTTTTGGGGATTTATGTCAAAATAATAGTAAGTACCTTATGCAACAGGGAGTTTGGTTGCTTCATAAGGAGGGGGAAGTATGAAAAATAAGATTCACATATTGGGAGCCTCTGGTGTCGGAACGTCAACATTGGGTGTTGCATTATCAAAGCATTTGCCGCATACGCATCTTGATACTGATGATTACTATTGGACAGATAAATTCACTAAAAAAAGAGAAATCCCTGAAAGAAGAAAGTTACTTAAAAAAGACTTGACAATAAATGAGAAATGGATTCTTTCTGGCGCAGTGTGCCGCTGGGGCGATGATCTAAAAAGTTATTTTGACCTTGTCATCTTCTTATGGATTCCGCAGGATATACGGCTTGAGAGATTAAGGCATAGGGAATTTCAGCGTTATGGAAACGAAGTGTTAGCCGGCGGCAGTAAATATGAACAATCAAAAACATTTTTAGAGTGGGCTTCTTTATATGATCATGCCGGAATGGAAGTTAGAAGCAAAGCTTTACACGAACATTGGATGGCAGATTTATCTTGTCCATTGTTAAAAATTGAAGGAGATTACTCAGTCAATGAAAGAGTTGATCGTGTCTTGGATTATCTGAATTCTAATTAAACTGACGGATGGAGATAACTGCAAAATCCAAAAGTCAAAGACAGTTCTGGCCATTTTAACGGAGCTGTTTTTTTATACCGCCTTCAGTTTGTCTGTTGTGAAGTGATTTATTTTCGGAAAGAAGCAGCGGAATTAATAGAAAACTCACTTCTGGAAACCGTGAAGGCAGGAATCAAAACGGGAGATCTTGGCAGTCAATCATCAACGTCAGACTTTGCAGAAGAATTTCAGAAAGGATCGGACGTTAAGGCGGAAAATAAGAGGTGAGAAGCAGATCATCAAAACGCAATACACCTCAATTTATATTTTCAGTAAGAACGGTTCTGCTCATTAAAAAACTCAATTCGAAGATTAGTGGCATCAATATTGCCGCAGATCGGGGTTAGTGACATAAAGAGGAAGGGATGAGACCCCTTCCTTAAAACCTTCAATTCCTCTAATTTCATTGTAAGATATATTCCTTTTTTGAAATGGGTATCCAAATTTCACTTTTAAAAGATGGCGATGTTACATCCTTATGCTCGTTCCACAAGATTTCTGGGCCTTCAATTTGTTCATAATGTGACGATGGAAACCATTCGGAATAAATCCGCCCCCATACTTCCTGCAGTGCATCCGGAAATGATCCGGCTGCTTTGAATACAGCCCACGTTGAGGCAGGGACTTCAAGCTGTGATAGATGATTTGGGCAATGTTTCGTTGTGGCTGCGCCAATATAGTGATCAAGCTCTCCGTTTTCCTCTGTCCGGCCTTCAGAAAAGTTCGTGGTTGCACTGATGAGTCCTGCAGGCGCTGCATTAGAAAGCTCTTTTAGTTGATTGATTGCTGCTTCATTTAAACTTTCCCACATCAATGCAATGTCAGGATTCACGCCTTTGAACAAAATAGGGACTCTTTTTTTAATGCCGACGATGCGAAATTTTATTATGCAATAGTTCACTCTATTTCTGCTTTCAATTTTTCGAACCATTCTAAATTAACCAAGTGATGTGAACGGGAATTTTCATTCATACGGCGAAAGTAATTGATTGTGCCGGGAATTTCTTGAGTGATGGCCAGGTATTCATCAAGGAGCTCGATTCGAGTTTTAGTCTGATCGATTTGTGATTGGATCAGATCCAGTAATTTATTTTTGTCGAATTCATCGGCAAAGAGTAACGCCCCATAAAATTGCAGGTTCACATATTCCGATTTGGTGCCGTATTTGATCATTAATTTTTCGAATTCTGCCCTTCCCGAATCTGTGACTTTAAAGTTACGGATCTCACGCCCGCTGGTTGAGGGTTTCTGCTGAATCTGTTCAATCAAACACTTTTCTTCAAGTTGCTGCAGATTGTAATAAAATGAACCTTTCGTGAAGTTAACAATGTATTTGTAATGACGTTTTTCCATTAAGGCCAGAAGTTCATAGCCGTGAGCTCCGGGGTTTTGGATGAGCAAGCCAAGGATAAGTAAGGGAATTATGGTTTCATCACCTTCGCCATCCGCGCCTCAAATTCCGCGTACGTGATTTCACCCGAAGCCAAATCCATACTATGAAGGTAAATCTGTTCTGTTTTAGAATAGTCACCTTTCACTTTCAATGATTGCTCCTCTCCCGAAATGGGTTTCAGGATATGGTGCTTTTTCGAAAAAGCCTCGAAATAGCGGTAACCGAATTTACGTTGTGAAGCTGCGTCTAAATGAATGCCATCAGGATTCGCAGTCAAACCTGCTGCAGTAACAAAATAACAATTCTGTTGTTCATTAGCAAAACGCAGCAATTGTTCATTAACTTGTCGAAATTCAGTGGCGTGCTGTCCAAAACCGGTCTTCCCAAGAAAGTCACCAAGCCCTCCAATAATCAACGGTACCTCATCAAGTTTCAACTCGTTTCTTAGCGTCTCAATGATAAGAGTTAATTTCTCGTAATAAGTTTCATGCAGCGAACGATAACTGTCACTCTCACCTTGGTGCCAAAGGATCCCGCAAATTTGACTGGAACGGAGGGCGAAGCGGGCTTCGGACAAAGCATGCTGAAAAAGGATGCCTTCCGGATGCCAGTCATTCAATGAACTGCCGCCTTCCGCACACGGGATCAAGCCAATTTCTTCATCGGGATGAGCTTTTGACCATGCATCTGCAAAAGATGCCGCCAGGCCAACGCCGGAAACCGGACGGTCGTAATTAATCGGCTCTGTCATCATCTGCCATTGTCCATTGCGTAGCATTTTAATTTTTTCATTATAGATAGGGTCTACTTCATTCAAAAATCCACGGCCCGCCATATTCGACTGCCCCAACATTATAAAAGACTTTATCATCTAATTTTTCACTTCTTTACATCAATATTTTAGTCTAATTAGACTATAGTCAATTCAGCTTGTCTTGTAAAGTTTTAATAAGGTTTTATTATGATGTATGAAAAGCGTTCCTGTGAAACAGCAAGGAGCGATCATGAAAGGCTAGCTTTCTTCCACCACCCCTTATTAAGCGATTTGAGGAAGTGTCAGGAAAGAGGGCTGCACAGTTTACTGCTTCTATCTTAAGTCTTGATAACAGCGAGCAGATGCTGCAGAAAACAGATCTTATGAGTGCCATCTCATCTGCAATGGTGGCAGACACTCGACCTGCCTATAGATAAAAACTTAGGGTATGCCTGGATAGTTCCTTATGGAGGAAAGGCTCAATTCCAGCTAGGATACAAAGGGTACATACAGCTTGCTTTGCGAACAGGCCAATATAAGTCCATCAATTGCATACCGATTCATGAAGGCGAATTGGAGAAGCGGAATCCGCTGACTGAGGAGATCGAGATTGATTTTGAAAAGCGTGAATTCAGACGTAGTGATTGGTTATGCAGCTTATTGTGAGTTGATAAATGGCTTCCGAAAAACAGTGTACTGGACAAAGGCACAAGTAGAAAAGCACAAAAAGAAATTCAGTAAGTCTGATGTTGGATGGAAAAATGACTGTGATGCGATGGCTCTTAAGACTGTATGAAAAGCAGTTTTGAGCAAGTGGGGGATTCTTTCAAAAAAGCAGTTATTAATGAAGCAGACAATTCAGAAATTATCGATTCCGAGCCTTCGAGCAAAGAAAATACAGAAAACCAAGCGCGCGAGAAGCCGATCCTTTGATGGCAAGCCTGTTCAAGCTTCAACTTTTATTCGAATGGTTCAAGATACGCCAACGATTTTAAGAGTTGCGCTGACTAAGGATCAAAAGTCTGTTCCATCAATTAGCACAGCTAACTTAAGCACAAAAGAAGTAATTGCTGAAGTTAACATTACCTCTGACACACTTGAAAACAACATCGAACAAGAAGTCGCATACAGATGCGACTTCTATCAATTAATATTAATAGAAAGTAACCTTAAGGACTTGCAGCCTTATAGCCGTATATAAACAAATTTAATCGCTCATAACATGTCATCAAACTTAGCCTATTCAATATGGATTCCAATTTAGGAGTTTAAGAGCTATTGATGTGCTCATAAATATCTTTCACATCTACCGGACAGTGGGCGAGTAAAATACGTCACTATGCATATGCTGTATTTTTTCCCAGTTGGCGGGATTGGTTGTATCAAAAGAGCGGTGCTCCAGAATGGCTTGATATAGGGCGGTTTTTTGTTCCAAATGGGCAATGTGCTGTTTGGCTTCTTCGAGCTGAGCGAGCGCATCTTCTTTATGCTCCATCATGAGTGTGTACCGTTGTGGGATGGTCGAATCTCCTTCGAGGCAGAGATTCACGTACGTTTTAATGTCTTCAATCGGCATTCCGGATTGCCTGAGGCATTTGACGCCAAACAGCCAGTTGATTGATTCTTCATCGAACAAACGGATATTGTTTTTATTGCGCTGTACGCTCGGCACCAGGCCTTTATCCGTGTAAAAGCGCACCGCATGCTCAGTGAGTCCGGTTATCATCGCTGCTTCTTTGACTGTATGCATGTGTAATCCTCCTTTAAAAATTTTTTAAAAAAGTGCTTGCCTTCGTGTTGCACGAAGGTAATAAGCTTATTATAACGCAAACCAGCCGCAGCGGAATTCATTCTGCAGTGCCCGATTTTCGGGATGCGTGCCGTTTGTCGTTCTACATTTGAACAATAGGAGGAATTACAATGCAAACCGTAACATTAAACAACGGAGTGAAAATGCCAATTATCGGCTTCGGTGTATACCAAGTCCCCGATGCTCAAGATTGTGAAAACGCAGTATATGAAGCACTGATGGCCGGTTATCGCCTGATTGACACTGCTTCCGGCTACCTAAATGAGGAGGCAGTCGGACGTGCAATCAAGCGGAGCGGCGTACCGCGTGAGGAGCTGTTCATTACGACCAAGCTCTGGATTCAGGATGCCGGCTATGAAAGTGCCAAGGCGGCATTTTCCAAATCTTTAAATAAGCTGCAGCTGGATTATCTTGATTTATACCTTATTCACCAGCCATACGGCGATTACTACGGCGCTTGGCGCGCGATGGAGGATCTGTACCGCGAAGGAAAAATCAGGGCAATCGGAGTCAGCAACTTCCATCCCGACCGTCTAATGGATCTGATCATGCATAATGAAATCGTGCCAGCCGTCAACCAAGTCGAAACGCATCCATTCTGCCAGCAAAAAGAAAGTGCTGCTTTTATGAAAGAGCAGGGAGTTCAACACGAGTCATGGGCACCGTTCGCTGAAGGGCGCAATAACATGTTCAGCAACGGCGTGTTGACTTCCATTGCGGAAAAACACAATAAATCCGTCGCCCAGGTCGTGCTGCGTTGGCTTGTTCAGCGTGAAGTCGTTACGATTCCAAAATCGGTGCGCAAAGAACGGATTGTCGAAAACTTTGACATTTTTGATTTTGAGTTGAGCTTAGAGGATATCGAAAAGATTTCCACCCTTGATAAAGGAGAAAGTCTTTTCGGGTCGCACCGAGATCCGGAAATTGTAAAATCGATAGGCGCCATGAAATTCGATCTGTAAGCTTTGTCTAATAAAACAGTTAGGTTTAATAAACTTAAAAGGTTAATTCCATGGATTACACAGAGGATATTGATACTACAACTTAGGGAATTAGAACCTTATCGGGTATGAAAATTATTAGAAAATGCCAAGTTTGTTCATAAGGAAGGGTTAATGCTAAAAAGACTGCGTGCAGCTTACATTATTAACGGAAGAACAATTTGATGAGATGGTTAAACCAGAAAATCTGAAACCTAATATTTGAATCTTTTAAGATAAAAACTAGTTACTAATCAGTAACTAGTTTTTCTTTTTTCCACCGTTGAAAATCACCTCAGTAGGACAAACTT
Organism: Bacillus sp. JK62; assembly: GCF_053663455.1. Lineage (NCBI taxonomy): Bacteria > Bacillati > Bacillota > Bacilli > Caryophanales > Bacillaceae > Bacillus > Bacillus sp. JK62. The sequence continues at coordinate 386,507 of NZ_JBSJQA010000002.1, forward strand.
CAGGATGATAGCCATTAGCTGTAAGGTTATCAACCGAGGAACAAGGGCTCAAGCATCGGCAGCCAGATCGAGGTCTGCATATAGAAAGCAGGGACTGAAGTATGCCTGTGAAAGATTTTCTGAGGAGTTTTTAGAGCGTCCGGCGTTGAATCGTTTGAGAGAAGACGCAAGTTAAGGACTTATAAGTCAAGTCATTTGATACCAAAATGCAGTAACGAATGAGAAAAATGATTTTCATAACTGTCACATCTCTTTTTCTATATTCTGACTTTATTGATTCTGAGTCACCGGTGGATATTATGCCGGCTGAAGTGATTTCCGTTTCATCTATTGAAATAAGGCTTAATGAAAATGACAAATTAATAATACCTGCTGATTTGATTATTATTCCTAAACGGTTGCGCTCTGGAGAAGATGAAGAACTGAAAATGGGTGAAAATTTGATGGTTGTCTCCTTAAAAGGCGGGCAATCTTTTTTTATTCTCGATAAAATTTAATAATAGTAATCCTGAAAAAATAAATAATTGTAAAGACCTAATCTATGCTTTAAAATAACTATAATATTTTGAAAATTTTATCCGAGGTGGGTTATGAAAACTATTGGTCTTATTGGCGGAATGAGTTGGGAATCTTCAGCTGAGTATTATCGAATTATCAATGAAGAAATAAAAACGAAGTTAGGAGGGCTTCACTCGGCAAAATGCCTTTTATACAGTGTTGATTTTAAGGAAATTGAACATTATCAATCCATAGGGGCTTGGGATAAAGCAGGTGAAGCTTTAGGGGGAGTTGCAAGATCATTAGAAAAAGCAGGTGCAGATTTTATTGTAATATGTACAAATACTATGCATAAAGTTCTTGAATATATCCAAGATATGATCACTATACCTATTTTGCATATTGCCGATGCAACTGCAGAACAAATTATTAGACAAGACATTCGCTCAGTAGGATTGCTTGGGACTAAATATACGATGGAACAAGATTTTTATAAATCACGTATTGCGTCTCATGATATTAATGTCATTGTTCCTGATGATGAGGAAAGGGAATTAATAAATAATATTATTTATCAAGAAATGTGTCTGGGTGAAATTAAACAGTCTTCCAAAAACATTTATAAGAAGATCATAAATAATTTGGTGGATAGAGGAGCAGAAGGAATCATTCTTGGATGCACTGAAATTGGACTATTAGTAAAGGCAGAGGATTCAAAAGTGCCATTATTTGATACGACTTTAATCCATGCTCAAAAAGCAGTAAATAAATCCCTTTCGATTTCTTCTTAGAATGATTATTTCTTATATTTTAAAACCGCTCTTTAGGAGCGGTTTTTATTATGGTTCATTCAATCAATAAATGGAGGAACGTTATAGGAGTGATCTTATCATGACCCTTCCCTCAGAAATTGAATTTGATGATATTGAAGATGACAGCGAAGTTATAGAGACCTCTCAAACCTACAAAATATATTTTGAAAATGGCCGTATCACAAATGAATTCATCACAGGCCTTGACGCGATTAAATAGTTTGTATATTTGTCCCTTCACACTGAGCGCTACGCATATTCTGTTCATAGTCATGATTGAAAAAGATAAAATAGAAAAAGCCGGAATGTCAGATCCGGCTTTTCGCTCACTTTCCCTTCTTCTTCCGCTTCTCCTTTTCCGCCCGGTAAAACTCATGAAACATCTTCATCAATGCGCGTTTTTCAATCCGCGACACATAACTCCTTGAAATGCCGAGCTCCTTTGCGATCTCGCGCTGCGTTTTTTCTTTTTTTAAATCAAGCCCGAAGCGGCCGACGATGACTTCTTTTTCGCGGTCGTCTAAAATATCGATATATTTTTTGACCTTTTCAAGTTCCATGTTGAGCTGAATGGTGTCGATCACATCTTCGCTTTCCGACTTGAGAACATCAATCAGGCTTATTTCATTCCCTTCTTTATCCTGGCCGATCGGGTCATGAAGGGAGACGTCTTTTTTCGTTTTTTTCAATGCGCGCAGATGCATTAAAATCTCATTCTCAATACATCGTGCGGCATATGTGGCAAGCTTCGTGCCTTTTCCGGCTGAGTAGCTTTCAATTCCTTTGATCAGCCCGATTGTACCGATGGAGATCAGATCTTCTGCGTCTTCTCCCGTGTTTTCGAATTTTTTTACAATATGGGCGACTAAACGGAGATTATGTTCGATCAGCATATTGCGGGCGTGTTCATCTCCTTCGGCCATAAGGTCTAAGTATTTTTTCTCCTCACTATTTGAGAGCGGTTGTGGAAAGGCATTATTTTTCACGTATGATACTAAAAACACGAGTTCTTTCACAATAAACCCGAGCGCTGCAAAAACACCTGTCACCATCCTCACCTCCACAAAGTTATGTAGGCAAAAGCCTATATGTAACTGTATGTGGCAGTCAGGCTGTTTGTGTCTGTACAGGGAAATTAATCAAAGGCAGGTTTTATTTCTTACAGCCTCTTGATTTTTGCTGATTGAGCCTGTATATTGTTAAAAAAAGTAAGGGTGAAAAGAATATAACGAAAAGCGCTGAAGAGACGAGTAGACAGATATCATTCATGACAGAGAGCTCCGGGAGCTGTGAAGGAGTATGAATGGATGTGTTGAAACAAACCTCTTAGCTTCGCATCGGAATCATGAAAAACGAGGATGATGCGGCGGATACTCCTGTTACCGAGTAAGCTTTGTACCCGGCTTAGGCCGGCACCAAACCGAATTGAGGTGGCATAGCGGGCTGTTTCCCGTCCTCAAGACTTTATTGTCTTGAGGGCGTTTTTTATTTCTAAGGGAGGGATAAGATGAAAAACCGGAAGTCTTGGCTGTACCCGATGCTTCTGTTAACCGGAATCGGGATAGCAAATATTGGTGAATGGATTTATTTTTTGTCTCTTAATCTTATTGTCTTAAAAGAAACGGGGTCTGCTTTTGCGGTTTCCATCCTTTATTTAATCAGGCCTGCGGCTGTTTTGATAACAAATGGGTGGGCGGGCAGCATCATCGACAGGTGTAACAAACGGAATATGATGATGTCGCTTGATTTCATCCGGGCTGCATTCATTGCCGTTCTGCCGCTGATGTTTACTGTAGGGTCTTTATTTTCTGTTTATTGTATCGTGTTTTTGATTCAAATGGCCAATGCGATGTTTCGTCCGTGTTCCATGGCGTATGTGACGATGCTTATTCCGGCTGAAAGGAGAAAACGATTCAATTCACTAAGGGCTTTGTCGGAATCAGGGGCTTTTCTCCTCGGGCCGGCTGCGGCCGGGCTGCTTTTTATCGCCGGCACGCCGATTTTTGCGATTTGGGTGAATGCGGGGGCTTTAGTGCTGTCCGGTTTCATCACGATGATGCTGCCGAACCTTGAAAATGAGCCCCGCGTACATTCTCCCGCACAAAAGCTTTCTTTGGCAGTGTACAAAGAAGATTGGAAGCTCGTCTATCGCTTCAGCCGAACGGCGCGAAACGTCATGATCATTTATTTTTTATTCAGTCTGGTCATGACCGTTATGCTATCCGCGCTTGATTCGCTTGAAGCCGCTTTTTCAAAAGAAGTTCTTCAGCTGACTGATGCCGATTACGGTTTTCTCGTCAGTGTCTCAGGGGCAGGGGTTATTGCGGGGGCGCTTGTCAATGTGTTCTTTAATAAAAAAATGCCGGCTTCTTTATTGATGGGAATGGGCTCTTTATTCACAGCGGCAGGATATATGATTTATGCGTTTTCTGACGTTTTTTGGACGGCTGCTTTCGGATTTTTCCTTCTCGCTTTTTTTCTGGCGTTTGCCAATACAGGCTTTCTGACGTTTTATCAAAAGAATGTTCCGGTGGACATCATGGGGAGAGTGGGGAGCTTTTATTCATTAGTCGAAGCCGTCTTCATTATATTGGTAACGGCGGTTTTCGGAGCGGCGTCTGTCAGTTCTTCCGTCCGCGGCATCGTCATCGCAGGGGCTGCTGTTATGCTGGCGTTGGCAGCCATTTTATGCTCGTTCTTATTTGCGGCCTCAAAAAGGAGGACTCCCGATGTATTTCAAGCGGATCAATTTAAACAAACATAAAGAGACGGCCGTTTCATTTCGTGAGGATTCGTTTTTCGTCAGCTTTGGCACGGCGGATCATTTTAATAAGGATGAATATCTCAGATGGCTGTCATCCCAAATCTAATGCTCACCCGACAATTTTAAGCTGCTTCTTCATAACGGGCAGCCGATCGGACAGCTTGAAGCTTCCATCAAATTTTACCGCAGCCAAAAAATCGGTTATGTGCACCTTTACTATATGACTGAGCAGCAGAGGGGAAGAGGGTGCGGAACAAAACTGCATCAATACGCGAATCAGTTTTTCAGAGCGAACGGTGTTTCGGAATATCACCTGAGAGTTTCGCCGGGCAATGAAGCGGCTCTGTCATTTTACAGAAAGAAAAACATGGAAGTGATCGGTTCAGAATGTAACGGAAAAGTTCTCAGAATGAGAGGAGCTGTACCGCCGGAATAGGGGGCGGTACGCGTTTCATTTTCTCGTTGTTTTTAAAAGACCGGGAAACTTCTTATAAATGACCGCCATTAAGACGAGCATATACATTCCGTAAATCCCGAAAGACAGCAGTTTGTTGCTTGTAAATGAAGCGCCTGCGACGGTCACGATCACAATGTTCGGAATTTTGCCGAGCACCGACGCAGAAAAAAAGATCGGCCATCGTATGTTACTCAGCCCGCAGACGGTATTCATGGCAAGCGACGGTATAATCGGAATCAGCCGCCCGAAAAGCACCGCCGTAAACGCGTGCTGATGAAATGAATCTTCATATTGAGCCGCGGCCGGGTAAGCCACCAGCTTTTTTCTGGCCCAGTCTCTGAATCCGTACCGGACGAGAAAAAACAATGCCATTGTTCCGAGCATCGCGCCTGACAATGTAATCCACACTCCGTTTACAATCCCGAAAACCGCTCCGTTTAAGGCTGCGATAATGGCGAATGGAACGATCGGAAAAAATACGTCAGCTGCGACCAGAAGGATACTCATAAGCACGGCGTACATGCCGCCCGCGCGAATCATGCTGAGCCAGACGTCTTTTTGCATAAAGCCGATCATCACGACAGCAATGATGACGGCAAGACTGAATCCCTTTTTTATCATCTGTACGTTCACCTCTTTTCAATTAGTATACAGCACAAATCTATCTCCTTCTATTAAAATAAGCTGTCCGATAAGCGTACTTGTTTATCAGCATTTGCCGTTTGATGAGAAACGGCTGCACCCGGATTTGGACAAAAACAAGCGGGAAGCGGGGATGTACATCATTTGATGCAGAGAATGATTTTTTATAAAAGGGGACACGTTAACAGTAGTGTTTACTGGAGGTGTAAACGTTGAGATGCTTTCATCTGATCATCATGATATGCGTTCTCACGAGTCTCACTGCCGTGTCCGCCGATGCGAAATCTTTAAAAAGAAGTGACATGGAGAAGACGGGAAACGTGTACTGGGATATAAGGTCTGAAAAAAAGAAGCTATCTTTAACCTTCGATGACGGCCCCCATCCTGTCTATACGGAGGCTGTGTTAGACGTGCTGAAACAGCACAATGTTAAAGCAACCTTTTTTTGTATCGGGAGCCGTATAGACAAATACCCCATAACGGCAAAACGCATCGTTGAAGAAGGACATGAAATCGGCAACCATACGATGAACCATGTTTATTTTCACCGTTTAAAACGCAAAGACATTTTACAAGAGCTTCACAGCTCCGCGCATCATATCAGATCGCTGCAGCCGGAAGGGGACAAGTTATTCCGCCCGCCGGGAGGGTCGTTGAATCAGACGGCTTTCAAAAGCATCTTAAAAGAGGGCTATCATATCATCATGTGGTCATGGAACCAAGATCCGAGGGACTGGAAAAGGCCCGGAAAAGGAAAAATCGTCAGGCACGTTGTTTCACATGCCAGAGATGGAGATATCGTTCTTCTGCATGACGGCGGAGGAAACCGGCGCCAGACGGTGGAGGCTTTGAAAGAAATCATTCCCCAGCTGAAAAAGCAGGGCTACACGTTTGTTAAGGTTTCGGATTTGATCGGACAGGATTCCGGTCCTTTTCATATCCAGTAAAGAGAGCGCCGCGTTGAAAGCCGCCAAAGAGATGTGTACCATAGGAGGTAAGGTTTGGAGGGAGAGAAAATGAAGTTTGCTGTTCTTTTTATTACGATAACCTGTCTGTTATCAGGATGCGCTGCGGGCAAAGAGAAAAGTGTTGTCGCGTTCGGCGACAGCAATACGCGCGGTTCCAACTGGGATTATCGTGATTATCCGAAGGCGCAGCAGTGGGTAAACATTTTAAAAACAGCGGAACGCGGCCGTCTTACGGTTATAAATGCGGGAATAGGCGGCCAGACGACTGAGGATGCGCGCCTGCGCTTTCAAAGCGATGTGCTGGAGCGTAAGCCCCAATATTTATTTATCATGTTCGGAACAAATGATGCGGGCATTTTGACGGGAGATCAGCCGCGAGTATCAAAGAAACGGTTTAAAGAAAACCTGACTTATTTCATAAACGAAAGCAGAAATCACGGCATAAAGCCGATTTTAATGACGTGCATCCCGGTTATAGAAGGAAACGGAACGCATCATCTCTATTACTATTCGAGATATAAAGCCTCAGCCTTTAAAGAAAAAGGCGGCGCGAGAACATGGCATAATTCCTATAACGGCGTTACGAGGCAGGTTGCAGCTGAGTTGAAAGTGCCGCTGGTGGATAACTGGAAACACTTTATACGCGCGGACGGCGGCAAAGATACAGACCGGGCGCTGATCCAATCCGGACTGATAGATCCCTCCGGAAATCATATGACGCCAAAAGGCGCCAGAATCTTAATTGAAGGCATAAAAAATGGGCGGGTTTTGGAACGCTGACGCCGTCAGCTGCCTAAACCGTTTTGCTTCTGCTTCATAGGCTGTAGAAAAAACATCTTTTGGAGGCGATTGCTATGAACCGCGGTTTCCCTCCGCAATATCCTGTATGCCCGCCTCCTCGGGTGAATGCGGGGTACTGGTACGCATTTTTTGTTGTGCTGCTCGTCGTCATTCTCGTCCTGGGCGGTCTGTATTGGTTCAATATATAGCAGCCGTCCTCTTAAACACCTCTATTTTAGGGGTGTTTTTTGTTGAAAGTGGTAGTAATGCGCATAACCGAAGTGATATAATATCAGTCATCTGAGTAAAAAAAGGAAATTCGCCCGGGAATTTTTTTCTGTTTAAGAAGAAACGGAAATAATGTGTCCGAGCGATCTTCTTTTGATTTCGTTTTCAATTAACTCGATAAATTCACGGCTCAAATTCATTTCATTGGCTTTGAAATAAGATTCTATTAGTAATTCATCAGAAAGCTTTCTCATGCCGGGGACCCAATTAATGGGAGTGGCACCTCCTTACAATTGTAATCAATCATCAGACGCAAGCATATGATGGAAGGTTGCGTTTCAATCATGGTGAGGTTATCTTTAATCTACCATGAAATACAAATAAGAACAATCGTTCTGTTATCCACACTCGTAAGTGGATAACTTGTTAGTATCTTGTTTATAATCTGGATAAATCCGGATGTAATAAGAGTGGATAATGTGTGTAATTTTATCCACAACTGGTGAAGAAACCCAATTTTTGTCGAAATTTTTTTACTGAGTCCGACTTTGTTTTTAAATCTGACAGGTTTCGACATATAGATGATAGAAAGAAAAGGAAGGGTGCGGGTTTTGTTAAAAAAGTTTTTTTTACCTGACGAATTTGTGAAAAATATATTTCATATCACACCGGAAAAGCTCAAGGAACGCAATGTGAAAGGGATTATTACAGACCTTGACAACACGCTTGTGGAGTGGGACAGACCGAGTGCGACACCTCGATTAATCGAGTGGTTTGAAGAAATGAAGGAGCACGGCATTAAAGTCACGATCGTCTCCAATAATAATGAACGAAGAGTGAAATTATTCTCGGAGCCGCTTGGCATACCGTTTATTTATAAGGCAAGAAAACCGATGGGGCGCGCCTTTAAAAGAGCCGTCAGCAGCATGGATCTGAAAAAAGAAGACTGTGTGGTCATCGGCGATCAGCTGCTTACTGATGTTCTCGGCGGAAACAGAAACGGGTATCATACGATCCTCGTCGTGCCTGTCGCTTCCTCTGACGGAGTCATGACGCGCTTTAACCGCCGGATTGAACGGAGAATATTGAGTTCTTTGAAACGTAAAGGCCATATTCAGTGGGAGGATTAGGAATGGAAAAGGTTGTTTGCATCGGCTGCGGAGTAACGATCCAGACCGAGGATAAAAAAGGTCTCGGATACGCGCCAAAGGCATCGCTCACGAAGGAGAATGTCATTTGTCAGCGCTGCTTCAGACTGAAAAATTACAATGAAATTCAAGATGTTTCATTAACGGATGATGACTTTTTAAATATCTTGCACACAATCGGCGATACTGACTCTCTAATTGTCAAAGTCGTTGATATTTTTGATTTTAACGGAAGCTGGATAAACGGGCTGAACCGCTTTGTCGGCGGTAATCCGATCATTCTTGTCGGTAATAAGGCCGATATCCTGCCGAAATCCGTAAAGCGGGAACGGCTCGTCCAATGGATGAAACGCGAAGCGAAAGAATACGGCTTAAAACCCCTTGATGTCTTTTTAATCAGCGCTTCCCGCGGACAAGGGATGAAGGAAGTCATTGACGCCATTGAACATTACCGCGAAGGGCGCGATGTGTATGTGGTGGGCTGTACCAATGTCGGCAAATCCACATTTATCAACCGGATTATTAAAGAGGTCTCAGGGGAAGAGAATATTATTACCACCTCTCAATTTCCGGGCACGACGCTTGATGCGATTGAAATCCCGCTTGATGACGGATCTGCGCTTTATGATACGCCGGGAATCATTAACCATCACCAGATGGCGCATTACGTGGACAAGCGTGACTTAAAGGTGCTGACACCGAAAAAAGAACTGAAGCCGCGCACTTTTCAGCTGAATGAAAAACAAACGCTTTATTTCGGCGGGCTTGCCCGGTTTGACTATGTATCAGGCGATAAAACGGCGTTTGTCTGCTATATGCCGAATGAATTGATGATTCACAGAACAAAGCTTGAAAATGCTGATGCTTTATACGAAAAGCATGCGGGAGAACTGCTTACCCCGCCCGGAAAAGATCATTTGGATGAATTTCCGGAGCTTACGGCCCACACGTTTACGATTAAAGAAGGAAAGACGGATATCGTTTTTTCCGGACTCGGCTGGGTCACGGTGCAGCAAGCAGATAAAAAAATAACGGCATACGCTCCGAAAGGCGTACACGTATTTGTCCGCCGTTCATTAATATAGAGAGAAGGGGAGAGGGAGCATGAAACAATTGTACGGAGTAATCGGAAATCCGATCGGGCATTCAATGTCACCCGATATTCATAACGCAGCTTTGCAAGATAAGAACATCAACGGGCAGTATTTTGCGTTTCAGGTGGAACCTCGTCATCTCAAGGACGCCGTTAACGGAATCAAGGCGCTTGGCATCTGCGGAGTGAACGTCACAGTCCCGCATAAAGTCGCGATCATGGAGCATCTGGATGAAATACATGAAAGCGCGAAAGTACTCGGGGCCGTAAATACCGTCAAAAGAGAGGGAGACAGGCTCATCGGGTATAATACTGACGGAGATGGGTTTTATAAATCCTTAGTCAAAGTATTGGACAAACCGATATCAGAGCTCTCCATCCTCATGATTGGGGCGGGAGGAGCGGCAAGAGCGATTTTTACGACGATCGTCCGCAGAGAGCCGAAACAATTTGACGTTTGCAACCGCACGCCGGAAAAAGCAGAAAGTCTGATTGCTGCTGCTCCCTCTTTTCAGCAGAAACGCGCCCTTACTTTAAAAGAAGCTGAAAATCAGCTTGAACAATATGACGTCATTATTCATACAACATCTGTCGGCATGTATCCGAAAACGGATGCCGTGCCGCTCTCATTGGAACGGGCCAAAACGGGCGCCATCGTTTGTGATATCGTATACAACCCGATTCAAACGGCGTTCTTAAAAGAAGCTGAAAAAAGAGGTTTAACAACCCTTGACGGTGTCGGCATGTTTGTGGAACAGGCTGCACTGTCTTTCAAGCTGTGGACGGAACAAGAGCCTGACAGCAGCTTAATGAGAGCAATTGTTGAAGGAAAACTAGGAGGAACACAATGTTAACAGGAAAACAAAAACGGTTTTTGCGTTCAAAAGCGCATCATTTAACGCCTATTTTTCAAGTGGGAAAAGGCGGAGTCAACGAAAACATGGTGAAACAGATTGCCGAGGCTTTAGAAGCAAGAGAGCTGATTAAAGTCAGCGTGCTTCAAAACTGCGAAGACGATAAAAACGATGTCGCAGAAGCGCTTGTGAAAGGCAGCCGCTCACAATTGGTGCAGACGATCGGAAATACGATCGTATTGTATAAGGAATCAAAGGAAAATAAACAAATCGGGCTTCCGTAAGGTGGTTGACATGAAGAAAATCGGAATATTCGGGGGCACATTTGACCCTCCGCACAACGGACATCTTCTGATGGCTAATGAAGTCCTTCATCAGGCGGAGCTCGATGAGATTTGGTTTATGCCTAATAAAATCCCGCCGCATAAGCAGAATGAAGACTTTACAGACAGCCGGCACCGGGTGGAGATGCTGAAGCTTGCCATCAGCTCTAATTCCTTCTTTAAGCTTGAGCTTGCGGAAATGGACCGGAAAGGCCCTTCTTATACCTATGATACCGTCCGTTTACTGAAGGAGCGGCACCCGAACGACAAGCTTTTCTTTATTATCGGGGCGGATATGATTGAATATCTGCCGAAATGGTACAAACTGGACGAACTGCTCACGCTCATTCAATTTATCGGGGTGCGGCGCCCGGGGTATCATATTGAGACCCCGTACCCGCTGCTTTTTGCCGATGTTCCGGAATTTGACGTTTCGTCAACGATGCTGAGAGAACGTCTCAAAGCAAAAAAGCCGACGCAATACTTAATGCCGGATAAAGTGAGGCAGTATATAGAGGAGAATGATTTATATGAATCGTGAGGAAGCACTTGCCTGCGTCAAAGAACAGCTGACCGAGCATCGCTACATCCACACAATCGGCGTGACAGATACGGCGGTTATTCTCGCAGGCCGGTTCGGAGCAGATCCGAAAAAAGCGGAAATGGCGGCCATTTTTCATGATTATGCGAAATTCCGGCCGAAAGAAGAAATGAAGCAGATCATCGTGCGGGAAAAAATGCCGGCGGAGCTCTTGGATTACAATGCCGAGCTGTGGCATGCCCCTGTGGGAGCGTATTTGGCTGAGAAAGAAGCGGGGATCACTGATCCTGAGATCTTGGATGCAATCCGCTATCACACGTCAGGGCGTCCCGGAATGACCCTTTTAGACAAAGTCATCTACGTTGCGGATTACATTGAACCCGGCCGCCACTTTCCCGGAGTGGAAGAGGTGCGCCGTCTGGCGGAAACAGATCTGAACGAAGCGCTCATACAAGCGATGAAAAATACAATGATATTTCTGATGAAAAAAAACCAGCCGGTCTTTCCGGATACGTTTGCAACCTATAACTGGCTGGTGTCTCAAAAATGACAGGAGGAATATGGAAAATGAATCAAGCTTCCGTATTAAAAATCGCGGCAAAAGCATGCGACGATAAACGTGCAGAAGATATTTTAGCGCTGGACATGGAAGGAATCTCACTTGTAGCGGATTACTTTTTAATCTGCCACGGGAATTCTGATAAACAGGTTCAGGCCATTGCGCGTGAAATTAAAGATCAGGCAGAAGAAAACGGCATTGATGTCAAAAAGATGGAAGGGTTTGATGAGGCCCGCTGGGTTTTAGTTGATCTCGGCGACGTCATTGTCCACGTTTTCCATAAAGATGAAAGAAGCTACTATAATCTTGAAAAGCTATGGGGCGACGCGCCGCTCGCAGAGCTTGAACTCGGCTTGAACTCATGATTTACCAAGGCTTCGCCGGTGTATATGACGAGTTAATGTCCCATGCGCCGTATGATGAATGGGCGGGCTGGATTGAAGCGTCTCTTCCGGAAAAGGGAAGGGTGCTTGATCTTGCCTGCGGAACCGGAGAAATATCCATCAGGCTTGCTGAAAAAGGCTGCGAAGTCACGGGGATTGATTTGAGTGAAGATATGCTGAGCTGTGCCCAGCAGAAAAAAACGGGAAAGCCGATTCTTTTTCTCCAGCAGGATATGAGAGAGCTTTCCGGTTTTGAAGAACAGTTTGATGCCGTAGTCATCTGCTGTGATTCCCTAAATTACTTAAAAACGAAAAATGATGTCTTAAGCACCTTCAAAAGTGTTTTTCAAGTTTTGAAGGAGGGCGGCCTGCTTCTGTTTGACGTCCATTCCCCGTATAAAATGACGGAGCTTTTTCCGGACAGCACCCATGCGGATCAGGATGAGCAGATCAGCTATATCTGGCAAAGCTTTGCCGGCGATGAAGAGCTTTCTGTCATCCATGATATGTCCTTTTTCGTATGGAACGGACAATCTTATGACCGCTATGACGAGACGCATGAGCAAAAAACATTTTACATTGAAGAATATAAACAAATGCTTGCAGAGACCGGATTTGAACTGAAGAAGGTGACGGCTGATTTTACAGACCGTCCTCCTTCAACAGAGTCTGAACGTCTTTTCTTTACGGCAGGCAAACCAAAAACCATCGTTTAAACGGAACGATGGTTTTTAAAATGCATTTTTTGCGATTGGCGCGATAAAGCTCTTTATGGCATACTCAGTTACACATGAAATTGCTTCTTCACTAACGATATATCTTCATCGTATTTGTCATGTGTACGCTGAAAGACACGATTGAACATATCCTGAACACCGCTTTCGAGAGCCTTCAGTCCTTCTCCGGTGACGCCGCCTTTTACGCATACTTTTTCCTGCAAGGCGGGAAGCGTGTAATGCCCCGTTTCAAGAAGCTTTCCGAGACCGACAAGCATTTCTGTCGACATAATCACGGCTTCTTCTTTGGTGATGTCCGTTTCTTCCACTGCCGCGTCAATAAAGCGCTGAACGAGATAACTCATAAAAGCGGGCCCGCAGCTGACAATGTCTGACGCCGCTCTTGTAATGCCGCTGCTGATTTCCACAGGTTTTGAAATATGAGTGAACAGCGTTTGAATATCCGCTTTTGCAGACTCGCTGCAGCTTTTGCCGAACGTAACAAGCGAGACGCCGGCCAAGGCGCGGTTCGTAATGCTCGGAATGACGCGGGCCGTCTGACACGGAACCGTATGTTCAATCTGATCCGTCTGAACGGGGCTGGTAATGGAGATTAAAATGTGATCTTTCCGTAAATGCGGTGTGAGTTTTTTCAGCAAAGGATATATATCCAGCGGTTTTACACAAATGAATATTATTTCATTATCCTGTACGAGCTTTTCCTGATCCTCAGTGACATGGATGCCGCTGAAACGTTCTTTTAGTTTTAATGCTTTTTCGATTGTTCTGTTTGTGATGGTGATATGTGAGGGATCGGCAGCGTTTGATTCGATAAACGATTCAATCAGGATCGTTCCCATGTTTCCGGTGCCGATAAAGCCTATTTTCAATGAATTTCCCTCCTTTTCCCTTAATCCTCTAAACCTTATGCGGGGAGGCAATGCAATATGACGAAAGCGATGATGACGGAGCGGCTGCGGCGGAACCTGAAAATTCTGGGCGCTTGTCTTGCGGCAGGGGCGGTTTTTATCTGTATTTGGCTGTTTCGTTCTGAAAAGGAAGAGCCGGTCAAACAGCAATCCGTGCTCGGCCAAACAGCCTCGGCATCCGTCGCGGACAAAAAAGACACCGCAGACGATAAGATTATGATTGATGTGAAAGGTGCGGTCCGAAATCCCGGCGTGTATGAAATGAAAGCGGGAGACAGAGTGACGCAAGCCATTGAAAAAGCCGGAGGCCTGAAGAAAAAGGCGGATGAATTGAATGTTAATTTAGCAGAGCAGCTGCAGGACGGGACGATTGTTTATATTCCGAGTGAAGTCGAAGAAGAGAATCACCCGAAAACAGCAGCGGGTGAAAAGGAGAATGCAGCTGTCAATATCAATACGGCATCTTTGGACGAACTTCAGGCGATTTCCGGGGTGGGGCAGAAAAAAGCGGAAGCCATTATCGCCTACCGAGAAGAAAACGGACGGTTTCAGACTGCTGAAGATTTGATGAATGTATCAGGCTTTGGAGAAAAGTCATTTGAGCGGATAAAAACTTCCATTACGGTAAAGTGAATTGACGGTTCTGCTTAAATCTATGTAAACTTAGAAAAGCAACAAGACTTTTTGGAGGGAACACTTGTGGAACGAATCTCATGGAATCAATATTTTATGGCGCAAAGCCATTTGCTGGCGCTGAGAAGCACATGTCCGAGACTGTCAGTCGGGGCAACCGTAGTCAGAGATAAGCGGATGATTGCCGGCGGATACAACGGCTCAATTGCCGGCGGCGTCCATTGCGCTGATGAAGGATGCCTTTTAATAGATAATCATTGCCAGAGGACCATACATGCAGAGATGAATGCGATTCTGCAATGTTCTAAGTTCGGTGTTCCGACGGAGGGCGCCGAAATTTATGTGACGCATTATCCTTGTATTCAATGCTGCAAATCAATTATCCAGGCAGGCATCAAAACGGTCTATTATGCCGAAGATTACAAAACACAGCCTTATGCAAAAGAGCTGTTCAGCCAAGCCGGAGTCAAGGTGGAGCAGGTCGAACTTGATGAAATGATCATCGATCTGAAAAACCGCGAAAAATTGTCTTTTGTAGCAGGTCTGATTCAGCAATTATCTGATGCGGGAGTTAAGGCAGATGAACTGAAAAAAATTCATGAACAGGCCAATGAGCTGTTTACCAGTTACGTATAAATGAAATATAAATACCTTCTTCTGCCTCTGGCGGCGGTTTCTGCAACTGCGGGGATTGCCGCCGCTCATGTCTTCTGGGTTCTGCTCCTTTTTCTTCTGTATCTTCTCTTTATTATGATAAAAACAAAGCAGCCTGCTCCGGTTATCATCTGCCTCGTTTCTTTTTGTGTTTATTTCTTTCTTTATACGGTTTGTGACGCTGCGAATGTAACGCGGTATCAGGCCGGCAGTTATACTGAACAGGCCGTCATCACTAATATTCCGAAGGTTGACGGAGCGAAAATGTCAGCCGTTATCCGTACACATGACAAGGAAAAATGGGCGGCTTCGTATAAAATCCGGTCTCTTGAGGAAAAGAGACGCATTGAACAGCTTGAACCGGGGATGCGCTGCACGTTTACAGGCTCTCTGGAACAGCCTGCACATGCGACGATTCCCGGAGGTTTTGATTATAAGGAATATCTTTACTCTCAGCAGATTCACTGGTTATTTTCCGTGACTTCCATTCAGCGGTGTGAAAAATCCAAACAGCCGCTGTTTAAACTGCTGAACATCAGAAAAAATTTAATTTCAATCATTCGGAATCACGTGCCTGAATCTTCCGCCGGAATTGTTGAAGCGCTGACCTTAGGTGAAAGATTTTCTATAGAGGACGATATACTGAGTGCATATCAAAATTTAGGAGTCGTTCATTTAATGGCAATTTCCGGAATGCATGTCGGTCTTATTACGGCGGGACTATTTTATGCTCTGATCAGAATCGGGCTGACAAGAGAAAAGGCGGGGATGTTGCTGCTGCTGTTTTTGCCGGTATATACGCTGCTGAGCGGTGCCGCCCCATCCGTATTGCGCGCATCCCTCATGCTGGGATTTTATATCGCCGGAACTCTTGTTAAACGCGGCATTCATTCCTCTGCTGCATTGTCTCTGTCTTATCTGCTGCTCCTGCTGTTTAATCCTTACCTCCTTTGGCAGGCGGGCTTCCAGCTTTCCTTTGCGGTAAGCGCCTCTTTAATTCTGTCATCCTCCATTTTAAAGAAAGCAGGGAAAAGCAGACTTGCCCGGCTTGCGATGGCCTCATTCATTGCAGAGCTCAGCTCACTTCCGTTTCTTCTCTATCATTTTCAGCAAATTTCACTTGTCAGTTTTCCGATGAACATGGTGATGGTGCCATTTTATACGTTATTTGTCATTCCGGTTTCTGTCATCGGTTTCCTTCTTCTTTTGCTTTCAAGGCAGGTGGGAGAATGTTTGTTTGATATGTTTGACCTTGTGATGAAGCCTGTGCATGATTTCATTACATATGCGGCATCCGTTGATTTATTTACTATGATTGTGTCAAAGCCTGACTTTCTTTCCCTTCTTCTGCTTGCGGTTTCCGTTTTTACGCTTTTTGCGGCTTTGGAAAAGGGAGGTTTTTTAAAACTCAGGAAATCGGCTCTTTTTTTCTGCGCGGTTTTGGCTTATTTAATATGCCGTCCGTATTTCAGTCCATGGGGAGAAGCGGATATGCTTGATATCGGGCAGGGAGACTCGCTGTTTATAAGCGCGCCATACCGCAAAGGGACCGTAATGGTTGATACAGGGGGAGTGATTGCTTATCCCGGAGAATCATGGAAAGAAAAACGCCACCCGTATTCTATCGGCGAGAAGGTTTTGATTCCGTTTTTAAACGGAAAAGGGGTGAAAAAGCTGGATGCGCTGTTTTTAACCCATGCGGATCAGGATCACATCGGAGAAGCCGGAGTGTTAATCAAAAATCATAGAGTCAAACGGTTAATTGTCCCCGTGGGATTCGTAAAAGAACCGAAGGATCAGAACATATTAAAAATGGCGAAAGAAAACAACATTCCCGTTGCCGAAGCAAAGCGGGGCGACACCATTACAGCGGGTGATCTTCAGTTTCAGGTGCTGTCTCCGGAGTCATCTGACGGAAAGAGTAAAAATGATTCATCACTGGTGCTTTGGACGGTTTTAGGCGGAGTGAGCTGGCTTTTGACGGGAGATTTAGAATCGGACGGCGAAACAGAAGTGCTGAAAACGTATCCGAAACTGAAGGCTGATATATTGAAGGCGGGTCATCACGGCAGCAAAAGCTCAACGAGTGAAGCCTTTTTGAAACAGCTTCAGCCGGAAGCAGCGCTGATTTCAGCAGGAAAAGAGAATCGATACCATCATCCGCATGAAGAAGTGCTGGATCGTTTGAAGGCGTACTCTGTCAATGTGCTTCGCACCGATATCAGCGGAACGATTCAATACAGATTTGAAAAAGGCGCCGGAACGTTTTCCGTCTTCCCTCCATATGATATAGAAGAAACCAGGGCGCAAGAAGTAAAAAAGACTGCCGATTGACAGCAGCCCGGAATGCGGCTAAGAGCCGATAAGATGGATGGCTGTTGCCATCACGAACAAAAAGGCGAAAAATCCGAAGGACACGACAAAACCGACAGCTGAGTCAACAGCATCATTTCGTTTGCTTTGAACGTTTTTTTCAAAATCATTCAATTTCATCCCTCCTGACTTCCCTAAGTATACTGGAATTGTTTTGAAAAATCTAGAAGTGATGGTAACGTTTTCTGTTCTTGTGATTATCGCCTTTTTACAAGCAGACCCGGGAGCTTGTGAATCAGGCGTTTATTATAAATGAGGAAGCTGTCCTTTTTAAAGCTTCCTCTTTACTATTTGCCGAACTCAATTTAGGATA
Organism: Bacillus sp. JK62; assembly: GCF_053663455.1. Lineage (NCBI taxonomy): Bacteria > Bacillati > Bacillota > Bacilli > Caryophanales > Bacillaceae > Bacillus > Bacillus sp. JK62. The sequence goes on from NZ_JBSJQA010000002.1 coordinate 404,175, forward strand.
GAAGGGGATCAAGAAAGAGAGGAAGTCATACGATCATGGTATTTGATGTTTGGAAAGCCCTGAAAAAAGGGGATGTCCGCTCCGTTTATTGCTTATACGGAAAAGAAACGTATCTGCTCCAAGAGACTGTCAGCCGGATCAGACAAGCTGTCGTTGATGAGGAGACTAAAGATTTTAACCTGTCTGTTTTTGATCTTGAAGAGGATCCGCTTGACCAGGCCATAACCGATGCGGAAACGTTTCCGTTTATGGGAGAGAAGCGGCTGGTTATCGTAAAAAATCCGTCTTTTTTAACAGGGGAAAAAAAGAAAGAAAAAATAGAGCATAATACAAGCGCTTTGGAGACTTACCTGAAGGAGCCTGCGCCTTATACGGTCTTTGTGATTGTGGCTCCGTATGAAAAGCTGGACGAACGGAAAAAGCTGACGAAAGCGCTGAAGCAAAAAGCCCTTATGATTGAAGCTAAGGAGCTGAATGCAAAGGAGACGACTGATTTTACGATTAATCTGGCGAAATCCGAAAATAAAACGATGGATACAGAAGCTGCCGAGCATTTGGTTCTGCTTGCAAACGGCCATCTGTCTTCCATATATCAGGAAATACAAAAACTCTCCGCCTACACCGGTGACAGACATGAGATCACGCTTGAAGATGTCCGGGAGCTTGTCGCAAGAAGTTTGGAGCAGAATATTTTTGAGCTGATCAACAAAATCGTGAACCGAAAACGGACGGAAAGTCTTCAAATATTTTATGATCTTTTAAAACAAAACGAAGAACCGATCAAAATTATGGCGCTGATCGCCAACCAATTCCGTCTGATTATGCAGACAAAGTATTTTGCGGGACAAGGATACGGCCAAAAGCAAATCGCTTCCAACTTAAAGGTGCACCCCTTCCGGGTAAAGCTGGCGATGGATCAGGCGAGGCTATTTTCTGAAGAAGAGCTGCGGCGTATTATAGAAAGGCTCGCAGTGATGGATTATGAAATGAAAACGGGGAAAAAGGACAAGCAGCTCTTGCTGGAGCTCTTTCTCCTTGAGCTTCTCCGGACTGAATGAAAAAAACGATCCCCGTTAAAGGGATCGTTTTTGTATTATGCAGAAAGTCCGTTCACTTGTTTCGCAAGTCTAGATTTGTATCGAGCTGCGGCATTTTTGTGTACAAGACCTGTTTTCACTGCTTTATCAATGCGTTTCGCTGCTTCAGAAAGAGCAGTTTTCGCTTTATCCGCTTCGTTGTTAGCAACAGAAGCTTCAACTTGTTTGATTGCAGTACGCATAGCAGATTTGATTGTCGCGTTATGAGCGCGGCGTTCGTTGTTTGTTTTTGTACGTTTAATCGCTGATTTAATGTTTGGCATGTGTTTCACCTCCTAAGATACAACCTGTAGCACAGTGTCTTAAGGTTAAATCTTCTTCACAATAGAACAAATTGTATTCTATCAAACAGAACTTTAGATTGCAATATAAATGTAAAGTATTTTTCGTTGATGGGTAAATTCGCATGATTCGTTTTGTAAATGGCCACACTATGTACCACGATGATTGAAGGAGGTCTTTCCTGTGAAAAACAACGAACTGGATGTCAATCAATTTCTGATACGGACGGATTTAGCGGTAGAAACGAAACAGGCGGTAAAAGACGGACAAGCCGGTCAGACAAAAGAAATAAACGGGTTTATTGAAAAAGAACGCGACAAGGGCGGCATTAAAGTCAGAACCGTCGATATTACCAAAGAAGGCGCCGAGCTATCGGGGAAAAAGCAGGGACGCTATGTCACGATCGAGGCTCAAGGGGTTCGGGAACACGACTCTGACATGCAGGAAAAAGTAACGGAAGTGTTTGCCGAGGAATTTTCCGCCTACCTGTCGGCATTAAAGATTCCAAAGGATGCAAGCTGTTTGATCGTCGGTCTCGGCAACTGGAATGTGACGCCGGATGCGCTCGGCCCTCTCGTGACCGAAAACCTTCTTGTGACACGGCATCTGTTCAGGCTTCAGCCGGAAAACGTACAGGAAGGGTACAGGCCGGTCAGCGCGCTTGCTCCCGGTGTGATGGGATTAACGGGAATTGAAACGAGCGATATTATTCAAGGTGTGATCAAAGAATCAAAGCCGGATTTTGTGATTGCGGTAGACGCTCTTGCGGCAAGAGCCGTTGAAAGGGTGAACACGACCATCCAATTTTCTGATACGGGCATTCACCCGGGATCAGGCGTCGGCAATAAGAGAAAAGAATTAAGCAAGGAGACGCTCGGCATCCCCGTCATCGCAATCGGGGTACCGACTGTCGTTGATGCGGTTACGATCGCAAGCGATACGGTGGATTATATATTAAAGCATTTCGGCAGAGAGATGAAAGATGACAGCCCGTCAAGATCCCTGGTGCCCGCCGGAATGAACTTCGGCAAAAAGAAGGTGCTGACAGACGAAGACCTTCCCGGAGAAAAAGAGCGCCAATCCTTTCTCGGTATTGTCGGCACGCTGGACGAAAACGAAAAACGACAGCTGATTCACGAAGTGCTCTCTCCGCTCGGCCATAATCTGATGGTCACGCCGAAGGAGATTGACACCTTTATTGATGATATGGCGAACGTGCTTGCAAACGGGTTAAACACCGCCCTTCATGAAAAAGTGTCACAAGATAACAAAGGCTCTTATAATCATTAAAATGGTTCTACCTCCTCTAGCTTGTTCATAGAGTAATTACTAGACAAGCGCTGGAGGGATTCAAATCATGAGAAAAAAACGCAGAAACCGTCAAATTGTCGTTGCAGTAAACGGTGGAAATGCGCTCAAGGGCATGTTTTTGTTTATGACAAGCCTTATCGTTATTTTCGTATTATCGGGTGTGCTCACATCGCTTCGCCCTGAACTGAGGCTTTCTTCGGATTCTCTTCACGGAATTGCCGGAGAACTTCCGGGTGACGCGTTTGCACACCTCCTCGGTATGGAAAATCATTATTTCGCCTCAGAGCTTCCTGAAAAAGACTCTTTTCAGCTGTCCCGGCTTTCCTTAAAACTGGCGACAAGTATTAATATGGAAGACCCGCGGAGTTTCTTGGGACGTGAGCTGCCGGGATTTGCCCAATACGATACGGAGATCCTTCTGGCGGGGCAGGGGACGGATTATACGAATATGCCTGCTGAATCTCCGCCGCCGTCGAAGGTGATGGAAAAAGAAAAAGAAGTGAACCTGGCAGAAATCGAAAACAAAACGAAAAAAGAAGAAACGGCGCCGCCGAAACATTCAACAGGCAGCAAAAAAGTCGTTTTTATTTACCACACTCATAATACCGAATCCTATCTTCCTCTGTTAAAGGGGGAAACAAATCCGGATAACGCCCGCCATTCGAAGGCCAATGTCACGCTTGTCGGAGATATGTTCGGAAAAGCGCTTGAAGCGCAAGGTGTAGGAGCGACCGTAGATAAAACCGACATTCAGGCCCGCCTGAACAAAGACGGCTTAAATTATGCGCGAAGCTATGACGAATCAAGGCCGGTCGTAAAAAGCGCGCTCGCCAAAAATAAAAATCTGCAATATACCATAGACATTCACCGGGATTCCCGCCGCAAGAAAAATACGACAGCCGACATCAAAGGAAAAAGCTATGCCAGAGTCGCCATCGTGGTCGGCAAAAAAAGCGCTAATTTTGAAGAAAACTATAAACTCGCAAGTGAACTTCATAAGCTGATGGAGAAAAAATACCCCGGCTTAAGCGTCGGTGTTTTATCAAAAGGCTCTCCGGGAGATAATGGAGTATACAACCAGGATTTAAACGACAGGTCGCTTCTGCTGGAATTCGGGGGCGTGGATAACAATCTTGAAGAACTGAGGCGCGCATCAGATGCCGTGGCCGATGTGTTCAGCGAACTGTACTGGGATGCAGACAAGGTCAGCTCGCAATCAGGAGAGAAGAAAAAACAATAGAAATCAGGTGATTCGAATGATCCGTTTTACCGGCAAATGCCTGCTGATCGCCATTGTCATGTTTTTCGGCGTTTTGTTCGGCATGCAGCAGGCAAACAGCGGAATGCTTGATATGAAAGGATACAAAGATCCCTCCTTAAAAGGAGCATTCACGCTCGGCGGCGGAGAAGGACAGGAAAAAGAAGCTTCAATTTTGGGGCAAACCGTTACGGCGAAAGATCTGGAAGAAAAACAAAAACAGCTGGAACAGGCGGAAACCTTCAACCTGTTTTCAAAAGCGGGAGAAACCCTTTCAAATACCGTGACGGACTCGGCGCAGGCGATGTACGAGTGGGTTTCGAAACTGAACCGATAGCATTGATGAAGAGAAAAGCGGATGATTCCTTAAAGGAAGCTTTTCTCTTTCTTGTTTTAATTGAATGTTTACAATCCTATTGATATAATCTAAGCTAGTGTATTTTGCGTTTAATAGTAGGAGTGATAGATTGTGACAGATAAAGAAAAGCGTTTAGAGAGGCAGTCAAGAATCCGGAATTTCTCCATCATCGCCCACATAGACCACGGCAAATCGACCTTGGCGGATCGGATTTTAGAAAAAACATCGGCGATCACCCAGCGGGAAATGAAAGAACAATTGCTTGATTCAATGGACCTTGAACGCGAACGGGGAATTACCATCAAATTAAATTCCGTTCAGCTGAAATACAAAGCAAAAGACGGAGAAGAATATATATTCCATCTCATCGACACGCCCGGACACGTCGACTTTACATATGAAGTTTCGCGAAGCCTGGCTGCCTGTGAAGGCGCGATTCTCGTTGTTGATGCGGCTCAGGGAATAGAAGCGCAGACATTGGCGAACGTCTATCTGGCGCTTGATAATGATCTTGAGATTCTTCCTGTCATTAATAAAATCGATCTTCCGAGCGCAGAGCCAGAACGTGTGCGTCAAGAGGTTGAGGACGTTATCGGCCTTGACGCTTCAGACGCCGTCCTCGCTTCAGCGAAAGCGGGCATCGGCATCGAAGACATTTTAGAACAGATCGTAGAAAAAGTGCCGGCTCCCGCGGGAGATCCGGAAGCTCCGCTGAAAGCGCTCATCTTTGACTCGCTTTATGACGCGTACCGCGGAGTCGTCGCGTATATCAGAGTCGTAGAAGGAACGGTCAAACCGGGCCAGAAAATTAAAATGATGGCAACCGGAAAAGAGTTTGAAGTCATCGAAGTCGGCGTCTTCACGCCGAAAGCGCAGCCGGCTGACGAATTGACAGTCGGTGACGTAGGCTATTTGACAGCCGCAATCAAAAACGTCGGCGACACCCGTGTCGGTGATACGATCACGAGCGCGGTTAAGCCTGCGGCAGAAGCGCTTCCGGGTTACCGCAAACTCAATCCGATGGTATACTGCGGACTTTATCCGATTGACACAGCCAAATATAATGATTTGCGCGAAGCTCTGGAAAAACTTGAATTGAACGATTCATCTCTTCAATACGAGGCGGAGACGTCACAAGCCCTCGGCTTCGGTTTCCGCTGCGGTTTTTTAGGAATGCTTCACATGGAAATCATTCAAGAGCGGATTGAACGGGAATTTAAAATTGACCTTATTACGACCGCGCCGAGCGTTATTTATGACGTTTATATGACGGACGGCGAAAAGATCATCGTGGATAACCCGTCAAACATGCCTGACCCGCAAAAAATAGAGCGGGTGGAAGAACCTTATGTCAAAGCGACGATGATGGTTCCGAACGATTACGTCGGAGCGGTTATGGAGCTTTGTCAGGGGAAACGGGGCAACTTTATCGATATGCAGTACTTAGACGCCAACCGGGTCAGCATTGTATATGAGATGCCTCTTGCGGAAATCGTATATGAATTTTTTGATCAGCTGAAATCCAGCACGAAAGGGTACGCCTCTTTCGATTACGAGCTGATCGGCTACAAACCGTCCAAACTCGTCAAAATGGATATTATGCTGAATGCAGAAAAAATTGATGCGCTGTCGTTTATCGTGCACCGCGATTACGCATACGAGCGCGGGAAAGTCATCGTCGAAAAATTGAAAGAATTGATTCCCCGCCAGCAATTCGAAGTGCCCGTACAGGCAGCGATCGGACAGAAAATCGTGGCCCGCTCAACCATTAAGGCCATGCGGAAAAACGTCCTTGCAAAATGTTACGGAGGAGACATCTCGCGGAAACGGAAGCTTCTTGAAAAACAAAAAGAAGGAAAACGCCGGATGAAGCAGGTCGGCTCGGTAGAAGTGCCGCAGGAAGCGTTTATGGCCGTTCTTAAAATGGATGACAGCCCGAAAAAATAACGGAAGCCGCCGCAGTCCCGCGCTGCGGCTTCTTTCTGTAAAGAAGAAGGTGTTTCAAAATGAAATCAGCTTATATTCATATTCCGTTTTGTGAGCATATCTGCCACTATTGCGATTTCAATAAATATTTTATTCAGAGCCAGCCTGTCGATGAGTACTTAAACTCACTCGAAAAGGAAATGATAAATACAATAGAACGGACGGGACGCCCTGATCTCCGCACGATTTTTATCGGGGGAGGCACGCCGACATCGCTCTCACCCGCCCAGCTGGAAAAATTGATGGATTCCATTCACCGCGTGCTGAAACCTTCTGACGGACTCATAGAATTTGCCGCGGAAGCGAATCCGGATGATTTGTCCCCGGAAAAATTAAAAATCATGAAAAATGCCGGTGTCAACCGGCTGAGCTTCGGTGTTCAAACCTTTGAAGATGAGCTTTTACAAAAAATCGGCAGAGTGCATAAACAAAAGGACGTATTCACTTCCTTTGAACGTGCGAGGGCTCTCGGCTTCGACAACATCAGTCTCGATTTAATGTTCGGCCTGCCGGGTCAGACGCTGGCCGATCTTGACAATTCCGTCAAAACGGCTTTGTCTCTTGATGCGGAGCATTATTCCGTTTACTCGCTGATCGTAGAGCCGAAAACGGTGTTTTATAATTTAATGCAAAAAGGCCGCCTGCATCTCCCGGCGCAAGAACAAGAGGCCGAGATGTATGAAACGGTCATGAGGCAGATGAGCGAAGCGGGCATCCGTCAATACGAGATCAGTAACTTTGCAAAGCCCGGATTCGAGTCGCAGCATAATCTGACGTATTGGAGCAATGAAGCGTATTTCGGTTTTGGCGCAGGCGCTCACGGATATATCAGCGGCACGCGCACCGTCAACGCCGGGCCTGTGAAACATTACATTCAGCTCATCGAAGAAAAGGGGCTGCCTTATCGTGACACGCACGAGGTGACACGTGAGGAGCAGATTGAAGAAGAAATGTTCCTCGGTCTCAGAAAAATGTCCGGCGTACAAAAGCAAGCTTTTCTCGATAAATTCGGACGCTCGGTTGACGAACTGTTTCCCGATGTTCTCAAAGATTTAACCGAAAAAGGCCTGATCTGTGACACGGAAGAATCGGTTGCATTAACGCATGAGGGCAAATTATTAGGAAATGAGGTTTTTGGCGCTTTTTTGGGTGAGTTATAATTGACATTTTTCTTTTGGTTTGTTACTTTTGATATAGAATTAGCACTCGCTGACCTTGAGTGCTAACAGGGGTGATGATGATGTTAACAAATCGTCAGCTGTTGATCCTGCAAGTGATTATTAATGATTTTATACAATCAGCGCAGCCTGTAGGATCAAGAACTCTTTCAAAAAAAGACGAGATTACATTCAGCTCTGCAACGATCAGAAACGAGATGGCTGACTTGGAGGAATTGGGCTTTATTGAAAAAACCCATTCATCCTCAGGACGGATTCCGTCGGAAAAAGGGTACAGGTATTATGTCGATCATTTGCTGTCACCCGTCAAGCTGACAAAAACCGATCTGGATTTAATTCACTCGATATTTAAAGAAAAAATCTTCGAGCTGGAAAAAACAGTCCAAAAATCAGCGCAAATCCTGTCCGATCTGACAAACTACACATCGATTGTCCTCGGGCCGACGCTGAGCGAGAACTATCTTAAACAGATTCAAATCGTTCCGATCCAGCCGGATAAGGCGGTCGCCATCCTCGTCACGAACACGGGGCATGTCGAAAACCGCACCATCAATTTTCCGGCTAAAGTGGATTTGGCCGATATTGAAAAACTGGTCAATATATTAAACGATCGATTAGCGGGCGTGCCGATGGACGAACTGAATGAGCGTATTTTCAAAGAGGTTGTCACATATTTAAGGCAGCATATCGCCAACTATGACAGCATACTTGAATCGCTCCGCTCCACATTCCATCCGGCGGCCCACGTTGAGAAATTGTTTTTCGGCGGAAAGATCAACATGCTGAATCAGCCGGAGTTCCATGATATTGAAAGGGTCCGCTCGCTCTTATCTTTAATTGAAAAAGAGCAGGATGTTCTGAAGCTGTTTCAGTCATCAAAAGCGGGGATTTCAATCAAAATCGGGAAAGAAAACGACTACGAAGAAATGGAAAACTGCAGCTTAATCACGGCCACTTATACAGTTGATACGAAACAGATCGGATCAATCGCGATTATCGGGCCGACGCGCATGGATTATTCAAGAGTCGTCAGCCTGCTGCAGCATGTGACTTCGGACTTGTCAAAAGCATTCACAAGTTTGTATGATGAATAAGGGAATTTTGGCAATCATTTTCAGTCATCTTTTTACAGCATTTGAGGGAGGTGAACACAATGTCAGAAGAAAAACAAACCGCAGAACAGGTTGAAGCAGCAGAACAAGAAGAAGTGACAGAACAGGCAGAACAAGCGGCTTCACAAGAGCAGCATGAAGAAACGGCAGGTCAGGAAGAAGCCCTTCAGCACCAAATTGATGAATTGCAGGGTTTGCTTGATGAAAAAGAAAACAAGCTTTTGCGTGTTCAAGCAGACTTTGAAAACTATAAACGACGCAGCCGCCTTGAAATGGAAGCTGCTCAGAAATACCGTTCTCAAAACGTCGTAACGGAAATCCTTCCGGCTCTCGACAACTTTGAACGGGCGTTACAGGTAGAAGCTGAAAGCGAGCAGACAAAAAGCTTGCTGCAAGGTATGGAAATGGTCCGCCGCCAGCTGATGGACGCACTTGAAAAAGAAGGCGTTGAAGCCATCGAAGCTGTCGGTCAGGAATTTGATCCGAACCTTCACCAAGCCGTCATGCAGGTGGAAGATGAAAACTTCGGCAGCAATATTGTTATCGAAGAACTGCAAAAAGGCTACAAACTGAAGGATCGCGTCATCCGTCCTTCAATGGTAAAAGTGAATCAATAACTACATAGCAGGAGGTAATTCAAAGTGAGTAAAGTAATCGGAATTGACTTGGGTACGACAAACTCATGTGTGGCAGTGCTTGAAGGCGGAGAGCCTACAGTAATCGCCAACGCTGAAGGAAACCGTACGACTCCGTCAGTCGTTGCATTTAAAAACGGCGAGCGCCAAGTAGGGGAAGTGGCGAAACGCCAATCAATCACAAATCCTAACACAATCATGTCTGTTAAACGCCATATGGGTACTGACTATAAAGTGGAAATCGAAGGAAAAGACTACACGCCTCAAGAAGTGTCAGCTATTATCCTTCAGCATCTGAAAGCATACGCTGAAAGCTACCTCGGCGAAACAGTTTCAAAAGCCGTTATCACGGTTCCTGCATACTTCAACGATGCAGAGCGCCAAGCGACAAAAGATGCCGGTAAGATCGCCGGTCTTGAAGTAGAGCGTATTATCAACGAACCGACTGCAGCAGCGCTTGCATACGGACTTGATAAAACGGACGAAGACCAAACGATTCTTGTTTACGACCTTGGCGGCGGTACGTTTGACGTATCTGTTCTTGAACTTGGCGACGGCGTGTTTGAAGTCCGTTCAACTGCCGGTGACAACCGTCTTGGCGGGGACGACTTTGACCAAGTCATCATCGATCATCTCGTAGCAGAATTCAAAAAAGAAAACGGCATTGATCTTTCAAAAGACAAAATGGCGCTTCAGCGTTTGAAAGATGCGGCTGAGAAAGCGAAAAAAGATCTTTCCGGCGTATCATCTACACAAATTTCTTTACCATTTATCACAGCGGGAGAAGCAGGTCCTCTTCACCTTGAGCTGACACTGACCCGCGCTAAATTCGAAGAGCTTTCCGCTCACCTTGTTGAGCGCACAATGGCTCCTGTCCGTCAGGCTCTTCAAGATGCGGATCTTTCTGCGAGCGAAATCGACAAAGTTATCCTTGTCGGCGGATCAACACGTATTCCTGCCGTACAGGAAGCAATTAAAAAAGAAACGGGTAAAGAAGCGCATAAAGGCGTAAACCCTGATGAAGTTGTAGCGCTGGGTGCAGCGATTCAAGGCGGCGTCATCACGGGAGACGTAAAAGACGTTGTTCTTCTTGACGTTACACCGCTTTCTCTCGGTATTGAAACAATGGGCGGCGTGTTCACGAAACTGATCGACCGCAACACGACAATTCCGACGAGCAAGTCTCAAGTATTCTCAACTGCAGCTGACAACCAAACGGCTGTTGACATTCACGTGCTTCAAGGTGAGCGCCCGATGTCTGCCGACAACAAAACGCTCGGCCGCTTCCAGCTTACTGATATCCCGCCTGCACCGCGCGGCGTACCGCAAATCGAAGTTTCTTTCGATATTGACAAAAACGGTATCGTAAACGTAAGAGCGAAAGACTTAGGCACAGGAAAAGAACAAAACATTACAATCAAATCTTCTTCAGGTCTTTCTGATGATGAGATCGAACGCATGGTAAAAGAAGCGGAAGAAAACGCTGACGCTGATGCGAAGAGAAAAGAAGAAATCGAAGTCCGCAACGAAGCTGACCAGCTTGTGTTCCAAACGGAAAAAACATTAAAAGATCTGGAAGGCAAAGTGGACGAAGAGCAAGTGAAAAAAGCAAACGACGCGAAAGACGCGCTGAAAGCCGCTATCGAGAAAAACGAAATTGAAGACATCAAAGCGAAAAAAGATGAGCTTCAAACAATCGTTCAAGAGCTTTCTATGAAGCTTTATGAAGAAGCGGCAAAAGCGCAGCAGGCTGAAGGCGCAGCAAACGCTGAAGGCAAAAAAGCGGATGACAACGTTGTCGATGCGGAATACGAAGAAGTAAAAGACGACGAAACGAAAAAATAAGTTCTTTCCCGCATGGCTTTAGGCGGAAGAACACACAGCATATTCTGATTCAACAGACAGAAAGTCAAAGTCAGGCATCTCTTGGCTTTGACTTTTTTTCTTGCCCGGGATAAAAGGAATTGAAAAAACATAATTCAAAATGATACAATCTAATTTATGTGAGAAATTCGGGAGAGTGAAGCGAGATGAGTAAGCGTGATTACTATGAAGTGCTTGGGGTAAGTAAGAGCGCTTCAAAGGATGAAATCAAAAAAGCCTATCGGAAGCTTTCAAAAAAATATCATCCTGATATCAATAAAGAATCCGGAGCAGATGAAAAATTCAAAGAGGTAAAAGAAGCGTACGAAGCGCTCTCAGACGACCAAAAACGCGCTCAATATGACCAATTCGGCCATACAGACCCTAACCAGGGATTCGGCGGCGGTTTCGGAGGCGGCGGAGACTTCGGCGGCTTCGGTTTCGATGACATATTCTCAAGCATCTTCGGAGGCGGCACGAGACGCCGTGACCCGAATGCGCCGCGGCAAGGCGCGGATCTGCAGTATACAATGACCCTGTCATTTGAAGACGCGGCTTTCGGAAAAGAAACGATCATTGAAATTCCGCGCGAAGAGAATTGCGAAACATGTAAAGGATCGGGCGCAAAGCCGGGAACAAAGCCGGATACGTGCTCGCACTGCGGAGGTTCAGGCCAGCTGAACGTCGAACAGAACACGCCGTTTGGCAAAGTGGTTAACCGAAGAGTCTGCCACCACTGTGAAGGAACAGGAAAAATCATCAAAAACAAGTGTTCTGACTGCGGCGGCACGGGCAAAGTGAAAAAACGGAAAAAAATCAATGTCACGATTCCTGCCGGTGTGGATGACGGACAGCAGCTGCGCGTTCCGGGCCAAGGTGAACCTGGCGTAAACGGAGGGCCTGCGGGAGATCTGTTTGTCGTATTCCATGTGCGCGCCCACGAGTTCTTTGAACGCGATGGAGACGATATTTATTGCGAAATGCCGTTAACGTTTGCCCAAGCGGCACTCGGAGACGAAGTGGAAGTGCCGACGCTTCACGGAAAAGTGAAATTGAAAATACCTGCCGGCACACAAACCGGCACGAAATTCAGATTAAGAGGCAAAGGCGTTCAGAACGTCCGGGGCTACGGACAAGGCGACCAACACATTGTCGTCCGCGTCGTCACACCGACGAATCTGACAGACAAACAAAAAGACATCATCCGCGAGTTCGCTGAAGTCAGCGGAAACCTGCCGGATGAACAAGAAATGAGTTTCTTTGACAAAGTAAAACGCGCATTTAAAGGCGAGTAATGATTGGATAGGAGTTGGTAGTTTTGAAATGGTCCGAAATCAGCATTCACACAACACATGAAGCGGTCGAACCCATCTCAAATATTTTGCATGAAGCTGGTGCGAGCGGGGTTGTCATCGAAGATCCGCTTGATTTAATGAAAGAGCGTGAGAATGTTTACGGGGAAATCTACCAGCTCGACCCCAATGATTACCCCGATGAGGGTGTCATTGTCAAAGCGTATCTGCCGATTAACAGTTTCCTCGGCGAAACGGTGGACGGCATTAAAGAGACGATTAATAATCTGCTTTTGTACGACATTGATTTAGGCAGAAACACAATCACCATTTCTGAAGTTAATGAAGAAGAATGGGCGACAGCTTGGAAAAAGTATTATCATCCGGTGAAAATTTCTGAAAAATTCACGATCGTACCCACATGGGAAACGTACACACCCGTGAATACCGATGAACTGATTATCGAAATGGATCCGGGCATGGCATTCGGTACGGGAACGCATCCGACAACCGTTCTGTGCATTCAGGCGCTTGAGCGTATCGTTCAAAAAGGCGACCATGTCATTGATGTCGGCACCGGTTCAGGAATTTTAAGCATCGCGGCCGCCATGCTTGAGGCCGAATCGGTTCATGCATATGACCTTGATCCGGTCGCTGTTGAAAGCGCGCGTCTGAATCTAAAATTGAACAAAGTGAGTGATACGGCCGAAGTGAAGCAGAACAATTTGTTAGACGGCATCACGGGCGAACATGATGTCATTGTCGCAAATATTTTGGCGGAAGTGATTCTCCGCTTTACATCACAGGCGTACGACCTGCTCAAAGACGGAGGCCATTTTATTACTTCAGGCATTATCGGCCAGAAAAAACAGGAAGTAAAAGAAGCGTTGGAAAAAGCCGGCTTTACCATCACAGAGATTCTGTCTATGGAAGATTGGGTCAGCATCATCGCGAAAAAATAACAGTTAGTAGGTGTCACAGCGTATGCAACGATATTTTATCGAGCTCACGAAGCAGGAGATGGACGAAACTCCCGATTTTCAAATTACGGGGGAAGACGTCCACCATATAGCGAACGTCATGAGAATGAGTGCGGGAGACCGGATTATCTGCTGTTCGAAAGACGGCCATGAAGCGTTATGCCTGCTCAAAGCGGTTTCTAAAGATCATATATCATGCAGCATTGCTGAATGGACGGGTGAAAACCGTGAACTGCCTTTGAAGATCAGGATTGCCAGCGGCCTTCCGAAAGGCGATAAGCTTGAATGGATTATCCAAAAAGGGACCGAGCTGGGGGCTAGTATGTTCATCCCCTTTCAAGGCGCCAGATCCGTCGTTAAGCTAGACGACAAAAAGGCAAAGAAAAAGCGGGAGAGATGGGCGAAAATCGCGAAGGAAGCGGCGGAGCAATCGTACCGCAATGAAATTCCCGAAGTGAAAACCGTTCATACGTTCCGGCAGCTGCTTGAAATGGCGGAGAATGTCGATAAATGTGTCGTTGCATACGAGGAGTCATCAAAGCAGGGAGAAACGGGCGCTTTCGCCGCGGAGCTTAAAAGCCTTCCGCAAGGTTCGTCTCTTTTAATCGTATTCGGCCCTGAAGGCGGTCTGACTGAGTCTGAAGTTCATCAGCTTTCAGAAAAAGGCGCCGTCTTATGCGGCCTCGGACCGAGAATTTTACGGACTGAAACTGCGCCTCTTTACGCGTTAAGCGCAGTTTCCTATCATACAGAGTTATTAAGAGGTGATCAGTAATGGCAACTGTTGCTTTTCATACCCTTGGCTGCAAGGTCAATCATTATGAAACAGAAGCAATCTGGCAGCTGTTTAAAGATGCGGGTTATGAACGAAAAGAATTCGAACAGACAGCAGATGTATATGTCATTAATACATGTACGGTAACAAACACGGGAGATAAAAAAAGCCGTCAAGTCATCAGACGGGCGATCCGCCAAAATCCTGACGGCGTCATCTGCGTAACAGGGTGCTATGCGCAAACCTCTCCGGCAGAAATTATGGCCATCCCGGGTGTTGACATCGTCGTCGGCACGCAGGATCGTGAAAAAATGCTCGGTTACATTGAGCAGTACAGGGAAGAGCGTCAGCCGATCAACGGCGTCGGCAATATTATGAAAGCACGCGTGTTTGAAGAGCTGGATGTTCCCGCTTTTACTGACCGCACAAGAGCGTCGTTAAAAATCCAAGAGGGCTGCAATAACTTCTGTACGTTCTGCATTATCCCTTGGGCGCGCGGCCTGCTTCGTTCCCGCGATCCGGAAGAAGTCATTAAACAGGCGCAGCAGCTGGTGGATGCCGGCTATAAAGAAATCGTCCTGACGGGGATTCATACGGGCGGCTACGGCGAAGATATGAAAGATTATAATTTCGCCAAGCTTCTCCGCGAGCTTGATACACGTGTAGAAGGACTGAAGCGGATCAGAATTTCATCTATTGAAGCAAGCCAAATCACTGATGAAGTGATTGAAGTGCTGGACGCGTCTGATAAAATCGTCCGCCACCTTCATATCCCGATTCAGTCAGGATCAAACACCGTTCTGAAACGGATGAGACGCAAATATACGATGGAATTTTTCGCGGACCGTTTAAATAAGCTGAAAGAAGCGCTGCCGGGTCTTGCCGTCACATCTGATGTCATCGTCGGTTTCCCGGGTGAAACGGAAGAAGAATTTATGGAAACATACCGGTTCATTAAAGAACATAAGTTTTCAGAGCTTCACGTATTCCCTTACAGCAAACGTACCGGAACACCTGCGGCCAGAATGGAAGACCAGGTTGACGAGAACGTGAAAAACGAACGGGTGCATAAGCTGATTGCGCTGTCTGACCAGCTTGCCAAAGAATACGCCTCCGATTATGAAGGAGAGGTTCTGGAAATCATTCCGGAAGAGGCGTTTAAAGAGTCTGATGAGGACGGCATGTTCGTCGGCTATACGGACAATTACATGAAAGTCGTCTTCAAAGGCACGGAAGATGTAATCGGCAAACTTGTCAAAGTCAAAATTCAAAAAGCGGGCTATCCGTATAACGAAGGACAATTCGTCCGCGTCGTTGAGGGTGAAATGACCCGGAACATGCGCATGTCTTCATAACAGATAAAAAAACCGGTGCCTTCCCGCATCGGTTTTTTTACGGTTTCGGAGGAATCAGCCTGTCAATCAGCCGGTAAAACAAACGTGTGAACGGCAGAAACAATAACGCGGTGACTACGTTAAATAACAGGCTGAAATGCGCAATCATCTGCGCGGGATCATCAGACAGGCGCTCCGTAATACCTGCTGATGCAGACAGGAAGGGAAAGACGAGCAGCACGCCGAGAATATTAAACACTACGTGAGCACCGGCGGTCTGTCTGGCGGCATAACCGCCTGAAACAGCAGCCATGACGGCCGTGACGCATGTCCCGATATTAGATCCCAGAACGACGCTGACCGCTTGTTCAATGCCGATCACCCCTTCGTTCATAAAACTCATCAAAATGCCGATGCAGACGGAGCTTGAATGAATGATTGCCGTCAATATCATGCCGATAAAAAGAGCGGACCAGCTCGAATCATTCACATGGCGCAAAACCTCCGCCCCCGCCTTCATTTCTGTCAGCGGAACGGCAAGCCGGCTGAAGCATGTGATGCAAAAAAAGATGATGCCGAGACCGAGGAAGCTTATACCGATCTGCCTGAACGGATATTTACGGATGAGGATAAACACTAAGCCTCCGATAAAAAGCACCCAAATGAGCACATCCATCTTTATGGCTAAAAACTCCGTCGTAAATGTGGAGCCGACATTCGTGCCGAGAATCATCGGAATGGTCCGTTTAAAAGATAAAGCGCCTGCGCTGACAAAGCCGATGACAATGACCATGAAGGCTGAGCTGCTCTGAAGAAAACCGGTGAATATGATGCTTATGAGAAAAGCTTTCAAAGGGTGGTCGGTAAATAAGAGCAGGCTTTTCTCAATTTTTGAATACGTTAATGCGATCAGGCCCTGCCTGAGCAGGCTCATTCCGAGTAAAAAAAACAGGATAAGTGCGGTAAAGAGAATCAGTATTATCAAACGAAACACCCCTTTCCATCATTATATAGACAAGCAGCCTTATTCATGACGGAAAAGTGAGCTCGCTTAGTTGACCTGACTGATGGCTTATATTATAATGTCAAAGTACATGTTTATATATGTATCTTTTTAAAGGTAGTCGATTGGTGTATTCGGAGGGAGGGAAAGAGAATGTCAAAAACGGTCGTTAGAAAAAACGAATCGCTTGAAGATGCTCTTCGTCGCTTCAAACGCAGTGTATCAAAGACAGGTACTTTGCAAGAAGCAAGAAAGCGCGAATTTTATGAAAAACCTAGCGTAAAGCGCAAGAAAAAGTCAGAAGCTGCTAGAAAACGCAAATTCTAAAAGAGGGTGGATTTATGAGTCTTCTTGAGCGACTTAACCAAGATATGAAGCTGTATATGAAAAGCCGTGAGAAAGACAAACTGACTGTCGTTCGAATGGTGAAAGCTTCACTTCAAAACGAAGCAATTAAGCTTAAGAAAGACAGTTTGACCGAGGATGAGGAACTTACTGTCCTATCTCGTGAACTTAAGCAACGTAAAGACTCCCTCCATGAATTTTCAAACGCTGATCGTTTAGATTTAGTAGATAAAGTTCAAAAAGAGCTGGACATTTTAGAAATTTATTTACCGAAGCAGCTTTCTGAAGAAGAGCTGCAGACAATTGTAAATGAAACCATCGCTGAAGTCGGTGCGAGCTCCAAAGCGGACATGGGCAAAGTGATGAGTGCTATTATGCCTAAAGTAAAAGGTAAAGCTGACGGCAGCGTAATTAACAGACTTGTCAGCAGTCAATTATCTTAATTGACAAGAAAAAAGACATCTTTCCTAGAGAGATGTCTTTTTTTATACATAAAAAAATGAAACTAAAGTACATTTGTTACGTATATAAAGAAGAACGAAACGGGAAGGAGGGTATATTTGCCTTGTTCCGAAAAAAAACCGGAATTGCTGTTGCTCTATTGGGCTTATTTGTATTATCTTTATTAGGGGTTCAATTGAACGCGAAAGCTGATCATCCATCGGTTTATGTCGTCCCGGTTGAGAAAAATGTCGAACAGGGGCTCGCCTCGTTTTTATCGCGTTCTTTCAAAGAAGCGAAGGAGTCCGGCGCGTCACACATTATTCTTGACATCAATACACCGGGAGGCGCCGTTCAATCAGCCTTGGATATTGCGGATATCATCGGCCGCGCGGATGTGTCTGTTACCGCTTACGTTAATAAACGGGCGCTTTCTGCCGGAGCGTATATAGCGCTTCAGGCAGATGAAATCTATATGGCGCCGGGCGGAAAAATGGGTGCCGCAGCCATCATCGACGGAAAAGGAAACGCGGCGGACAAAAAGGCTCAATCACTGTGGCATGCAGAAATGGAGGACGCAGCGGTTAAAAACAACCGAAATCCGAAATACGCCCTGGCCATGGCAGATCCCGCCATCAATGCAAAGGAAGCGGGCGCCCCAAAGGGAAAACTGCTGACACTGACAGCTGAAAAAGCCAAGGAAGTCGGATATTCGGAGGGCACGGTTTCAGACCTTGATGCTTTATATACAAAGCTAGGTTTTGACAAAGCGGATGTTCACCATGCAAAAGAAGGTTTCGTCGGCAAACTGGGCAGATGGCTGACAAATCCGTTTGTTGTTCCCGTCTTATTAACGCTTGCTTTGCTTGGTTTGACCATTGAATTGTTCTCGCCGGGCCTCGGGATACCGGGTGCCGTCGGACTGACGGCCATGCTGCTGTTTTTCACCGGGCATATCGCTGCCGGATTCGCCGGCTATGACAGCGTATTCTTATTTTGCGCGGGATTGGTTTTTATCCTTTTAGAGATATTTCTGCCCGGAGGCATAATCGGTCTTATCGGTATTGCAGGCGTCATCGCGAGCCTCTTTCTCGCTGCGGGCAGCTTTACCGTAATGGCGGTTTCTCTCTTGATCGCCATTGCTGTGTCTATTACAGCCTTTATCATATTAACAAGGGTGTTGGGGAAACGAATGAAATTCTTTAAAAAATTAATATTAACTGATTCAACAAGCACGGAGAGCGGTTATGTTTCAAATCAGAACCGGACGGAGCTGTTGGGGAAAGTCGGCATTACCGCTACAGCCCTCAGACCGTCAGGCACCGTCATTATTGATGATGAACGTCTGGATGTCGTCTCGGAAGGATCGTTCACTGAAAAAGACAGACAGGTGAAAGTAGTGAAAGCGGAAGGCTCACGCATTGTCGTGAGAGAAATATAGATGATAACCTTGAGGAGGAATTAGATGGAACTGTCAAGTTTGGCGATTTTAGCAATAGTTGCAGCTGCCATAATCGTGTTAGCCATATTCTTCACCTTTGTACCGGTGATGCTATGGATTTCGGCGCTTGCGGCAGGAGTCAGAATCAGCATTTTTACTTTGGTCGGAATGAGGCTGCGGCGCGTCATACCAAGCCGCGTTGTCAATCCGTTAATTAAAGCACACAAAGCCGGCCTATCCGCAACAACAAATCAGCTCGAAAGCCATTATCTGGCCGGTGGTAATGTCGACAGGGTGGTCAATGCCCTGATTGCGGCACAGCGCGCCAATATTGAGCTGACATTTGAACGCTGCGCAGCCATTGACCTGGCCGGGCGTGACGTATTGGAAGCCGTACAGATGAGCGTCAATCCGAAGGTCATTGAAACACCGTTTATCGCGGGTGTCGCCATGGACGGAATTGAAGTAAAAGCAAAAGCCAGAATCACCGTAAGAGCCAATATCGAGCGCCTTGTCGGAGGAGCGGGAGAAGAGACGGTTGTCGCCCGTGTCGGAGAAGGGATTGTCTCGACAATCGGTTCCTCGGGTAATCATAAAAAAGTGCTGGAAAACCCTGATATGATTTCGCAGACCGTACTTGGCAAAGGGCTGGATTCAGGCACCGCCTTTGAAATTCTTTCGATTGACATTGCCGACGTTGATATCGGCAAAAACATCGGAGCGATTCTTCAAACGGATCAGGCAGAAGCAGACAAAAACATTGCGCAGGCCAAAGCCGAAGAGCGCCGTGCCATGGCGGTCGCCCAAGAGCAGGAAATGCGCGCTCGCGTAGAAGAAATGCGTGCAAAAGTCGTGGAAGCAGAAGCCGAAGTGCCGCTTGCGATGGCAGAAGCGCTGCGTGAAGGAAACATCGGCGTCATGGACTATATGAACATAAAAAATATCGACGCGGATACGGACATGAGGGATTCTATCGGCAAGCTGACGAATGACCAGCAAGATGAAGACCAACAATAACCTCTCTATTAAGGAGGGAGCCGCTATATGCACGAGATTCTGACAAATCCGCTCGTCATTGCCGCCGTCATCGGCATTATATCGGCAATATTCGGCAAGAAAAACAAAGATGAAAAACGGCCGCCGGGTACACGTCCCGAAAATCAGGCAAAAAAGCAGGATCAAAAACAGCCGCAGAAAGAGCATAAGCCGGAAGCGGAAGAATTGCCTGCCGTTTCAGAAGAGAACCCTTTTGAGCAAAAAAGAAGGGAAGCTGAAAAGCGCCTAGCGGAGACGGAGCAGATGTTTAACGGGCTTGAACATAAGCTGACATCTCAACGCGCACGAAACGCATCTCTGAAGAAATCAGCCCTCAAAATAAATAAAGAAACTGCGGTCCAAGGCATTATATTCAGTGAGGTTTTGGGTCCGCCCCGTGCAAAAAAACCGCATCGGACCATGCGGAACATCGGTAAAAAATAAAGTGTTAGAACCCCTTTTCAAATCATACATATGAGATGAAAGGGGGTTCTTTTTTTATGGGGCAAAGAAAGAATCGTGTAAAGGCATGGCTGACAAGAGCATTGGAAATTCCCCCGGACGTTATGATGGATCTGCCTCGTATTACGATGGTCGGCAGACTTCATATCTACATAGAGAATCACAGAGGCCTCCTGCTGTTCAGCGAAGAAGAAGTCAGGCTGATGCTCAAGCAGGGGCAATGTATCATATCAGGAAAAAACTTGGTCATTAAGGCAATCCTTCCAGAGGAAATCCTTTTGGAAGGCACGATAGATCACGTACGATATGTCGATTCATAAAGCCGGGGGGAAATAATGTGAAAAACAAATGGCTGTCATTTTTTTCGGGTAAAGTCCAAATGGAAGTCAAAGGAAAAGGGATTGAACGGCTGCTGAATGAATGCACGAGAAACGGAATCGCCATCTTTGCGGTGAAAAAAAAGCAAGACTGTGTTCTGCTGATGATTCAGCTTCAAGATGTACATGCTTTCAGAAGAGTCATCAGAAAACATGAATGCAAAGCAAGCTTTACAAAAAGAAAGGGTCTTCCCTTTCTGCTTCTCAAATCAAAATTAAACCTGGGCTTCACTGCGGGATTTGTGATGTTTTTCATTATATTGTTTCTTTTGTCCAACATGATTTGGGACATTGATATTAAAGGGGCCAAGCCCGAAACCGAGCATCAGATGGTAAAGCACCTTGAAGAAATCGGTGTGAAAAAAGGGCGTTTGCAATTTTTAATGATGACGCCGGAGAAAATCCAAAAATCATTAACAAACGGCATTGATAATATTACGTGGGTCGGTGTGGAATTGAACGGGACAGCCCTTCATATGAAAGTGGTCGAAAAAAACGAACCGACAAAAGAAAAGTACGTGAGCCCCCGCCATATCGTTGCCAAAAAGAAGGCGGTCATCAAAAGGATGTTCGTGCAAAAGGGGCAGCCGATGGCTTTTGTGAACGATCATGTTAACAAAGGACAGCTTCTCGTCTCAGGACTGATCGGAAATGAAGACCGGAAAGTCGCCTCAAAAGCGGAAATTTACGGAGAAACATGGTACAAGTCAGAAGTAACCGTGCCTCTTGAAACATCATTTACGCTATATACGGGTAAAGTAAGGACGAAGCACAAGCTGTCTTTCGGATCATGGGGCGTGCCTTTTTGGGGCTTTGAATTTAATGAGGAGCCGCTGAAACATCCGAAAACAGAGGAAGAAAAGCACCCGTTTCAATTTCTGGGGATGAAGCTTCCGGTGTCTTACGTTCAAGAACAGACAAGAGAAAGTGAAACAACCGTGCGGACTTATACGAAAGGCGAAGCGGTTCAGGCCGGTATCAAAATGGGAAGACAAGATGTAGAAAAGCGATTAAACGGCAGCGGAGAGGTGGAAAGTGAAAAAGTTTTGCACCAATCCGTTGAGAATGGTAAAGTAAAGTTGATTATTCTCTACCAAGTTATAGAAGATATCGTTCAAACCACACCTATTGTTCAGGGAGACTAAAGAATGGCAGAACATTTACTTGCGATTAATCACAAACTGAAAAGCCCGGACGAAGCACTTTCTTTGTTCGGCAGCCAAGATGCCTTTTTACATTTAATGGAGAAGGATCTGGGCATTAGCCTCATCACACGCGGTGAAACCATTTACGTTTCCGGGAATGATGAAACATTTGAGATCGCTGACAGATTATTAGGCTCGCTCCTTACTTTAATTCGCAAGGGGATCGAGATTTCGGAACGTGATGTGCTGTATGCCGTGAAAATGGCAAAAAAAGATGAACTGGACTATTTTGAAAGCATGTATGAAGAGGAAATAACGAAAACGGCAAAAGGCAAACCGATCCGTGTCAAAACCCTCGGCCAAAGAGAATATGTGGCGGCGATGAAGAAAAACGACATGGTGTTCGGCATCGGGCCGGCGGGAACCGGCAAAACTTATTTGGCGGTCGTAAAAGCGGTGCATGCTTTAAAAAACGGCCACATTAAAAAAATCATTTTAACAAGACCCGCTGTGGAAGCCGGCGAGAGCCTCGGTTTTCTGCCCGGAGATTTAAAGGAAAAAGTAGATCCTTATCTGCGCCCGCTGTATGACGCGCTCCATGATGTGCTCGGAAGCGACCATACGGAGCGTCTTATGGAAAGAGGGGTTATTGAAATCGCCCCGCTTGCCTATATGAGAGGGCGGACGCTTGACGACGCGTATGTGATTCTTGATGAAGCCCAGAATACCACTCCCGCTCAAATGAAAATGTTTTTGACGAGATTGGGTTTTGGCTCTAAAATGATCATTACGGGCGACGTAAGCCAAATTGACCTGCCGAAAGGCGTCACATCGGGACTTGCAGTAGCGAAGGATATGCTGAAGGACATAAACGGCATCTCCGTGATTGAACTTGACCAGACAGATGTGGTCAGGCATCCGCTTGTTGCAAAAATTATTGAAGCTTATGATAAGCAAAAGTAATGCGAAAATGACCCGATCTCCCGTTATCGGGTCATTTTTATATGATGTGTTCCTGATGTTTCAGGGAGGAGGTTCTTGTTTTGAAAAAGAAGGGAAAGGGCAAAAGCGCCCGGGAACGGTTCCGCAGTTTCAGACATGCCCGCTCAGCCCATGTGCTGCTGTACCTGCTGCTTTCAGCGATCATGTTTGGTTTGCTCTTTATTCATGTAAAACCTGAATCACTTAATTTGGATTTGTTTTCAGTCAGTGATAAGACGATTTACGCGCCCGCCACAGTGGAAGATCAGCAGGCGACGGAATCGAAAAAACAGGCGGCCGAAGATGCGGTGGAAGATCAATACACTCTAAAAAAAGGCTATACCGACAACCGGCTTGACCTGATCACTTCCATTTTTGACAGCATCGGCGAAGTGAAAAAAGATGCGGAAAAAGACAAAAAGTCACCTTCGGAAAAATCACTGGTCAAATCGGTGAAAAACAAGCTGACACAGGATGTCAATGAATCCGTCTCGGAAGATGCCATTAAATCGCTTCTCCATGCAAACAATGAAGATTTCTCATTTGTGAGGGATTCCGTCATTACCGCGGTGAATACGGTGATGAGCAGTGAAATTCCTTCTGAAAAGCTTGCCGAAGCGAAGGATAAGGTCGCAAAAGAGCTCAAAAGCGCTTCTGTGCCGTCAAAATATTTAGCGGCTGCGACTGAAATCGGAAAATACGCGGTCATCCCGAATTACGTATTTGATCCGAAAGCGACGGATGAAAAACGCCAGGAAGCGTCAGACAGCGTCCAGCCGGTACAGATCAAACAGGGACAGGTTCTCGTGGAAGAGAATGATCTGATCGACCGGGAAGTATACAGGAAGCTTGAACTGACGGGGCTTTTGAATAATTCCAACCTGTTAAAACCGATCAGCGGTCTGCTTCTGATGATCGGGCTGTTTATTGCCACGCTTGTCTACTATTTTGAGAAACAGCAGCAGGAGCTTAAGCTGAAAAATAAATCTCTTTTGCTGTTTTCTATCATTACAACGCTTATTCTCGTCATTATGGAAGTCGTCAGTCTCTTTCAGAAGATTGAATACACCAATATCGGCTATCTTGTGCCGATCGCCGCCGGCGCGATTTTAATCAGGCTGCTGCTCAATGAAAGGCTCGCCATTTTAGGAAGCATCATTCTGGCGATCTGCGGCAGTATGATGTTTAATCAGGGTGTGACGGGAACATTTAATTACGTCATCGGCATTTACTATTTAATCAGCAGCATTTCAGGCATTCTGTTTTTGGGGAAACACAATGCGAGATCAAAAATATTGCAGGCGGGACTGTTCGTCTCATTTATTAATATGATTATCGTGCTGTCGCTTTTATTAATACAAAATACGGCGCTGTCACCTGTTGAAATCGGAACGCTGATGCTGATGGGGGTCGTCTCGGGACTTGCTTCATCCGTTTTAATTATCGGTCTGATGCCGTTTTTTGAGACGGGATTCGGCATTCTTTCAACGATGAGGCTGATTGAACTGTCTAATCCGAATCATCCCCTGCTTCGAAAGATTTTAACGGAAACACCCGGTACATATCATCACAGCGTCATGGTGGCAAATCTGTCGGAAGCGGCTTGTGAAGCCGTAGGGGCAAACGGTCTTTTGGCACGGGTCGGAGCGTATTATCACGATCTCGGCAAAACGAAACGTCCGCAATATTTTATTGAAAATCAGATGAATATGGATAATCCGCATGACAAGCTGTCTCCGCAGCTCAGCAAAAATATCATTATCGCACATACGACAGACGGTGCGAATATGCTCAGAAGCTATAAGTTTCCGAAAGAGCTTGTGGATATCGCGGAGCAGCATCACGGAACGTCCCTTTTAAAATTCTTTTATTATAAAGCGAAAGAAAAGGGCGACCAGATTACAGAGAAAGAGTTCCGCTACCCGGGGCCGAAGCCGCAATCGAAAGAAGCGGCTATTATCTCAGTGGCCGACAGCGTTGAAGCCGCCGTCCGTTCCATGCATAATCCCAATCCTGAGCGGATCGAAAAACTGGTGCGGGGAATTATATCCGATAAGCTTCAGGACGGACAATTCTCAGAATGTGATCTCACGTTCCGAGAACTGGATACGATCGCAAAAACACTATGTGCGACTTTAAAAGGAATTTTCCACTCCCGGATTGAATATCCGGAGGCTACGAAGAAGGTGAAATAAATGGGTTTACTCATAGATATTGTTGATGAAACGAACAGCGTCTCAGCTGATGCGCTCCAAGAAGTGGAGAAGCTGCTCCAATTCGCGGCGGAAAAAGAAGGCGTTCAGGATCAGGCTGAAGTATCGGTCACGATTGTGACAAATGAAGAAATCAGAGAAATCAACAGAGACTACCGGGGAAAAGACACTCCGACTGACGTCATTTCATTTGCGCTTGAAGAAGAAGGCGAAGACGAGGTTGAAATCGTAGGCGCCGACATGCCGCCTGTTTTAGGAGATATTATCATCAGCGCAGACAGAACGAAAGAGCAGGCGGAAGAGTACGGCCATTCGTTTATGAGAGAGCTCGGTTTTCTGGCCGTGCACGGCTTTTTGCATTTGCTTGGCTATGATCACATGACAAAAGAAGAAGAGGAAGAAATGTTTTCAAAGCAAAAGGATTTGCTGGATGAGTATGGACTCACGAGATCATAAAAACGAGTGGAGCAGGTTCCTGAAGAGCTTTGTCCATGCATGGAGGGGAATCTGGAAAACGGCGCGGGCAGAGCGGAATTTTCAATTTCATATTACCGCGGCCTGCGCCGTTATCGTTTGCGGTTTTCTCACCGGGCTGAGCACAGCCGAATGGGCCGTTGTTTTGGTGCTGATCGGAGGGATGCTTGCTTTGGAGCTTTTAAATACGGCGATAGAGCATGTTGTGGATTTAGTTACCGATCAGTATCACCCGCTCGCAAAAGCGGCAAAGGACGCGGCCGCCGGAGCCGTTTGCGTCTTTGCCGTGATATCGTGTATCATTGGTTTACTCATCTTCCTGCCGAAGATATGTTAGCAGAAGATTCTTACAATTATTTTACATTGCCAAAAATGGGCGTGAAAAATCGATCATAATTATGTAAAATAAAAGTGACAGCGGTATCATACAGGATAAAGGTAAGAGAGGAATTAAGTACACATGAACAGACAAGAATTGATTGCAGAAGCATTAAAAGCACGGGACACAGCGTATGTGCCGTATTCAAATTTCAGAGTGGGAGCCGCTCTTCTTACCAAAGACGGAAAAGTGTACAGAGGCTGCAACATTGAAAATGCGGCATACAGCATGTGCAACTGTGCTGAACGCACGGCGATATTCAAAGCTGTTTCCGAGGGGGATACGGAATTTGCGATGCTCGCCGTGGCTGCGGATACTCCGGGACCGGTTTCGCCGTGCGGAGCCTGCAGACAAGTAATTTCCGAGCTGTGCTCAAAGGATATGCTTGTTATTCTGACCAACTTACAAGGACAAATAAAAGAAATGACTGCGGAAGAATTATTGCCGGGCGCATTTTCATCGGAGGATTTACATGACGAACGAAAGCTTTAAATCAGGATTTGTATCTATCATCGGAAGACCGAACGTAGGAAAGTCTACCTTTTTAAACAGGGTCATCGGTCAAAAGATCGCCATCATGAGCGACAAACCCCAGACGACAAGAAATAAAGTCCAAGGGGTGCTGACAACCGGCACGTCGCAGACTATTTTTATTGATACACCGGGCATTCACAAACCGAAGCACAAGCTTGGCGACTTTATGATGAAAGTGGCGCAGAATACGCTGAAAGAAGTTGACTTGGTGTTATTTATGATTAACGCCGAAGAAGGGTACGGAAAGGGCGACGAGTTTATCATTGAAAAGCTCGGACAGACGTCCACGCCGGTCTTTCTGATCGTAAACAAAATTGATAAGATCCACCCCGACCAGCTGCTTCTTTTAATTGATGAGTACCGTACGCGCTATCCGTTTAAAGAAATCGTGCCGATCTCAGCTTTGGAAGGGAACAACGTCGAAACCCTTCTCGCGCAGATTGAAGCGTATTTACCGGAAGGGCCTCAGTTCTATCCGAGCGATCAGGTGACTGACCATCCCGAGCGGTTCATTATTTCTGAACTGATCAGGGAAAAGGTGCTCCATCTGACAAGGGAAGAAGTGCCGCACAGCATCGCTGTCGCTATCGAGTCCATTAAAGGGCAGGAGAACGGCTCCGTCCATGTCGCCGCCACCATTGTGGTTGAGCGGGATTCTCAAAAAGGGATCGTCATCGGGAAAAAAGGAGCGCTTCTGAAAGAAGTCGGCAAAAGAGCGCGGGCTGATATTGAAGCGCTGCTGGGTTCGCGCGTTTACCTCGAATTATGGGTGAAAGTGCAGAAGGACTGGCGGAATAAAATGTCTCAGCTGCGTGATTTCGGCTTCAAAGAGGATGAATATTAATTCATCTAAGGCGCATGCCTGATGTGTGGGATTACCTCACATAAACAGGGATTCGTTAGCAAAATTTGTTTAACATGAAAAGGAGGACATCAGGTCAAGATAAGGGTAAGAATTTGGATTGGCAAGCTAGTTTAATGATGAAAGGTGGGTTTTTTGTGTTGAATTTTACCTGGAACGTATTTTCTCAAACAGGAAGTGTTGATACGTACCTTCTTTTTAAAGAACTGGAAAAAGAGAACCTGGAAAGACCCGAAGAACCGGAAGATGAGCTAGCCCGAATTGATTTTCCAATTTTGTAAACCTCTTGGCCCCTCCCGTTGTTGGAAGGTGCGGAAATGCTGACTAAATGTGAAGGAATCGTGCTCCGTACGAATGACTACGGGGAGACGAATAAAATCGTGACATTGCTGACGAGGGAACACGGCAAAATCGGCGTCATGGCAAGGGGCGCCAGGAAGTCAGCCAGCCGGCTGTCAGCAGTCAGCCAGCCGTTTTTGTACGGGTCATTTTTAATGCAAAGAACATCCGGACTCGGCACGCTCCAGCAGGGTGAAATGATTCTCAGCATGAGAACGATCAGAGAAGATTTATTTTTGACGGCGTATGCCGCTTTTATCGCTGAACTCACTGACAAAGGAACGGAAGAGAAGAAACCGAACCCCTATTTATTCGAATTGATTCTCGAATCCTTTAAGAGGCTGAATGACGGGACTGACCCGGACGTGATCACCTTCATCGTGCAGATGAAAATGCTCGGCGTCATGGGGCTGTATCCGGAGCTGAATCATTGTGTCCACTGCAAAAGCGGGGAAGGGACGTTTCATTTTTCGATAAGAGATAACGGTTTTATCTGCCACCGCTGCTTTGAAAAGGATCCGTACAGAGTTCCGATTTCGCCGCAAACGGCAAGGCTGCTAAGGCTTTTTTATTACTTTGATATCGGAAGGCTCGGCAGCGTCTCGTTAAAACAGGAAACCAAAAACGAAATTAAACAGGTCATTGATCTGTATTACGAGGAATATTCAGGACTTTATTTAAAGTCAAAACGGTTTTTAGACCAGATGGAAAGCATGAAGAACCTTTTGGATGAAAACAAAAGTTGACATTCTGCCCATCTTTTTATATGATCATTTATTATAAAATATGTTGCAGTGACAGAAAGAAGTACTTGCGTCCAACTCATACAAGCGACCTTAGGACAGTGTAAGCTAAGGATGAGCGCGCAACGAAAGGCATTCTCGAGCAACCCTTTAAAAAGAGGCTGAGTGATTCACATCCTCAGCAACTAGGGTGGAACCGCGGGAGAACTCTCGTCCCTATGTTTGCGGCCGGCAAGCATAGAGACGGGAGTTTTTTGGTTGCCGCCGCACTTGTAAAAGAATGGAGAAAGTGGAGGTGCTTGAAATGAACATTCAAGATATGATTTTAACCTTGCAGAAGCACTGGTCGAATGAAGGCTGTGTGCTCATGCAGTCGTATGATGTGGAGAAAGGCGCAGGCACAATGAGTCCGTATACATTTTTACGAAGCATCGGGCCGGAGCCGTGGAGAGTGGCTTACGTTGAGCCGTCCAGACGGCCTGCGGACGGACGGTACGGTGAAAACCCGAACAGGCTCTATCAGCATCACCAATTTCAAGTCATTATCAAGCCGTCGCCTGATAACATTCAAGAGCTTTACCTTGATTCATTGCGTGCGCTCGGCATTGACCCGCTTGAACATGATATCCGTTTCGTAGAAGACAACTGGGAAAACCCGTCTTTAGGCTGTGCAGGTCTCGGCTGGGAAGTATGGCTTGACGGGATGGAAATTACTCAGTTTACATACTTCCAGCAGGTGGGCGGAATTGAATGTAAACCGGTGTCCGTTGAGATCACATATGGTATTGAACGTCTCGCGTCATATATTCAGGATAAAGAAAACGTCTTTGATCTTGAATGGACGTCAGGATTTACTGTGAAAGATTTATTTATGATGGCTGAATACGAGCATTCCGTTTATACTTTTGAAACATCTGACGTGGATATGCTTTTCCATTTGTTCAGCACCTATGAAAAAGAAGCGATCAGACAAATGGATAACGGGCTTGTGCATCCGGCCTATGATTATGTGCTGAAATGCTCTCACACATTTAATCTGCTTGATGCAAAAGGCGCGATCTCGGTGACAGAGCGGACGGGTTATATCGGCCGTGTCCGCAACTTAGCGAGAAAAGTGGCAAAAACGTATTATGAAGAACGGGAAAAATTAGGGTTCCCAATGCTTAAAGAGGAGGGCTCTTCCCATGAGTAAACAAGACTTGCTTTTAGAGATCGGACTCGAGGAAATGCCGGCGCGGTTTTTACATGACAGCATGGTGCAGCTCGGTGAAAAGCTGACCGGCTGGCTTGCTGAAAAAAATATCGCCCACGGCGAAGTGAAACTTTTTAATACGCCGAGACGTCTGGCAGTATATATAAAAGACGTAGCAGAAAAACAGGCTGATATTCAGGAAGAAGCAAAAGGCCCTGCGAAAAAAATCGCTCTGGATGCTGACGGAAACTGGACAAAAGCCGCTATCGGATTTTCAAAAGGCCAAGGCGCCGGAGTGGATGACCTGTATATAAAAGATGTAAACGGCACGGAATATGTCTTCGTTCAAAAATTCCAGGCGGGACAAGAGACGAAGACACTTTTACCGCAGCTGGAAAATTTGATTGCCGGAATGCATTTTCCGAAAAACATGCGCTGGGGCACGCAGGATCTGCGTTATATCCGTCCGATCAAATGGATTGCCGCCCTCTTTGGAAAAGATGTCATTCCGTTTGAAATCACAAATGTCGAGACGGGCCGGAACACGCAGGGACACCGCTTTCTCGGCCAAGAAGTATCTGTTGATGCGCCGTCATCATACGAAAAGCTGCTGAAAGAACAAAGCGTCATTGCTGACCCGAAAGAACGCAAACAAATGATCCAAAGCCAGCTGGATGCGCTTGCGGCCAAGAAAAAATGGAATATTCCGGTCGATGAGGATCTGCTGAACGAAGTCAACCATCTGGTGGAATATCCGACGGCGCTTTACGGATCTTTTGAATCCGAGTTTCTTTCTATCCCTGAAGAAGTGCTCGTGACAACAATGAAAGAGCATCAGCGCTACTTCCCGGTAAAAGATGAAAACGGGAATCTGCTTCCTCATTTTATTACGGTGCGAAACGGGAACAGCCATGCAATTGAAAATGTTGCCCGCGGAAACGAGAAAGTGCTGAGAGCAAGGCTTTCAGATGCTGCGTTCTTCTACAAAGAAGACCAAAAGCTGAACATTGATGAGAACGTGAAGAAACTGGAAAATATCGTTTTCCATGAAGAGCTCGGCTCCCTCGGGGATAAAGTGAGAAGAGTGGTCACCATTGCGGGCAAACTTGCCGTCCGCCTGAAAGCGGATGAACAGACGCAAAAACTTGTGAAGCGCGCCGCAGAGATTTCTAAATTTGACCTGGTTACACATATGATCTATGAGTTCCCTGAGCTTCAAGGCGTGATGGGAGAAAAATATGCGCGCATGCTCGGTGAAGATGAAGCCGTCGCTGCCGCTGTCAATGAGCACTATATGCCGAGAGCGGCCGGGGGAGAAGTGCCTTCAACCTTTACCGGCGCGGTCGTGGCGTTAGCTGATAAACTGGACACGATTGCTTCCTTCTTCAGCATTGACGTAATTCCGACAGGTTCTCAGGATCCGTACGGATTGCGCCGTCAGGCAAGCGGCATTGTTTCCATTCTGATCGACCGCAACTGGGGCATTTCTTTTAAAGAACTGCTGTCGTTGACAGAAACGGAAAAAGAAAATGAGCTCCTTGATTTCTTTACACAGCGTCTGAAATACGTCTTAAACGCTGAAGACATCCGTCATGACGTTATTGAAGCCGTTCTGGACAGCACAGAACTTGAGCCGTATGCAGCCGTTCATAAGGCAAGAGTGCTTGAGAAGCACCTCGGCACACCCGGCTTTAAAGAAACGGCTGAATCACTCGGCCGGGTTATCTCCATCAGTAAAAAAGGCGAGAGCCGCGATATCAAGCCGGATCTGTTTGAAAATGAACAGGAGAAAAAGCTGTTTGACGCTTATGAAAAAACAAAAGACAGTGTCGCGGAAAGCTTTGCCTCCAAAAACTATGAACAGGCGCTTGCCGTGCTCAGCGGATTAAAAGAGCCGATCGAAGATTACTTTAATCACACGATGGTAAATGCGGACGATGAAGCATTAAAAACCAACCGTTTAGCGCAAATGGCCGCTCTTGCAGATGTAATCAAGTCTTTTGCTAATATGAATCATCTTATTGTAAAATAAAGAAAAAGACGGTTGCTGTGTGATCGGCAATCGTCTTTTCCCCTTTTACATAAACATCACAGAATGAAAACATAGATAAAGAAACCCTTCCATAAAGGTGGTGAGTACGATCGAATTAAATAAACGGCAAGAACAAATTTTACAGATTGTAAAGGAAAACGGCCCGATTACCGGAGAGCATATCGCAGAACAGCTCAATTTAACGAGGGCCACGCTGCGGCCGGACTTGGCCATACTCACCATGTCAGGCTTCTTAGAGGCCCGTCCGCGGGTCGGTTATTTTTATACGGGGAAAACGGGAAATCAGCTGCTTGCGGATAAACTGAAAAAGCTGCAAGTGAAAGATTTTCAATCGATCCCTGTTGTCATCAATGAAAATGTCTCGGTATACGATGCCATCTGCACCATGTTTTTAGAAGATGTCGGCACGTTATTTGTCGTAGATCGTGATGCTGTCTTAGTCGGTGTGCTGTCACGCAAAGATTTGCTGCGGGCGAGCATCGGCCAGCAGGAACTTGCCTCAATACCGGTTCATATTATCATGACAAGAATGCCGAATATCGCCGTCTGCCGGCGTGATGATTATGTGATGGACATCGCCAAGTATTTAATTGAAAAACAGATCGATGCCCTGCCCGTTATTAAAGATACGGATAAAGGCTTTGAGGTCATCGGCCGGTTTACCAAAACGAATATGACTAAGATACTTGTCAGTTTATCAGAAAATGAAATCATATAAGCTTGAAAACTAACGGGGGGATAACATGGACAATCGCATCATTTATGTAGTATCAGACTCAGTCGGAGAAACCGCCGAACTCGTTGTAAAAGCCTCGCTCAGCCAGTTTAACGGCTCAGCCGATGATACGCATATCAGAAGAATACCTTATGTGGAAGATATCGGCACCATTAATGAAGTCGTGTCTCTCGCCAAAGCGGACGGCGGCATTATTTGTTTTACGCTCGTTGTTCCTGAAATGCGCAAATACCTGGTTGAACAAGCGGAAAAAGCGAATGTGCTGTATTACGATATTATCGGTCCGCTCATCGATAAAATGGAATCGGCTTACGGTCTGACCGCCAAATATGAGCCCGGCCGCGTCCGGCAGCTTGATGAAGATTATTTCAAAAAGGTCGAGGCGATCGAGTTTGCCGTCAAATATGACGATGGCAGGGATCCAAGAGGCATTTTAAAAGCCGATATCATCCTGCTCGGAGTATCCAGAACGTCTAAAACCCCATTATCACAATATCTTGCCCATAAGCGTCTGAAAGTAGCCAATGTGCCGATCGTTCCTGAGGTCGATCCGCCGGAAGAACTGTTCAGCGTTGATCCGAAAAAATGTATCGGCTTAAAAATCAGCCCTGATAAACTGAACCATATACGTAAAGAACGGTTAAAATCTCTCGGCTTAAATGACAAAGCCATTTACGCCAATATCAACAGAATTAAAGAAGAGCTGGAGTATTTTGAGAAAATCGTGGACCGGATCGGCTGCCAAGTCGTTGACGTTTCGAATAAAGCAGTCGAAGAAACAGCGAACATCATTCATCATCTCAAAACAAAGGGCCGATAACTCAGGACGCTTTATCCTGGGTTTTTGGGTATGCAAATAGGGAATAAACAAAAAGGATGGCATCTTCGCGAAGTTTGTATTATAATAAAAAATTGTGATAAAATGTTTATTTTTAGGTTTAAGCTTCGTGTGATACGAATAAACTATTATGGGTAAGATGTCAAGAATAACTCCCGGAAATTTTTCGACAAAGCTCAAAATAGATCCGCAGTCATGGAGCATATGCGATTTCGCTTGTTTTTATGCAGGAGATTGATGGAGGGATGGAGAATTAGTCTTCTAAATGAAAAAGAAAAGACGATTTTTGTCGATGCAGACGCATGCCCCGTAAAAGAGGAAATAATGCTCATTGCATCGCAATTCAGCGTTCGGGTTATTTTCGTCGCATCATTTGAACACTACCAGCTTTCCAGAAGCAAAGACGAGAACTGGGTATACGTTGATCCTCATAAAGAAGCGGCAGATTTATATATCGCAAACCATGTGAGATCGGGAGACGTCGTAGTCACGCAGGATATTGGTTTAGCATCTCTTTTGCTGAACAGAAATATTGCCGTCTTATCGGAAAGGGGCCGTTCTTATACTGAAGACACGATTGACTTCGCTCTGATGAGCCGTCATATGTCAGGCAAAATGAGAAGAAGCGGCATTCATTCCAAAGGACCTAAAAAATTAAATAAAGAAGATCGGAATCGATTTGTTACCCTGCTTAAAAAAATCCTGTCGAATGATGAAGGGATTTCAAATCAAAACATCGAATAATGTACGACGGAGTGTTATAAGATGGGAAACCGCATACCAGATGAAGTAGTTAATCAGGTGCAGCAGTCAGCAGACATTGTTGAAGTCATAGGTGATTATGTCCAATTGAAAAAGCAAGGCCGCAACTACTTTGGGCTCTGTCCGTTTCACGGGGAAAACACGCCCTCGTTTTCCGTCTCCAGCGATAAGCAGATCTTTCATTGCTTCGGATGCGGAGCGGGCGGGAACGTTTTCTCTTTCTTACGGCAGATGGAAGGCTATTCATTTACGGAAGCTGTTTCTCACCTTGCGGATAAATATCAGATTGATTTCCCTGATGATATAACGATTCACTCTGCATCCAGGCCTGAATCTTCCGGAGAGCAGAAGATGGCGGAAGCCCACGAGCTTCTGAAGAAATTTTACCATCATTTGCTAATAAATACAAAGGAAGGCCAGGAAGCGTTAGATTACCTTTTATCAAGGGGTTTTACGAAAGAGCTCATAGATGAGTTTGAAATCGGCTACGCGCTGGATTCCTGGGATTTCATGACGAAATTCTTGAAAAAGCGCGGTTTTGAGGAAGAAATGATGGAAAAAGCGGGTCTGCTGATCAGAAGGGAAGACGGCAGCGGGTATTTTGACCGTTTCAGAAACAGAATTATGTTTCCCATTCATGATCACCACGGAGCCGTGGCGGCTTTTTCAGGAAGGGCGCTCGGAAGCCAGCAGCCGAAGTATATGAACAGCCCGGAAACGCCGCTGTTTCATAAATCTAAGCTGCTGTATAACTTTCATAAGGCGCGCCTGCCGATCAGGAAAGAGGAGAGAGCCGTTCTGTTTGAAGGCTTCGCTGACGTCATATCCGCCGTCAGCTCAGGCGTAAAAGAAAGTATCGCCACAATGGGGACGTCGCTCACCGAAGAGCATGTGAAAATCCTCAGAAGAAATGTTCAGGAGGTCATTCTCTGCTACGATTCGGATAAAGCCGGGTACGAAGCTACGCTGAAAGCGGCCGGCCTGCTCCAGAAAGCTGATTGTAAGGTAAGAGTAAGCATGCTGCCTGACGGGCTTGATCCTGATGATTATATCAGAACCCGGGGCGGAGAAAAATTCCGGACCGATATCATTGATGCAAGCGTTACGGTCATGGCTTTTAAAATGCAATATTTCCGCAAAGGGAAAAACTTATCTGACGAAGGAGACCGGCTCGCTTACATGAAAGAAGTGCTGAAAGAAATCAGCGCTCTTTCCGGGTCGCTTGAGCAGGAAATGTATGTGAAGCAGCTCGCCTCTGAATTTTCTCTTTCGGTAGAATCTTTGACGGAACAGCTTTCCATCTACGCCAGACAAAACGCCCCCGGCGACAAAAACGCCGAACCGCAGACAAGACGGGCCCGGGTGACGACAAAAGCGAAACGGCGCCGTCTCCGTCCCGCCTATGAGAACGCGGAAAGACTTCTGCTCGCTCATATGCTGAGAGACCGAAACGTCATAAAGAAAGTGATTGAGCGTGTCGGCTTTGAATTTAACATTGACGGACATCGTGCGCTGGCAGCATACCTGTACGCTGTTTATGAAGAGGGTGCTGACATGACGCCGCAGCATCTTATGGCGAGAATGCAGGATGAGGAAATCAGCCAGCTGCTTTCAGATATAGGGATGCTCCAAGTAAACGAGGAGCTCTCAGAGGCCGAGTTATCCGATTACGTAAAAAAAGTGTTGGATCACCGAAAATGGTCAATGATAAAGGAAAAAGAAGCAGAAAGAGCGGATGCGGAGAGGCAGAAAGACTTCGTGAAAGCTGCGTCTCTGGCTCAAGAAATTGTTGCATTGAACCGATCATTAAAGTAACACCAAAAAGAGGCTTGCGTTCTGATTGGCAATGATTCCTTGCGGAGGAGCAAATAGATCGCTTAACCTCATCATGAATTGTCATTTATTATCCGCAGCCCTGCATGCTGAAAAAGAGAGAAGGCTTCCGGGTCGGATAAGAAACATACCGCTTTTAGAATTCGTTGCAAGCTTTGGAAGGAGGGATCCATAATGGCTGATAAACAAACCCACGAAACAGAAACAGAACTTACATTAGACCAGGTAAAAGAGCAGCTTACTGAAACTGGAAAAAAACGTGGCGTTTTAACATATGAAGAAATTGCTGAACGCATGTCCAGCTTTGAAATTGAATCAGACCAAATGGATGAGTATTATGAATTTTTAGGAGAACAAGGTGTTGAATTAATTAGTGAAAATGAAGAAACGGAAGATCCTAATATTCAACAGCTTGCCAAAGCCGAAGAAGAATTTGACCTTAATGACCTCAGCGTACCGCCTGGCGTAAAGATCAATGATCCAGTCCGCATGTACCTTAAGGAAATCGGACGGGTAAATCTTCTTTCTGCTAAAGAAGAAATCACCTACGCTCAAAAAATTGAAGAGGGTGACGAGGAATCTAAACGCAGACTGGCTGAAGCAAACCTTCGTTTAGTTGTCAGCATTGCTAAACGGTATGTCGGCCGCGGCATGCTTTTCTTAGACTTGATCCAAGAAGGAAACATGGGTCTCATGAAAGCCGTCGAGAAGTTTGACTACCGTAAAGGATATAAATTCAGTACGTATGCGACTTGGTGGATCAGACAGGCGATTACACGCGCCATCGCTGACCAGGCGAGAACAATCCGTATCCCGGTTCATATGGTGGAAACCATCAACAAATTAATCCGGGTGCAGCGTCAGCTTCTTCAGGATCTTGGCAGAGAGCCCACACCGGAAGAGATTGCTGAAGACATGGATCTTACGCCTGAAAAAGTCCGTGAAATATTAAAAATTGCTCAAGAGCCAGTTTCTTTAGAAACGCCGATCGGTGAAGAAGACGACTCACATCTCGGTGATTTTATCGAAGACCAGGAAGCGACATCTCCGTCGGATCATGCGGCATATGAGCTATTAAAAGAACAGCTGGAAGATGTGCTGGATACGTTGACAGATCGTGAAGAAAACGTGCTGCGTCTCCGTTTCGGTCTGGATGACGGACGCACAAGAACTTTGGAAGAAGTCGGCAAAGTGTTTGGAGTAACGAGAGAGCGTATTCGCCAAATTGAAGCAAAAGCGCTTCGCAAATTGAGACATCCGAGCAGAAGCAAACGTCTGAAGGATTTTCTCGAATAGAATGGAACGGGTCTTTTTGATCCGTTCTTTTTTGTGTATAAGATATATGGATAATATACCTTTATTTTACTGGATAAGCATATGTTTTGCAAATGAGTTCGGAAAAAATGCGGCATGTCCTGGGAGGGGGAAAATGAGATAAGTTTATTTATATTCTTTATTGTAAGCGTATACAATTCATTATACAATAGAATAAAGATAATTTTGTGATAAACAAAACAGTTATTTTTGCTTTTTGTATAAATTGTGAAATCAATGAAATTGCTGAGCAAGACCATTTACTTTTTGTAAAAATAAGTTAGAATTAGAAGTGTTTACATAGGGGGAGAATGAAAAAGGGGGATGGAGATATGAAGTGGAATCCGCTGATTCCTTTTTTGCTCATTGCAGTGCTGGGAATAGGGCTGACTTTCTTTTTAGCTGTAAAAGGCAATGGAGATGCGCATCAGATCGCAAGCGGCGGTGAAAGCAAAAGTGCCGAGAAGGAAACTGCAAACGCTTCACCTGAAGAGATTTATAAAGCGAACTGCATCACCTGTCACGGGGAAAACTATGAAGGTGTGTCAGGGCCTAACTTAAAAGGCGTCGGCAAAAGAAAAGATGTCGCTGAGATTAAAACAAAAATTGAAAAAGGCGGCAACGGGATGCCTGCGGGCCTTGTGCCGGCCGAAAAGCTGGATGACATGGCAAAATGGGTTTCTGACATTAAATAAAGC
Source organism: Bacillus sp. JK62 (assembly GCF_053663455.1). Taxonomy (NCBI): domain Bacteria; kingdom Bacillati; phylum Bacillota; class Bacilli; order Caryophanales; family Bacillaceae; genus Bacillus; species Bacillus sp. JK62. The sequence goes on from NZ_JBSJQA010000002.1 coordinate 441,836, forward strand.
TTTACCGGTCCCTATATAAAAGACATATGAAAAACTCTATCCGCCGCTTGGATTCCGGGCGGTTTTTTTATATGATAGTAAAGGAAAAAGAACCTGAGAAAAGTTGTGATATTGTGAATGAAATGAAGTTATCTAAAAGATTGCAGTCTGTGGCGGAATTTATCCCTCCGGGTGCCCTGGTTGCTGATATCGGGTCAGACCACGCGTATCTTCCTTGCTATGCCGTTTTGAATCATTTGGCAAGCCGCGCAATCGCCGGTGAAATTACAGACGGACCGTTTCTATCCGCCAAACAGCAGGTGGAAAAACTGGACTTAAGCACTCTTATCTCCGTAAGGAAAGGTGACGGGCTGAGCGTCCTTGAAAAAGGAGAAGCCGGCGCCATTACGATCGCTGGCATGGGCGGAGCGCTGATCGCTCATATTTTGGAGTCGGGAAAAACGAAATTGACGGGGCGTGAACGGCTGATTCTGCAGCCGAATATTCATGCCGTTCATATAAGAGAGTGGCTGTATCAGGAAGGTTATGAACTGCTTGATGAAGTGATTCTCGAAGAAGACGGAAAGTGTTATGAAATCCTCGTTGCGGAAACTGGCGACCGTGATGCGCCGTACCGGGACGTGCCGATGGCTGCCGGAATGCTTGCGGGTCCGTTTTTATTAAAAGAGAGGAACGAAGTGTTTCTTCGGAAATGGAGCCAGGAACTTAAGCATACTGAACAAATTTATGAACAGATCAGCCGCAGCGCAAAGCATGAAAATCATGAAAAATTAGCTGAATTGAAAGAGCGGATTTCTCTGCTGAAGGAGGTAATCGGACATGCCTAAACATGTGAACGGACAGGAAATCATCCAGCTGTTTGAACAATTTTCACCGAAGGCTTATGCGGTGGAAGGAGATAAAATCGGACTGCAGATCGGTACATTGAATAAGCCGGTGAAAAATGTCATGGTGACACTGGATGTTCTGGAACAAACGGTAGATGAAGCCATTGAGAAAAAAGTTGACTTAATTATCGCCCACCATCCGCCGATTTTTCGGCCGCTTAAACAGATCACCACTGATCAGCCGGGCGGAAGACTGATTGAGAAATGTATAAAGCATGATATTGCCGTATATGCGGCTCATACGAATCTTGATGTAGCGGACGGCGGTGTTAACGATCTGCTTGCCGAAGCTCTCGGTCTGACAGACACAGAAGTGCTCGTCCCGACATATTCGGACCCGATGAAAAAACTTGCCGTATACGTTCCGAAAGATTATGAAGAAGCTGTAAGAACCGCACTCGGCAACGCCGGAGCGGGACATATCGGCAATTACAGCCATTGCGCGTTCTCTTCTGAGGGAATCGGGAGCTTTAAGCCGCTGGAGGGGGCAGACCCGTTTATCGGACAGACGGGAGAGCTGGAACTCGTCCATGAAGTGAGACTTGAGACCGTTTTTCCGGCAAGTATGGAGAAAACCGTCGTAAAAGCGCTGAAAAAAAGCCATCCGTATGAAGAGGTGGCGTATGATATTTATCCGGTGGAGCAGTCTCCGCTTGAAAAAGGCCTCGGCCGGATCGGAAAACTTCAGCAGGACATGACGCTTGAAGAGTTTGCTCTGTTTGTGAAAGAAAAGTTTGACGTTAACGGAGTCCGGATGGTCGGAGAGCGAAACAGCAAGGTGAAAAAAGTCGCGGTTCTTGGCGGGGACGGAAATAAATATATTTATCAGGCAAAGCGGAAAGGTGCAGATGTTTACGTGACGGGCGACCTTTATTTTCATGTAGCGCATGATGCGATGATGATGGGATTAAACGTCGTGGACCCGGGGCATTATGCTGAAAAGATCATGAGAAAAGGCACGGCTGAGAAGCTTACGGCGATGGCCGTAGAGAAAAACTATGACGTGCGCATTTTCGCTTCCGAAACAGATACAAACCCATTTACCTTCCTATAAAAAAAACTGAGGCCCCGGGCCTCAGTTTTTTATTTTTACTTTCGGAAGGATTTTTTTGAGCGGCACACTGTGTTCAAGCTGCCATGTCGATTCATCGTTGTGGTCAAACTGCTCTAAAAAGCGGATGACTTCCTTTGTAATCGGTGTCGGTGTTGATGCGCCCGCGGTAACGGCGACGGTATTGACGTCTTTCAGCCATTCGAGCTTCAGTTCACTGATGTCTCCGATTCGGTAGGCTTTTGTTCCGGCGATTTCTTCTGACACTTGAGCCAGCCTGTTGGAGTTATTGCTTTTCGGATCGCCGACAACAATGGTTAAGTCCGCTTTTTTTGCCTGCTCCGATACAGCCTCTTGACGAACCTGTGTGGCCAGGCAGATTTCCTGATGGTATTCCACGTGCGGGTACTTTTCTTTGACTGATTCCATAATATCGTGGACGTCCCACTGGGACATTGTCGTTTGGTTTGTAACGATTAATTTCTCAGCCTGAATATCGAGATTTCTCACGTCTTCTTCTGTTTCAACGAGATGAACGATTTCAGGAGCGACGCCGACGGCTCCTTCAGGCTCGGGGTGGCCTTTTTTGCCGATGTATATGACATGATAGCCTTCAGCTTTTACTTTTCGGATTAAGTCATGTGTTTTCGTGACGTCCGGGCATGTGGCGTCAATCGTAACAAGCCCTTTTTCCTCAGCGGCTTTTCTTACTTCCGGAGATACCCCGTGAGCCGTGAAAATAACGGTTCCTTTTTCCACCTGCTTTAAAATCTCCAGACGGTTTGTACCGTCAAGCGTGTAAATGCCGTCTTCCTCAAACGCATCTGTGACATGCTTATTATGAACAATCATTCCGAGTATATATATAGGTCTTGGCAGTGTTTTATCGAGTGACGCGTTTTTGGCTATGACCATGGCATCAACAACGCCGTAACAGTAGCCGCGCGGCGATATTTTGATAACGTCCAATGTAGATGTCCTCCTATCAAAAGTGAGTGTAGAGGCAATATAAAAAGCCGTAGTTAAACGGCTCAAATCTTGCATTCTTCTGATCTCATTATAGCTAATCTTTCGTGAGATATCAAAGAATGTTAAATATATAATTTCGGCTTTGATCTGCCCGATGTTCTTTTTGGACGCGGCTGTTCCGCTGATTCTGCCTGTGCGGCGTCTTTTTCTTTTGAAGCGGATGCTTTTTTTGACGTTTTCTTTGGTGTTTTGGATGAGGCGTCTGATTTGTTTTCATCTTCTGTTTCATCTGTTTTTTCAGCTTCATCCTTTTTGTCCTGTTCGTCTGTTTCTTTTGTCTCGTCAGATTCATTCTCATCATCGCTGCTGCTTAATTGGCTGTAAAGCTTCATCATGGCGGGCAGACTCCGTACTAAAGGACCGTACTGCTGGATCATCGGCGTAACCTGCTGCGCCACGCCGAGCACCTTCTGAACGTTGCCGAGCATGCTCGACAGGGATGCCGGACTTGCCAGGTTCTGTATTCCCTGCAGTCCTGCACCTGCTCCTCCGCTGGCCGCCGCCGGTGCCGACGCGGCAGCGCTTCCTCCTCCTGAACCGGGTAAAAAACGGGAAAGCATCCCTTTTAAGCCCCCTCCGCCGCCCGTGCCTGCGTTTCTCAGGCCCGCTCCGGCAATCTGCTGCTGAGGGAAAAGCTGCCGGCCCTGCTGCATCAGCTGCCGGCCCGGCAATGACGGTCTTCCTCCCATCATCATACGCGGATTCATCAACGGCCGGCCCTGCTGCGCCATATTTCTCATCGGCTGCTGTGGAAACATACTTGTACCTCCTTTCTGTCTCTCTGCTATTACAATATGCATCGGAGGGGGCATTTGCTTTTCTGTCTCGAAAACAGGATTCCCCCAAGACATGGTGTTTTTAAATAAAATCGGTTATAATGTGATGATGGACACAGAATGTGCCGCTTTAAGGAGCTGGGAAAAATGAAAGAAACTAAATTTGATGGATACAACTTAAAACCGTTTATTATAGATGCAGTTCACCGCCTTGGTTTTTATGAACCGACAGATATTCAAAAGCGGCTGATACCTGCCGTACTGAAAAACGAAAGCGTGATCGGGCAGTCCCAGACGGGGACGGGGAAAACCCACGCCTATTTATTGCCAATTTTGAATCGGATTGATCCGGGTTCTGATACGGTGCAGGCTGTTATCACGGCGCCGACGAGAGAGCTTGCCAATCAGATTCATCAGGAAGCGCTCAAAATCACACAGGGTGCGGAAGATGAGCCGATCCGGACAAAATGTTTCATCGGCGGGACGGACAAGCAAAAATCAATTGATAAGCTGAAAACACAGCCTCATCTCGTCGTCGGAACGCCGGGCCGGATCGCGGATCTGATTAAGGCGCAGGCATTGAACGTCTATAAAGCGCAGTCTCTCGTCATTGACGAAGCTGATCTGATGCTTGACATGGGCTTTTTAGAAGACGTTGATTATATCGGATCGCGGATGCCGGAAGAACTTCAGATGCTTGTGTTCTCAGCTACGATTCCGGAAAAGCTGAAGCCGTTTTTGAAAAAGTATATGGAAAATCCGAAGTACGCGCATGTTGAGCCGAAAAGAATCACAGCCGAAAAGATTGAACATGTTTTGGTTCCTTCTAAACAGCGTGATAAAGACAAACTGCTTTTTGATATGATGTCTCATCTGAACCCTTATCTGGGCATTGTGTTTGCCAATACGAAAAACACGGCTGACCATATTGCGAAATACCTGACTGAAAAGGGCATGAGGATCGGTCTTCTGCACGGGGGATTAACGCCGCGTGAGCGTAAGAAGGTAATGAAGCAGATTAATGATCTGGAATTCACTTATGTCATTGCGACAGACCTTGCGGCAAGAGGAATTGACATTAAAGGCGTAAGCCACGTCATCAACTATGAGCTTCCGGACGATCTGGATTTTTATGTTCACCGTGTCGGGAGAACCGCACGCGCCGGTTCATCAGGCCAAGCACTGACCATTTATGAGCTTTCTGACGAAGATGCGCTCGTAAGACTCGAAAAGATGGGTATTGTGTTTGAATATGCGGAGCTTGTAAACGGCGAATGGAAGAAAGGCGATGACCGCCACCGCCGCAAAAATCGCAAAAAGACGGCAAATGAGGCTGACCAAATGGCGAAACGCCTTGTGAAAAAGCCGAAAAAAGTAAAGCCGGGCTATAAAAAGAAAATGAGCTACGAAATGGAAAAAATCAGAAAGAAGCAGAGAAGAAACCAATCTAACAGAGGAAAGTAGGGGGAATCGGGTTGCTGAAATTAGGCTCACACGTCTCAATGAGCGGAAAACATATGCTCCTTGCCGCAAGCAAGGAAGCCGTTTCATACGGGGCGAACACATTTATGATCTATACGGGCGCTCCCCAAAATACGCGCCGCAAAAAAATTGAAGACTTGAATATTGAAGCGGGCCGCGCCCATATGAAGGAAAACGGCATCGACGAGATTGTCGTGCATGCGCCGTACATCATTAACATCGGAAATACGACAAATCCGGCAACGTTTGAGCTGGGCGTTGATTTTCTGCGTTCTGAAATTGAAAGAACGGCAGCGATCGGCGCGAAACAGATCGTGCTTCATCCAGGGGCGCATGTCGGAGCCGGGGCTGAGACGGGCATCAAAAAAATCATTGAAGGTTTAAACGAAGTGATTGTTCCCGGTCAACACGTGCAGATTGCGCTGGAGACAATGGCGGGCAAAGGATCAGAATGCGGAAGAAGCTTTGAAGAGCTGGCCGAGATCATTTCGGGGGTTACGCATAATGAACATCTATCCGTCTGCTTTGACACTTGTCACACCCATGATGCAGGATATGATGTCGCCAATGATTTTGACGGCGTTCTTAACGAGTTTGATAAAATCGTCGGTATCGATCGGATAAAAGTCCTTCATGTGAATGACAGTAAGAATATTAAAGGCGCCCGGAAAGACCGCCATGAAAATATCGGGTTCGGAGAGATCGGTTTTGACGCTCTGCAGTACATCGTTCATCACGAGCAGCTTGCCGATATTCCGAAAATCCTCGAAACACCGTATGTAGGCGAAGACAAGAAAAATAAGAAGCCGCCGTACCGTTTTGAAATCGAAATGCTGAAAGAAAAGCAGTTTGATCAGGAGCTTCTTAAAAAAATATCAGCTCAATAAAAAAGGAGGGGGAATTGCCCCTCCTTTTTTACCCTGAGAATTGATTGAAAAGTTCGTCAACTTTCCGAGCCGTTTCTTTTGAGGTTATCGTTTCCACTTTTTTCAGCAGGCGCAGCCGCTCCTGTTCATCAAAAATATTGATGTTTTTTCCGTGCATCAGAGCCGCTACCTCAGCCGCTTGACTTCTCGTAATGCTGATTCCGTATTGCTTGGAATATTTCAGAAGATCGTCCGCAGTGACTTGATTGAGCCGCTGCAAAATAATTCTTTGTATTAAAATCATCGATACTTTCACCTCTTTAGACATAATGTATTGAGCAAATCATTAAAATGTTACGGCTTTTAATGGTAAAATGAAGTTGCTTACTGTTTAAAATAGTTATTACAGGAAAGGAGATTTTATGACCCCAAATAAACAGCACAAAAGAGAATCATTTTTACACTTTATCTTCAGGGTCATCATGATTCTGATCGGGGCGGGTTCAGCCGCCGTAAGTATTGAATTGTTTCTGGTCCCTAATAATTTTATCGACGGAGGCATTATCGGTGTTTCATTAATTTTAGACCACCTCTTTATGTCCAATCCCCTCCTCAATTTCGCCTTATTCGTTGTGTTACTCAACATTCCATTTATGATTTTCGGATATAAATATATCGGAAAAACATTTCTCATCTCTACTGTTATCGGAATCGTCGGTTTAGCGCTGATTGAATCCTCCTTGCACCATGTGGAGGCCATTACGACCCAGCCTATTTTGGCGACGGTATTCGGCGGGCTTTTGCTCGGTTTCGGGGTAGGCCTTGTCATCCGAAACGGAGGCTCGATGGACGGTACTGAAATACTCGGTATCCTTCTCACAAAAAAGCTGCCCTTCTCAGTCGGAGAATTCGTTATGCTCATCAATGTGTTTATTTTTATTTGGGCCGGTTTTGTGTTCGGTCCGGAGCAGGCGATGTATTCTTTCATGACTTATTATATTGCCATGAAAACGATTGACGCCGTCATTCAGGGTCTCGATGAAACAAAAGCGGTCATTATTGTGGCAGATCAGTATGCGGAAATTTCAGACGCAATCTTGCACCGGCTTGGAAGGGGAACCACCAAGCTTCAGGGAAAAGGCGGATATACAGATGAATCCAAAGAAGTCATTTACGCGGTCGTGACAAGGCTTGAAGTGACTAAATTGAAATCCATTGTGTTTGAAATTGATAAAAACGCCTTTATTACGATCATGAATACCCATGAAACGAGGGGCGGTAAGTTCAAAACCGCGATTCACTAGGCTTTCATTTACTTTTCATCATTTTATAGGTATAATTTGATACATCATAAGAAAATGGCCTGCTGTTCAGACAGCTGCCATTTTCTTTTTGGAGCGATACCGTGTTGTAAAGGGGAGGTCCTCATGAACGTACAAGAAGCGTTGAACCTGCTGAAAGAAAAAGGGTATAAATATACGAGTAAGCGAGAAGACATGCTGCAGCTTTTTGCTGATTCTGATAAATATCTGACCGCCAAAAACGTGCTTGCCGCATTAAATGACGACTATCCGGGTCTGAGCTTTGATACCATATACAGAAATCTTTCGTTATATGAAGAACTCGGCATTTTGGAAACAACGGAGCTTTCCGGAGAAAAACTGTTCCGTTTTACATGCTCTTATACCCATCATCATCACCATTTTATCTGTTTAACTTGCGGGAAAACGAAGGAAATTGAGTCCTGTCCGATGGATAAGCTGCACGATGATTTGGAAGGGTATGAAATCAGCGGCCATAAGTTTGAAATTTACGGCACCTGTCCGGCGTGCCGATAAAAAACCTCCTGCTTATACAGGAGGTTTTTTTTCAGCTTTTAACATGCTGAAAGCTGTGTTTGTTTTTATTAATCCAGGCGACGGCTTCAAGCCAATTCTGCACCCTGATAATATTGGAATCGATGGGGAGCTGATTATATGGGGAGTTAAAAAGGATAACCGGAATGCCTGCTTCTTTTGCGATCATTGTCGCGTTGCCGTGGTGATCTTCGAAAAATAAATCAATGCCGTGTTTTTTGACGGCTTCCACTTTGTGATGGCCTCCGACAAGCTCAATGTGATCGTAATGAATGTCCCGGTTTGCAAACCAGTCCAGCGTAACATCTTCTAAGTGGCCGCGTCTTGCCGTAATGTAGATAAGGCGGTGCTCTTCTTTCAGTCCGTCCAGTGCCTGCTTGGCAAATTCCGCGAGCTTCGCTTCTTTATATATGGCTGCTTCATGAACGTTCATCCATTCCCAAAATTCCTCGTCTGTAATGTTCAAAAGCTTCGTCAGATCATAATCAGTCATATCATCCAAGGTAATGGAAAGATGAAATGAGCGGTTTAAATAAGGGACAAATGTATCCTGTGCCGTAACTGTGCCGTCAATATCTATACCTAACCGTAACATGTCCACACTCCTATAAATTCATCCCTTCAAGTGTAACATAAACAATTAACAATACCAGAAAAGTTTAGCAAACATGAATTCGTAAAAAACGCGGAAACTAAAAAAGCTCCTTTCATAAAAGAAAAAGGGGGAATTGAAGGTGGCATACGATTACGAAAATCGAAAAGGCAACGATTACTATGTAGATCATGGATCGGAAGGAACCGATATCACGCGTGATGTTTATTCAGAAGAAACAGCGGCCGAAATCTCAGAGCCATATCGTGCTTCTGACCGGGCAGCAGACCGTGATGATAATCGGGACGGAGTAAGTGAAGGCCGGGGGATAGGGTATGCAGCATTGGCTATTTCTATCATTTCCCTGTTTGTGCTCCCTGTTTTATTAGGGGCATGCGGCATTATCGTCGGCTATATCGCCAGAAGAAGAGGAGCAGGCGCTTTAGGCGGATGGGCGATGGGAATCGGTATTGTTTCCCTTGTGCTTGGCATCTTCATTACACCGTTTTTTTAACACAACGCAAAAAAAAGCTTGGCGGAATATCCGTCAAGCTTTTTGTGTTTCTTGTTCTGCTTTTGCTTTTTCTGCTTCAAGCTTTGCATAGTGTTCTTCTGCCAGCTTGTCGATTTCTTTTTTGAGCTCTTCGACCATTGTTTCTTCAGGCACTTTGCGGACGATTTGGCCTTTGCGGAAAAGAAGTCCTTCGCCGCGCGCGCCGGCAATCCCGATATCGGCTTCTCTTGCTTCGCCCGGTCCGTTAACGGCACATCCGAGAACCGCTACTTTAATCGGCGCTTTGACTTTAGAAATGTATTCTTCCACTTCATTTGCGATGCTGATGAGATCAATTTCGATCCGTCCGCATGTCGGGCATGAAATAAGCGTAGCCGCGTTTGAAGCGAGACCGAATGATTTCAGCAGTTCTCTGGCTACTTTCACTTCTTCAACCGGGTCGGCGCTCAGAGAGATCCGGAGCGTGTTTCCGATTCCTTTGCTTAAAATCGCTCCGAGTCCGGCCGCGCTTTTTACCGTTCCGGCAAACAGCGTGCCCGATTCTGTAATTCCGAGGTGAAGCGGATAATCAAATGCTTTTGACGCTTTTTCGTATGCTTCTATGGCGAGATTAACGTCAGAGGCTTTCATGCTGACGATGATGTCATGAAAGTCAAGGTCTTCCAGGATTTTGATATGATGAAGCGCACTCTCAACCATTCCGTCAGCAGTCGGATAGCCGTATTTTTCTAAAATACGCTTTTCCAAAGATCCCGCGTTTACGCCGATCCGGATCGGAATTCCTTTTTCTTTCGCCGCTTTTACGACGGCTTCCACTTTTTCGCGCCGGCCGATGTTACCCGGGTTGATTCTGATTTTGTCGGCCCCGCCCTCAATTGCTTTTAATGCAAGCTTGTAGTCAAAATGAATATCGACAACGAGAGGGATGGAAATTTGTTTTTTGATGTCGGCAATCGCGTTAGCGGCGCGTTCGTCCGGACATGCCACCCGGACAATTTGGCAGCCGGCTTCGGCTAAACGGTTGATTTCCGCAACTGTTGCTTCTACGTCGTGTGTTTTGGTCGTCGTCATACTCTGAATGACGACTTCGTTATTTCCGCCTATTGTTAAAGGTCCCACTTTGACGGGACGCGTTTTTGTACGATGTGTGATTTCACTCACTTGTCAATCGCTCCTTAATTGTAGTTACCGCTTTTGCAGGCTGAGCCTTTTACATGTCAGGCAACTTCTATTTACATGTTATATTGTAACAGTGTATTTGCCGAACTGACAAGAAATTAACGTTTAATTGCGGTAGACGGGGAATTTATAAGCGGTGCCTGCCTGAATGGCATTTGCTTTTACATTCGGATTCAGCGCCTCAAAATCTTGTGCAATATCATCTGGCGCTTTATGTGCGCCGACTATCGACATCACCGTATCGCCTTTTTTGACCGTAACCGTTCTGTATGAAGCTTCCTGTTGGGCTGGCTGTGCCGCCGCTGCGTATGCTGGAAGGTCTTGAGAAGGGATCGTGCCGATTTTAAGATCGTAAAAGATAATGAATATCACAAATAAACTGCCGAATACAAAAGTAAGCCGCTTCATTCCAACCGCCTCCCGCATACATTTTTACTTCATTGTATGCTTGTCCCGTTTTGTTCATGACAAAAAAGAAGACCGCCGGGGGCAGTCTTTGTTACACAGCTGTTTTACTTCGCGGTATCTCTTTTAAGACGAGGAAAAGGATGATAAAGTTTACAAACCAATTCACTAAAAATTCACTCGGCACCGTAATAACAAGCGCGCGCATGATCGTAAAGAATATGGTCGAAAGTGTAATGGAATAAGCCGAAAGCTTCCAGAGCTGCTGGTAATTCAATGTCTTTCTTTGCGCATTTTTCAATATCAGGCCGATGACGGCGAGAAATGATACTTCAATGAATTTGCCGGCCGCTGTCATGATGAACAGCAAAACGGACAGGACGGTGACGATCATTGTTTTATTTTGGTTTAATGCTGATATGATTTCTTTTTTTGTGATATCGGCAGGCATCAGCGAATAATTCATTTCTGTCGCCTGTCCGTCTACAGCAAGCACCATTTTATTTTTCAAAATGCCGATCGCATTTTGTTTCGCCGCTATTTGTTTAGCGCCGTAAGCATCTGTGGGATCAAACACGATGACGAACCCGTTCGCTTCCGTTTCCTTAGAGGCGGATGCTTTCGTCTGCAATTCTCCGTTTGAAATGCTGAAATCAGGGAAATCTTTCTTTAACACGGTTTTGAAACCGTTCATTGAGTTTACGGTGCCGGAGCAAAGGTAATAAGCGCTTGGCAGCGTAAAAAGGACAGACAGCAAAAATACATAAAGGATCGCTTTTCCTATCCTCTGAAACCGTGTTTTTGCAATATCTGCCGGAGAGTATGTACTTTTCAATAAAGCCGTAAATATGTTCAACATCTTCACTTCCTAGCCTAAACTGGTATATGTTGCTTATTGTATCGTTCACAGGGGATGAACACAAGTGAGAGTATTTAAAGCGGTGATAAGGAATCATACATAATAAGATAAAGCGGGAAGCGGTGATCGCCCGCAAAACAAAGGAGGGTGTTTTTGTCATGAGTGTTTTGTATTGGCTGATTATCATTGCGGTCTTCGTCATTGCTTTTATCGGGCTTGTATATCCGGTGATTCCAAGCGTTATTTTTATTGTGGCCGGTTTTCTTCTCTACGGATTTTTGTTTTCCTTCAGTCCTTATTCTTACCTATTTTGGCTCATTGAGGCGGTATTTGCGGCCGTTTTATTTGCAGCTGATTATGTGTCAAATTTACTTGGCGTTAAAAGGTACGGAGGAAGCAGGGCGGCAATCTGGGGAAGCACGATCGGATTGTTGCTCGGGCCCTTCGTTATTCCTGTGGCAGGCATTATAATAGGCCCGTTTATCGGTGCTGTCTGCGCTGAGGTGTTTGTTCATCAAAAGGATATCAAGTCCGCGGCAAAAGTGGGGCTCGGCTCGTTAATCGGCTTTTTAACAAGCGTGGCGGCAAAAGGCGTCATTCAGCTCTTTATGATCGGATATTTCTTATGGACGGTGCTTTAGAAAGGTTTAATTTCGGCAGTGAACGGATAAAGTGTAATATGTCTGCTGGAATCGCCGGATTGTGAGCTTTTTCATTGATTACCATGCTTTCTTTTGTTACATTGAGATTAGAAAAGTTCGCGTTAAGCGGCATTTCAGTACATATATTTAAAGGAGGAAAAAAATTATGGCTTACAAACTTCCAGAATTGCCTTACGCTTATGATGCTTTAGAACCTCATATCGATAAGGAAACGATGACGATTCATCATACGAAGCACCATAACACATACGTGACAAACCTCAACAAAGCGATCGAAGGATCAGCGCTTGCAGAGAAATCTGTAGATGAGCTTGTTGCTGATTTGAACGCAGTGCCGGAGGACATCCGCACAGCTGTCCGCAACAATGGCGGCGGACATGCCAACCACTCTTTATTCTGGACTCTTTTATCTCCGAACGGCGGAGGCGAACCGACTGGTGAGCTTGCTGAAGAGATCAAAAGCACGTTCGGAAGCTTCGATCAATTTAAAGAAAAATTCGCCGCCGCAGCTGCCGGCCGTTTCGGTTCAGGCTGGGCTTGGCTTGTTGTAAACAACGGCAAACTTGAAATTACAAGCACGCCAAATCAAGATTCACCGCTTTCAGAGGGTAAAACGCCTGTCCTCGGTCTTGATGTTTGGGAGCATGCGTACTACCTGAACTACCAAAACCGCCGTCCTGATTACATTTCAGCTTTCTGGAATGTTGTGAACTGGGATGAAGTTGCCCGTCTTTACAGCGAAGCAAAATAAATAGTTCGATAAAACAAGGTCTCCCGCGGGAGGCCTTGTTTTTTTATTGACTTTGAATCCTTTTACATATCTCAGTTTGAGTGAGACAAACTAATGTGTAGTAAAGGGGAGTCAATGATGAGCAAAATAAAAAAAATTATCGGCGACATCGAAATAAATAAAGGGCTGCTGCTGTTATTGACGATTGGCGGCCTTTACTCATTGGGCATCGCGCTGTCAAATACATTTGTCAACGTGTATTTGTGGAAGCAGTCGGGAAAATTTATTGATTTGGCCATATACAATTTGTCGGTCGTAACGATGCAGCCGGTTACCTTTCTGCTGGCCGGCCGGCTGGCTAAAAAAATTGACAGGGTGTTTATTCTCAGGTTCGGCGTTATCTTTTTGGCCGCTTTTTATTTAAGTGTGCTGCTTGCCGGAGAAACTGCGGCTTCCCGTCTCGTTTTGATAGGGGCCGTGCTCGGAGTTGGATACGGCTTTTACTGGCTGGCTTTTAATGTGCTGACGTTCGAAATTACGGAACCGGAAACGAGAGATTTTTTTAACGGGTTTTTAGGCATTTTGTCTTCATCGGCGGGCATGATCGGTCCGATTGTGGCCGGATATGTCATTTCAAGACTTGAAAACAATACGGGTTATACAATCATTTTCAGCCTGTCGCTCGGCTTATTTGCCCTTGCCGTGGTTATGAGCTTTTTTCTGAAGCGGAGGGAGTCGAAAGGCCGGTTTATGCTGAAAAAAGTTTTTGATGAGCGCCACACGAATCTGAATTGGCGCCGGATTACCAACGCGCACTTTTTTCAAGGCTTGAGAGAAGGGATTTTTGTTTTTTTAATCAGCGTATTTGTATTCATTGCGACAAACAGTGAGCTGGCGCTCGGAACATTCGGTCTCGTCAATTCCGCGGTTTCTTTTTTTGCCTATTATTTTGCATCAAGGCTCATCAAAAAAAGAGCCCGGAAAAAGGCGATTCTTATCGGCGGATTGATCTTGTACGGCGCCCTGTTTCTCATCATTTTTAAAATGAGCTTCACGACGCTCCTTTTGTACGGAGTGTTTATTGCGATCGGCTATCCAGTTCTGCTCGTGCCGTATGTCTCGCTTACATATGATGTGATAGGCCGGGCGCGTCTTGCCAGAAAAGCCAGAATTGAATACATTGTGCTCAGGGAGTTATTTTTAAATGCGGGCCGGATCGTTTCCATCCTTTGTTTCCTTGTAATCGTTACATTATTCAAGGAAAAAGTGGGAATACCGGCGGCGCTCGTGCTGCTCGGAGCCGGCCATCCGCTGATTTATTACTTTATAAAAGACATTAAACTGGATACGGAAACTTCTGATGAAACAGTAGAAGAAGACCGACAAAAACAGGCGGCGGAACCGAATTTTATAAAAGGAGAAAGATAAAAGGGTTATCTGTAGAAAAATATCGAAAAAACCTTTAGAATGAAAAATGGCACCTGAACAGAAGGTGTCATTTCTTTCTGTAAATAAGAAAAGGTGATGTCATGAGGAGAAATAAAAAGAAAATAGCTGTAAACAAAGAAAAGAAAAAATCACTGCCGATCCGGCTTAATTTTTTGTTTTTGGCCGCGTTTCTTATTTTCACTTGGATTATCGTCGAGCTTGGCATCAAGCAGATCGTTCAGGGTGATGATTATAAAAACGCCGCTAATAAGCAGGAGGAGTCTGATGTCAGCACGGCGGTTCCGAGAGGGAAAATATACGACCGGAACCTAAATCCCATCGTAACGAATAAAGCATTAAATGCGATTACATATACACGTTCAGCCTCAACCACCCAGGCGCAGCGTTTAAAAATCGCAAAAAAACTGTCGGGTATGATTAAGGTAAGCACCAAAAAGGTGACTGAGCGGGATAAAAAAGACTATTGGATGTTAACGAGGCCTGATGAAGCGAAAAAACTGATTACGGCCGAAGAAAAGCAAAAAGCTGAAGACAAAAAACTGTCTGAAGATGATTTATATCAGCTTCAGCTGAAACGTATCACAGACAAACAGCTGAATGAGCTCACTTCAAAAGATATGCAGATCCTTGCGATCAAAAGGCAGATGGATTCAGGCTATTCACTGACGCCTCAATACATCAAAAATGAAGGGGTGTCGGCAAAAGAAATGGCCGTCGTCAGCGAACATTTAGATGAACTGCCGGGAGTTGACGTGACGTCTGACTGGGAACGGTCTTATCCAAATAAAGGGTTGTTAAAATCAGTTCTCGGCAGTGTCTCGAGCTCCAATGAAGGACTCCCTTCAAATCTTCTTGAGCATTATTTGTCACTCGGCTACAGCAGGAATGACAGAGTAGGAAAAAGTTATTTAGAGTATCAATATGAAAATCTGCTGCAGGGCCAAAAAGAGAAAGTGAGAAATGTGACAGATTCCTCTGGAAACGTAACAGATACAGAAACGGTTTCAAAAGGTAAAGCCGGGGATGATTTAGTACTCACTATAGATACCGAATTGCAAAAAGACGTTGAAAAAATTATTGAGAAAAATTTAAGGGCTGCAAAGGCAAGACCGAGTACACAGTTGCTTGACAGAGCATTTGTTGTAATGATGGATCCCCGTAATGGAGAAGTGCTTACAATGGCGGGTAAACAGATTAAACAAGCAGGCGGCAAATATAAAATTGATGATTATGCACTAGGAACAATGACTTCCTCTTATAACATGGGCTCAGCTGTAAAAGGGGCAACATTGTTAACAGGTTATCAAACAGGAGCTATTAAAATCGGAAATATATTTACGGATGAAGTTTTAAATATTAAAGGCTCTCCTCCTAAAAAATCGGTAAGTGTAATGGGGCCGATAAATGATTTAACTGCACTTGAGCGTTCATCTAACGTTTATATGTTCAAAACTGCGATTGCAATTGGTAAGGGTAAATATATATCAGGACATTCACTTCCGCTTGATTACAGCGCATTTGATAAATTTCGTTATTACTTCAGTGAATTCGGTTTAGGGGTAAAAACAGGAATTGATCTGCCTAACGAAGCTACAGGATATGTGGGAACAAAAAGACAGTCAGGTTTCTTGCTTGATTTTGCGATCGGCCAATATGACACATACACTCCGCTTCAAATGGCTCAGTATGTATCGACCATTGCTAATGGCGGCTATCGTATGAAGCCCCAAGTCGTGAAAGAAGTAAGAAAACCTTCAAAAAAAGGTATCGGGGCCGTCGTTGAATCTGTTAATCCGGAAGTGATGAACCGTCTTGATATGACGGAAAGTGAAATTAAACGTGTTCAACAAGGTTTTAAACTTGTTATGAATGGAGCTCAAGGGACTGCGAGAGCAAATTTTGCTAATAAAAGTTATCACCCTGCCGGTAAAACTGGAACAGCACAAGCTTTCTATGATGGACCTATAAAATCAAGAACTGGTGCTTCTACTTATAACACAACTTTGGTGGCTTATGCTCCTGCAGATCATCCTGAAGTTGCTATTTCGGTAGTGGTTCCATGGGCTTATGAAAATTACAATGACAGGTATTCAATAACTAATGACATCGGGGAAGCAGCTCTGGACAAATACTTTGAGCTGAAAAAGAAACAAGAAGATAATAATACGAAGCAGAAAAATGAAGATAAAATTCAGGAAGACGCTGAAAACGGCAATACAAGCAACTAACAGAAAAACGCTCACAACCTGTGAGCGTTTTTTTTATACAAAAAAACATCCGGATTTACAAAACCTTAACACTTGATTTATACGCATTTTACAAGAACCCTTTACTCTATACGTGTAGGACAAATTACACATTAAATGCAGGGGGAATTCAGGAAATGAAAAAAAACAAATGGATGCTTATGCTTCTGATGGCTGCTGTTATGATTGTTGCTGCAGCATGCGGAAATGCAAAGGAAAGCGGCAAGACAGACAGTCAATCTGCAAGTGAGGATAAAAAAGCATCAGGTTCTTTAACCATTTCTGGTTCATCAGCCATGCAGCCGTTAGTACTGGCAGCGGCGGAAAAGTTTATGGAAAAACATCCGGATGCTGATGTGCAGGTGCAAGCGGGAGGTTCAGGAACAGGACTTTCGCAAGTGTCTGAAGGGGCAGTGCAAATCGGCAACTCAGATGTCTTTGCTGAAGAAAAAGAAGGCATTGATGCGAAAGCCCTAAAAGACCACCGAGTAGCGGTAGTGGCGATGGCGGCTGCGGTCAACCCCGGTGCGGGCGTAAAGGATATAACCAAAAAACAGCTGACAGACGTCTTTACAGGAAAAATTAAAAACTGGAAAGAGCTTGGCGGTAAAGATCAAAAAATTACACTCGTGAACCGTCCTGATTCATCTGGAACACGCGCTACGTTCGTCAAATATGCTCTTGACGGAGCAGAGCCTGCAGAGGGCATTACAGAGGATTCCTCCAATACAGTCAAAAAAATCATTGCGGAAACGCCGGGAGCAATCGGTTATCTGGCATTCTCTTATATAAACGATAACAAAGTAACGCCTTTATCGATCGGAGGCATCAAACCGGAAGAGAAAAACGTCGTCACAGGCGAGTATCCGATTTGGGCTTACGAGCACTCTTATACGAAAGGTGAAGCGTCAGGCCTTACAAAAACGTTTCTTGACTATATGAACAGCGATGAAGTACAGAAAAGTATCGTAAAAGATCAGGGCTACATTCCGATCTCTGATATGAAAGTCACACGTGACGCAAACGGCAAGCAAAGCTGAGGGGAGGGCGGGCTCCCCGCCTCTTCTTCTTTATAGGAGTGTAAACAAATGATAAATCACAGAGAAAAAGAGTCTGTAAGCGAACGCTTAATAAGCTCAAAACAAAACAGGCAATTGGATGAAGTCCGCGGAAGGGTGATTGTGTCTGTGTGTGCCGCGATTATCATTGCGGCATCAGCGGCGATCACAATTTTTCTCGGCATAAAGGGGCTGCAATCTTTTTTTGTAAATGGTGTAAGCCCGATTGAGTTCTTAACAAGTCTGAATTGGAATCCAACCCAGGCAAAACCTGAGTTCGGCGCGCTGCCTTTTATTTTCGGATCATTTGCGGTCACGGTTCTGTCCGCTCTGATCGCAGCGCCCCTCGGTATTGCGGGTGCTGTGTTTATGACGGAAATTGCGCCGACTTGGGGAAAAAAGGTGCTGCAGCCGGTAATTGAGCTGCTTGTCGGCATTCCGTCCGTCGTTTATGGATTCATAGGTCTTACAGTATTGGTTCCGTTTATCGGCTCATTTAAATCAAGCGGAACGGGTCACAGCCTTCTGGCGGGGACGATCGTACTCTCGGTAATGATTCTGCCGACTGTTACATCGATTTCCGCTGATGCGCTTGCGTCACTTCCGAAACACCTTCGCGACGGTTCATATGCGCTTGGTGCGACGAGGTGGCAGACAATCAGAAAGGTGCTTATCCCGGCGGCGTTTCCGACATTGCTGACCGCTGTCGTGCTCGGGATGGCAAGAGCGTTCGGAGAAGCACTCGCCGTACAGATGGTTATCGGAAATACAAAGCTTCTGCCGGAAAGCCTGCTTGATACGGCGGGAACATTAACGACGATTATCACGTTAAACATGGGCCATACCACATACGGCAGTATTGAAAATAATACGTTATGGTCTATGGGGCTTGTTCTTCTCATCATGTCGTTTCTGTTTATATTGCTCATACGCTACTTGTCATCTAGGAGGAAAGTGTAATGAACCGGAAAATAACGGATAAATTGGCCACCGGTGTATTCGGGTTATGCGCCGCTGTAATCGCGGCGATTTTGGCAGGATTGTTTTTGTACATTCTTATTCACGGCGTCTCTGAAATCTCCTTGCATTTTCTTACGTCAAAATCGAGCGCCATTGCCTCAGGCGGCGGAATACGGGATCAGCTTTTTAACTCCTTTTACATTCTGTTTATCACCATGCTGATCACGATACCGCTTGGTGTGGGGGGCGGCGTCTTTATGGCTGAATATGCGCCCCGAAATAAAATCACCGATTTTATCAGAACGTGTATTGAGGTGCTGTCTTCGCTTCCGTCCATTGTCATCGGGATGTTCGGCATGCTGATGTTTGTAAACTTGACCGGATGGGGCTACACGATTATCGGGGGCGCGCTCGCATTAACGGTCTTTAACCTTCCCGTTATGGTCCGGGTGACAGAAGGCGCGCTCACTGCAGTCCCTAAGGAGCTGAAAGAAGCTTCTCTCGCTTTAGGCGTATCGAGATGGCATACCGTCAAAACGGTGCTGATTCCGAGTGCGATTCCTTCGATTTTAACCGGAGCCATTCTCGCATCAGGAAGAGTATTCGGAGAAGCGGCCGCATTGTTATTTACAGCGGGGCTGACAACGCCGCGGCTGAACTTTACGGATTTGAACCCGTTTTCTGAATCATCTCCTTTCAACATTTTCAGGCCGGCTGAGACGCTGGCGGTTCATATATGGAGTGTCAATACGCAGGGAATCATCCCTGACGCCGAAGCGATTGCAAACGGCGGCTCGGCGGTGCTGGTGATTTCGGTTCTCTTGTTTAACCTTTGTGCGAGATGGCTCGGGTCTGTCATTTATAAAAAGCTTACGGCAAATTAATCGGAAAGAGGCGAAAACATGATTGATCACATCATCAGGGAACAAGCGGAACAGACAAAGCGTTCGCCGGAGTCTTCGATTTTGGAAGTGAAGCATTTATCAATTTATTACGGTGACAAACAAGCGGTAAAAGATGTAAACATGAATATTGAAAAACATGCGGTGACGGCTCTGATCGGTCCGTCCGGCTGCGGGAAATCAACATTTTTGAGACAGATTAACAGAATGAACGATGCCATTGCTTCGGCAAGAAGCGAGGGAGAGATCCTTTATGAAGGGCTGAATATTTTGGGTGAAGCGATTAATGTCGTGTCTCTCAGACGGGAGATCGGTATGGTGTTTCAAAAACCGAATCCGTTCCCGAAATCCATTTACAATAACATCACACATGCGCTGAAGTATGCAGGGGAACGCAGGAAAGCCGTTTTGGATGATGCGGTCGAGGAAAGCTTAACGAAGGCGGCGCTTTGGGATGAAGTCAAAGACCGGCTTCATTCATCGGCTCTGTCGTTATCAGGCGGCCAGCAGCAGCGCCTTTGTAT
Source organism: Bacillus sp. JK62 (assembly GCF_053663455.1). Taxonomy (NCBI): domain Bacteria; kingdom Bacillati; phylum Bacillota; class Bacilli; order Caryophanales; family Bacillaceae; genus Bacillus; species Bacillus sp. JK62. Next base: position 461,863 of record NZ_JBSJQA010000002.1, read on the forward strand.
CGCCCGTACGCTTGCGATGAAACCTGCCGTGCTTCTTTTAGATGAACCGGCATCTGCTCTGGACCCTATTTCAAACGCCAGAATCGAGACGCTTTTGACAGAACTGAAAAAAGATTATTCGATTATTATCGTTACGCATAACATGCAGCAGGCGCTGAGGGTGTCTGACCGAACGGCTTTCTTTTTAAACGGGGAAGTGGTGGAATACGGGCAGACAGAACAAATTTTTACGAGTCCTAAAGCGCAAAAGACAGATGACTACATTAACGGAAAGTTCGGATAGGGGGAAGGACTGTGAGCCTTGTGAAGGAAGCGGTGCACACACAGAATTTATTTGATATTCACGGCATGAACGTATGGTACGGAGCCCATCAGGCTTTAAAAGACATTACGATCGGTTTTGAGGAGCGGAAGGTAACTGCGATCATCGGTCCGTCCGGCTGCGGGAAGTCCACTTTTATTAAAACATTAAATTTAATGCTGCAAATGGCTCCGAATGTCAAAGTGACAGGCGACATGATCTATAACGGGCGCAATCTGCTGAAGGAAAAGACGGATGCGGCAGAATTAAGAAAACAGATCGGTATGGTGTTTCAAAAAGGCAATCCGTTTCCCCAGTCAATATTTGAGAATGTCGTGTACGGTCCGAGAATTCACGGCGAAAAAAATAAAAAGAAACTGCTTGAAATCGCTGAGGAATCTTTAAAAGCAGCTGCGCTCTGGGATGAAGTGAAGGATCGCCTTCACCAGCAGGCGCTTTCACTGTCAGGCGGTCAGCAGCAGCGCCTGTGCATCGCAAGGGCGCTCGCCACCAAACCGGACGTCCTTCTGATGGATGAACCGACGTCCGCTCTTGATCCCGTGTCCACGCGGAAAATAGAAGAGCTGATTTTGACATTGAAAGAAAAGTATACAATCGTTATTGTGACTCATAACATGCAACAGGCTGCGAGGGTCTCTGATCAAACCGCGTTTTTCTATATGGGCGAACTGGTGGAGTGGGGCGATACAGGCAAAATATTTTCTCAGCCGGATCATCAAAAAACACATGATTATATCACCGGAAAATTCGGATGAAAAAAACGGGCCCGGCCATTAAACGGGTCCGTTTTATATGCCTATTAAAAAAGCCTGCCGGCCGTATCCATCTGAATGGACGATGCCTGCAAGCTTTTTTAGCGGGTTAATGTTTTGACGATTTTTTTAAAGCTCATATCTGAGTCGACTTTGAAATGGCCGGCGCGGATTTCTTTGTGGTAGCCTGCGTCAATGACGTAATCATTGAAGTCTTTCGCTGAAGGAATAATCCCTTCTTTTTCAAGAATGGATGACACATCAGCAGTGCTCATTCCGTCTTTAATCGTCAGTTTGTATGTTACTTTTTTCTTTTTAGCGTCTGTGTTTTGGTCGTTGTTTAATGATTTTTCTTTAGAATCAAGCAGTTTTTGATAGTCATCCCGGTTGACGGAGACTTTGTGCTGATCGTCGAGGTAGCTGTTTACTTCTTTTTCTGTCAATGCTGTTTTTTCGGTTTTAACGGCGGCTGCCTGGTCATGGTCAGTCAAATAGAAGACAGCGGCGAGAACGGCCGTCGCTAAAATCGTGCCTGCTGCAAAAGCCTGAATGCCCCGTTTTGTCATACGAGCACCTTCTCATTATCTTTAATAATGGTATTGACGTCCTCGACAGACACGTGCTCCGCTTTTGCGATGGCTTCCGCAGACATTCCGTTGTTATATTTTGAAATGATTTGTTTGGCGATTTTTTGGTTAATGCCGCTGCTTTTGGCTTTGCGGATCACGAGGTTGGTTTCCAGCAATTCTTCTTCAAGCACCGTCATTTTCTTTTTCAACTTGTAAATTTCCTGCATGGCGGAAAGCTGAAGCGTTTCTAACTCCTGTTCCACGTCTTTCATCGGATCTCTTTGAGAATATGAGAATGCAATAAGCGCTATACTGACGATAAACAACGCAATAATAGCAATTTCCACGTTTCATCACCTTCTATTATTAATTTGCCCTTCTTTTTTATACCATAAAACGCCGCCATTCTAAAGGAAATAGAGAAAAAAACGGAATTTTGTCGGAAAATCTTTTTTACTCGGGGAGCAAACGGTTATTTCTCTATAGATTTCGTATCGGAAAGCCCTTTTTTGTCCTGTTTCGTCATATTTTGCCTTCTTCTGACGCAAGCTCATTCAGAGGATCAGAAGCGTAAACTGATGTTTTCTGCACTTAAACAACATTTCATGTAAATCAGCTCTAGCATTCCGTCCATTATAGTGGTATTATATATAAGTCTGAATAAGTAAATGATATTTAGTTTGGAGGGAAAATAATGCGCGTTAATATTACTTTGGCTTGCACTGAATGTGGTGAGCGTAACTATATTTCTAAAAAGAACAAACGCAACAATCCGGACCGCGTTGAATTTAAAAAATATTGCCCACGTGATAAAAAATCTACGTTACACCGTGAAACAAAATAAGCTGTTTAACACAGCGGAAAAAGCTGGAGCTTTCAATAAAGTTCTGGCTTTTTTGTCTTTCAGGGAGGTTTGAGAAACGTGAAAGCACAAATCAGAACCGATATAAAAGCAAAGCTTTCTGACATGACAGAAAGTGAATGGGAGAAAAAATGCCGCAGCATGCGTGAAACGCTGTTTTCTTTAAAAGAATGGAAACAGGCCCGCATGATCGCCGTTACCATCTCGACACGCCTGGAAATTCCGACACGGCCGATTATTGAACAGGCCTGGCAAGAGAAAAAACAAGTCTGTATCCCAAAATGCTTTCCGCAGACGGGAGCAATGGAGTTCCGTACATTTTCTGCGTATGATCAGCTGGAAACCGTATATGCGGGCCTCAGTGAACCGATCGGGAGTCTGACGGAAAAAGCCGCCCAAAATGACATTGACCTTGTGATTGTGCCCGGCGTGGCTTTTGACCGGGAAGGCTTCAGAATCGGATACGGCGGAGGATATTATGATCGGTACCTGTCCGGTTATAAAGGCCGTACCGTGTCGCTTCTCTTTGACTGCCAGCTGACAGACCGCATTCCCCGCATGCCCCACGATATTCCGGTCGATATGATCGTGACTGAATCTGAAACCATCGCTTAATCGCATAAAAAACTTCTTGCACCGGAATAATTCTCGCTGTTTGACAAACGATAGGGGCAGGAGGGATAAGATGAAAAAATTGTTGATCTACTCATTATGCGCCGTATCTGTTTTAGCCGTTTACCAAAACCGCTACCGTCTGATGAACAGCGTGCTCAGCCAGCCGGGGATCAGACGGACATTCATTCATTTCTTTTTAAAAATACCGTTTATCAGAAACAAATTCATTCAGCAGGCATTTTAAACAAATCCCGTTTTTTCAGCGGGATTTTTTGCATAAGAAAACCTGCCGGTAAAAAACGGCAGGTTTTCTCGTATTGTCAGCTTTTTTTCAGGAAACCGAGCAGAATTGAGATCATAGGAGAAATGTACAGGAAAAAGGTAAACGGCAGGTAGTCGATGACGGAAACCCCTAATGCGCTTGCCATAAAAGCACCGCTTACTCCCCAGGGAATCAGCGGGTTGATCAATGTTCCGCCGTCCTCAAGCGACCGCGCAAGGTGAATCCGCTTAATACTGAGCTTGTCATATAAAGGTTTATAAGATTGACCCGGAATTAAGATCGACAAATACTGCTCACCTGTCGCAAGGTTTACGCCTATACTTGAGAAGACGGTCGCCATGACAAGACGTCCTTTCGTATGCACGCCTTTTATCAATCCTTGAAGCAGCACCGCGATCAGGCCCGTTTTTTCCATCAGGCCGCCGAGCGCAAAGGCGATCATGATCAGAGAGACTGATCCCATCATCGATTGGAGCCCGCCTCTGTTGATAATGCTGGCCACAGCCTGGTCGCCGGTTTTAAACGCCGTCCCGCTTTGCAGGGCGGATATAAATCCTTGAATGCTGCTGTCAGGAATAAAAACAGCAGTCAGAAGCCCTGCGGAAATAATACCGGCGGTAAGCACCGGAATCACGGAAACCCGTCTCACAGCTAAAATGATCACCAACAGAGGTGAAAGAAGCGACCAAGGCGTAACGTGCACGGCCTCTTTTATTCCGGAAATGACCGCCTCAATATTTTGCGTTGAAGCGGCATTTATTGAAACAGATGAACCGAGAATATAAAAAAGAACGATTGTGATCAGCAGTGCCGGAACGGTAGTGCCCATCATATGGCGAATATGCTTAAAAATCGGAATTTCGCCGATTCCGGCGGCAAAATTCGTCGTATCGGACATCGGTGACATTTTATCACCGAAACAAGCTCCGCAAATGACTGCTCCCGCCGTCCATTCGAGCGGAACTCCCGCCGCGCTTGCTACCCCTAACAGCGCGACGCCGATTGTACTGACAGTTGTCAGACTTGAGCCGACAAGCGTGCTGATAATCATGCAGGAAAATAGTGCGGTCAAAAGCAGCTGACTCGGCTGTATAATTGACAGAGCGTAAACGGTGACGGTGGGAATGGCGCCGCTGTACATCCAGGCGCCGATCAGCACACCGATCAAAGCCAGCACGATAATCGGCTGCACACCGTTTTTCAATCCGCTGACAATTCCTTTTTCAAGACTGTCCCACGAGAAACCGAGCCATAAACCTGCCAGAGACAGAATAATGACGCAAAAGAACAGCGGCATATGCGGCTCTGTATGAAAGAAAAACAGGCAGGAAATAATGACTGCTAACATCAAGACAAATAAACTGATGGCTGAGATGAACGTCAGCCTTTTTTCTTGTTTCAAAACAACACCCCATCAAACTTTAATCCTTTTGTGCTTTTGGGCACGAAAGTATTGTAACAGAAAAACGCATAAATGAGTGTTTTTTTACAATTGTGAATATACAATTTATGAAAATAATACAAGGATATTTTCTCCAATCGTTTTTTGCTTGACGCCCGGATCAGTGATGAAATACGCTTATACTAAGAAGAATAGAAATGGTGAAGAAGATGAATTCATTTTATGACGTGCAGCAGCTGTTTAAGTCATTCGGACATATCGTTTATTTCGGTGACAGACAAGCCGAAATTGACTTTATGAAAGATGAATTAAAGGAAATGTACTTGTCAAACGTGATTGAAAGAGAATTATGGCAAAAAGCCGCCGGAGTTCTTCAGAGAGAATCGGAGCGGATCAAAGACAGATAACACAGCAGGATTTTAAATAAGAAAAGGAGATTATTATGGAAGATACATGGTTTGCGGGGATTGATCTTGGCGGAACGACCATCAAGCTGGCCTTTATCAACATGTACGGTGAAATTCAGCATAAATGGGAAGTTCCGACCGATAAATCAGGAAACACAATTACGGTCACGATCGCCAAAGCGCTTGATCAGAAGCTGGAAGAACTGAACAAGCCGAAACGGATCGTAAAATGGATCGGAATGGGAGCGCCCGGACCCGTGGAAATGGCGACGGGAATGGTCTATGAGACGACAAATATGGGGTGGAAAAACTATCCGCTGAAAGACCATCTCGAGGCGGAAACGGGTATTCCGGCCGTCATTGAAAACGATGCCAATATCGCGGCGCTCGGAGAAATGTGGAAGGGTGCAGGTGACGGGGCCAAAGATGTCATTTTAGTGACGCTCGGAACCGGAGTCGGCGGAGGCATCATCGTCAACGGAGAAATCGTTCACGGTAAAAACGGGGCCGGCGGAGAAATCGGTCATATTTGCAGTATTCCGGAAGGAGGAGCTCCGTGCAATTGCGGAAAATCCGGCTGCATCGAAACGATTGCGTCCGCAACCGGCATCGTCCGCATCGCGAAAGAAAAGCTTGCGGCGGTTTCCGACTCTTCGCTCTTAAAAGTGCGCGATCTGACGGCACGTGACGTGTTCGAAGCGGCTAAACAGCAGGATAAGACAGCGCTTGAAGTCGTTGATTACGTCGCAAAACATTTAGGCCTCGTGCTCGGAAATCTGGCAAGCGCCATGAATCCGACGAAAATCGTGCTCGGCGGAGGCGTGTCTAAAGCGGGTGAAATCCTGCGGTCAAAAGTGGAAGAGACCTTCAAAATCACCGCGTTCCCGCGTTCTGCGGAAGCGGCCGATATTTCGATTGCGGCACTTGGAAATGACGCCGGAGTCATCGGCGGGGCGTGGATTGCCAAAAATGAATGGCTCAAACATCAAAACTGCTGAAGAAAGTCTGCCTGCCCATATCGCGGGCAGCTTTCTTTTTTTATCTCCCCTGTCATATAGTTTTAAAAAAAGGGGGATGAACATGGCGGGAATTCGTGTCAAACCTGAATTGAAACAGCATATGAAAGATATTGCAAAGGTGCTTTCAATTGATGAAAAACTGTTGAAAGCCGCTGATAAAATGGCGGAAAGCGATGAATTATTTTGTCCCGGCTTTGCCGTGAGCGGGCAGTCAGAGGGTCCGCCGCTTGAGACGCTGAGCGGGCTTTCGCGATACATCCGGCACTGTGAAAGCGTTCTTTCCGCTGATCAATGGGTGAAGGAAGAAAAGGTGTACGGCTCCCAATCGGTTTATGAAGAAATTGAGAAAATAACGGATGTCTTTCCGTTTGTCACATGCCGTAAAATCGGCAGTTCCGTATTGGGAAAGCCGCTTTATGAGCTGAAAATAGGTGCGGATACGGCCGAAAGAAAAGTCCATGTAAACGCCTCATTTCATGCCAATGAATGGATCACCACCTCGGTCGCGCTTAAATGGTGTAAAGAATATTGCGCGGCATTATGCGAAAATAAAACCGTTTTCGGGCACTCTGCGCTTGATATATTCAGCCGGACATCATTGTCATTCGTTCCGCTCGTAAATCCCGACGGGGTTGATCTCGTGCTTTACGGGTGTGAAGATTTATCAGAAAAAAATGAATTTCTCAACGAATTAAATGAGTACCGCCCGGATTTCCGCGAATGGAAGGCGAATATAAACGGTGTGGATTTAAATAAACATTTCCCATCCAATTGGGATATTGAACAAAGGCGCAAACCGAAAGCCCCTTCATACCGTGATTTTCCGGGAACGGCGCCGCTCACTGAACCGGAGGCGCAGGCAATGCACCGGATGATAACGGAACAGCCGCCTGACCGGCTGATCGCGCTTCATACGCAGGGAGAAGAGATTTACTGGGGATACGAAGGATGTGAACCGGAGCAATCATCTCAGATGATTCGGGAGTTTGAAGCGATAAGCGGAAACCGCTATCAAGGCGTTAAAACCATTGACAGCCATGCCGGTTTTAGGGATTGGTTTATACAGCAGTATGGAAAAGAGGGCTATACCATTGAGCTCGGGAAGGGAAAAAACCCTTTGCCTTTTCATCAGTTTGCTGATATTTATCAAGCGACGGAAGGTATTTTGTGGAGGTCGCTTGTTTTTTGAGACATCTGTGAAATTTCTCATTTGTTTACATAAACAAATATGGGACAATAGAAAAGAATGGAGGGAAGGCTGATGAGATACTTGGTTTGTGTTCTGCTGTCCGCATTCGTTCTGTGTTTAGCGGCCTGTGAACCATCTCATCAGCAGCAAGACACAGGCGTTTCGGCAAAATCGGCAGAACAGAAAATCGTTCCGCTCAGTAAAAAGGAAGCGGAAAAAACGGAAGGATGGCTGGATAACAGAACAATTCTGTATACAGCACATCATCAGCTGATGAAATATGATCTTTTCAGCGGAAAATCCGAACGGCTCTATGAAACAAAGGGCAATATTGTCAATGTAAAGATCAGCCGGAAAAAACAGCTGATTCTTGTACAGGTGACAAGCAGCGGTCAGACTGAGCTTGTGCTTATAAACAAGCAGGGGAAAAGACTTTATCACAAAGCCTTTAACTCTTATGAGCTGGAGACGGCTTGGAATCCGTATGACCCGTATCAAATGATGATTACCGTTTTTACTGAAACATGGGACTTCACAGCCTATACGGCCGATATGAACAATGGCATTTTAAAAAAGAGTCCCGTTCAGGCCCCTTTTGTTCATTGGACCTCCACTGATGAATTCCAATATATCAAGCAAGGAAAAACGGAGGAAGAGGGTCCTTTATATTCTTATGACTTGCAGACGAAAAAAGAAAAAAGAGTGCTTCATCACGTCATCTGGGCTGATTCCCGCCCGGGCATGACGATTGCCGTCAGACAAACGGATCAATCGGACGGAGACGGCGAGTTCTTTTTCCAAAAGCCGGCATCCGTGACACACCGCTTTCCTCTCCAAAAAAAGTATGAGAGCTTCGCGCCGATGGAATATGATTACGATCAGACACACAAGCGGTTTTACATATTTAAGCCTGAAGGCCGCTCTTACAATCTGATCAGCTTTGACTTAGGGGACGAACGGGAGCGGACGGTGCTCAAAAACACGGAAATGGAGCCGATTCAGATCTCTCCGAACGGGGAATACGCTTTATACGGCTTTACGTACGACCGTCTGATTTCATTGAAAACAGGCATGACAGAACCAATCATAACAAATGAAAAAGGAGTTTGAACCAAATGGCAATTGCAGATGTCACAATCATTCCGATCGGAACAAAAACACCGAGCGTCAGTGAGTATGTAGCGGATGTGCAAAACATTTTGGAGGGTTACAAAGCTGCCGGCAAAATCAAATTTCAGCTCACGCCGATGAACACGTTGATTGAAGGTGAGCTGAGCGACTTATTCGCAGTCATTCAGGACATTCACGAAGCCCCGTTTCAAAAAGGGCTGCACAGAGTGGCGACAAATATCCGCATTGATGACAGACGTGATAAAGAAACGACGCTGGAGAGCAAAATCAAAAGTGTCAGCAAACATTTGCAGCAATAAAAAATAAGCCTGTATCCATTGGATACAGGCTTTTAATGTGCAGTCGGATAGCCGCTGGTTACAACGGTCATTACGGTAAACCAGCCAAACACGCCCAGCGTGGCGGCGGCTAACAAAAATCCCAGGATATTTCTCTGTCTGACAGCCCGCAGGACTCCTAATACAGCTAATAATGCGACAAGGCCGAAGATTACAACAAGTAACATCATGCTCCTCCTTTGTCATTGGAACCTGAAAATCTTTCCATTTTATTTTAACCGTTTTCATTTTGTTTGTCGATAGCGTTTTCCCGGCCGCATTCATTGAATCTTCCGCAGAAAACCTTCATAATAAGGGCATATACATAAAGAGGTGATGAAAGTGAAATGGAGACGAATGCCGGCCGGTCCGATTCAGGCAAACGCGTATTTTCTTGTCAGTGAGGATCAGTCCTGTCTTATTTTTGATCCGGGCGGGGAAGCGGACAAAATCAACAATTACATAAAAGAAAACAATCTGAAGCCGCTGGCTATCTTACTGACGCACGCCCATTTTGACCATATCGGCGCACTTGACGAAGTAAGAGACAGATGGGATGTTCCCGTCTATCTTCACAAAAATGAAGAAAAGTGGCTGGAGGACTCTTCCTTAAACGGATCAGGCATATTGCGGGGCATTGCCGTAACGGCACGGCCCGCCGAACGGCTCATCGAAGGCGACGGCATTTTGGACATCGGGCCTTTCCATTTGGAGACATTGTTTACGCCGGGACATTCACCGGGAAGCGTTTCTTATTATGTGAAGGACGCGGATCTGGTGATTTCAGGTGATGTGCTCTTTCAGGGAGGCATCGGCCGAACTGATTTACACGGCGGAAGTCAGGACGTATTGCTTGATTCCATTCATCAAAAACTGCTCACGCTTCCCGGACATACACTTGTATTAAGCGGGCACGGGCCGGAAACGGACATCCAGACAGAGCAGGAGCGAAACCCGTTTATCAATGGTTTTTCACTGTAAATGAAAAAAGACAGACCATAATCGGTCTGTCTTTTTCTGTTCAATGGGTTCCGCCGCCCGGTGTCATAATAAAAATAGAGTAATATGTAAATCCGGCGAAAAATACGGTTAAGTAAGCTCCAAAAATATAAATATACATCCGCTCAGTCAGATTCAAATAAGAAAGAAATACGAAAAAGATCGTCTGTCCAAAAAACAAAAGAGAAGCGTCTTTCATGCCCCCTAGAAAAAACATGACTGCAAATATCCCCGTCCAAAATCCTAACACCCGGAACATGCGATTCATTCCTTATCCCCTCCCGAGAGTCTATCTGAAGTTTATTATAATAGATCGGCACTCAAAATGTAAACATTTTCATGATTATATTTATTGTGGAATTTATGTCTTTCCCTGTGTTTTATATCTTATGCCGCTCTCTAAAAAAGATCCGAAAAATCTTTTTGAAATACGTTTAGGGAAAAAAAGTTCAGGGTACTTATGTTAACAAAGAGACGGATTATCCGAGGGAGGAATTTTTAAAAATGAAAGAACTTATTTTTTATTCATACCCGAGCTGCACATCATGCCGAAAAACGAAACATTGGCTAAAAGCCCACAATGTTGACTTTCAAGAGCGCCATCTATTCAGGGAGACACCGACAATTGATGAATTGAAGCAGATCTTATCATTAACGACCGAAGGAATTGATGAAATATTGGCGACGAGAAGCCAAACATTTAAAAACCTCAACCTGAACATTGAAGAAATGACTGTAAATGAAGTGCTGAAGCTTTTGACTGAGAAGCCGAAACTGCTGCGGCGTCCGATTCTGATCGATCGCAATAAGCTCGTTATCGGATACAATCCGGGAGAACTGATGAAGCTGACGAAGAAAAAAACGGTACATCAATCTGTATCATAAGAGAAAAACGAAGATCCGCTGATCAAATTTATCAGCTAATCTTCGTTTTTTGCGGTTGCGGGACTGGGCTAGCTGGATTCGAACCAACGATCACGGAGTCAAAGTCCATTGCCTTACCGCTTGGCTATAGCCCATCGGATGTAATTACAGTATGTGCGTCCGGCGCCGATTTATACATACAAAGTAATTTGAATGGAGGAGACCCGTGAAACATTTGAATGAAACATTATCTCGAACCTTAATTGAAGAATCAGGTGAAATCACACGCCAGTGGCTGCTCATACCAAAATCGGGGCGGCCTTCAGATGATCAGAAAGCGGAAATGCAGCACCGTCTGTTAATTGAAATCGTTGCCGGCATTTTATCGGAAAAAGACGGCGGGGAAGAGGAGCTGACAAAGTGGGCGCTTCAGTTCGCAAGGGACCGGGCCGTCCATGAAGTACCGGTCTATGAAAGCGTCACGAGCTTTAAAGAATTCCGGAGATTGGTCTGGAACCGCATACAGACATGCTGTGAAACGATGTCTGAGAAGCCCGGGGCGAATGCGGTATTCCATTGGGGAGAGAAGCTGAACAAAGCAATTGACCATATGATTGAAGTATTTACAGAGGAATATTATAAAGTGACGGTTACACAATTAAACGCCCAAAAGGAAATGATTAACGAACTGAGCGCGCCGATTATGCCGATTGCCGACGGTATTGGAATTTTGCCGCTCGTCGGCGAAATTGATACCTACCGGGCAAAAATGATTTTGGAATCGGTGCTTGACCAATGTTCTTCACTCCGTCTTTCTTATTTATTTTTAGATATATCAGGAGTGCCGATTGTGGATACGATGGTCGCTTATCAGATTTTCAAAGTGATTGACAGCACAAAACTTCTTGGCATAGAAACGACAATCTCAGGCATCAGACCGGAAATCGCGCAGACTGTCGTGAAGCTCGGCATCGATTTTTCTCAGGTGAAAACAGAGCAGAGTCTGGCGAAGGCGCTGGCAAAAAACGGATTTATCGTAAAAGAATCATTAAGATGATAAAAAGCTGAATGGCCGGGGAGGATTTCTCCCTCAGCTATTCAGCTTTGTCAGCTTCAATCGTCATGATATGATGGCTGTCGATTTCTTTTACCGTAAATGTGTAGCCTTCAAAATCAATGGTGCTCCCGGGCTTCGCGTCAATATGCTGAGTAAGAAACCAGCCCCCGAGTGTATCGACTTGATCAGCCGTAATCTCTGTTCCGAGTAAATCATTGACGTCACTGATCAGCAATTTGGCGTTCAGGAGATAGCGGTTCTTCCCAAGCTTTTGAACGGAAGGTGTTTCGTCCGTATCAAATTCGTCGCGGATTTCGCCGACGATCTCTTCAATGATATCTTCCGCCGTTACTAATCCCGCGGTTCCGCCGTACTCATCAATGAGAATGGCCATATGGGCGTGTTCCCGCTGCATTTTAACGAACAATTGATAAATCGGAATCGTCTCAATCACGTGTATCGCCGGCTGGATGTAAGGGCTGAGTTCGTGTTTTGTAAACGCCCCTCCTTCTGACAGGAATCTGAATAAAACTTCTTTAATATTGATGATGCCGACTACATGATCTTTATCTCCTTTTACTACGGGATACCGGGTATATTTATTTGTTTTGATAATGTCCCGGAGCATATGTCCCGATCCGCTGTCTAACGGCAGGCTCACCATTTCATTCCGGGGCACCATAATTTCTTTGGCAGTGCGCTTATCAAATGTAAAAATGTTATTTACGTAATGCAGCTCGCTTTTTTTGATCATGCCGCTTCGATAGCTTTCGGCAAGGAGCACCCGCAATTCCTCTTCCGTATAAGCCATTTCATGTTCGGAAGCAGGCTTCAAGCCGAACATGGCTGTAATCAGGCGGGCGGAATGATTGAGCAGCCAGATGAACGGAAACATTAACTTATAAAACAAAATCATCGGTCTGGCAGACAAAAGTGTAATCCGCTCGGCTTTTTGGATAGCAAAACTTTTCGGGGCGAGTTCGCCGATGACGACATTCACATATGTAACCAGCAGAAAGGCGATGATCAATGACAGTACTTGGGCAACCGCTTCGTGAACTCCGGTTTTTAAAAATAACGGCTGAAGCATTGCTTTGACTGTCGGTTCACCCAGCCAGCCGATCCCCAAAGCGGTGACGGTGATGCCCAATTGGCACGCCGATAAATATTCATCGAGGTGTGTAATGACATGCTTGGCTGCTTTTGCTCCTTTTACATCTTCCTCAATGAGCTGATTAATGCGGGAGCGCCTTGCTTTAACAATTGAAAACTCTATGGCGACAAAACACGCCGTTAATAAAATAAATAGTACGATGGCAGATAGTTTGATGATATACAATGTAACGCCTTCCGCGAAGGAAGGCTTGCACCTCCCTTTTTTCGGAATAATACCACTGTAGAAAGCTGCTCAAACATCGAACCTGGTTTAGCCTGCTTCATTTACGGTAATAAAACAAGAAAGCGATACTGGAGGATGACAAGAGATGAAGGTACATTCGGGAGCGGACTGGCTGTGGTACCAGCTCGGTCCGCATGAAAAAACGGAAGCGAAAAAAATGATCCATCACAATCACTGGCCGCAATGCGAAAAGTGGTTTGAACATGAAAATCATATAAACTTTCTGCGCTCAGATACAAATGATCAGAATAATGAAGCGGTTTTCGGATCTTTAATCTATCATCAAGGATTAGATGATGAAAAAAACCATACCGTATTTCACTTTTATATTACGAGAGACTTCTTTTTTACGATTAATTTTGATTTTTCGCTGCTGCGCGGTGTAAAAGAAAAGCATGCCACACAGCAGATTCAAACCTGTGAAAATCCGATTGAAGGCTTTTTTGTTCTGCTGGGAGAGCTGATGAATTCCTATCTGATCGGACTGGATGAATTTGAAGTCAAGCAGCGGACGCTGAAATGGCAGATTCATGATGACAACAGCAAAGGAATCTTGGAAAATGTGCATAAACTGCGCCATGAGCTGTTCATTTGGAAAGGTCTTACACTGGGAGCTAAAAAAGTGGAAATGGCTTTAAAAGAAGCGTTTCTCCCGAAAAATGACAGGCAGAAAGATTACCTCAGGGCTCATCATAAGATGGAAAGAGGGATTACATATATCAATGAGTTTGATCAGGAACTGAGCAATCTGCTGCACGCCGAGGAAGTCATTACCTCCCAAAGAGGAAATGAAATTGTGAAAGCCTTGACGATCTTTACAACTCTCTTTACACCGATGACCGCGCTTGGAGCTCTCTGGGGGATGAACTTTGATAACATGCCGGAGCTTCATTGGAAATATGCGTATATCTGTTCCATCGTGCTCATTATTGTATCAACCCTGCTGATTTATATTTATCTGCGGCAGAAAGGCTGGACAGGAGACATTTTGAGGGAGCATCAAAAAAAATATTTGCGGAAAGAAAAGAAACGCTAAGAAGAGCAGGCATACGCCTGCTTTTTTGATGGCTGAAAATGGCCGAATGGTTCCGGATTTCATTCAGTAAATCAAAGTCAGGGGGCTTATTTTTTATTTTTTTACGTTTTACACAGTGTAAAACGCATAATCTCTCCTTTGCCGGCTTTTGTGTATCTGATTTACAATACGTGCGGAAGGAGGAAAGTCTTGTGAAAAATATTGAAACATACAGCAGGAACATCATAAACGAGGCCTATACGGCAAGGGCTTCAGATATACACATTGTGCCGAGAGAAAAGGATGCTTTCATTCATTTTCGCATCGGGCATGCTCTTGTGAAAAAAAGAGTCTTAAAAAAAGAGGAATGCGTAAGGCTTATTTCTCATTTCAAGTTTTTATCGGCCATGGATATAGGAGAAAGACGTAAGCCGCAAAACGGGTCATTGTCTCTGCCGCTTCCGACGGAAACCGTTCATTTGAGAATGTCAACCTTGCCGACAATGAATGATGAAAGTCTTGTCATCAGGCTTTTGCCTAAGCGGCAGATTCCCCCTCTGGATAAACTGTCTTTATTTCGGGGGGCGGGCGCCGCACTATTGTCCTTTCTGAAGCATTCGCACGGCCTGCTTCTGTTTACCGGACCGACCGGATCTGGAAAAACGACCACCCTTTACTCGCTTGTCAACTATGCAAAAAGGCATTTCAACCGGCGGATTGTCACGCTTGAAGACCCCGTAGAAACAAGAGATGAGGATGTGTTGCAAGTTCAGGTGAATGAAAAAGCCGGAGTCACATATTCCGCCGGTTTAAAAGCGATTTTAAGACATGATCCCGATATGATCATCTTAGGTGAAATCAGGGATGCCGAGACGGCTGAAATCGCAGTCCGCGCGGCCATGACGGGACACCTCGTTCTTTCAAGCCTGCACACAAGGGATGCTAAGGGTGCCATATACAGACTGTTGGAGTTTGGGGTGAACATGACAGAAATTGAACAAACCGTCATTGCCATTGCCGCTCAGCGTCTGGTTGATTTAACATGTCCGTTCTGCAAAGAGGAAAACTGTTCGGTGTACTGCCGGATGTACAGGCAGACACGCCGTGCGGGCATTTATGAACTGCTCTACGGGAAAAACCTCACCCAATGCTTTCGGGAAGCAAAGGGAGAGCACGCCAATTTTCAATATCAGACGCTCCGCAGGCTGATCAGAAAAGGAATCGCGCTCGGCTATGTCACAACCGACAATTACGATCGGTGGGTGTATCATGAAGCGGATTAAACGAACCTGGCCGTTGAAGGATCAAGCGGCTTTTTTGAAAAGGCTCGGTGAAATGACGGAAAAAGGATACAGTCTGATTGAAGGGCTCAGACTGCTGAAACTCCAGCTGCATAAACGTCAGCTTGCAGAGCTGACGGACGGAATCCGCCGGCTGAGGGAAGGTGATGCGTTTTACGAAGTGCTTGAGGCACTGTCTTTTCATAAAGAAGCCGTCTCTATCTGCTATTTCGCAGAGAAACACGGAGAATTGCCGGGGGCGATGAAACAAAGCGGCGAATTATTACAGAGAAAGCTCATGCAGACGAATCAAATCAAAAAAATGCTCCGGTATCCGATGTTTTTAATTTCTTCCGTCTGTGTCATGTTTTATATCCTGCAAAGTTTAATTATTCCGCAGTTTTCTGGGATTTATCAATCAATGAATATGAATACATCCGGTGCGACTGCTTTCATCTTTGCGTTTTTTCGGCATTTTCATGAAGCCTGCGCACTGGCGCTGTCCGCCGCTTTCTGCTTGTTTTTGTACGTTTGGTTCTTATGTAAGAAAAAATCCCCGCAAGATAAAATGCTCATTGTTGTGAAAATACCCCTCTTAGGAAAAGCGGCCGTTCTTTTTAACAGCTACTTTTTCTCTTTACAGCTCAGCAGTCTTCTGAAATCAGGCCTTTCTATCTATGACAGCTTAACAGCTTTTAAAGAACAATCTTTTCTGCCTTTTTATCGTGAAGAAGCAGAGATGCTCATTACACGTCTGAAAGCCGGAGAAACCATAGAATCCGCTCTTTCCGGGCATCCGTGTTATGAAAAAGATCTTGCGGCTGCAGTCAGCCACGGACAGGCAAACGGCCTGCTTCACCGCGAACTTTATACGTACAGCCAGTTTATGATGGAGCGTCTTGAACAAAACGCGGCGAAGTATACCGGCATTCTCCAGCCTGTCATTTACGGTGTTGTGGCCGGTATGATTTTAATTGTCTACATGTCAATGCTGATGCCGATGTACCAGATGATGAACCAAATGTAAGGGAGTGCTTCGTCTGAAAAATCAAGATGGATTTACTTTAATTGAAATGCTGATCGTTTTATTTATCGTTTCCATTCTGCTTTTAATCACCATTCCTAACGTTACAAAACATAATCAAAGCATTCAGCATAAAGGCTGTGAAGGACTGCAGAATATGGTGAAAGCCCAAGTGACGGCGTACGAAATCGACCATGAAGGTAAAATGCCGGATATGAACGATTTACAATCAGAGGGGTATATCAAAAAGAATACAGCCTGCCCGAATGGTAAACAGATCTTAATTAGTGGCGGAGAAGTTACAGTTGAACAATAACAGGCGGACAGAAAACGGGTTTACCCTTCTTGAAAGCCTGATTGTGTTAAGCCTGGCGTCCGTCCTGCTGACGGTTTTGTTCACGACGGTTCCGCCGGTCTGCACCCACCTTGCCGTGCGGCAAAAAACAGAACAGCTTCAAAAAGATATTCAGCTTGCGCAGGAAACGGCTATCGCAGAACATAAAAGAACAAAAATCACTTTTCTTCCAAAAGAGCATAAATACAAACTGCAGTCAGCCGGAAGGATTGTCGAGCGTTCTTTTGATTCGCTTCACATTACACTTGTGACTTTACCGGAGAGCCTTGAATTTAACGAAAAAGGCCATCCGAATTCGGGAGGAAAGATTCAATTGAAGAGCGCCGGGTTCACCTATGAGATCACAGTTTACTTAGGGAGCGGAAATGTCCATGCTAAACGGAAATAAAGGGTTCTCTACTATTGAAACACTATCAGCAATGGCCATTTGGCTGTTCCTTATGACGTCTATCATTCCGGTCTGGACGGGCATGCTGACAGATGGTCTGAAAATAGAAGATCGCCAGGAAGCGTACCAGCTTCTTCAGAAACATATCAGCACTTATATGATGACCGGAAAAAAGCCGCCGTCTCCCGGTGTGAAGTGGAAGGAGGATGGTGAGTATTACAAAGTGTGTGCGGCTGACCGCGGCGAAAAAGAAATGTGCCTCAGCATTCTCAAAACAGACTGGCTTTACGCTTCTTAATGTTTTGTTCTCCTTGGCAGTCTGTCTTTTCCTATCAGGAACCCTGGGCCCGATTTTACATCTGTTTTTATCAAACCGGACCGATAACGGCGGATTAGACAGCCGGGAGCATCAAATTGCCGTTCAGCAGATCATGAACGAATGTAAACAGGCTGAGACTGTGAAGCCGGCGGACGGCGGATTGGCGTTAGCATGCCGGAAAACAGGGGGCGAAGAAGTGCGTTTTGAAATTTATCATAAGATGATAAGGAAAAGAGTAAACGGAAAAGGCCACGTGCCGATCCTGCAAAACACGGCATCATTAACGGCTGATGTGAAAAACGGCCTGCTCTTATTAGAGATCTCAAGCGTTACAGGTAAAAAGAATCAGGCGGTCATTCCGGTTTACAGCTCTTTAAAAGGTGATTAAATGCACAAATCTGACGGTTTTATATATCCCGCGATTCTGTTTGTTTCTGCCGCAGTTTTACTTGTCATCAGCTATACTTCATCTGATTTCATCACCCGAAAAACATTTGCGAAAGAGGCCGGGGAGTACTGGATCGGAGAGAATCTGCTCCAAAACGGCGCGCTGCTGTCAAGCCGCCATATGACACAGGGACAAAAGGTCCAAACTGGTACACAGCGTTTTCCGTACGGAACTGTTTCCTTCCACATCACCGGGAGTGATCGCCGGGAAACGGTTCAGGTTACAATTCAGGCCGAAACAGTGTCAGGCACGAGACGCGAGGCTCACCTTTTGTTCGATCAGAAGAAGAAACAGCTGATTCAATGGACGGAAGTATAAAAAAGAGGCGGCGGGACAACACTTCATAGTAAAGACAGCACTATGAGGTGAGAGCCGTGAAAACAAATGATTATGTAAAATATATGACTGAGCAATTCGTTAAATATTTCGATACGCCGAAACAGGAACGGAGAGAGCGAAAAGAAGTGCGGAAAGAAAAGAAAGTGCCGGCTTCTCAGCACTGGTTCGGAATATTGCCGTACAGTTTTAAGCTGTGGATGCAACGAAAAAAATAAAGTGAATCACACGAAAGGTCCTCCTGTATCAGGAGGGCCTTATTGGTATTCCTCAATGACGGCAATTTTATTTACCTTTTGGCTGTAGGGATTAAAAGAAATCGTAACAAACACACCAAATTCTTTTGCGCCATCCCGCAATGTCAAGTGGTATTGTTTGACTGCTTCATCCGTTCTTTTCCGATCCCACACCTTTTGAATAAATAATGTTTGGGCGAGCGGATACCTTTTTTTAGCTTCTTTTTCTGCTAACTTTTCCCATTTTGATTTATGGTGAACAGCATAATAAGGCACCGTTTCCGCCTGAGCTGTTCCTGAAACCCCGAAAACAAGAAGAGAAAGGCAAATCAGACTTTGTGTGATCATCATTCTTCGTCCTTTCGCTGTATATACTTTCCATTTTGTTCTAGTCACCTCGTTATTTTCTCACGTTTTATTAGAAAAAATTCCAAAAAGGTGTGTAATTTGAAGCAAAACGATGTTTTTGAAAGATACCATTCTTAAAAACGAACAATTTGACCGATTTTGACATTTTTCAAGACGATAATCCTTGATTATACTTTGTTCATGCGGTTCTTTAAAAAGAACGGTTGTCATATTTATTAACAGTTTTACAGGGGGTAAGGCATGTTCCGATGGTTGCGAATGGAAAAAAAGGGCAAGGTGAGATGGCGGATGATGCTATTTTTACGGCTTTCGTTCATTTTTTGCCTGTCCGTGACGATATGTGCTCAGTTCACAGGTGATACAAGTTCCTCCTTCAATGATGTGAAAAGCTTCAGTCTCCCGGTTCAAACGTGCGGAGATTTTCAATATACGGATGACGATTGCCGTTATGACGAACGCTGGGATCAGAGTGATTTACATATAACAAATCAAACTGATACGTCAGGCACCGTGTGTGCGCCGCTTCAACTCTATGCCGAGCTGGAGAATAAGGGAAAAGAGCGGACTGTTTCTGACTGGAAATGGGAGCTCCATAAAATCGCTTCTCAGCAGCAGCCTTTACGAAACGGCAATGTTGTGGATAAAGGGCTTATTACTGATAAAAAAAGCAAAACGATTTATAAAATTGAGTCAAAGCGGTCTTTGCAGCCGGGCATATACGCATTCAAGGTTTACAAGCCTGAAGGGTATCCGGCGGACGAAGAAAAATTTGAGTGGTCAAAACCGATGAAACTCGTCAAATGCCGGGAACAGGCAACCGTTTCCGAGCTAAAGAAAACGGAGAAAGAGCCGGCTGAGCCGGTAAAAGAAAGCGGGGAAGAACATGAAAAAAACGCTGAAACTGATCAGTAATATTTTGTATGCCGTCATCTTCAGTCTGATTATTGTGCTGACGTTAACGGTGATTTCGACCCGGGCTTCCGGGGGTGAGCCGGCCATCTTCGGCTATACGCTGAAATCCGTGCTGTCGGGTTCAATGGACCCGGAATTTAAGACGGGTTCGCTCATAGCGGTAAAGAAAATTTCTGACGTGAATGACTTAAAAAAAGGGGATGTGATCACCTTTACGCAAGATGACGGAACAGCCGTCACACACAGAATAATCGGGATCACAAAAAAGGACGGGAACCTGCTGTTTGAGACAAAAGGGGACCATAATGCCGCCCCGGATGCCGCACCCGTTCAAGCTGAAAAAGTGGCGGCCCAGTATACGGGATATCAGCTTCCGTATGCAGGATATGTCATACATTTGGCAAGCCAGCCGATCGGAACGGCGATTCTGTTAATCGTTCCCGGCGTCATGCTTTTGATTTACTCAATAACAGTCATCGTCAGCGCCCTCCGCGATATTGAGCGGAAAACGAAAGCGCTGGAAGAACATGCGAAAAAGGGAACCATCTCCACATGAATACGGTTGCAACCTGGCGACAGGATTTGATAACAAAAAATAAAAAGTAAGGGGAGTACAAACATGGGTATGAAAAAGAAATTAAGCTTGGGCGTTGCCTCTGCCGCACTCGGTTTAGCATTAGTAGGAGGAGGCACATGGGCCGCATTTAATGATGTGAAGTCGACGGACGCTACATTTGCGTCAGGAACACTTGATTTATCGGCTAAAGAACAATCAGCCAATGTCAATTTGTCAAACTTAAAACCAGGTGATAAATTGACGAAAGATTTTGAATTCAGAAACAACGGTTCACTTGCCATTAAAGAAGTGCTGATGGCTTTGAATTTTACTGACTTTAAAGGAGCAAAGAAAGGAAATGAATCTGCGGAGGATTTCCTCAGCCAGTTTGAAATTACGGTTCTGACAGTCGGTAAAGAAGGGGGCAACGGCTATCCTAAAAATATCATTTTAAAGGCGGCCAGCCTGAAAGACTTATACTTAATGTCAACAAAACAGGATAAAGCAGCTGCCGAAGCGATCAGCAAGCACATTGATCCGAAATTCCTGAGTGAGAGCGGAAAAGTCAATGTGGCAACCATTAACGGCAAAACAGCTCCTGAGTACGACGGAGTTCCGAAAACGCCTGCTGATTATGACCAGGTGAGAATGGAAATCCAATTTAAAAATGACACCGCAAAAACTGCGGACGGATTAAGTGTGCAAAACAAGTTCCAAGGCAATGCGATTTCTCTTCAATTCTCTTTTGAAGCAACGCAATGGAACGGCTTGACCATTACGAAAGATCATACGGATAAAGACGGTTACGTCAAGGAAAATGAAAAGGCTCACAGTGAGGATAAAAACTAATCCGAAAGTCGGACAGTTAAAAGAGGAGTTGTGCACATATGGCGGCACTACTCCTCTTTTTGCGCTTTTCTCCATTTTTGATAATCTAAAAATTCACGAAATTGTTTTTTTGATACCCCGGATGTCATCGCATCGCGAACTAATTTCTCCCATTCACTATCTAATTGACCATCGTATTCGGTTTCATGTTTTTCATCAAGTAAAGTATGAACCGAGACGTCCAGAACAGCGGAGACTTTTTCGAGAAATTGAATGGAGGGGTTCGTCTGTAAATTTCGTTCTATTGAGCTTAAATAAGACTTCGCTACCCCAGCTTTTTCAGCTAGTTCTGATAGTGAGTAGCCTTTTTCTTTTCGGTATTGTTTAATACGCTGGCCAATCAATGTCATCACCTTCCTTGTGATATTATAGCACATTCAGAAAGGATTTACGGTATGACTTCTGGCTGCCTGGATATGTTGAGAAGACTTTTTATGCGAAAGCAGGTATTTGCGTATTTCTTCTAGGCTGATATTTGCTTTTTGGGCTTCTAATATCAGATCAACCCATTCCTTATCTAATTGCGAAAATTCCATTTTTGCATTTTTCATGCATTTTCTCCTCCTAAAATACTTGTTTATGTATTTCAGCCAATCCGCCCATGACCTTATCTTTACATGTCTGGAAGTGATTCATCGCATGCGAAACGCCAGAAATTTTTTCTATATACTTTTATTATAATATAGAATTTCCAGAAAAAACGGGAAAGGTGTCGAATGGATAACGCTTATCCAGAAAAATTACTTTGCAGGAAAAATAAACCGCCATTTTCAATCTGAATGTGAATTTTCGGCTGATATAAGGCTTTCAGCGCTTGTTTTTCCAAATGGTATTCCTCAGGTTTTTCTTCTGTCTGCTCATAAAACTGATCGAGAAGCCTGAGGTCCTTTTTCCATCTGGCGATCGCGCTGTCAGCCCAGTCTGACGGCTCTTTGGCGGCAGCGTCTTTTAAGTAATGCTCGATCCTTTTAATCCCGCTTTCCGGCTTAATCATCGGCGATATGGTAAAGCAATAGTCTGATATTTGCGAGGTCAGCGGAAGCGGTGCAAGCTTCTGCTGAAACCCTTCTATAATTGTTCCAGAAACAAGATGCAGGCCTAAAGACAAAAGTCTGTCTTTTTTCATGTCGGATTGGTATGAAATCACTACATTTAATCCAAGCCAGGGCTGAAGCGGCACTCTGGCTCCGGCTGATACAATTTTCTCATATATTCTTGTAAATCTCCCATTTTGTTTAACTGCTTGAAAGATTTGAAAGAGGCGCGGGGCTCCAAAGTAAATAAACTCGCCGTCCATATCCTCCGGAGCCGTTTCTTTATCAGTGATGAACGTAATCTTCATCGGGTTCGGTTCGCCGCCCGTTTTTTCACGCCAATGCCAATAAAACGGGCGGTTCATAATTTGTTTGTCCATCTCGACCGTCAACTGAACCGTCATAAAACCCGGCCCGTGTTCTGTAATCGGGCAGTGGTTCGCTTCAAAAAAGCGCAGTAAAAATTGGTGAACCTCCTGCTGTCTCATGTCGCGCTTCCTCCTTTTTAAGAGCCTTTTTTTGTGGCGGGCTTTTCCGTACTGTACGACAGAAAAGAGGTGAGATTGTCCATTTTGATTCTCATTTCCTCCTCTGTCAGCGAATGGCATAAAATATCATGCAAATGGTCTTCAAAATTGCTCACTTTGATTTTTGTTAAAATGTCATCTAATTCTCCGACGACATTTTCAAATAAATGAATTTTGTCATACAGAAGTTTTAAGATATGCTCTTCCACCGTATGTTTTGTCGCCATATTGTAGATATGGACATCTCTTTCCTGACCGAGTCTGTGAATCCTTCCGATTCTTTGTTCAAGCCGCATCGGGTTCCACGGGAGGTCATAATTGATAATATGGTTGCAGAATTGCAGGTTGATCCCTTCGCCTCCTGCTTCTGTAGCGATCAGCACCTGCACTTTGCCGCGGAAGAGATCCTTCATCCAGTCTTTTTTTCCGCGTTTAAATCCGCCTCTGAACGGAACGGAGCTTATGCCGTTCTGCTGAAGGAACCATTGCAGGTAAATCTGTGTCGCCCTGTATTCAGTAAAAATAATGACTTTGTCATTAATCTTTTGGATCAAGTCAACAACTTGAATCGCTTTTGAGTTTTGCGTGACTTGATTGATGCGGTCCATTAAATTAGCGATCGTCTGTTCATCGAATGCGGGCGCTTGTTTGTCTTTTTGGTCAAGCATTTTTTTGAGCGTCATATACACGGCTTCCCTGCTTGAACAGCACTCTCTTTGCAGCGTCATAATGGAAAATGCGCTTGCGGGCTTTTCCGTGCCGTTTTTCAGTGCGGCAATGTCATCGTAAAGCGCCTGTTCCGTCGGTGAAAAGGTGATCGGCACTGTTTCCACGTGGCGCTTCGTCCATGTAAGGCCGGTGTCGCTCCGCGTGTTGCGGATCATCACCTTATTGACGAGTTCTTTCAAATGCTCATGAGCGTCAATCCCGTCCTTCTGATTGAAGGTTTCTTGAAATCCGCTTTCGTTTCCTAAATGGCCGGGCTTTAACAGTGACACTAAATTGAAGATTTCTTCGATCCGGTTTTGAATCGGCGTCGCCGTCAGAAGCAGGCAGTATTTCTTCACAAGACTTCTCGCAAATTCATAATTTTTCGTTTTGCTGTTTTTGAGCTTGTGCGCCTCGTCAATAATGACGAGATCATACGGAATAGAAAGGACAATGTCTTTGTGAGGGGAGCGTTTGGCCGTATCAATAGAAGAAACGACGATATCGCACTGTTCCCACACATAGCTTTTCTTCTGTTCAACAGCGGGTATTAAAAACTTCTCCTGAAGCTCTTTCACCCACTGGGAAACGAGTGATGCCGGCACAAGAATCAGGATTTTTTTGGCCAGCCCGCGAATCATATATTCTTTTAAAATCAGGCCCGCTTCCACCGTTTTTCCGAGCCCTACTTCATCAGCCAAAATCGCCTTGCCGTTCATTTTTTCAACGACTTTCTGCGCGACCTCAAGCTGATGGGGAAGCGGAGTGAAATCGGGAAGGTACAAAGGAGCCCTCAACCCTTCGAATTCAGGAATGGCAAGGGTCTGCTGGACTTCAGCCGACAGTTTGTACATCTCCCAATTTGACCAGGGACCGTCCGTTTTCAGCCGCTCAGAAAACTCTCCCGGCCAGTTTGCATCAAATATGATCTCTGCTGTCATATGTAACAAAACCGCCTTTCTTTTAAAAAACTGATTTATCATAATTTTTGTTGCCGGACGTAAATGAGGGTGGTAGGATATAAGTAATGATTTCACTAAAAGATATTGCTTTAGTATGTCCATAAAATTGGTAAATATGAGCGAATGACAGCAAGGGGAGAGACTCGGACGAAAGATGGGCGTCCGGGCGCCGAAGGAGCAAACTGCGGAGTGAATCTCTCAGGCAAAAGAACTCTTGCTCGACGCAACTCTGGAGAGTGTCTGCACTTAGAAGAAGCAGGCCACCAAAGGGGACGTCTTTATGATATGTTCATAAAGTAAACTTTCAGGTGCCGGGACAGAGAAACCTTCATTTTCATGAGGTGTTTCTCTGTCCTTTTTTATATGTTTTTACAATGCGCCAATGACTGAAGGGGGAAGATGATGCTGAAACGAACACCGCTTTATGACGTGTATAAAGAATACAGCGGAAAAACGATTGATTTTGGAGGATGGGAGCTGCCGGTTCAATTTTCTTCTATTAAAGAGGAGCATGAAGCCGTCCGCACAAAAGCGGGACTGTTTGATGTGTCTCATATGGGGGAAGTTGAAGTATCCGGTAAAGACGCCCTGTCTTTTCTGCAAAAAATGATGACAAATGACGTTGCCGATTTAAAGCCGGGAAACGCGCTTTATACCGCCATGTGTTATCCTGACGGCGGTACGGTCGATGATTTGCTGATCTATCAGAAAAGCGAGAGCTGCTATCTGCTCGTGATAAACGCGTCTAATATTGAAAAAGACGTCGCCTGGCTGACGGAACATGCGGAAGGCGACGTCACGCTGACGAATCAGTCTGACGGGATTTCACTGCTTGCCGTTCAGGGGCCGAATGCCCAGACGGTTCTTGCGAAGCTGACTGAATGTGATTTGTCCTCCTTAAAGCCGTTTACATTTATTGACGAGGCGGACGTTGCCGGATGCCAAGTCCTGCTTTCAAGAACGGGCTATACCGGTGAAGACGGGTTTGAGTTATATTGCCGCAATGAAGATGCGGTTCATCTATTTAAGGAGATACTTGCAGCGGGAGAGCATGAAGGCCTCGTTCCGTGCGGCCTCGGCGCCCGTGATACGCTGAGATTTGAAGCGAAGCTTGCTTTATACGGTCAGGAATTGACGAAAGATATTACACCGATTGAAGCCGGAATCGGATTTGCCGTGAAACACAAGAAAGATTCCGATTTTTTCGGGAAATCTGTATTGCGTGAACAGAAAGAAAAAGGAGCCCCGCGAAAGCTGGTCGGACTTGAGATGATTGAAAAAGGGATTCCGAGACACGGGTACGCCGTGAAAAAAGACGGTGTTCCGATCGGGGAAGTCACGACAGGCACGCAATCTCCGACTTTAAAGAAAAATATCGGCCTTGCCTTAATCAAAACGGAATTCAGTGAAGTCGGAACGGAAGTAGAAGTGGAAATCCGTAAAAAAACGGTAAAAGCGAAGATTGTCCGCACACCGTTTTATAAACGTCCAAAACAGAGCTGAAAAAGGAGAGTCATATGAAGCATCGATATTTGCCCGCGACAGAACAGGATAAAAAAGAAATGCTGAAAGCCATCGGCGCAGAAACAATTGATGAACTGTTTGCTGATATTCCGGAAGATGTGAGGTTTCAAAAAGACTACCAAATTAAACAAGCAAAATCTGAAACGGAGCTGACGAGAGAGCTGACAAAGCTTGCGGCGAAAAATAAAGACGCTGTTACATATGCATCTTTTCTGGGCGCAGGAGTGTACGATCACTACCAGCCGGTTATCGTCGATCATGTGATTTCCCGATCAGAGTTTTACACGGCATATACGCCTTACCAGCCTGAAATTTCACAAGGGGAGCTGCAGGCGATTTTTGAATTTCAAACGATGATCTGTGAATTAACGGGAATGGATATCGCAAACTCCTCTATGTACGACGGGGGAACGGCGCTTGCGGAAGCGGCGATGCTTGCGTCGGGACATACGAAAAAGAAAAAAATCGTCATTTCCGCAGCCGTTCATCCGGAATCACGGGATGTTTTGAAAACATACGCAAAGGGCCAATATATTGAGGTTGTAGAGGTGCCCGCGAAAAACGGCGTCACAGATCTTGAAGCATTGGAACATGCCGTTTGTGATGAGACGGCCGCCGTGATCGTTCAGTATCCGAACTTCTTCGGACAAATCGAGCCGTTAAAGGACATTGAGCCGCTCGCACATAAAGGAAACAGCCAGCTGATTGTTTCTTCAAACCCGCTCGCGCTCGGTATTTTGACACCGCCCGGGGCATACGGAGCTGATATTGTCGTCGGGGACGCGCAGCCTTTCGGCATACCTGCGGCGTTCGGCGGCCCGCACTGCGGCTATTTTGCAGTAACGAAAAAACTGATGAGAAAGGTGCCGGGCCGGCTTGTCGGCCAAACGGAGGATGAAAACGGTCGAAGAGGTTTTGTTCTCACTCTTCAGGCGCGCGAGCAGCATATCAGAAGAGACAAAGCCACGTCTAATATTTGTTCAAATCAGGCGCTGAATGCTTTAGCGGCTTCAGTCGCGATGACGGCGCTCGGAAAAAACGGCGTCAAAGACATGGCCCGCCAAAATATATTGAAAGCTGATTACGCGAGACGCCAAGCGGAAAAAGCCGGCTTGCACGTAGCATTTGACGGCCCGATATTTAATGAATTTGCCGTCAGGCTGAATCTTCCCGTCAAGGAAGCAAACCGGCGGCTCCTGCAAGACGGCATCATCGGCGGATATGACTTAGGTCTTGCGTATCCGGAACTGGATCAGCATATGCTGATTGCCGTCACAGAGCTGAGAACGAAAGAAGAGATCGATTCGCTTATTGCGGGATTGGGGGATCAACATGAATAATCAAGATCAGGCGCTTATTTTTGAAATGTCCCGCGAAGGGCGTGTCGGTTACAGCCTTCCGGAGCTTGATGTGCCGGAAACAGAGCTTGAAAGCCTTCTTCCCGGTGACTATATCCGCGATGAAGACGCAAAGCTGCCGGAAGTATCAGAGCTTGATATTATGCGGCATTATACCGCTCTTTCTAAGAGAAACCACGGAGTTGATTCAGGCTTTTATCCGCTCGGCTCCTGTACGATGAAATACAATCCGAAATTAAATGAAAAAATTGCCCGGTTTGCAGGTTTTTCCGCTATTCATCCGCTTCAGGACGAGGACACAGTTCAGGGGGCGCTTGAGCTTTTATACGATTTAAGCGGACACTTGGAGGAGATTACGGGCATGGACGAGGTGACGCTGCAGCCTGCGGCGGGCGCTCACGGCGAATGGACCGGCCTGATGATGATCCGCGCCTACCACGAAGCGCGGGGAGACTTCGGACGGACGAAGGTGATTGTCCCTGATTCAGCCCACGGTACGAATCCGGCATCCGCCACGGTCGCCGGTTTTGAAACGATTACCGTTAAGTCAAATGAGCACGGGCTGGTTGACATTGAAGATTTGAAAAGAGCGGTAAACGAAGAAACAGCGGCGCTGATGCTGACGAATCCGAACACCCTTGGGTTATTTGAAGAAAACATTACGGAAATGGCTGAAATCGTCCATCAGGCCGGCGGAAAGCTTTATTATGACGGAGCGAATTTAAATGCCGTTTTAAGTAAAGCAAGACCGGGAGATATGGGATTTGACGTCGTTCACCTTAATCTGCATAAAACATTTACCGGGCCGCACGGCGGGGGAGGACCGGGCTCAGGGCCGGTCGGAGTGAAAAAAGAATTCATTCCGTATCTGCCGAAACCCGTTCTCACGAAAAAAGAGGGCCGTTTGACTTTTGACTATGACCGGCCGCAGTCGATCGGGCGCGTAAAACCTTATTACGGCAACTTCGGCATTAATGTCAGAGCCTACACGTATATCCGTTCCATGGGGCCTGACGGCTTAAAAGCTGTGACCGAAAACGCGGTTTTAAATGCAAATTATATGATGAGAAGACTCGCGCCTTATTATGATCTCCCGTTTGACCGTCATTGCAAGCATGAATTTGTGTTATCGGGAAGAAGGCAGAAAAAGCTCGGCGTAAGAACGCTTGATATTGCCAAACGGCTTTTGGATTTCGGCTATCATCCGCCGACTGTGTATTTTCCTCTCAATGTTGAAGAAAGCATCATGATCGAACCGACGGAAACGGAATCGAAGGAAACGCTTGATGCGTTTATAGATGCCATGATTCAAATTGCGCGGGAAGCGGAGGAATCGCCTGAAATCGTTCAGGAGGCGCCGCATACAACAGTTGTCAAAAGAATGGATGAAACCAAGGCGGCAAGAAAGCCGGTTTTAAAATACGAACGTACACCTGACGTCAGCCGCTGACACGGTATAAAAAAAGAGCTTCCGTATAAAACGGACAGCTCTTTTTTCATGATTAGTTTTTTGCTTTAATTTTTCCGCCCCATTTTTTAAATCCGCCTTTCAGGTTGTAAATATCTTTGCAGCCGTGTTTGCGGAGCGTCTGTGCCGCGCGTCCGCTGCGGACATTGTTTTGGCAGTACAGATAAACGGGTTTATCAGGACGGATTTCACTTTTGCGCTGTTTCAGCTGTGACAGCGGAATGTTGCGCGCGCCGAGAATATGGCCGCCTTCAAATTCATTCGGTTCACGGACGTCAATCAGCTGCGCTTTTCTGTAGCCCGCGCGGAATTCCTCTTCCGTAAGTGTTTTCATTAAACGCTGCTGGTAAAAATACGACACGATCATATAAACGATAAACGCCGCAACAATAATTAAAGCAATCATATTAGACAATGCGATTCTACTCCTTTAGCTTATAAAATCAAAACCCTGCTTCCTGAAAACAAGGCTTACCGGACGTTTTGGGACAAATACTATTATAGTAAAGCATGAAGCGATTGTCATCCTTAATGAAACGAAATATTTTTCATTTTCAAGGCAGTTTGTTAAACTGATTTTATTAAAACGATAAAGAAGGGTTCAGTATATGGAAAAAGAAACATGGCGGTTTATTGACTCAGGGAATGAAAGCCCGGCATTTAACATGGCGCTGGATGAAGCGCTTTTATATTGGCACAGCCAAAAGAAAATTCCTCCGGTGATCCGATTTTACGGCTGGAATCCGGCAACTTTGTCTGTCGGGTATTTTCAAAATATTAAGAAGGAAATTAACTTTGACGCAGTACATAAACACGGCCTCGGGTTTGTCAGAAGACCGACAGGCGGACGGGGTGTTCTGCATGATAAAGAATTGACATACAGCGTAATCGTTTCAGAGGATCACCCGGAAATGCCGGCCACGGTGACAGAGGCGTACCGGGTGATTTCAGAAGGTATTCTGCAGGGATTCAGAAACCTTGGACTTGATGCCTGCTTTGCGATTCCGCGAACGGAGAAAGAAAAAGAAAGCTTGAAAAATCCGCGCTCGTCCGTCTGCTTTGATGCGCCTTCGTGGTATGAACTGGTCGTCGAAGGACGGAAAGTTGCCGGAAGCGCACAGACACGCCAAAAAGGCGTCATTCTTCAGCACGGTTCCATCCTGCTTGACATTGATGAGGATAAACTGTTTGATCTGTTTTTATATCCGAGCGACAGAGTCCGTGAGCGCATGCAGCGGAATTTCAAAAACAAAGCGGTAGCCATCAACGCCTTAGCGCCGAAACGGGTAACGATGGATGAGGCCAGAATCGCTTTTAAAGCCGGTTTTGAGGAAGGGCTGAACATTCATCTTGAGCCTTACACACTCACGTCTGAAGAGCTTGCATTTGTCAATGAGCTGGCTGAGACGAAATACGCGTCTGATGAATGGAATTATAAGCGCTGATAAGGCTTGACAGACCGGAAGCATCCTTGTTTTTTCATGACCGTTAGTGTAAACTTGTAATGGTTTATAAAGTTAAGGTGCTTTTTGGGAGGGTTACTTATGACAACACCAAGTATGGAAGATTATATTGAACAGATTTATATGCTGATAGAAGAAAAAGGATATGCACGGGTTTCTGATATCGCGGAAGCTTTGGCAGTCCACCCCTCCTCTGTAACGAAAATGGTTCAAAAACTAGATAAAGACGAGTATTTGATTTATGAAAAATATCGCGGGCTCGTATTGACGTCAAAAGGCAAAAAGATCGGCAAACGGCTCGTATACAGACACGAATTGCTTGAGCAGTTTTTAAGAATCATTGGTGTTGATGAAGAGAAGATTTACAATGATGTTGAAGGAATCGAACATCATCTGAGCTGGAACAGCATTGACCGCATCGGCGACCTCGTTCAGTATTTTGAAGATGACGAAAGCCGGAAAAAAGAATTGAAATCCGTACAGAAAAAAACCGAAAATCCCGGTGAATAAAGGGCAGCCCGAAATGGGGCGCCCTTTTTTTAATGTCTTCATTCTTTGGTCTATTTCGCCCAGCCGTTTCTTAAAATAATAATACACCTTGAGATGGAAGGGAGAGGGCGCGCTATGCAGATTGACGGCGTATTTTCGGGAGGGGGGATAAAAGGGGTGGCGCTTGCCGGCGCTTATGAAGCGCTGGAAGAAAAGGGCTTTCGCTTTGAAAGGCTCGCCGGAACAAGCGCCGGCGCGATTATTGCCGCATTTATCGCTGCGGGCTATACGAGCAGAGAGGTTCATTCCATCATAGATGAGGTGGACGGAAGGCAATTGCTTGATCAGAGATGCTCATTCCTCCCGCTGAAAATCCTGCAGTGGGTGTCGATATATTGGCGCCTCGGACTATACAGAGGCGATATGCTGGAAAAATGGATTGCGGATAAATTAAAAGCGAAGGGCATCATCGCGTTCGGCGATTTGAAAAAAGGCTCGCTCCGTCTCATCGCTTCAGATCTGACGAACGGAACGATGATCGTGCTTCCTGACGATCTTCCCCGCTACGGATTAAATCCGGAGATGTTCCCGGTTGCCAGAGCCGTCAGAATGAGCTGCAGCATTCCTTATTTTTTTGAACCGATAAAACTGAAGACCGAAAAAGGCACCTCAACGGTCGTTGACGGCGGTGTGTTAAGCAATTTCCCGATTTGGCTGTATTCAAAAGAACGCAAACGGCCGGTCATCGGAATTTCGCTTTCGCCCAACGAAAAAGAGCGCCCGAAAAAATCAATCCGCAACGCTTTTGAGCTGTTCGGGGCTTTGTTTGAAACGATGAAAGACGCTCATGATGCCAGGCATATCGCGACAAAGTACGAACAGAATATTATTTTTATTCCGGTGGAACATGTGATGGCGACGGAGTTTCATCTCACACCGCAAAAAAAACTAGCTCTCATTGAGCTAGGAAAAAGCAGAACAGAGCAATTTTTGAAGCAATGGAGCTATTAAAAAAGCGCTCTGTTTTTCTTTTTATTCTTTTTGCCTTCTATGACGGTAAGCTGGGTCTGGCTTTTTTTCTTAAGAATCATCGGCTTCGGTCTGCTGCTGCTCGGCACGCTCCGCAAATGGCTGACCCGGCCTCTGTGTCCGGCGCGGTGCTTCGCTTTTTGCTCCTTCATTCGGAGCCGCGATTGTCTGGCCGCTTTTTTGAAAGCGGTTCCGTCACGGCCGGTGCGGCGGTTCAGGACCGTCCTCACGATAAAATAAATAATAACGCCTGCGATAATAACGGTGATCGCTCTTGAAATCATCTGCCCGGGGTTGGTTACCGCCGCATAAATGAAACCGAATGCGCCAAGCGCTATCAATACAGCAAAAAAAGGTTGTACACGATGATTCATAACTGCCCACCTCCAAAATAATAACGGTAACGGTTCAGATTACGTTGTGAGACGGCTTTTCGCTCTGTTCTGAAATGTCTTCCAGTCTGAGAAGCTCGTTAAAGCTTTCTATGGCAACCTCGACCTGATCATCCGCCGGTTCCTTTGTCGTCAAAAGCTGCAGCCACAGGCCGGGGTAACCGAGCACTTTCAAAACGGGGATATTCCGCACTCTGTTCGTCAGCTGGAGCACTTCAAAGGAGATGCCGAGAACGACCGGTATAAGCGCAATCCTGTCTAAAATCCGCAGCCAAAGCGGATCTGTCGGAACGAGTAAATAGACGAACATGCCGACAATGATCGTAAATAAAATAAAGCTTGAACCGCAACGGTAATGAAGCCGTGACTGTTTCTGAACATTTTCTGTTGTAATTGGCAAATTCTGTTCATAACAGTTTATGACCTTATGTTCGGCTCCATGATATTGAAACACTCTTTTAATTAACGGCGTCATTGATAAAAAATAAATGTAGCCGAGAAGCAGAATCAGCTTAAACAGACTTTCGATTCCGATCTGCGCGGCGTCTGAGGAAAATACGGGCCTTACAAGCTCCGCTAAGAAGACCGGGACGAGCGTAAAAACGAATTTGCTGAACAAAAACGACAGAACGCCGATCACCGCCAGGCTGAAAAACATCGATAAGCCGGAACCCTTCTTATCTTCCTGCTCCAGCTTGGCGTCATCCTGAGGATCAAGCCCGTAACGTTCGCTGGAAAAGTTTAAATGCTTTGTGCCGTTGGCGCTCGCCTCAATGATGGCGACGATTCCCCGCAAAAAAGGAATCTTTTTTAAAGCCGAAAGCTTGGCGTTCGGCACTCTCGGAAGCTTGAAAAAATCAATGCTTCCGTCATTCCTGCGGATGGCGGTAACATAATTTTTTCTGCCGCCGAACATGACCCCTTCAACGACAGCCTGCCCGCCGTATGCAGGGGGCGTTTTTTGTTTGGACATTGTTTATCAACCTGCCTGTTTTCTTAGGATTTACTAACCATTTCCTTTCACTCTATTGTACAGGAAACCGCGGTAAACCTCTAGTTAGACAGCCGGAAAATCAATGCTTTTTCTACATGCAGTATACCCCGTTTCTTTAGATTTTACTCATTGAATGAAAATATGGCGCAGCTTTTTATGACTTTTTAATTTTTGGGCAGTCTATGACTGGAGGTGCCATGATGACAAGCGAAAAACATTCAGAACAGGAAGAAAAAAAGAAGCAGGATGATAATCAGCAGCCTGTTTCATTTACCGGCAGAATTTGCGGTATCGGATTTGCCGGCGGTGTATTTTGGAGTTTGATCGGCTATCTCGGGTATGTCTTTCATTTTTCAGAGATCAGCCCCAACATGATTCTTCAGCCGTTTATGATCGGAGAATGGAAAAAACAATGGCTAGGCACGATGGTCAGCATCGTTGTCATCGGATTCATTTCAATTGCCGGGGCGTTTATTTATTTCGTCTGCCTGAAGCGTTTTAAAACCATGTGGCCG
This sequence comes from Bacillus sp. JK62, assembly GCF_053663455.1. Classification (NCBI taxonomy): domain Bacteria; kingdom Bacillati; phylum Bacillota; class Bacilli; order Caryophanales; family Bacillaceae; genus Bacillus; species Bacillus sp. JK62. Next base: position 495,639 of record NZ_JBSJQA010000002.1, read on the forward strand.
GGGATGGTGTACGGCGTCATTTTATGGTGTGCGGTTTTTTTCTTATTCAATCCGATTTTCGAAGATGTGAAATCCGTCACTGAATTGAAATCAGATACAATCGTGACGACGCTTTGCCTTTACATTCTGTACGGTTTGTTTGTCGGCTACTCAATTTCCTTCAACTACAATGAACTTACGTCAGACAAGCTTGCAAGGGCGCTCGGCAACAAGTGAATAAGTGTATAATCCCTGTCCGGTATGGTAAAATGTTCACGAGAAGTGAACATTTTTTGTGCTGAAAACCGGGCGGGGATGCTCCCGCGTTGTCAGGCGGCAGTCAAGAATCGGCGAGGAGGAGAAAGGGAATGAAACTGGAGAAATTGCGAAATCTTTTCGGTCAGCTGGATATAGACGGAATGTTGGTGACAAGCTCCGCCAATCTGCAGTATATGACGGGATTTACGGGTTCGTCAGGCCTTGCGGTCATATCGAAAGAACGTGCGGCATTTATCACGGATTTCCGTTACACCGAGCAGGCGAAGACGCAAGTGAAGGGTTTTGACATTATCGAGCACGGCGGTAGCTTAATCCAAACGGCTGCGGATACGATTCTTGAGTACGGCGTTAAAAAACTCGGCTTCGAGCAAAACAGCATGACGTACGGAACATATGCATCCTACCAAGCGGTGCTGCAGGAAGCGGAGATGGTTCCCGTCGCGGATTCCGTTGAAAAGTTGCGCTTGATTAAGTCAAGTGAAGAGATTAAGATATTAGAGGAAGCTGCGAAGATTGCGGATGATGCGTTTGAACATATTCTGACGTTTATCAAACCGGGCATCTCAGAGATTTCAGTTGCAAACGAGCTCGAATTTTATATGAGACGTCAAGGAGCAGACGGCTCTTCCTTTGATATGATCGTCGCCTCGGGAGTCAGATCCAGCCTTCCCCACGGAGTGGCAAGCGGCAAATTGATTGAAAAGGGAGACTTGGTCATGCTTGATTTCGGCGCTTATTATAAAGGCTATTGTTCTGATATCACACGCACCGTCGCGGTCGGAGAGCCAAGTGATAAACTGAAAAAGATTTATCAGGTCGTATACGATGCCCAAGCGCTTGGTGTCCTGCATATAAAACCCGGCATGACGGGAAAAGAAGCGGATGCCCTGACGAGGGATCATATCACCGCAAAAGGCTACGGACAGTATTTCGGCCATTCGACAGGACACGGGTTCGGAATGGAAGTCCATGAATCACCGGGGCTGTCTTTCAGGTCATCGGCCGTTCTTGAGCCGGGCATGGCGGTAACGGTTGAGCCGGGCATATACATACCGGATGTTGGGGGCGCAAGAATCGAAGATGATATCATCATCACTGAGGACGGCAACCGGACAATTACGCATTCCCCTAAAGAATTAATTATTTTGTGATCGGAATATAGGAGGACATCAAACATGATTTCAGTTAACGATTTTCGTACAGGACTAACGATTGAAGTAGACGGCGGCATTTGGCGCGTCGTTGACTTTCAGCACGTAAAACCGGGAAAAGGAGCGGCATTTGTCCGTTCTAAATTGCGTAACCTGCGCACGGGCGCTATTCAGGAGAAAACATTCCGTGCAGGTGAAAAAGTCGCGAAAGCTCAAATCGAAACAAAAACGATGCAGTATCTTTATGCCAACGGCGATCAGCACGTGTTCATGGATACAAGCTCATATGAACAGCTTGAATTGAACGAAAACCAAATCGAAGAAGAATTGAAATACCTTCTGGAAAATATGTCTGTGCATATCATGATGTATCAGTCTGAAACGCTCGGTATTGAACTGCCGAACACAGTTGAACTGAAAGTTGTTGAAACAGAGCCGGGAATTAAAGGCGACACGGCGTCAGGCGGCACGAAACCTGCCAAAACGGAAACAGGCCTTGTCGTAAACGTACCGTTCTTCGTGAACGAAGGCGATACGCTGGTTGTAAATACATCAGACGGTTCTTACGTGTCAAGAGCGTAGTTAAAGAAATTCGGAGTCTGCTCCTTTTACGGGGCAGGCTTTTTTTGCGTTCTGCCTCAGAATCTTTCTTCTATATGAAAATAGTGAGACTACTTCCGTCAGCTAGAGCATATAGTGTAACAAAATGCTTGAAGTTGGGGGATTGCAATGAAATTTTTGTTCGGTTCAATCAATTCTACTGTTTTAACGATGGCCGGTTTACGAGTTTTGTCCTCGCTCATTGAATTATCGGCCGCTATTATCATGCTTTTGACAAACGACATCAGAAAAGCGGTTGTGGTGAATAGTATTTTGGCAATCGTCGGCCCTCTGATCTTTATCATCACAATGACGATCGGCATTTATCAGATTGCCGGACAGCTCTCATATGCAAAATTAATATTGATTTTTGCGGGGGTGGTGCTGATTTTGGCCGGTGTGCATAAATAGAGGGCCGGGGTGTCATAAAGTCTGTCCCGGATCATACATTTTAAAGAAGCCAATCGGTAAAAAGGAGGAGACTCTATTGAATGAAATTACAGAGGTTCTCCCTGAATTATTGAGAGATGCCATCTCCGCCGTGCCCGAAGAAGCGAGGCGGGATACAGAAGAAATCAGAATCCGGGTCGACAGGCCGGTTGAACTGATCCAAAAAGGACAACCTTTGTATTTGTCATATGTGTGTACGGCCGGCGACGCACAGCTGATCCTCAGCCGGCTCAGCAATTACAGTATGTACACGCTGGAAGAAGAGCTGAAAAAAGGATACATCACAATCAGAGGAGGCCACCGTGTGGGGCTGGCCGGAAGAGTCATCGTCGAAAACGGAGCCGTCAAAGGACTCCGGGATATTACTTCTTTTAATATCCGAATCGCCCGGGAGAAGCTGGGGATCGCAGAACCGCTCATTCCTTTCTTATGGAAAGAAAACTGGCTGAACACGCTGATCATCGGTCCTCCGCAAACGGGGAAAACGACCTTGCTTCGTGATTTGGCCCGGCTTTCCAGCACCGGATCAAAACGCATCCCGGCAAAAAAGACAGGTATCGTAGATGAACGGTCGGAAATTGCCGGCTGCCTGCGGGGCATTCCCCAGCACAGTTTCGGCCGCAGAGTCGATGTCCTTGATGCCTGTCCGAAGGCGGAAGGGCTGATGATGATGATCCGCTCTATGAGCCCTGATGTCATAATTGTGGATGAAATTGGGAGAATGGAAGACTCACAAGCGCTGATGGAGGCGCTCCATGCGGGCGTATCCGTTATCGTCTCTGCGCACGGATGGAATATGAAAGACTTGGTCAAGAGGCCGTCGCTGAAAATGCTTTGGGAGGAAAACGTGTTTGACCGGTATGTTGAACTGTCAAGACGCCGCGGTCCGGGAACGATCAGCAGGATGTACGGAAAGGACGGAGAACCGGTTCCGCATGCTGAAAGCGTGATGACATGCTGAAGCTTTTGGGTGCCGTGTTCATTCTGACGGCGACGACATGGACGGGATTTGAGATCGCCAAAATGTATATTGAAAGGCCGAGGCAGATCCGCCAGCTGCGCGCGGCGCTGCAATCGCTTGAAGCGGAAATCATGTTCGGGCATACGCCGCTGCACATAGCTTCGGGACAAATTGCCGCACAGCTTTCCAAACCTTTATCGTTATTGTTTCTAGCTTTCAGCAGAAGGCTTGAGCAGGGAAGCGATTCCGCCAAAACGGCTTGGGAACAGAGCTTGAAACATAACTGGTCTTCCATGGCGATGAAAAAAAGCGAATACGATGTGCTGAAGCAATTCGGAGAGACGCTCGGGCTCCATGACCGTGTTTCTCAGCAGAAACATATCAAGCTTGCGCTTACACATTTGGAAGCGGCGGAAGCGGATGCCGGACGGGCGCAGGCGAAAAATGAAAAAATGGTGAAAAGCTTAGGATTTTTAGCCGGACTGTTACTCATTCTTCTATTGATGTAAACATGAGGGGAGCAAACATAAAATGGGAGTCGACGTAAATGTCATTTTTCAAATCGCCGGAGTCGGTATCGTGGTTGCGTTTCTGCACACCATACTTGACCAAATGGGAAAAAAAGAATACGCCCAATGGGTGACGCTGCTTGGCTTTATCTATATTTTATTTATGGTGGCGACGATTGTCGATGACCTGTTCAAAAAGATCAAAGCTGTGTTTCTATTCCAAGGATAGGGGGGCTTACAGATTGAGATTGTTCAAATTGTAGGTTTAGGCCTGATCGCCACATTTCTCTCCCTGATCGTAAAAGAACAGAAACCGACTTTCGCGTTTATGATTGTCGTCTTCAGCGGCTGCGTGATCTTTCTCTATCTCATCGATCAGATTTACGACATTATCAGAATGATAGAAAAAATAGCCGTCAATGCAAATGTCAATATGGTCTATGTGGAAACCATTTTAAAAATTATCGGCATCGCCTACATCGCTGAATTCGGTGCGCAGCTGACAAAGGATGCGGGCCAGGGAGCGATTGCTTCGAAAATAGAGCTGGCCGGAAAAATTTTGATACTGGTAATGGCCGTGCCGATACTCACCGTCATTATTGAAACGATTCTCGGACTTATTCCTTCTTGATCATAAATAAAATGGAAAGGGGGGCACAAAAAATGAAGCGCTTTCGGTGGGTGGGGGCTTTTTTGTTCATCCTCTTATTTTTTCAGACTGAATGTGTACAAGCTGCCGGAACAGACGGTGCGTCGCAGGAAACCGCAGTTCACCAAGAATCCGCTGATGAAGTGGCCAAAAAGCAGGCCGAAGCGCTGAAAACAGAAGGCATCGGAAAGTTTTGGGACGACATCATGACAGAATACGGCGGTCTTCTGCCTGAAAGCCAAAAGGGAAGCATCATCGACTTTATTAACGGAGAAAAAACGTTCTCGCCGGAGGCATGGCTGAAGGCTTTATTTTCATACTTGTTTCATGAAGTGCTCGCAAACGGAAAGCTCCTGGGAACTTTGATTCTTCTCACCATTTTTTGTGTCATTCTGCAGCTTTTGCAAAATGCGTTCCAGCAGAGCACCGTCAGCAAAGTGGCTTATGCAATCGTCTACATGGTGCTGATTATTCTCGCTTTAAACAGCTTTCATGTTGCCGTCAATTATGCCAGTGAAGCGATCCAGACGATGACAAGTTTCATTCTCGCGCTCATCCCGCTTTTACTCGCGCTTTTGGCGTCTTCCGGGGGAGCCGTCTCCGCAGCTTTTTTTCACCCCGTTATATTATTTCTGATGAATACGAGCGGCCTTCTCATTCAAAACATTGTCATGCCGCTTATCTTCCTGTCAGCGATTTTAAGCATCGTCAGCACGATGACGGATCAATATAAAGTCACGCAGCTTGCCAATCTGCTCAGAAATATCGCGATCGGCGCGCTTGCTGTATTCCTCACCGTGTTTCTCGGCGTCATCTCCGTACAGGGGGCTTCGGCTGCCGTGACGGACGGGATTACGCTCAGGACTGCAAAATTTATCACAGGCAATTTTATTCCCGTGCTCGGCCGGATGTTTACGGATGCGACGGATACGGTCATCAGCGCCTCGCTCCTATTAAAAAACACCGTGGGAATCCTAGGAGTCGGAATTTTGATCTGCATCTCCGCGTTTCCGGCGATTAAAGTGCTCTCGCTCGCTTTTATTTATAAGCTCGCGGCCGCTATTCTGCAGCCGCTCGGAGGCGGGCCCGTCATTACGTGCCTCGGCGTCATCAGCAGAAGCGTGCTGTATATTTTCGCGGCGCTCGCCATCGTCTCTCTCATGTTTTTCCTAAGTATTACAGTCATTATTACAGCAGGCAACCTCACCATGATGATGAAATAAAGGAGGCCCATTGGATATGAGCTTTTTAACAGAATGGCTGACAAGCATTATTTTATTTATCTTATTCGCCATCGTCATCGACATGCTGCTGCCCAGCTCCAGTATGCAAAAATACGCCAAGATGGTTGTCAGCCTGCTGTTAATCATTGTCATGCTCAACCCGATCTTCAAACTTTTCAAAACAGACCCGGAAATCATCTTCGATTATTTGACAAAACAAGAGCAATCTCAATCCGCTGATATAAAAAATCAAATCAAATCAGAAAAAAAAGAAATACAAGCATCAAACCGCGCATATGTTTTAGAAGAAATGGCTGTCCAACTAAAAAAGAAAGCGGAGGAGATGTTCAGTCATGACGAATACAAAATAGACGACATCCGCCTTACAGCGGAAGAACAGGTTCGTTCAGAAGAAGATGTAAGAACGATCAGCGTGTATATGGCCCCATCTTCTGAAAAAACCGTGCAAACCGTCGCACCGATCGACATCCGCACAGACCGCAAATACGAACCGGAAGGCGCAGCCGAAAAAAAAGAGGCCGCAGACATCAAAGAAAAACTTGCGGATATATGGGAAATCGGCAGTGAGAAAATTACGGTTTATATGGAAGGCGGGGAGAAAAACGGCCATGAATAAAAACGGACTATGGACCATACTCAAAAAACAGCTGATGATCGGACAGGCGAAAGACGGAGAAAAACCAAAACTGACAAAATATCATTATTTTCTGTTCGTGTTTGTGCTCGGGGTATCTTTTATGCTGGTGAGCCAGCTGTTCTCTTCACCGGAGAAAACCGGGAAGGACCAAGCGGCGCAGACCGTCATGTCCGGCCGAACGGAAGACAAAAGCGGGCAAAAAAGCGCACCCGTTTTTAAGGCATCGAAAGACAGCAGCGCCAAAAACACGATCGATGATTATGAAAGAGACTATGAAAACCAGCTGAAAGAAATCCTTGAAACGATTATCGGCGTGGAGGATGTATCAATTGTCGTGAACGTAGACGCAACATCTTTGAAAGTGTTTGAGAAAAATAAAACGAAAAAAGACACCACCACCGAAGAAACCGATAAAGAAGGCGGCAAAAGAAGCGTAACCGATCAAACCTCAGAGGAACAAATTGTCATGATTCGAAACGGGGATCAGGAAACCCCGGTCGTCGTCCAGACGAAAAAACCCGATATCCGCGGTGTACTCGTTGTCGCTCAGGGAGTGGACAACGTTCAAATAAAAAAAACCATCATTGATGCCGTCACAAGGGTGCTTGATGTTCCGAGCTACCGTGTAGCGGTTGCCCCTAAAAAAATCAAGGAGGATTCATAAATCATGCTGAAAAAACAAACGGTTTGGCTTTTAACAATGCTCAGTCTCGTCGTGGTATTAAGTGTTTATTATATTATGTCGCCGGAAAGCAAAAATGCCGTGCAGATGAAAAGCGAAAAAAGCAGCGGAGAAGTGGCAACTGAAAAAACGCCGGCTCCTGAAACGAAAGATAAGAACGGAAGCGGCACGGATAAAGAAGACGGAACAAAAGGAACGAAAGATTCTAAAGGCACAAAAGAAGATAAAGAAACATCAGCTGAAGCATCGGACAAAGACGGATCGGTCGCTACAGAAACAGCTGATGAAAACTTATTTACCGCATACCGCATGGAGCTTGAAGACGCGAGAAGCAAAGAAAGGGAACAGTTAAACAGCATTGTTTCAAGCGATGATGCGACCGCAAAGGAAAAAAGCGAAGCCTACGATAAAATGACGGCGCTGAGCAATGCTGAAGGGACGGAAAAACAGCTGGAAACGCTGATTAAAACACAAGGCTATAAAGATGCGCTCGTGGATGCTGAAGGAGACAAAATCAATATTACGGTCATGTCTGACAAACATTCAAACGCAAAAGCTTCCGCTATCATTGACCTGGTGGAAAAAGAAATCAAGACGATGAAAGACGTCGCCGTCACGTTTGAACCGACAAAATAAGAGATCCCCACCGCCCGCACCTGCTGCGGGCTTTTCTGATGTCATTTTAGATCAGTGTTGAATTTACACAAGCGCTCCTGTAAGATAAACATAGTATGTACTTTTAGTAGCAACCCATAAATTTCTATTTTTTATACATAGGAGTGGAAACTGATGTTAAAAATCAACGAAATTCATGAACTGATAAAAAGAATCGATGAATCTTCCATCGACGAATTCGTTTACGAAATCGAAGGCGTAAGCCTCAAACTGAAAAAAAATGAAGCGCCGGCAGTGAATGTAACGGGACAAGCCCAAGCCGTTCCCGCCGCTTACGCACCTGCTCCGCAGGCTGCAAAACCGGAAGCGCGTGAAGCCGCTCCTGTTCAGGAAGCGCCGAAACAAGACGAAAACCTGCACAAAATTACGTCTCCGATGGTCGGAACGTTTTATGCTTCTTCATCGCCGGAAGCCGGCCCTTACGTAAACCAAGGTTCAAAAGTGAGCGAAAATACAGTTGTTTGTATCGTAGAAGCAATGAAACTCTTTAACGAGATTGAAGCCGAAGTAAAAGGAGAAATCGTTGAAGTGTTAGTTGAAAACGGCCAGCTGGTCGAATACGGACAACCTCTATTTCTTGTAAAAGCTGAGTAAGGAGACCTGCTATTATGATTAAAAAGCTATTGATCGCCAACCGAGGAGAAATCGCCGTCAGAATCATCCGGGCCTGCAAAGAGCTGGGCATTGAAACTGTAGCCGTTTATTCTGAGGCAGATAAAGACGCCCTGCATGTCCAAATGGCCGATGAGGCTTTTTGTATCGGGCCGAAAACATCAAAAGAAAGCTATTTAAATGTAACGAACATCGTCAGCGTCGCAAAGCTGACCGGCACGGATGCGATTCATCCGGGATACGGGTTTTTAGCTGAAAACGCCGACTTTGCCGAGCTGTGCGAGGAATTAAACGTAACGTTTGTCGGCCCTACGGCTGACGCCATTTCAAAAATGGGAACAAAAGATATCGCGCGCGACACGATGCAGCTGGCGGGCGTGCCGATTGTGCCCGGTTCAAAAGGAATCATAAAAAATACGGAAGAAGCGGTTTCGCTTGCAGGTGAAATTGGGTATCCTGTCATTATAAAAGCCACTGCGGGCGGAGGCGGAAAAGGCATCCGGGTCGCACGCACAGAAGAAGAACTGATCAAAGGCATTGAGATTACCCAGCAGGAAGCCGCTACGGCATTCGGAAATCCGGGTGTGTACATCGAGAAGTACATAGAAGATTTCCGCCATGTTGAAATTCAGGTGCTTGCGGATAATTACGGAAACACGATCCATCTCGGAGAGCGTGACTGTTCTATCCAAAGACGTCTGCAAAAACTTCTTGAAGAGTCACCGTCACCTGCGCTTGATTCTGAAATCAGGGAGCAGATGGGCGAAGCTGCGGTAAAAGCAGCGAAGGCCGTCGGTTACACGGGAGCCGGCACAGTAGAATTCATTTATGACTACAGAGAACAGCGCTACTACTTCATGGAAATGAACACGCGTATTCAAGTAGAGCACCCTGTCACAGAAATGGTGACGGGAACGGATCTGATCAAAGAACAGATCAAAGTGGCATCCGGACAGGAGCTTTCGCTCAGACAGGAAGACGTTGAATTTAACGGCTGGGCGATTGAATGCCGCATCAACGCTGAAAATCCTGCGAAAAACTTCATGCCTTCACCCGGTAAAATTAACATGTACCTGCCGCCGGGCGGACTCGGCGTACGCGTGGATTCAGCCGCATATCCCGGCTATTCGATCCCGCCGTACTATGACAGTATGATTGCTAAAGTCATCACATACGGAACAACGCGTGATGAGGCAGTCGCACGGATGAAACGCGCGCTGAGCGAATTCGTGATTGAAGGTATTGAAACGACGATTCCGTTCCATCTGAAACTGCTTGAACACGAAACATTTGTCAGCGGAGAGTTTAATACAAAGTTTTTAGAAACATATGATGTAATGGGCTCATAATTTTTGCGGGAGGTGAATTGAATGGAAGACAACAGTGTGCTTAAAATGGATCATGACGAGGCTCATTTAGGCAAGGTTGAAATTGCTCCTGAGGTCATTGAAGTCATTGCCGGCATCGCCGCTTCCGAAGTTGAAGGAGTTGCTGAAATGCGCGGCAATTTCGCCACCGGCGTCGTAGAGCGCTTCGGCAAAATCAATCACGGTAAAGGCGTAAAGGTCGATTTAGCCGATGACGGGATTACCATCGACGTCTATTGCGTCGTTCAATTCGGGATCTCGATCCCGAAAGTGGCGGCAAGCGTTCAGGAGAATATCCGCCAAACCTTATTAAACATGACGTCTCTGACCATTAATGAAATCAATATTCATATCGTCGGCATTCAATTTGACACGAAAGCCCAAGAAGTCGAAATCGACGAAGAAATGTAATGAGCGTATAAAAACCAAGGGGATGGGCAGCCCTTTGGTTTTTTATACGTTTCCCGTCATTTCAGGCATGAAGAAAGCCGGCTTACAAACGGCAGCCGAGTTTCTTCATGCTGTGAAATCCGAATGAAATTAATACGGTTTGTGAAAATATTCGGCATTAGGGTGAAAAAACCTAAATTTCGACATGCGATTGAGAAAAAAATATGTTATGATCTCTTTAAGCTTAACGACAAGCGGATAAAGCGGATCTGAAGGAGAAAGAAAATGAAAAGAAGAACAGCTAGAGAAAAAGCTTTGCAGGCACTTTTTCAGATTGATGTCAGCGATATTGCACCGAACGATGCCATTGAGCACGCGCTTGATGGTGAAAAAACAGATGCCTTCTTTGAACAGCTGGTGTACGGAGTGATCGAACATCAGGTTCAGCTTGATGAAATGATTTCCGGCCATCTCGTCAATTGGAAGCTTGACCGGATTGCAAACGTAGACCGCGCGATCCTGCGTCTGGCGGTGTATGAAATGGTTTATACTGACGACATTCCTGCTAACGTGTCATTAAACGAAGCAATCGAGCTGGCAAAACGGTTCGGCGACGATAAAGCTGCAAAATTCGTAAACGGGGTTCTTTCTAACATTAAAACTGATATCGAATCATAGGAGGAAAGAAAATGACTGCAACAATCATCGACGGAAAAGAGACGGCTAAAGAAAAACGCGAACAATTGGCAAAAGAAGTAGAAGAGCTGAAAGCACAAGGCGTAGTGCCTGGCTTGGCGGTCATTTTAATCGGAGACGATCCCGCTTCTGTTTCATATGTGACAGGCAAGAAAAAAGCCGCTGAAACAATGGGAATGAAATTTAAGCTTGACCGCTTTGACTCAAGCTTAACCGAGGCGGAGCTTTTAACAGTGATTGATCAGTATAATCAAAATCCGGAATTCCACGGCATTCTCGTCCAGCTGCCGCTCCCGGATCATATTTCAGAAAAAGCCGTAATCGAGCGGATCTCTCCCGATAAGGATGTTGACGGTTTCCACCCTCTCAACGTCGGGAAAATGCTGCTTGGCGAAGATACATTTCTTCCATGCACGCCGCACGGAATTGTCGAGTTATTGAAAAAGACGAACGTAGATCTTTCCGGCAAAGAAGTTGTTGTAGTCGGACGAAGCAATATTGTCGGTAAACCGGTCGGCCAGCTGCTGCTGAACGAAAACGCGACCGTCACATATTGCCATTCCCGCACGAAAAATATGTCTGAGCATACGAAAAAAGCAGATATTCTTGTGGTAGCGGTCGGTAAAGCGAATTTCATCAAAGCCGATCAAATCAAAGAGGGCGCCATTGTCATTGATGTCGGCGTCAACCGTCTCGAAAGCGGAAAACTCTGCGGAGACGTTCAGTTTGATGAAGCGAAAGAAAAAGCATCTTTCATTACACCGGTGCCGGGCGGAGTAGGTCCGATGACCATCACAATGCTTGCGCATAATACTGTTAAATCTGCCAGACGTACGTTATCATAGATAACCGGAGACAGTCACAAAAAGTGTGACAATGAGCACGATACCCGCTTCTTAAGGCTCCTTTCAGCCAGAGCGGGTTTTCTTAGTTTAGGGCAAAAAGCCTTTATGAAAGGAGTGCAGGATGTGAGTGAAGCGGCATATGTCACGGTTTCCGCGCTGACCAAATACATTAAACGAAAATTCGATGTGGACCCTCATCTTGAAGACATTTGGATTAAGGGGGAACTCTCCAATGTTAAAATTCATACGAGAGGCCACATCTATTTTACATTAAAAGATGAGCATGCCCGCATGCAGGCTGTCATGTTTCAAAGACAAAGTTCGAGGCTTGCGTTTAAGCCCGAGGACGGAATGAAGGTCATCGTAAGAGGCGGGATCTCCGTCTATGAACCGAGCGGAAGCTATCAGCTGTACGCGAAAGAAATGCAGCCGGACGGTGTGGGGGCGCTCTACTTAGCATATGAAGAATTAAAGAAAAAACTTGCCGGCGAAGGGTTGTTTGATGACCGGCATAAGCAGGCCATCCCCGCTTTTCCGGCTACGATCGGGGTCGTCACGTCACCGACGGGAGCAGCCGTCAGAGACGTCATTACCACACTTAAAAGAAGATACCCCCTTGTGAAAGTCATTGTGCTTCCCGCGCTCGTTCAAGGTGAAAATGCCAGCAGATCGATTGTGAAGCGCATTGAAGAAGCCAATGCACAAAAAATGTGTGACGTCCTGATCGTCGGAAGGGGAGGGGGCTCGATCGAAGAATTGTGGGCATTTAACGAAGAAATCGTGGCCCGGGCGATTTTTGCTTCCGCCATTCCGATTATATCAGCCGTCGGACATGAAACAGATTTTACAATCAGTGATTTCGTCGCGGATATCCGGGCGGCAACGCCGACAGGAGCGGCAGAAATCGCCGTCCCCCACACGACGGACTTAATGGAACGGACAAAAACGGCGGAAGTCCGCCTGACAAGAGCGATGCAGCAGCATATCAGCAAGAAAAAAGAACGGGTTCAATCGCTCCAGTCATCCTACGCGTTCCGTTTTCCGAAACGATTGTATACCCAAAAAGAACAGCAGTTTGATCTTTTGTATCAGCAGTTCCAATCACAGCTCACAGGGCTTACGGACAGGAAACAAAGGCAGCTGGAGCGGAATACGTACAGATTAACGGCGCTCCACCCTGAAACCCAGCTGAAACAGGCGAAAAAACGGTACGAGGAGCGCTCAAATCAGCTCGCCCGAAGCATGAATGTCCAGCTGAAGCAGCTTCATTCGCAGTTTCAGACGGTTCTTGGTAAACTGAATGCATTAAGTCCCCTTCAGGTGATGGAGAGAGGATACAGTCTGGCCTATAAAGACAAAGAGCTGATCAAAAGCGTTGATCAAGTCGAACAAAATGATACGCTTGAAGTAAAGATGACAGACGGCGTTCTGACGTGTGAAGTATTGCAAAAGAGAGGCGAACGAAAATGACAGAAACCAAAAAAAGTGAAGAGCTGACATTTGAAGAGGCGATGAAAGGCCTTGAAGGTATTGTGGCAAAGCTTGAAGAAGGAGACGTGCCGCTTGAGCAGGCGATTAATTATTTTCAGGAAGGGATGGCCCTTTCAAAAATGTGCCATGAAAAGCTTCAGCATGTCGAAAAGCAAATGGACTTTATTTTAAAAGATAACGGCGAACTTGCACCTTTCAGCGTTCAGGAGGAAGACGAAGGTGACAAATAAACTGGACGCATTTTTAGCATCGCGCAAACAACTGATTGAACAGCAGCTTTTTTTGTATACGGAACGGCTTGCGATGCCTGAAATCCTCAAAAAATCTATGCTGTATTCTTTGGAAGCAGGCGGAAAGAGGCTGCGCCCCCTCGTCGTCTTAGCCGTTCTGAATGCTTACGGAAAAGATGAAAAAGACGGGATTCCGGTCGGATGCGCTGTCGAAATGATTCATACGTATTCCTTAATCCATGATGATCTTCCTTGCATGGACGATGATGATCTGCGCCGGGGAAAGCCCACAAACCATAAAGTCTTCGGAGAAGCGGCAGCCGTATTGGCCGGAGACGGGCTTCTGACAGAAAGCTTTAAATTGATCACATCTCACGTGTCTGAGGCGGTTTCAGCAGAAAAACGGCTCCGTCTCGTCGATGAGCTGATCAGCGCGGCAGGAACGGAAGGAATGGTCGGCGGGCAGGCTGCCGACATGGAAGCGGAACAAAAGCGGATAACGCTTGAGGAGCTGGAATCCATCCACGAGCGGAAAACGGCCAAGCTCCTCGGTTTTTCTGTGACGGCGGGCGCCATTTTGGCAGATGCGCCGGAGGATGAAGTCGAAAAGCTGCGTCTGTTCAGCAGCCATATCGGCATCGGATTTCAAATCAGAGATGACATACTTGATATTGAAGGGCATGAGGAGAAGATCGGCAAACCGGTCGGCTCAGACACGTCGAATGAAAAGTCAACGTATCCGTCGCTTTTAACGCTTGAAGGCGCGAAAGAGAAGCTGGCGTATCATATCAGCGAGGCGAAACGGATCATCAGCGGCCTTTCTCTTCAGAAAGAACTGTTGCATGACCTCTGTGATTTAATCGCGGCGAGAGATCATTAAAAACGGTCCTGATTTGAAGGGGCTGCCGCTCCTATGGTAAAATGTAAGCAGTTTCGATGAAAATACAAAGGGAGTCTTTTTCTTTTTTCAAAAAGACACTGTTTAATTTGCAGAAATTCATGCTGAAAGTGAGTTGATCCGCTTTGGATCTTTTATCAATACAGGACCCGTCATTTCTTAAAAAGATGTCAATTGAACAGCTGGAAGAGCTGAGTGAGGAGATCCGCAATTTCCTCATCACATCGCTGTCTGCCTCTGGCGGCCATATCGGGCCGAACCTCGGGGTTGTCGAGCTGACAATTGCGCTTCACAAAGAATTTGACAGTCCGAAAGATAAATTTTTATGGGATGTCGGACATCAGTCCTATGTTCATAAACTGTTAACCGGGCGCGGCAAGGAGTTTGAAACCTTGCGCCAATATAAAGGGCTTTGCGGTTTCCCGAAACGCAGCGAAAGCGAACATGACGTATGGGAAACAGGCCACAGCTCAACATCGCTCTCAGGCGCGATGGGAATGGCTGCCGCCCGTGATATTAAAGGATCGAAAGAATATATCATCCCGATTATCGGAGACGGCGCTTTAACCGGAGGAATGGCGCTTGAAGCGCTGAACCATATCGGTGATGAGAAAAAAGATATGATCGTCATTCTGAATGATAATGAGATGAGCATTGCGCCGAATGTCGGGGCGATTCATTCTATGCTGGGACGGCTTCGCACGGCCGGCAAATATCAATGGGTAAAAGACGAGCTTGAATATTTATTTAAGCGCATCCCGGCCGTCGGCGGAAAATTGGCCGCCACAGCGGAACGGATAAAAGACAGCTTAAAATATATGCTTGTGTCAGGTATGTTTTTTGAAGAGCTGGGCTTTACGTATTTAGGCCCGGTTGACGGTCATTCCTACCACGAACTGTTTGAAAACCTGCAATACGCCAAAAAAACGAAAGGTCCTGTCCTTTTGCATGTCATTACGAAAAAGGGCAAAGGCTATAAACCGGCTGAGACCGACACAATCGGCACATGGCACGGAACGGGGCCTTATAAAATCAATACGGGTGATTTCGTCAAGCCGAAAGCCGCGGCGCCTTCATGGAGCGGACTTGTCAGCGGCACCGTGCAGGAGCTGGCGCGCGAGGATGACAGAATTGTCGCGATTACACCGGCTATGCCGGTCGGCTCTAAGCTTGAAGGATTTGCGAAAGAATTTCCTGAGCGCATGTTTGACGTCGGAATCGCAGAACAGCATGCGGCGACAATGGCCGCGGGAATGGCGCTTCAGGGGATGAAGCCGTTTCTTGCGATCTATTCGACCTTTTTGCAGCGGGCGTACGATCAGGTCGTCCATGACATCTGCCGTCAAAACGCGAATGTATTTATCGGCATTGACCGCGCCGGTTTGGTCGGCGCTGACGGGGAGACGCATCAAGGCGTCTTTGACATCGCCTTTTTGCGGCATATACCGAACCTCGTTTTAATGATGCCGAAGGATGAAAATGAAGGCCGCCATATGGTCAATACAGCCCTTAATTATGAGGAAGGTCCGATCGCGATGCGCTTCCCGCGCGGAAACGGGCTCGGCGTAAAGATGGATAAAGAGCTGAAAACCATTTCGATCGGAACATGGGAAGTGCTCCGTCCCGGAAAAGACGCGGTCATTTTAACATTCGGTACGACCATTGAAATGGCGCTGGAAGCGGCTGAAGAACTGCAAAAAGAAGGCCTGTCCGTGCGTGTCGTGAATGCGAGGTTCATAAAACCGATTGATAAACAAATGATGAAGGCCATTCTTAATGAAGGTCTGCCGATTTTAACGATAGAAGAAGCCGTGCTTGAAGGCGGATTCGGCAGCACGATTCTTGAATACGCTCATGACCTCGGCATGTATCATACACCGATTGACAGAATGGGCATCCCAGACCGGTTTATTGAACACGGCAGCGTAACCGCCCTGCTTGAAGAAATCGGTCTCACGAAGGCTGAGGTTATGAACCGGATAAAACTGCTGATGCCGCCGAAGACACATAAAGGAATTGGATCATGACAGCAAAAAAAGAACGATTAGATGTACTTCTTGTAGAAAAAGGCCTTGCGGAAACGCGGGAAAAAGCGAAACGCGCCATTATGGCGGGCATCGTATACTCAAATGAAAACCGATTGGACAAACCGGGTGAAAAAATCGCCCGGGATCTTCCGTTAACGGTAAAAGGAAACCCTCTTAAATATGTCAGCAGAGGCGGATTAAAGCTTGAAAAAGCCTTGGAAGTGTTTCCTGTCTCGGTAAAAGGCAAAACGATGATTGACATCGGCTCGTCTACAGGGGGATTCACGGATTGCGCCCTCCAAAACGGAGCCGAGCGGTCCTACGCAGTGGATGTCGGCTATAATCAGCTTGCTTGGAAGCTCAGACAGGACGAGAGGGTCGTCGTCATGGAACGGACGAATTTCCGCTATTCCGAGCCTTCCGATTTCACAGAGGGTTTGCCGGAATTTGCGACAATCGATGTTTCTTTCATCTCACTCCGCCTCATTCTGCCGGTTTTAAAAACGCTGCTTGTACCGGGGAGCGATTGTATCGCACTGGTGAAGCCGCAATTTGAAGCCGGACGGGAATCCGTCGGAAAAAAAGGCATTGTCAGAGATCCCGGCGTTCATGCTGACGTTCTCCGCCGCATGAATCAATTTGCCGCTTCTGAAGGATATACAGTGAAAGGACTGTCCTTCTCACCGATTACGGGGGGAGACGGCAATATTGAGTTTCTGCTTCATTTGGAATGGGGCGGAGAAAACGGAAACGGCGCTGAACTGCCGGAAGAAGACATTCTCCGTACCGTCCGCGAAGCACATGAGACATTAAAAGCCAAAAAGACAGATGTACCGGAATAATAGGGGGCTATTATTCCTTTTTTCTGCCATCATGTACTTTTTATCAAGAAGCGGTTAACATAATGACAAACAGCTTGAAAACAGAGGTGCTTACATGACAAAAGGCCAAAGGCATATAAAAATCAGAGAGCTTATTACAAGCCATGAGATTGAAACGCAGGATGACTTAGTTGACATGCTGAGAGAAGAAGGATATAAGGTAACCCAGGCGACTGTCTCCAGAGACATTAAAGAGCTGCATCTCGTAAAGGTGCCGACGAACAACGGCTCCTACAAATACAGCCTGCCGGCGGATCAGCGGTTCAATCCGCTGTCAAAACTGAAGCGTTCATTAATGGATGCGTTCGTAAAAATTGACTCAGCAAGCCATATGATCGTATTAAAAACGATGCCGGGGAATGCTCAGGCAATCGGCGCTCTGATGGATAATCTCGAATGGGAAGAAATCATGGGCACGATCTGCGGAGATGACACGATCTTAATCATCTGCAGGACGCCTGAAGATACGGAAGGCGTACAAAGCCGTCTTTTGGAGCTGCTGTAGCGTAATTATCAGATAAAAGGTGGAATGCTGTTTGTTAGCTGAACTATCAATAAAAAACTTTGCCATTATAGAGGAACTGACGATTTCGTTTGAACGGGGGCTCACCGTCCTGACGGGAGAAACAGGGGCCGGCAAGTCAATTATTATAGACGCCGTTTCCCTATTAGTCGGCGGCCGCGGCTCGTCTGAATTTGTCCGTTACGGTGAAACAAAGGCCGAGCTTGAAGGACTGTTTCTATTGGACAGCGGTCATCCCGTTTTTGAAGTATGCCGTGAGCAGGGAATAGACGCATCTGACGACATGATTGTCATGAGAAGGGACATCAATGCCGGAGGAAAAAGCGTCTGCCGTGTCAACGGAAAATTAGTGACGATTGCGGCTTTAAGGGAAATCGGCAGACTTTTATTAGATATTCACGGACAGCATGATAACCAGCTGTTAATGGAGGACGACAAACACTTGGAGCTTTTGGATAAATTTGCGGGCGTTGAGGCCGAATCCGCGCTTCAGGCTTACCATGAAGGCTATGAGCGTTATATGAAGCTGCTCAAAAAAGTGAAGAAGCTGTCAGAAAGCGAGCAGGAAATGGCGCATCGGTTAGACCTGATTCAATTTCAGCTTGAAGAAATCGAGTCGGCGAAGCTTGAATTGAATGAAGACGAACTTCTTCAGGAAGAGCGGAAGCAGATATCCAACTTTGAAAAAATTTATGAATCATTGCAAAACGCCTATAATGCGCTCCGCAGCGAGCAGGGGGGGCTTGACTGGGTCGGAATGGCCTCTGCTCAGCTTGAAGATATTTCGGATATCAATGAACCGCTGCAAAAGCTGTCTGAAAGTGTGTCAAGTTCCTATTATCTGTTGGAGGATGCAACCTTTCAGATGCGCAATCTGTTAGATGATCTGGAATATGACCCGGAACGGCTGAATTTTATTGAAACCCGTTTAAATGAGATCAAACAGCTGAAGCGCAAATACGGAGCGACGGTAGAAGACATTTTGGAATACGGCTCTAAAATAGAAGAGGAAATCGATCAAATCGAGAACCGCGACAGCCACCTTGAAGCGCTGAAGAAGGAATTGGAGTCGGTCGGCAAAGATGTAGCCGTAGAAGCCGCCAATTTATCAAAAATCAGAAAAGCATGGGCCAAGAAACTGGCGGAAGCGATTCATCAGGAATTACAAAGTCTGTATATGGGCAAATCAACGTTTGATACGGAATTTCTCGTGAAAACCGATCCGTCAGCCAGTGAAGCACCGGTTGTCAACGGGCAGCCCGTGCAGCTTACCCAAAAGGGGATTGACCTTGTGAAGTTTTTAATTTCAACAAACACCGGTGAGCCTTTAAAACCGCTGTCAAAGGTCGCTTCCGGAGGCGAGCTTTCAAGGGTGATGCTGGCGATGAAGAGTATTTTTTCTTCCCAGCAGGATGTCACCTCCATCATCTTTGACGAAGTGGACACCGGTGTAAGCGGGCGGGTTGCCCAAGCCATCGCGGAAAAAATCCATAAAGTATCGACCGGTTCACAGGTGCTCTGCATTACACACCTGCCGCAGGTTGCCGCCATGGCGGATACGCACCTTCTGATCGCAAAAGAATTCAAAGACGGACGGACGACAACGCATGTCACGCCGCTTTCCAAGCAGGATAAGGTAGCGGAAATCGGCCGCATGATTGCGGGTGTTGAAGTGACCGATCTGACAAAACGGCATGCACAAGAGCTTTTAAAACAGGCCGGACAGGTAAAAACGACAGGATAAGCTGCTGATACAGGCAGCTTATTTTTTTGTTCCATTTCTCTAACAGTGTATCCAATGTTTTTCTTCGTATGCCGGTTATAAATCAAGCGCAGGAAGGCAAAAGTATAGATGTAGCAGAAAAAGAAAGTGGTGTGGGATAGGAGCGAGGAGAGTGAAGGAATGAATGCACGATAACATGAGGAAAGCAATAGGTGTAATTCTCCTTGTTTCTTTACTAAGTGTAGGCTTTTTTAAGCCGTTTAAAGAATATTTACTGATACCGTCAGAAATGAGCGTCTTTGAAAACCAGACACAGGCCGTTCCGGTCAATGCATCAATAAGCGCTGAAAAGGGCGAATTATCAGAAGCCTTTACGCTGAAAGAAGAGCACGGTCATGCAAACATAACAGGGCAAACACAAGGCCGGTCAGAAGTAGTATATGATCTTGCCGGGTTTCCCATTAAAAAAACGAAAGTGCGTGTCCTTCCTGAATTGAAGGTCATTCCGGGCGGACAGTCCATCGGTGTAAAACTGCATTCAGTCGGTGTTTTGGTCGTCGGTTTTCACCAGGTGATGACAAAGGATGGGAAAAAGTCTCCGGGAGAACAAGCGGGTATTGAATCTGGCGACATCATTATTAAAATGAACGGACATAAAATTGAAAAAATGAGCGACATCGCCCCGTTTATTCAAAAAGCGGGCAAAACCGGTGAATCTTTGGATTTATTGGTGAAACGCGATAAGCAAAAAATCAAAACAAAGCTGATTCCGACAAAGGACGAAGCTGAGGGGAAATATCGAATCGGCCTTTATATCCGCGATTCGGCAGCCGGCATCGGCACCATGACATTTTTTGAACCGAAAACAAAAAAATACGGCGCATTGGGCCACGTCATCTCTGATATGGATACAAAAAAACCGATTGTTGTAGAAGACGGAGAAATCGTCCGTTCTACTGTAACATCGATTGAAAAAGGAAAAGGCGGCAATCCCGGCGAAAAACTGGCAAGGTTTTCGTCAGAACGGAAAACGATCGGCGATATTAACCGCAACAGCCCGTTCGGCATTTTTGGGACACTGCATCAGCCGATTAAAAACAACATTTCCGACAAAGCGCTTCCGATTGCTTTGTCAAATGAAGTAAAAAAAGGACCTGCGCAAATGCTGACGGTTATCGAAAACGATAAAGTAGAGAAATTTGATATTGAAATCGTCAGCACCACGCCGCAAAAATTCCCGGCGACAAAGGGAATGGTGTTGAAAGTGACAGATCCGAAACTGCTGAAAAGAACCGGCGGAATCGTTCAGGGGATGAGCGGAAGCCCGATCATCCAGAACGGAAAGGTCGTCGGAGCCGTAACCCACGTATTTGTCAATGATCCGACAAGCGGCTACGGCGTTCATATCGAATGGATGCTGTCTGAAGCGGGTGTTGATGTTTACGGGAAAGACAAAGCAAGCTGACTGCCGGATGATCCGGCAGTTTTTTTATGTGATGCGTTCTTCACTTCTTTCCGGGATTCATGTAAAATAAGACATGAAGATTTTTCGACAAATTCACGTTTCCTGATTTGTCAAACTTAATTTTTAGTCGAAAAACCTAGAAAATGCTAGAAAAACAAAGATATACCACTATTATTGGTAAATATGGATTTTTTAAAAGGGGAAGTAGTGGTTTTGTCGAATGTAACATATAGCAGTCAAATGGGTTGCGTCCTGTTAATACATTGGGGGAGGAAGAAACGTGGAGAAAATTAAAGTTTGTGTTGCTGATGATAATCGAGAGCTTGTAAGCCTGTTGAGTGAATATATAGAGGGACAGGATGATATGGAAGTGATCGGCGTTGCTTATAACGGACAGGAATGTCTTTCTTTGTTTAAAGATAAGAATCCCGATGTGCTCGTTTTAGACATTATCATGCCGCATCTGGACGGACTTGCTGTTTTGGAGCGTCTGCGGGAATCAGAGCTCGAGAAGCAGCCGAACGTCATCATGCTGACGGCATTCGGTCAGGAAGACGTTACGAAAAAAGCCGTCGATTTAGGCGCGTCCTATTTCATCCTGAAGCCGTTTGATATGGAAAACCTTGTCGGCCATATCCGCCAGGTAAGCGGAAATGTCAGCAGTGTCACACACCGTGCGCCGTCCGCGCAAAGCAGCATTATCCGCAACCAGCCGGAGCCGAAACGGAAAAATCTCGATGCCAGCATTACAAGCATTATCCATGAGATCGGTGTGCCTGCCCATATCAAAGGCTATCTTTATTTGCGTGAAGCCATTTCCATGGTGTATAACGATATTGAACTCCTCGGCAGCATCACAAAAGTCCTTTATCCCGACATCGCCAAAAAATTCAACACGACCGCAAGCCGTGTAGAACGGGCCATCCGCCACGCCATTGAAGTCGCGTGGAGCAGAGGAAATATTGATTCCATTTCTTCACTGTTCGGGTATACCGTAAGCATGACAAAAGCAAAACCAACCAACTCAGAGTTCATCGCGATGGTTGCTGACAAGCTGAGATTGGAGCATAAAGCTTCGTAACGCAAGCCTTTGGCTAAATGTCTTTTTGCGCCTTCTATTCCGTGCATGAACGCGGAAGAGAAGGCGTTTTGAGATTTTGCTGACGAAAACAATGGGAACCACTCACGCTGGTACTTGTTCTATACATAAATGCGGGAACTATGGCGTCTATACGTATAATACCGGAGCTGATATTTTAATGATTTTGCCCTCTCTGAAATAAAAGCGGGGGATGCGGCGGCTTAACACAGACAGGACTTCGTAGCTGATCGTACCGAGCATTTCGGCAATTTCATCAACGGAAATCTCGGCTTCTTTTTGTTTGCCGTAGATGACGACTTCTTCTCCTTGTTTGCCCTCATTCTCACCTAAACTGACCATTATCATATCCATTGTCACTCTCCCCGCTACCTGCACCCGTCTGCCGCGGTGCAGAATAAACCCGCGGTTGGACAGGGCGCGGGAGTAACCGTCAGCATAGCCGATCGGAATCGTCGCGATGATTTCACCCGGTTCGGCGATATATGTGGCACCATAACTGACGGTCCGGGGATCTGTCACCATGGCTTTCACATAAGCGATACGCGCCTTTAAACTTAGTGCGGGCGTGAGATCCACGAGGCTCAGCTCCTTTATCGAGGCGGACGGATATAAACCATATAACCCAATGCCTAAACGGATCATGTCGGCGCTGAATTCCGGGAATGCGATAGCGGCGGCTGTATTGCACATATGCACGGTAGGCAGCGTAATGTCTTGATTTTTTAAAAAGCGGAGGAAGCTGATAAACTTTTCGTGCTGCAGCATCGTCAGCTCAGTGTCCGGTTCATCCGCTGTTGAAAAATGTGTAAAGATGCCATCCCATGACAGGTATGTACTCGACTTGAGCGCTTTCACCACTGCTAAAAGATCTTCTTCCGTGCGCACACCCAGCCGGCCCATTCCGGTATCCACATTGATATGAATGGAAAGCCGTTTCGAATCTGCTTCTTTTTCCAATATCCGATTCGCTTTTTTGATCCAGCTGACCTGGAATGCTGATAATGTGATGTTCCAAACGGCAGATTTTTTCACACAGCTGAGAGCTGTGAAGCCGAGCACGAGAATAGGCGCCGTAATTCCCGCTCTCCGTAACACAATTCCCTCTTCGACGCTTGCGACAGCAAGCTCGCTCGCCCCGCTTTCCAGTGCCTGCCGCGCTACTTCCACAGACCCGTGGCCATAAGCGTTCGCTTTTACGACGGCCATAATTTTAGACGTATTCGGAATATGGCGGCGGATCGCCCGTACATTCTTTTTTATCGCATCAAGGTCAACTTCAATCCAAACTTCCCGGCAAAGTTTTTTCATCACGATTCCTTCTTTCCTTAATGAGATTCAGTACTCATGCTTTCAATCTGCATTCTATTCATCTTTAACTGAAATCATTCAAAACATGGAAAGGTGATCGCTGATGTTTAAAATCAAGTTTTCGGGAAATCAGTGTGCCTGCTTTATTTATGCAGTTAGGGCTGCTTGGCAGCCCTTAAATTGACTTTACAATATTCTGATCTGAAAATTGATGTTCAAACATTTTGGACTGGCTTACAGCATTGTTTTGAATGACAATGCCGATATTTCCCCCTCCGGCACCGAAAACGGTTTTTGATGCAGTCAGCGGACTGATGGATATGGCGCCGCCAACATTGACAACTCCGTTTCCTGATACGTTGTTTATCGTAATCGGGCAACCGCTCATTCTATTTTTTCTCCTTTCTCTCACAGTCTACTAACTATATGTACGCTGTGATATGGAATAAGATTAAACAAAACGGCAAAAAGAATCCGGCTGCTGCCAGCCGGAAAGGGAGGGAAATACGGATGTCATAATGTTTTCGTTACATTTTGATCAGAGTATTGAGAGTTTGAAGATTGAGATGTGCTGGATTGATTCATTTGCAGGACCATACCTGTATTTCCCCCTCCTGAGCCGTAGACGGTTTTTGATACGGTTAAATGACTTATCGAAAACGCACCGCCGACATTGACAACCCCGTTTCCGGAAAGACTGTTAATCGTAATAGGGAAACCAGCCATCATATACGGTCTCCTTTCTATTAATCTATTTACTATATGTACGCTGTGTGTTGGAAATAGGAGTAAACAAAGCGGTAAAAACTTGTGAATCAAAAAAACTGCCGGACATCCGGCAGTTTTTTTAGTCTACTTTTCAAACGGCACCCAGCCGCCTGTATTCTGAATCATTTCCCATAACGGTTCAGGAAGTCGGTATTTCTCAATTTCAGATGCTTGAATGGCTTTTTCGATTTCCTGTTCGCGGCCTTCTTTGACCAGCACCGCCCATTCGGGGTTAATCAAAATGACACGTCCCAGAGCCACCAGCGGAATTCCGCTTTCTAATACGGCAAGCGCTTCGTCCGCGGTATAGATGGAACCGACGGCCATCAGCGGCACTTTATGGCCGACGCGTTCGTTTAATAAATCCATCCGGGTCCGTGAAGTATCCGCGCCGCGGCGGGCTTTGGAATTGACATCCATCAGTGAAATATGCAGATAATCCAAGTTCTCTTCCGCAAGCGCGTCGGCGAGCATGAATGTTTCTTTCATTGTAAGCCCCGGTGTTTCCGGCTCTTCCGGTGACAGGCGGTAGCCGAGAACGAATGGATTTTCAGCGTGTGTATCAATCGCCTGTTTGACAGCGTCAACGACTGCAAGCGGGAACGCGAGGCGCTTTTCATCGCTTCCGCCCCAGCGGTCTGTGCGCCGGTTTGTTTTCGGTGAATAAAATTGGTGAATCAGGTACCCGTTTGCCCCGTGAATTTCAACACCGTCAAAGCCGGCTTCAATCGCTCTGCGTGTCGCTTCGCCGAATGCTTTCACGATGTGCTCAATTTCTTGTTCGGTGAGAGCCCGGGACGTTTGTCTGCCGTCTTCTTCTGAGCCGCTCGGACTGACGACGTCGTTGTTTGGCACGAGTTCAGGAGGGCATTCCAATCCTCCGTGGTGAATCTGCACAACGGCTTTCGCTCCTTGAGACTGGATCGCCTGAGCGAGTTTTTTCAAGCCGGGAATGTGAGAATCATCATAGATGCCGGGCTGGCCTGGAAACGCTTTGCCGTCCGGCGTTACGTTTGCACATGCCGTAATGACCATGCCCATTTCTTTTGAACGGGGAGTAATGTAGCTTAATTCACGGTCGGAAATCGTTCCGTCATCATTTGATGAATAATGTGTCATCGGTGCGACTGAAATACGGTTTGGTATGGTGACGCCGCTTTCGAACGTAAAAGGTTCAAACAGCGGTTGATAAGTTTGCTTCATCATTTCGCCTTCTTCCTTAGGAGTTTAACTCGTCCGTATTCTAGCTTATGTTTTCATTGTGTGCAATTATTTTGCTTGTTCTTCTTCCGGAGGTTATGACCGGCTGAACCATTTAAACGAATGAAACGGTTTTCTCCGTTCCTTTTCAGGATCTTTATATCCTCCTGAAATTTGATGGCCGATCGAGCTGAATATGACAGCGGCGGCGAAGAGGAGAATGATTTTTTTCATATGCATATCTTCTTTCTTATCTTTTACAAGGTTATTTATAAGCATACGCTTGTGCGAAAAAACCGTCAATTTGTTTATTCTTTTTTCCACTTTCCTGCGGCGAATATCGTTCCGATCTGAATCACAACACTTAACAGAGCGCACACTGCCACTACTGTGTTGCTGTCCATAGAAGACACCCTCCTTTTTGTTAGGTTGATGTATCATATGACAGCTGTCTCTGTTTTGACAAAACCGTAATGCGGTGTTTCATATTTTTCAACACAAAAAGGGCGCTTTTTTAAGCGCCTTTACTTTTTTTTCAGCCGGTTCAAAGCGATTTGCACGGCGATGGCGTCATCCAGGTAGCCGATCGGAAACATGTAATCCGGAATGACGTCGGTCGCTAAAATATAATACAGCAGCGCGCTCCCGAGAATCGCGCGGTCTTCAGCCGGTGTTGATTCATCCATATACTGATGATGCATGTTTTTCAAATGATCAATAAAAGGGCCGACGCTTTCTTCATTGTCCATTTTCTTTTGAAACTCATCGCAAATCAGGCGATGGCCCTGCTGGGTTTTGGCGTATTGTTCATATCTGGTCAGTTCGCGCTCAATTTGCTCCCGGGAAAAAGGCTGATCAAACATCTCGGCCATATTCAGCATATCCTGAATCGCGTGCATCGGGTCTTGCGGCGCAGCTTCTTTTTCATGACCGATGTCTATGCCTGACGCCTCAAGCAATTCCTCCAGCGGGGTGCGGAGGTGTTTTGAAAATTCCTGAAGATGCTTTAAATTGGCCTTCTGTTTGCCGTTGATAATCCGGGAGATGGTGGCCGTATCAATGTTTGTTAAGGCGCCGAGCTTTCTCATGGAGAGCGAGTGCTTATCAAGCAGTGATTTTAAAAGGGGTCCCAGTGTCTTATTTTTATTTTCTGTCAAGGGTGTCACCTCGTTTCCGCCGGAATGATGATCGTCAATCAATAATTTTTGCAGAAAAGGTACCTTTTCTGTGCTGCTGAATAGGATAGTGTAGATTCAACGGCACAACATGTTGAAAAGACATCAAAGAATGGAGAGAAACGAACATGGCTTGGTTATTGATTTTAGGTTTGGCAGTTTCCTCAAGCATTGATAATTTAGGAGTGGGGATGTCATACGGCATCAGAAAAATCAAAATATCGCATGCGTCAAATATGATGATCGCTTTTATCTGTTTTGTATTCAGTTATATCGGAATTTATTTCGGAAAATGGATTTCAGCCGTTTTACCGGGCTTTCTTCCTGTATTGCTGGCGGCGTTTATTTTATCTGTCATCGGTATCCGCATCATTCTGCTGGCTGTGCCGAGAAAAACAGCGCGTGTTGGCGCGTCAGGAAAAAAAGGCCGTTTTGCCGGTCTGCTGCAAAATCCGGAGGCAGCGGATGCCGACGGTTCGGGAGAAATCGGTATATTGGAATCCATGGTTCTCGGGGTGGCCGTATCCGCAAATGCGCTGACCAACGGATTAAGCGCGGGGTTGATCGGGCTTTCTCCCGCTGCCATTTCCATCACTGCGGCGATCGGAAGCTTTCTGACCATATGGATCGGCTGCTCGCTTGGAAAAAAAGCCGCGTCATTGCGCATCGGTTCTTTTCACGTCGGACAGTTCAGCACGGTGCTGAGCGGAGTGATTATTCTCATCATTGCCGCCAATACGCTGCTCTTTTAAGTTGTCCCGTTCATTTTATGAAAAGCTCAAAATAAATATGAATGTTTCTGTTCGGGAGAGCGCATGACGCGGCTCTCTTTTTTTGCCGATCTGATATTTTTTCAAAATGAACAGAAAGTCGTCCGTTTCCGTTAAATTCTGCATATTCGGCCTTCAGACAGAACCTTTTTCATAGACTGATCAGCTTGTTTTCTTTCTAAGTTCAGGTAAACAGCAGGTCAGATAGCCTTCATTCCAAATATGGAAAAGCGCTGGAGGAATGGAGGCTCCCTTTACAAATCGGCCAATCTGTTCAAAGATAAAGCCGAATGAGAAAACGTGAGGTGATCTGTGTGAAGTCTGTCATACTTCTGATCTTCACCGCATGGCTGTTATCAGGCTGCGAGTATACCGCGGAGGCTGATGCGGCGCCGTCATTTACACAGGAAGGAACATTTATAAAAGCGGCCGGAAACGATGCGATCGCGGTCGAAATTGACGGAGAAAGGCAAGAGGTGAAGGTGCCTTTCGCTAAGCTGTTTGAATGTCAGTCTCTGCCTGAACATACGGCGGTGCAAATCACCTATAAAAAAGAGAGCAACGGACAATTACGGCTTGAGAAACTGAAAAAAGAAACAGATATGTGAAAACGGGGAGGAAAAAAACGTGGGTTTACTGACAAAAAGCGCTGCTGCCTTCGGTGCCGCTCTGCTTCTGCTTGCGCCGTCCGCTTATGCAGCCGAACCTTTGCAAGGGAAAACCATTTATATCGATGCCGGACATGGCGGAGAAGACAGCGGGGCCGGCGGAAATGGACTGCTTGAGAAAAACATCAATTTAGCGGTGTCAAACAAGGTGATCGCCAAATTGGAGACAGAAGGCGCAAAACCTGTAGCTTCAAGGACTGACGATACTTTTTTACGTTTGGACGAGCGGGTGGCGAAAGCGAGCGCCAGCCAATCCGATTTATTCGTCAGCCTCCATACGAATTCAGCCGTCTCAACGGCATCGGGCACGGAAACGTATTTTAATTCGACATATGAAGGCGCAGACAGCGAAAGGCTTGCTTCCGACATTCAGCAGCAGCTTGTCACGTCTTTAGGGATGAGGGACAGAGGCGTAAAAGAAGCTCCTTTTTATGTTATTACATATTCAAAGATGCCGAGTGTGCTGGCTGAATTAGGTTTTATCACAAATCCTCAAGATGCGGACAAGCTGAAAAGCGATAACGGACAAGAGCACGCCGCGGACGCCGTTGTAAACGGAATCGAAACCTATTACAGCGGCCGGTAATGATAAAATATGTGTAAATAGCGCCCTCCTGATGTGCATAACGATTATAATAGAGAAAATCGATGACAAACATCTGAGGTGACACATATGACGAATATTTTTGCCCACCGGGGGGCGTCGGGCGACTGCCCTGAAAATACGATGCCCGCATTCAAAAAAGCGATTGAGGACGGGGCTGACGGAATCGAACTTGATGTACAGATGACAAAAGACGGCCGGATCGTGGTCATTCACGATGAAACCCTCGACCGCACGACGTCTTTGAAAGGATTTGTGAAAGATACGGCGTATGACAAAATCAGAACCGCCGATGCCGCCGGAAAATGGAAAGATGCTTTTAAAGGTGTCAGAGTTCCGCTTTTGTCAGATGTGCTGCGTTTTGCGGAACGTGCTGATTTTCTGATAAACATTGAGCTGAAAAACAGTGTATTCCGTTACGAAGGAATGGAAGAAGAAGTGATTAAAAAAGTCAGATATTACGGACTGGAAAAGCGCGTTATTTTTTCTTCATTTAATCATGAGAGTCTCGCGGTTTGCCACGCCCTGGCGCCTGAAATTGAACGGGCGGTGCTGACAATGGATGTGCTGTACCGGCCTGAACGGTATCTTGCCGCCATCCCCGCTTCGGGTTATCATCCGAAGCTCGGTACGCCTGCGGTCAGCGCTGAAGTGATCACACATTTTGCAAAACACCAAGCGGCGCTCCGTCCGTTCACTGTCAATCGTCCTGAGGATATGAAGCGGCTGATGAAAGCGGGAGCAGACGCAATTTTTACCGATTATCCAAAGCTGGCTGTTTCTATAAAAGAAGAATGCCGCAGCTGAGAAGACTGTTCAGACAGTCTTCTTTTTTTATGGGCGGGAAAAAGGCGGTGCAATCATAACTCGGTCAGCCGGTTCATATATTGTAACAGGGCGTTTTGTGTAAGCGTTATCTTTTATCTTATTGAAAGTGAGGCAAAATTGTGGGAAAAACGGTTATCGTCAGTGCGGCAAGAACGCCGTTCGGAAAATTCGGCGGCGCATTAAAAGAGGTAAAGGCAGCCGAGCTTGGCGGCATTGCCATAAAAGAAGCAATGAAGCGCGCCGCTATCAGTGAAAGCGAAGCGGAAGGAGCGGTGATGGGGATGGTCGTCCAGGCGGGTGCCGGGCAGATTCCGGCACGGCAGGCTGCAAGATATGCCGGGCTTCCGTGGTCCGTTCCGGCTGAAACCATTAATAAGGTCTGTGCATCAGGGCTCAGGGCTGTTACCATCTGTGATCAAATGATCCGGGCGAAAGATGCGGACGTGCTGATTGCAGGCGGAATGGAAAGCATGAGCAACATTCCGTACGCCATTCCGGCCGGCCGCTGGGGTGTGAGGATGGGGGACGGGGTTTTTCAGGATTTAATGGTTCATGACGGTCTGACCTGTGCGTTCGACCAGGTACATATGGCTGTCCACGGAAGCACTGCGGCCAAAAAGTACGGCATTTCCCGGGATGAACAGGATCATTACGCTCTTTTGAGCCAGAAACGCGCGGCTGAGGCGGCTGAGGCGGGCAAATTGCGTGAAGAAATTGTCCCCGTCACCTGGATCGGCAAAAAGGGCAAACAGCATATCGTTGAAGCGGATGAGGGGCTGCGTCCTGATACAAGCCTTGAGCAGCTCGCAGCGCTCAAGCCAATTTTTACAGCCGACGGAACGGTTACAGCAGGAAATGCTCCCGGTGTAAATGACGGGGCCGGAGCATTTGTGCTGATGTCAGAGGAAAAAGCAGCAAAGCAGCATGTCAGGCCGCTCGCAGCAATACTTGGCTTTGCGTCAGTCGGACTGGAAGCGTCCGAGCTGGCAAGCGCGCCGGGAGAGGCCATCAGCCGGCTCTTGAAAAAAACCGGACTGTCCGTTGACGATATTGATTTGTTTGAAGTAAATGAAGCATTTGCGTCCGTCGTGCTCGTGAGTGAAAAAATAGCCGGGTTCAGCCGGGAGAAAGTGAATGTAAACGGAGGGGCAATCGCGTTCGGCCACCCGATCGGCGCAAGCGGAGCGAGAATCATCATGAGTTTAATATACGAATTAAAGCGTCGCGGAGGAGGTTTAGGCATAGCGGCTATATGCAGCGGAGCGGCTCAAGGAGATGCCGTCCTGCTGGAGGTGTACTGATCAAAGGAGGGAGCGCCGGATGAAGATGAAAACAATCATGGTCGCAGGTGCCGGTCAGATGGGGGCAGGCATCGCTCAGACGGCCGCAGAAGCCGGGTTTGCCGTCAAGTTATACGATTGGGAGCCGGAAACGGTAACAAAAGGTCTTCACCGCATAAAGACAAACCTGGAGAAAGAGCAGGCAAAAGGACGGAAGTCACAGCAGGAGACAGATGCCGTTTTCAGCCGTATTTCCCCGGCAGAGCTTACAGAAGCGGGAGATGCTGATTTTATCATTGAAGCCATTGCCGAAAACAAAAAAGCAAAAGCGGAATTGTTTGACACACTTGATAAAATCTGTCCCCCTCATGCCGTATTGGCAAGCAATACGTCTTCTCTTCCTATTACGGAGCTTGCCGCGGCCACAAAAAGGCCTGAAAAAGTAATCGGCATGCATTTTATGAATCCGGTTCCTGTCATGGAGCTTGTCGAAGTCATCAGAGGACTCGCCACATCGGAAGAAACGGCGGAAACAGTAAAGAAGCTTGCCGTCCGGATGAATAAAACCCCTGTCGAAGTCAATGACTTCCCGGGCTTTATATCTAATCGCATATTAATGCCGATGATTAACGAAGCCGTTTATTGCCTTTACGAAGGAGCAGCTTCAAAGGAAGCGATTGATGAGGTGATGAAGCTCGGCATGCGTCATCCGATGGGCCCTTTAACGTTAGCTGATTTCATCGGGCTGGATACGTGCCTTTCCATTATGGAGGTTCTCTACGCGGGGCTCGGAGATCCGAAATACCGCCCATGCCCTCTGCTCAGAAAATATGTCAGCGCCGGCTGGCTCGGCAAAAAAAGCGGGCGCGGTTTTTATGAGTACGGCAGATGATGTAAAGATCATGAGGGGAGACGGCAGCCATGCATTTTACAGAAGAGCACATCATGATGAGGAAAATGGTGCGTGATTTTGCCCGCAAGGAAATCGCGCCGGTGGTTGAGCTCATGGAATCAACAGATGAATTTCCGGAGCGGCTGATTAAAAAAATGGGCGAAGCGGGATTGATGGGCATTCCCGTCCCGGAAGCTTACGGCGGGGCGGGTGCTGATACAACATCTTACATTTTAGCGATTCATGAAATATCAAAAGTCAGCGCGGCCGTCGGCGTCATTTTGTCCGTCCACACATCGGTAGGCACAATCCCGATTTTGCATTTCGGGACAGAAGCCCAAAAACAAACGTATATTCCGAAGCTGGCAGCGGGCGAATATATTGGGGCTTTTGCGCTTACTGAGCCTCAATCCGGATCTGATGCGGGAAGTCTGAAAACAACAGCCGTGCGACGAGGCGGTTCATATATTCTGAACGGTTCAAAAATCTTTATTACAAACGGCGGAGCGGCAGATCTGTATCTGACATTCGCCATAACCGATCCGGGTAAAGGGAGAAAGGGAATTTCAGCGTTTATCGTTGAAAAAAACACACCCGGTTTTTCTGTCGGAAAAAAAGAAAAAAAGCTCGGATTGTTAGGTTCCAATACTGTCGAATTGCAGTTTGACCAAGCGGAAATTCCGATTGAAAACCGGCTCGGCGAAGAGGGCGAGGGTTTTTCAATCGCCATGAAAAACCTTGACGTCGGACGGATCGGCATAGCGGCTCAGGCGCTCGGGATTATCGAAGCGGCGCTCGGCTGCTCGGTGGAGTACGCCAAAACCCGCAGCCAGTTCGGCAGACCCATCGCTTCGAATCAGGCCGTTTCATTTAAATTATCTGACATGGCAACGAATGCGGAAGCTGCCAAATTATTGGTCTATCATGCTGCTGATCTGTATCAGCGAGGGCTTCCGTGCGGAAAAGAAGCATCTATGGCGAAGCAATTCGCGTCCGATGCGGCGATGAAAGCGGCGGTGGAGGCTGTGCAGATTCACGGCGGCTACGGCTATATGAAAGAGTATCCCGCGGAGCGTTTATTTCGGGATGCGAAAGTCACGCAAATCTATGAAGGAACCAATGAGATTCAAAGGCTGATTATTTCTAAGTATCTTCTTCAATAAAAAGTGCGCAAAGGAGCGAAACCATGGAATCTTATTCTCCCGGTTTAGATGGCGTCATTGCGGTGGAAACGGGGATTTCTTTCCTGGATACACAGCAGGGCAGTATTTTAATCAAAGGCCACGATCTGATTGAGCTTTCTAAAACGGCCGGCTATATGGACATTGTTCATCTCTTATTGGAAGACAGACTTCCTGATGCGAAAGAGAAGAAGGCGCTTGAAGAAGACGTTCGGCGCGGCGGACACCTTCCCGAGGAAATCTTGCGTATATGCCGTCTGCTGCCCGAACGTACTCACCCGATGGACGGACTGAGGACAGGTTTGTCCGCGCTTGGAGGCTTTGATAAGGATATTGATAACCGCACCTCTTCTGTAAATCGGCACCGTGTCCGCGGGCTGATAGGCAAAATGCCGAATCTGACCGTCAACAGCTATCGAGTCATCAACGGACTGGAGCCTTTAGCGCCTGTCGGAACCTTATCGTACAGCGCAAACTTTTTATATATGATTACCGGAAAAACGCCGTCCTCCTTGGAAGAAGAAATATTCGACCGGTCGCTTCTTTTATACAGTGAGCATGAATTGCCGAACTCAACGTTTACGGCCCGTGTCATTGCTTCGACGCAATCGGATATTTACGGCGCGCTGACCGGAGCCGTCGCCTCGCTTAAGGGAAACCTTCACGGCGGAGCGAACGAAGCGGTTATGTACATGCTTGAGGAAGCGAAGGATACAGACGGGTTTACACAATTATTAACTCAAAAACTCGCAAACAAAGAAAAAATCATGGGCTTCGGCCACCGTGTCTACATGAAAAAAATGGACCCGAGGGCGCTCATGATGAAAGAAGCATTGAAAAAACTGTCTGATCTTTCAGGTGATTTCCGTCTTTATCATATGTGTGAAGCCGGAGAAACCGTCATGCGGGAGAAAAAAGGCCTTTATCCGAACTTAGATTACTACGCAGCGCCGGTCTATTACATGCTCGGCATCCCGATCCCGCTGTATACGCCTATATTCTTCAGCGCACGGACGGTCGGACTGTGCGCTCATGTCATTGAACAGCACAGCCGAAACCGGCTTTTCCGCCCGCGTGTCCGCTATACCGGAGCGCGCCTGTAAACAGATGAGAAAGGAAGATGAAAACATGACAGAACCCCGCCGAATGGACGCTGTAATCGAAGAGATTTCTGACTACGTGCTCCATCAGGAGATTGACAGTTCAGAAGCTTTCACTACGGCAGGACATGTGCTTCTTGATACGATAGGCTGCGGAATTTTGGCGCTCAGCTATCCTGAATGTACAAAGCTGCTCGGCCCGATTGTCCCGGGAACCTCCGTGCCCAACGGCAGCAGAGTCCCGGGCACGCCTTTTGTTTTAGACCCGGTCACGGCTGCCTTTAATATCGGCTGTATCAACAGGTGGCTCGATTATAATGATACGTGGCTTGCGGCCGAATGGGGGCATCCGTCTGACAATCTCGGAGGCATATTGGCTTGTGCGGATTATATATCCAGAGTGCGGATTTCAGAAGGGAAAGAACCGCTTACCGTGCGCGATGTGCTTTGCGCAATGATCAAAGCGCACGAAATTCAAGGAATTCTCGCTTTGGAAAACAGTTTAAACAGAGTCGGGCTTGACCATGTGCTGTTTGTGAAAGTGGCGACTGCGGCTGTTTGCGCACAAATGCTGGGCGGCTCAAGAGAGGAAATCAATAACGCCGTATCTCACGCTTGGATTGATAATTCAAGCCTCAGAACGTATCGTCATGCGCCGAACACCGGATCACGCAAATCATGGGCGGCCGGCGACGCGACGAGCAGAGGCGTATACTTGGCCCTTATGGCGCAAAAAGGTGAAATGGGGTACCCGACGGCTCTGACCGCATCTGGGTGGGGATTTCAAGACGTATTATTTAACCGGCAGGAAATGAAGCTTGCCCGCCCGCTTGGGTCCTATGTGATGGAGAATGTTCTGTTTAAAGTATCCTACCCGGCTGAATTCCACGCCCAGACAGCGGCGGAATGCGCGGTCCGGCTTCATCCGGAGGTGAAAGACCGCATCGAAGACATTGACAGGATCACGATTATGACCCATGAGTCGGCAATCCGGATTATCGATAAAAAAGGGCCGCTTCACAATCCGGCTGACCGGGATCACTGCCTCCAGTATATTACGGCAATCGGGCTGCTTTTCGGAGATATCACGGCGGATCATTATGAAGAGGAAACGGCGTCTGACCCGCGAATTGATACATTGCGGAGCAAAATGGAGGTGACGGAACACAAATCGTACTCAATAGATTACTTAGACCAGAATAAGCGATCCATCTCAAATGCCGTACAGGTGCATTTTACAGACGGCACGGCTACGGGACGGATTGAATGTGAATACCCGCTCGGGCACCGATTCCGCAGAAAAGAAGCCGTTCCGAAGATTCTTGCCAAGTTTTCAGCAAACATCAGCACTCATTTTTCATTGAAGCAGCAGCGGAAAATCGAAGAGGCCTGTAAAGATAGCGGCCGAATGCAGAAGCTCAGCGTTAGTGAATTTATGGACTTATTTCTCATATAAAATAGGAGGGTGACAAACATGACGTGGATCGTCAGCAAGCAGTCGTCTCAAGAGGAGCTTGCAGAGCGGTTCCGTACGCTGATGGCAGCGCCGGATCTATTGCAGATTCCCGGCGCTCACGATGCGATGGCCGCTCTTATCGCCAAGAAAACGGGTTTTTCGGCTCTTTATTTATCAGGCGCGGCTTACACGGCGAGCAGAGGGCTGCCCGATTTAGGCATTATCACGTCGGCGGAAATGGCTGAACGGGTTAAAGATCTGGTCCGCTCGTCTGATTTGCCCGTCCTCGTCGATATTGACACGGGTTTCGGAGGCGTGCTGAATGCCGCCCGGACGGCGAAAGAAATGTATGAAGCGCGCGCGGCCGCCGTCCAAATGGAGGATCAGCGCCTGCCGAAAAAATGCGGACATCTGAATGGGAAGCAGCTCGTGCCGATTGAAGAAATGGCGCAAAAAATCCAAGCGGTCAAGCGGGCCGCGCCGACTCTTCTTGTTGTTGCGAGAACAGACGCCAGACAGCAGGAAGGGCTGGAGGGGGCACTAAAAAGGGCGTACGCTTATATAAAAGCGGGTGCTGACGCTGTTTTTCCGGAAGCGCTCCAATCCGAAAGTGAATTCAGAGCGTTTTCCAAACAAATCAGTGTGCCGATTCTCGCAAATATGACTGAATTCGGACAAACGCCGTATTACAGTGCTGATGAATTTTCCGATATGGGCTGTCAGATGGTCATTTACCCGGTCACGTCACTCAGAACGGCTGCCAAGGCTTTTGAGCGTATTTTCCGCCTTCTGAAAGAAGAAGGCTCTCAAAAAGAGGGGCTTTCGGATATGCAGACGAGAAAAGAATTATATGAAACGATCGCTTACGATGACTATGAAGAACTGGATCAATCCATTGCCAAAACGATACTGCCGGACGACTGAAAAAGCCCTTTTTTGCAAGGGCTTTTTTTACAGCTTTTTTTTCCTGAACCGCGGGCTGACTTGATTGCGTTTCCGATCTCTGTACAAAATAAACCCGGCCAGAACATAAAGGCCGAACAAAAAAAACGCCAATCCGGCCGCCCCCTGAAGAAAAAGGGACGGAAACGGGGAAAACGCATGCCCGAATAATGCATCTCTCATCAGCTTAATGCCGAGCGCCGCGACAGCGCCGGGGAGGACCAGAATTAAAAGCGCAACAAGCCGGCTCATATTCAGAAAACCCCTTTACGATATGATTTCCTTTATTGTCCAATCGAAAAAATATTTTGTCAAGAGATCAAAACGTGGTAACATAGGGGTTGTGCAAATTATTGCAACGGGAAATACAGGTGTGCAAATTTTTTCATATAAAGGGGTATCGGGATGCAGAAGGTGCTGATTATAGGTGCTGGTAAAGGAGGCACGGCGCTCCTACAGATTTTGATGAAAACAAAACTGATCCGGATTATTGCGGTGGTTGATCAAGATCCGGAGGCGCAAGGGCTGCAAGAAGCCCGGAGATATGGAATTGCAACCTCATCAGATTGGAAACCCTACATAACTGAAGATATAGATATTATCATCCATACAACAGGCGATAAAGCGGTCATGGATGAGCTGCTCCATGAGAAAAAAGAACAAACCATCGTCATGCCGGGAAAATTGGCGTACATGGTGTTTCAGCTGATGGAGGAAAAACAGCAGCTTATCCAAATGCTGAAGTCGCAGACGTATAAGCATGACCGGATTTTTAATTCAACGCACGACGGCATGATTTTTATAGACGTCAACGAAACGATCATTTTATTTAATCAGATGGCAGAAAAAATGGTCGGCCGAAAACGGGAGGATGTCATCGGCCGCCAAATTAAAGATGTAGTGCCGAACACAAAGCTGCCGCGGATTCTGGAAACGAGAGAGCCGGAATATAACCAGAAGCAGCTTCTCGGCAAGCACCTGCAGATTGTCACGACAAGACTGCCGATCATTGATGAAGGCGGAAAACTTCTCGGCGCGTTATGCGTGTTTAAAGACATCACCGACGCAGTTGAACTGGCGGAAGAGGTCACGAACTTAAAACAAATCCGCACCATGCTTGAAGCGATTATTCAATCGTCAGACGAGGCCATTTCCGTCGTTGATGAAAACGGCATCGGAATGTTAATCAACAAAGCGTATACAAAAATGACCGGGCTGTCAGAAAGCGAAGTCATCGGAAAACCCGCTTCCACCGATATCTCAGAAGGGGAAAGCATGCACCTGAAAGTATTGGGGACAAGGCGGCCCGTTCGGGGTGTGAGGATGAAGGTCGGCCCCAATAAAAAGGATGTCATCGTAAATGTTGCCCCCGTTATTGTGGATGGTATTTTAAAAGGCAGCGTCGGCGTCATCCACGACGTGTCAGAAATTAAAACGCTGACTGCTGAGCTGAATCGGGCGCGCCAGATCATCCGCACGCTTGAAGCGAAATACACGTTTGACGACATTATCGGCACGAGTGAACAAATGCTGGTCGCCCTTGAACAGGCGAAGCTCGGGGCGAAAACGCCGGCGACGATTCTGCTGCGGGGAGAATCCGGCACAGGAAAAGAACTTTTCGCCCACGCCATCCATAATGAAAGCGACCGAAAATACAATAAATTCATCCGGGTCAATTGTGCTGCCCTGTCTGAATCCCTGCTTGAATCCGAGCTTTTCGGCTATGAGGAAGGCGCGTTTACGGGCGCGAGGCGCGGGGGCAAAAAAGGACTTTTTGAGGAAGCGAATAACGGCAGCATTTTCTTAGATGAAATC
Source organism: Bacillus sp. JK62 (assembly GCF_053663455.1). NCBI lineage: Bacteria > Bacillati > Bacillota > Bacilli > Caryophanales > Bacillaceae > Bacillus > Bacillus sp. JK62. Next base: position 533,692 of record NZ_JBSJQA010000002.1, read on the forward strand.
GGAGAGCTGACCCAAAGCACCCAGGCAAAGCTGCTCAGAGTTCTGCAGGAAAAAGAAATTATCAGAGTCGGCGGCGCTAAAGCGATTTCTGTCAATGTCAGAATTATCGCAGCGACAAACGTCAACATCGAAAAGGCCATGGCGGAAGGCGCGTTCCGTGAAGACCTGTATTACCGGATTAACCGCTATCCGATCTCAATCCCGCCGCTTCGGCAGCGCAAAGAAGATATTGAAGCGCTGAGCATTCGGCTCATTGAAAAAATCAATCAGGATTACGGCCGCAATGTAAAGGGGCTCACGCCGAACGCGCTGCGAGCTTTATCAGCCTACAGCTGGCCGGGAAACGTACGGGAGCTTGAAAATGTTCTCGGACGGGCAATGATATTTTTAGAGCCGCACATGGAACGGATCGAACAGCAGCATCTGCCTGTTTTCGAATCAGAGCTGAATGAAAAAAACGGCACCCAAAGTGATTTTCCGGATGTAGAAGGGGAAAAGCTGTCTCAGGCTGTTGAAAAATTTGAAGCGCACGTCATTCAAAAAACGCTTGAAAAGCATAAATTCAACCGAACCAAAACGGCGAAAGCGCTTGGTGTCAGCATTCGGAATCTGTACTACAAAATGGACAAGTACGGCCTTGCAAATGACGGCATGCAATAAGTTGCAGAGAAAGCGCAAACAGCTGCATGTGTTCTTGAAAAAAGCCGGAATAAACCCTTTCGCATATTTGGCACGGAACTTGCATTGTTAAAAGCGGATTCGCACAAGAAAGGTGGTACAAAATGAAGCTGAAAGACCTAGTTGAAAAAGCCGCGGCAAAAAACGCAAAAACCATTGCAGTGGCCCACGCAGCAGATAAAGAAGTGATCCAGGCCGTCAAAATGGCGGCAGAACACTTGTCGGCACGATTTTTACTGACAGGTGACAGCGGAAAGCTGAAAGAGCTTCTGGCAAATGAGCCGAAGTTCAATGCTGACATCATCCACGCCGATTCACCAGAAGAATCTGCGGCAAAAGCAGTGCGCGCAGTGCGTGAACAAGAGGCGGACGTTTTAATGAAAGGGAATCTCCCGAGCTCAACTCTTCTGAAATCGGTTTTAAACCGCCAGGAAGGGCTTCGTTCAAAAAGGGTGTTATCACATGTAGCCGTTTTTGAGGTGCCGGACTATGACCGGCTGATGTATGTGACTGATTCAGCGCTGAACATTGCCCCGTCTCTTGAAGAGCTCGGGCATATTCTGCAAAATGCGGTTCATGTCGCACATTCTGTAGGGAACCCTATGCCGAAAGCCGCAGTCCTTGCCGCTATTGAAACGGTTAATCCGAAAATGGAGGCGACGCTGAACGCGGCTGCGATCGTCCAGATGTGCAATAGAGGACAGATTACCGGCTGCATTGCGGACGGACCGCTTGCTTTGGATAATGCCGTATCCCAAGCGGCTGCGCTGCAAAAAGGGATTTCCGGAAGCGTAGCGGGCCAGGCGGATATTCTCTTGGTTCCTTCAATCGAGGCCGGAAATATGCTTTATAAGTCAATGATTTATTTTGCGAAAGCAAATGTTGCTGCCGTCATCGCCGGTGCAAAAGCGCCGATCGCATTAACGAGCAGAGCGGATACCGCAGAAAATAAACTGTATTCAATTGCGCTTGCGATTTGCGCATCACAAGAACAGTAGGAGGAACGAACCTATGGAAATTTTCAAATATATGGAGACTTACGATTACGAACAATTGGTATTCTGCCAAGATGAACAATCCGGATTAAAAGCGATCATCGCGATTCATGATACGACGCTCGGCCCTGCACTCGGCGGAACAAGAATGTGGACATATGACAGTGAAGAAGCGGCGATTGAAGATGCACTGAGACTCGCAAAAGGCATGACTTATAAAAATGCGGCTGCCGGTTTAAACTTAGGCGGCGGGAAAACCGTTATTATCGGAGACCCGCGCAAAGATAAAAATGAAGAAATGTTCCGCGCGTTCGGCCGCTACATCCAAGGCTTAAACGGAAGGTATATTACGGCGGAAGACGTCGGCACCACCGTTGAAGATATGGACATTATTCATGATGAAACAGACTATGTAACCGGAATTTCTCCGGCATTCGGTTCATCAGGAAATCCGTCCCCGGTTACGGCGTACGGCGTCTACAAAGGGATGAAAGCCGCAGCGAAAGCGGCGTTTGGCACTGATTCACTGGAAGGTAAAACAATTGCCGTGCAAGGCGTGGGAAATGTGGCTTACAATCTATGCCGCCACCTTCACGAAGAAGGCGCTTCTTTAATCGTAACGGATATCAATAAAGAATCTGTTAAACGTGCCGTTGAGGACTTCGGCGCCCGCGCAGTTGATCCCGGCGACATTTACTCACAGGCGTGCGATATTTATGCCCCATGTGCTCTCGGCGCCGTCATTAACGATGACACGATTAAACAGCTGAAGGCGAAAGTCATTGCGGGAGCGGCCAATAACCAGCTGAAAGAAACACGTCACGGCGATACCATTCATGAAATGGGAATCGTGTACGCTCCGGATTATGTCATCAATGCAGGCGGCGTCATCAATGTGGCCGATGAGCTTTACGGCTACAATGCTGAGCGGGCTTTGAAAAAAGTTGAAGGCATCTATGCAAACATTGAGCGGGTGCTCGATATTTCCGCGCGTGACGGCATTCCGACATACTTAGCGGCCGACCGTCTGGCTGAGGAACGAATTGAACGCATGCGCCGTTCAAGAAGCCAGTTTCTGCAAAACGGCCAAAGTATATTAAGCAGACGATAGGAATTTGATCTGGAGGTATGAAAATGTTCGAAAAGGAAAAACGCATTCTCATTCTGAATCCAGGCTCAACATCAACGAAAATCGGTGTCTTTCACAATGAACGCTGTATCTTTGAAAAGACGCTGCGGCATCCCGAAGAAGAGCTGAAAACATTTAACGGCATTATCGACCAGTACGAATTTCGAAAAATAAGCATTCTTGAGTCTTTGCACGAACAGGGCATCAACATTTCAAAGTTTGATGCCGTTTGTGCCAGGGGCGGCCTGCTCAGACCGATTGAGGGCGGCACATATGAAGTGAATGACGCCATGATCACTGATTTGAAAAACGGCTACAACGGCCAGCATGCTTCTAATCTGGGCGGAATTATTGCCAGGGAAATAGCTGACGGACTAAATATCCCCGCGTATATCGTCGATCCGGTCGTGGTGGATGAGATGACTCCGCTCGCTAAAGTATCAGGGATGCCTGAAATCAAGCGGAAAAGCATTTTTCATGCTTTGAACCAAAAAGCTGTTGCCCGTCAGGCGGCGGCGTCCCTCGGCAAACGGTATGAACAGATGAAGATGATCGTCACTCATATGGGCGGCGGCATCACAGTCGGTGTCCATGATTGCGGACGGGTGACGGATGTCAACAACGGGCTTCACGGAGAAGGGCCCTTCAGCCCGGAGCGCGCGGGAACCGTTCCTGCGGGTGATTTGGTGGAGATGTGTTTTTCCGGCAAGTATTCAAAAGCCGATATGATGAAAAAACTTGTCGGCACGGGCGGACTCTCCGGCTACCTGGGGACAACGGACGCGGTGAAGGTGGAAAAACGCATTCAGGCCGGAGATGAGCATGCGAGGCTCATTTATGACGCCATGGCTTATCAAGTAGCAAAAGAAATCGGGGCGGCAAGCGCCGTATTAAAAGGAAAAGTAGACATTATCGTCCTGACGGGCGGATTGGCGTACGGGAAAAGTTTCGTATCCGCCATCAGATCGTACATAGATTGGATTTCGGATGTACTGGTGTACCCGGGAGAAAATGAACTGCAATCTCTCGCGCAAGGCGCGCTTCGGGTTTTAGCCGGTGAGGAGCAGTCAAAGCAATATCAGATCGGCGAAGGAGTGAAAACAAATGGCGACTGAATATGATGTGGTCATTCTGGGCGGCGGGACGGGCGGTTATGTAGCCGCCATCAGAGCGGCCCAGCTCGGCTTAAAAACGGCCGTTGTAGAAAAAGAAAAGCTCGGCGGAACATGCCTGCATAAAGGATGTATCCCGAGTAAAGCGCTGTTAAGAAGCGCGGAAGTGTACCGAACCGCAAAGGAAGCGGCAGCATTCGGCATTGAAACGGAAGGTGTCTCCCTCCGCTTTGACAGCGTGCAAAAACGAAAGCAGGGAATCGTTGACCGTCTGGCCGGCGGTGTCGCCCACTTGATGAAAAAGGGGAAGATTGATGTATTCAACGGGTACGGACGTATGCTCGGCCCTTCCATCTTCTCACCTCTTCCCGGTACGGTTTCTGTCGAATACGCAAATGGTGAAGAAAACGACATGCTGATACCGAAACAATTGATTATCGCAACCGGTTCAAGGCCGAAAATGCTGCCGGGTTTAGAAGCAGACGGTACATATATTCTGACATCAGATGAAGCGCTTGAGCTTGAACGTCTGCCCCAATCCATGATGATCGTCGGCGGCGGTGTCATCGGAATTGAATGGGCATCCATGCTGAACGATTTCGGCGTCAATATCACTGTGATTGAATATGCGGACCGCATTTTGCCGACTGAAGACCGTGATATTTCAAGCGAGATGGAAAAACTGTTAACGAAAAAAGGAATTAAGATCGTAACGGGTGCGAAAGTGCTTCCGGATACATTGGAAAAAGCGGACGGCGTTTCAATTGCCGCTGAAAAGAATGGAAAAAAAGAAACGTATCACGCGGAACAAATGCTTGTTTCCATCGGCCGCCAGCCGAACATTGAAGGGATCGGCCTTGAAAACACGGATATTGAAGCGGAAAACGGTTCTATCATCGTGAACGAAGCCGGGCAGACGAAGGAATCGCACATTTATGCGATCGGTGATGTTGTCGGCGGTCTTCAGCTTGCGCATGTGGCCTCCCGTGAAGGCATCATTGCTGTTGAGCATATGGCGGGTCTTAATCCGGCTCCGCTTGATGCCGCTCTTGTGCCGAAATGCATTTATTCAAATCCGGAAGCGGCGAGTGTCGGTCTGACAGAAGAGGAAGCAACCCGAAAAGGACATGAACTGAAGATCGGGAAGTTTCCGTTCATGGCAATCGGAAAGGCTCTTGTATACGGAGAAAGCGATGGCTTTGTTAAAATCGTCGCCGATCGGAATACAGATGATATTCTCGGTATTCATATGATCGGCCCGCACGTCACCGATATGATCTCTGAAGCGGGGCTTGCCAAGGTGCTCGACGCGACTCCTTGGGAAATCGGCCAGTCCATACATCCGCATCCGTCGCTTTCAGAAGCGATTGGAGAAGCTGCGTTAGCCGCAGACGGAAACGCGATTCATTTTTAAAAGGAAAGAAGGAGGGGTTTGAATGACTACAAACCGCCATCAAGCATTAGGGCTCTCTGACGAAGAAGCCGTTGAAATGTATAGAACCATGCTGTTAGCCAGAAAAATCGACGAAAGAATGTGGCTCTTAAACCGCTCGGGCAAAATTCCGTTCGTTGTTTCATGTCAAGGACAGGAAGCGGCTCAAGTAGGCGCGGCCTATGCTTTAAACCGTGATACCGACTATGTGCTTCCTTACTACAGAGATATGGGAGTTGTGCTTGCATTCGGTATGACTGCAAAGGACTTGATGATGTCCGGTTTTGCGAAAGCGGCTGACCCGAACTCAGGCGGAAGGCAGATGCCGGGCCACTTCGGGCAAAAGGAAAACAGAATCGTAACGGGCTCATCCCCTGTGACAACGCAGCTGCCTCACGCAGTCGGAATCGCGCTTGCGGGACGCATGGATAAAAAGGATATCGTCTCTTTCGTTACCTTTGGAGAAGGATCTTCCAACCAGGGGGATTTTCACGAAGGGGCAAACTTTGCCGCCGTGTATAAATTGCCGGTCATTTTCATGTGTGAAAACAATAAGTATGCTATTTCTGTTCCGTATGACAAACAGGTGGCGTGCGAAAATATTTCCGACCGGGCGGCAGGCTACGGCATGCCGGGAGTCACAGTTGACGGAAATGACCTGCTGGAAGTTTACCGGGCCGTGAAAGAAGCGCGCGAACGGGCATCTAAAGGCGAAGGTCCTACATTAATAGAAACGGTTTCCTACCGGTTGACACCGCATTCCAGTGATGACGACGACAGCAGCTACAGAGAACGCGAAGAAGTAGAAGAAGCAAAGAAACAGGATCCGCTTCTTTTATACAAAGCATACTTGCAAGAAGCCGGGCTTCTAGATGAAGAAGAAGAAAAGACCATGCTGGATGACATCATGGCTATCGTAAACGAAGCGACAGACGAAGCGGAGAAAGCGCCATACGCATCTCCTGAATCAACGCTTGATCACGTTTATGCGAAGTAGGGAGGAATACTTATGTCTGTAATGTCTTATATTGACAGTATTAATGCAGCAATGAAAGAAGAAATGGAAAGAGATCCGCGCGTTTTTGTTCTCGGGGAAGATGTCGGGAGAAAAGGCGGCGTGTTTAAAGCCACGGCGGGTCTCTATGAACAGTTCGGAGAAGAGCGGGTGATGGATACGCCGCTTGCGGAATCAGCGATTGCCGGAGTCGGGATCGGCGCCGCGATGTACGGCATGCGCCCGATTGCCGAGATGCAGTTTGCCGATTTCATTCTGCCTGCGGTCAACCAAATCATTTCAGAAGCGGCCAAAATACGCTACCGTTCAAACAATGATTGGAGCTGTCCAATGGTCATCAGAGCGCCTTACGGCGGCGGCGTGCACGGCGCGTTGTATCATTCCCAATCTGTGGAGGCCATTTTTGCCAACCAGCCGGGTCTTAAAATTGTCATGCCTTCAACTCCTTATGACGCAAAAGGGCTGTTGAAAGCCGCAGTCCGTGACGAAGATCCGGTGCTGTTTTTCGAACATAAGAGGGCGTACCGTCTGATTAAAGGCGAAGTCCCTGCGGATGATTACGTCCTTCCGATCGGAAAGGCGGATGTAAAACGCGAAGGCAGCGACATTACTGTCATTACGTATGGATTATGCGTTCATTTCGCTCTGCAGGCTGCCGAGCGTCTTGAAAAAGACGGAATTTCCGCGCACGTATTAGATTTGCGTACGGTTTATCCGTTAGATAAAGAAGCCATCATTGAAGCTGCGTCTAAAACGGGAAAAGTATTGCTGATCACAGAAGATACGAAAGAAGGCGGTATTATGAGCGAGGTCGCCGCCATTATTTCTGAAAACTGCTTATTTGATTTAGACGCGCCGATCAAGCGGCTTGCAGGTCCTGATGTTCCGGCAATGCCTTATGCGCCGACAATGGAAAAATACTTCATGATGAATCCTGACAAAGCGGAAGCCGCGATGAGAGAATTAGCGGAGTTTTAAAGACGTAAGGAGGTTTTTGACATGGCGATTGAACAAATGGCTATGCCTCAGCTCGGAGAGAGCGTGACGGAAGGGACGATCAGTAAGTGGCTGGTATCCCCCGGTGATCAAGTGAATAAATATGACCCCATTGCGGAGGTCATGACGGATAAAGTGAATGCGGAGGTGCCGTCTTCTTTTACCGGTACGATTACAGAACTTGTAGGAGAAGAAGGCCAGACTCTTACAGTCGGCGAGATCATCTGCAAAATTGAAACGGAAGAAACGGAAACCGAAGAGGCGCCGAAGCGGGAAGAAGAGCAGAATACCCCTTCAGACACCGATGCAAACCGTCAAGGTAAAAATCAGTCAAATAAAGCGCGTTATTCACCGGCCGTGCTCAGATTAGCAGGAGAACACGGCATTCAGCTTGAAGAAGTTGAAGGAACGGGCGCAGGCGGAAGAATTACGCGAAAAGACATTCAAAAGATCATTGATTCGGGAATGCAGCAGAAGTCGGAAGCACCGGCGCCGGCTGCCGTTCAAACAACGCAACAAGCGCCGAAACAACAGCAAAAACAAGCGCCGGCACCAGCTCTGTCAGCCGGTGATATTGAAATTCCGGTTACAGGCGTCAGAAAAGCCATCGCCGCCAATATGCATAAAAGCAAAACAGAAATTCCGCACGCCTGGACGATGATGGAAGTCGACGTCACGAACATGACGGAGTACAGAAACAGGATAAAAGACTCATTTAAACAGAAAGAAGGCTTCAATTTAACATTTTTCGCTTTCTTTGTAAAAGCGGCGGCGCAGGCTCTCAAAGAGTTCCCGCAGATGAACAGCATGTGGGCGGGAGACAAAATCGTCCAAAAGAAAGACATCAACATCTCCATTGCCGTTGCCACGGAAGATTCGCTGTTTGTTCCGGTTATTAAGCATGCTGATGAAAAAACGATTAAAGGCATAGCCAGAGAAATAACGGACCTTGCGAAAAAAGTGAGAAACGGAAAACTTACCGCGGAAGATATGCAGGGCGGCACATTTACCGTCAATAACACGGGATCTTTCGGCTCAGTTCAATCTATGGGCATTATCAACCATCCGCAGGCGGCCATTCTTCAGGTAGAATCAATCGTCAAACGTCCGGTTGTCATGAATAACGGGATGATCGCAGTGCGTGATATGGTTAATCTTTGCCTGTCTTTAGATCACAGAGTGCTTGACGGGCTCGTATGCGGCCGTTTCCTCGGACGCGTCAAAGAAATCTTAGAAAACATTGACGAACATACTTCCGTCTATTAAAAAAACTCCTTTTGCCCGGGCGGCAAAAGGAGCTTTTTTATTTTCGTTGTGAATCCTCGGGAACAAGCATAGTGAGATGATGTTTTTTCACTTCGATCGTACAAGGCGTTGTTCCGTATACCTCGCCATCTGTATCCGCGTCCATTTCACGTCCGGTTTCGATTTCAATCCTGGAGGCCTGAATATAGGACAGCTCCCCTTTGAAATCATCAAATGAACCCTGCTCCATCGTCATCAGCTCCCGCAACGCGGCAAGGCTTGTGTTGCGGCAGATTAACACATCGGCTAAGCCGTCCCGGAGGCTGGCATCAGGCAGGGGAACTCTGTTTGTCCCGATATAATGCCCGTTCATGACAAGCACCATTACGGCTTCGTCTTCTTTCACCTCGCCGTCAATCGTCAATTTGACAGGAAACGGGTTCGCGCTTGTCATCGTTCGCAAGGCGCTCGTGAAGTAGCTGATTTTACCGAGCCATGCTTTTTCAGTTTCATTGATATGGCTTGATGCTTCGGTGATCAATCCGATGCCCCAGAAGTTCAGAAAATAGCCGTCATCCGTTTTACAGACGTCAATCATCCGTTTATGTCCGGCCGCGAGCGCTTCAGCGGCCTTTTGAAGGTTTTGCGGGATGCCGAGCGCCCGTGAGAAATCGTTGCACGTTCCTCCCGGCAAAATGCCGACAGCGGGCCTGTGATCAAGTTTGCTGATGCTGTTGATGCATTGATGCACAGTGCCGTCTCCGCCTAAAATATATAAATGGTCAACTGAACTGTCGAGATTTTCACAATACTGACGGGCATCATCCTGATGTTTGGTCGGTTTAATCAAAAGTTCGTCAGCTGACTGGGCCAAAATGGGGACGACCGTGCCGAGCGTTTTATCAATCTGTTTTTGACCGGCGTTTCCGTTATAAATTAATACTGCTTTCCGTTGGCTCATACGACTGCTCCTTTATTTCAGACAATCTCTTTAACAAGTTTCCCGTTTTTAAAAGGTCATAAACTTACATCGGGTACATAAAAGGGACAAAAACAATTGGATATGAGCGGTGTCATTTGCCGATAGGGAGGTTCCTTGCTATCATAAGAAGAGATGATCAAAAAGGAGAGGTCCCAGTTGAATATGGATTTTAATTTATTTATGAATGATGTCGTGCGTCAAGCCCGCCAGGAAATCACGGCCGCCGGGTATACAGAGCTGAAAACCGCTGAGGAAGTGGACGAAGCGCTTTCGAAAAAAGGAACGACACTCGTTATGGTCAACTCTGTGTGCGGATGCGCAGGCGGTATTGCACGGCCTGCCGCGTACCATTCCGTACATTACGATAAACGCCCGGATCAGCTTGTGACGGTATTTGCCGGACAGGATAAAGAAGCGACAGCCAAAGCGAGAGAATACTTTGAAGGCTATCCGCCGTCCTCTCCGTCATTTGCCATTTTAAAAGACGGGAAAATCATGAAAATGGTGGAACGCCATGAAATTGAAGGCCATGAGCCGATGGCCGTCGTCACAAAACTGCAGGAAGCATTTGAAGAATATTGTGAAGAAGTATAAGTGAAAGAAAAACCCCGGAGCCGAGCGCTTCCGGGGTTTTTTATATGGAATCTGTATAAATATAAATATTTATACACCGGCGTTCAGCTGTCACTAATCGGAAAAACAATGACTATAATAAACACAGAAAGGAAAATACATTTTTCAAAAATAGTATTGCATCACAATTAAAAAGTGTTTAAAATACAAGTTAACGAATAAATATTCAAATTTAAGAGATCAGTAGATATGGGGGAAATGAATCATGAAGAAATGGCTGTTGGTATTAGCTGCCGCATGTATCACCTTTGCGCTGTCCGCCTGCGGATCAGGCAATTCAGGCTCAGAGGGCGGAAAGAACAAGCTGATTATGGGTACATCGGCTGACTATAAACCATTTGAATATAAAGACGGCGATCAGATCACCGGGTTTGACGTTGATCTGGCAAAAGCTCTGGGCAAAAAGACCGGCTATGACGTTGAGGTGCAGGACATGGACTTCAACAGCCTGATTACAGCCTTAAAGTCCAAGCAGGTAGATATGATTTTATCTGGAATGACACCTACGCCGGAACGGAAAAAGCAAGTTGATTTTTCTGATATTTATTATACTGCTAACAATATGATCGTTACGAAAAAGGGAAGCAGCATTAAATCCCTGAATGATCTGAAAGGCAAAACCGTCGGTGTTCAGCTCGGCTCCATTCAAGAGGAAAAAGGCAAGAAGCTCGCTTCGAAATACGGTTTTCAGCTCGAAGACCGCAACCGGATCTCAGACTTAACGGAAGAGATCAAATCCGGGCGTTTTGATGCCGCGATTATCGAAGACATCGTAGCACAAGGCTATTTCAGTTCAAATAACGATCTGCAGGGCTTTGCGTCAGCAGATGCGAAATCAGACGAATCGGGCTCCGCGATTGCGTTCCGCAAAGACAGTGATCTGACAGCGAAGTTTAACAAAGCGCTGAAAGAAATGGAGAAAAACGGAGAAATCGAAAAACTGAAGAAAAAATGGTTCACCAACGAGAAATAAAAGAAAGCTCAACTTTTCGTTGAGCTTTTTATCTTGAATAAAGACAAAGGAGATCACACGTATGAATTTGGATTTCTCAGCGACAATCCCCCAAATTCCTTTTATATTGGAAGGCCTTGCGGTCACATTAAAAATTGTGCTCGTTTCAGCGGTCATCGGTCTTGTATTAGGAATCGTGCTCAGCTTATTTAAAATCAGCATGATCAGTCCGCTGAAATGGATTGCGGATTTTTATACTTCGATATTCCGCGGCACGCCGCTCGTGCTGCAGCTGATGATCATCTATTTCGGTATGCCGCAGCTTCTCGGCTTTCAGATCGATCAATTTTGGGCGGCGGTCACCGCATTATCGCTCAATTCAGCCGCTTACGTCTCTGAAATTATCAGAGCGGGAATCAACGCAATTGACAAAGGACAAAAAGAGGCTGCCGTCGCTCTCGGCGTGCCGTACGGAAAAATGATGAAAGATCTGTTGCTGCCGCAGGCGTTTAAAAACATTTCTCCGGCTATTATTAACGAATTAATCACCTTGACGAAAGAATCGGCGATCGTCACGGTAATCGGTCTCGGAGACATTATGAGACGGGCCTACCAGTCCGGCGCCGCAACATACAACTATTTAGAACCTCTTATTGTGGCGGGCTTAATCTATTACGTGCTCGTTTTGATCTTAGCATTCATCGGAAAAGGCATAGAAAGGAAGCTGAAAGCCAATGATTAAGGTCGACAACCTGTCAAAATCATTCGGGAAACATGAAGTACTGAAAAACATTTCAACACAGATCGAAGAAGGGGAAGTCGTCGCTGTCATCGGCCCTTCCGGTTCCGGCAAATCAACGTTTCTGCGCTGCTTAAATCTGCTGGAAACCCCGAGCGGCGGAACGATTGCCATTAAAGAAAACGAAATCACCGCAGCTAAAACGAATAAACTGAAAGTGCGGGAAAATATCGGCATGGTATTTCAGCATTTTCATTTGTTTCCTCATAAAACGGTGCTTGAAAATATCACATACGCGCCGGTCAGCGTGAAGAAAGAGTCTAAAAAGGAGGCGGAGGAAAAGGCGTGCGCTCTCCTTGAAAAAGTCGGACTGCTTGACAAACGGAACGACTATCCGAACCGTTTGTCAGGCGGACAGAAGCAGCGGGTCGCCATCGCGCGGGCGCTTGCCATGAATCCTGACATCATGCTGTTTGATGAACCGACCTCGGCTCTTGACCCGGAAATGGTCAAAGAAGTTCTTGAGGTGATGAAAGAGCTCGCGCAGACGGGCATGACAATGGTGATCGTAACGCACGAAATGGGATTTGCCAAAGAAGTCGCAGACCGCGTATTATTTATGGATGAAGGGACGATCGTGGAAGACGGTCAGCCGGAAGAATTTTTTCTTTCTCCGAAGTCAAAAAGAGCACAGGACTTTTTAGAAAAAATATTATAAAATATAACTGTAAGAAAAGAAGAAGAATGCTCTTCTTCTTTTTTTTGAGAAAGAAACAAACAGAATGGAGCAAGCAATGTTTAAAATCGGTTACCGGACAATAAAGACCGCACTTGGAACGGCGCTGGCCATTTATTTAGCCCAGCTGTTGCATCTGCAAAACTTCGCATCCGCAGGAATCATCACCATATTGTGCATCCAGATTACGCAAAAGCGGTCGCTTCAGGCCTCGTGGGCCCGATTTTCCGCCTGTTTATTGGCGATCGTCTTTTCATATGTCTTTTTCGGACTGATCGGCTATTACCCGTTTGCGATCGGAATATTGCTGGTTCTGTTCATTCCGACTACAGTCGTTTTAAAAATAAATGAAGGGATCGTCACCAGTTCAGTAATCATTCTTCATTTATATATGTCCGGCGGCATTACGATGGCGTTTATCTGGAATGAGTTCCAGCTGATCACCGTAGGTATCGGCGTCGCGCTGTTAATGAATCTGTATATGCCGAGCCTCGACAGAAAACTCGCGGCGTACAGGAAAAAAATCGAGGACAACTTTTCCGTCATCTTCGCCGAAATCGAACGGTATTTGTTAACTGGTGAGCAAGATTGGACGGGGAAGGAAATACCGGAGACGCATCAGATGATTCAAGAGGCGAAAAACCTCGCCTATCGGGACGTGCAGAATCATATTTTGCGCCATGAAAATCTCTACTATCATTATTTTAAGATGAGACAGAAACAATTTGAAATCATTGAACGGCTGCTGCCGAAGATTACCTCTATTTCAATAACGGTGGAGCAGGGAAAAATAATCGCCCATTTCATCCATGAATTAAGGGAAGCCATTCATCCCGGCAATACCGCTCATAAATTTTTAAAAAGACTTGCAGAAATGAGAACGGAATTTGAAGAAATGCCGCTCCCGGCAACGCGCGAGGAGTTTGAAGCGCGGGCGGCTTTGTTCCACCTCCTCGGTGAGATGGAACAATATCTCGTGATTAAAAGTTATTTCAAAGGCATCAAGCTGTAAAAAAACATATGGATCAATCGCATGAGTCCTCCTTTCATTGGTCATTCTAATGAAAAAAGGAGGGGAGCCCATGCGATTTTTTTTATTGTCAGCCGCTCTGCTGCTGTCTCCGCTTTGGCCGCTTGGCGCGAACCCTTTGCCGGGTGACCCTTATATTATCGTCAATAAAGCCACAAACGCGCTTGCTGTTGTGAAGGATAACCGAATAGAAGGCATTTATCAGGTAGCGACGGGAAAAACGGATGATTTGACGCCTGAAGGAGAATTTACGGTAACGGTCAAAGCCGTCAATCCGTATTACCGGAAGAAAAATGTAGAGGGAGGCGCGCCGGAAAACCCGCTCGGCGTCCGCTGGATCGGTTTTGATGCGAAAGGCACCGACGGCAGAATATACGGCATTCACGGAACAAACAGAGAAGAGCTGATCGGGGGGTTTGTATCAAACGGCTGCATCCGTATGAAAAACCGGGATGTCATCCGTATTTTCCGGATTATCCCTCCCGGAACGAAAGTATTGATTACAAAAGAAAACCGCTCATTCGAGGACATTGCAATAGAGCGGAAAGCCCTCATAAAAAAGCAGGAAACCCCCTTGCAATGAGGCGCCTGCTTTTTTACCGCAAATACATCATAATGCCTGAGAGGAGGGTTGAAAGTATAAATACGCCCAAAATGACGATGACGGCGCTTTTCATAAATTTTTGAGACATTGTTTCACTCCTTAAGATTACTGTCTACCATTTTAACGTGTTTTGCTTGTATGAACAAGCCATATCCTATGGCGGAAAGCAGGTGGCCGCGCTATGAAAAAACTTGATCATGTCGGCATTGCCGTCAGCTCTATTGAAGCCGCGAGAGGATTTTACGAACGGATGCTCGGGCTTACGTATATGGGAGACGAGCTGGTAAACGGCCAAAATGTGAGAGTTGCTTTTTTAGAAGCGGGAGGCACAAAGCTTGAGCTGATTGAGCCGCTGTCGGACGCGTCTCCCGTCAGCTCTTTTTTACAGAAAAGAGGCGAAGGGCTGCATCATTTGGCATTCCGCTGCGCCGATATGAAGGAAACGATCAAGGAGCTTGAATCATGCCGCATGACTTTGATCCATCATGAACCGCAAAACGGAGCGGGCGGGAAGAAGATCGCATTTCTCTCTCCAAAAGAGGCGAACGGGGTCCTGATTGAGCTTTGTGAAACAATTGAAAAAGGAGAAACTCAAGATGAGCATGAGTGATCATATCAGACACTTAAACGAAAGACGTTCCTTTTTAACAAACGGCGGCGGAGCGGAAAAAAATGAAAAACAGCACAAAAAAGGCAAGCTGACGGCAAGAGAAAGAATTGACTATCTATTGGACGAAGACAGTTTTTCAGAGCTGCAGCCGTTTGCCAAAAGCCGCACGCCCGGGTGCCAGAATGCTCCGGGAGACGGCGTTGTTACCGGATACGGCACAATTGACGGACGGCCCGTGTATTTGTTTGCCCATGACTTTACCGTACTCGGCGGGACGCTCGGCGAGACACATGCGGAAAAAATCGCGGCGGTAATGGATCTGGCGGCGAAAAACAAAACCCCGATCATCGGGCTGAACGACTCAGGTGGTGCGAGAATTCAAGAGGGTGTGGTATCATTAAATGGATACGGTCATATCTTTAGGCGCAACGTCCTTTACTCGGGAGTGATTCCGCAAATTTCTGTCATCCTTGGGCCCTGTGCCGGCGGTGCTGTTTATTCACCCGCTTTGACGGATTTTGTGATTATGGCGGAACATACGTCGCACATGTTTATTACAGGCCCGAAAGTCATTGAACAGGTGACGGGTGAACAGATTGACGCGGAAAGTTTAGGCGGTGCGGGAATACATAATGTGATAAGCGGAATTGCCCACTATTCCGCACGGACGGAAAAAGAGGCACTTTCGGCTGTGAAAACCCTGCTTTCTTATCTCCCGCACGGCGGACAGACGGCACTACCCGTTAAAAAGGAAGACGCCAGACCGTTATTAAACACCCTCGTTCCCGCGGACAGTTCGAAACCTTACGATGTGTTACAGGTAATAAAAGAGCTGGCGGATGACGGAACGTTTTTTGACATTCAGCCGTATTTTGCCAAAAACATTGCTGTCGGTTTTCTGAAACTCGGACGGCGTACAGTCGGTGTTGTCGCAAACCAGCCGAAACACTTGGCGGGGAGCCTCACGATTGATGCCGCTGACAAAGCGTCGAGATTCATCCGTTTTTGCGACGCGTTTCATATTCCGCTATTGACGATCGCTGATGTTCCGGGATTTCTTCCGGGCCTTCAGCAGGAACATGCGGGAATCATCCGTCACGGAGCAAAATTGCTGTATGCTTTTGCCGAAGCGGCGGTGCCGAAAGTGACGCTCATCATCAGAAAAGCTTACGGAGGCGCCTATGTCGCCATGAATTCAAAAGGGCTCGGGGCAGATCTTGTATTCGCCTGGCCCAATGCGGAAATCGCCGTGATGGGAGCGGAAGGCGCGGCGTCGATTTTATACAGCAGAGACATACAGGCTTCTGGCGACCCGGAGAAAACGAAGCGCGAAAAAAAAGCCATATACGAAAAGGAAAACGCCGGTCCGTATAAAGCGGCGGCCTGCGGAATGGTGGATGATATCATCCGGCCGGAAGACTCGAGGAAAAAATTGATTCAGGCATTTGACATGCTTGCGCATAAGGAAGAGGAAAGACCGAAAAAAAAGCACGGTAATATACCGCTTTAAACGGAGGGAACTGAAAATGGTAAACGAAAAACGTCTGCTTGAAGAATTTCTTGAACTCGTTCAAATTGATTCAGAGACAAAACATGAAGCGGAAATCAGCAAGGTGCTCAAACAAAAATTCACTGATTTAGGATTGAGCGTAAAAGAAGATGATACAAAAGAAGTGACCGGGCATGGAGCCGGCAACTTAATCTGTACGTTAAAGGGCACAAAAGATGCGGATACGATTTATTTCACATCCCACATGGACACGGTTGTTCCGGGCAAAGGCGTTAAGCCGATTGTGGAAGACGGCTATGTAAAATCCGACGGCACGACGATTCTCGGCGCTGATGATAAGACGGGTCTTGCCGCAATGTTTGAAGCCATTAAAGTGCTGAAAGAACAAAACATCGAGCACGGCACCATTGAATTCATTATCACGGCCGGAGAAGAATCGGGATTAGTCGGGGCAAAAGCAATGGATCGTTCAGACATTACCGCGAAATACGGTTTTGCGCTTGATTCAGACGGAAAAGTCGGCAACATTATTGTAGCCGCGCCGACACAAGCGAAAGTGAGAGCAACCATTTTCGGGAAAACGGCTCATGCGGGAGTGGAACCGGAAAAAGGCATCTCCGCGATTACCATCGCATCAAAAGCAATCTCTAAAATGCCGCTCGGCCGTATTGATAAAGAAACAACGGCTAATATCGGCCGTTTCGAAGGCGGCACGCAAACCAATATCGTCTGCGACCAGGTTGATATTCTGGCTGAAGCGCGTTCATTAGTGCCTGAAAAAATGGAGGCGCAAGTGCAGAAAATGAAAGAAGCTTTCGAATCTGCTGCAGCTGAGATGGGAGGCCGCGCGGAAGTGGACATCGCGGTCATGTATCCGGGTTTCAAATATCAGGACGGTGATCAGGTTGTGGAAGTCGCGAAAAAAGCGGCGGCAAAAATCGGCCGTCCGAGCGAACTTCAGACAAGCGGCGGCGGAAGTGATGCAAACGTCATTGCCGGCCACGGCATTCCGACAGTCAACCTGTCAGTAGGCTATGAACAAATCCATACGAAAAATGAAAAAATGCCGATTGAAGAGCTCGTCAAAACGGCGGAAATGGTCGTTGCCATTATCGAAACAGCGGCCAACTAAAAACGAAGCACCCGGTTGATTGGGTGCTTTTTTCATTCTTCATGATAAGATAATTGGCTTAAAGCTTTGCAGATACAAGAAAAAAACCCTGCCGGATAGGTTCCGGCAGGGTTTCAGTATTATGATTTGGCGGGCTCCGCCTGAGCCGCAGCCTGTTTCTTTTTATGATGCGTCTGCTGTAAAAGTACGTTCTGCACTGTCAAAAACAGTCCGCTTGTAAACCAGTAAAGCGGCAGCGCAGCCGGTACGTTAAGCGAAAAAACGGTCATCATGACAGGGAAAATAAAGACCATGATTTTTGCTGACTGCATCGCGGCCGGATTTTGAGCAGCCGGTGAATATTTCTCGTTTAATTTTTGGGAAATATAAGCCTGTAAGAAATACATGGCCCCCGCGCACAGTGATACAAGAATATCAGAATGCCCTAAGCTGAACCACAGAAATGAGTGTGAAGCAATTTCCGGCGTTGAGCGGATGGCGTAATAAAAACCGATCAAAATCGGGAATTGCACCAGCATCGGAAGACATCCCATTGCCATCGGATTCAGATTGTGCTCACGGTAAAGCTTCATCATTTCCATTTGCAGTTCTTTTTGTTTTTCCGCATCTTTCGTTTGTTTTATTTTAGCCTGGATGCTGTCGACCTGCGGTTTGATCACAGCCATTTTTTCCTGGAACGCCCGCTGTTTCTTAAATTGGTTCACAAACAAAGGCAATACAACGATCCGGACGATAATCGTCACCAGAATAATCGACAGTCCGTACTCACCGTGGAACAGGCCCGCCACCCCTTTTAAAAGTGCCGAAAACGGCTCGATCAGGTAATCGTGGAAAAAACCGATATTCCCGAGGCCTCCCGTCTGAGTCTGAGATGTCGCGGCAAAAGCCGAGCGGCCTGTGCACAGTACGATAAAAAACAATCCGAATGCAATCCATTTTTGATATGTTTTAGACAATTATGTCTCCTCCTTTTTATCTTCACTTGCCGTTATAAAAGGAGGAAGCTGACATCTTCATCATCATTCGCCGGTGAATTCATGCGGATGACTTTACGTATCCAAGTTGTAATGCGATGATATATAATAATAAGAAAGTCTGTTCGGTTCAGCTGAACGACTGCTTGATGTTCATCTATTCGTTTCGTTCTCCAATGCTCGCCTGCGCGGCGCTCACGCAAAAGAAAAGCGATGCCGATCGCGGTCAGAGCGGGAAGAATAATTGTGAAAAAATCGACTAAAAATAAAAAGTCATTCATTGACTCAAGAATCATTTTATCACATCCATTCAGCTCTTATTTTACTACATATATATAAGGTTGTCTATGTAAGGAAAGGAGGCGCCGGGAGTGGCCGGAAAAGGGAGAATTATATTTCATATCGATATGAACAGTTTTTATGCCTCTGTAGAAATGGCGTATGATCCGTCTTTAAGAGGAAAACCCATCGCCGTTGCCGGAAACGTGAAGGAACGGAAAGGAATCATCGTCACCTGCAGCTACGAAGCGAGAGCGCGGGGCGTAAAGACCACCATGCCGGTGTGGCGGGCAAAACGCCTCTGTCCGGAACTCATCGTCGTGCCTCCGAATTTTGACCGCTACCGGAGTTCGTCAAAAGAAATGTTCAGCATTCTGAGAGAGTATACGGATTTAGTCGAGCCTGTTTCTATTGATGAAGGATACATGGATATTACGGACACACCGCACAGACACAGGGCGTATGAGACAGCCGCAGACATTCAGGCGAGATTGCAAAAAGAGCTTTTGCTTCCGTCAAGCATCGGCATCGCCCCGAATAAATTTCTCGCTAAAATGGCGTCTGACATGAAAAAACCGCTCGGCATCACCATTTTAAGAAAAAGAGAGCTGCCGGACGTCTTATGGCCTCTTCCGATAGAAGAGATGCACGGTATAGGAACGAAAACTGCGGAAAAAATAAAAACGCTCGGCATCAAAACGATCGGTGATTTGGCAAAAGGAGATGAACATGCGCTGAAAACGCTTCTCGGCATAAACGGCCCGAGGCTGAAGGATAAAGCCAACGGCATTCATCCTGCAGAAGTCAATCCCGAGCGGATTTATGAATTTAAAAGCGTCGGCAACTCATCCACCCTGTCGCATGATTCGGCTGACTGGGATGAATTAACGGGCGTGTTTGACCGGCTCG
Organism: Bacillus sp. JK62; assembly: GCF_053663455.1. Lineage (NCBI taxonomy): Bacteria > Bacillati > Bacillota > Bacilli > Caryophanales > Bacillaceae > Bacillus > Bacillus sp. JK62. Next base: position 553,384 of record NZ_JBSJQA010000002.1, read on the forward strand.
CGCTGTCTGTGAGCGAACGGCTCCAGCGTAAGGAGGTCATGGCCTGCCGGCTGTTCATCATGATTCGGTATGCGGATTGGAAAACGGTCACAAGAAGCATGACCCTCAGCAATCCGGCTGATCAGAAAAAAGACATCATGGAAGCGGCGATGGAACTGTTTGACAAGCACTGGAACCAAAATCCGGTAAGGCTTCTCGGCATCACCGGGACGGAACTGGTTGAAAAACAGCAGGCGTATAAACAGCTTGATCTGTTTTCATTCAAGGAGGACGCAAAGGATGAGCCGATTTTTCAGATGATGAACGAGCTGAATGAAAAGTACGGCCAAAACCTGATCAGAAAAGGCGCCGTTATAAAAAAAGAAGAAAGCAAAACAAGGGGAACGAGCTTTAACAGAGACTTTTTTCAGGATGAAAAGAAAAGGTGAATAACTTGAAAAAAGGGGTTATGTATGATAATTTCTTTAGTATAAATATCATTTTATTTTAATTTAAATTTTAAAATGGTTAAACGTTTGAAGAAGGGACGTTAGAATATGTCAAAACAACAAATCGGAGTTATCGGTCTTGCGGTAATGGGTAAAAATCTGGCTCTTAACATCGAAAGCCGGGGATTTTCTGTGTCTGTATACAACAGATCAAGCAGCAAAACGGAAGAGTTTTTAGAAGAGGCAAAAGGCAAAAATGTTGTCGGCACATACAGCATTGAGGAGTTTGTCCAGTCTCTTGAAACACCCCGTAAAATTTTATTAATGGTTAAAGCGGGAACTGCAACGGATGCGACGATTCAATCTCTTCTTCCTCATCTGGAAAAAGACGATATTTTGATTGACGGCGGAAATACATACTATAAAGATACACAGCGCCGGAACAAAGAGCTTGCCGAAAGCGGCATTCACTTTATCGGAACGGGTGTATCAGGCGGTGAAGAGGGAGCGCTGAAAGGGCCTTCTATTATGCCGGGCGGCCAAAAGGAAGCGCACGAACTCGTAAAACCGATTTTAGAAGCTATTTCTGCTAAAGTGGACGGAGAAGCTTGTACGACATACATCGGCCCGGACGGAGCGGGGCACTATGTAAAAATGGTGCACAACGGTATCGAATACGGTGACATGCAGCTGATCTCTGAGTCATATTTCATTCTGAAACAGGTGCTCGGATTGTCTGCCGAAGAGCTTCACGAAGTATTCGCTGAGTGGAACAAAGGAGAGCTTGACAGCTATCTGATCGAAATCACGGCTGATATTTTCACTAAAAAAGATGAAGAAACGGGCAAACCGCTTGTTGACGTCATCCTTGATAAAGCTGGCCAAAAAGGAACGGGTAAATGGACAAGCCAAAGCGCTCTTGACTTAGGCGTGCCGCTTCCGATTATCACTGAATCTGTTTTTGCGCGTTTCATTTCCGCAATGAAAGAAGAGCGTGTGAAAGCAAGCGGCCTTCTGTCCGGACCAGACGTTAAGCCGGTCACTGAAAATAAAGAAGAGCTGATTGAAGCGGTCAGAAAAGCGCTCTTCATGAGTAAAATCTGTTCTTACGCACAAGGCTTCGCCCAAATGAAAGCCGCGTCTGAAGAATATAACTGGGATCTGAAATACGGTGAAATCGCGATGATCTTCCGCGGCGGCTGTATCATCCGCGCGGCGTTCCTGCAAAAGATCAAAGACGCATATGACCGTGAACCGGAGCTTGATAACCTGCTGTTAGACAGCTACTTCAAAAACATTGCAGAAAGCTACCAAGGCGCCCTTCGCCAAGTGATTTCACTTGCCGTAGCCCAAGGCGTGCCGGTACCTTCGTTCTCAAGCGCACTTGCGTATTACGACAGCTACCGTACGGCAGTGCTTCCTGCAAACTTGATTCAAGCGCAGCGTGATTACTTCGGCGCGCATACGTATGAACGCACAGATAAAGAAGGCATTTTCCATACTGAATGGATGAAGTAATGAAGAAGCCCCCGCATTGATTGCGGGGGCTTTTCCTGATATTAAAAACCGCGGGCCGTCATGAACGGCGCCGCGGTTTTTTAATTTTTTCTTATATATTCCACCAGTGGAGGCCGTCTTTTTCGAGAAGTTCGTCCGAAGCTTTCGGTCCCATTGACCCTGCTTCATAATTCGGAGAAAGGGTTTTGTCGGCTGCCCACGTTTCGGAAATCGCATCGACGAAATTCCAGGAAAGCGCCACTTCGTCCCAATGGGCAAAGTTTGTCGCATCACCGAGCAGACAGTCATGGATTAATTTTTCATAGGCTTCCGGTGTGTTCATTTCATCACTGCAGTTGCTGCAGTAATCCAGCTTAATCGGCTGAGCATGAGCGGCTCCGCCTAATTTTTTAGCGTTCAGATATAGTGTGATGCCTTCATCCGGCTGAATATGGATGACAAGCAGGTTCGGATTTACATTCGTTTCATTGCCGTAATAAAGGTTCATCGGAATGTCTTTAAATTGAACGACGATTTTCGTTGATTTTTCTTTCATCCGTTTCCCTGTGCGGATATAAAACGGAACGCCGGCCCAGCGGAAGTTATCGATTAACAGCTTTCCGGACACGAATGTTTCCGTATTGGAATCCGGTGCTACATTTTGTTCATCTGTATAGCTCGGTACAGCGTTTCCGTCAATCGTTCCCGCTTGGTATTGTCCGCGGACGAAGAAGTCACTCACTTCGTTTGGAGCAACAGGGCGGAGAGCTCTCAGCACCTTCACTTTTTCGCTGCGGATTTCTTCCGTGTTCAGTTTAATCGGCGGTTCCATCGCCAAGAGAGCGACCATTTGTAAAATATGGTTTTGAACCATATCACGGAGTGCGCCTGATTTTTCATAATATCTCGCGCGGTCTTCAACGCCGAGATCCTCACTTGACGTAATCTGGATGTTTGAGATGTAGCGGTTATTCCACAGCGGCTCAAACAGCGCATTCGCAAACCGGATAACTTCGATATTTTGAACCATTTGTTTGCCTAAGTAATGGTCGATCCGGTAAATTTGATCTTCCGTGAAAGCTTCGCGTATTTCTTTGTTAAGCTCTTTCGCACTCGGCAGATCATGGCCGAACGGTTTTTCAATGACGAGACGGGACCAGCCATTTGTCGCTGTGACACCTTCGTTTTTAAGTGATTTTGCGATCGTGCCGAAAAACTCAGGAGCCATCGCCAAGTAAAACATTCTGTTGTTCGGGATTTCATATGTATGTTCAAGCTGATCAAGCAGGACATTCAGCTCCTGATAGGAACCCGGATTCGTTACATCAAACGGATGGTAATAAAAATGAGATGTGAAATCGTCTATGTCTTTTTGCCCGGCAGAAGAAACAGACGTTTTAACCGTTTCCCGGAGGTCCTCGTTTGACCAAGGTCTTCTTCCAACACCTACAACTGCAAACTCTTCACCAATTTGACCATTTTTATATAAACGGTGAATGGATGGGTAAAGTTTTCGTTTTGCCAAATCCCCTGTGGCACCAAATATTACAATTACTGCTTTTGGTTTGTCGTTTGTTTTCACTTAGAGTACCTCACTTTATCTGAAGCATGGTTTAAAACCCCGCATATTTCCTTCATTTTAAATCTAAAATTCGTTGAAAGCAAACATTTCAGCCTGTTTTTTGCGGTTTGCGGAAAAAAATTAATCAGGCCGGAGAAGGCCCGGGTGAATTCACATTTTCAGTCTGATCCTGTATCCTTAGTAGTACAAAGATCTAGGAGGAAGCATTGTGGAATTATTATTTTTAGGGACGGGGGCCGGCATGCCGGCAAAGACGAGAAACGTAATGTCCGTCGCGCTGAAGCTTCTTGAAGAAAGGCGTTCCGTATGGCTGTTTGATTGCGGAGAAGCCACTCAGCATCAGATATTACATACAACAATCAAACCGAGGAAAATTGAAAAGATTTTCATCACCCACCTTCACGGCGACCATGTTTACGGTCTTCCGGGTCTGTTGGGGAGCCGTTCATTTCAGGGCGGTGAAGAAGAGCTGACGATTTACGGGCCAAAAGGCATTAAAGCCTTTATCGAAACAAGCCTGAACGTGACGGCGACTCATCTGACGTATCCTCTTACCGTACATGAAATCGAAGAGGGGACGGTTTTTGAAGATGAGCAATTCATTGTTACCGCAGCATCCGTCATTCACGGTGTGGAAGCGTTCGGCTACCGGGTTCAGGAAAAAGATATTCCCGGCGCATTGCAGGCCGGCAGATTGAAAGAAATGAATATCCCGCCCGGACCCGTCTATCAGAAACTCAAAAAAGGCGAAACGGTCACACTTGACGATGGCAGAATCATTAACGGGCAGGATTTTCTGGAATCCCCGAAAAAAGGGAGAATCGTCGCTTTTTCCGGGGATACGAGGGCATCAGAGCGGGTAACGGAGCTTGCGCGCAATGCGGATGTGCTTGTTCATGAAGCGACGTTTGCCAAGGAAGATGCAAAGCTCGCACATAATTATTATCACGCGACGACAGAACAGGCTGCGCAAACGGCAAAAAAAGCAGGCGCCAAACAGCTGATCTTAACTCATATCAGCGCAAGGTATCAGGGTGAATCGCCGATAGAGCGTCTCGAACATGAGGCGAAAGCGGTATTTGAGAACAGTAAGATCGCATTTGACTTCATGGAGGTCACTGTGGAGCGGTCTTAAAAAATAGACGCTTGACATTTTTTTCTGATGAGATATAATAAAACGTAATAATTACGATTTATATAAGGGGTGAAAATGATGCGTGTGAATGTTACATTGGCCTGTACAGAGACAGGGGACAGAAATTATATCACGACGAAGAACAAACGGACGAATCCGGACCGGTTAGAAATGAAAAAGTATTCACCCCGGTTGAAAAAGTATACTTTGCATCGTGAGACAAAATAGATCACGATAACAAAAGCCATTGTGCCGTTGCACAATGGCTTTTGTTTTATCAGTTTACCGCCTGATAGGCAGGAGCATTCATTTGCTGGCGCACCGCGCACCAAACATCATAAATGGCAAGGTGGACGATGTGCGGTTCATCGTGGTGAATGGCATGAGAACTGTTTTTGGCCTGAATCCATCCGCTTTGATAAGAGACATCAAGCATGCTTCTGTGCAGTTTCACCCATTGTTCATGAGCGTGCTTTAAGCGCTCATCCCGCTCTCCCGATGATAAAATCAACAGCGGCATATCGCCGAAATGAATCTGCTGATGCTTGATCTGCCTAAGGCTCGTTAAAAATTCCGCGTGTGATCCTTCCAATTTGAACTGTTTCAAATAGGCGGCCTTCATTTCTTCAGGAAGAAGCGGAAACACTTTCGTCTCCTGATCCTCAGAAACCGGATCAAGCAGCACCATCCCGAGAATATCCCGACGGTTCCGGCTCGCCCAAAGTCTGCTGATAATCGTGCCGTATGAATGCGAGACGACAAGGTAAGGAGGCTTGACGCCGGCCTTCAGAAGAAGAGCGTTTAATTCCTGTACCATATGGTCCGCCGTCCTCTTGTTTCGGCTTCGTCCGCTTTTGCCGATTCCGGCTCTGTCATATGTGAAAACCCCAAATTCTTCATCTATGTCAGCGAGTAATGATGTCCATGTTTCAGAAGAAGTGCCGTAGCCGGCTTCAAAGACGATCGTCACTTCGCCGGCGCCTTTACGGTGTTTCGTATAAAACGGACACCCGTCAATCAGATATGTCCTTTCCATCCATGCTGCTTTCATTGGAGTCATCTCCTCTAATTGGTTCTATAGGGAAGACGGAGAAGCTTCGGCAATCGTTTCTCGAAAAATAAAAAAAGAGACAGCCGGATCGAAAAACTCCGGCTGTCTCTTCATCACCATGCTCTGTCGTATTGGACCGGTGACGGTATTTCAGTATTCAGCTGCTTCGCTGCACTCCTTGCAAAGTGCGGATCGCGCAGAAGTTCTCTCGCGACAAAAATAAGGTCAGCGCGGTTGTTTTGCAGAATTTCTTCCGCCATTGTTCCCGTCGTTATCAAACCGACGGCGCCTGTTGCAATTTCGGCCTGTTCACGGATTTTCTCCGCGAAGCTCACTTGGTAGCCGGGGAAGACGTTAATATCAGCTTGAACGAGTGCGCCTGAGCTGCAATCAATGAGGTCGACTCCCTGTTCTTTCATCCACTTCGCAAAACCGATATGATCCGCAATGTCCAGCCCTTTGTCTGTATAATCCGATGCAGAAATACGGACAAATAACGGGCCGTCCCAGACTTCCTTGACGGCTTCAATGGTCTCGCCTAAGAAGCGGTAGCGATTTTCATGTGAGCCTCCGTATTCGTCTGTACGGTGATTGGACAGAGGGGACAAAAATTCGTGCATTAAGTAGCCGTGTGCGGCATGAAGTTCAATAATGTCAAAGCCGGCTTCTTTCGCGCGCGCCGCTGCCTGTTTGAATTCCTGAATGGTTTCTTTAATTTGTTCTGTCGTCATTTCAGCCGGTGTTTTGGACTGCTCATCGAACGGAATGGCTGACGGAGCGTAAATGTCTCCCTCAAGCTCAGCTTTACGTCCGGCGTGCGCAAGCTGAATGCCGATTTTAGATCCTTGCGCTTTCACTTGTTCCGTCAGTTTGGCAAAACCTTCGATATGATCATCGCTCCAAATGCCCAAATCCTGATCGGAAATGCGCCCCTGAGGATTAACGGCTGTCGCTTCCACGATAATCAGGCCGACCTGTCCGATTGCACGCGATATGTAGTGCGCCATATGAAAAGGCTGCAGTTTTCCGTCCTTCTCATGTGAGGAATACATGCACATCGGTGCCATAACAATACGGTTTTTGATCGTTACATCTTTAACGCTCCATGGTGTGAATAATTTTCTCGCCATTTATTTCGCCTCCCGGAATGTTTTAGACATTGATTATAACAACTCATGATCATTCAGTCATATAAACTGCTCACAACTGAACAGATCGTTCTTATTGTTCTGGACGGGCATTTTTTTATACACAGCGTGGCCGTATCTTCATAACAGGCATTTACAGCCGATCATATAGCAAATATAGATGAGAAACGCACCGATGACTGCGTGGCCTCCTTTGAACCAGTTTGTCAGGATGAAAATACTGCTGATGAAGATCACTGCGCCGAAGGCACCGAATATTCCGTTTTTTTGAGCGGCTCTGAAATCGTCGGGGCTCATATTTTTCAGCTGCAAGTGAATATTCAATAACGTCATGATCGGCAGCAGGGTGATAACGCCTGATAAAAATAAGTATTTCGACTTGCTTAAATACGCGGCGGCCACCATAACGGTGCCGCCGATAAAAAATTGAATGAGAAAACTCATGCTGAAACGCTCACCTTCTGTTTGTTATCAAGTATAATGATGGAGACATTGCCATTTTATTTTTGATTGATGTATAAGTAAACTAAATATAACTAATGCATTGGATAATAAAGAATGATATCTGGGAGATGAAGCCGGTTGGATTTAAAGAAGCATTTAGCCTTTATTAAAACGGTAGAAAGCGGCAGCCTGACCCAAGCCGCTGCCATATTGAATTACACACAGCCGAACATCAGCCAAATGATCAGTAAATTAGAGGAAGAGTACGGTTTTCCGCTTTTGATCAGACAGCGGCATGGAGTGAGGCCCACCGCAAATGGCTTGAAAGTGTTACATATTATGAAGGAAATTCAAAAAAACTATGAAAAACTGTCTCAAACCGTTGATAATATTAATGGGTTAGAAAGAGGGGAAGTCCGGCTCGGCACTGTTACGAGCGTGGCGGTAAAATGGCTGCCGAAAATTTTGAGGGAATTTAATGAGCTGTATCCTTCTATTAAGGTGCATTTGTTTGAAGGAAATTCTACTGAGCTGGAACAATGGCTGAAAGATGACCGGATTGATGCGGCGATCGGGACATCCCACAGCGAGAAGTGGCATTTTTACCCGTTGGCCGAGGACCCGATTGTAGCGGTGATGAGCCCGCAGCATGAATTGGCGCAATGTGAAACGGTTCCGTTACATGTCATGGAGTCCGTCAAATGTATCGTGCCTTATCCGGAGACACATTTTGATGTGCTGAAAGTGCTGAAGGAAGAAAAGATCACACCGCGGGTCGCTTATCAAATCAGAGGGGATGAAGCGATTATTGCAATGGTGCGGAACAATCTGGGGATCAGCATCTTGCCGCAGCTTTTGGTGAATGATTGTGATGTGCTCATCAAACGGTTCGACCGGTATGTCTCCAGGCAGCTCGGCATTTTGACAGCTCATGCAAGGGAGACGCAGACACCTTCTGTCCAGAAATTGATTCAATGCATACAAGAATGGGTTGCGGTCCATCAGGCTTCTGTCTGAAGAAGCCTGATATGCGTTTAAGCCGGTTCAGGATAATAGACCAGCATAAAATATGTCACCGGTTCATCCGAGGAATGAAAATAACTGTGCGGCACCGCCCGAAGTCAGCACATGGTTTTCGTCATGAAGCTAAACCGTCAATTCACCGCTCTTGATTAAAATGGATTCTTCCCCTAAATGTGATTGTCTCATAGGCGCAGCCCGGCTTCAGGTTAACTATGCCTTGAAAACAAAAAGTCTGACCGTGACGGTGGTGAGCGGGGTTATTTTGATGTCGGGCTTTCGTCTGTTTATATAAAAAGGGCATCAACGGCACATGCTGTTGATGCTTTTTTTGAAATGCTAGGGCTTGGAGAGCACTTCAATTCCGACGTTGACCATTTTGTCCAGTCCCATAAAAGACAGGCAGATTTTGGCGCGTCTTTTTCTTTTATCGATCTTTTTAATAATGCCTTCCATTCCTTTAAGAGGCCCTGAGGCAACGGTTACTTTTGAATTTTCAATATAGACTTTTGAATAATCTACAGTGTCTCCTTCTCCGATCAGCCTGATAATAGGGAGGATTTCCTCATCCTTAATTGTCGTGAAATAGGTTTTGCGCTCTTTGGAATAATATGCGCCGTTATTCACGATTCTGCATGAAATGGGGAGTTCTTTGATTTTATGAAATGTCCGCTCTGTCATCTTTGTTTTAAACAGAACATATCCCGGAAACATCTTTTTGAGTGCCTCGTATTTGATTCCGGCTTTTCGTTCTGTGACTTTTTTCTTGGGTATGATTGAGTAGAGAGCCTGCTCATCAAACTGCAGACGCAGAAATTTTTGAACTGCTTCTTCTTTTCCCGACTCTACAAAAAGTGCGTACCATTTCATGACTGGATCCTCCTTAGAATAATAAGAAATTATTATACAAAGAAAGTATTTAATGGATAGTATTTAAAGTGATTAAAAAATTTTCTAATTCGTCTTTTTTTTACATAATATATGAAAATGAAAAATAAGTATAGACCCAATTGACAGAGAGGTGATGAATTTTCTTTGACATGAAAAGGGTTCAGGGAATTATCTGACATTTATCCCGAAACAATTATGCAGACTGTCCACCGAACATAAAACTGTGGAATAAATGTCAGAAAATAACGAAATAAAGCCTTGACATTATTATCTATAAATTGATATTATTCTCTTTAAATAGCAACTATTTGTTAAATTTATTAAATTAAAGTAAAGCACCTATTAAATTTCAATCGCTGTTTCGGCACGTTGAAGAGGAAATAGGGATTATAAAAATGATTTCAGTGTATATATCTACATATACATGATAAGGGAGAAGTGTGCCGTCATGGCTGTTTTCGGGCATATTGGCACTGCAGCTTGTCATGCGAAACATTCAGTAAACAAGCAAGATGTCTTTATATAAATTATGTTAGAAAAGGAAAACACAATGCGTTTGCGATTTTTAAACCTGTGCTGAATCGCAAACGCGTTTGTGTTTTTATTTTTATGGCGGTGTTTACACCAGTCAATATATGAAATGAGCGAGACGTTTTTGCATTGAGAACCACATGTGATATTCAAATTGACGATGCGGAAAGGATGAGGATAAGATGCTTACGTTTGTGTTCCCGGGGCAGGGTTCTCAATTTAAAGGAATGGGAGCCGGGCTGTTTGATGAATTTCAAGATCTGACACGTCAGGCTGATGACATATTAGGCTACTCTATAGAAGAATTGTGTCTGGAGGATCCGAATCATCAGCTGGGGAAAACGCAATTTACCCAGCCGGCGTTATATACGGTAAGTGCACTCAGTTATTTAAAGAAGATTAAAGAGTCCGGCAGAGAGCCCGATTACGCCGCAGGGCACAGTTTAGGAGAATATAATGCGTTATTTGCGGCCGGCTGCTTTGATTTTAAGACCGGTTTGCAGCTTGTGAAAAAAAGAGGGGAGCTCATGAGCAAGGCAGCTCCCGGAGGCATGGCGGCGGTTTTGGGGTTTACGGCTGAACAAGTAAAAGAGGTTCTATCCGATTATCATCTGACCGGCATTGATATCGCTAACCACAATTCACCTACGCAAATTGTGATCGCCGGAACGAAACAAGACATTGAAAAAGCGGGCCCCGTCTTTGAAAAAGCCGGCGTGAGAATGTATCTTCCTTTAAATGTGAGCGGCGCCTTCCATTCCCGCTATATGAAAGATGCTGAAAAAGAGTTCGCGGATTATTTAGAAGAAACGGCGTTTATGCCTCTTCGTTTTCCGGTGATTTCAAATCTTCATGCCGCACCTTATAAGAATGATGAAATCAAAACAAATCTGACTTTGCAAATGACCAATCAGGTAAAGTGGACGGACACGATACGCCGTCTGATGGGGCTTGAAAATAATGAAATTGCAGAAGTCGGGCCCGGGGAAGTGCTGACAAAACTGACGCGGCAGATTAAAAAAGATGCCGTCCCATTACCAATGCCGAAAGAAGAGTCTGATACTGCTGATGTTAAAGCATCGGCAGCTGATTCACAAAAAACGGCGGGATCGAGATTAGGGAACGAAGATTTTAAAAAAGATTATAACATCCAATATGCTTACATGACGGGCTCCATGTACAGAGGAATTGCTTCGGAACAGATGGTCATTAAAGCGGCAAAAGCGGGAATGCTGGGCTTTTTCGGAACGGGCGGATTGAGTATCGAACGGATCGGACAGGCCATCGGAACCATCCGGTCTGCACTGCGGCAAGGGGAAACATTCGGAATGAATCTTCTTCATCATATGATGTCACCTGACAAGGAAGTCAGAATGATAGATTTATATTTGAAAAACGGCATTCATCTTATTGAAGCATCGGCATTTATGGGCATAACCCCGGCTCTCGTGATATACAGGGCAAAGGGATTAAGCAGGAATCATGACGGGTCGGTGTCAGTTCAAAACAGAATCATCGCGAAAGTATCCCGGCCTGAAGTCGCTGAGGCCTTTCTGAATCCGGCTCCGGCTCATGTGCTGGAAAGACTTGTGTCTGACAATCGGCTGACAGCCGGGGAAGCGGCGCTTGCAAAAGAAATTCCGATGGCTGATGACATTTGCGTTGAAGCGGATTCAGGAGGGCATACCGACCAAGGGATTCCGTATACATTAATGCCTGCCATGATCAGACTCAGAGACCGCATGATGGAGAAGCACGGGTATGCGAAAAAAGTAAGAATCGGCGCAGCGGGCGGCATCGGCACTCCGGAAGCGGCTGCTGCCGCGTTTCTGCTCGGCGCCGAATTTATCGGAACCGGTTCTATTAATCAATGCACGGTCGAAGCCGGGACAAGTGATTCAGTGAAAGATCTGCTTCAGGAAGCGAACGTGCAGGATACGTCATACGCTCCCGCGGGAGATATGTTTGAAGCGGGGGCAAGGGTGCAGGTGCTGAAAAAAGGCCTGTTTTTCCCGGCAAGAGCCAATAAACTCTTTGACTTGTACAGACAATACAATTCTTTAGATGAAATAGATGAAAAAACGAAAACATTAATTGAAGATAAGTATTTCCAGCGCAGTTTTGAGGAAGTGTATGAGCAGTTGAAACGTGATAAATCTCCTGAACAGATCGCCAAAGCCGAACAGAATCCGAAACACAAAATGGCGATGGTATTTAAATGGTATTTTTCCCATACGACGAGACTCGCTCTGGAAGGAAAAAGCGAAAGTAAAATAGATTACCAAATTCATTGCGGCCCTGCACTCGGGGCGTTTAATCAATGGGTGAAAGGAACCCCGCTTGAAAATTGGAGGAACAGGCATGTCGACTTGATCGGCAAACAGCTCATGGAAGAAACAGCCGGCCTTCTTGCGCAAAGGCTGGTATCGATTACAGGCTGAGTATGACCAGACATTACATTTTTTCTGCGGAGGACTACCATGCTGATTGAAAATCATGAATTAACGATGAGCCATGTCGGGTTAGGGAATTTGAATGAGTACGCGCTGCTGCTGTTATTCGGCAACGCACACAGTCACCATTTAACGGACGGAACGGGATTCCGGCCTGATCAGATGGCCGATCACCAAGGGCTGATTTTGTATCCGGCTTATTTTATGACACATCTCAAAGTTCCTTCAGATAAGCCTCTTGATCAGTACCGATTATGGGACGAGGTTTCCGTCGGAGTCGATATCTCCCGGTTTGGAGAAACCATATTAGAATCTGATTATTTGTTCGGGCCGAAAGGAGCGGTCAGCTCTGATAAAAGCGAGTGGGACCGCGGACGGTTTCCTTCTATGAAAGCCAATAGTTTAATTGTCGTCGACGTCACGCAAACAGAAGGTTCGACCCGCAAAGTCTCAGCGCCGAAGGCTGAATGCATTGCGGAACTTTCTAAGCTAGCCAAGCCGCCTTACGCGCTGATGCGCTCAAAGAAAATCAGAACGGACGCTTTCGGTATGAAGCCGGGCAACCTCAAAACAGCGGACCCCGTTTCATATCGGGTTCCTGTTGATCAGGATGCTGCGCCGGGGCATGCCATGGTGTTTGCGAAATTCAGCAAGATAATGGATGCGGCGGAATTTGAATGGATGACGCGCCGGTCGAAGCCGGGTTTTCCGGTTTCAATCGCGCGGCATTTATTTTTGCTTGAAAGAGAGACGTATTATTACGGAAATTGTTTTGCAGATGAAGAGCTTGATATTTATATGACGGGACACATTGAAGAATGCGATCCCGACTTTCACGGTGAGTCCCTCGGTATGATCTCAGTGGCGAAAATCAGCTATCAGATTGAAGTCTATATGAAAAGGAATCATACATTGCTGGCCATTTCCAAGGTGGATAAGCTGCTGGCGGTGCCGACCTCTTCACAAGATCATATTCCGGATTATAAACGGGTCATCAGAAGTTTATAAAATAAAGAATGGAGCTGAAAGCAAATGGAACAAACCAAGGAAATGAAGCAGATCATCGCTCAAATTATTCAGGATATTCAAGAACAGCAGTCATATCGGGCCGTCGAAGCGGGAGATGATGTGAGAGTCATAGAGGATCTGGGCTTCTCATCACTGGATATCGCTCAATTAGTCGCACAGATGGAGATGGAAACCGGAGTAGATCCTTTTTCCCAAGGAGAAACGATTTCCAGCATTACAACCGTCGGCAGCATTTGTGATATTTATCAAAAATATATGGACAGTGCTCAATCATGAAAACAGAAAGCAGGGGAGATATCAGCTGGGTGACTGATAAGCTTAGGGAAACGCAGGACAGTGAGTTTCTCATTTTTAAAGGGCAGACTTTTACGTATGATGATTTGCTGACACGAATTAGCTTTTTTCAGAAAGAACTTGAACAAAACGGAATACGTAAAGGAGAATGTGTGGCGCTTATCGGGGATTATTCCCCGAACGCCATTTTTTTGCTGATGGCGCTTTTGTTAAACCGAAATATCGTTGTCCCTCTCAGCAATGAATCAAGGGAGAAGCATCTCGATATGTTTGAAGACGCGAAAGTGAATCAAATCATTGAAATAAATGAAAATGACAGCTGGACGCTTCGTGAAGGTTCTGAAAGCGCCTCTCACCCTCTGCTTGATGACCTGCGCGAGAGAGGGGAGTCAGGCATTATTATTTTCACATCGGGAACCTCCGGCAAAAGCAAAGCATCCGTGTTAAGCGCCGGCCGGCTGCTTGAAAAATACAAAACGGCGAAGAGAAAACCGCTGCGTACGCTCATTTTTCTGAAATTGGATCATATAGGCGGCATTAATACGCTGTTTGCGATTCTGTTTAACGGGGGGACGATCGTCACATCAGACAGCAGAACGCCGGAGTCCGTTTATCAGGCGGTCGACAAACATGCTGTCCAAGTGCTCCCCGCCACCCCGACCTTTTTAAACATGCTGCTGATGTCCAAGGCGGATGCCGGCTATAACCTGTCTTCACTCCAGCTGATCACTTACGGCACAGAACCGATGCCCCAATCAACGCTGCGCGGCATTCACCGGCTGTTTCCGGATGTACGGCTGAAACAAACATACGGATTAACTGAACTGGGTATATTCTCAACGAAATCAAAAGACAGCCAATCCACTTGGATGAAAGTAGGCGGTGCCGGAACAGAGACCAAAATTACCGGAGGCACGCTTTGGGTCCGTTCTGAGTCGGCGATGCTCGGCTATTTAAACGCACCCTCACCTTTCGATGAAGACGGCTGGTACGACACCGGTGACCAGGTGGAAACAGACGGCGAATATATAAGAATTCTCGGAAGAAAGAGTGAAATCATTAATGTGGGAGGAGAGAAAGTGTTTCCGGCAGAGGTGGAAAGCGTCTTTCTGGAGATACCGAATGTCCGGGATGTTCTCATAACGGGCCGAAAAAATCCGATTACGGGCGAGATTGTCGCGGCAGAGGCCGTGCTTGAAAAAGAGGAAGATATCAAATCTTTCAGAAAGCGGGCCGTAGCTCATTGCAGACAGAAGCTGCAGCCATATCAGATACCGCAGATCATCTCTGTTACAGATCGGAAACTGTCTAATGACCGATTTAAAAAAATAAGAAACGTGTAAAACAGGAGGCAAATATGAATAACGGAAAAGTAGCGGTCGTCAGCGGAGGTAGCCGGGGGCTCGGAAAAGCGATTGTACAGGCGCTTTTGGATGAGAATTACAAAGTAGCCGCTTTCAGCCGCAGTGAATCTGATTTTATTAACACATTGAGAGAGAGTGAAAAGTACCGTGACCGCTTTTATTGGGAAGCGGCGGATGCGGCGGATGATGCCGCCATGAAACAGTTTGTTCTTCAAGTATACCGCAAGTTTTCCAGAATAGACGGCTTGGTCAATAACGCCGGTTTGAACCTTGATCAGCTGCTGCCCCTGACCAATGATGAAGACATTGACCGCATCCTCAATCTGAATATCGGTTCAGTCATCAAGCTGACCCGAAACGTTTCCCGGGTCATGCTGAAACAAAATTCCGGATCAATCGTTAACATAAGCTCCATTATCGGTTCAAGAGGATTTAAAGGCACTTCAGTCTACAGCGCATCCAAAGCGGCTCTTGACGGCTTGACGCGAAGTCTGGCCAGGGAGCTCGGGTCCAAAGGAATCCGTGTCAATTCACTTGCGCCCGGTTTTGTGGACACCGATATGACGAAAAATATGCCGGAAAAACAAAAATCGCAGATTATCAGAAGGACGCCGATGGGGCGTTTAGGCGAAACAGACGATATGACCGGACTCGTTCGTTTCCTGCTTTCTCCTGAATCGTCCTTTATGACCGGACAGACAATGGCGATAGACGGCGGATTAACTTGTTAAAGCACAGAAAAATTCTTTTGTACAAGGGATGGTATCCTCATGAAATGTATTAACGAATTTTTAAGAACGGTAATAGCGGAAAAGCTGGGTGCCGAGGTGACCGAAGCAGAAGATAAAACCGCTTTTTTTACTCTTGGCGTGACGTCTCTCATCAGTGAAGAAATCATGACCATATTGCATAAAGAATTTACCGGCCTTTCTGAAACGCTGCTGTTTGAATATCCGAACATTGAGAAATTGAGTGAGTTTTTAAGTACGCAGAAACGAAATCCCGAAAGCGTTCTTGAATTCAAAGAAACGGAGCCTGATATGGGAAGCCGGCAGGAAGAAGTGCTTCCTGTACAGGCGGCTGAAAAGGTGCCCGAACCGGGAACGGACAGGAGTTCTGATATTGCGGTTATCGGAATGAGCGGGATGTTTCCGAAAGCGGAAAACCAGCATGATTTTTGGGACAATTTAATGGAAAATAAAGATTGTGTCTCCGAAATCCCTGAGGACAGATGGGACAGCTCTTATTACTCGGAAGAGAAAACGGCAGAATACGCGTCATACAGTAAATGGGGAGGTTTTATTGATCGTCCGGATCGATTTGACCCGCTGTTTTTTTCTGTTTCCCCGTGGGAAGCTGATTTAATGGACCCTCAGCAAAAACTGTATGTCACGTGCTGCTGGGAAGCGATGGAGGATGCCGGTTACGGGAACCCGGCGGCGAGGCCGACGGATCAAATCGGTGTATTCGCCGGAGTGACCTGGAATGAATATTCATTAATTGCACACGAAGAAGGTTTCCTCAAAGATCAGTATAAAGGCCCCGGCTCCTTATATTGGGGGATTCCGAACCGGGTTTCTTATTTCCTTGATCTCCATGGACCGAGCATCGCTGTTGATACGGCGTGTTCTTCATCGCTTGTCGCCGTCCATCAGGCTTGTCAGGCCATTATGTCGGGCGACTGTGAAATGGCGCTGGCCGGAGGCGTCAACCTCAGCTTACATCCGCAAAAATACATGTTTTTAAGCCAATCGCATTTTCTGTCTTCTGAAGGAAAATGCCGCAGTTTCGGTGAAGGCGGAGACGGTTACGTGCCCGGTGAAGGCGCGGGAGCCGTTTTGTTAAAACCATTGAAAAAAGCGATTGCGGACAACGACCACATCTACGGTGTCATTAAGGGGTCCGCCACTAACCACGGCGGCAAAACGACCGGGTATACGGTGCCGAATCCGGAAGCGCACCGGGACCTGATTTTATCCGCTATAAACAGAGCCGCGGTAAGTCCGGCGGATATCAGCTACATTGAAGCTCACGGTACCGGCACGGCACTCGGCGATCCGATTGAGATACGCGGTCTGTCTATGGCATTTGAGAAACAGGCCGATGAGAAAAATGACTGCGGAATCGGCTCGGTGAAATCCAATATCGGACATTTGGAAGCGGCTGCAGGGATCGCCGGTTTAATCAAGGTGCTTTTAAGCATGAAACATGAAACGCTTCCCGCCAGTCTGCACGCCGAGGAACTGAACCGCAAGATTTCTTTTTCTGATTCGCCATTTTATGTCGTTCGAAACAACCGTCCGTGGCCGGCTGAAGGAGATAAACCGAGAATCGCCGCAATCAGTTCGTTCGGCGCAGGAGGCTCTAATGCCCATCTGATCGTAGGTGCTTATCAGCCAAAACGGCAAGCGGACGGGAATACTGAGCAACAACCGCATGCCGTCGTACTAAGCGCACATTCCGAACAGCAGCTGAAAGAATATGCCGGGAAATTGAGCTCCTTTCTTGCCCGATTGGAAAACTCGCCTTCTGCCGGCGGATACAGCCTGGAAAATATCGCTGCCACCCTATTGTCAGGCAGAGAGCCTTTCTCCTTCCGGCTTGCGGTAATCGCATCATCCCTTTCTGAGCTGAAACAGCGATTGGACGGATTTGTGAGCGGTCACAGCGGCGGCAGGCATATTTACTTCGGAAAAGCGTCACCCGGGCGGCCGGACGTTTCAGGCCAATCCGTTTCAGATCCTGAAAAATTTGCCGCGCTGTGGGTGAAAGGCTTTCAAGGTTGCAAAAAGCCGGAGACGCCGTATCAGAAAGTTCCGCTTCCTACGTATCCGTTTTTAAAGGAAACGTCCTGGCTGACCGATCAAAAAAAGCGGTATACAAAAAAGCTCCAAAATACCAAAAGGCGTGAAGCGCTGCATCCTCTGCTAGATGAGAATGTTTCATCCGCCCGGAAAGGGACGTTTCAAAAGATATTTTCCAAGGATGAATATTTCTTTAAAGATCATTTAGTGAACGAAAAATATGTGCTCCCCGGAGTCTGTCATCTGGAAATGGCGGCATACGGCGCGGCATTGTGGGGAGAACGCCCGGCCGTCTCTCTCCAAAATGTGTGGTACATGGAACCGATTGTGACAGGGACAGACCCAAGATCCGTCATGATAGAGTTTGAAGCGGAAAAAGAGCGTATAAGCTATGTCATTAAGGAAAAAGGAGCGGCCGGCACTCTCTTTTCGCAAGGAGAAGTGATTTGTAAAGAAAAAGGAGCGCCTTTTGAGGCCCAGGTCTTTCAGCTCCCGGCGTTATTTTCGCAGAGAACGGAGCCGAAAGACATCTATCACTCGTTCTCTGAGGCGGGAATCGTGCAAAAGGACAGTTTTCAGGTCATCCGCGAATTTTCTTATACAGAAAGGAAAGCACTGGCCAAATTAACGCTCCCGTCACACTTGGAAGCCGATTTTAAACAGTACATCCTGCACCCGTCCTTAATGGATGGCGCTGTTCAAACCGCAATGGCGCATGTGCTGCAATTTCAAAAAGAGCCTGCGCTTATCGTACCGTTTTCCTTCGGAGAAATACAGCTGCTTAAACCGTTAGCGAAAACCGTATTTGTGCATGCGGAGGTAAAAGCGGCCTCCGTTCACCAATTTGATTTGCATATTTGTGATGAGCGCGGCGTGCTGCTGGCGGCAGTGAAAGATTTTATCATAAAAGAGGTGCAGGAAAGCGCCGGGTTTAACCAAAAAGCCGGCTTCACGCCGAAGAAAAGCCGTGAAAAGGAATTGCTTATGACACCGGTTTGGAACACCGTCACCATTCCGGAAACCGGCATGTCTTTCATGCGTGAAGAAAAAATAATCGTCATCGGGGGCGGGCCGGATTTTCAGCAGGCTTTGAAAGAGATGTATTCCGATGTCCGTTTTCCGGACATCACTTCTTTGGACAGCGCGGAACAAATGGCTGAAACACTGAAAGCGCAAGGCTCTTTTCAACACATGATATGGGCGGCGCCGGATCATCCGATTCCATCCGTTTATGATGCGGATACGGCCGACGGACAGGAGCACGGGGTCATGCAGCTTTTCCGGCTGGTAAAATCGCTTCTGCTCCTGAATTTTGACACGGAACAACTATCATTGACAATCTGCACGTTTCAAGCACAGCCGATTCATGAACATGATGAGGTCAACCCGAGTCATGCAAGCATACACGGATTAGCGGGATCGCTCGCAAAAGAATACAGCAATTGGAGCATCCGGCTTTTTGATTTGGAATCTCAAAGGGGAGACCGGCATCTTCCCGATATCTTCTCTTTACCGGCGGACCCCGAGGGAAATCCGTGGGTTTTACGTGCAGGTCAGTGGCACCGCCAGCAATTGGCCGTCTGCCGGCCTCATGCAGATGAGCCTTCATTATACCGGCACGGCGGGGTTTATGTAATTATCGGCGGAGCAGGCGGAATAGGAGAAGTATGGACTGAATATATGATTCAGACCTATCAGGCGAAAATTGTCTGGATCGGGAGACGGAAAAAAGATACACAGATTGAAAGAAAGCTGAAAAGACTTGCGGCTTTAGGCCCCGCACCGCAATATTTCAGCGCGGATGCTGCGGATTATGATTCTCTCAAGCGGGCGTATGACACCATTGTGAAGGAACATGGAAAGGTGCGCGGAATCATTCATTCCGCCATCGTGTTATCAGACCGAAGTTTTGCCAATATGGAAGAGGAGCAGTTCCGCGCTTCACTTTCTGCAAAAACTGATGTCAGCTTGCAGATTGCCCGGGTAGCTGAAGGGGAACCGCTGGATTTCTTGCTGTTTTTCTCTTCGATGATGTCGTTTCAAAAAGCGCCGGGACAGAGCAATTATGCCGCCGGGTGCACGTTTAAAGACGCTTTTGCTAAGCGGATCTCACAAAAAGCGCCGTATGCCGTAAAGGTTGTCAATTGGGGCTTTTGGGGAAGTGTCGGCGTTGTCGCTTCAGAACAATACCGGAAACGGATGGAGCGGGACGGAATCGCTTCTATTGAGGCGCCCGAAGCGATGAAAACGCTGGAAACCCTGCTTTCGGGACCTTATGACCAGCTGGCGCTGATCAAAACGACAGATCCGGTTTTTATGAAAGATGATCTGAAAGAACAAGTAACGGTTTATCCGGAAAAGATTCCTTCCGCACTCGGACAATTAGCGGTTAACATCACGCAGAATGACGAAGCTGAGCGGGTAAAAGCATCAAATGTCATGAGCTGCATGAGAGAGATGGAATCCCTCATTGAAAAAATACTTGTATCAACCCTTTATGAGATGGGCGCAAGGCTTGATGAGACTTTGCCGTTATTTCAATCGGCTGCCGGCATAACGGAACAATACAGCAGATGGCTGAAAGAGAGCTTTGTCTTCCTGACTGAATTAGCGCTTGCTCCGGAAAAAACGGATCTAGGGGAGGTGTGGGAGGAATGGGAGCGGAAAAAAGTGACTTGGCTGCGCCAGAAAGACATGAGGGCGCATGTCAGATTGGCAGAAGAGACATTGCGTGTGCTTCCAGACATTTTAACCGGTAAGCTTCCGGCAACGGAAGTGATGTTCCCTGACTCCTCCTTCCGTCTTGTGGAAGGCATTTACCGCAATAATATCATTTCTGATTTTTTCAATGACAAGCTTGCTGACACATTGATTGCAATTTTGCGGGAGCGTCTGGAAAAAGACCCGCAGGCGAAAATCCGCATTTTAGAAATCGGAGCCGGAACGGGCGGGACGAGCGCCGCGGTCATGAGAAAATTGAAACCGTATGAAGCGCATATTGCCGAATATTGTTTCACGGATATTTCTAAAGCATTTCTTTTACATGCAGAAGACGTATTCGGTCCGGAATATCCTTATATCACTTATAAAATATTCAACGCTGAGCAGCCGGTATCAACAGAAGTGCCGGACATCGGCACGTATGACGCGGTGATCGCGACCAATGTGCTTCATGCGACAAAAAATATCCGCTCTACGCTGCGCCATGCGAAAGCAATGCTGCAAAAAAACGGCCAGCTGTTTATAAATGAGATCAACAGCCGCACCATATTCAACCATGTGACGTTCGGCCTTCTTGAAGGCTGGTGGCTGTATGAGGATCATGATTTACGGATTCCGGGCTGTCCGGGGGTTGAGCCGGCCGGCTGGGCGGAAGCGCTTTCACTTGAAGGATTCGTCCATCCTCTGTTTCCGGCTGAAGCCGCACACGACTTGGGACAGCAGATTATAGCGGCTGAAAGTGACGGAACGGTCAGGCTTGCCCTCCCGCAGGCGTCAGAAGAAAAACCGGAGCGCCGTCCGTATGACGCAGATGGTCTTTCGGATGATACATTGCATTTCAGCTTGAGAGAAAAAAGCGTTGAACTGATGAAGAAGGTAATCGGTGAAGCGCTTAAAGTGCCGGCGCATCGTCTTTTATCCCATGAACCTTTAACCGCATACGGATTGGATTCCATACTGGCCGTCAGACTGACCAACGCGTTAAAAGACGTCTTCGGTTCTGTCAGCAGCACTTTGTTTTTTGAATATCAAACCATTGATGAGCTTGCTGATTACTTTCTGTCTTCCCGTAAAGAAGCGCTCGAGCGGCAATTCGGGAATGGACGGGCTCATCCTGAAAACGCCGGACGGATGCAGGCTCCCGCAGAAAGCGCCGCGCCGATTCCAAACGTAAGAGAACGGGGCATCACATATCTGACGGAATTAATAGGAAAAACGCTGAAGATTCCGAGCGGGAGAATGGATCCGTCGGTTTCCTTAACCGCATACGGTTTGGATTCTATTCTGGTCGTCAGGCTCACAAATGCTTTTCGTAACGTGTTTGACCAAATGACCAGCACCCTCTTTTTTGAATATCAGACGATAGAAGAAATCGCGGATTACCTGCTTCTTTCTCAGCGGGGAGCATTTATGAAAGCAATGGGTGTGCGTGAGGAGCAACTGTCTGATCACACAGATAACCTGAATGTAATTCCTCAAAACGAGGAAGGCAGCAGGACAAACGGAGATCCCTATATCCAGGATATCGCTGTCATCGGTCTGTCAGGCCGGTATCCGGGCGCCGATCACGTTGATGAGCTGTGGGAAAATGTAAAAGCCGGCAGGCATTCTATTACTGAAGTGCCGAAAGATCGCTGGGACTGGAAAACGTTTTATAACGAGGAACGCGGAAAATGGGGGTCCATTTATTCAAAATGGGGCGGTTTCCTCGATGACATTGATAAATTTGATCCGCTGTTTTTCCGTATATCTCCCGCGGAAGCTGAAAGGATGGACCCGCAGGAAAGGTTGTTTCTGCAGACTGCTTATTCAAGCATTGAAGATGCGGGGTACACCCCGGCCACGCTATGTGACAGCCGGAAAATCGGAGTCTTTGTCGGTGTGATGAACAGCAATTACCCGACAGTTCCCAGCGACTGGTCTATCGCAAACAGAGTATCGTTTTTGTTCAATTTTCAAGGGCCGAGTATGGCAGTGGATACAGCCTGCTCTTCTTCTTTAACAGCTGTCCATCTCGCTGCAGAAAGCCTGCGAAGCGGAATGAGTGAAACAGCGATTGCCGGCGGAGTCAATCTTATCGTTGATCCGGCTCACTATGAGCGGCTGTCCGCTTTTTCAATGCTGTCTCCCGGTGATAAATGCAAATCTTTCGGAGACAGGGCGGACGGTTTTGTTGACGGTGAAGGAGTAGGGGCGATTGTGTTAAAGCCGCTTGCTCAAGCGGAGAAAGACGGCGATCATATTTACGGCGTTATCAAAGGAAGCATGCTGAACGCAGCAGGCAGGACAAACGCTTATATGGTGCCGAATCCGAAAGCGCAGTTTGATCTGATCGCAGAGACGTTGAAACGGACAGACATTCACCCGAGAACGGTCAGTTACTTGGAAGCCCACGGAACGGGCACTGCGCTCGGTGATCCGATTGAAATCGACGGGTTAACGAAAGCTTTTCGCCTGACAACAGAAGACCGGCAGTTTTGTTCCATCGGTTCAATTAAATCAAATATCGGACATTTAGAAAGCGCTGCCGGGATTGCGGGAATCACCAAACTGCTTCTCCAATTGAAACATAAGAGGATTGCCCCTTCATTGCATGCGGCGGAATTGAATCCGAATATTGAGTTTGAGCACACTCCGTTTTTCGTACAGCAAAAAGAAACGGAATGGAAACGACCTGTCTTAAATATCACGGGTGAAATGAAAGAATATCCGAGAATTGCCGGTATTTCCTCATTTGGAGCAGGAGGTTCAAACGCGCATGTCATCATTCAGGAATATGTGCCGTCTGACAGCCTGAAACCAATGGAAAACGCGTCTGTTTCTCCGCAAAAACCGGCTGTTATTATTTTATCAGCACGAAATGAGCAGCAATTGAAAGAGCGCGCCCGCCAGCTTCTGGATGATGTCATAAGAAAAAAACGTTCTGACGGGGATTTGGCCAAGATCGCTTACACGCTTCAGGCGGGAAGAGAACCGATGGCTGAGCGGCTTGCATTTACGGCCGAGTCGATAGAAGAACTGAAAATGAAGCTTAGGAGTTTCTCAAACGATCATAATATCGAACATGCTCATATCTGGCGGGGCAGGACAGCCAAACATCATTCATTGGCGGCTTCGCTCACTTCTGATGAAGATATGGCGCTTACCATAAATGCCTGGCTGAAAAAAGGGAAATACGGAAAGCTGCTTGACCTTTGGGTTAAAGGACTTGACGTCGATTGGTCAGCTCTTTATCAGCGCAACCCGGGCCGCATCAGTCTCCCGGCTTACCCTTTTGCCAAAGACCGATATTGGGTCACAAAAGCTGATGTGTCACTTGACAAAACAGGCTCAGCGCAAAGTGAGAAAGCAGCCAGACTTCACCCGCTGCTCCACGCGAATACATCGATCTTTACCGCCCAGCGCTTTACTTCTGTTTTTTCAGGGCGTGAACCGTTTTTTGCCGATCACATCGTCAATGGAAAACCGGTGCTTCCGGGCGCGGCTGCTTTAGAAATGGCCCGGGCCGCCGTTACGCTTGCCGCTGAGGACTTGCCGGGCGGGAAAGCGGGTGTCCGGCTCAAACAGATCGTTTGGCTTCGCCCGGTGACGGCGCTTTCTGAAGGCGTGACGCTTCATGTAAAGCTTCAGCCGGAAGAAAACGGAGACATCGCTTTTGAAGCGTATGCCGAAGGGGAAGAGCCGCTTGTCTTTTTCCAGGGAAAGGCCGTGCTCGAAGAGACGGAGCGTGCTCCGGTACTCGATGTGGAGGCGGTTCAGGCGCGCTGCGGCGGCCGGCGCATGTCAAAGGCTGAGTGCTATGAAGCATTCGACAGTCTCGGCATCACCTACGGACCGTCTCATCAGGCGATTGACGCCGTCTATGCAGGAAGCGGAGAAGTGCTCGCGAAGCTCACTCTTCCGCCGTCCGTCCGCGAAGAAAAGGAGCCGTTCATCCTGCATCCGAGCATGCTGGACGCCGCCCTTCAGGCTTCTATCGGTCTCGTGCTCTCAGACGGTTCCGCGTCCGGACGGCCGTTTCTGCCGTTTGCCCTCCAAGATATGCAGGTGTTTTCTGCGTGCCGGGAGACGATGTGGGCGATGCTTTCCTCAGCGGACGGCGCCTATCATATTGAGCTGTGTGATGAAAACGGCGAGGTATGTGTCCGATTGACGGGGCTCACCGCCCGTTTTCTGGAGGAGGAAACGGAGGGAAAACCGCTCTTGCTTCAGCCAAAGTGGCAGGAATCACCGCCGGATGAAGGCGGCGGACAAGAAGAGTCTTTCAGATACGTAACGCTGTATGGCGGAATGAACGCTGAAGACAGCGGCGCCGTATGTGCGGCTGACGGCGAAGGTCCGATTGAAGATCGTTATGACGCCTGCGCGGCGGAGCTGTCAGCGATCGTCAAGCGTCTTATCAAAGAAAAACAGAAGGAAAAAACGCTGATCCAGCTTCTTGTCCCCGACAGGGGGGAAGACAATGTATTGGCGGGGCTGGCCGCTTTTCTGAAAACGGCTCACCTTGAACATCCGAAGCTGTACGGCCAAGTCATCCAAGCCGATCCGGACGAGTCAGCATCAGCGCTTCTTGCCAAGCTGAAAGAAAACCGGGCGCATCCTGAACAAGCGGAAATCCGTTATGAAGCCGGCAAACGTTTCGTCAGAAACTGGCGTCACCTGCCGGCCTCTCAAAGCGGCGCCGTTCCGTGGAAAGACGAAGGGGTTTACCTCCTCACCGGGGGAGCGGGCGGCATCGGACTGATTTTCGCTGAAGAAATAGCCTCCCGCGTCAAAAACGCCGTCCTCATATTAACGGGAAGGGCGGAAGCGCTAGATGAAGAGCGCTCCGCCCGCTTACGGCGCTTGGAAGCGTCGGGTGCCCGCGTATTGTATCAACCGGTTGACGTGACAGACAGGGCGGCGGTTATCGCCCTCGTCCGCGGCATACAGGAGGAGCACGGAACACTCGACGGGATCATTCACGGCGCCGGCGTGATCGCCGACAACTACATTCTGAACCAGACAGAAAACGAACGGAAGACCGTCATGGCGCCGAAGGTGAAAGGGCTTATCAATCTTGATGAAGCAGCGAAAGATGTGCGGCTGGACTTTTTCATTCTGTTTTCTTCCTTGGCGGGAGGCATGGGAAATCCGGGACAGGCCGGTTATGCGGCAGCCAACGCATTTATGGATGTTTATGCAGCCCGCCGAAATCGTCTCGTGCGGGACAACAAGCGGAGCGGGCAGACCCTGTCCGTCAACTGGCCGCTTTGGGAAGAAGGCGGTATGCGCGTGGACAAAGAGACCGAACGGCTGATGTATGAACAGACCGGAATGAAAGCCATGCGATCGGCCTCAGGCATCCAGGCGCTTTACGCCGCTTTTGCCTCCGGAGAACACCAGGTCATGGTGGCAGAAGGCGATAAGAAACGGATTCGAAAAAACCTGATGTCTGAAGCGTCGGAACCGTCACGTAGCATTCATGTGTCAAGGAAGACCCGCGTCCATCTGCCAAATAAAGTACAAGCGGAACTCAAACATATGATATCAGGCATTCTGAAGGTGAAAGAAGAAGAAATAGATGCTGAATCAGAGATGAGAGATTATGGCTTTGATTCGGTTTCATTCACGCAGTTTGCAAATGAACTAAATAAAATGTATGGACTTGAACTGACACCGGCCGTGTTTTTTGAATACCCGACAGTCTTTAGTTTTGCCCAATACTTGCTGACGGAACATCCGGATACATTCGGCTCACAGGAAGAAACAGAAACGGAGAAACCGGTTGAGCGTAAAAAAATGAAGACGGAGCCATTCTCGATTCCGTCCCGCCTTCCTAAAACAAAAACCGCAGCTGCACCTGAAGAGCCCGTGGCGATAATCGGAATCAGCTGTGCATTTCCAATGGCTGAAAATCCGGAAATGTTTTGGGAGAATTTAGCCGGAGAAAAAGACTGCATTTCTGAAATACCGCCGGGGCGCTGGGACTGGAGACAGTATTACGGAGACCCGCAGAAAGATAAAAATGCGAGCAATGTAAAGTGGGGCGGCTTCATTGATGAAACCGCTCAATTTGATCCATTATTTTTCGGTATTTCTCCGCATGAAGCCGAAATGATGGATCCTCAGCAAAGACTTTTAATGATGCATGTATGGAAAGCGATTGAAGATGCCGGCTGCTCTGCCAAAAGCCTGTCAGGTACAAATACAGGCATTTTTGCAGGCACGGCAAACAGCGGTTACGCCCAGGAAGCTTCAAAGTTCCATATAGAGATTGAGGGTTCTTCCGCCGCCGGGACGGTTCCGTCAATCGGTCCGAACCGCATGAGCTATTTTCTGAATATACATGGGCCGAGCGAACCGATTGAAACCGCCTGTTCAAGCTCATTGGTCGCTGTTCACCGTGCGGTCAGGGCAATTCAGGCCGGAGACTGCGGCATCGCGATTGCAGGAGGCGTCAATGCTATTGTGTCGCCGGATATGCATATCAGCTTTAATAAAGCAGGAATGCTCAGTGAAGACGGGCGCTGCAAAACATTTTCTGATCAAGCGGACGGGTATGTCAGAGCTGAAGGTGCCGGCATGATTGTTTTGAAAACATTATCCGATGCGGAACGTGACGGCGACCATATTTATGCCGTTATCCGCGGAACGGCGGAAAATCATGGCGGAAGGGCGGCTTCCCTTACATCGCCGAATCCGAAAGCACAGACAGAAGTTATGATAAAAGCGTATCAGCAAGCGAACATCGACCCCCGTACAGTGAGTTATATTGAAGCCCACGGCACGGGAACGGCGCTCGGAGATCCGATAGAAATCAACGGACTCAAAGCGGCTTTTGCAGCGCTTTATCAGAAAGCCGGAGTAACGGCACCCGAGCAGCCTCATTGCGGCCTCGGTTCCGTCAAAACGAATATCGGCCACACAGAGCTTGCCGCCGGCATGGCCGGGCTTTTAAAAATTATTTTGCAGATGCAGCACAAAACGCTCGTTAAAAGTCTGCATTGTGAAACCGTTAATCCGTATATCAGCCTAGACGGAAGCCCGTTTTATTTCGTCCGCGACACTCAGCCGTGGAAAGCGGCGACTGATGATAGCGGAAATGAACTGCCGCGGAGAGCGGGTGTCAGCTCGTTCGGATTTGGCGGTGTCAATGCTCATGTCGTGCTCGAAGAATATGTTTCTCCTGTTGAAGAGAAACAATGGACGGCCGGTGAACTTCAGCCGTCCTTATTCATTCTCTCGGCAAAGACGGCGGAACAGCTGAAGGAACGTGCGGAACAGCTGCGCAGATATTTGGAAAAGTCACATTCAGCTGACGGAGCTCTTGCGGATATCGCTTATACGCTTCAGCTTGGCCGGGATGAAATGGAAGAGCGCCTTGCCGTCATTGCTGAAACAAAAGAAGAGCTTACGAACGCGCTGAATGATTTCCTCAGCGGCAAGGAGACGGGGCAGAATTTCTTTACAGGCCGGAACAAAGCGATGAAACAGCTGTTTACAGAGATGACGGACAACGCAGAAATGAGCGGGGCCGTAGATCAATGGATTGAAGCAGGAAAGTATGCAATGCTTGCAAAATTATGGGTGCAAGGCTTGCATGTCGACTGGAATAAATTATATCCGGACGAAAGACCGAAAAAAGTCAGCCTGCCCGTCTATCCTTTTGCGAAAACACATTGCTGGATACCGCCCAGTGCGCAGCATATAAGGCACCGGGAGACTTACGAGACTGATACGTCCCCGCTTGAGACTTATGAGCGCCTGCTTGATGAATTGGAGAAAAACGAAATAAGCATAGAAGCCGCTGTAAAAAGAACGATCGGTTTTTACAGGGATTAGCGTAATGGAGGAAACCATATGAAAGAGTTTCTGCACCGGGTTTTTTCTGACGTCAAAAATAAAAAAATGACAAAACAGGATGCGATCGGCATTTTGCGCGATTATGATATGCGGATGGGACTTCGCCAAGCGGATTCCCTTCATCCGCTTGCTCAGCAGCATATTTTCGATGAAACGGGACAGGGATTCTCGGCAGCTTTCAGCGGCCGGGAATTTTTTCTCGCTGATGTTTCTTTACAGCATAAAAAGCTTATGCCCGGAGAACTTCTTTTGGAAATGGCGAGAGCTGCGGCTGTTTTGACAGTAAAGGAGACTGCGGCTGTCCGGCTGACGCATATCGTGTGGTCAAAGCCCATTTTGACTGAGGCTGAGCCGTTCCATATCGAAATCAGGCTGATACCCGATGAGGGTGAAGCCAAAAGGTTTGAGATTTATAATCCATTTTCTGCCGATTACAGTCATTATGATGTGTACAGCCAAGGGACGATTCAGCCAGTTGATGCTGCGCCCGGCATGCTGGATATCAGCCGCTTGAAGGAAAACAGCGGTTCCCTGATGGATAAGCAGCAAATTGAAGCCATCACTCAGAACGATACCGTTCAATACAGTGAGCACATGAAAGGAATTGAGCGTATTTACGCTTCAGCAGGACGGATGCTGGCAGACATATCAATTCCGTTGACAAACCAAAAAGAATCCGCCCGATTCGGCCTCCCTCCCTGTGTGATGCAAAGTGTGACAGAGGCATGCGCGCTGCTTGGCGGCAAAGAATATAAAACGCTCGCCCCGGTTTCATTGGACGAGCTTTTGTTTTATGAATCTTGTCCTGACAAGGTATGGGCCGAGATACAAGAGAAGGCGGGGAGCTTTTATATTGATTTATGTGACGAAGAAGGAAAAATATGGGCTTCCCTGTCGGGGTTGAAGCTGCAGCCTGTCATCAAGACGGGCGCTCCCGGAAAAACCAATGCCGAACACCGCAGTGAACGTTTGTATGAACAAACGCTTCTTCAGCTCAAAACGCTTTTTGGCCTGACTGCAAAAATTGCTGTTTCCAACATAGATACTGAAGAGCCGCTGGAAACCTACGGAATAAACTCAGTCACTGTGACGAAATTAAACCGCGAATTGTCTCTGCTTTTCGGTGACCTTTCCAAAACGGTTTTTTACGAATATAAGACACTGGGCTCCCTGGCAGCTCACTTTGTCACGGATTATCCGAATGAATGCCGAAAATGGACAAATGATGATGAGCACCGTTCAGGCATATCAGAACAGGTTTTGGCAAATGAAGATTTTCCGGTGCTTCCGTCGTTTATCAAGCGAAAGAAACGGCCTGCTTTTTCCAATGAGAAACAGACAAAAGAAGGGATTGCGATTATCGGCGTCAGCGGACGTTATCCGCAAGCTGAAACACTTGAAGAGTACTGGGATAACTTAGCGGCCGGAAAAGACTGTGTGACCGAAATTCCCGAAGAGCGCTGGGAAAAGGACAAGTACTACAACCCTGATCCCGAAGCGGCCGTGAAAGCAGGGAAAAGTTACAGTAAGCGGGGCGGGTTTCTGAAAGATGCCGCTTTCTTTGATCCGCTGTTTTTTCAAATTTCACCCCGTGATGCTTTGAATATGGACCCGCAGGAGCGTCTCTTTATTGAAATGTGCTGGCAGGTGCTGGAGGATGCCGGTTATACGAAGGAACAGCTTGAGAATCTGTATAACGGCCGGGTCGGCGTTTTTGCTGGCATTACGAAAAACGGGTACGGAATGTACTGGAAAAACGGCGGCACCCTGCAGCCGAAAACGTCGTTCAGTTCAGCGGCCAACAGAGTTTCCTATTTTCTTAATCTGAAAGGGCCGAGCATGCCGGTCGACACGATGTGCTCGTCTTCGCTGACTGCAATTCATGAAGCGTGTGAAAACATCCTTCGCGGCGAATGTGACATGGCGATTGCCGGCGGTGTGAATGTGTATACGCATCCTTCGGCTTATGCGGAGCTCAGCGCCTATCGAATGCTTTCAAAAGACGGAACGTGCAAAAGTTTCGGTGAAGGCGGGGACGGATTTGTTCCCGGGGAAGGCGTCGGGGCCGTGCTGTTAAAGCCGCTGTCAAAAGCGATGGCTGATAAGGACCATATTTACGGGGTGATTCGCGGCACTCATATCAATCACGGCGGCAGAACAAACGGGTATACAGTGCCGAGTCCGAGCGCCCAGGCTGACGTGATTTCCGGCGCGCTTGAAAAATCAGGAATACATCCGCGGATGATCAGCTGTATCGAAGCCCACGGCACGGGCACTGAACTCGGAGATCCGATCGAAATTGACGGTTTGACCCGCGCATTTCAAACGAAAACGTCAGATAAAGGCTTTTGCGCCATCAGCTCAGTTAAATCCAATATCGGGCATTTGGAAGCCGCGGCAGGCATTGCCGGTGTAACAAAACTGCTGCTCCAGTTTCAGAAACGAAAGCTGGCCCCTTCATTACATTGCCGAAAATTGAATCCGAATATTGCATTCGACCGGACGCCGTTTGCGGTGCAGCGTGAATTGGCAGACTGGAAACGGCCGGTCATTGAGGAAAACGGAGCGCAGAAAGAGATTCCGAGAATCGCGGGAATCTCTTCTTTTGGCGCGGGCGGGGCAAATGCCCACATATTGATAGAAGAATATATTGAACCTGATAGGGAGATTTCTGAGCCATTCACAGATGAAGATCCCGCAGTCATTTTATTATCCGCCAAACAGGAGGCCAGCCTGAAGCAGCGGGCGCAGCAGCTTCTTCAAGCGATCAGAAAAAATGACGTCACAGACCGCAGCCTCCGGGACGCGGCTTACACCCTTCAAACCGGAAGAGAAGCGATGGAAGAACGCGCGGCGTTTATCGTGACGTCGACAGAGCAGTTAGCGGAAAAACTGCAGCGTTTTATTGACGGCGGAACAGACGGCTGCTTCAGGGGAAAAAGCAAACAGTATAAAGATATTCTAGCCGTTTTTAAGGATGAAGATATGCAGGAAGCCGTCCGTAAATGGATGAAAAGAAAAAAATTCGCGAAGCTTCTGGAACTTTGGGTAAAAGGGCTGAAGATTGATTGGTCAGAGCTTTATAACGGCAGCCTGCCGCATCGCGTCAGCCTTCCCGGTTATCCATTTATAAAGAATCGTTATTGGCCGGACGATGCAGCGCCGGACAATGTTCGTGATGCTGAAACACATTCTGAAACATTTCGTGAATTCCGCTTTTTACAGAAAAGCTGGGCAGAAAGCAGCCGTGTTCCGGCTAAGGAAGTGCGGGGCGTCATCGGAATAGCCGCTGATCACCAGACAGGAAATTTGGCCGTTGAGCTGTCCCGTTATTTCCCCGAGTCTGAAATCATTGACGCTGCATCACCGGAAATATCCGGGGACGCGGCCCGATTTGGCGGTCTGATTGATGTGACGGGGTGCGGGACGGAAATCAAGCATGATGACGGCTGGATTCATCGTCTGCAGTCTCTCGTTGACAACAGAAACCGCGGCCGAAAGCTTCATCTGCTTTGTGTGACAAAGGGGCTTGAACCTTTTGCAAATGAAACGATAAATCTCTCAGGTGCAAAAAAGGCCGGATTGTACCGGATGCTCCAAAGTGAGTATAAGGATATCCGCTCGCGGCATATGGATGCAGAACGGACTGCTGAAGATTCCGAGCTGGCAAACCAGATCGCAGAGGAGTTTTTTCGCGATTCTGCAGACATCGAAGTGTGTTACCGAAACGGTGTGCGCTATCACGCGCGGTTAAAGGAAACAAACAGCTTAGCTGAAAAAGAATTTTCATTTCCGAAAGACCATGTGCTCTGGATCACCGGAGGGACCCGGGGACTCGGATATTTATTCGCCCGGCATTTTGCCGAACGTTACGGAGTCACGAAACTCGTGCTTACCGGAAAAGAAACAATGCCTCCGAAAGCGGAGTGGGATGATCATATCAAACGGAATTCCCCGTTTTCCGATAAAGTGAGAAGAATCAGAGAGCTCGAACAAAAAGGTGTCCGGACGGAAGTGCTGACTGTATCTTCCGGTCCTGAATATGAGCAGGCCGTCAGCCGGGTGAAAGAGAAGATGGGGCCGATAGGAGGCGTGATACACGCAGCGGGAGCCGTAGATCTCGATCATCCAGCCTTTATCCGCAAAACGAGAGAACAGATGATGCCAGTGCTTGAACCTAAAACAGACGGACTGGACCTTTTGTATCAAGCGCTGCACAAGGAGCCTCTCCGATTTTTTGCGCTGTTTTCTTCAGTGTCCGGCGTGATGCCCGAATTAGGAGCGGGACAAAGCGATTATGCCATGGCTAACGCCTATATGGATTATTTTGCGGCCGCAAAAGGTTTTCCGGTGCTGAGCATCCAATGGCCGAGCTGGAAAGAAACAGGTATGGGCGAATCAAAAAGCCGGGCCTATCTGAAAAGCGGTTTAAAGAGCATCACTGACAGAGAAGGGCTGAGTCTGTTTGATGCCGTTATGGCAGGCGATTGCGGATCTGTTATTATGCCGGCCGTCATTCACCCGGAAAAATGGGAGCCCGACCGTCTGATGCTTTCAACCGGCCTTACCGAAACAAAGCAGCATGTACAGGGTGAGACAGAAAGCGTAGAGGAGTGGCTGACGGGCATTTGCTGCCGGGAATTAAGACTGGAGCCGTCAAGATTTGAATCTGATACACCGTTTCAAGATTACGGAGCCGATTCCATCATGCTTGCCCAAGTGTCCAGAGCGATCGGAAAGAGGATCAAAGCTGACCTTGACCCGGCGGTGCTGTATGAATACCCTACGGTTGCTGCGCTGGCGGGATGGCTTGAAACAGCATATCCGGAAATCAAAGCTGCCGTTTCAAAACCGGTTCAGCCTGTAATCCCGGACGTTCCCAAACAAACAGCAGCCGCTGTCATTCAGCCTTCTGGCGCTGCAGCGGCGCAAGACATCGCTGTTGTCGGAATGTCCTGCCGTTTTCCGGGAGCTGAATCAATTGAAGCTTATTGGAAGCTGCTGTCTGAAGGAACGTCGGCCATTCAAAGGGTGCCGAAAGAGCGCTGGAAAACGGAGAAGGCGGATTATGCGGGCCTTTTAAAAAATGTAACGCATTTTGACCCGGAGTTTTTCCTTATTCCCGAAGAAGACATCAAGGCAATGGATATCCAGTCCTTTCTTATATTAGAAGAGGCGCTTCATCTGTTCAGAGACAGCGGTTACTCTTTACAAGAAATGAAAGGCAGGTCAGCCGGTGTCTATTTAGGAGGACGCGGCGGCAGTATGCCTGACGAAAACCGTCTGAAGCATGCAAAAAATCCGATAGTCGCCGCCGGCCCGAATTACTTGGCGGCCAATCTTTCTCAGTTTTTTGATTTGAAGGGGCCGAGTCTTGTTTTGGATACGGCCTGTTCTTCAGCGCTTGTCGGTATGAATATGGCGATACAGGCGCTTTCTTGCGGTGAAATCGACTCAGCGGTGGTCGGGGGAGTCAGTCTGCTGGAATCCGGTCAAACCCACCGGATGTTCGAACTTCGCAATCTGTTAAGCGAAGAGCCTGCGTTTCATATTTTTGACCGCCGCACCGGCGGCATCGTATTGGGAGAAGGCGTCGGAATGGTGTATTTAAAAACAGCGGCCCAGGCTGTAAAAGACGGGGACCGGATTCATGCGGTCATTAAAGGCATTTCCGTAAACAATGACGGCAGAACCGCAGGGCCTGCCACACCGAATATACAGGCGCAGAAAGAAGTGATGGCCAAGGCGCTTGCCAAAAGCGGCAGAAAAGCGGAGGATATCAGCTACATTGAAGCAAACGGTTCAGGCTCTGAAGTAACAGACCTTTTGGAACTGAGGGCGATTGAAGCGGTGTACCGTATGCAAAACAGCGCGCCTTGCGAATTGGGGTCGATGAAGCCGAATATCGGACACCCGTTATGCGCTGAAGGGATTGCCGGATTCATTAAAACAGTGCTTATGCTCTCGCGCCGAATGCGTGTGCCTTTCCTTTCGGGCAAAGAGCCGATGACGCATTACGATCTGTCCGCCTCGCCGTTTTATTTTTCGCACGTTCTGCGTGAATGGACGGATTCACCGCGGATTGCCGCCGTCAGCAGTTTCGCTGACGGAGGGACGAATGCCCATGTCATAGTGGAAGCCTGGGAGCAAGAGGCGTACACCCCGGTTAGAAAGCCTTTGCCGAGACAGGAATTAAAACGCCGGCCCATCCGTCCGGACAAAACCGAAAGCCTGCATGAAAACGCACATGAGTCCCGCCCGAATACGTTTTGGAAACAAATGAAGACTTTCTGATTGCGCTGAAAATTGAACGTCGATATGGAGGAAGTTCATATGCAAGAGCAGCTTCTTATTAACAATCAGCATCCCGTTCTGAAACATCATAAAGCCTATGGAAAGGAACTGCTGCCGGGTCTGGCTTATATTGACCTGATCTATCAGACTTTCAGAGAAAACGGTTTTTTTCATGCCGGCCTTGAACTCAGGCACTTATCGATTTTTCACCCTTTAGCTCCTGAACAGGGAGAAACAATCCTGCTTTCTGTTGACTGTACAGAGAACGGCGAAGGGCAATGGAAGGTAGAGGTGAAAGGGCAAAAACAAGGTGACGAAGCAGCAGAGACAAAGATATATGCCGCGGCGCAAATGCATTCCGTCAAGCCCGCCGGCTTCCAAGAGAGCGTCCGGATGGATGCCGTAAAACAAACGGCGGCAGAAATACCGCTTGAGGACATTTACGCGGAATGCAGGGATCAAGAACTGGTTCATTCA
Source organism: Bacillus sp. JK62 (assembly GCF_053663455.1). Taxonomy (NCBI): domain Bacteria; kingdom Bacillati; phylum Bacillota; class Bacilli; order Caryophanales; family Bacillaceae; genus Bacillus; species Bacillus sp. JK62. The sequence goes on from NZ_JBSJQA010000002.1 coordinate 588,392, forward strand.
GGAATGATGAAAGGCTGCGGAAGCGTCTACCAGACTGAAAAAGAGATTTATATTGATCTGTCAGTGCAAAAGGATCAGCTGGAACATGCAGGAGAGGCGATGTTTCATCCCGCATTGATAGATGCGAGCAGCATCGGCTCCAATGTATATCTCGCTCCTTTGACGAGGGAGGAGGGGCAATTATTTCTGCCGCTGTTTTATGAATCGTTTTATTGCGCCGAATTGCTGCAGACGACATGTATCACCAAGATAAAAAAAGAATCCGTCACCCGTAAGAAAGATCTCGTTTACGTGACAATGGAGTTTTTCAATGAGGAAGGCAGAAAAGTCGGCGAACTGAAAAACTTCGCCAATAAACGGGTGAGGGGCCCGGAACTGATCAATCAGAAACGGCAAAAGAAAGAACCTGACGGGCGGAATGCCGTCCCGGCTCCGCAAGCGGAACCGGCGCCTTCCGCCGGCCTTACTGAACAGTGCATCCTTTATTTAAAAGAATTGCTTGCCGCCCGATTGAACAAACCTGTGAAAGAGATCGACCCGGATATCGGCTACTATGAAATGGGGCTGGATTCTCCGGGGCTGTTGGACATGGTAAAGGAAATTGAACGAAAAATCGGAACGCAGCTTCTGCCGACGCTGTTATTTGAATACACGACAATCGCGGAATTGGCGGGGTATTTGTGCGAACATTACGGAGCCGGTTTCGGCCGTGCTCAAAGCGGGCATCCAAATGCTGAACCTTTGCACCGGGAAAAAAAGAGGACGACCCAAATCCGCGTGAAAAAATCGGCGTCAGCCGGAACGCAGAATGGAGATATTGCGATCGTCGGGATGGCGGGACGGTACCCCGGCGCCAAAAATCTTCGTGAATTCTGGACAAATTTAAAAAATGGAGAAAACAGCGTAACGGAAGTGCCTCGTTCCCGCTGGGATACGAGGAAATATGAGCATTTGCGATCGCCGTCCGGCAAGCCGATTTCCAAATGGGGCGGTTTTATAGACGATCCGGATTGTTTTGATGCGAAATTTTTCCGGATTTCTCCGCGGGAGGCAGAAGCTAAAGATCCGCAAGAACGATTGTTTTTAGAAACATGCTGGGAAACGATTGAGGATGCGGGCTACACCCCGGAAACAATCGTTCAGCCGAAAGGGCCGAATAAGAGAATGAACGTCGGTGTGTTTGCCGGGGTGATGCATATGGATTATTCTCTCGCCGGCGCTGAAGCTGCGGCCAAAGGGCTGGTCTTTCCTTATCCCTTGAACTATGCGCCGATCGCAAACCGGGTTTCATATTTCTGCAATTTTCACGGGCCGAGCATGGCGGTTGACACGGTGTGTTCGTCATCTCTGACGGCCGTCCATATGGCGGCGGAAAGTCTGAGACGGGGTGAATGTGAAGCAGCTCTTGCCGGAGGCGTCAATTTATCATTGCACCCGACAAAATATATCACATACGGCTTGATGGATATGCATTCGAGTGACGGGCTGTGCCGAACGTTCGGCGAAGGCGGCACAGGCTATGTCTCAGCTGACGGCATCGGGGCCGTGCTGCTGAAGCCGCTTCACAAAGCCGAAGAAGATAAGGATCATATTTATGCGGTGATAAAAGGCAGCGCCGTCAATCACGTGGGAACCGTCAGCGGGATTACCGTGCCGAGCCCCGTGGCGCAGGGGGATATGATAGCTGAATGTCTTGAAAAGACGGGGATCGATCCCCGGACGATTTCTTATGTGGAAGCGCATGGAACCGGAACTTCTTTAGGAGATCCGATTGAAATACAAGGTCTTGTTAAAGCTTACCGCACGTTTACGGAGGATCGGCAATTTTGTGCGATCGGTTCCGTTAAATCGAATATCGGACATGCGGAATCAGCCGCCGGGATCAGCGGGCTTCATAAAACGGTTTTGCAGCTGTTTCACAAAACGCTTGTCCCTTCTTTGCACTCAGAGACGATTAATCCGTATCTCCGTTTAGAGGACTCGCCATTTTACGTGCAGCAAAAAACCGAGTCATGGAAAAAGCCGGCGTATACAGAGAACGGCAGTGAACATTCCTGTCCGAGACGCGCAGGCATCAGTTCATTCGGGGCGACGGGTTCAAACGTTCATCTCATTTTAGAAGAGTACAGGCCCAAAAACCCCGGCATTACGGAGAATCAAGAGAGACCGTATATCGTGCCTCTGTCAGCGAAAAATCCGGAGCGGCTGAAGGAATACGCTGCCCGCCTGCTGATGTTTCTCAAAGATAAAGCGGTTGAAGGAAGCGGGCCGCTTCATGACAAAACAGATACAATGCAAAATCAGCTGGAAAATGCGCTGCGCGGTGCTCTGGCCGAAGTTCTGCATGTAGAGGCCGGCTCGGTAGATGGTGAACAGGATTGGAAGGAATTCGGCTTGGATGTCATGCAGCTGACACAGTTTTCTGAGCGGCTGACGGATCAATACGGGCTGGCAATAGACATGACTGATCTCATACAGCATACTTCCGTCCGGACTTTAGCAGAATGTCTGACAAACGATGAGAAACATAAGAATATTCTTTCCGGTCTTTTCGGTCAGTCCGGCTTAGAGAAGCAGCCTGATGAACCTTTTTCCCTGCGGTCACTGGCGTATACGCTGCAAACGGGACGGCTGGCAATGGAAGAACGGCTTGTTTTTTTAGTGAACGATCAAGCGGACCTGATCAGGAAATTAACCGAATTTACAGAACGAAAACGGCAGATTGACGGCTGCTTTCAAGGGCGGTCTGATAGCGGAACGGAAATCAGGGGTTTCCTGAATGATGATCAGGATACGGAGGAGCTGATCCGAAAATGGACGGACAGCGGCACTTACAAAAAACTTGCGGAGCTGTGGTCAAAAGGATTTGAGATAGACTGGACGCGGCTGTATCAGGAGGAGAAACCGCGCAGGATGAGTCTGCCGACGTACCCGTTTGCAAAGGAACGCTATTGGATACCGGAGCCCGATCATCCCGTTACTTCCGTAAATACAGAAAGCAGGCTTCACCCGCTGCTTCACCGCAATACATCAGATTTGTTAGAACAAAAATTCAGCACGATACTGAACGGAGATGAATTCTTCTTAGCCGATCATATCGTCCGAAACAAGCGTGTTCTCCCCGGGGCGGCTTATCTTGAAATGGCGAGAGCCGCGGCTGAACTGGCTGCCGCGCCGTTAGCCGCTGAATACACGGCTAAAACCGGCATTTCGCTGCGGTATATCAGCTGGATACGCCAGGCCGTTCATAAAAAAGAGCCGCTGCGTATGACGACAGGTCTTTCCTTGGAGGATAATGGCAATGTTTCATTTCAAGTGTACAGCAATGACAACGATTCAGACATTTATTGTGAAGGCAGTGCTGTGATTGAGCCGCTGTCTGAGGCGCCGGTTTTGCATATTGAACAGCTGAAAGCGCGCTGCCGCAAAAAAGTGCTGTCAAAGGAAGACTGCTATGCGGCATTTGCAAAGGCGGAAATTGTATACGGACCTTCACATCAAGGAATTGATCACATTTATTGCGGGGAAAAAGAAGCCTTGGCTAGATTGGTGCTCCCTGCTTCCGTTTGTGATGAGGCCGAACAGTTTGTGCTCCATCCGAGTCTGATAGATTCCGCTTTTCAGGCGGCCATCGGCGTTATGAATGAAGATAAAGCGGGTTATCCGGAGCAGCCGTTAATGCCTTTTGAATTGCATGAACTGACCGTTTTTCATCCGTGCAGTCCAAACATGTGGGCGGCCGTGTTTGTGACGCATGAAACACCGGCCGTGCGAAGAATGGACATTGATATATGTGATGAACGCGGCAATGTGTGTGTAAGAATAAAAGGATTTTCTGCCCGGATGGCCGAAAGTGCGCCGGCTGAAACGGATGACAAGCAATACGATCTGCCGGGTAACCTTACCGGAGCCGTCAAACTGATGCAGGTATGGGACGCGGAACCGATAGACAACCAAACCGGCTTCCCCATTTCTGAAGCAAAAGCTGTCATCATAGGCGGTACAGACGGGCAGGCGGACGCGGTTTTACGATTGTTTCCTAAAGCTGTGCGATTTGATAGCAGCCAAAGTGCTTCCGTTGAAGTGATATCCGATCGGCTCCGCCGTCTCGGTGAGATTCAGCATATGATCTGGTTTGCCCCTCAGCCGGCTGATTCTTACATCCATGATCAAAAAAGCGGGGTGCTGCAAATTTTCAGAGCGGCCAAAGCTCTTATCGGTCTCGGGTATGGAAAAGAGCAGCTCGGGATGACGGTGATTACGCACCAAGCACAGCCTATCACCCAATATGATGAGGTGCGTCCCGCTCATTCCAGTGTGCACGGTTTCGTCGGGTCTCTTGCAAAAGAACATCCGAGCTGGCACATCCGTCTGGTCGATCTTGAAGACGGGGGGGATTTCCCCGCAGAAGACATATTCAGCCTGCCCCGCGACCGTACGGGTAAAGCATGGGTGCGCAGACATCAGGAATGGCACCGGCCTCAATTGCTTCCGGTCCAAAGCGGGCCGTCTGAAAGTGTTCCTTACCGATATGGAGGCGTATATGTCATCATCGGCGGTGCGGGAGGCATCGGCGAGGTTTGGACAGATTATATGGTGACGACGTATAAAGCCCGAGTCGTCTGGATCGGGAGGCGGCCGCTGGACAGCCGGATACGCCAAAAAATAGACCGGTACCGGCCATCAGGCCCGGCTCCCGAATATATAGCCGCAGATGCTTCTGATCTTCCATCGCTTCAGCGCGCCTATGAACAGATTAAAAACACATACGGCACCATCAGCGGCGTCGTTCATTCAGCGATGGTATTTGCGAATGAAAGCGTAAAAGATATGGAAGAATCACAGTTTCACGCCGGCCTTGCGGCGAAAGTGGATATTTCCGTCAACATTGCCGAAGTATTTGCGAAAGAGTCTTTGGACTTTATTCTCTTTTTCTCTTCGGTTATTTCATATATTAAGAATCCGAATCAAAGTCATTATGCGGCGGGGTGCGCATTTAAAGACGCATTTGCCCATGAGCTTTCCGGGCGGCTGTCATGCCCGGTCAAAGTGATGAACTGGGGGTATTGGGAGCGGGCTGACAATCACATTTCTGAAGAGTTTGACAGACTGAGTGCAATCGGTCTCGGACTGATCAGCCGGGCGGAAGGGATGCGGGCGCTGGAAACTCTGCTGACGCAGCCGATCTCCCGCATGGGGCTGATGAAGCTGACCAAGCCGATTCCGATCGAGGGAATGAACCCTCATGAATTTGTGACTATCTGATTGCCTGTCAAAATGACGGAGCAAATTTAATTTTCTTAGGAGGATAAGGTTTTGGGTAAGGGAGACAAACAAAAAGACCGTACACAGTTATCCTTAAGAACAGAAATAAGCAATCAAATGAAAGAATTGAATCGGCTTTTGCTGCAAGTGCTGCGGGTGACGCTGCGTTCAATGGGTCTGACCGGCGAAGCGCCGGCAGCTTCCTGTCTGCCTTTATATGAGCGCTGGCTGGAAGAAAGCATACGTCTTTTAGACAGCGATTTTAAAAGCGGTGAAACGGCCGCGGTGTGGGAAGAGTGGCATAAGAAGAAAAACGAATGGCTGAAAGATCCGGATATGAAAGCGCAGGCTCTGCTGGCGGATACCGTCATTCAAGCTTTGCCTGACATTTTAACAGGCAAAATAAAAGCCACTGACGTGATGTTTCCCGATTCTTCAATGGAGCTTGTTGAAGGAATCTATAAGCATAACATTCTCGCTGATTATTACAACGATGTGCTGGCAAATGAAGCGTGTATTTATGTGGAAAATGTAATTAAAAACAATCCTGAGGCAAACATCCGTCTGCTGGAGATCGGAGCGGGCACCGGCGGAACGAGCAGCACACTGTTTAAAAAGCTCCGCCCCTATCAAAACCATATTCAGGAATACTGTTATACCGACTTGTCAAAAGCTTTTTTAATGCATGCCGAAAAGGAATACGGCGCGGACAATCCGTATTTGACGTATCAGCTGTTTAATGTGGAGAAGCCTGCGGCGGGCCAGGGATTACATCTGAAAACCTACGATATCGCCATCGCCGCAAACGTGCTGCATGCTACCAAAAATATCCGGAAAACCTTACGGACGGCAAAAGCCGTATTGAAAAAAGACGGTTTGCTGCTCGTTAATGAACTGGGCGGGCATACGCCGTTTACACATGTTACATTCGGCTTATTAGAGGGCTGGTGGCTGTACGAAGATGAGGTGCTGCGGATTCCGGGGTGCCCCGGTCTTTATCCGGAAACATGGAAATCCGTTTTAATGGCTGAAGGCTTTCATTCCATTCAATTTCCGGCTGAAAACGAACGTCTGCACACCCAGCAGATTATCACAGCGAAAAGCAACGGAGTTATCAGGCAGAGCAGGGAAGCTTACACCGCGCAAAAGCGCCAATCAAACGTACCGCGAACATCCTCTGATCGTCAGCTCCCCATCAAACAAGCGGGAGAGGGGCTTTCGGAAAAGACAGCGGCTTTTCTGATAAGGGCTGCGGCAAAAGTATTAAAAATGCCGGCAGAAGAGATAAACCCGCTGGCTCCTCTGGATGAATACGGCATTGACTCTATTCTGATCGTTCAGCTGACGAATGAGCTGCGGGATCTCGTCCCTGATATCAGCAGCACGCTGTTTTTTGAATACCGGACGATAGAAGAGCTTGCCGCATACTTGGCTGAAACGAAGGAGCGCGAACTGCATGCGCGATTTTCAGAAGAACTCCCTCATACTGAAGCGGTATCATCCGGCTCTTTGCTTGAAAAAAGCACAGAGTATCTGAAACAGATCGTCAGCGTCATCTTAAAGATGCCGATTGAGGACGTTCAAGCCCATACGCCCCTTGAAGAATACGGAATCGATTCCATCTTAATCGTACAGCTGACCAACCGCGTGCGGGAAGACGTCCCTGATATCAGCAGCACATTGTTCTTCGAGTATCCGACAATCGGCGGATTAGCGGAATATCTCGTCAGCTCAAGACAGGAAGATATGGCTGGGATTTTCAAGACAAATAAAGAAGCCGAAAAGGTGCCGCACACTCTACAGAAAAAGCAAAGCCGCAAAAAAAGCGCCGGATTGACGAAGCGCCAAGCGGCATCTTTTTCTGAAAAAGCGCCGCCCGCTTCCGAACCGCCCTCAAAACACCTTGAAGTGGCAATTGTCGGTCTTGCCGGGAAGTATCCCGGAGCTGAAAATGTTAATGAGTTCTGGGAACGGTTAAAGACCGGTGAACACGGAATCACCGAAATTCCGAAAGACCGCTGGGATTGGCGGGACTACTATGATGAGACAAAAGGTAAGGAAGGCCGGATGTATACAAAGTGGGGCGGCTTTTTAACAGATATTGATAAATTTGATCCGCTGTTTTTTAAAATCTCCCCGAAAGAAGCGGAGCGCATGGACCCGCAGGAGAGACTGTTTCTGGAAACCGCTTATGCGGCCCTTGAGGATGCCGGATATACCCCTGATTCACTATGCGCCGGTAAAAAGGTTGGTGTCTTTGCAGGTGTCATGAACGGCAACTATCCGACAGGGGCCCACTACCACTTTATCCCGAACCGCGTATCCTATGTGTTTGATTTTCACGGTCCGAGCATCGCGGTCGATACCGCATGCTCCTCATCCTTAACCGCCATTCATCTCGCCGCAGAAAGCATCAGAACAGGTGCATCTGAATGCGCGATTGCCGGCGGCGTAAACCTGATTACAGATCCGGTTCATTATATCGGACTTTCTTCTATGAGAATGCTGTCGCCGTCAAACGCGTGCAAAGCGTTCGGTGATAAGGCTGACGGGTTTGTTGACGGAGAGGGCGTCGGCTGTATCGTGTTAAAGCCGTTGAAGAAGGCTGTTGAAGATCATGATCATATATACGGTGTCATTAAAGGAAGCGCTCTGAACGCCGGCGGCAAAACGAACGGGTTCACCGTTCCGAACCCGAATGCACAAGGGGAAGTGATCGCAGACGCGATGGAGCGGGCAGGGATTGATCCGAGAGCAATCAGCTATCTGGAAGCCCACGGCACCGGCACTTCCTTGGGAGACCCGATTGAAATCGCGGGGTTAACCAAGGCTTTCCGCCGCTATACGGATGCAAAGCAATTTTGTTCCATCGGTTCTGTTAAATCCAATATCGGACACCTGGAAAGTGCGGCGGGCATTGCTGCGGTCACCAAAATTCTTCTTCAGATGAAACACGGATATCTGGTGCCGTCGCTGCATTCAAAGCAGCTGAACCCGGAAATTGATTTTGAAACTTCTCCTTTTATCGTGCAGCAGGAAACGGCGGAATGGAGACGGCCGGTCATAGAATCTGAAGGAGTAACACGGGAATATCCGAGAATCGCGGGTACATCTTCTTTCGGAGCGGGCGGGGCAAATGCCCACCTGCTTATAGAAGAGTATGAACCGGCTGAAATGACTTCGGCGGACTTCGGCCGTCCGGCGCTTTTTGTTTTATCGGCAAAAGATAAAGACCGCTTGCGCGAGCGGGCTCTGTTGCTGTCGAATGCCGCCGGAAACGGAACAATTACAGATGCAAATCTGCTTGACGCGGCATTTACCCTTCAAGTCGGCAGGGTCCCGATGGAAGAACGGCTGGCGATGACAGCGGACTCTGTTTCTGAATTGGAACAGAAGCTGACTGCTTTTCTGAATAATGCCGGTTCCGTAAGCGGGGTGTTTACGGGCCGGAGTGATAGTGCTGTCACAGAGACGGAAGGCACAGTCGGTGATTGGATGGAAAAACGTCAATTTGACAGTCTTTTGAATGCCTGGGTCCACGGGGCGCCCGTCGATTGGGCATCTTTATATAAAGGCGCGCTGCCGCATCGTATCAGTCTGCCGTCTTATCCATTTGCAAAAGAAAGCTACTGGATGAAGCGGGAAGAACAAAAAACAGGAACAACTGAATATGTGCATCCTTTCCTGCATGAAAATACGTCAACCTTGGCGGAGCAAAGCTATCATACATCTTTTACAGGCCGGGAACACGTTTTCCACGATGTGAGAGGGGAGCGGGTTCTGTCGGCAGCCGTTTATTTAGAAATGGCGCTTGCGGCTTATCATCATGCGGCAGACAGCTCTGAAGAAAAAGAGATATGGATCCGAACAGCGGCATGGACTGACCCGATTACCAGCGGACATCACGGTGCGGGCGTCAATCTCTCCCTTCTGTCTGAAGACGAGGAAGGCATCCATTATGAAATATACAGTGACGAAGAGAAGCTGCATCATTATGGAATCATCGGGCAAGGGAACATACAGCCATCCCGCGTGCTTGATATTGCCTCCTTACAAAAAGACTGCCGCCCGTTGTCATTCGATTATGAAACACCAAGCACATCAGGTGTAACGATCAGTAAGGAGTTCCGCACCGTTGAAAAGCTTTATACGGGAGAAAATACGGTTTGGGCGAAGCTTGCTCTTACAGATGAAAGCGGCCGTAATCCGGGATATCATCTGCCGCCGGAATTTCTGGACGCAGCTTTTCATGTCCTGGCAAAAACGGAGCCGTCAGTCCATATCGTGCCTGAAGCGGTTGAAGAACTGCGCGTCATGCGTCCGTGCTCATCCGGCATGTGGATGTATATGAATAAAAAGAATCAAACCGGCTGTGACATTCAATTTTGTGACGAAACCGGCATTGTCTGCGCAGAAATCAAAGGGATGAGAATGAGACAGCCGTCTCAGCAGGATCACGGGCAAGATGAACAATCCGAGATGATGATATTTGAAGAAATGTGGACGCAGCAGCCTCTGATGAAATCCATTCATGAAGAGCTGAAAACGGTCATCTGTTTTCTTACGGGAGAAGCTGCCAGAAAGCATGCTTATCAGTCTTTACAATCCCTTTATCCGGGAGCCGGCGTGTTTTTTGTTTCACAGGGTGAGGAAACTCAAAAGCTTTCAAACACGCATTATCAAATTAAAATCACTGACGGACAAGCATATCAAGAAACGTTTCGGCATATTGAAACGGCTGCTGGCAAAGCGGATGCTGTTTTATATGGATGGCCGCTTGAAGATGAAAAGGCCGTGAAAGACTATTCTATTCTCTATCATGTGATCCGCGCAGCGGCTTCTTTGCGTTCTAAACCGAGGCGAATCCTTCTTTCCGCTCAGTGCGGGACCGATACCGATATCAGTTACGCCGAGTCATGGATCGGGCTGGAACGGTCGCTGAAACTGATCTTGCCGGAGACGGATACGGCCGCGGTTTATTTTGGACAAAAAGAACCGTTTGAAAAGCTGATCCATAACGTATGTGAAGAGTTTCACAGCGAGTCGTTCCGCAGTGTCATGTACAGTGGGGAAAGCCGTCACGTCATGGAAATGAAGCAGACGGATATTGCCCCTGTTGAGCAGCGTGTGATAAAAAGCGGAAAAACGTACTTGATTACCGGCGGATGCGGGGGATTAGGCTTGTTATTCGCCGGATATTTTGCTGAAAAAGGACCGGTTACGCTCATTTTGACGGGGAGATCAGCGGCAGGCGGCCCGGTGCTGAACAAGATAAAGAGATTGGAAGAATCAGGCGCCAAGGTGTTTTACGTGCAGGCGGATGCCGCAGATCAGGCTCAGATGGAGAAAGGTTTGCAAGAAGCGAAAGAGAAAGGATGCGGGCCGATTCACGGTGTCATTCACGCTGCAGGTCTTCAAGGCACTGAAAGCATTCTGGAGAAAGATCTGCAAACCTTTCAGCAAGTCTTATCGCCAAAAGCGGACGGCACCGCGGTGTTAGATCAGGTTCTGTCACGGGAGCCGCTTGACTTCTTCTGTTGTTTCTCTTCTTCTTCAGCGATTTTAGGAGACTTCGGTTCTTGTGACTACGCCATGGGGAACCGCTTCCAAATGGCTTTTGTCCGTCACCGGGATAAACTTGTGAGCCTCGGACTCAGAAGCGGCAAGTCACTTGCCATCAATTGGCCGCTTTGGAAAGAAGGGGGGATGCATGTCGGCACGGCGGAAAGCACCGATATGTATTTAAAATCAAGCGGACAGCGTTATTTATACACAGAGGAAGGACTCGAAGCTTTTGAAACATTATTGGTCCAGCCGTCCAGCCAGTATCTCGTCCTGGCCGGCTTTCCGTCGAGGGCCAAACGCTTCCTGCAGATAGATCAAGGCGAACGGCCGATTTCGGGTTCTGTACACAGGAACGTCCCGTTTTCAGGAAGGCGGAGTGAAATGAAAGGCTTTACACTGGAAGAATGCGTAAGCTGGGATGTGAAGGAACTGGTGGCGGGGCTTTTGAAAATAGACAAGAACAGACTGACGGACGCTGACAATTTGGCTGATTTCGGCTTTGATTCTATCAGTTTGGCGGAATTCGCTTCTTCTTTGTCCGCTCACTACGGAATTGAAGTGACCCCGACCCTGTTTTTCGGACATTCCACACTGGAGAAGGTCGTCCGCTATTTTCTGACGGAACACAAGTCCGTCATAGAGCATGTCTATGAAGAAAAGAAACCTGAATCCGCAGATCAATCTATCTTTGAAAAGGCAGGAACGGAAAAGCGAAAGAAGCAGAGGGGAAGAAATAAGCTGAACGCCGGAACCGAGGGCAGTCAGGCAGCTGATTCCATTGCCATTATCGGCATGAGCGGCCGCTTTCCTCAGGCGCGCACGGCGGACGAGCTGTGGGACATTCTGTTTCAGGAAAAGGACGTTGTCGCACCGGTCGCAAAAAAAGGCTTCACAAGTTCAAAATGGAAACTCGGCGCTGTACCGGGGGCGGACGAATTCGACCCTTTATTTTTTGAAATATCGCCGAGGGAAGCTGAAACGATGGATCCGAAGCAGCGGCTTCTTCTACAGGAAGCGTGGAGGGCCCTTGAGGACGCCGGCTACGGCGCCAGTCACATCAGGCAGCAGACGATCGGTATGTTTGTGGGTGCGGAAGAAGGAGATTATCACCTTTTAACACAGGACAAAGGCAATGTCACGTCTCATCATAACGGTATTTTGGCGGCGCGGCTGGCTTATCACTTGAATTTATCAGGTCCTGTGATGGCGATAAATACAGCATGTTCTTCGGGGCTCGTTTCTGTCCATCAGGCGGTATTAAGCCTGCAGAATAAAGAGTGCACAACAGCTGTTGCGGCCGGGGTGAATATCATGAATACCCCGGACTTTTTTGAAACGATAGATAAAGCCGGAATGCTGTCGGAAAACGGGAAATGCTTCGCGTTTGATAAAAGGGCTGACGGCATGGTTCCCGGGGAAGCTGCCGCGGCGGTTGTTCTGAAGCCGCTGAGAGAGGCGGAAGAAGATGGTGATCCGATTTACGGGGTGATTCGGGCGAGCGGCATCAATTATGATGGGAAAACAAACGGAATTACCGCTCCGAGCGGCGTCGCGCAGACCCGGCTGCTTACTTCCGTTTATGACCGGGGCCGTATCAACCCTGAAGATATCGAATATATCGTCACACACGGCACGGGGACAAAACTCGGTGATCCGGTGGAAATTAACGCGCTTTATGACGCATTTACTGCCTATACAAACGAAGAAGCATTTTGCGCGCTCACATCAATTAAAACCAATATCGGCCACACGTTTGCCGCGTCAGGCATTGTCAGTTTGATCAGTCTTTTACAGGCATTCTCCCGTGAAATGATTCCCGCCAGTCTGCATTGCAGCGGGGAAAACCGCTATATCAACTGGGAGAAGAGTCCTTTTTATGTGAATAAAACGGGTAAACCGTGGCCTTCTCTGCCGGATAAAAACCGAATGGGGGCAGTCAGCGCATTCGGGATGAGCGGAACAAACGCCCATGTCGTTATGGAAAGCTATAAGCGCAGCGCTTCACCTCATCGGGATGCCCCTGCTTATTTACTGACTTTGTCTGCAAAAACAAAGGAGGCCCTTCAGGAAAAAATCGAAGATATGATCACTTGGGCGGAAAATGGCGGACTGAAAGAAAATGATCTAGCCCAGCTCAGCTATACGTTGCTAAAAGGACGGCATCACTTTAACCATCGCGCCGCCATCGTGGTTCAAGATGCTGATGACGCAGTGTATGTATGGAAGCAGGCAAAGCTTAATGAACATCATCCTTATGTGTTTTCGGGAAAAGTACCGCAGCACTTTGCAGGCCGACAGTATATTCAGGAGCACATAATAGAAGTGCTCGGCAAGTGCAGCGCCTCATATTCTGACCAAAGAAAATATCAGGAACTGTTATGCGTGCTGGCAGATTTTTATTGTCAAGGTTATGAAATCGAAGGGGACTTGCTTTATGGCGGACCTTTGCCGCGAATCGGCAATCTGCCGGGCTACCCGTTTGCAAGGCAGACGTATTGGGCGTCCGATCGTCTTCAGGGAGAGCTTGAAAGCCGGAATTCAGCTGAACGTGAAAAGCTTCACCCGCTGCTCCATGCGAATACATCGACCTTTACCGCCCAGCGCTTTACTTCTGTTTTTTCAGGGCATGAACCGTTTTTTGCTGATCACATCGTCAATGGAAAACCGGTGCTTCCGGGCGCGGCTGCTTTAGAAATGGCCCGGGCCGCCGTTACGCTTGCCGCTGAAGACTTGCCGGGCGGGAAAGCGGGTGTCCGGCTCAAACAGATCGTTTGGCTCCGTCCGGTGACGGTGCTTTCTGAGGGAGTGACGCTTCATGTAAAGCTTCAGCCGGAAGAAAACGGAGACATCGCTTTTGAAGCGTATGCCGAAGGGGAAGAGCCGCTTGTCTTTTTCCAGGGAAAGGCCGTGCTCGAAGAGACGGAGCGTGCTCCTGTACTCGATGTGGAAGCGGTTCAGACGCGCTGCGGCGGCCGGCGCATGTCAAAGGCTGAGTGCTATGAAGCATTCGACAGTCTCGGCATCACCTACGGACCGTCTCATCAGGCGCTTGACGCCGTCTATGCCGGAAGCGGAGAAGTGCTCGCGAAGCTCACTCTTCCGCCGTCCGCCCGCGAAGAAAAGGAGCCGTTCATCCTGCATCCGAGCATGCTGGACGCCGCCCTTCAGGCTTCTATCGGTCTCGTGCTCTCAGACGGTTCCGCGTCCGGACGGCCGTTTCTGCCGTTTGCCCTCCGGGATATGCAGGTGTTTTCTGCGTGCCGTGAGACGATGTGGGCGGTGCTTTCCTCAGCGGACGGCGCCTATCATATTGAGCTGTGTGATGAAAACGGCGAGGTATGTGTCCGATTGACGGGGCTCACCGCCCGTTTTCTGGAAGAGGAAACGGAGGGAAAACCGCTCTTGCTTCAGCCAAAGTGGCAGGAATCACCGCCGGATGAAGGCGGCGGACAAGAAGAGTCTTTCAGATACGTGACGGTGTATGGCGGAATGAACGCTGAGGAGATAAGCGGCGCCGTATGTGCGGCTGACGGCGAAGGTCCGATTGAAGACCGTTATGACGCCTGCGCGGCGGAGCTGTCAGCGATCGTCAAGCGTCTTATCAAAGAAAAACAGAAGAAAAAAACGCTGATCCAGCTTCTTGTCCCCGACAGGGGGGAAGACAATGTATTGGCGGGGCTGGCCGCTTTTCTGAAAACGGCTCACCTTGAACATCCGAAGCTGTACGGCCAAGTCATCCAAGCCGATCCGGACGAGCCAGCATCATCGCTTCTTGCCAAGCTGAAAGAAAACCGGGCGCACCCTGAACAAGCGGAAATCCGTTATGAAGCCGGCAAACGTCTCGTCAGAAACTGGCGTCACCTGCCTGCGCCTCAAAGCGGCGCCGTTCCGTGGAAAGACGAAGGGGTTTACCTCCTTACCGGGGGAGCGGGCGGCATCGGCCTGATTTTAGCTGAAGAAATAGCCTCCCGCGTCAAAAACGCCGTCCTCGTATTAACGGGAAGGGTGGAAGCGCTAGATGAAGACCGCTCCGCCCGCTTACGGCGCTTGGAAGCGACGGGCGCCCGCGTATTGTATCAACCGGTTGACGTGACAGACAGGGCGGCGGTTATCGCCCTCGTCCGCGGCATACAGGAGGAGCACGGAACACTCGACGGGATCATTCACGGCGCCGGCGTGATCGCCGACAACTACATTCTGAACCAGACAGAAAACGAACGGAAGGCCGTCATGGCGCCGAAAGTGAAAGGGCTTATCAATCTTGATGAAGCAGCGAAAGATATGCGGCTGGACTTTTTCATTCTGTTTTCTTCCTTGGCGGGAGGCATGGGAAATCCGGGGCAGGCCGGTTATGCGGCAGCCAACGCATTTATGGACGTATATGCAGCCCGCCGAAACCGTCTCGTGCGGGACAACAAGCGGAGCGGGCAGACCCTGTCCGTCAACTGGCCGCTTTGGGAAGAAGGCGGTATGCGTGTGGACAAAGAGACAGAACGGCTGATGTATGAACAGACCGGAATGAAAGCCATGCGATCGGCATCAGGCATCCAGGCGCTTTATGCCGCTTTTGCCTCCGGAGCACACCAGGTCATGGTGGCAGAAGGCGACGAGAAACGGATTCGCAGCCATATTTTCGATCTGGGCGAAGAACAAAGCGCCGCCGGACAAGCTCCGGCAGAGACAGATGCAACAGATCTGAAAGATCGGGTTCAAGAGAAACTAAAGAGGCATGTATCAGATCTTTTAAAGGTAAGCATGAAAGATATTGAGGCTGACAGCGAACTGACGGAATACGGATTTGATTCGATCATCTTCACTGAATTTACAAATCTATTAAATCGGTCTTATCAGCTTGAGCTCAGCCCGACTATCTTCTTTGAATTTCCGACATTGCGCAAACTGAGCGGCCATTTGATATCTGAATGGAAAGAAGCATTCAGCGGCTTAGAAAGAGAGCGTTTTAAAACCGTTCCAAAAGCCGGAAAAAGAAAAGCTGAAACTCCGGCGGCCGTTCATGTCAAACGGGAAACGCCCGTATCCGTAAAAGGAAAATCAGAAGAAAAAACCGAACCGATAGCCATTATCGGAATCAGCGGTATTTTTCCGCAAGCGAAAGACATAGATGAATTCTGGACACGTTTATCAAAAGGAGAGCATTGCATCACAGAAATTCCCCGGGATCGCTGGGATTGGCGCGAATATTACGGCGATCCGGCAGCGGCTGCAAATAAAACGTCAATTAAATGGGGCGGTTTTATAGATGGAATCGCCGGGTTTGACCCGCTGTTTTTCGGGATATCTCCGAAAGAAGCTGAAATGATGGATCCTCAGCAGCGCCTATTAATGATGTATGTGTGGAAAGCCATTGAAGACGCGGGGTACTCAGCAAAACGGATTGCCGGAACAAAAACCGGCATTTTCACCGGCACATTGGGAAGCGGATATCAAACCTTAATCAATAAGGCGGGTCTTCCTGTCGAGGGGTATACGATGACCGGAATCGTGCCGTCCGTCGGGCCGAACCGGATGAGTTATTTTCTTGATATCCACGGGCCGAGCGAGCCGGTAGAAACCGCTTGTTCAAGCTCTTTAGTCGCCATTCACCGCGCGGTAAAAGCCATTGAAACGGGAGATTGTGATATGGCGGTCGCAGGGGGCGTCAACACGATCGTCACGCCAGAAGGGCATATCGGTTTTCAAAAAGCAGGCATGCTCAGTGAAGACGGGCGCTGCAAAACATTTTCTGATCAGGCTGACGGTTATGTCAGAGGAGAGGGTGCCGGCATGATTGTCTTGAAAAAGCTTTCAGAGGCTGAGCATGACAGGGATCACATCTACGGCCTCATCCGCGGTACAGCGGAAAATCACGGCGGACGCTCAGCGTCACTTACCGCGCCGAACCCGCAGGCTCAGACGGATGTGCTGAAAAGCGCTTATCAAAAAGCCGGTATTCACCCGTCAACGATCACTTATATAGAAGCGCACGGAACAGGTACGGCGCTCGGAGATCCGATTGAAATCAATGCATTGAAAAAAGCTTTCCAAACAGACGGGGCTCCGGGCGGATATTGCGGGATAGGCTCAGTGAAGACAAATATCGGACATTTGGAGCTCGCAGCAGGTATTGCGGGCGTTATCAAAGTATTGATGCAGCTGAAACATCGGACGCTCGCCAAAAGTCTGCATTGCGAGAACATCAATCCCCATATCAAATTGAAGGACAGCCCGTTTTACATTGTGACAGAAACAAAGGAGTGGGAAGCGCTGCGTGATGAAAACGGCCGGGTCCTGCCCCGCCGGGCGGGTGTAAGCTCATTCGGTTTCGGAGGTGTCAATGCGCATATCGTTATTGAAGAATACATGGGCAAAAGTGAGACGGAACAGCCGGAAACCCGTGAGAAAGCGTCATCTCTTTTTGTTTTGTCGGCTAAAAATGAAGAGCGGCTGAAAGAAAGAGCGCGTCTCCTTCGGGATTTTATCCAAAACGGATCATCCCGCCATATCGATCTTGCAGATGTTGCATACACACTGCAGACCGGACGGGACGCAATGGAAACGAGGCTGGGAATCATTGCAGGCTCCGCAGAGGAACTGACTGAAAAACTGAACGCGTTTCTGATGGGAAAAAACAGCGAAGATATCATCAGCGGGCGCAAAAAACGCGAGAATAACACGATCTCCATGTTCTCAGACGATGAAGACGCTGCTGACCTCGTCAGCGCCTGGATTGAGAAAAAGAAATACAAGAAAGTGCTGCGGCTCTGGGTAAACGGATTTGACACAGATTGGGAGCAGCTGTATACGGACAGTAAGCCGCGCCGCATCAGCCTGCCCTCCTATCCGTTCAGAGCCGACCGCTATTGGGTGCCGAAACGGGAGCAGCTGCCGCTTTCGAATCAAAAAACAGTAGTATTGCAGAAAACATGGGAGCCTTGCGAGGCAGTGTCTTCATCCGAGCCATTCAGCAAAATAGCGCTCATCGTCTCCGAGGATACAAAAGACCTTGCCGCCGAGGTGAAAAAACAGCTGAATGAGGCTGACATTGTGCAGGAAAATCAGCTCATCTCTTTCTTACAGGATCCGAATGCGGCCATCTATTCGGGGTTTATTGACTTCACCGGCTGCGGCTCCCGACAAAAGCGGCAGGACATCAGTTGGGTGGCATCGCTGCAGCAGCTGATTGAATACGGCCGCGGACAAGAAAACATAAAAATGCTTTATCTTACAAAAGGGCTTGAATCCTTCAAAAATAATGCGGCCGCTATGCGCGGTATTGAAAAAGCGGGGCTTTATCGCATGCTGCGGCACGAATACAGCCATATTCTCACCTGTCACGCCGATATTGATCCTGAAGAGCCGCTGGAGCAGACAGCCGCTTTTATTAAACAAGAAATTGAATCAGACTTAACGGAATCTGCTGTTTGCTACAGGGACGGCATGCGCTTCAGCTATGTTCTTCGGCAGACTGATCAGATTGAACCAGAAGCCGTGCAAACAGACCGGACTGTGTTTCCAAAAGACGCCGTCCTGATGATAACCGGAGGAACAAGCGGTCTCGGCGCTTTATGCGCCAAGCATTTCGTTTCCGCATACGGTGTGAAGAAACTGCTTCTGACAGGCAGAAAGGAGCTGCCGCCGAAAACCGAGTGGGATCTTGAGCAAACAGACCCTGTCGTTTCGGAAAAAATACAGCTTATCCGAAAGCTGGAATCACAAGGCGTAAAAGTGTGCGTCTCAGCAGTTGATCTGACGGATAAGCAGGCCGTCGGACGGCTTATAAAAGAGGTAACCACAACGCTCGGACCTATCGGAGGCATTCTGCATTGCGCGGGAATTACGGACCGTGAAAACCCTGCTTTTCTCCGCAAATCCAAAGACAGTATCGCGCGGGTGCTCGCACCGAAAGCAGACGGCCTTCACAGTCTGTATGAGAGTGTAAAGGATGATGCGCCGGCATTTTTCGTCCTGTTTTCATCTGTCTCGGCAGCCGTCCCGATTCTTGCGGCGGGTCAGAGCGATTATGCGATGGCAAATTCTTATATGGACTATTTTGCAGAAAACAATGAGAGCGGCATCATGAGCATACAATGGCCGGCATGGGATGAGACGGGCATGAGCAGGGATACAAAAAGCGGGGTGTATCAGCAAACGGGATTGCTGCGGCACTCTGACGCGGAAGGTCTCAAGATGCTTGATTACATTTTAAGAGAAAGACCCGGAGCTGTCGTGCTGCCGGCACAAGTGAAACATGATTGGGACATCAAAGCGCTTGAAAACGCCAAGCCAGCCGCCCATAAAGGAATGAGAACAGCTTCCAAACCTCCTGAAACAAAAAAACGGGTCCATAACCGGACTGATATTCAATCTTGGCTGAAGTCGCTTTTGGCAAAAGAGCTGAGTATCGATGAAACGCATATGGATATCGATGTGCCTTTTCAGGAATACGGAATGGATTCTATCTTTCTGGCGCAAGTGCTGACAAAGATCGATCAAAAACTGCCGTCCGTTTCAATTGATCCGACTGTCCTTCTGGAACACCCTACCATAGAACAGCTCGCGGATTATTTAGCCGCACATTGTCCGGAAGCTTTTTCGGCAGATGCAGCGGTTCCCGCGGAGAAGATCCCTTTGCAGAAGACGCCGAAACAGAGCAAAAAAACGGCAGATAAGCCCGGGAAACGGGGAAAGGTTGCGATCATCGGCATGGCCTGTCATTTTCCGAAAGCGGGGGATATAAAAGAATATTGGAAGAATCTCCGCAGCGGAACGGATGCCGTCACTGAAGTTCCGCCGGACAGATGGAACGCCGGAGAACACTATCAGCCGGGTGAATATCAAGAAGGAAAAAGCATCAGTAAATGGGGCGGTTTTATTCACGATATTGATCATTTTGACCCGGAGTATTTTAATATTTCAGAAACGCTGGCACCGATGATAGACCCGCTGCAAAGGCAGTGGCTCGAAGTGAGCGCGGAAGCTTTGGCCGATGCCGGTTATCAAAAAGAGGATCTCTGGGGCCGCCGTATCGGCGTTTTTGCCGGTGCAAGGGCAGGTGCGTTTCATCAGAAATTTCAATATTTGCAAAAAGACGCGATTATTGGCGCGGGGCAAAATTTTATTACCGCACATATGGCGCACATTTATAACTTTACAGGGCCCAACCTGGTCGTGGATACGGCCTGCTCCAGTTCGCTTACGGCAATTCATTTGGCCGTGCAGGCTATTCAAAATGGAGAAGCGGAGGCGGCCTTTGCGGGCGGGGTTGACATTTTGCTTGATGAAAAACCTTTTCTCACAATGAGCGCGGCGAGAATCTTATCGCCAAATGGCCGTTCAAAATCTTTCGATGCCGATGCGGACGGAACAGGAATCGGAGAGGGCTGCGGTGTGCTGATGCTGAAGCCGCTCGAAAAAGCGATAGAAGACGAAGATAAAATATACGGCGTTATTGACGGCTCTGCGATAAATAATGACGGCAGCACAATGGGGGTGACGACGCCGAATCCTCGAGCGCAGCAGGACTTGATTGAGCAGGCGGTTCAATCAGCGGAAATCGAGCCGGACACCATGACATACGTAGAGATGCACGGAACCGGTACTTTGATCGGCGACCCGATTGAATTAAAAGGATTAACCAATGTCTTGTCTGCTTATTCCGATGAAAAGCAATTTTGCGGTGTAGGGAGCGTCAAAAGCAATATCGGCCACTTGCTGAGTGCGGCGGGCGCGGCGGGAATCATCAAAGTTTTGCTGGCGATTGCCAATGAAGAACTGCCGCCGACTTTGCATTGCCATAAACCGAACCCCCGCTTTCAATTTCATGATTCGCCGCTTTATCCTGTGCTTGAGCTGAAGCGGTGGGACGGAAAAAAAGAGATACTCAGGGCCGGGGTCAGCGCGTTCGGTTTGGGCGGGAATAACGCCCATATCATTGTCAGCAACGAAGGAATTCCGAAAGAACGAAAAGCGACCATGGAACCGAAAGGCGGCCAGACAGTATACCGAAAACAGCGGTATTGGCCTGAAAAAGCACAGTTGTCCGAAGCGGAAGAAAATGAGGCGGGCACAGAAGCAATGTTTGAAATAAGCGAGGTGTGATAGATTGGCAGTTGCCACCGATCAAGTCAAAACGTTCCTGCAGAAAATCAGCCATACGAATTATATCGTCCGGGATCATCGCGTTCATCAAATCCGCGTCCTCCCGGGCGTGACTTTAATAGATATGCTGTATCGGCTCGCCGCCGGTTATCTCGGTGAAAGGCCTATAGAATTAAGACAGATTATTTTTAAGCAGCCTGTTGTAACATCTGAAGAGTTTGATAAACACCTGTATGTCACCTTTACGCCGGCGCGTGACAGCTGGAAAGTTGAGATCACTAGCGAAAAAGCAAAAAACGGCACACCGCTTGGCGGAAAACGGGATGAGAATATGGAATGTCAGCTTTATTTGCAAAAAGACACGCCCCGGGCAAAAGAACTGAATATTGAAGCATTCATGAAAAACGCAAGCCGAAAATGGGACATGCATGACATTTACGGAATTGCAAGAAGAAGCCATATTGAGCATGGCGAGTTTATGAAAAATGAAGGGGCCGTTTATCAGCTTCAGGATAAAGAAGAATTAATGGAGCTCACTCTGAGTGATTTGGCTGAAGGATTCCGGGAGAAATTTAAGGCGCATCCGGCTTTTTTAGATGCGTCCACCCTTGCCGGCTCTTCCTTTGCATTGTCGGCCCAAAAGCAGAATGACACACCTTATATTCCTTTTATGATTAATCGTTTTTGCATATATCAGCCGTTTCCGAAAACGATTTACACTTATTCTGCGAAAAACAGCCGCACTGAAAGCGGCGCATCAGATAGCGAACCTGATTTTTATTCGGCCGACTTCACGATTTACGACAGGGCAGGGAACGTATTGGCCGAATGTGAGAAACTGACAGTAAAAAGGGTCAGACAAGCGAATATGATTACCCATCTGATAGACAAAGAGAAGCCGCCTCAGCAGAACAGAAGCGGCCGTGGAGAACCCGAAAGTCCTGTGGCCGCAGAAGACGTGTCTGAACAGCAAACGCCGGAACAAAACATGGTGACTTACATAAAGTCGGAAATCGCCGGGCTGATCAATCGTCCGGCACAGGCTATTGATGTGCGGAAAGGCTTTTATGATATGGGGCTTGACTCGGCGCATTTGCTGAAGCTTGTAAAGATATTAGAGCAGACTTTTCAGCAGCAGTTTTATCCGACACTGCTTTTTGAATATTCATCTGTCCGCCGCCTTGCGGATTACCTTATCAATGAAGCGGGCTGTGTGCTGAAAGATTCGGCCGAAGAACGGCATACATCAGACGCTGACACTGCTGATGAGGTTCTGTTTTTTGAACCCGCCTGGAAAGATCAGCCGCTGGAAACGGCGGTGCAGAACGGGCAAAAACACACCCGTCATCTCATTATCGCTGCCGATGCAGGAGCCCGTCTCACCGGTGAACTCGGCACATATTGCCCGGAAGCGGAAGTGATAGAACTGAAAAGGGAGCATGAGGTTGCAGATGAGCAGTTTGAAGCAGATGCCGAGCGCATATTTCGTATGCTCAAACGGGAACTGACAGACCATCCGAAAGAACATACATTGATTCAGCTTGTATGCGCCGTTGAGAATGGAGCGGCATTGTCTTCCGCTCTCGGGGCTATGCTGAAAACGGCCCATCTGGAAAATCCGGCTCTTCGCACTCAGGTGATCACCTTCTGTGACAAGAATGAGAGATTGCCAAGTGAGACGGCCGCAATCATTAGAACAGAAGCAGACTGCTCTCATGCAGGCTGCACAGACATTCGGTATAAAGACGATATGCGGCAGATCAGATTGTTCGAACGTATTGAGAAACCGGACGGACAGACACAGTCTCCTTGGAAACAAAACGGCGTATATGTCATTACAGGAGGCCTCGGCGGTCTTGGATTTCTGCTTGCCCGTCACCTTGCAGAAAAAGAAAAGGTGAAGCTCGCACTCATCGGCCGTTCGCCGGAACAGTCTGAGAAGATCAGCAGACTGAAAGCATTGGGAGCAGAAGTTCTTTATGTTCAAGCGGACATCGGCAGCAAAGCCGAAACAGAGCGGGCATTTGCTCAGATTACAGAAACTTTCGGCCGGCTGACGGGCATTTTTCATTGCGCCGGTGTTTTAAAAGATCAATTTATCATCCATAAAGACAGTTCTGACTTGAAGCGGGTGTTCCTGCCGAAAATCAGCGGCCTGATTCATGCGGACGAAGCTTCACGGCATGAACCGCTTGAATTTTTCGCCGCATTTTCCTCATTCTCGGCGTTGACCGGAAATGCGGGCCAGACAGATTATGCCGCAGCGAACGCTTTTATGGATGAATATATGAAATATCGCGATTGCAAAGCGGAAAAAGGCGAACGGACCGGGGCTTCTATGACGATCAACTGGCCGCTTTGGGAAGATGGGGGCATGCAGGTTGACAGTTTGATGAAAGAGATCATGAATGATGCAACCGGCACCAGCCCGCTTCCGGCCGGGGAAGGGATGGCTTCACTAGAATATATGCTGCGTCTCGGCAAGCTGCAATCCGTTATTTTATACGGGAAGGAGCCTGCTGTAACTGAAAGCATGGCCCGATTGGTTCCGATGGCAGACAAGAACCGCTCTTCATTATCCCATGCAGCTGTCAAGAGAAGAAGCCGAAAACAAGAGAGACACACAGAAGAGCACGATATTGCGGTAATCGGATTGGCGGGAAGATATCCGCAGGCGGGAAGCATCGATGAATTTTACCAAAATCTGCGCTCAGGTAAAGACTGCATCACAACAATGCCGAAAGACAGATGGGAAGGTTATCCTTTCTCATATGAAGCAGATCAGTTCTACCGTTACGGAGGATTTTTAGATCGCATAGACAGCTTTGATCCGCTGTTTTTCAATCTGACTCCCCGCCAGGCTGAAATGATGGATCCGCAGGCGCGGCTGTTTTTAGAGACGGCTTGGGAAGCTTGTGAAGATGCCGGTTTTTATCAGGACAGAACGGCGCGCGGGCCATCTTCACAAAAAAGAAAACGCGTCGGGGTATTCGCAGGTGTGTTTTGGAGCCATTATGAGCTGTTCGGCGCTGAAATCACACAGCGGGGCACACCGCTGTCTATGGGCGTGACGCCTGCCTCCGTTCCGAATATCGTGTCTCACTGCCTGAACTTTACAGGGCCGTCAATGGCTGTTGATACGATGTGCTCTTCTTCGCTCACATCCATACATTTGGCATGTGAAAGCATTAAAAGGGGGGAGTGCGAATTCGCCATTGCCGGCGGTGTTAATGCGGTCACACATCCGCATAAATATGCGTTTTTGGCGAATGCCGGATTTCTGTCTTCAGAAGGCGTCTGCAAAAGCTTCGCCGACGGCGGTGACGGCTATGTGCCGGGAGAAGGCGTCGGCGCGGTGTTACTGACAACCGTTCAAGAAGCGGAAAAGATGGGCTGTCCGATATATGGCGTCATAAAAGGCTCCGCTTTAAACCATGTCGGAAAAACATCCGGTTTGACCGTGCCTGATCCGGCATCACAGGCGGAAGTCATTACAGATTCCTTTCAGAGTGCCGGCATTGATCCGGAGACATTGAGTTATATTGAAGCTCACGGAACGGGTACGTCTCTGGGTGATCCGATTGAAATTGAAGGGCTGAGCCGCGCTTTCCGCAAATGGACAAACAAGAAGCGGTTTTGCGCCATCGGCTCTGCCAAATCAAATATCGGCCATTTAGAAGGAGCCGCCGGAATCGCCGGATTAACAAAGGTGCTTTTGCAGCTGAAGCATGGAGAAATCTTTCCGTCATTGCACGCGGACACGCTGAATCCCCATATTCCATTTCCGGATACGCCGTTTTATGTGGCGGACCGGCTGGAAGAATGGGAACGGCCGTCACATTCTGACCAGCCGAGAAGAGCGGGTTTAAGTTCTTTTGGCGCCAGCGGGAGCAATGCCCATTTTGTCATAGAAGAATATCTGCCGCCGCAGGCTGAAAAGAAATCGGTGAATATACGGGAAGACGAGCCGGTTCTGTTTCTGCTTTCGGCAAAAAATGAAGAACGGCTATTGGAATATGTCAAACGGTATGACCGCTTTTTACGGGAAAAAGAAGTCAACCTTAAAGACCTGGCCTACACGCTTCAAGCGGGCAGAGAAGCGATGCCTGAACGGCTGGCATTGATCGTTACATCCGTTTGCGGCCTGCAAGCGAAACTGAAGGATGTGCTTGAACGGAAAACGGAAATTGAAGGGTGTTTCCGCGGACGTGCTCAAGATGATATTTCAACAAGTGGAATGGCCGAACTTTTGAAAGACAAGCAATATTCCAGATTGCTCACGGAGTGGGCAAAAGGAGCCGCCGTTGACTGGAACCAGTTATACGAAGGAGAGAAGCCGAAACGGGTCAGCCTTCCTGTATATCCGTTCGCGAAGGAGCGGTATTGGGTGCCTGTGCCTGCGGATATCCGGAAACAGACAGACGAACCGGCGGAAAACCAAAAGATCATTCTTCAAAAAGACTGGAAGCAGCAAGATCCGGCGGAGTCTGAAGCATTATCAGGAACAGTAATGATACTTGCAACTGATAAGACGAGCCGATTGGCCGATGCTCTATTTAAAGGAAACGACCATATTGAAACGATCTGTTTCATCCATCAGGCAAAAGACGGCGCCGATTATTACGTTGCCGCATCGGGGCGAAACCTTTACGGCAGAGTGCGGGAGTCTCTTCAAAACAAACAGATACTCGGGGTCGTCGACATAACCGCATATGATGCGGAATATGAACGGCGGGAAGATATAGAATACGGAAAGCTTGCCTTTTTACAGCAGGTTCTGGAATCATTCCGTCATAGCGGCGCTGTGCTCAGCCAAGTGACACACCGCCTCCAGCCTTTCAAGGAAAGTAAACCTCTGATGCAGGGGGCGAAAACGGCGGGGCTGTACCGGATGCTGGGCGCTGAGTATGCCAACATTCATTCTTTTACGATAGATAGCGATTGTGCGATTGAGCATACAGAAGAATTAAGCAGACAGATTGAAACTGAATTTTTACAGCCGCGGGCCAAAAGCGGCAGTGAATGCTGCTACAGGCTGAATCGCCGTTATGTGCCGTTTCTGAAGCCGGGTACGAATGTGTCTGCGGTGCCTGAGCTTTCCTATTCGTCTGATGATGTGTTGTTAATAACGGGCGGATCGCGCGGGATCGGCGCAATTGCGGCGGAGCATGCCGTTTCACGCGGGTGCAGAAAACTGGTCATCATGGGGCGGGAGCCGCTTCCCGATTCCTCGGAGTGGGCAGACATGAAAAAGGACGGCATTCTCCCGGAAAAAGCCGAGCGGATGCAGAGGTTAGCCGAGCGGGGCGCGGAGATCCGTTATTACAGCGTTTCCCTTACGGATCAAAAGGGGCTCCGGAACATGACGGACAGCATCCGCGGCACGTTGGGACCGATTACCGGCGTTTTTCATTGCGCGGGTGCAATGGGAGAACACCCCGCTTTTTATAACAAAACCGAAACTGAGATCGAAAGCGTTTGCACGCCGAAAGTAACAGGGCTTGGCGGTCTCTATGAAGCCGTTCAGAATGAGCCGCTGTCGTTTTTTATTTTGTTCTCATCCGTTTCGGGTCTGATCCCTTCGCTTGCTGCGGGGCAAAGTGACTACGCGATGGCTAATTCATTTATGGACTCTTTTGCAAATCATCAGGCAGGTAAAGGAAACGTGTTTGTTAAAGCCGTTCAATGGCCCGTCTGGAAAGAAACCGGCATGGCTGAAGGCCTGCCGGAAACACCTGCTTATCAAAAATCAGGACTTTCCAGGCTGTCTGCCGAAGACGGACTGAAGTTTTTAGATTACATCATATTAAACGGACAAAGCTGCGGAATTCCTTGTGTTCCCGAAGACAGTGAGGCTGATTTTGGTGATCTTCTGAAGGTGAAGAAAACTGAAGCTCCCATGAAAAAAAGCACTGCCAGTGACCAAAAGGTGAAGGATATGATTCGTCAATGGGTGCGCACCGTTTTCAGCGAAGAACTGAAAATGACGGATGAGCAGATAAAAGATGATATGCCGTTTGATGAATACGGGATTGACTCAATACTCTTTGCGGAATTGGTTCAATCATTGCAAAAACGGATCAGCATAAAGTTAACACCGTCCTTAATGCTTCAATATCAAACGATTACAGAAATGGTTGACTATTTCGCAGCGCATCATGAAACCGATTTTATGACAAAAGAAAATGGTTTCGTTCAAGACATGGACGTCCAGCCTGATGTAACCGCCGCTGAAGAGAGAACATCCATGAAGCCGAAAGCGGATACCGAAGACGATATTGCCGTCGTCGGCATGTCCTGCCGTTTTCCGGGGGCGGGCGGAACGGATGCTTTTTGGGAGCTGCTGATGAAAGGGAACACCGCCATCCGGCCTGTCCCCGCATCGCGCTGGCATGCAACAGCACATGCAAAGGATTATGCGGGGTGGATTGATGATATCGACATGTTTGATGCGGGCTTTTTCGGCATCTCTGAAAAAGACGCGGCAATTATGGACCCGCAGGCGCGGATCATATTAGAAGAAGCGGTTCATTCCGTTTATGATGCCGGGTACGGACAAAAGGATTTGTCGGGCCGGAAAGTCGGCGTATACATCGGCGGCAGGGCGCAGCCTTCAGCCGGTATGGAACATATCCTGCAGGCGCCTAATCCGATTTTGGGGGCGGGGCAAAACTATTTGGCGGCCAACATTTCACGATTTTTTAATGTCACAGGGCCGAGCCTTGTCGTGGATACAGCATGTTCCTCAGGGCTGATCGGGCTGTCCTTTGCAAAAGACGCCCTTTTGGCCGGAAGGATTGACGCGGCCTTAGTCGGTTCGGTGAGTCTGCTCTTATCTCCGTCCGCGCACCGGTTATTCGGAGCGCGCCATATTTTAAATGAGAACGGCGTGTTTCATATATTCGACCGTGAATCAGCGGGAGAAGTGCTCGGAGAAGGAGCGGGGGCGGTTTTTATCAAGCGATTGAGCGATGCGGTGCGGGACGGAGACCGTATTTACGGCGTCATAAAAGCCGTCTCGGTAAACAATGACGGCCGGACGCTCGGTCCCGGTTCACCGAATATAAGGGCGCAGAGAGACGTCATTCAAACTGCGCTTAATATGGCGGAAAAGTCGCCCGAAGACATCGGATATATAGAAGTGAACGGAGGCGGTTCCCCAATCGTTGATTCGGTGGAAATCAAGGCGCTCTCAGATGTCTATCAGCTGAACCGGAAAACGCTTCTGCCCTGCCGGATCGGATCGGTGAAACCGAATGTAGGGCATTTGCTTCTGTCTTCAGGTCTTGCGGGCTTCATCCGATGTGTGCTGAGCGTCTATCATAAGCGGATTCCGCCTTTCTTATCAGCGCGTGAGCCATTTGAACATTATGACTTTGAAGCGTCGCGTATTCATTTTAATCGTGAACCCGTTGATTGGCATTCAGAGAAGAAACCCCGCGTCGCAGCTCAGAGTTCATTTCCTGACGGCGGGACAAATGCTCATATCCTCGTTGAAGAATACAGAGGTGCAAGGCAGCGGGAACATCACCGGTCGCCCCAGCCGCCGGAATTCAGAAAAAAACACTACCCGCTTTTGGGCGGCTGGAACAGCACGGAAAGTGAACCGGAAAAAACAAGTAATGAAAAAACGGACATTGCGGATCTTTTAAAGAAATATGAGAAAAAAGCAGAGACAAGCACTGCACCTGCAGACTCGTTTTGGCAGGTGACAACGTGACGTTTTTAAAAGGGGACTAACCATGAAAAAAACAGTGAATCTGCGCCTGACGGCAGAACATCCCATTATGAAAAACCATCTTGTTCACGGAGAATCTGTCATGCCCGGTCTGGCCTATATTGATATGCTGTATCAGCTGGCAAAGCAAAGCCTTGATCTTTCATTCCGTTCCATCTGTCTGAAACGGGTGACCATTTATCATCCTTTATCAGTGAAGCGGTCAGAGCGGCTTGATGTGAGTGTCATATTCAGTAAAGAAAAGGAGTTCTGGACTGCCTCGATTTGCGGGGCGGATTCCGGGACGGTTTTCTTATCCGCGGAGATGCATGAAGGAGTCTTCTCATCAGACAGGCGTCTTGACGCAGGGGAGAAAAAACAACAAGCCGCACTTCCATCAGTCTCCTTGCATACGGTTTACGAAGACGCGAGAAGCCGCGGACTGTCGCATGACGGGCTGATGAAGCCGGAGGGAGAGATCTATGCTTATGAAGAGGAATGTTTCCTTGATATTCGGCAGTCTGATTCATGCCGGGAAAATCTCCCCGGCGCGCTCTTTCATCCCGCGCTGATGGACGGTGCCGCTATGGCCTCCGGCGTATTGCAGACAGCTGCAGGCGCCGAGTTGTTTTTACCGATTTATTATGATTCGTTTATTGCCGCTGAGACCGTTACGGAGCGCTGTTACGCGGTGATTTCGAAAAAGTCCGGCACGCCTTCTGAAATGGTGAAAATGGATATTGACTTTTACAACCCCAGCGGCGTGCATATTGCTTCACTGCTCGGCCTGACAGCCAAAAAGGTGCGGACGGACCGGCAGCTGATACCAGGCGTTCAGCAGATGGAAGAAACCTTATACCGCATTTTCTCGACATACGTAGGCCGTCCTGTCACAAGAAATGATGCGCACACCGTGTTTTTTGAATTAGGTCTTGAATCGTCACAGCTTCTGGCCATTATTAAAGACATCGAAGGGGCGTTTGATCTGCGTCTGAATCCGACTCTTTTATTTGAGTGCAGCAGCATATCCGAACTGCTTGAAGACATAAAAACAAAAGGAACAGATGAATCTTCCGGTCTTGTCGCGGATGCAGCACCGGTCTCTGAAACACAATCAGGCAGTCAGACATTTACTTTCTATGAACATGAAGCATTCCTTCAGGATCATCTGGTTTTCGGCAAACCGGCACTGATGGGTGTAGTGTATCCGTGTCTGGTGCTTGAAGCCTCCGGAGCGTCTCGTCCCGGCACGTGTCCCGCCGAGCTGAAAGATATCCGCTTTACGGGCGGGCCCGTCACGCTGGAGCCTGGTGAGGCCGCGCAGATTGACATTTCATTTGCGGCAGAAAAGAGTGCCGAACGCTTTACCGCAAGCTGCACTGTCTCCGGTAAAGAAAGCCGGAAGACATGTGCCGAAGGAGAAATAAACAGATATACAGAGGCACCCATAAAAAAATCATATGACGTTGAACAAATGAAGTCGCATGCACAAAAGGTGGGGCCGGATGTCATTTCCCGTCTGTACGATTCGGTTGCCGACTTCACGATAGGCCCGATGCTGAAAACGGTAACGGCGGGATACAAAATGAGTGAGAGTTCCTTTTTATTGCAGCTGGACTTATCAGGAAAAAAAGAAAAAGGCGATCTGCATCACTTTGCATTTGACCCGCTTATATTGAATTCATGTTATATGTCGCTCGGTGAAGAAGAATTGCAGCTGAAAAAGCGGATTCACGTCCCGCTCATGATTGAGAGGCTGACGCTTTACGGACCTGTCATGTCTGATACCGTCTATGTGGTGAATACAATCAAACATAAAAAAGACGGGTTTCTCTCATTTGATGCCGCAATCCTCAGTCATACCGGGGAACAGCTGGCGGAATTGAAAAATGCGTCTGTGAAAGAAGTGCTTCAGCCAAATCGGCTTGAAAATGCGTCTTTTGCCCCGTCCGGGAATCAAAGCCGTCAGGAAACGAAAGGAAAACCGCTGGATATTGCCGTTGTCGGGATTTCCGGCAAGTATCCGCAGGCCGATGATATCGATGCGTTTTGGGATAATCTCAAACAAGGCAAGGATTGTATTACCGAAATTCCGAAAGACCGCTGGAAATGGGAACATTACTTTTCCGAGGACCGGACGGCGCCGGGAGCGATCTACAGCAAATGGGGCGGGTTCATTGACGGGATCGCCGATTTTGATCCTGAGTTTTTTAAGATTTCCCCCCGGGAAGCGGAACACCTTGATCCCCAGGAGCGGCTGTTTTTAATGCATGCTTGGATGGCCATGGAGGATGCGGGATATACGAGGACATCACCTGAACTGGGCCGTCAGGTAGGCGTGTATGCCGGTGTCATGTATCAGGAATACCCGCTATTCGCGGCTGAAGCGGGAGTGAAAGGACGGCATATCGGGCTCCCCGGCGGGATTTCATCCATTGCTAACCGTGTCTCCTATTTTTGTGACTTTCAAGGGCCGAGCATTTCGGTCGATACGATGTGTTCGGGTTCGCTGACTTCATTGTACATGGCGTGCCGGGATCTGCGGGATCATCGGATTCGCGCGGCGCTTGCCGGCGGAGTGAATCTCACCGTTCATCCTAACAAGTACTTCATGCTGAGCCAGGGGCAGTTCATCTCATCTAAAGGACACTGCGGGAGTTTCGGCGCCGGGGGTGACGGCTATATTCCGGCAGAAGGGGTCGGGGTGCTGCTTCTTAAACGTTTAGAAGACGCCGTACAAGACGGAGATCGGATTTACGGCGTCATTAAAGGAGCTGCCATTAATCACGGCGGGAGAGCGAGCGGTTACACCGTACCGAACCCCAAGGCGCAAAGCGAAGTCATTTCTCAAGCTTTACAGGAAGCGGGGGTATCTCCGGGCCGGATCAGCTATGTGGAAGCGCACGGGACGGGGACAAAATTAGGCGATCCGATTGAAATCCGGGCTTTAACCGATGCATTCGGTGATGTTTCTGAAACATGTCTCATCGGGTCTGTCAAATCAAATATCGGACATGGGGAATCGGCAGCAGGCATCGCCGCTGTCACAAAAGTGCTGCTGCAGATGAAGCACAGACAAATCGCCCCATCCTTGCATGCTGATGTTTTAAATCCGAATATCCAATTTGATGAAGGGCCGTTTTCCGTCTGCCGTGAATTAACAGATTGGAAACGGATTTCAGCAGACGGAGAAGAACAGCCGCTCAGGGCGGGGATCAGCAGCTTTGGTGCGGGCGGTTCTAACGCGCATATCATTATTGAAGAATATGAGGCTCCTGTAAAACAAGCAATCAGCAGCCAAGAGCCGGCTGTCATTCTGCTGTCTGCGAAAAATGGGGAGCGTCTGACAGAATATGCGGAGCGCCTTCTTGCTTTTCTTCAAAAGAAGCATATTGATAAGCCGGACTTATTTGATGTCGCGTACACTTTACAAGCGGGGCGGGAAGCGATGGATGAGCGGCTGGCTCTTATTGCGGGCTCCCTTAAGGAGCTGGAGGACAAGCTCAGATCGTACTTGGGAAATGAAAACGCACCGCATCTTTACAGGGGGCGGGCGAAGCGAAACCATGAGACAGTGGCTGTGTTTGAATCTGATGAAGATCTGCAGGAAGCCATGGTCAAATGGCTGAAAAAGAGAAAGTACGGTCATTTGCTGAAAATGTGGGTGCAGGGAGTCGATGTGGACTGGAACTTGCTATATTCGGGACAAAAACCCCGGAGAATCAGTCTTCCCGCCTATCCGTTTGCAAAGGTCAGATGCTGGATTCAAGATGAAGCCGAGGCGGTTTCAAAAAGGGATGACGGCAAAACGGTGATCCATCCGCTCCTTCATGAAAACACATCCGATCTTTGGGAGCTGAAATTCACCTCTGTTTTTACCGGACGGGAATTCTTTTTCACTGATCACACAGTCAATGGACAGAAGGTGCTCCCGGGAGCCGCCGTGATCGAAATGGCCAGAGCGGCCGTTGAGCGTGCCGCATACGCTGTGCCGGACGGACGTAAAGGAATGTATTTGAAAGATCTCATATGGATGAGGCCCGTTGTTCATAAGGGGACGGATGTAGAAGTCCATATCAGCCTTATTCTTAAGGAAAATGAAGACATTGAATTTACGATTTACAGTCTATCGGAAGAACCTGGGGGAGAACGGATTTTATACAGTAAAGGCACCGCGGTATCAGGAGAGATAGCAGCGGTTCCATCTGTTCATTTAGAGGGCTGGCTGTCCGGCTGCAGCCAATCGGTTATGACGTCTGATGAGGTTTATCAGGCTTTCCGGCATGCGGGTATGATATACGGGCCGAGCCATCAAGGCATTGATCAGCTGATGATCGGAGAGAGGGGGGCTGCAGCTCGGCTGTCGCTGCCGGAAACGGCAGACAGTACCGCCGATCAGTTTGTCATCCATCCTGGCCTTCTGGATGCCGCGTTTCAGGCGTCACTGGGGGCCGGTTCAGATACTGCCGGAGACACTCCGATGCTGCCGTTTTCCCTGCGGCAGGCAGAAATATTTCAGCCGACTCAGAAAACGATGTGGGCGCTTGTCCGCAAACAGAGCGATCGGTCAGATAACGGAGCGCTGACGCTGGATATTGATTTATGTGATGAAAACGGCGCTGTTTGTATGAGATTGACAGGGTTCTCCTGCCGGGCTGTCCGGCAGACAAACCAAACCGAAAGCAAACGGCAGGAAGTTCAGACGGCGATGCTAGCCCCTGTTTGGGACAAAACTTTCTTTTCCCTGGAAGAAAATCGAGCGGTTGATCAGGAACAATTGCTGATCATCGGAAAGCCGGGAAATACCATAAAGGCCGCGGCAAAAATGTGGCCCCGCGCCCATCTGGCGGAGACGCCGGATCATTCAAGCGAGCAAACATTACGTGAATTGACAGCCGGGTATCAAGATATCCGCCATTTCTTATGGATTGCGCCGGATCGTTTCGCACCCGCATCTGTCAGTCAGGAAATGCTTGATGAGCAGGAGAATGGGGTGATTCAATGTTTCCGTTTCATCAAAGCGCTGCTGTCACTCGGGTATGGAAACCGAAACATCAGCTTTACAGCGGTCACCCGGCAGACACAGTCCGTGTATCCGGGTGATCTGCCGCAGCCTGAGCATGCAGGCGTACACGGTTTGATCGGCTCATTGGCAAAAGAATATCCGAACTGGGACATCAGGCTGATTGATGCAGAAGAAGGCAGTGATTCGTCTGAGATGAAAAACATCTGGCGCCTTCCTCCAGATCCGGACGGAAATGCTGCCGTGTACCGTAACGGAGCTTGGCATAAGCAAAAAACAGTCCGGGTGCTGACAAGTTCCGCTCCGCGTATGTCGTACAGAGAAGGCGGCGTTTATGCTGTCATCGGCGGAGCGGGCGGCATCGGAGAAGCATGGAGCAAATACATGATCACCCGTTACAAGGCACGGATGATATGGATCGGCAGGCGGCCGAAGGATCAGGAGATTCAGAGCAAAATAGACAGGCTGGCGCTATCAGGCCCCGCGCCGCATTATATACAGGCTGATGCTCAAGATGCCGCAGCGCTTAAAGCGGCCGTCCGTTCCGTAAGAGAGCAATACGGCAATATAACGGGAGTCATTCATTCCGCGATAACGCTTGCCGACAAAAGTATGGCGAATATGGATGAAGCTTCTTTCAGAAACGCTTTTTCAGCTAAGGTGAATACGAGCGTCCGAATGATCGAAGCTTTTAAGGGAGAACCGCTTGATTTTGTGCTGTTTTTCTCATCCGTTAATTCTTTCACAAAAAATGCCGGGCAAAGCAACTATGCGGCAGGATGTACATTTCAAGACGCCTTTGCCCGCCATATCGCTTCCTTGCTTGATTGTGAAGTGAAAGTCATGAATTGGGGATATTGGGGCAGTCTGGGCGTTGTATCAGACCCGTCTTACAGAAAACGGATGGAGGCGTCAGGGATCGGTTCTATTGAACCCGATGAAGCAATGGAGGCGCTGGAAGTCTTACTATCAGAACCGTTCAGCCAAGCGGCATTCATCAAAGCTGCTCCGCACGGCTTAGCCGCACTGACGGATCAAGATGCAATATCGGTTGTATCCGGCCCGGAGCCTTCATTTATGGAAAGCGTCAAGCGGCAAAATCCGGATCGGAATGAACGGCTTGAGACTTTAAAACGAGAAATGGAGTTGCGCATATGAACAGCCTTCTTTGCAAACTGCTCTTTTACCAATTACAGTCAATCGGGTTTTTCAGCGAGCCTGTCACCACACCTGCAGCATCCATGGGGAGCGCCGGCGTGATCGGCACATACGGCAGATGGCTGGAAGAAAGCCTGAATCTATTAAAAGAAAACGGATATATCGCGTATGACGGATACACGATCACTCTTCTCGCGGATCAGCGCCCGGACGGCCGCACAGTCTGGAATGAGTGGAATGCCCATAAACGCCTGCTTTCCAAGGGGGAGCTTGCGCAAGCTGAATTGGCCGAGGCGACGATAAAAGCGATGCCTTCAATTTTAAAAGGAGAACGTCCGGCTACGGATATCGTATTTCCCGATTCATCAATGCGGCTCGTTGAAGGTGTTTATAAGCATAATCCCGTTGCGGATTATTTTAATGAAGTGTTAGCAGATTCCGCGGCCGCTTACCTGAAAGCCTATCTTACAGAACATCCCGATGCCCGTATCAGGCTGATAGAAGTAGGGGCCGGGACGGGCGGAACGAGCGCCATGCTGTTTACAAAACTGAAACCATTTGCAAAACAGATTGCGGAATATTGTTATACGGATGTTTCTAAAGCTTTTTTAATGCATGCCGAACAGGAATACGGACCTGATGTGCCGTATTTGACAACAGCCTTGTTTAATGCGGAGGAGCCTTGCGAATCACAAAATATCAAAACGGGTGTTTACGATATTGTCATCGCCGCCAATGTGCTTCACGCCACAAAAAATATCGGTTTGACACTGCGCCGTCTGAAAGCGCTCCTGAAATACAACGGAATGATTCTGATAAACGAAATCAGCGATCGTTCTGTTTTTACCCATTTAACCTTCGGGCTGCTTGACGGCTGGTGGTCCTATGAGGATGCTGAGCTTCGGATTCCGGGAAGTCCCGGCCTATATCCAAAATCGTGGGAGCGTGTGCTGCATTCGGAAGGATACAGAGCGGTTTGTTTCCCTGCTGAAACGGCTCATGATTTAGGCCAGCAGATTATCGCAGCTGAGAGTGACGGACTCGTCCGGATGCAAGGGATCAGAGACGGCAGAAAGCCATACGCCGCCCCGGCCGAAGTTTTCCGAAAGCCCGCACAGCCTGTTTCCCGCAGCCGCGCGCCAGAGGAGCATCAAGCTGTTAAGGATGATGGGGAATCGGTCGCTTCCCATGTCCGCTCTGTCATCAAAACAAGTATTGCCGATGTATTAAAAATGAAAGAAGAGGATATTCAGGAAGAACTGAATTTCTCTGAATACGGCATTGATTCCATTTTGGCCGTCAATGTGATTAACGAGATTAATAAGCGATTGAATCTTACACTGCAGACAACGATTTTATTTGATTACTATCATGTGAAACTGCTGACCGGTTATATCTCGGAAGAATACGAAACCATCATAGCCTCATCTCTGGAGACCGAAAGAGCGAAAATCCGCCCGGCGCTTCAGGAAGAATGGCCTAATGAAAAACCTTTGCAGACGGAAAGAAAGGAAAACGGTTATCAGAAACCGAAACAAGAACGTATGCCGCCTTCTTTCGCAAAGTCCGATGACTCGGGAATATTCCGGGTTGTGATTGACCGTCCGGGCGGCATTGAAGATCTGACGATTGCCCGCAGTGAAGTGCCCGAGACAAAAGATGACGAAGTTCAAATAGCCGTCCGCGCCTTTTCTTTAAACTTCGGAGACTTGCTTTGTGTCAGAGGGCTGTATCCGACGATGCCGCCTTATCCGTTCACTCCGGGATTTGAAGCAAGCGGCGTCGTGATCAAGACAGGGAGGCATGTAACATCCGTCATTCCGGGTGATGAAGTGATTGTCGGCATGGGAGAGGAATTTGGATCTCAGGCGAATCTCATCACATGTAAAGAACATCAAGTCTATCATAAACCGGCCCGGCTGACCTTTGAAGAAGCATGCGCTCTTCCCACCGTGGCGGTGACAATGATAGACGCCTTCCGGAAAGCCGGACTTAAAAAAGGCGAAAAAATATTAATTCAGACCGCGACGGGAGGAACGGGGCTGATCGCGGTGCAAATGGCCCGGCATATCGGCGCGGAAATATATGCCACGGCCGGATCACAGAAAAAAATTGAGTATCTGCATTCGCTCGGGATCCACAATACCATTTGCTATTTGGAAGAAGATTTTGAAACGGAAATCATGCGAATGACCGGCGGCCGTGGGGTGGATGTTGTCATTAATACCCTGGCCGGTGATGCCATGCAAAAAGGAATGAATTGCCTGGCGCCGGGCGGAAGATATATCGAAATTGCCATGACTGCGCTGAAATCCGCTAAATCAGTCGACTTGTCCGTCCTTCATAACAATCAATCGTTTCACAGCGTGGATTTGCGGAAGCTCTCCCTTCAAAATCCGGATCAGGTCAAGGACTATCAATTGGAACTGCAGCGGCTGGCGGAAGAGGGAGTCATTCAGCCTGTCATCTCAAAAATCTTTTCCTTTGAAGATATAAAAGAAGCGTATCACTGTCTGGATGACCGCGGAAATATCGGGAAAATCGTCATCAGCGTTTCTGAGCCGTATCAAATGACGTACCGCCCCGAACAAAAGGATCCGGCCGAAACAGTAAAATCAGCAGCTGTGTTACCTGAAAAAGAACCGATCGCGATTATCGGGATGAGCGGGCGGTTTGCTGAATCGGAGAATGTCCATGAGTTTTGGGAAAACTTAGCCGCCGGACGGGATCTGATTAAAAAAGCAGACAGATGGGATGTCTCTGACAGCCAATGCCAGTATGGCAGTTTTATAGAGGACATTGAATGTTTTGATCCCGTTTTCTTTCATATATCGGGACGTGAAGCGACCTATATGGACCCTCAGCAGAGGCTGTTTTTGGAAGAATCATGGAAAGCGCTTGAAGATGCGGGATATGCGGGAGACTCGGTAAGAGGCCGGGAATGCGGCGTGTATGCCGGCTCCTGCGGCGGAGATTACCAGGCTATTTTTAAACAGCAGGGGCCCGCGCAGGCTTTTTGGGGCAATCACAATTCCGTCACTCCGGCAAGGATCGCCTATCACCTTAATTTACAAGGGCCGGCGATCACTGTTGATACAGCATGTTCCAGTTCGCTGACAGCCATTCATTTGGCATGTCAGGGACTCTGGACGAAAGAAACCGAAATGGCGGTGGCGGGCGGGGTTTTCATTCAATCCACTCCCGCTTTTTATCAGTCGTCAAATAAGGCGAATATGCTGTCACCGACCGGGCGCTGCCATACGTTTGATCAAAGCGCGGACGGCTTCGTGCCGGGTGAAGGCGTGGGAGCCGTGGTGCTGAAACGTCTTAGCGACGCCGTCAGTGACGGAGATCATGTGTACGGCGTCATAAAAGGCTCTGCAATGAATCAGGACGGCGCTACAAACGGAATAACCGCTCCAAGCGCGCTTTCTCAAGAAAGATTGGAACGGCATGTCTATGATACTTTTCACATTAATCCGGAAACCATTCAAATGGTGGAAGCTCACGGAACGGGCACTGCACTGGGAGACCCGATCGAATTCAGCGCCTTAACGCGCGCTTTCCGCCGTTATACGGATAAAAAAGGATATTGCGCCATCGGCTCTGTGAAAACCAATCTCGGGCATGCCGCTGCGGCCGCGGGGATGGCCGGACTGTTTAAAATCCTGCTGTCACTGAAGCATCGGCAGATTCCGGCTTCCCTGCATTTTCATCAAGCCAATCAGCATATTCAATTTGCGGACAGCCCGTTTTTTGTGAATGAAAAGCTGATACCGTGGGAACGGAATTCGGATGCACCGCGCAGAGCCGCCATCAGTTCATTCGGATTCAGCGGAACAAATGCCCATCTTGTGATTGAAGAGGCGCCGCAAACCGTGCGCCGGTCACCGGCAAAACCGGCCTGCCTCATTCCTTTATCTGCGCGGACGGAGCGTCAGCTGGAAATTCAGGCAGAACGCCTGCTGGATTCACTCAGCAAGAACAAAGACAGCGATCTGGGAAATATAAGTTATACGCTCCTGCTCGGCAGAAAGCATCTGCATCACCGGTTTGCCTGTATCGTAAGCAGTGCGGACGAACTGAAGCGGGTATTATCGGAGTGGCTTGTAAAAAGAGAGCTTCCGGGTGTGTTTGTGTCCAATTTGAAGGATCAGAAGCCGGCAGACGAAGCCGGAATGAAAACATTCGGAATGGAATGCATTGAACAGTGCCGCTCGGCGGCTTCACCCGCACAGTACAGAGAAAGCCTGGCACATATCGCTGACCTTTTTTGCAGAGGATATGATCTTCCTTTCACACGGCTTTTTGACGGAGGGCAATATTATAAAACGCCGCTGCCTGCCTACCCGTTTTTAAAAGAAAGGTATTGGGCGGCTGATGTAAACAGTTCTTTACCAGGCCAAGCCATGAAAAAGTCTGAAACGCAAACCGTTCTCCCGTCTTCGCCGCAGCCTGAACATGAAGGTCTGATTTCTCTGAGTCCTTTAACTGAGATCGAAATGACAGCGTTTGAATCGGAGACATTGCAAAAACCGATCGTGTTACAGCCTTTGGATTGTACTGTTGCTGTCCATCAGCCGGAAAACGCCGTTTCCGAAGACAATAGAACATTGCTTGAAGAATTGAGGATAAGCCTGGCAGATATTTTATTTTTGTCACCGGAAGATATTGATGCTGATGAGCCTTTCATCGACATGGGGCTTGACTCCATTATCGGGGTTGAATGGATACAAACAGTAAATAACACGTACCACACTGAGATTACTGCCAATAAGGTGTATGAACACCCGACGCTTGAGGAGCTTGCGGAATATATAGCGGGGCAAATAACGAAACCCGAGTATGCTGAAGCGGAGGAAACAGCGGTACGTCCGCAAATCCCGGAAGCAGAAACTCCCCTTATCGGCATCTCTGACGGCACTTTGCGCAAAGAGCTCAAAGAAAGCCTTGCGGACATCCTGTTTCTGAAGCCGGAAGATATTGATGAGCATGAGGCATTCATTGACATGGGGCTGGATTCTATTATCGGTGTGGAATGGGTTCAGTCCATTAATAAAACGTATCAAGCGTCTATTACGGCAAATCTGGTCTATGAATATCCGACAATCGCAAAATTAGCCGGGTATCTGACCGGTTCCGTTCAAAAAGACACTGATGAAGTACATGAGGAACATACGAAACAAAACGATATATCAGAAGAGACAGATGATCAAGAACCGCCCGAACTGATCTGTCTTAACCCGGGGGGAAAGGGAAGACCGATTTTCTGGTTTCATTCCGCGCTGGGGGCAGTGGAGCTGTACCAGCCTGTTGCCGAACGGACCGGGCGTCCTTTTTACGGAATTCAGGCAAGAGGATGGATGACAGACCGGGAACCGATCCGCGGCATTAAAAACATGGCGGAATATTACGTTAAGCTCATACGTACCGTGCAGCCCCGGGGGCCTTACGATGTAGGCGGCTATTCATTAGGGGGCATGCTCGCTTATGAAGTCACCCGGCAATTGCAGCTGGCTGGAGAAACCGTTGAGTCAATCGTCATGCTCGACTCCTTTGACTCGGCGGGTGCGCGGGAAATAAACATTCCTGATGAATTATTTGATAAAAATATGATGCTGCAGACGGTGAACATGGCTTTATTTGCACCGATCTATCAACATCCGGAACGCATTTCTGAAACCTTGATTCACCGTGATGAACTAGATGCCGATCTTCATGAAGACATATTTTTAGAGCAATTAATAGCAAAAGCCAAACAGCGGGGGTTAACGAAGACGGACGCGTTGGTGAAAAATCTGATCAGGCAGAATATAAACGTTCAGGACGCTTACGAAATCACTGATTACGAACTCCTGCCGCTTCCGGATCCGAACGGGGTGACATGCTATTATTTCCGAAATAAAAACGGTATTTTCTTGGGTGAGCTTGATCCGTATTTTACGATCAGGGCCGATATTTTATCCGCTGATTTCGTCAACTACTGGAGCCAGTGGCAAGAGCATATGACAAACATCGCCATCATGGATGTGGCGGTATCCAACCATATGACGTTATTGGCTGAAGACAGCGCAGCTGAAACGATTTCTGAATTTTGCGGCGTTTTATATTCGGCAGACGGAATGACAGAACACAGCTTTCTGCAGCTGCAGGAAAAGATACTGAACGTGCATGGTGAGATGCTGAAGCAGCCCGCCAAAACAAGACCGTAAATTCACATATCCGCCCGCCGGGTTTACTCGTAAGCTTTGGCGGGTCATTTCAAATCTTGAATACATCTTGGAGGAATGAAAATGACCAGTTTAACAAAAATCAGACAGCAGCAGCCGTACAAGTGGTACCAAACGATGAGAGAAACCTCTCCCGTTCATTACAATGAAAA
Organism: Bacillus sp. JK62; assembly: GCF_053663455.1. Taxonomy (NCBI): domain Bacteria; kingdom Bacillati; phylum Bacillota; class Bacilli; order Caryophanales; family Bacillaceae; genus Bacillus; species Bacillus sp. JK62. The sequence continues at coordinate 629,600 of NZ_JBSJQA010000002.1, forward strand.
GGAAGATTGCTGGGAAATCTTCACCTATGATGAAGTGAAGCGGGTGATTTCTGACTACAGTCATTTTTCTTCCGATCATAAATACTTAAGTGCGGACAAGCAGGAAAAAATGATCCGGCATATTAACAAAGACAGCCTTTTGAAAATGGACCCGCCTGAACACACCGTCTTCAGAAAATTGGTCAATCAGCCGTTCATGCCGAAATCGGTTGAGTCTCTTGCACCGCGTATAGCCGCTATCGCTGATGACCTGCTTCAGGCCGTCCGTTCAAAAGGCAGGATGGACATTATTGAAGATTACGCATTTCCGCTTCCGATTATCGTGATCGCAGAGCTTTTAGGATTTCCTCCGAAAGACAGGGATATCTTTAAAAGCTGGGTCGACCAAAGCCAGAATGTAAAAGATGAAAAGAAAATGAATGAAGTGCAAAAGCAGATGATCGGATACTTCATGCAGTTTATTTTACAGCGGAGAAAACAGCCGCAAAATGATTTAATCAGCCATTTAATTGCAGCTGATTTAGACGGAGAGCCGCTGTCAGACAAGCAATTAATCGGTTTTTGCGGCTTGTTGATCGTCGCGGGGCACGTAACGACGGAAAATGTGATCGGAAATTCATTTCTCAGTCTCAAGGAGTTCCCGCATATTCTGCCCCGGCTGCTTGAAAATAAGGCGCTCCTTCCTGACTTTATTGAGGAAGTCATCCGCCTCAGACCTTCCATTCAGCGGGTAACCCGCTACACCGCGGTTGAGAGCGAGATTGGCGGAAAAACGATTCCGGCCGGAGAAAAAGTATATGCGTGGATTGGATCGGCGAACAGAGATGAAAAGAAGTTTGATAATGCCGATCAGATTGACTTGGGACGAAAGCCGAATCAGCATCTGTCATTCGGTCAGGGCAGCCATTATTGCTTAGGAGCGCCGCTGGCCCGGCTTGAAGCGAAAATCGCGCTTTCCCACTTTTTTGAACAGGTGCCCGCATGGCGTTTTACTGAGGATCAAGAGCCGAATCTGGTTCCGAGCCCTGTATTTCACGGCGTTGACCGGCTGCTTGTTGAGTTTTGAACGAAAAAATAAAAGAGGCTTCACGGGAAGCCTCTTTACTCTGGGGGCTTGGAGAAATGAATGTAGGAATCGAAGCAATGAACGTGTTTGGCGGAACCGCGTATGTAGACGTCATGGAGCTTGCGGAACATCGGAACCTGGATAAAAAAAGGTTTGAGAACCTGCTGATGAAAGAAAAAGTGGTGGCGCTTCCGTTTGAAGATCCGATTACGTTCGCCGTAAATGCCGCAAAACCGATTATCGATTCTCTTTCAGAAGAGGAACGGAATCAGATTGAAATGGTGATCACCTGTACGGAATCCGGGATTGATTTTGGCAAATCCATCAGTACATATGTCCATGATTATTTGCAGCTGAAGCGGAATTGCCGGTTATTTGAGGTGAAACAGGCTTGCTATTCCTTAACGGCCGGGTTCCAAATGGGCGTGAATTTCATCTTGTCGCAAACATCGCCGGGAGCGAAAGCGCTCATCATCGGAACGGATATTTCCCGCTTTTTAGTGGCTGAAGGCGGTGACGCGTTGACGGAGGAATGGTCCTATGCCGAACCGAGTGCGGGGGCGGGAGCTGTCGCGCTTTTAGTCAGCAGCACCCCTCATGTCTTTTTGCTTGATCAAGGCGCAAGCGGGTATTACGGGTATGAAGTCATGGATACCTGCCGCCCGATTCCGGATAGTGAAGCGGGGGATGCTGATCTGTCGCTCATGTCTTATTTGGATTGCTGTGAACATTCATTTCAGGAATACCGAAAGCGTGTGAGCGGGGCGGATTATAAGAATACATTTCAATACCTTTCTTTTCATACTCCGTTTGGCGGAATGGTAAAAGGAGCGCATCGGACGATGATGAGAAAATTGGCAAAGGCTAAGCCGCAAGACATTGAAGCGGATTTTCAGCAACGCGTGCTGCCTGGGATTCAATACTGTCAGCGCGTCGGCAACATCATGGGGGCCACCGTATTTTTATCTCTTGCCAGCACGATTGATAACGGCTCTTTTGAAACGCCGAAACGCGTCGGCTGTTTTTCATACGGTTCGGGCTGCTGCTCTGAATTTTACAGCGGTGTCGTTATGCCGCAAAGCCGTGCCCGGCAGAATCAATTTCAGATCAGCCGGCATTTGGATGAACGCGTCCGTTTATCGATGGCTGATTATGACCGGCTGCTCCAAGACAGCGGCATCGTAAAATTCGGCACAAGAAATGCCGCGCCCGCAGCAGACATCCCGAATGCGCATCAAGGAAAAACGCGATTAGTGCTGACTGAAATAAAAGAGTTTCACAGAAAGTATGAATGGACGACCTAGTATAAGAGCCGGAAAGGCTTAAGTATTTTTAAAGAAACGGAGAATAAACATGAATCCAATGATTGATGTACAGGAAACAGAACCGGGCATTGTGCAGGTCACAATGCAGGATACGGCCGGGAAAAACGGGCTGTCAGAAGAGTTTGTAAGAGAGCTGCACCGGGTATTCCAAGACATCAATGCCCATCCGTCCTATAAAACCGTTCTTCTGACGGGTTACGGAAATTATTTCTGCACGGGAGGAACGCAGGAGGGGCTTTTGACCATTCAGAGCGGAAAGCTTCAATTTACAGATTTAAAGCTTCACAGTCTTTTATTGGATTGCAGGATCCCTGTGATTTCCGTCATGCAGGGGCATGCGATCGGAGCCGGCTTTACGATCGGTCTGAGCTCGGATTTCGTCATTTTAAGCAGAGAGAGTTTTTATTCTTGTAATTATATGAAGTACGGATTTACACCGGGAATGGGCGCGACGTATATTGTGCCTGAAAAACTGGGAATTGTCCTCGGGGAAGAAATGCTGTTTACGGCCGCGAACTTCAGCGGTGCCGCTCTGGAAAAACGGGGTGTTCCGTTTGAAGTGCTGCCGAAAAAAGACGTCCTTCAAAGAGGCCGCGAATTGGCCCGACTGCTGGCGGATAAACCGAGAGCCTCACTGGTTGCGCTGAAAACCAATGTGACCGCACGCATCAAAAGAGAGCTGACAAAAGCGGTTGAGGAAGAGGTGAACATGCACGAAGCCACATTCCATCTTCCTGAAGTAAAAGAGAGAATCAGCCGTTTATACGGCAGTTAAACAGAATGAAAAAAGCATGGGATGCCCCATGCTTTATGACTGGTCTGTCTTTTGCAGAACGGAGCCTGCGAATTGTTCTTTAATTTCGGCGCTCCGGGCTGCGGTTTCTGCGATGCAGTGCATGATGGCTTCTTCGAAGCGGCGCTCGTCTAATGCGCGAAGGCCTGCTTCAGTCGTGCCGCCGGGGCTTGTGATTTCCTTGCGCAGGCGTTCAGGCCGTTTGCTGCTTGTTCTGAGCATTTCCGTCGCCCCGGTCATGGTTTGTAAAATCAGCTCTTTTGCCGTTTCTTCCGGCAGGCCGGCTTGAAGGGCGGCCTTTTCCATCGCTTCGACATACCGGTACACATAGGCGGGACCGCTTCCGGCAATGGCTGTGACGGCATCAAGGTGTTTTTCTTCAAAGAGCGTCGCTTCTCCGATTGTTTCCAGAAGCTCTTTTGCCGTCCGGATTTCAGCTTCACTCGCCTCGGAGCTTGCGGAAAAACCGGTCGCCGATTGCTGAATCGCCGCGGATGTATTCGGCATCGCCCGGATGATGGTGAGTTTTCTGCCGAAATATTGCTGAATCGTGTGAATCGTCAGCCCCGCGATGACAGAAATCACAAGCTGATCTTTCACGTATTCGCGAATGTTCTCAATGCTTTCTGCCGCATCTTTCGGTTTAAAGGCGAGAACAATAATGTCGGTATTGCTGAAAAACTCTTCTTTATCCCGGCACGGTTTCACTCCGTACGTTTTTTGGAGCTCTTCAAGCCGGCTGTCATTTGACCGGTTTGTCATATATATATGTCCGGGGGCTGTCATTCCGCTTTGCAGCAGTCCGTTCACCATTGCTTCCGCCATTGATCCGGCCCCGATAAAACCGATTTTCTTCATATAAATCCTCCTTCTTCTAAAACACAAAAAAACCTTCCCGTCAAAAAGGACGAAAAGGTTTCGCGGTACCACCTTACATTAGCACGAATCAGCCGTGCTCAGCTCAAATCCCGTAACGAGGGGATACGTTTAGGTTTTCCTAACCGCTCTGAGGGCAGGTTCTGTAAACAAGAGGGCCGCAATGTCTTTCAGCCGGGGACATTGCTCTCTGCTGCCGTTGTTTATATACTAGTTCCTCGTCATCGCGTTCCGTGTTTTCTAGTTTGTTGTTCATTATGCTATGCGAAAGAGCGGGATGTCAATCTTTTTTTCCGATATGCGGCAATAATGACACAGTGAAAAGAAAACGCTAAAATATGATTATTCAGGAATGAAAAGAACGAAGGAGCGTAAACATGGCAGCGAGAAAGATCATTCCGATACGTGTGCCGACTCCGTTTGCAGTCGGCGACGTTATCGTTTATTTAATAAAAGATGAAGCCTTAACCCTTATTGACTGCGGACCGAATACAAAGGAAGCGGCTGAATCGCTCTCATTTCAGCTTAAGGAACACGGCGTTTCTGCGGCGGATATAGAACAGGTGGTGCTCACTCATCATCACGCAGATCATTCAGGTCTGCTGCACCTTTTTTCCGAGGATACGGAAGTGATCGGGCATCCGCTGAATGACAGGTACATTACTCAGGATCAGTCGTATATCGCCCGGCAGGAGGACTTTTTTCTGTCGCTTATGACTGAAATGGGCGTTCCCCTGACGCCTGAAGACATACATAAAACAGTTAAGCTGTCATACTTATTTTCAGCAAACCGTCCGTTAACGAAAACAGTGGGAGAAGGCGGAAAAATCGACGGGCTTAACGGCTGGACGGTGCTCGAAATCCCGGGTCATGCCGCTTCTCACATTGCGCTCTACCATGAAAAAAGCGGTGAAATGTTCAGCGGCGATCTGCTTTTGTCCAACAGCTCCACCAATCCGATTCTGGAAGCTCCGGAAAAGGGGGGCGTGCGCGCGGCCCCGATGCTCGACTACTTGAACTCAATGAAGCGGCTGTATGACGTAAACCCGTCCTTTTTATATCCGGGACACGGCGATCTGCTGACAGACGTAAAGCCTGCTTTTGACAGGCGGCTTGAAAAACAGAGAAACCGGTCGGAATATGTGCTGCGCCTGTTGTCAGAGGAAACGCTGACGGCTTTCCAGGTATGCCGGCGGCTGTTTCCGGCTGTGTATGAAAATGAATTGTTTTTAACGATGTCAGAAACGATCGGCCATCTTGACGTACTGGCTGCAAAAGGGAAGGCCGAATCCTTTCAGTCGGGAAGCACTCTGATGTTTAAAGCTGTGAAGGGGTGAAGGAAATGGGCAGATTAACGGATAAGCGGATTTGGATCACCGGAGCATCCGGCGGACTCGGAGAACGGCTTGCATATTCCTGCGCGGCAGAAGGGGCTCATGTTTTTTTATCCGCCAGGCGGGAGGACCGCTTGCAGGAAGTGAAAAAAACGATTACCGCGCGCGGCGGACAGTGTGATGTCATTCCGTTTGACGTCCGGCATGCAGAAGAGGCTGAAAACGTAAGGCGTTTGATCGGTCATGTTGACGTATTAATCAACAACGCCGGCTTCGGCATTTTTGAAACGGCCGCTGATTCATCTTTGGATGATATGAAGGCAATGTTTGAAGTCAACGTCTTCGGATTAATCGCCTGTACGAAGGCCTGTCTTCCGGTGATGCTTCATGCGAAAAGCGGCCATATTATCAATATCGCCTCACAGGCCGGCAAATTGGCGACGCCGAAATCAAGCCTTTATTCCGCAACGAAACACGCCGTTTTAGGGTATTCCAATGCGCTGCGGCTTGAGCTGGCCGGTACGGGTGTAGCTGTGACAACGGTTAATCCCGGTCCGATCAAAACAGACTTCTTTACAATTGCAGATAAAGAGGGCGGTTATGTGAAAAGCGTCGGCAGATGGATGCTTGATGCCGACCGTGTGGCAGAGCGTATTACATCCGTAATTCTGACGGATAAACGGGAAATGAATCTTCCGCGATGGATGAGTCTCGGGACGAAGCTGTATCAGCTTTTCCCTTCGTTTACAGAAAAACTGGCCGGCCGCGCATTAAAGAAAAAGTAACAAGGGGGAGAAAGGAATGTCCGACCGGGATATACACAAGGCATTGATGGCAGAGCCTTTAGTCAGGCAAATGGCGGAGGCGTGTGAAGTATTTTGGATCAACCCGCATAAAACCGATGATCCAGTAAAGAATGGCGCTGAATGGAAAAAGGAGATTGCCGAAGCGGAAGAAAGGCTGCGCCGGTTTGCGCCTTATATCGCGTCGGCTTTTCCGGAGACGGAAGCGGCGGGAGGCCTCATTGAGTCTCCGCTTGTCTTCATCAATGAAATGAAAAAGCGTCTGGAACAAAGCGCCGCTCAGGCTTTCCCCGGGCGTCTGCTTTTGAAATGCGACGACGAACTTCCGATTTCCGGTTCCATTAAAGCGCGCGGCGGGATTTACGAAGTGCTGAAGCATGCCGAAGACCTCGCGGTAAAAGCGGGAATGCTCTCAACAGACGATGATTACAGCATATTGACTGAGGAACGGTTTACCGCTTTTTTCTCAAAATACTCTATAGCCGTCGGTTCTACGGGCAATTTAGGTCTGAGTATCGGCATAATCGGCGCGAAGCTCGGCTTTTGTGTGACAGTTCATATGTCCAGTGACGCAAAGCAGTGGAAAAAGGAGCTGCTCCGGGAAAAGGGGGTTCGCGTCATCGAATATGAAGCAGACTACAGTCTGGCTGTCAAAGAGGGGCGCATGCAGGCGAAGCAGGACCCTTATTGTTATTTTATTGATGATGAGCATTCCCGGGATCTGCTTTTGGGGTATGCCGTTGCGGGAAGCCGTGTGAAAAAGCAGCTCAATCAAATGAACATAAAGCCTGGTGCAGATGAACCGCTTTTCGTTTATTTGCCGTGCGGGGTCGGAGGAGGCCCGGGCGGCGTCGCGCTTGCGCTAAAGCTGATCTATGGCGAGCATGTCCATATTTTTTTCGGTGAGCCGACGCATTCACCGTGTATGCTGTTAGGACTGTTTTCCGGCTTGCATGACGGAATCAGCGTGCAGGATATCGGCCTTGATAATCAAACAGCCGCCGACGGACTTGCGGTAGGAAGGCCGTCCGGACTGGCCGGCCCTCTGATGGAGCCTATACTCAGCGGCTGTTATACCGCTGATGACGGCACGCTTTTTTCGCTGCTTTATCAATTAAGAGCGGCCGAGAATAAGAGCCTTGAACCCTCTGCACTCGCCGGTATGGCCGGAGCCGTCAAGTTCGTTCAGACCGAAGCCGGTAACCGTTATATAAAAGAGCGGGGGCTTGAGATGGAAAATGCCGTGCACCTTGTGTGGAGCACCGGCGGAAGCATGGTTCCCAAGGAGGAAATGGAAGAGTACAGCCGGATCGGTTCCTCATTTGTGAAAAAAATGGGCAGACAGTGAGGCGGTTTTCCGTTACAATCTTTGTAAGCGTTTGTTTTTTAATCGGAAAGCCATACAGAGAGATTGGTGTGAATTGTGAAAAGTAAAGAATTGAACTTACATACATTGTATACGCAGCACAGCCGCGAGTCGTGGGCCGGATTCGGCGGCCATCTTTCCATTGCCGTTTCAGAGGAAGAAGCCAAGGCCGTAGAGGGGCTGAATGACTACCTATCGGTGGAAGAAGTAGAAACGATTTATATTCCGCTTGTGCGACTGCTCCATCTTCATGTCACGTCTGCCGCAAGACGGAATCAGCATGTCAACGTGTTTCTGAAACATCCGCATTCAGCGAAAATCCCGTTTATCATCGGAATCGCGGGCAGCGTCGCCGTCGGCAAAAGCACGACGGCGAGAATTTTGCAAAAGCTTCTTTCCCGTCTGCCGGACAGGCCGAAGGTGAGCCTGGTGACAACCGACGGTTTCTTATATCCGACGGCGGAATTAAAAAGGAAAAACCTTCTGTCCAGAAAGGGATTCCCGGAAAGTTACGACGTGAAAGCGCTGCTTGAGTTTCTGAACGATATAAAGTCAGGGAAAGAGAGAGTGGAGGCACCGCTATACTCCCACCTTACCTATGACAGGGAAGAGGGCGCCGTCGAGGTTGTCGAAGGTGCGGATATCGTTATTATCGAAGGAATCAATGTCCTGCAGTCGCCGACCTTAGAGGACGACAGGGAAGATCCGCGGATTTTTGTATCCGATTTCTTTGATTTTTCGATCTATGTGGATGCCGAAGAAAGCCGGATTTTCACGTGGTATTTGGAGCGTTTCCGCCTCTTAAGAGAAACCGCTTTTCAGGATCCGGCTTCTTATTTTCATAAATTTAAGGATTTGTCTGATGCAGAAGCGGATACCATGGCCGCCTCCATTTGGGAGAGCGTCAACCGTCCGAATCTGTATGAAAATATCCTGCCGACAAAATTCAGATCGGATTTGATTTTGAGAAAAGGTGACGGCCATAAAGTTGAAGAGGTGCTGGTAAGGCGGGTGTGATATGAGGAGGAAGCGAATATTATGATGCATCATATTGAATTGTATGTATCTGACTTGAAAGCCTCCGCCCGGTTTTGGGGATGGTTTTTAGGTGAGCTCGGTTATAGGGAGTTTCAAAATTGGGACTCCGGCATCAGCTGGAAAAACGCAGGATTTTATGTTGTGCTTGTACAGACAGAGGAGCGTTTTTTAACACCGGAGTACCACAGATGCCGGGTCGGGCTGAACCATCTGGCTTTTCATGCTGCATCAAGAGAGCAGGTTGACGAGATGACGGAAAAGCTGCTTGCCAGAGGATGCCCCGTGCTTTACAGGGACCGCCATCCATATGCAGGCGGAAGCACGCATTACGCCGTATACACGGAGGATCCGGATCGGATAAAGGTGGAGCTGGCTGCGCCTGCCTCTGAATGAACTATAACTTCTCGTTTTTTTCTTCGCGCAGCGCGTCGAGTTTCTTTTCGATTCTGTCCAATTGTATGCGGCGCTGCTTCAAGCTCCTGAATACGTATATCACGGCAAACAGGAAAAATGCGGCTGCAATAAATGAGATCAATTGAAAAATGACATCACCGATGTTCATCTTTTTTACCTCCGTGTGCGGCGGGCTTCTTCAGCCCGCCGTTTTTTCATTTTAACCGATGTGAAGACATGGGGGATGAATCATTTCTCTCTTAGCTTTGTGTTTTTCTGAGAATGAATAGTTTCTGCATGTGGCTTATGACCACTTTTGCGGCCGCATATCCCGGAATGGCCAGCAGCATCCCGGCAATTCCTGAGAATTTGCCGGCGGCAAGCAGAAGAAAAATAATGGTCAGCGGGTGAATGTCCAGCTTCCGTCCCATAATTTGCGGGGAAATCAGCTGGCTTTCAAGCTGCTGGACAATGACGACGACCGTAATCACCAGCACCGCCTCGGTCGGTGAATCAAACAATCCGACAATGACTCCGGGAAATGTGCCGATCCAAGGCCCGATAAACGGAATCAGATTTGTCACCATGGCGAACGCGCCCAGAACGAGCGGATAATCGAGCCCGATGATAAAATAGCCGATTGTGACGAGAACGCCGACACAGAAACTGACGAGCAGCTGTCCTTGTATGTATGAACTGAGAGCTTCATCCATGTCCCGAAGGATTTGTTTTCCTTCTTTTTGATGTTTTTCCGGAAGAAGCCGCAGCAGTCGCCGGGGGGCTTTATTTCCTTCTTTTAACATGTAATACAGCGCAAACGGAATAATGGCTGCGGTGATGGCGGCATTGGCAGCCGTACCGGCCAGACTGCTGAGAGAATCAGCGATTGAACCGGAATAATTTGCGGCTTTGTCCGCTAATTTTTTAAAGGAATCCCCATGCTGAAGCCTGGAAAACCATTTGCTGTCCTGAAGGTGTCCGATCCAATTTTCAGCTTTTGCGGAAAGCTCTGGAATATGATCTGTGAAGGCTGTAAACTGTTTTTGAACGGCAGGGCCCGCCGTATACAGGAAGAGGACAAAAAGGCCGGCTGCTCCCGCATAAATCGCTAAAATCGCGATTCCTTGGGGCAGCTTTAATTTCGCATGCAGCAGTCTGACGAGCGGGCGGCACAAATAGTAAAGGACGCCCGATAATACAATGGGCGGAAACAAGGTTTTAACCGTAATCACAACAGGCTGGAACAAAAAGTCTATTAATGTTCCGAGATAAATGATGAGAAATAACAGAAGAACGGCATAACCGATCTTGAAATAAGGCCCGACAGGCATATCCTGCACCACGCAATCTTTAAGGGTTTACTCTCGGACGTTTCCCTTATCGCCCAGTGCATAAACGTCCGTGTCAGGAAAACTGCCCCTGATTGGTGACGTAATCGTAGATAATATCTTCTACATGGGCATGGAGATCCTCATCGGGTTCTTCATTCCTTCTTTCTTCTAAAGCTTTTTTTAAACTCTGTTTTTCATAGGGGCTCAGCGGATCTGTCGACACATTCCGTCCATACTGGCGGAGGGCTTGTCCCAGCATTTTTTCTATAAATTGATCCATCATATATTCTCCTATTCTTGTCATTCATCTTTATTCTACTAAATATCATGTGATCCTCCCACTCTTCTATCATATTTTCTGTCAGGACGATTTAGGCTCTTATTCCAGTTCAGCCGAGAGAATAAGATGAAACGGCAGCGTTAACGCATCTTCATCGTTTATGATTTTTAAACGTTTTTCGTCATGCCTCACTTGTTTTACCCATCCCCAAAAGCGGCGGGGGCCGTGTGCTGAAGCATAGGTGACCGAGATGGCTCTGTCTTCTTCAATCGACGCCGCAATGATGCGGTTCATGTCGTTCAGTTGCTCTTCGCTCAGTTCCGGAGGCCGGAATTCCCGTTCTTTTCGTTTTTTTGCAAGCAGCTGCTCCCGATGTTCGGGCAGCATCATCCGGCTTGATTCCCACATGACATTATACCCGGGTGTTAATTTGTTCGGATTCATGTATATCACCTCAATTATTTGTAATGCCCGCCGATTTTTTCAGCCCGGTGAAAGGCTTGGCCGGCCTCTGTCAGCGAAGCGGCATGGAGGAGCGACGCAGGGCCGTACCGCTCATGAATATCATCCAATACTTTGCCGAGACTGATCTTTTTTTCCTGAGCATCAAACAGGCTCAGCTGAACATAATCACAGGGCTCCAGCTGGGAAAGGGAGACGCCGGCGCTGCGGACGGGCTCACCGTTCCAATGCTCTTTGAAGAGCTTGACCGCCGCTTTAAAAATATCCATTCCGAAATTAGTCGGAGAGACCAGCTTTCTCTGTCTGTGAAAACCTGAAGGGAATTCAAAATCAGCGCCTCTGATGCTGACCGAAACCGTATGGCCGATGTATTGTTTGAAACGGGCGCGGCGGGCCACTTCTTCGCTTAACTCCAGCAGCACGACTTTGATATCCTCAAAGCGGCTGTAGTCTCTCGGGAGGGTCATGTTATGGCCGATCGCTTTTTGCCGGCTGTGCGTGTTGACGGTGACCGGAGAGGGATCGATGCCGCGGGCTGTCCGCTGAAGCAATTCGCCGTTAATGCCCCAGCGTTTTTTCAGCAGTTCGGCGGGGTGCACGGCAAGCCCGCCGATTGTGCTGATGCCCATCCGTCTTAAATGATGCTCCATCCGTTTTCCGATGCCGAATAATTTTCCGACCGGCAGCGGCCACAGATCCTCCCTGATATTTGACATATCCAATCTGTAGATGCCGGATGCGTTTTTTTTGGCAAAATGGTCGCAAGCCATTTTCGCGAGCGCCTTATTCGGTCCGATGCCGACACGGGCATAAATTCCGAATTCACGCATAATCGCTTGCTGAATGCTTTCGGCAATTGTAAAAGGATCACCGAACAGCCGCCTGCTTCCGGTCACGTCGAGAAACTGCTCATCGATGGAGTAGGGTTCTACAAGATCGGTATATCGTTCAAACAGTTCGGTAATCACGACGGATACATCAATATACCGCTGCATCCGCGGACGGACAATAACGGCGTCGGGACATTTGGCCTGCGCTTCCCACAGCCGTTCGGCATTTTTTACGCCGTATCGTTTGGCGAGCGGACAAGCCGCAAGCACGACGCCGCTGCGTCTTTCGGGATCTCCCGAGACAATCACGGGCCGGCTTTTGAGATGAGGCGCTTCCGCTTTTTCTACAGACGCATAAAACGATTGCATATCAACAAGAAGAATATCAGCCATAAAAAAACCTCCGGGAACATTTGTTCTGTTTTTCATTGTACCCGAACAATGATCACGTTTATACTGGTAATTCATTCCCCGGTTGGAAGACGTGCTGATTCGTTTGCTTGAAAAGAAATCATTTACAATTGCAAACAACCCACATATAATTTTTTATATTCCAATGAGAAGAGCTGACATTCATTTTGCCGGACGAAAAGGAGAGTCAATCGATAATGGATATTCGAACAATTACCTCTGAAGACTATGAAATGGTTACGTCTGTTTTGAATGAATGGTGGGGCGGCAGGCAGATGAAAGACAAACTGCCGCGCTTGTTTTTTGAACATTTTCAGGACACGAGCTTTATCACGTACGGGCCGGAGGGAATGACCGGTTTTTTAATCGGTTTTCAGTCACAATCAGACCCTGAGACAGCCTACATTCATTTTTCCGGTGTGCATCCGGATTTCAGAAAAATGCAAATTGGAAAACAGCTCTACGATCGATTTATGGAGACGGTGAAAAAAAGGGGCTGCACAAAAGTCAATTGCGTGACGGCGCCTGTCAATAAAGTATCAATCGCTTATCATACAAAATTGGGCTTTGAAGTTGAAAAAGGAACCAAAACCGTAAACGGAATCCCTGTTTTTGCGAATTATGACGGTCCGGGAGAAGACCGGATTCTGTTTGTGAAATATATGTAGAGGGGGATGAATATGGGTTTTTTAGCTGACACGCCCAAACCGCCCTATTATGCGGTCATTTTTTCATCAATAAAGGGAAAATATGATGAGGAATATGAGCATACGGCAGAGCGCATGATGAATTTGGCAGGCGGACAGCCGGGCTTTTTAGGCGCGGAAAGCGTTCGGGAGGAAAACGGCTGCGGCATCACGGTTTCCTACTGGGACAGCCTGGAGGCGATTAAAAGGTGGAAAGACCATACTGACCACCGGGCGGCAAAACAAAAAGGAAAAAGCGCCTGGTATGAAGCGTACGCGGTCCGCATTACGAAGACGGAGTCACAGCGGATGTTTGCGTCAAAAGGGGCGGAAGATTGATTACATTTTTACGGCATACACAAGAACAGACGGCGCGGGAAATTGCGGCGGTTCAACGTTGCTCTTATCAAAAAGAAGCCGAGCTGATCGGCTTTTTCGGCATTCCAGCCCTGCATGAAACACCCGGTGACATACAGAGGTCACGGGAGACGTTTGCCGGTTTCAAGGAAAAAGATCGGCTTGCAGGCGTCATTTCGTATGAAAAAAAGGGGTATGACCTTGTCATATGCAGGCTGACGGTGCACCCGTCCGCCTTTCGGAAAGGAATCGGACGGGCACTTATTCAATTTGTGATAGATCAAAACCGGGACGCCCAAAAAATAGAGGCGGCTACCGCCAGTCAAAACGTTCCGGCAGTCTCTCTCTATTTAAAAACCGGGTTCACAGAAGCCGGACAGACAGAGACGCCGGAAGGGCTGACCCTCTCGTTTTTTCATCTTTATCCGAAGAGGAAAGCGGAAGTTGTTCCGTACAAGCCGGAATGGAAAGAGATGTTTGAAAGAGAGAAGGCGGACTTGATCCGAATCTTCGGCCCCGCTCTTCATTCTGTCAGCCATATCGGCAGCACCTCCATCCCGGGAATGGCCGCAAAACCCGTCATTGATATACTGGCGGAGGTCAAAGATATTTCGGACGCTGACCGATTCAGTCCGCAGCTGGAAGCACTCGGCTATGAGGCGAAAGGAGAAAACGGGATAGAGGGCCGGCGTTTCTTTCAAAAAGGCGGCAGCAAGCGCACACACCACATCCACATATACGAAACAGGCCATCCGGATGTGAAGCGTCATCTGCTGTTCCGGGATTACCTCACTGCAAAGCCTGAAAAAGCGGCTCAATACATGGAACTGAAACGGCGGCTCGCAAAGGCATACCCATACGATATGGAAAAGTATAGTGAAGGGAAAAATGACTGGATCAAGGCGGCTGAACAAGAGGCAAAGGACTGGGAGAGCAGGCTGCTGTAAAGAAAGCAGAAACAATGCATACAGCGGCTCCGGTATGCTACAATGGCGAAAATGAAAAACGGAGGATCATCTATGCAAATACATGTGACGGATGCGGCGAAACACACACTTCAGCAGGCGATGGACGCCAACCCGGGGAAAAAAGCGCAGCTCCGCTATGACGCAGAAGGCTGCGGGTGCGCGGTGAGCGGCGTGCCGACCATCTGGCTGGCGGACGAATTAACGGGACAATGCGAGGCCATTGAAACCAACGGACTTCCGCTTTACATCCAGACCTCACAAAAAGTGTTTTTTGACGAGGAAATGACAATCGATTACAATGAAAAGGCAAAAACGCTCGTCTTAAAAAGCCCGGCAGAGATGCTGAGCCCGAGAATGAGCATATTAGTAAAGCAGGGAGAAACGGAAAGTGAATCAAAAGCTGAAAGCCATTAAACAGACGGCACAGCATAAAACGTGGGTATCCTTTCTGAACAACAACCACCCGTACAGTCTGCTGCACTGGTCCATCGGAGGCGCTGAATCCGTTCAGAAGGATGTCTGGCTGCTTCAGGATGAGATGACCTTCAAAGCGCAGGAGTTTACGACAATCGACCTCGCCATTGACTGGATCGGAGAAAATATGGACGGGATTACCGACGTTTTATGACGGGAAAGCGAAAGAACCAGCATACGTTCTTTCGCTTTTTTACGTTTGCGTCATGGTATCTAAAAAGGTTTGAACGGCTTTGCGGTAGCTCTCCGGATTTTTGGTGTACGACATGGCATGCCCGCCCGATTCGGCCAGATAGAGCATCTTCGGGCCGCGTTTTCTGCGGTGCAGCAATTCGGAAGAAGCGGGAGGTATATAATCATCTTCCTTACTGTGAATAAACAGCACGGGCTGCCGGATTCGGCTGATAACCGATAAAGGCGATACATCACGGATACGGTATCCTTCTCTCATCCGCAAAAAGAAATCAGCCAAAGGCAGAAGCGGCCACGGAGGCAGCCGGAACTCCCGCTTCAGCCTGTAGGCGAGCTGATCGCGAAAGCTTGCGAACGGACAGTCCGCAATATAAAAATCAGCGCCGTTTTCATCCTGATGCCCGCCCGCGTATAATAAGGCCGTCACCGCTCCCATCGATTCCCCGTGGATGCCGATTTGACCGCCGTCTCCCGTTTTGTGTCTCACCCAATTCACGGCTTCTTCCAAATCATCTTTTTCAAAATAGCCGTAGCTCGTCGTTCTGCCGCCGCTTTTTCCGTGCCCGCGGTGGTCATATACGAGCACATTCCAGCCTAAATCTAAAAATAAATCCATGTATTTCAATGAATTGAACGAATTTACGGTAACGCCGTGACAAATAATCATGGTGTTTGCCGTATGATGCGGGGCGACGTAAAAGCCTTTGATCTCATACCCGTGGCGTGACAGGATGACGGCCTCTTCTTTTTCCATGGCCTGAAAGGAATCAAATCTATCATGCCCGTCGGCCGTTTCTTTTTTCATGATATCTTCATCCGTCTTTTTCTTCATAAACATAATCAGATTCGTAAAAGCGAATCCGGCAGCCAAAAAGACTGCGCAAGCCGAACCGAACACCGCCAGCCATTTTTTCACACAGGCACCCTCCTTTCATATGAAAAATCCTTCCTCCGGCTTTTCAGGACCGTGAACGTTGCCGGCCTCCGGCGCTCCGTGGTACACTTGCTTCACCATATTCAGATACGGGGGGCGTAATGATGAAAAAGCAGCTGCCTAAAGAAAAACACAGCTTAAAAGACGATCTGGGGGAAGATCTGAAGGCCAGGCTTTTGCAAATGAAAAGTGAGCTGAAGGAAGAAGACGAGAAAAAACAGGCGCAGCAAAAAGCGGAACAAATCAGAAAACGAAAAGAAAAAGAAAAAAATAAAAGCTTTGAAGAGCTGCTGAATGAAAGCAGTCTCGATTGGCACAAATATAAATAAACCGGCATCTGACAAGGTGCCGGTTTTATTGTTTAAGAACGATGGGCTTCGTATACGTCCCGTTTTGTATGGTATTGCAGGGCTTTGATTTCCTGGCTGCTTAAACGCCGGGCCTCTGCAGCCGAACAGTTTTCTCTCAGCTGCTCAAGTGAGCTGGCTCCGGTGATGACAGAAGCGACGGCCGGCTGTGACAGTAAGTATTGAAGGGAAAGCTCCGTCATGCTCAAGTCAGGTGCGGCAGCGCTGATCGCTTTTTTGGTTTCTTCCAGTTCCGCAAAAGAATATGTTAAATAGCCGTTCTCTTTTACGCTTGCGGCTGCTTGATCAAGCGGTTTTTTCGTAAGAAGCCCTTTAGCGACAGGCCCTCTGGCGACAACGCTGATTCCGTTCTCCTCTAAAAGGGGAAGCCACTCCTCGGGACGCCGGTCCAGCAGGCTGTATTGCATCATAACGCTTGAGATATTTGATTTTTTCACATATTCTTTAATGACATTCGGACGAATCGAGGAAATGCCGTAATACCGGATGACGCCTTCCTGTTTTAAGTCCTCAAACGCTTCGATCGTTTTGTCAATATGATCTTCCATCGTGCCGCCATGCAGCTGATAAAGGTCGATATAGTCCGTTTTCAGCCGGCGCAGACTGTTTTTGACCGCTTCTTTTATGTATCCTTTGGAAGCATCCCAATGCCAGCCGTCTTTATCATCATTCCAGCGGTTTCCGGCTTTCGTGGCTAAAATGATGTCGTGCCTGCGGTTTTTGACGGCCTCCCCGACAATTTCCTCATTTCTGCCGAAATCATAAAGATCAGCGGTATCTAAATAATTGATTCCAAGCTCGATCGCTTCATCCAAAATAGACAGCGCTTCAGCTTTATCCGTGCCCAGCGACATACAGCCGAGCCCGATTTCGCTTATTTCTAAATCAGAATGTCCCAGTGTGCGTTTTCTCATCGTTTCGCTCCTTTTTATAGTCTTTTATTGACCGTAATATAAAGGCGCGAAGTTTTCAACTGTTAAGGCCCGGTGATCCAATCTCCGACATAGCGGAATGTCCGCCCGTATTCTTTCAGTTTAGCCCGCACTTCCCACGCCTTTCCGACCAATACGATACTTTTATCCTTCCGATACACCTTCAATCGAAAAGCACCTCCCTCTCATGCATGTATGATAAAATATATGAGGCATAATAGAGAGACAGAACGGGAGATGACATGATGAAACATTTAGAAGAAAAAACACTTGCGAAAAAAAAGCTGTATGACGGGAAAGTCATAGATCTTTACTTAGAGGATGTAGAGCTCCCGAACGGAAAAACAAGCAAGCGGGAAATCGTCAAACATCCGGGAGCGGTGGCCGTACTTGCGGTGACCGAGGAAGGAAAAATCATTTTGGTGAACCAGTTCAGAAAGCCGCTGGAACGGACAATCGTTGAAATTCCGGCCGGTAAGCTTGAAAAGGGAGAAGAGCCGGAACATACGGCGTTAAGAGAGCTCGAGGAAGAAACGGGATATACGGCGGAAACCTTGACGAAAATCACCGCTTTTTATACATCACCCGGGTTTGCTGATGAAATCGTGCATCTCTTTCTTGCGGAAGGGCTTTCGCCGTTGGAAGAAAAGCGCGAACTGGATGAGGATGAATTTGTCGAAGTCATGCAGGTCACGCTTGAAGAGGCCGTGAAGCTGATTGAATCCCGCAGGGTGTATGACGCAAAAACGGCGTACGCGATTCAGTATCTCCAGCTGAAAGAAGCGCTGAAGGAAAAATGATGAAAACCATCTATGCCGATCTGCATATTCATATCGGCCGCACCTATACGGGAAAACCGGTCAAAATCACCGGGGCCAAAACGTTGACGCTGCATCGGATTTTAGAAGAGGCCAGTGAGGGGAAGGGAATTGAACTATTGGGCATCATCGACTGCCATTCCCCGGAAGTCATAGAAGAAATCGAGCGCGGAATTGATGAAGGCAGATACCGTGAGCTGAAAGAAGGCGGCATCCGGTATCGGAATACGACGCTTCTGTTGGGCAGTGAGCTTGAAATCTATGATCACACATGCCGCGGGCCGATTCACGTTCTCGTCTTTATGCCGTCTCTTGCCGAAATGAAGATGTTTTCTGAGTGGCTCGCAAAAAGGCTTAAAAATATCCATCTCAGTTCCCAGCGTATTTATGAAACCGGTTTGAATCTTCAAAGGAAAACAAAGGAATTGGGCGGGCTGTTTATTCCCGCCCATATGTTCACCCCGCATAAAAGCCTGTACGGAAAAGGGGTCATATCTTCTTTGACAGAAGTTTTCGACCCGGCGCTCATTGACGCGGCGGAACTCGGGTTAAGCTGTGACACCGACATGGCTTCGCGGGTAACGGAACTTGATCCGTATACATTTTTAACAAATTCTGATGCGCATTCCTTAGGAAAAATCGGCAGAGAATATAATGAAATGCTTCTTAAAGAAGCGAATTTCACGGAATTTTCGCTGGCTTTAAAAGGGAAGGACGGAAGAAAAATCACGGCGAATTACGGGCTGAACCCGAAGCTCGGGAAGTATTACCGGACGGCTTGCGACCGCTGCGGCAGCCCGGTTGAAAAAGGAGCTTCCGCCTGTCCGGAGTGCGGGGGGAAAACAATGACAAAAGGGGTCAGTGAACGGCTGGAGGAACTGAGCGGACCGAAAAAAAGCCGCGTGCCGCGGCCGCCGTATATTCATCAGATCCCGCTGCAGTTCATTCCGGGGGTCGGGCCGAAAACGTTAGACAAACTGAAGCGGGCTTTCGGGACGGAGATGGCGATTCTTCATCAGGCGCAAGAAGAGGAATTGGCGCGTGTCGTCCAGCCTAAAATAGCGGCTGTCATTCATAAAGCGCGCACCGGGCAGCTTGTCCTTGAGGCCGGGGGCGGAGGGACGTACGGCAGAATCAAGCCGTAAAAGCCGGTTATTAGCGGAGCTCCTCCTGCACCTTCTTTTTCGTGCGGACAAACGCAATCAATTCGATGATTTCATCCTGATTCAGCGGCTGTCCGTCAACGGTCAGTGTGCCGCGGCCTTGTGCGGCGTTTGTTAATTCGATGGTCTGGGTAAACGGCTCCGCCTTTTTTTCAGTGCGCCCCAGTAAATCGTCGCACGTCGTGTCAAACAGATCGGCAAGCGTGCCCAGCGCCTCGAATGACGGACGCCGGTATCCTGATTCATACCCGGCGTACGTGCTTTTGGCGATGCCGAGACGGTCAGCCGTATATTGAAGAGACCAATTTTTCTTTTTTCTCAGTTCAGTTAAACGATCTAAATTCATATTCAAAACCGCTCCTTTTCACTTGAGCAAATTATATCATATCGATATGCAAAAGTGTACGCGAATTGAATAATAATCACTTGATTAATTTCAATCGTCTGTCTATAATTTGATTAAAAGTATGCGAAAAGCGAATGCTTAACACATCTTGAGAAATGGATGAAGAGGTGCAGGGTATGAAAAAATTATTGCTGTTAACAACCGGAGGAACAATCGCCTCAGTCGAAGGAGAAAACGGGCTTGCACCCGGGGTGAAAGCAGACGAATTGTTAACCTACGTATCAAAACTTGATAACGATTACACGATGGAAACCCATTCGTTAATGAACATCGACAGCACAAATATGCAGCCTGAATACTGGGCCGAAATCGCAAATGCTGTCAAAGAAAAATATGACGCATATGACGGGTTCGTCATTACGCACGGGACAGACACAATGGCGTATACATCAGCGGCACTGTCTTATATGCTTCAGCATGCTGATAAACCGATCGTCATTACGGGTTCGCAAATTCCGATTACATTTCAAAAAACCGATGCCAAAAAAAATATCACGGACGCGATCCGCTTCGCATGTGAAGGGGTGGGCGGCGTATACGTCGTATTTGACGGCAGAGTCATTCAAGGCACACGCGCCATTAAATTAAGAACGAAAAGCTATGATGCATTTGAGAGCATTAACTATCCGTATATCGCGTTTATTACCGAAAACGGAATTGAATACAACAAACAAGTGCACATGCCAAAAGACGATGCCTTTACGGTCAATACCTCACTTTGCACGGACGTGTGCCTGCTCAAGCTCCACCCGGGGCTGAAACCGGAAATGTTTGACGCATTAAAGGGCATGTACAAAGGGATCGTCATTGAAAGCTACGGCAGCGGCGGCGTGCCGTTTGAAGGAAGAGACATTCTCGCCAAAGTCAATGAAATGATTGAAAGCGGCATTGTCGTCGTCATTACGACACAATGTCTTGAAGAAGGAGAGGACATGAGCGTCTATGAAGTCGGCCGAAGAGTCAATCAAGATCTCATTATCCGCTCCAGAAATATGAACACGGAAGCCATCGTGCCGAAATTAATGTGGGCGCTCGGCCAGTCTCACAACTTGGCTGAAGTCAAAAACATTATGGAGACACCGATCGCAGACGACGTTGTACTGTAAAAACATGACTACCACAAAGAGAAAGTAGGGTTTTAGCATGACAAACGCGCAAAAAGAATATCGTCAGGAAAAAGATTTCCTCGGAGAAAAACAAATTGAAGCTGATGTGTATTACGGAATACAAACGCTGCGCGCGAAAGAAAACTTTCCGATTACCGGATACCGCATCCACGAAGAAATGATTAATGCGCTCGCCATCGTCAAAAAAGCGGCGGCGCTTGCCAATATGGATGTAAAACGGCTGTATGAAGGAATCGGAAATGCGATTGTCCAGGCCGCAGATGAAATTCTCGAGGGGAAATGGCATGACCAATTCATCGTCGATCCGATCCAAGGGGGAGCCGGAACGTCCATGAACATGAATGCCAACGAAGTAATCGGCAACAGAGCGCTTGAAATCATGGGGCATAAAAAAGGTGAATACATTCACCTCAGCCCGAACACACACGTCAACATGTCACAATCGACGAACGACGTGTTCCCGACGGCAATCCATATTTCCACCTTAAAACTTTTGGATAAGCTCCTTGATACGATGGCGCATATGCTGAGTGTCTTTAAGGATAAAGCGAAACAATTTGATTCTGTCATTAAAATGGGGCGCACACACCTTCAGGACGCTGTGCCGATCCGTCTCGGACAGGAATTTGAAGCATACAGCCGCGTGCTCGAGCGTGACATAAAGCGAATTAAACAATCCCGCCAGCATCTGTATGAAGTCAACATGGGGGCAACGGCCGTAGGTACGGGACTTAACGCCGATCCGCGCTACATAGAACAGGTTGTAAAGCACCTGGCTGACATCAGCGGACTGCCGCTTGTCGGCGCCGGCCATTTGGTTGACGCCACACAAAACACTGATGCGTATACGGAAGTTTCAGCCGCGTTGAAAGTATGCATGATGAACATGTCTAAAATCGCCAACGATCTGCGCTTAATGGCTTCAGGTCCGCGCGCGGGACTTGCGGAAATTTCACTGCCCGCCCGTCAGCCGGGATCATCCATTATGCCTGGGAAAGTCAACCCTGTAATGGCAGAGCTGATCAACCAAATCGCCTTCCAGGTCATCGGGAATGACAATACGATCTGCCTCGCTTCAGAAGCGGGCCAGCTGGAGCTTAACGTAATGGAGCCGGTACTCGTATTTAACCTGCTTCAATCCATCAGCATCATGAATAACGGGTTCCGTTCATTTACCGATCATTGTCTGGCGGGAATTGAAGCCAACGAAAAACGTCTGAAGCAATACGTGGAAAAGAGCGTCGGCGTCATTACAGCGGTCAATCCGCACCTCGGGTATGAAGCGGCTGCGCGAATTGCCCGTGAAGCCATCATGACGGGGCAATCTGTAAGAGATCTCTGCCTTCAAAATGATGTCCTGACAGAAGAAGAATTGGATATCATTTTGAATCCGTATGAAATGACAAAACCGGGGATTGCCGGAAAAGATCTATTAGAAAAATAAATTTTAAAGCAACAACAGCCGCCTTTTCACGTTTTTCAGTGAATAGGCGGTTGCCATACAAAGGGATGAGGCAGTATAGTATAATTTGTTATATCATTTGATGAAAGCGTTTTAGCTTTTTTCTTCTAGGGGGATTTTCTTGTGAAAGAGGTCAGATTGCCAAATTTATTGGAAATTATTATCTTATTATTCGGGTTTTTAGCACTTGTCTTATCGTTCACAGTGTTTTTAGACCTGCCGATCCAGCTAGCTCTATTAATATCCTGGTTTTTCGCTATTATTCTCGGAGTCAGGCTGGGATATTCATATAAAGACTTGCAGGATTCGATTGTCACCGGGATATCAAACGGTCTTGAAGCGGTGTTGATTCTCGTTTCGGTCGGTGCGCTCATCGGGACATGGATTGCCGGCGGTGTTGTGCCGACGTTAATTTATTATGGTTTAGAGTTTATTAATCCTCATATTTTCCTTCTGGCTACACTGGTTATCTGTTCCGTTATGTCCGTTGCGACCGGAACGTCGTGGGGAACCGTGGGAACCGCGGGGATCGCCATGATTGCCATCGGAGAGGGAATGGGTATACCGCTTCCGATCGTAGCGGGAGCCGTTTTGTCCGGCGCTTACTTCGGAGACAAGCTTTCACCGCTGTCTGACAGTACGGTGCTTGCCTCCACGCTTTCTAAGGTGGATGTGCTGTCGCACGTCAGAGCGATGATGTATCTGTCAATTCCGTCCTATATTATTACGGCCATTCTATTTACCGTAACGGGATTTATATACGGCGGAAAAAATATTGATCTCGACAAAGTGGAATTTTTAAAGTCTTCATTGCAGAAAACGTTTGATATTCATATATGGATGCTCATTCCGGCTGTTGTCGTCGTTGTCCTTCTGATTTTGAAAAAGCCGTCTATGCCCGTTATCGTCATCGGTGCTTTGCTTGGCGCAATCTGGGCTTCCGTCTTTCAGGGAATGAATTTTGCCGATGCCATTGCGACTGCTTATAATGGTTTTTCTATTAAAACGGACGTCGAATTTTTAAACGGCCTGTTAAACCGCGGAGGCATTACCGGTATGCTGGATACGTTAGTCGTTATCCTGTTCGGTCTCGGTTTTGGAGGAATTCTTGAGAAGCTCGGCGTATTAAAAGTGATTGTCTCAACTTTTGAGAAAAAGCTGACCACACCGGGAAATGTGACGCTTTCGACATTGATCGTCGCCCTTTTAGGAAACATTTTCGGCTGTGCGATGTACGTGTCATTGATCCTGACGCCGAAAATCATGGAGAACAGTTATGATAAACTGAAACTTGACAGAAGAGTTTTATCCCGGAACGCAGAGGTGGGCGGAACGCTTACTTCAGGGATGGTGCCGTGGTCTGATAACGGCATCTATATGGCCGGCATTCTCGGCGTATCCACATTTTCATATCTGCCGTTCATGTGGCTCAGTTTTGTATCTATCGGACTGGCAATATTGTACGGATACACGGGGAAATTCATTTGGTACACGAAAGAAAAATCCTTGCAATCTCAAAAATTGGGTTAGGAGGTTCATTTCATGATTACAAAGCATATGATTCGGACGTTAATGATTGAAACGCCGACTGTTCCCGGAAATCTCGGAAAAGTGGCAACCGCCATCGGAGTGATGGGCGGAGATATCGGGGAAGTTGAAACCGTTAAAGTCGGCCCGAACTACACAATGCGCAACATCACGGTGCAGGCCGAAAATGAGGAGCAGCTGCAGGAAATCATTCAAGCCATTGAAGCTCTCGGTGAAGGCATCCGGCTTCATACAGTCTCAGATGAAGTGCTCTCTGCTCATGAAGGCGGCAAAATTCAAATGAAAAGCAAAATGCCGATCCGGACATTGGCTGAGCTTGGCCGTGTTTATACACCGGGCGTCGCCGATGTGTGCCGACTGATTGAAAACGAGCCTGAAAAAGCGTCCATCTATACGACAATCAGCAATTCTGTCGCCATTGTCACCGACGGCACGGCGATTCTCGGCCTCGGCAATATCGGTTCTGTCGCCGGAATGCCTGTAATGGAAGGGAAAGCCGCGCTTTTTGACCAGCTGGCGGGTATCAGCGGAATTCCGATTTTGCTTGATACCTCTGATCCGGAAGAAATTATTCGCACGGTAAAACATATTTCTCCGGGGTTCAGCGGAATTCTGCTTGAAGATATCGGTTCGCCTCACTGCTTTGACATTGAAGACCGCCTGAAAGAAGAACTGGATATTCCGGTTATGCACGATGATCAGCACGGCACGGCGGTCGTCACGCTCGCCGCCGCCATTTCCGCTTGTAAAAGCGCCGGTCTTGATTTAAAAGAAGCGAAGGTCGGACAGATCGGTCTCGGCGCGGCAGGCGTCGCCATCTGCCGCATGTTTATGGCATACGGAGTCAAAGCGGTCTGCGGAACGGACAAGTCAGAAGACGCAATGAACCGCCTCGCTCAGTACGGAGGTCAGCCGCTTGGAAGCATCAAAGATTTAATGGACACGTGTGACATTGTGATCAGCACCACCGGAGTTCCGGGTCTCATTAAAAAAGAGGATGTCAGAAAAGGACATGTCATTCTGGCCTTATCTAATCCGAAGCCGGAGATTGAACCGGAAGACGCATTACAAGCCGGAGCCGCTTATGCAGCCGACGGCCGCTCGGTCAATAATGTTCTCGGCTTCCCGGGGATTTTCCGCGGCGCGCTGAACGCCAAAAGCAAGAAAATCGACCATGAAATGCTTGTGGCGGCCGCAGAAGCCATCGCCTCTTGCACAAAACACGGCGATCTCGTGCCTCAGCCTTTGGATGCGGACGTGCATCAGGCCGTATCAGCAGCCGTAGAACGGGCCGCGGCAGGAAAATAAACAACTCTTACAGTACCGGACATGTGCCGGTGCTGTTTTTTTATCATGAATAGGAAGCGGAATTCTTAGGCAGGCTAACAGATAGCAAAAGACGGAATAAAGAGGTGTCGATGTGGATTATTTTCCGCTGATCCATACAAATATTTGGGATGCTGTGATCGGCGTGCCGGTCGTCTTATGCGTTACACAGCTGATCAAAGTGTTCTGCCGGGTTCCGGGCATATTCGTTCCCACGATTGCCCTTGCTGCCGGAAATGTTGTGTCTATCGTTTTCGGTCACCATGAACACGTGTATGCGGGGATTTTTATGGGATTTTTTTACGGATACGCCGCCATGGGGAGCTATTCATCTGCCAAAACGTCTCTGCGCGCTTACCGGTCGAAACATGAGCCGTATTCATGAACACATCGGGATTTTTTTGTTATGATAAAGAAAAGGCAAAAAAAGGAGCGATTGGCACATGGCGAAGAGTAAAACGAAAAAAATGCGGGAGCATCTCAGAAGAAACGGGATGCGTGACGCAGTCTTGTCAAGGGGGACGGCGCCGTCTTTCAGCACCCATGAAAGAGTGACGAAAACCAAAAAAGACAGGCTTGAAAGAATAAAGCATAAAAAAAGGAACCCCTATGATCACCGGAGTGATGACGGGGGTTCTTTTTTTATGCCCGAATCTCGCGCCTTTCTATGATTTCTCTGTCATGTTTTCTCTTTTCTTTCATACAATCTACTAAATCAAGTCAATAGATTAGCGGGAGGAAAGCGGTATGAGAAAACAATCGTACAAAGAACTGTTTTTTCGCCATGTAAAGGATCATCTGTCACTTTATATATTTGTGTTCGTCTTGTTTTTGATGGGGGTCATTTTCGGGGCGATCATCGTCAACAGCATGACCATCACGCAGAAAGAAGATTTGTATTACTATTTAAGCAAGTTTTTCGGACAGCTGTCTGACGGGAAACATGCCGGCGCTTCAGAAATGTTTTGGCAGGCCGTCTTTCATGATGTAAAATATTTGGGGCTGATGTGGATCCTCGGTATTTCTGTGATCGGTCTTCCGGTTATTTTCATTATGGTGTTTTTAAAAGGAATCGTCGTCGGCTTCACGGTCGGTTTTTTAGTGAATCAAATGGGGATGAACGGGTTTTTCCTGTCATTTATTTCGGTTCTGCCGCAAAACATCGTTCTCATTCCGGCATATCTTATCATGGGGACATGCTCCATCGCTTTTTCACTGAAACTGATCCGGCAGCTGTTTGTCAAACGCAGCCTTCATGACGCGCCGATCCAATGGTTCGGACGTTACGCCTTCGTACTGATTCTCATCGTTTTCTTCTCGGTCATCGCTTCGCTGCTCGAAGCGTACGTGTCTCCGCTGTTTATGGAAAAGCTGTCTTCACGCATATTTTAGAATGATTATCACAAAATAATACTTTTATTTATCAGTTTATAATAATTATAGTTGGAACTCTGCGCGTATTTTGTTATAATGAGTCATGGAATGCGGCGTAGGAGGGAAAGACATGGAAAACCGTATTGATCGAATTAAAAAGCAGCTGCACTCGTCAAGTTACAAGCTTACGCCACAGCGGGAAGCAACGGTAAGAGTGCTGCTTGAAAACGAAGAAGACCATTTAAGCGCAGAAGATGTATACCTCCTCGTAAAAGAGAAATCTCCTGAAATTGGTCTCGCTACAGTATATCGTACATTAGAATTATTAACAGAATTAAAAGTCGTTGATAAAATTAACTTCGGGGACGGCGTATCCCGCTACGACCTTCGCAAAGAAGGCGCGGCTCACTTTCATCACCATTTGGTGTGCATGGAGTGCGGAGCCGTCGATGAAATTGAAGAAGATCTGCTTGAAGACGTTGAAGAAGTGATTGAACGTGATTGGAAATTTAAAATTAAAGATCATAGATTGACTTTTCACGGAATCTGCCACCGCTGCCGCGGGGATGAAACAGAGTAAAAGCCTATGAACCTTTTCTGCCAGGAAAGGGTTTTTTGCTGTTTTTATGTATAAAAGCCTTTGAAATTGGCATAAGGTGTACTAACAGCCGCCAAAGAAAGGGTCGATCGAAAGATGGGCAGATTCCTGAAAACAGCCGCGGATACGATCAAAGTGTTTATTCTGTTCACAGGTTTTACCGCGCTGTTCTATTATGCTATGATATGGGTGAATTCAGAGTATGAAAACTATCATCGGTACGATAAACCGGAAGGCTCCGCCGTCAAAGTGGCCAAAACGGAACATGAGGAGAAAGACGGCTGGTTCGGCCGATTGATCTTTTTTTACCAAAACGGGGAGTAGATCAAGAGTGAAGGATCAAATTAAGGATTTCATCCATTATGTGAGGGTTGAAAGAGGGCTGTCCCAAAATACGATGATGTCCTATGAGCGTGATCTGAAAAGTTATTCTCTCTTCTTAACTGAAACCCTTCAGATCACTTCATGGAATGATGTGACCCGTCTTCATATTATTCAATATTTAAAGCATATAAAGGACTCCGGGAAATCCGGCAAGACGTCTGCCAGGCATTTGGCGTCGATCCGGTCTTTTCATCAATTTCTGTTAAGGGAAAAAGCCGCGGATAAAGATCCTTCGGTACATATTGAAACACAAAAAACAGAGCGGACGCTTCCGAAAGTATTGGCGCTTCACGAAGTTGAGCGGTTATTGGACACGCCTAAGCTTGACAGCCCGTTCGGTCTCAGGGATAAAGCCATGCTTGAACTGCTGTACGCAACCGGCATCAGGGTCAGCGAGATGATCGAGCTGAAATTATCCGACGTCCATTTGACGATGGGATTCGTCCGCTGCTTCGGAAAAGGGCGGAAAGAGCGGATTGTGCCGATTGGTGAAGCCGCTTCCCATGCGATAGAAGCATACATTGAAAAAGCCAGAGGGAAATTATTAAAGAAAAACGTAACCGAAGCGCTTTTTCTGAATCATCACGGCAGGCAGATCAGCCGTCAGGGATTCTGGAAAAACCTGAAAAAAATCGCCCTTGAAGCGGGGATTAAAAAAGAGCTGACACCGCATACGCTCCGGCACTCTTTTGCAACGCACCTGCTTGAAAACGGCGCGGATCTGCGCGCCGTGCAGGAGATGCTCGGACATGCCGATATTTCCACGACGCAAATTTATACGCATGTGACGAAAACAAGGCTGAAGGACGTGTACAAACAGTATCATCCGCGCGCTTAGGAGCCGCTGCCGGATTGGCGGCGGCTTTTTTTGCCGGATTGGCGGAATACAGAGAAGGTTCTAATTATTTGAATCGGCATTGTCAACAAGAATGTAAACGGTTTATACTTGAGTTGTCTGACCTCTGTAAGCTACAATGGACAGATGGAAGAAAAGGAGGCTTTTATGATGTCTGAATACAAATATAACCGGGTATTTTTGATCGTAATGGATTCTGTCGGAATCGGTGAAGCGCCGGACGCCGCCGATTTTAATGATATAGGCGCAAATACGCTCGGACACATCGCAGAGCACATGAACGGCTTACATATGCCCCATATGGCGCAGCTCGGTCTCGGACTGATCGGAGACATTAAGGGCGTGGAAAAAACGGAGCACCCTCTTGCGTACTACGGAAAAATGCAGGAGGCGTCAAACGGGAAAGATACGATGACGGGGCACTGGGAGATTATGGGCCTCTACATTGAAAAACCGTTTAAAGTGTTCCCGGAAGGATTTCCGGATGAACTTCTTCAGGAACTTGAGCGGCGTTCAGGACGGAAAATCATCGGAAATAAGCCGGCTTCAGGCACGGCGATTCTGGACGAGCTCGGAAAAGAACATATGGAAACGGGTGCGCTGATCGTTTATACATCAGCAGATTCCGTGCTGCAGATTGCGGCTCACGAAGATGTCGTTCCGCTGGAAGAGCTGTACAGCATCTGTGAAACGGCCAGAGAACTGACGCTTGATCCGAAGTACATGGTCGGCCGGATTATCGCAAGACCGTTCGTCGGCGAACCGGGCAGCTTCAAACGCACGCCGAACCGTCATGATTATGCGCTCAAACCGTTCGGCCGCACGGTAATGAACGGAATGAAAGACAGCGGATTAGACGTCATTTCCATCGGCAAAATTTCTGATATTTATGACGGAGAAGGCATTACATCTTCCCGCCGCACGGTATCTAATATGGATGGCATGGACAAAGTGATTGAAACGCTCGGTGAAGAGTTTACGGGCCTGAGCTTTGCCAACCTCGTTGATTTTGACGCGCTGTACGGACACCGCCGCGATCCGGAAGGGTACGGAAAAGCGCTTGAGGAATTCGATGCGAGGCTTCCGGAAGTGTTTGGAAAAATGAAAGAAGACGATCTGCTGATCATCACTGCGGATCACGGCAATGATCCTGTCCATCACGGCACGGATCACACGCGGGAGTATGTGCCGCTTCTTGTTTACAGCAAAAAGCACAAACACACTGAACAGCTGCCGCTTGCGGATACATTTGCCGATATCGGCGCAACCATTGCGGATAATTTCAAAACGGAAAAGCCGGAATACGGAAAAAGCTTTTTATCAAGATTACAGTAGGGGGACTTTTTTTGAAACAAAAGATCGAACGTGCTGCTGCATTTATTAAAGAACACGTGAAAGAAACACCAAAGATCGGTCTGATTTTAGGATCAGGGCTCGGCGTATTGGCCGATGAAATTGAAGGAGCTGTCAAGCTTACATATGAAACGATCCCTGATTTTCCGGTCTCAACGGTAGAAGGCCATGCCGGCCAGCTTGTGATGGGAACGCTTGAAGGCGTGCAGGTCATCGCGATGCAGGGCCGCTTTCATTACTATGAAGGCTACTCAATGGATCAGGTCACATTCCCAGTCCGCGTGATGAAAGCGCTCGGCGTTGAATCTCTCGTCGTGACGAATGCAGCCGGCGGTATCAACACTGAATTCCGCGCCGGCGATCTGATGATTATTACAGACCATATCAACTTTACAGGCACCAACCCGTTAATCGGGCCGAACGAAGCTGAATTCGGAGCGAGATTCCCGGACATGTCAGAAGCCTATGACAAAGAGCTGTCAAGCTTGGCTGAAAAAACGGCCGATGAGCTGGGCATTCCTGTTCAAAAAGGTGTGTATACAGCTGTTACGGGGCCGTCTTACGAAACGCCTGCTGAGGTTCGGTTTTTAAGAACGATGGGGTCTGACGCTGTCGGCATGTCGACCGTGCCGGAAGTCATCGTCGCCAACCACGCGGGGATGCGCGTGCTCGGCATCTCATGCATTTCCAACGCGGCGGCGGGTATTCTTGACCAGCCGTTATCCCATGAAGAAGTAATGGAAATGACGGAAAAAGTAAAAGGCGGCTTTTTGAAGCTTGTAAAAGCCGTAGTCGCACGATCTCAAAAATAAGTCAGCATAAGTCAGCTGTTTCTTCGGAAGCAGCTGTTTTTTTGTGCCCTCAACACGAAACATTTTCCAGATGAGGCGTATAAAACCACCGGATTTGGAAAAAATAAAAAGGATTATGAAATGGAGGGCTTTGGAGATGAAACGTCTTATATCCACTTTGTTGATTGGCATTTTATTAACAGCATCAGCACCGTCTGCTTTTGCAAAGCCGGACGGAAAACATACATCGGAGCTCGCTCATGAAGCCAAAAGCGCCGTGCTGATTGAACGCGATACGGGAAGCATTCTTTATAACAAGAACAGCCGGGAGCGTCTGGCGCCGGCAAGCATGACAAAAATCATGACCATGCTTTTAATCATGGAAGCGCTTGACAAAGGGAAAATAAAGATGAGCGATAAAGTCAGGACGAGTGAACACGCCGCGTCCATGGGCGGATCACAGATTTTCCTTGAACCCGGAGAAGAAATGACGGTAAAAGAAATGCTCAAAGGAATTGCGATAGCTTCCGGAAATGACGCATCTGTCGCAATGGCGGAGTATATCGCCGGTTCAGAAGAGGATTTCGTCAGCCGGATGAACAAAAAAGCAAAAGAATTGGGATTGAAAGATACCTCCTTCAAAAACCCGACGGGACTGCCTGAAAAAGACCATTACAGCTCTGCTTATGACATGGCGAAAATGGCGAAGGAATTATTAAAGTACGATAAAATCACTCAATTTACGGGAACGTATGAGGATTATTTAAGAGAAAATACAGACAAAAAGTTCTGGCTCGTCAATACAAACCGGCTGATCAAATTTTACCCGGGTGTAGACGGCGTGAAGACGGGCTTTACAGGCGAAGCGAAGTATTGTTTAACCGCCACCGCTAAAAAAGGAAATATGAGGGTCATCGCTGTCGTTTTCGGAGCCAGCACCCCGAAAGAAAGAAACGCCCAAGTGACCAAAATGCTTGATTACGCCTTCAGCCAGTTCAAAACACACCCGCTGTACAAACGGAATCAAATCGTCGGAACGGTAAAAGTGAAAAAAGGAAAACAGAAACTGATCAAGCTGACCACATCTGAGCCGATCTCTCTTCTGGCCAAAAAGGGAGAGAACATGGACAAAGTAAAAAAAGAAGTGAAAATCAACGGCAATGTAACGGCTCCGGTTAAAAAAGGAGAGGTGCTCGGCAGCCTCGTTCTGAAAAAAGACGGAAAGGTGCTCGTTGAAAGCCCGGTCACGGCAAAAGACGACATGGAAAAAGCGGGTTTTCTCACTTTTCTGAAGCGGACGATGGGAGATTGGACAAAATTTAAATAATCGTGGCGAACGGGCACTAGTTTTGTCATAGTGAAGGAATTGCTTTCCCAAAAATCGAAACACTCATTATCCGATCATATCAAGGAGGAATGAGCATGAGCCTTGGAATTGACTTTCATGTCAAAGAATCCGTGCTTTGTATTCGATTAACAGGTGAACTCGACCATCATACGGCAGAATCATTAAAACAAAGGGTTACTGAATCTCTGGAGGCTGACGGCATCCGTCACATTGTGCTGAACCTTGAAGATCTTACCTTCATGGACAGCTCGGGCCTCGGCGTGATTTTAGGGCGTTATAAACAAATTAAACAGCTCGGCGGAGAAATGGTCGTGTGCGCGATTTCGCCAGCGGTGAGACGTCTGTTTGACATGTCCGGCCTGTTTAAAATCATCAGGTTCGAACAATCGGAACAAAAAGCGCTTTTAACGTTGGGGGTGGCATCATGAAAAACGAGATGCATCTTGAATTTTCAGCCCTCAGTCAGAACGAATCGTTTGCGCGCGTAACGGTTGCTTCTTTTATCGTGCAGCTCGACCCGACGATGGATGAGCTTACGGAAATCAAGACCGTCGTATCAGAAGCGGTAACAAACGCAATCATCCACGGCTATGAAGAAAACTGCGACGGAAAGGTGTACATCTCCGTTACGCTGGAGGATCATGTCGTCTATTTGACCATACGTGACGAAGGCCTCGGGATCACGGATCTTGAGGAAGCGCGCCAGCCGCTCTTTACGACAAAACCCGAGCTTGAGCGCTCCGGTATGGGCTTTACCATTATGGAAAACTTCATGGATGATGTCACGATTGATTCTTCGCCGGAGATGGGAACGACGATACGCTTAACAAAACACCTATCAAAAAGCAAAGCGCTTTGTAATTAAGGAGATTTGTTATGGATGTGGAGGTTAAGAAAAACAGCAAAAACGCGCAGCTCAAGGACCATGAAGTCAAAGAATTAATCAAAAAGAGCCAAGAGGGCGACCAGCAGGCAAGAGACCTCCTCATAGAAAAAAACATGCGTCTTGTGTGGTCCGTCGTTCAAAGGTTTTTAAACAGAGGCTATGAGCCGGACGATCTGTTTCAGATCGGCTGTATCGGATTATTAAAATCCGTTGATAAATTCGATTTGTCCTATGATGTCCGTTTTTCAACTTATGCCGTGCCGATGATTATCGGAGAAATCCAGCGCTTCATCCGCGATGACGGAACCGTCAAAGTATCAAGATCTTTAAAAGAGCTCGGCAATAAAATACGCCGGGCGAAAGATGAACTGTCAAAAACATACGGAAGAGTGCCGACCGTCCAGGAAATTGCGGATCATTTAGAAATTGATGCGGAGGATGTGGTGCTTGCGCAGGAAGCGGTGCGGGCGCCTTCATCCATTCATGAGACCGTGTATGAAAATGACGGAGACCCGATCACCCTGCTTGATCAGATCGCTGATCATTCAGAAGAGAAGTGGTTTGACAAAATCGCCCTCAAGGAAGCGATCAGTGATTTGGAAGAACGGGAAAAACTCATTGTCTATCTGAGATATTATAAAGATCAGACACAGTCGGAAGTAGCCGAACGGCTCGGGATTTCCCAAGTCCAGGTATCGAGGCTGGAGAAAAAAATATTAAAGCAGATTAAAGTGCAGATGGATCATACGGAAAGCTGACCTTTTACGGGCCGGCTTTTTTTATTTGTGCATCGGTGGTAATTTATGGTCTTTTGCCGCTGATGAATGAGAACAAAAGTGAACCACATACTACATATATAACCACCCGAAAGATGGTGATGCAAGATGGAAAGACGAATATTTCTCAGACTTCGCCACCGCGTGAAGGCTCATACCGGAGATATCATCACAGTCGGCGACGCCGCGCAGATTGCGGGACAGCAAAAGCTGAAAAAAAAACTGTCGGCACTGCCGCTGTATAAGGTCACGAAAAAAGACAAAAATATCGTCGTGCTGGACATCATAAAAGTGCTGAAAACCATTCATACCGCTTGTCCCGCGCTTGATGTACAGACCGTCGGCGGCGCTGAAACGATAGTGGAAATCCATTACCAGAAAAAGCAGCTGTCAGCCGTTTTATTCGTCGGTGTCTGGCTCCTGCTTTTTATCGGTTCATGTCTTGCCATTATGAATTTTCATGAAGATGTCAGTATGAGAGAAGTTCATATCGCCTTATATGAAATCATAACGGGCGAACGGAATGAATATCCGTATCTGCTTCAAATTCCATACAGCATCGGCCTCGGTCTCGGAATGATCGTCTTTTTTAATCACATCTTCAAAAAACGCCTGAATGAAGAGCCAAGCCCGCTGGAAGTCGAAATGTTTAATTATCAGCTTGATCTCGATCATTATGTCGCAATGCACGAAAATGAAGAGACGATGAAAGATCTGCATGATCGTTAGCATTCTTTTCGTTATATTTGTCGGGCTTGGCGGAGGGCTGACCGTGGGCGCGGGCTTTGTGGCTTTTTTAACCGTTATGGGAATCGTCCCCCGCCTTATGCAGCTGACAAAAACAATGCGCTTTGTACAGGCCTACGAAGGAGCTGTTATTTCAGGAGCTGTGTTCGGCGGCTGGGAAACCTTAAATATGAATCATTTTTTTTTATCTGAATGGCTGGCCGTTCCGGTCGGGCTTTTGGCCGGCATGTTTATCGGCATGCTGGCCGCAGCGCTTACAGAAGTGCTGAATGTGCTTCCCATTCTTGCCAAACGGATCGGCTTCGGCAGCAAAATCATCATATTGCTGATGGCCATTGTGTTCGGCAAAATAGCCGGCTCTTTATTTCATTGGCTGTATTTTATCCATCATTCATAAGGAGGAACCGACGTGACAAACTTAAAAGAAAATTACAAAACAAAAGTGAAAGACTATCAGCCGAAACCGCCATATGTTTGGAATTGCGTCAAAGCCTTTCTGATCGGCGGTTTGATCTGTCTGATCGGGCAGGCTCTTCAAGACTTTTACATCCACTTTTTTAATTTTAATGAAAAAACAGCGGGCAACCCGACGGCCGCCACTCTTATTTTAATTTCCGCTCTTTTGACCGGATTCGGCATTTATGACAGACTCGGGCAGTTTGCCGGAGCGGGTTCAGCCGTGCCGGTGACGGGTTTTGCAAACAGTATGACAAGCGCGGCTCTGGAACACAGAAGTGAAGGACTCGTGCTCGGAGTAGCGACAAACATGTTTAAATTGGCGGGAAACGTCATTGTATTCGGCGTCGTGGCAGCCTATATCGTAGGCCTGATACGGTTTGCTTGTGAAAAACTGTTTTCGTAGGAGGAGAAAAAATGAAATTAACCGGAAAGCAAACCTGGGTGTTTGAAAACCCGTTATTTGTAAATGCGGCGGGGACGGCAGCCGGACCGAAAGAAAAAGACGGCCCGCTCGGTTCGCTGTTTGATAAGACATACGATGAAATGCATTGCAATCAGAAAAACTGGGAAATGGCGGAACGTCAGTTAATGGAAGATGCCATCAACTCAGCTTTGCAAAAACAGAATTTGAAAAAGAGCGATATTGATTTGTTACTCGCGGGGGATCTTTTAAATCAAAATGTGACCGCCAACTACGTCGCCAGACATCTGAAAATCCCGTTCCTCTGTCTGTTCGGCGCCTGTTCGACATCAATGGAAACGATTGCCGTCGCATCCGCGCTCATTGACGGCGGTTTTGCGAACCGGGCGATCGCAGCCACGAGCAGCCATAACGCGACCGCAGAACGGCAATTTCGCAATCCGACGGAATATGGCGGGCAAAAACCGGATACCGCCACTTCGACGGTCACGGGGGGCGGGGCGGTCATCATCAGCCAAAACCCTTCTGATATCAAGATTACAAGCGCAACAGTGGGAAAAGTAAGCGACCTCGGAATAACAGATCCGTTCGATATGGGATCCGCCATGGCGCCAGCTGCCGCCGACACAATCAAACAGCACCTGCAGGACTTAAACCGCACGGCGGATGATTATGATCTGATTTTAACGGGAGACCTTTCAGGCGTCGGCTCGCCGATCGTGAAAGATTTGCTCAAAGAAGAAGGCTATCCCGTCGGAACGAAACACGATGACTGCGGTCTTCTCATCTATACGCCGGACCAGCAGGTGTTTGCGGGCGGAAGCGGCTGCGCCTGCTCCGCGCTTGTTACGTACACACATATTTTTAATCAATTAAAATCAGGGGCTCTGAACAGGGTGTTCGTTGTCGCGACAGGAGCGCTTTTAAGTCCGACAATGATCCAGCAGAAAGAAACCATTCCGACCATCGCGCACGGTGTGGTATTTGAGCGGGCGGGAGGTGCATCATAAATGGAATATCTGTTGGCTTTTGTTTGCGGGGGAATCATATGCATTATCGGTCAGCTGCTGCTTGACATTTTTAAACTGACACCCGCCCATGTGATGACAACTTTTGTCGTCATCGGCGCCTTGTTGGATGGGTTCGGAATATATGACAAATTTATCGAATTTGCAGGTGCGGGCGCGACGGTTCCCATCGTCAGCTTCGGTCACAGCTTATTGCACGGCGCCATGCATCAAGCTCACGAGCATGGATTTATCGGGATCGCCATGGGGATTTTTGAACTTACTTCCGCCGGTATATCTTCAGCGATTTTATTCGCATTTCTTGTAGCCATTATTTTTAAACCGAAAGGATAATGCCTGATGACGAAACGGAAGGTCATTCTTGTGACAGACGGGGACGTATACGCCGCCAAAACAATTGAATATGCCGCGGAAAAAGCAGGCGGACGGTGTATTTCCCAATCAAAGGGCAATCCGTCAACCAGAAGCGGCCCCGAACTTGTTCAGCTGATTAAAGCCGCGCCGAATGACCCGGTGTTTGTCATGTTTGACGATTCAGGCCTGCAAGGGGAAGGGCCGGGCGAAACGGCGCTGAAATATGTCGCCTCACATCAGGACATTGAAGTGCTGGGGGTGATTGCGGTCGCTTCTAAGACCCATCAGGCTGAATGGACGAAAGTCGATGTCTCCATTGACCGTGATGGAGAAGTGACGGAGTACGGCGTCGATAAAACCGGAATGAGAGAAATGGACGAGCACAGAATGAACGGAGATACGGTGTATTGTCTGGATAAATTGGACGTTCCCCTCATTGTGGGCATCGGCGACATAGGAAAGATGGGGAGAAAAGATGACATATCCAAAGGCTCGCCGATTACGATGAAGGCGGTCGAATTCATTTTAGAAAGGAGCGAAAGCCATGCCGGAAAAACCGGAAAATATGATCAAGGTATACCGGGATCCTAGAAAAAATGAACAATTTTTTAAAGACCGCGTCGGTATGGGAACGAGCTATGATGTCGGCGTCCGCAAAGTTCGAGTATTAGACCGGGAAGTCCAGATTTACTTTGTCAACGGATTAACCGATACTTTGTTTATCATTCATTTAATGGAACAGCTCGTCGACGTTAATAATTATGACGAGAATGCGGATGAAGCGATTGACGTTGTTGAAAACAGGCTTGTCAATCAGCAGGTCCAAAAAGTCAAAACGCTCGACGAAGCAACAGATCAAGTGCTTTCCGGACTTGTGGCCGTTATCGTTGAAGACGCGGGCTTCGCCTTTATCGTTGACGTCAGAAGTTACCCCGGACGCACACCGGAAGAACCGGATACGGAAAAGGTCGTCCGCGGGGCAAGAGACGGTTTTATCGAAAATATCGTTATTAATACAGCATTGATCAGAAGACGAATCAGGGACGAAAGGCTCCGCGTCAAAATTACGAAAGTCGGCGAGCGCTCTAAGACCGATCTTGCCATTGTGTATATAGAAGACATCGCAGATCCGGACCTTGTCAGCATCGTCGAAAACGAAGTGAATGCGATTGACATTGACGGATTGACGATGTCTGATAAAACGGTGGAAGAATTCATCGTCAAACAGGGCTACAACCCGTTTCCGATGGTCAGATACACGGAGCGGCCGGATGTGGCCGCCAATCACATTTTGGAAGGGCACGTCATCATTGTCGTTGATACGTCACCGAGCGTGATCATAACGCCGACAACGATTTTTCACCATGTTCAGCATGCGGAAGAATACAGGCAGGCGCCTTCAGTGGGAACATTTTTAAGATGGATCAGGTTCTTCGGTATTATCGCTTCAACGGTTCTGCTTCCGATCTGGTTCCTCTTTGTTCTTGAACCGTCTCTTCTGCCTGAAAGATTGGATTTTATCGGTTTAAATAAAAATACGCATATCCCGATCATTCTGCAAATCTTTTTGGCCGATTTGGGGATTGAGTTTCTCAGGATGGCCGCGATCCATACGCCGACCGCTTTATCCACCGCCATGGGTCTGATTGCGGCGGTGCTGATCGGTCAAATCGCCATAGCGGTGGGGCTGTTTTCAGCAGAAGTGATTCTGTACGTATCGATCGCCGCCATCGGATCATTTACCACGCCGAGCTATGAGCTCAGCCTCGCCAATAAAATGATACGCCTCATCTTAATGGTGCTCGTGGCCATTTTCCAAGTGAAAGGCTTTGTGATAGGCTTTACATTGCTGCTGATCATAATGGCGAATATCCGCTCGTTTCATACGCCGTATTTATGGCCGTTTTTACCGTTTAACGGCAAGGCGCTGTGGCAGGTGCTCGTCCGGACGACAGTGCCGGGAGCGAAAGTCAGACCGAGCATTGTTCACCCGAAAGACCGTCAAAGACAGCCAAGCGGTTCATAATCGCATTGAAACCGACAGAAGATTATGATATTGTATGTCTTAACTTATACGGGACTTGTATAAGGACAGCTCAAAAGAAGCTGTCCTTTTCACCCATAGGCGGATCAGAAAGAGGGAATGAGCATTGTTCTTACATGGCACAAGCAGACAAAACAAACTAGGTCATTTGGAAATCGGAGGTGTGGACGCGCTGTATTTAGCGGAGCATTACGGCACGCCTCTTTATGTTTACGATGTGGCTTTAATACGTGAGCGCGCTAAAAGCTTTAAACAGGCATTCATTGACGCGGATTTAAAGGCGCAGGTCGCGTACGCGAGCAAGGCGTTTTCTTCCGTTGCGATGATACAGCTTGCTGAGCAGGAGGGGCTCTCATTGGACGTTGTATCCGGCGGAGAGCTGTTCACGGCGGTTGCGGCTGGTTTTCCGGCTGACAGGATTCATTTTCACGGCAACAACAAAAGCAAAGAAGAGTTGAAAATGGCGCTCGATCATCAAATCGGCTGCATCGTCGTTGATAATTTTTATGAAATATCCTTACTCGCGGAACTGTGCCGCAAATCAGGGCGCACAATGGATGTGCTTCTGCGGATCACTCCGGGGGTAGAGGCGCATACGCATGATTATATTACGACGGGACAGGAAGATTCCAAATTCGGTTTTGATCTGCATAACGGGCAAATAGAAAAGGCGATTGAACAAGTATTGCAGTCAGACCATATCCGGCTTCTCGGCGTTCACTGCCACATCGGATCGCAAATTTTTGATACGGCGGGCTTTGTGCTGGCCGCAGAAAAAATCTTCGCAAAACTGAATGAATGGAGAGAATCATTCGGCTTTGTCTCTGAAGTGCTGAATTTAGGGGGCGGCTTCGGCATCCGCTACACGGAAGAGGATGAACCCCTTCATCCCGCCGTTTATGTGGAAAAAATTATCGAAGCGGTAAAAGAAAACGCAGCGCTGCACGCTTTTGACATTCCGGAGATCTGGATTGAACCGGGACGCTCGCTCGTCGGAGACGCCGGAACGACGCTTTATACCATCGGTTCGCAAAAAGAAGTGCCCGGCACCCGTAAATATGCAGCGGTTGACGGGGGCATGAGCGATAATATCCGTCCTGCGCTGTATCAGGCGAAATATGAAGCCGTATCGGCAAACAGAATCGGAGAACACCACGACAAAACGGTATCCATCGCGGGTAAGTGCTGTGAAAGCGGGGATATGCTCATTTGGGATATAGACCTTCCGGAAGTGAAAGAAGGCGATCTTCTCGCCGTTTTCTGCACGGGAGCATACGGGTACAGCATGGCTAACAACTACAACCGCATTCCGCGTCCCGCCGTCGTTTTTGTGGAAGACGGCGAAGCGCATCTTGTCATTAGAAGAGAAACTTATGAAGACATTGTAAAACTGGATCTGCCGTTTAAGACGGGGGTCAAACAATAAATGAAAAAGAGACCGGAACAATGGCGTCCGGTCTCTTTTTGCGTTCAGCTGTCAGAACTTGATCCGCTGTCTCCTGTAAATACAGACACGATCGCATTCCAAATCGAAGCGAAGAAATCAATAACTTTTTGAACAAAGCTTTTGCCTTCATCGGATTGAATGAACTTCGTGATTTTGTCTTTTGCCTTATCGAGCTGGCTGCCGACTTGGCCCCAATCAATCTTTGCATTTTTCATTTTATTAAACAATGAAACAAGCTGGTCTTTTTGAGCGTCAGTCAGTGTAATATTAAGGTTTGAAGCCGCATCATCGACCTTTTTCTCGATTCCTTCTTTTGTATCGGGCACACCGTTTTTCGCGAAATCATCTTTAATGTTTGCGATAAGCGCGGAGGCGTTTTTATCCCCGATTTTATCCCCGAGATTTGAAGTGGTGACAAGCTCTTGGTTGGCGACTTGTTTTACATCTTCTGAAATTGCTTTGTCTGATGAGACTTCATATGCCTTGATGATTCCCGTTAATGCTGCGGTGCCTGATACCTCAAACGGCGCCGTCACGTATACTTTCGCATCTTTCACTCCTGCTGTCATCAGGGCGTTTAAGTACATTTCATCCGTAATGGAATCGATATTATGGGTCTTAACGTCAAGCCCGGACCCTTTCTTAGCCACCGTGATGGATGACGAAGAGATGGCTCTTGTGCCGATTTGGGCGTTCGATATATATTTTCCCAGATATTCATGTTCTTCTTTATTTGTGACCGTCACTTTTGTCGCGTTATCAGGGACATTTAATTCGTCAAGCACTTTCTGACGGTTTTCGTTTGACAGATCCGCCCCCAGTGTGACGATGACATCTCCGACTGCGGCATCGGCCAGGCTGATTTTCGGTATTGTGCACAATACAACGGCCGCCGCCAGCAATCCAATCCACATTTTTTTCAAAGCGGTTAACCTCCTTCTTTTCACAAATGCCGTTTTGAAGCGGTTTGTGAGGACCTGCGTGAAGCAGTTCCGATACATAGACGGCTGTGAAGCTGTTCTGGTTTCATTTTCTTTCTGCGGAAGCGGGGAGATTCGTTTTCCGGCTGAAGGTGTGGTATAATAGCCGCGAAAAGAAGAGCAGAGGCCTCTTCCTTCAAAAGAATATCAAAAAGAAAGCCGGCTTACAATTGAAATTCATATTGAAGAAGGCTTTGACAAAAAACAATACGGAAGTAGGAATGAGAATGAAAACTGGTTACATCGAAATGGAAAACGGCAGCAGAATCGAATTTGAACTTTATCCGAATGAAGCGCCTAATACAGTCGCTAACTTTGAAAATCTGGCGAATACGGGCTTTTATGACGGCGTTATTTTCCACCGCGTGATTCCGGGCTTTGTCAGCCAAGGCGGAGATCCGACTGGGACAGGCATGGGCGGAAGCGGAAAAACGATCAAATGTGAAACAGAAGGCAATCCGCATAAACACGAAGCCGGTTCTTTATCAATGGCGCATGCCGGTAAAGACACGGGTTCAAGCCAATTCTTCATCGTACATGAGCCGCAGCCGCATTTAAACGGCGTTCATACTGTATTCGGAAAAGTGACAAGCGGTTTAGAGCATGCGAAAAACATGTCTAACGGAGACAAAATGAAAGAAATCCGTGTAGAAGGATAATGACAGAAAACCCGCCTTTTTCAGGCGGGTTTTTTTATGTATATGAAAATTCTCATGTGTAAATCATGAAAAAATACATATATGAACATCGGCGATCATTCTGGTATAGTGAAAAAGACCGATTACAACAATGAAAAGAGGTAGAAACGTTGGTTCAATTGGCAACCGTTTTATTTGTCATTATCATTCTCGCACTTATGATTTGGTTCAGGGTGAAAAAGGGAAACAGGCCGATTAAAGGCGGCGGCTTCGGCATCATTCTCCCGCTTTTGATTATCGCCGTCATTTTCACATTCAGTATCAGCCAGCTCATGAATATCCCGGGAAAGCCGTTTCATTTTCCCGCTCTTTGGGAGCTCGCCATCGCCGGACTGTTAGGCGCGGTATTCGGTGTCATCATGCTGTCGCAAACCGCCTATGAAATCCGGGAAGACGGCTTTGTCTACTCCAAGCGGAATAAAAACTTTAAATATGTCATTATCGCGATTATTGCGATCCGTATCGCGCTCAGCCAATATTTCAAAAACATTGACGCGGCGGAATTCGCCGTTTTAACGATGGAGCTTGCTTTTGTGTATTTGTGCATTTGGCGGATCGGAAGCTTCGTGAAATACCGTAAAATCAGCAGATC
Source organism: Bacillus sp. JK62 (assembly GCF_053663455.1). Classification (NCBI taxonomy): domain Bacteria; kingdom Bacillati; phylum Bacillota; class Bacilli; order Caryophanales; family Bacillaceae; genus Bacillus; species Bacillus sp. JK62. The sequence continues at coordinate 671,805 of NZ_JBSJQA010000002.1, forward strand.
CGGCTTATAAAATGAAAAAAATGGATGGGGTGCGGGGCTTATTTGCCCTCTGTGCAGGGATTCATGGTAAAATAAAAACGACCATGGCTAATGGGAGGAAATCACTTGAAATCAGAAAAAGAAAAAACTTCTAAAAAAAGCACCGTACTTGATTGGGCGAAAGCCATTATCATCGCTGTCGTTCTGGCACTGCTCATCCGAAACTTTTTATTTGCCCCTTATCTCGTTGATGGAAGATCAATGGATCCGACGCTGCATGACCGCGAGAGAATCTTTGTGAATATGACGGTCAAATACATAAGCGACTTCAAACGCGGCCAGATCGTCGTGCTGAACGGAGAAAATGAGCACTATGTCAAACGGATTATCGGACTTCCCGGCGACACGGTGCAAATGAAAAACGATCAGCTGTATATCAACGGCAAAAAAGTGTCCGAACCGTATTTAGCGGCAAACAAGAACAAGGCGAAGCAAGACGGCTATGACCGGCTGACAGAAGACTTCGGCCCGGTGAAAGTGCCGGACGACAAATATTTCGTCATGGGTGATAACCGCAGAGAATCTATGGACAGCCGCAACGGCCTCGGTCTTTTTACGAAAAAACAAATAGCGGGCACATCAAAATTCGTCTTCTTCCCGTTTAACGAAATTCGCAAGACGAAATAAACCGTACAGGCAGTTTTCTTCATGAGAAAACTGCTTTTTTTATATAAATTTATCTCTCCACCCTCAAAAACAGAACATAAATTCGTATATCTATTTAATAGATAGAAAGTTTTACAGATACATGAAACATCTTCCCTTTATGAAACGTTATATGAATAACTCACGCAGGGAAGAACGGTTTTCTATTCATGAAAAAAAGGAATATGACATAGTAATGAATAGATTGATACGGGCTGGAGGTAGAAAAATGGGAAGAATTAAAACAAAAGCAGCCATTTTACTTGTACTGCTGCTGTTATTAGCGGGCGGTTATATGGTCATAAACGATATTGAACTGAAAGACGTGCCGACTGCAATCGGACAAACCCTGTCCCAGGAAAAAGAAGAATATACAGTCAAAACATATAAAATTACGAAAATCGAAGGAACTGAGTATCACGGTACGGCAGCGAACGGCACAAAAATTATTTTTAACGGCGACAAGCTGAAGCAGGATCTCTCCGATGTGAAAAAAGGTGATAAGATTAAAGCGTACTTCAGCAAATCAAACCGGATTGACGGCTTATTGAAGGTCGTCAAAGTGAACGAATAAATAAAGACGCCTTTTATGGGAAAAGGGCGCTTTTTATTTTTCTGAATAATGAGGTGCAAATTCATTGCGCCTGCCGCAAAGGATGTTATAATAGCGGATAAGGACAAAAAAATATTGATTGTATCCTTCGGGGCTGGGTGAAAATCCCGACCGGCGGTAATAAGGCGCTTTGCGCTTTACAGCCCGTGACCCGTATGCATCTGTATACGGTGGATTCAGTGAAAAGCTGAAGCCGACAGTGAAAGTCTGGATGGGAGAAGGATGAGAGAAGCTATGCAAAAAATAAACTTGCTGTATAGTCTTATTTCCTATGGATTAAAACTGGCAAAGCCCCGAACTGTGTAAACATTCGGGGCTTTTTTGACGCCAAATTGCGTGGAAGAAGGGAGGGATAACGATGGATGAATATTATATGAATACGGCAATAGAACTTGCCAGACGCGGTGAAGGACAGACACAGTCCAATCCTCTTGTAGGCGCTGTCGTCGTCAAAAACGGACAGATCGTCGGAATGGGCGCCCATTTGCAATACGGAGAAGCGCATGCCGAGGTTCACGCGATTAATATGGCCGGCAGACACGCAAAAGGCGCCGATTTGTATGTGACGCTGGAGCCTTGCAGCCATTACGGAAAAACACCGCCATGCGCCGAACTGATAATAAAGTCGGGGATAAAAAGGGTGTTCATTGCTGTGAAAGATCCGAATCCGCTTGTAGCCGGAAAAGGCATCGGAATGCTGGAAGCAGCGGGCATCGAAGTGAAAACCGGACTTCTCAGGCAGCAGGCAGAAGAGCTGAATAAAATGTTTCTTCACTTCATGCGGACCGGGCTTCCGTATGTCACCTTGAAAGCGGCCGCGAGCCTTGACGGGAAAACAGCGACCGAAACCGGTGAAAGCAAATGGATTACATCAGAGGCGGCAAGGCTTGATGCCCAGCAATACAGGAAATCGCACCAAAGCATTCTTGTCGGAGCAGGCACAGTCAAAGCCGATAATCCGAGCCTGACCTGCAGGCTTCCTGATGCGGTGAAGCAGCCGGTCAGAGTGATTCTCGATACAAAGCTGACCATTCCTGAAACGGCAAATGTGCTCACTGACGGCGCTGCGCCGACATGGATATTTACGGCCAAAGGTGCAGACGTGCAAAAGAAAGACCGGCTGACCGCACTCGGAATAAAAGTTTTTCCGCTGGAAACAGACCGTATTCACATCCCTGAGGTGCTCAGTATTCTCGCTGAAAACGGCATAATGTCCGTTTATGTGGAAGGCGGAGCATCCGTACACGGAAGTTTTGTCAAGGAAGGCTGTTTCCAAGAGCTTCATTTCTATTTCGCCCCTAAATTAATCGGAGGAACGCTTGCTCCCAGCTTGATCTCCGGTGAAGGTTTTCAATCAATGAAAGATGTCCCCCATTTACAATTCACACAAATCACCCAAATCGGGCCGGATATAAAACTGACGGCCATACCTAAAGATGGAAAGGATGGTGACGATGTTTACAGGAATCGTTGAAGAAACAGGCACGATCCAAGCAATCAAAAAGACAGGCCTTTCCATGGCATTAACCATCGCCGCTTCAAAAGTGACAAGTGATGTGAAACTTGGCGACAGCATTGCGGTAAACGGCATCTGTCTGACCGTAACCGGATTTTCTGACAATCAATTTACGGTTGATGTTATGCCGGAAACAGTGAAAGCCACTTCGCTGAACGGCTTGTCAAAAGGCAGTAAAGTAAACCTGGAAAGAGCGATGTCCGCCAACGGACGGTTCGGCGGCCACTTTGTATCAGGGCATGTGGACGGAACGGCTGAAATTACGCGGATCGAGAAAAAAAGCAACGCGGTCTATTACGATTTAAAACTTTCGCCGGAATTGACAAAAACGCTCGTATTGAAAGGTTCAATTACGGTAGACGGCGTGAGCCTGACGATTTTCGGTCTATCAGACGAAAGCGTGACGGTATCCATCATTCCGCATACCATCTCAGAAACGATTTTTCAGACGAAAACAGTCGGATCAACCGTAAATATTGAGTGTGACATGATCGGCAAATACTTATACCGCTTTTTGCACAAAACAGAACAAACGAAAAGCAATCAAACTATCACGGAAGCCTTTTTAAGCGAGAACGGCTTTTAGAAAGGAAGATCGATATGTTTCATCCGATAGAAGAGGCGTTAGAGGCGCTGAAAAAAGGTGAAGTCATCATTGTTGTCGATGATGAAGACAGAGAAAACGAAGGAGATTTCGTAGCGCTGGCTGAGCATGCCACGCCTGAAGTGGTGAATTTTATGGCGACCCATGGGAGAGGCCTGATCTGCACGCCGCTGTCTGAAGACATCGCCGGCCGGCTGGATCTTCACCCGATGGTCGATCATAATACGGACTCACATGAGACCGCCTTTACGGTCAGTATTGACCACAGGCTGACAAAAACGGGCATCAGCGCTCAAGAACGTTCTTTTACCATTCAGGCGCTGTTGAACGAGGAATCTGTGTCTGACGATTTTCAGCGTCCGGGCCACATTTTCCCCTTAATCGCAAAAAAAGGAGGCGTCCTGAAGCGGGCGGGCCATACGGAAGCAGCCGTTGACCTTGCAAAAGCCTGCGGTTCTCAGGGAGCGGGCGTCATTTGTGAAATTATGAATGAAGACGGCACAATGGCCAGAGTGCCGGAGTTAGCCGAAATCGCCGAACGCCACCAGCTGAAAATGATTACGATAAAAGACTTAATAGAGTACCGTTACAACATTACGACCCTTGTGAACAGAGAAGTTGATATTACGCTGCCGACTGACTTCGGCACGTTTAGAGTTTACGGATATACAAACGAGGTTGACGGAAAAGAACATCTCGCCTTTGTCATGGGGGATGTCCCGTTTAACAGCGAACCCGTTCTTGTCAGAGTGCACTCAGAATGCCTGACGGGCGATGTGTTTGCATCCCATCGCTGTGATTGCGGACCGCAGCTTCATGCCGCGCTTGCGCAAATTGCTGAAGAAGGCCGCGGCGTTCTATTGTATTTGCGCCAGGAAGGCAGAGGAATCGGTTTAATCAATAAGCTGAAGGCGTACCGATTGCAGGAACAAGGGTACGACACGGTTGAAGCGAACGAAGCGCTCGGCTTTCTGCCTGATCTGCGCAACTACGGCATCGGCGCCCAGATTCTCCGCGACTTAGGGGTTCAGCATATGAAACTTTTAACCAATAACCCCCGGAAAATCGCCGGCCTCGAAGGATACGGTCTCAGCATTTCAGAACGGGTGCCGCTTCAAATGGAAGCGAGTGAGCATAACAAACAGTATTTACAGACCAAAATGAAAAAACTTGGACATCTGCTTCATTTCTAAAAACAAATCTCACAAAAAAGGATGGATAACATATGAATATCATACAAGGAAACCTAGTAGGAACAGGACTTAAAATCGGAATCGTCGTCGGCAGATTTAATGAATTTATAACGAGCAAGCTGTTAAGCGGAGCGGAAGACACGCTGCTTCGCCACGGGGTAGAATCAAACGACATTGACGTCGCTTGGGTGCCGGGAGCGTTTGAAATCCCGTTTGCGGCAAAGAAAATGGCGGAAACGAAAAAATACGATGCCGTCATTACGCTCGGCACGGTTATCAGAGGAGCGACAACGCATTATGACTATGTCTGCAATGAAGCGGCAAAAGGCATCGCCCAGGCGGGAACGGCGACGGGCGTCCCGGTTATCTTCGGCATCGTGACGACTGAAACCATTGAGCAGGCCATCGAACGAGCCGGAACAAAAGCTGGAAATAAGGGAGCAGATTGCGCAGTATCTGCCATTGAAATGGCAAATTTAAACCGCTCATTTGAATAATTTGTTGAAAAGCGTTTAAAACCGCGGCGAAAATGATATAATGTGAGAAAACGGATCGCCTTTATGTATCCGTTTGATAGGACATGAATGGACATTTTGGATATAGAGGGGTTTTTATGTTAATTCGTTATAAAAAATCGTTTGAAAAGATTGCGATGGGTCTTCTGTCATTTATGCCGAATGAAAAAGATCTCAAGCAGCTTCAGCAGACAATAAAGGACTATGAAACGGATACTGGCCGCCAGCTCTTTCTTTGGAAAGAGGATGAAGATATCGTCGGAGCGATCGGAGTCGAAAAAAAGGACTCAGAGGTTGAAATCCGGCATATCAGCGTGAATCCTTCTCACCGCCATCAAGGAATCGGAAAGCAAATGATGGACGCCTTAAAACGTCTGTTCAAAACGGAGGCACTCGTTCCGAATGAATTAACGCAAAGCTTTTTTGAACGCTGTCAACATCAAAAAGATCAGGATATCTCATATAATAACTGACAAATGCTCCCGGAATCTTCACGGTTTCGGGAGCTGTTTTGATATAGAAAAAGCAGGGCTGACCGTCAGCCTCTGCTTTTTTTTCTTCTCTCCATTTCCCGTTCGCGTTCCTTAATGACATCCGTCCTGTCCCGCAGGCGGTGTTTATGAATAAGAAAGGTATCTGATACGCCGTCTTGCCCCCATGTATAACCCTTTTGGCGGCATTCGGCAAGACATGCTTCTTTCAGGGCTTCATCTGTAATCGGAAGCATAACACTTCTGTAAGGCAGGCCCGCTTCTATATCGTCTGACAGCGTTTCTATCAGCTCAATCAGCTTCGGATGGCTGAGCCCGAGAGAACAGACCGCCTGCTTTTCAGACCGCAGAATACGTAAGCTGTTGGCAATCAGCCGTTTCGCCCCGGCTTCATTTCCCCTGCGCTGGTGATACAGAGCGACGGCAAGCTGAATCAGGCCGACCCAATGAATGCTCCGCTTTTCAGCCGGGCTTTCTTTCCAATGTTCCTCTAACAGTTCATGACACTCAAAATAATCTCTTGATGCGTGAAATTCGGCCAAAAAGCCGATATAAGCTTTAGGATACAAGCCGCTTCCTCCTTTTATGCTAAAACCAGTGTACCACAGCGCTATGAAAAGGAAAAAGAGCGGCTTGGTGTCTGAAGCCTGAGGAACTAGCAGATGTAAGATGCTCCTACGACAACGAGCAAAATAAACAGAACGACAATTAATGCAAAACCTCCGCCGAAACAAGCTCCGCTCATGTGAAATCAGCCTCCCTTTGTTTCAAGTTTACACGGCTATCATATGTGCATCCGCCTTTAAAGGTATAGGCGTATATCTTCTTTTTCAGTATTTTCTAAATAACGGAGGACGTGTATAAAAGTATTGGACGAGAGCATTTCGGTGGATTATACTAAAGGGTAGCCAGTTTTTCCGGCAATGAGAGTGATACTGAAAATGGTGAGATAATGGTAGAATATCAAGTGAAAATTGATACGTTTGAAGGCCCACTGGACCTGCTGCTTCATCTGATTAACCGTCTTGAAATCGACATATATGACATACCCGTGGCAACCATTACTGAACAATATTTATTATATGTACATACAATGCAAGAGCTTGAACTTGATGTCGCCAGTGAATATCTGGTCATGGCGGCGACGCTTCTCAGCATTAAAAGCAGAATGCTGCTTCCGAAACAAGAGGAAGAGCTGTTTGAAGACGAAATGCTTGAAGAAGAAGACCCTCGGGACGAGCTGATTGAAAAGCTGATTGAGTATAGAAAGTATAAAACCGCTGCGAAGGATTTAAAAGAGCGGGAAGAAGAAAGACAAAAGTCATTTACAAAGCCGCCGAGTGATTTAAGTGAGTATGCAAAAGAAATCAAACAGACCGAGCAGAAACTGTCGGTGACCGTTTATGACATGATCGGCGCGTTTCAAAAGGTGCTTCAGCGTAAAAAAATCACGCGGCCGAAAGAAACGACCATTACAAGACAGGAAATACCGATTGAAGACAGAATGAACGAAATCGTTAAAAGCTTAAAAACGGCGGGGAGAAGAATAAACTTCACGGAGCTTTTTCCTTCTCGGCAAAAGGACCATCTCGTCGTGACGTTTTTAGCAGTCCTGGAACTGATGAAAAATCAGCAGATTATCATTGAACAGGAAGAAAACTTTTCAGATATATACATTACGGGGAGTGAATCCATTCATGGCGCTTGATATCGTGAATTGGAAAGCGATTGTGGAAGCCCTGCTGTATGCGGCGGGTGATGAAGGGCTGACCAAAAAGCAATTGGTGACGGTGCTTGAAATAGAAGAAGCGGAACTGGCCGGAATCATGGAAGAAGTGGCCGCTCAGTACAAGGAAGACGACAGAGGCATCGAGCTTACCGAATATGCGGATACGTATATGCTTGGAACGAAAAAAGAATTCGTGCCTTATTTGAAAAAACTAATCGAAGTGCCGTCAAAAGGGCTGTCACAGGCTTCTTTGGAAGTGCTGGCGATCGTTTCGTACAAGCAGCCGATCACACGGGCGGAAATTGAAGATATCCGGGGCGTGAAGTCTGAGCGGATTCTGCACAGCCTCGTGTCAAAAGCGCTGCTGTGTGAGGTGGGCCGCGCCGACGGTCCCGGCCGGGCGATTTTATACGGCACGACACCGGTATTTCTTGAACAATTCGGCTTAAAAACATTGGAGGAGCTCCCGCCGCTTCCTGAAAATGCGGAGGAAGACGTTCTCCAGGAGGAAGCCGATTTATTCTTTGAAAACTTCAACCAAACTTTTGAGGATATTAAATAATAACCGTTTTTCATCATACGATAGTAGGGAAAGGCCATTGATGAATGACGCAAATGACGACGTACAAGAGAGGAAGGAAACGGACGGAAATGGGAAATTCGATTGTGAGGGCCCATACTGAAGAAACTGGTGAATTTTTAGCCGAGGTTGTCACGATGGTCAGCAGCTATTTAAATCATACAACATTGCCGGAGATGCGGGCTCAAGGAGATGCGGATGAGGCATACTGCCGCGACGTGCTCAGTGTGCTGAGGAGGATGACCGTCTTTTGCGAAGGCGCCCAGGAAGCCTGCCGGCGGCTCTTAATGCAGGAGCCGTTTCATGAGGTGAGAGCGGAAAAAACGCTGTATAAAGTGTATCATCAGTGCGTGGAAGAGTTTTTCATGCCGAAAAAGGATACATGGTACGAAAACAGCCGCGCCGCTTATACAGGCCAAAGCGCGATTGAATTCTACCAGCAAGTGCCGGACTCGCTGCGGAGCCTTCTGCTTTCGCTCAGCAGTGAATTTCTGCGCATGCGGGAAGAATTGGCGCAATATGAAGCATCAGGCTCAAATATGGCATCAGTCAGATAAAAACTCTTCCTTTTGGGAGAGTTTTTTTATGTGAAAGTGATGCAATTGGTATTCATAAGTCATGGACAGGCGCATAAACTTGTACAAACCCACAACAAGGACGTGAGCATTCATGCGCTTTCTCAAAAAAGCTGCCGTATTTCTTTTGACTTTTGTTATTCTTTTTTCCATTACAGACGGCAATACGGCACATGCCCAAATACATGTCAGCGCAAAAAGCGCGATTATTATCGACGGAGCATCTGGCAGGGTGTTATTCGCCAAGGATGAACATCATAAGCGGCGGATTGCAAGCATTACGAAAATCATGACGGCGGTGCTGGCGATTGAATCAGGGAAGATGGAAGAGACCGTGACGGTTTCCCCGAATGCCGTAAAAACGGAAGGCTCAGCCATTTATCTTCAGCCGGGACAAAAAGTAAAGCTGAAAGATCTTGTATACGGGCTTATGCTGAGATCAGGAAATGACGCCGCTGCGGCAATAGCTGAATATGTCGGCGGAAGCCTTGACGGTTTTGTATTTATGATGAACAAAAAAGCCGAGCAAATCGGGATGGAAAATACAAAATTTCAAAATCCGCACGGGCTGGACGACCATGAAAATTTATATTCTACGGCGTATGACATGGCGCTTTTGACTAAATACGCGATGAAAATCAAGGAATACCGGACCGTTTCAGGCACAAAAGTGTATAAGGCGGAAACGATGGACCGGGTATGGAAAAATAAAAACAAGCTTCTGACTGGGCTCTACCGTTACAGCACAGGCGGAAAAACGGGTTACACAAAAATCGCGAAACGGACGCTCGTTTCGACGGCTTCAAAAGACGGAACGGATCTCATCGCGGTCACCATAAATGATCCGGATGACTGGGATGACCATATGAATATGTTTAATTATGTCTTTGAGCACTATAAAACCTATGTCGTCGCTAAAAAAGGCGGCATCCCGAAGCTGAAAAAGACGTTTTACGGAAAACACGCTTTTATTGCCCGGGATGTCAAATATTTATTAAAAGAGGATGAAATCGACGATGTAAAAATCCGCACAACCTTAATAAAACCGAAAAAAGCTTGGAAAAAGGACGCCTCTCTCATTCCTGATGTCGTCGGCCGGATGACTGTTATGCATGATGGGAAAGTGATCGCCAAGATTCCCGTCTATTATGAAAACGAGCGCCATAAAAAACCGAAAAAGCATTTCATTGAGACGTTTACGAGCCTGTTTATGAGCGCGGCGGGCGGTTCGTCATGGTCAATTTAATCTGGGTATGTCTGACTTTAATCGGACTTGTCTTTGCGATGTTTAACGGTACCTTGCAGGATGTGAATGAAGCCGTTTTTAAAGGAGCGAAAGAAGCGGTTACGATCTCGTTCGGATTAATGAGCGTCCTCGTCTTCTGGCTCGGCCTGATGAAAATAGCCGAGCAGTCCGGCCTTTTGGATATATTCAGCAGAATGTGCCGCCCGTTTATCTCTAAGCTGTTTCCCGATATTCCCCCTGATCATCCGGCGATGGGATACATCTTATCAAATCTCATGGCAAACTTTTTCGGACTGGGAAATGCGGCGACACCGCTCGGCATTAAAGCCATGGAGCAGATGAAAAAGCTGAATGGAGGTAAGTCTGAGGCCAGCCGTTCCATGATTACCTTTTTGGCGGTAAATACTTCGAGTATTACATTGATACCGACAACCGTCATTGCCGTGCGCATGGCTTATTCGGCGAAATCACCGACCGATATCGTCGGGCCGACCATCTTAGCGACTTTAATTTCGGGAATCGGCGCGATTTTCATTGACCGCTACTTCTGGTACCGCCGCAAAAGAAAAGGGAGGTAAGCGAATGGAAATGGTGAATTGGCTGTCTTTAGCCATGATTCCGATTATTATCGCCGGTATATTGATATACGGCACGATCAAAAAAGTGCCGACGTATGAATCATTCGTTGAAGGCGGAAAAGAAGGAATTGAGATTGCGTTTTCCATCATTCCGTATTTGGTCGGGATGCTGGTGGCGATTACCGTATTCCGGGCCTCAGGCGCGCTGGATTTTGTCATGGGGCTGTGCAAGCCTTTCTTTACAGCGCTCGGCATTCCCGCAGAAGTCGTGCCGCTTGCTCTGATCCGCCCGATTTCGGGGACGGCGGCGCTCGGCATGACGACAGATCTGATCGCCGTGTACGGGCCTGATTCATTTATCGGCAGACTGGCCTCGGTCATGCAGGGATCGACTGACACGACGCTGTATGTCCTGACGGTGTATTTCGGGGCGGTCGGCATCAAAAAAATGGGGGATGCTTTAAAGGTTGGTCTTCTTGCTGATCTGATCGGGGTGGTTGCATCAATCATCATAGTTACGTTATTATTTGGAAGCGCCTGAAATCAGGCGCTTTTTATATATCAGAATAACTCCCCTTGAAAAAGCTTGTTTGTTCAAGGGGAAAAAAGTAAGATTATACTTGAGGTGAACGACATGGAAAGACTGCAAAAAGTTATTGCTCATGCCGGCGTGGCATCACGCAGAAAGGCAGAAGAGCTGATAAAAGAAGGAAAAGTAAAGGTGAATGGAAAAGTAATAACAGAGCTCGGCGTAAAAGTGACCGGTTCTGATCAGATTGAAGTAAACGGATTAAAGGTGGAGCGGGAAGAACCCGTGTACTTTCTGCTTTATAAACCGAGAGGAGTGATCTCAGCAGCTGATGACGACAAAGGGCGGAAAGTGGTGACCGACTTTTTCAAAGAAGTGCCGCAGCGCATTTATCCGATCGGCAGGCTTGATTATGATACGAGCGGACTTTTATTGCTGACAAATGACGGCGAGTTTGCCAACAAACTCATGCATCCGAAATACGAAATTGATAAGACGTACGTCGCCAAAGTGAAGGGAATTCCTTCCAAGGAACTTCTGAGAAAGCTTGAGCGCGGCATTCAGCTTGAAGAAGGCAAGACAGCGCCGGCCAGAGCGAAAATGCTTTCCCTGGACAAAAGAAAGCAGACGAGCATTATTCAGCTGACGATTCATGAAGGCCGAAACAGACAGGTCCGCCGCATGTTTGAGGCGATCGGTCATGACGTGCTGAAACTCAAACGTGAAGAATACGCATTTTTAGATTTAAGAGGTCTGCGCACAGGAGACGCAAGAGAATTGACACCGCATGAGGTGAAAAGGCTGCGGGCTTTAGCTGAACACGGTAAAAACGCTTTCTAATTTTCACATAACCTTCAAAAATTACAAAACGTGTAGATGATATAATTGAATGGATTTGCAGACAGGGGAGGGGAGCAGTGTACAATGAACAAAAAACGGCGGCGTTTATTCATTCGGACCGGCATCCTTCTCATCTTACTCTGCGCGCTCGGATATACCATCTATAATGCCGTTTACACAAACGGAGAGCGTATATCTGAGGGGTCCAAAGCCCCGAATTTCGCGCTGAAAGATACAGAGGGCAGACTCATAGAACTGAGTCAGTTAAAAGGGAAAGGTGTTTTTCTGAATTTCTGGGGAACGTGGTGTGAGCCGTGCAAGCAGGAATTTCCCTACATGGAGAATCAATACAAGCATTTTAAAGACCTCGGTGTCGAGGTGGTTGCGGTAAATGTCGGCGAATCAAAAATTGCAGTACATAATTTTATGAAAACATACGGCGTCAATTTCCCGGTTGCGCTTGATACTGACCGGCAAGTGCTGGACGCGTACGGCGTATCACCTATTCCGACGACATTTTTGATCAATCCCGACGGAAAAGTCGTGAAAGTGGTGACCGGCACGATGACAGAACGCATGGTTCATGACTATATGAATTTAATTAAGCCGGAGGCGTCTTCATGAAAAAGGTCAAATGTGAATGCGGGCACGTGAATCCAGCCGGGACGGTTTTGTGCGAGTCATGCGGGAAGCCGCTTGATGAACAAAAATCACCGCTTGCCGATATGCGGTACGACGGCAGCGCAAGGCGTTCGCAAACATATAACAAAACAATCGTAGATAAGGTATGGAACTTCTTTTCTTCCGTAAAAGTCGGAATATGGCTGATCGTCATTACTCTGGCGGCGTCTGCTTTCGGCACGGTTTTTCCGCAGGAAGCTTATCTGCCGCCGGGCGCCCAGCCGGATACATATTATGAACAGCAGTACGGCATAATCGGCCAACTGTATTATTTGCTGGGGTTTCATCACCTGTACGGCTCATGGTGGTATATGCTCCTGATCGCATCCATTGGCATATCACTGGTCATCTGCAGCCTGGATCGGGTGATTCCTTTGTACAGGGCGCTGAAAAATCAAGGAGTACGGCGGAATCCGGTCTTTTTGAAGAGGCAGCGTCTATACAGCCGGACAGAAACCGAGCTGAGCGGGGATGCGGCTGATAGCCTCAGAACACGATTGAAAAAAAAGCATTATAGAGTGCGAGAACAAGAGGGAAGCATCCTGGCGGAAAAAGGCCGTTTTTCAAGGTGGGGGCCCTACGTTAATCATATCGGCCTGATCATTTTTCTGATCGGAGCCATGCTGAGATTTGTACCCGGTATGTATGTCGATGAAACGCTCTGGGTCCGTGAAGGCGAAACCGCCCAGATCCCCGGTACTGACGGCAAATATTACTTAAAAAACAACCGGTTCACGATGCAGACATATAACAAAGACACTGAGAAAAAAGTATTCGCCGACGCCATTGACAGAGCCGGAAACGGCAAAGTCGCCAAATCTTTCACAACGGACGCGGTTTTGTACAAGAGGGAAGGCGACATTGTATTCGGTGAAAAGCCGAAGCTTAAAAGAGTCAAAGAAAACAATATCCGCGTCAATGAACCGCTGCGCTTTGACTCCTATTCTGTGTATCAGGTGGACTATAAAGAAAACCAGCTCGATCAGATGGTATTTCAGCTGATCGACCAAAAAACAAAACAGTCATTCGGCAAACTGAAGATCAATCTTCTTGATCCCGACACGGACTACGATCTTGGTAACGGTTACAAAGTGCAGATCGCCAGTTATCTTCCTGATTTTTATTTTAACAAGGACGGAGAACCGAGCACGAAAACGAAGGTTCCTAACAATCCGGCTTTTGTCTTTAAAATCACGGCTCCCGACAAGCCAAAAGGGGAGAAAAGTTTTGTTGCGATTCAGCAGACTGTTGAAGGTTCCGAAAGTAACAAGTACAAATTAAAATTCGACCATGTGGAAACGAAAAACATTACAGGACTCACTGTCAGAAAAGACTTAACCTTATGGGTGCTTGCCGTCGGCGGCGCGATCTTTATGATCGGCGTCATTCAAGGGATGTACTGGCAGCACAGAAGGATCTGGATCAAAACAGGTGATCATGAAGTGCTTGTGGCGGGACATACGAACAAAAACTGGTTCGGTCTGAAAAAGGATATCGAATTTGTTCTTAGCGGGACCGGGATTCAAGAGCCGGCCGATCAAAAAGAATTGGCCAAAAATCAGGCCTAGTGAAAAAGGAGTGGTGTCATGGCGGAGCTGAGCGCAAATTTTCTTTATGCTGCCTTTTTGATTTATTTAATTGCCGTCCCGGTTTTCGGCGGCGCCATCCGGGGAACAAAAGGTGCGAAGGACGGTAAGGGCCGCTGGTCGGCTATCGGAATCACGTTAACCATTTTCGGATTTCTTTGTCATCTCGGCTACTTTATTGCGAGATGGTCGGCAAGCGGACATGCGCCTGTCAGCAATATGTTTGAATTTACGACGTCATTCGGCATGATGCTTGTTCTCGCTTTTATTATTATTTACTTTATTTACAGACTGCCTTCATTAGGCATGTTCACATTGTCTATCGCGCTTTTGCTTATCGCATATGCAAGCATGTTTCCGACAGACATCACGCCGCTTATTCCGTCACTGCAGAGCAATTGGCTGTACATTCACGTCACGACGGCTGCGCTCGGGCAGGCGATTCTTGCGATCAGTTTTGTAGCCGGCGTCATTTTCCTGTTAAAGCATGTCGACCAATCCAGACCGGGCAAAAAAACGTTTTGGCTTGAAGTCATCATGTTTATACTCGTGACGACCGTGGCATTTATCGCCGTCACGTCGGCATTCCGGCTGGCGGATTACAAAGCAGAATTTAATTGGGTGGATAAAAAAGAGGCTAAAAGCGTGATGATATATGATATGCCTGCGCTTGTCGGTCCGCATGACGGAGAACTGCTTACGGAAGGCGCAATGAAGCCGCTTATTGAGCTTCCGGCCATTTTTTCGGGCAGAAAGGTCAATACGGTGATCTGGTCGTTTGGCGCAGGTCTCGTTTTATACGGGGCGCTCAGGCTGATATTCAGAAAGAGAATCAGCGCTCTTATAAGCCCGCTCGTCAAAAATGTGAATCTGGACTTGGTCGATGAAGTCGGCTACCGCGCTGTTTCCATCGGTTTTCCGGTATTCACACTCGGCGCACTTGTGTTTGCGATGATTTGGGCGCAGCTTGCATGGACGCGTTTTTGGGGCTGGGACCCGAAGGAAGTATGGGCGCTGATCACCTTTTTATTTTACGCAGCGTATTTGCACTTGCGGCTGTCAAGAGGCTGGCATGGCGAAAAGTCCGCGTGGCTTGCCGTCATCGGCTTCGCCATTATTATGTTTAACTTAATTTTTGTGAATCTTGTGCTTGCCGGACTTCATTCGTACGCATAGATGCAAAAAGCCGATACAGTTCTCAAGCTGCCGCACAGTTTGTTAAAATGAAAGTAACAGAAGGAAAGCAGGGGGAAAACGATGGATCAAACAAATGAAACTAAAATATTAGTAGTAGATGATGAAGCCAGAATTCGACGCCTTTTAAGAATGTACCTTGAACGGGAAAACTATGTGATTGAAGAAGCGGAAAACGGAGACGAGGCCATTAAAATGGGGCTGGCATCAGATTATGATCTGGTGCTCTTGGATTTAATGATGCCGGGAACGGACGGAATAGAAGTATGCCGGCAGCTCAGAGAAAAAAAAGCGACCCCGATTATCATGCTGACGGCAAAAGGGGAAGAAGCCAACCGCGTCCAGGGATTTGAAGCGGGTACGGACGATTATATCGTCAAGCCTTTCAGCCCGAGAGAAGTGGTGCTTCGGGTAAAGGCGCTTTTAAGAAGGGCTTCCCAAACATCTTATCTGACAGCCAATACCCCGACAAAAAATGTGCTCGTCTTCTCGCATCTATCCATTGATCACGATGCTCACAGGGTGACTGCGGACGGCACGGAGGTGAGCCTGACGCCGAAGGAATATGAACTGCTGTACTTCCTGGCGAAAACACCGGACAAAGTGTACGACAGGGAAAAGCTTTTAAAAGAAGTGTGGCAGTATGAATTTTTCGGAGACCTCAGAACAGTGGACACTCATGTCAAACGGCTCCGTGAAAAATTAAACAAAGTGTCCCCGGGAGCGGCAAAAAAAATCGTCACCGTCTGGGGAGTCGGATACAAATTTGAGGTAGGCGCTGAATGAAGTTTTGGAAAAGCGTAGTAGGAAAGCTTTGGTTTACCATTCTTTCACTCGTGTTAATTGTTTTATTTATTTTAACGGTGCTGCTTCTGGAATTTATAGAAAATTACCACGTTGAAGAAGCGGAAAAAGATTTAACGCAGCTTGCCGATAAAATCGCGGTCATAATAGAAAATCATGAAGACCAGCCGCTTGCCAGATCCATCACGTGGGAACTGGCGGACAATTTAACGAGCATCGCGATCATTCAGGATGATAAGCATGTCTGGTATTCGCCCAATGACGATAATCATTTATCCTCTATTACATTAGAGCAGATTAAACATGACCGGGATCTGCACAAGGCGCTGACAGACCGCAATAAAGTAAGCAAACGCGCGGTCCCCAAAAATGCCGGTTCGGATAACGAACGGCTGATCGTCGGAGTGCCCTATGAAAAAGACGGCAAAAAAGGCATGGTCTTTTTATCACAATCGCTGCTTGCCGTCAAAGATACGACGAAACATACGACACGCTATATTTTTCTTGCGGCGGGCATTGCCATCGTCTTGACAACGTTTTTCGCGTTCTTTTTATCCAGCAGGGTGACATATCCCCTTCGGAAAATGCGGGAAGGCGCCCAAGACTTGGCGAAAGGAAAGTTTGATACAAAAATTCCGATTCTGACCCAAGATGAAATCGGGGAACTGGCCATTGCCTTTAATCAGATGGGACGGCAGCTCAATTTCCATATTAACGCGCTGAACCAGGAAAAAGAACAGCTGTCCAATATTTTAAGCAGTATGGCAGACGGGGTCATCACCATTAATATCGACGGCACCATTTTGGTGACCAACCCGCCGGCCGAACGTTTTCTGCAGGCATGGTATTATGAGCAGAACATGAACATTAAAGAAGGAGACAACCTTCCCCCTGAAGCAAAAGAGCTGTTTCAAAATGCAGTGAACACGGAAAAAGAGCAAATGATTGAAATGACGCTTCAAGGAAGGTCATGGGTTTTATTGATGTCGCCTCTTTATGCGGAATCACACGTCCGCGGCGCCGTGGCCGTGCTCCGTGATATGACCGAAGAGCGCAGGCTGGATAAATTGCGTGAAGACTTCATTGCCAATGTCAGTCATGAGCTCAGAACCCCGATTTCTATGCTGCAGGGATACAGTGAAGCAATAGTGGACGACATTGCAAGCACCGAAGAGGAGAAAAAAGAAATCGCGCAGATCATTTATGATGAATCTCTTCGCATGGGCCGGCTCGTCAATGATTTGCTGGATTTGGCCAGAATGGAATCCGGACATACAGGTCTGCGCTATGAAACGGTAAACCTGCATGAATTTCTGGAGAAGATCTCCCGCAAATTTTCCGGGGTAGCGAAGGAAAAAGGCGTTTCGCTCACAGAGGACATCTCGGTGTCTCAGCCGGAGTGTGTCTTTGACGAAGACAAAATGGAACAGGTGTTTACCAACCTTATAGATAATGCGCTGCGCCATACGGAGTCAGGCGGAAGCGTTCATATCGCGGCTCAGACCGTAAAAGACGGACTGAAAATCGATATCAAAGATTCCGGCTCGGGAATACCGGAAGAGGATCTGCCTTTTATTTTTGAACGTTTTTATAAAGCGGACAAAGCAAGAACAAGAGGCAGGGCGGGGACCGGACTCGGACTCGCCATCGTAAAAAATATCGTGGAAGCCCACGGCGGCTCAATTGCGGTTCACAGCAGTATCGACAAAGGAACGACGTTTACATTTTATATTCCGACAAAAGTGCAGGATGGCGTCTGAAATTGACGAACAATCTTGTTCCATACGAAACACCCGCATGTTCTGCGGGTGTTTTTTGTTTATTTCTCCTTTAAAAATTTAAGAATATGTTAATATAAATTCCCTTCCAAATTCCAGTTTCTCGTAATATAGTTGTAATGTAACTTTTCAACGCATTTTTACGACAAAAAAGTGAACGGAGGGGTTTCCCATGGAAGAAACCTTTCAGATATTATACGATGCATACCATCAAGATTTATATCAATTTTTATTTTATATGGTAAAAGATAAGTCGCAGGCTGAAGATTTGACGCAGGAAGTGTATATCCGCGTCTTGAATTCCTATCATACATTTGAAGGAAGAAGCAGTGAAAAAACATGGCTGTTGTCCATCGCACGCCATGTGGCGATTGACTGGTTCCGCAAGCAGCAGACGATCAGACAGCGTATTATGGGTACGTTTGATTGGGATACACAAGATGTCAGAGATCAGCATTTGCTTCCGGACGAACTCGCCGTACAGCATGAAAATGTCCGGGAAATTTATACCGCGCTTGATCATTGCACCATTGATCAAAGAGCTGTTATTATCTTGAGATTTATTCAGGGATATTCCATTCAGGAAACAGCCGCCGCTCTCCGCTTCTCGGAAAGCAAAGTCAAAACGACCCAACACAGAGGGCTCAAAATACTTCGGAAACAGATGGAGCTTTTGAGGGAGGAGCTAATGGATGATGAAGTCATATTGGAACGAAGAAAGAGTAGAGGAGTTGTTAAGACAACTTCCGGCGGTTAGAGATCATCGTTCACCCGAGGCCATTTACCGGAATATTGAAACGGGTAAACCGTACAGGAAAAAACCGGCCCGAAGCTGGATCGGCCCCGCCGCAGCCGGCATCTGCGCATTGTGCATCGCTCTGATTATTTCTCCTCACCTGATGACAAACAAATCTGCCGGTGATCTTACAGCTGACAGCGGTCAAGCTGAAAAAGCCAGTCAGTCAGCTGCTGTCAAGCCGGATCAGAAGACGTTTGTCGTTTCTAACGAAAACAAAAACAATTACATTACTTTGGCGTTTGCCGATTCAGATACATCCGCCGTCATTCCGGTCAGTTTTGAAAAAAAGAAGCCTGACGAATCGGTTTCAGAGGCATTATCTGATGCAGAAAACTTAGAAGTGCCCGAATCTTTCCTTTCTGTGCCGAACCTTTTGGACGGTGTGCAGGTAACTGCGGATAAGAAGGATTTGCTTGTGCAGGTAAACGGACGTCTTTCTATCGAATCAGCTGCCGATGCTGACTTATTGAAAAAGATGCTGAAAGAGACTTTGACATGGAGTCCTTACGAGCGGATTAAATTGAAAAAGGTTCAAAACGGAGCCGGACAGGATTTTTATAAATCTTACGGCATTTCCGCTGAGATGTCCGTACATAAACAGACAAACCGGGCGTATTTTTCTTACAGCGACAGTCTGGGACAAGAGTATCTCATCCCGTCTGAACAAACCTATTATTCAGTATATCAGGCTATTGACGGGATGAAGACAACAGACGGAGGCTCAAAGACCGCGAGCATTATAGAAGCAGATGCGATTGCATCGGTATCGGAAAGGGAAGACGGCGAGCAGCTGCGAATCCAATTGTCCGAAAAACATAAAGTTGAAGATTCGCTGGAAGGCATTTTAATGATCGAAGGGCTTTTGTTAACCGCGAAGGAATTTGGTTATTCTGAGGTGCTGTTCACACATGCACACGCAAAGAAAATCGGTAATTATGATGTGACAAAATCGATTGCTGTGCCTGCCGCGCCTAATCCGCTTCCGACCCATTAAACGTAAAAAAACCCAAAACATTCATATGTTTTGGGTTTTCTGTTGGTTACGGAAGGTCAATCAGTTTAACGGAAACAATATCCTGAACTGAAGTCAGCTCATTGACGACTTTATCATCTAAATGTTTATCAAAAGAAAGCATCATAATGGCTTCTCCGCCTTTTTCTTTACGGCCTACCTGCATGGTAGCGATATTGATATCGTTATCGCCGAGGATGCGTCCGACGCGTCCGATTACACCAGTCGTATCCTGGTGCTGGATATAAACGAGGTGGCCGGCAGGATTTAAGTCAATATTAAAGCCGTTCAGTTCAACGATTCGTTCACCGAAGTGAGGGATATACGTAGCCGTTAACGTAAATGTGCTCCGGTCTCCGGTTACTTTTACGCTGATGCAGTTATCATATCCTGATTCATTGGAGGAAATCTTCTCGCTGAAGCTGATACCGCGTTCTTTTGCTACACCGCCGGCGTTCACTTCATTGACCGTTGAGTCTACACGCGGTTTTAAGAAACCGGACAGCAGGCTTTTTGTAATAAATGATGTTTCAAGTTTGGCGATGGTGCCTTCATATTGAATCGCAACATCTTTGACGGGTTCCTTCATACATTGTGACACGAGACTTCCGATTTTATCGGCAATTTGGTGATAAGGCTGGATTTTTTTGAATTCATCTTTCGTCATCGCAGGCAGGTTGATCGCTGACATGACAGGCAGACCTTTTGCAAACTGCAGCACTTCTTCAGAAACCTGTGCCGCGACATTCAGCTGTGCTTCTTTCGTTGAAGCGCCTAAGTGAGGTGTGGCGATCACCAGCGGATGGTCGGGAAGCTTTGATTCAACTGGCGGTTCCACTTCAAACACGTCAAGGGCAGCGCCTGCGACATGGCCGCTTTCCAGCGCTTCCAAAAGCGCCGCTTCATCAATAATGCCGCCTCTTGCGCAGTTGATAAGACGGACGCCTTTTTTCGTTTTGGCAATGGTTTCTTTGTTAAGCAGTCCCTTTGTTTCCTTTGTTAAAGGCGTGTGGACGGTAATGATATCCGCGCTTTCAAGCACTTCTTCGAATGTCCGGCTGTTTACGCCGATTTTGCCGGCTCTCTCTTCGGTTAAGAAAGGATCGAATACATGAACCGTCATACCGAACGCTCTGGCGCGCTGGGCAATCTCGCTTCCGATCCGGCCCAGACCGACAATGCCTAAAGTCTTTCCGTAGAGCTCCGCTCCGACAAAAGCCGTCCGGTTCCATTCTCTTGATTTTACTGAGATATTGGCTTGCGGGATGTGTCTCATTAATGAAGAAATCATCGCGAATGTATGCTCTGCCGTTGAAATGGTGTTTCCATTCGGCGCGTTTATCACGATAACTCCATGTTTTGTGGCCTCATCAATGTCGATGTTGTCTACGCCGACACCGGCTCTGCCGACGATTTTTAAAGAAGTCATCTTTTTAAACAATTCTTCGGTTACTTTTGTGGCACTGCGGACTAACAGGGCATCAAAGGTATGTAATTCATCTTCTGCATCCGCGACGTTTTTTTGAACAATTTCTATAAAGTCTGATTCCATCAGCGGCTTTAAGCCGTCATTGCTCATCTTATCTGAGACCAAAACTCGAAACATTGTTAGATTTCCTCCTAGTTTAGCTGACTAAATATCTGATAATTTATCATATTCTTAATAGAGTGTCAATGTGTATTGACGCAGTAAAGGAGAAAAGGAAGCCGATAATTCAGTTAAAATGGGCTTCATCAATATTTTATATAAAATTGAGCAGTTCTCTATACAATTACAATTTGATCATATATAATGTGAATAAATTCATAAGATCAATCTTCGGGGCAGGGTGAAATTCCCTACCGGCGGTGATGAGCATCACGCTCTAAGCCCGCGAGCTGCTTCGGCGGCAGGATCCGGTGAGATTCCGGAGCCGACAGTATAGTCTGGATGGGAGAAGATGGAGGTTCAGCAGACGTTTTGATGCTTATATCAAACGTTTCTTTGCCAATCCTTAGTAAGCTCCCGCTTTTTAACAAAAGCGGTTTTTTTATTGGGGCGCAAAGAACCTTTCCACTTTTCGAGAGATTTGATCGAAAAGGAGAGAGCATTGTGAAAGTAAAAAAATTAGTTGTCATCAGTATGCTTAGCAGTATTGCGTTTGTGCTTATGCTGTTAAATTTCCCGTTTCCGGGGCTGCCGGATTACTTGAAAATTGATTTCAGTGACGTTCCTGCAATTATCGCCATTTTGGTTTACGGGCCTGCGGCGGGGATTGCGGTTGAAGCGATTAAAAATATACTGCAGTATATCATTCAAGGAAGCATGGCCGGCGTGCCTGTCGGGCAGGCAGCCAATTTTATCGCGGGAACGCTGTTTATTCTGCCGACGGCGTTTATGTTTAAAAAGCTCAATTCTGCAAAAGGGCTTGCAGTGAGCCTGCTGGCCGGAACCGCGGCGATGACCGTGCTGATGAGTATTTTGAACTATATTCTTATCCTGCCCGCGTATACTTGGTTTTTACATTCACCGGCATTGTCAAACAGCCAGTTGAAAACGGCGGTTGTCGCAGGAATTCTGCCGTTTAACATTGTAAAAGGCATTATCATCACCATCGTCTTTACGTTCATCTTTACGAAGCTGAAACCTTGGATTGAACAAAAACGCAGCATCCAAACACAATAAAGGCTTAAAGCGTCCGCTCTGTGAAGAACAGCCGGACGCTTTTTTTGTTTGTGGTGATCTGCAAAAAAATAAGACTCCGGCCGATAACAGCCGGAGTCTTATTCAGGACGAAAAAGCTCCTCTCACGGGGAGGGCTTTTTTATTCGTATTTCAGCGGGTCGCCTTCGAACGGTTCATCCGCAACTTTGATTGAATCAGTAGGGCATCCTTCAAATGCGTCAATCATATCTTCTTCCAGAACTTCCGGAACTTCGACGACACCTTTATTTTCGTCAAGCGTAACGAACGCAATGCCTTCATCATCATAATCATAAATGTCTGGTGCCGCAGCTCCGCAGGCGCCGCATGCAATACACGTATCTTTATCTACAATTGTGTACTTTGCCATGAATAAAACCTCCCAGATTGTTCGTGTTGGAACAAATGGTTTACCTTATATATTTTTAAATATAACACCTATTCCTCTTACTTATTGTAATGATGTTAGTGTCAAATTTCAACAGAAAAATGATTGAGAATGCTTATCACATAAGGGATTCTCTTTAGCACTTCCCCCTAAAAGATGACTTTAAACGTCAAATTTATATGAAAATCTGTTAAAATAAAAAGAACCAAAAAACGAAACTTGTCACAAAAGAAATGTAGGTGTGTTTAGATTGGCGATAAACTACTTTGATACCGTGGTTCTCGACTGTCTGGACAAAATAGACGGCGAACGGACTCCGAGTGCTGTGTTTCATTTATTAAAAGGAAAAAAGTCGTCTCAAACCATTCAGGATGCCGGCTTATTTCAGATCGCTAAATATTTCGGCATGGCTTCACAGTGTGAACGCGGCGATATTGCTGCTTCTTTGCATAAACTCACCGAGAACTCATACATTACAGCCGGAAAAGAAGAGGGAACGTGGAAAGTGACTGCGCGCGGCGTTCAAAGGCTTGAACTGGCGTTTGCCGAGCGGCCTTGGCCGAAGCACTGCCACGGCGCGAATTATCAAACGCCTGCCGTCACTCTGTGGAGGCGGCTTTCCCTGCTCATTCAAGTCCTGTCAAACAAAGAGCATCAATGCAGTCAATATATCCCGGTTACCAACGATGTGCAGACGCTGAGATGGGTCAAACGGTTCATGCGGAAAAACAGAGATGCTAAAGAGCTTTCCATCCAAATGCATGACGCGCTGTTTCAGCTTCTGCAAGGCGTAAGTGAACGGCAGGCGCTTATTTTTGTCTATTCTTTAACTTCATTCAACAGAATCGGCAAAACGAATAAGCAGCTCGCTCTCCAGCTGAACGAAGATGAATGGTATGTGTCCGTCCAGTTTTGGGGAGCGGTACATTATGTTATTCAATCGCTTCCGCAATGTGCATATCCCGCTCTGCGCGAGCTGTTGTCCGATCTGCAGGCGGAAAGCGCGCTGACACAGTCTGCCAGAAAAACCTTTGAGCTGTTGGAAAAAGGGTTTCCGATTGAACGGATCGCCGCGGTCAGAAATTTAAAAACCGCCACAATCGAAGACCATATCGTAGAAATATCATTGCATCAGCCTGCATTTTTTATAGAACAGTATCTTTCTGAAGAGGAACAGCGTATGATAACGGCATTTGCAAAACAGCATCAAACGAATAAAATTAAACGGATTCGCGAAGGAATGCAGATGCGCTTCAGCTATTTCCAGATCAGGCTGGCGCTGGCAAAGACGGTGAATCAGCATGACTGAGCTGCATAAAGCTTTATCCAGGTATTTTGGTTTGCATTCCTTTAAAAAAGGGCAGGAAGAGATTATGACTAGCGTGCTCCAAAAAAAGGATACGATCGCCATGCTTCCGACCGGCGGGGGGAAATCATTATGCTATCAGCTCCCGGGTTACATGATGGACGGGCTGGTGCTGATTATTTCACCGCTTCTTTCATTAATGGAAGATCAGGTGCAGCAGCTGAAAGCAAAAGGAGAAAAGCGGGTTGCGGCATTAAACAGCATGCTGAATTCCGCAGAGCGGCATTTTATTCTCAGCAACATCAGCCGGTATAAATTTCTCTATATGTCTCCTGAAGCCCTTTCTTCACCTTATGTACTGAACCGTTTGAAAAACGTTCCGGTCAGTTTATTTGTTATTGATGAGGCTCATTGCATATCAGAATGGGGACATGATTTCAGGCCTGATTATTCGAAGCTCGGGCCTTTCAGACAGGCACTCGGAAAGCCGCCTGTATTGGCGCTGACCGCAACAGCGACAAAAGAAACGCTCAGAGACGTGACGGATGTGCTCGGACTTGAGCATGCTGTGCGTCATCTTTATTCAGTCAACCGGCCGAATATTCTCCTGGCGGCAGAACATTTGGCTGATAATGCCGAAAAAATAAGCAGGCTCACGGAGCTTGCCGAAAAGCTTGAAGGGCCGGGTATCATATATTGTCCGACCAGAAAATGGGCGGAAGAGCTTGCGGCTGAGCTGAATGAAAAAACGGGAAAGCGGACGGATTATTATCACGGCGGAATGGATACAGGGGACAGAATCTTGATCCAGCAGCAATTTATCCATAACCAGCTTGATTGCATCTGCTGTACCAATGCGTTCGGCATGGGTGTGGATAAGTCAGATATCCGCTTTGTCATTCACTTTTATCCTCCCCAAACGGCCGAGGCCTTTATGCAGGAAATCGGCAGAGCGGGACGCGACGGCAGCCCGAGTGTCAGTATTTTGCTGAGGGCGCCCGGCGATACCGAGCTTCAGCAGCAGATTATTCAGACAGAAAGCCTGTCTGATTATGATCTGGAAGGCATTCTGGCCGTCATACGGGATGCCGGTACGGGTGATGAGCGAAAGCTTCGGGACGTTCTGATCAATAAGGGTGTTCAGGAAACACAGGCGCGAACGGCCGTCCACCTGTATCTGCAAGGAAAAAC
This sequence comes from Bacillus sp. JK62, assembly GCF_053663455.1. NCBI lineage: Bacteria > Bacillati > Bacillota > Bacilli > Caryophanales > Bacillaceae > Bacillus > Bacillus sp. JK62. Next base: position 696,920 of record NZ_JBSJQA010000002.1, read on the forward strand.
CACAAAAGAGCAGCTGCAGGAAGAACTGACATACCGCATGGAAAAGAAGCTGCGTAAAATGAACCGTTTTTCGGCGTTATTAGAGCGGAAAGAATGTATAAGAGAAGCGCTGCTGTCTTATTTTGATGAATCGTATGAGCCTGAAGGTCAAACCGGACAATGCTGCAGCAGCTGCGGCCTTGATCTGGCTCCATACGAGCAAAAAGGAGAACGGAAAAACATGGAACGGTTTGAAGATTGGAAGCTGGAATTAGGCCGGATTTTCGGTTCAGAGTCTGCGGGTGAGTTCAGCTGAGACGGCAAAGCGAATTGATCCAGCAGCTCTCAGACCGGGAGATTGTGATACAGCTGTATGCCACCCAATTGCTCATATTGGCGGTTTCAGCTGTTATCGGCTTTTTCTTTTTCACCGACATTCACGATTTTTTAAAGCTGTGGCATATACGTGACGATAATATCATATGGTACGGTGTAACTCTTGCCGTCCTTGTCATTTTTGCCGATCTGGCGGTGATGAAATGGTGTCCTTCGCATTTATATGATGACGGCGGCATTAATGTATTGCTTTTTAAGAACAGGCCGGTTCTGCACATTTTGTTTTTGACGCTTCTCATTTCGTTCAGCGAAGAGATTTTGTTCAGAGGCGTTCTGCAGACACATATCGGCTTATGGGCCGCCAGCTTCATTTTTACCGTGCTTCATTTCAGATACTTGGCGAAGTGGCTTCTGTTTATGATGGTTGCGGGCATCAGTCTTTTGCTGGGGCTTATCTATGAATGGACCGGCAATTTATTCGTTCCGGTTACAGCGCATTTTATTATTGATGCGGTATTTGCCTGTCAGATCCGTTTTCAATATGTTAGGAGGGGTTTCTATGACGGAAATGTCAAGAGTTGAAAGAAGAAAAGCTCAGCTGCGTGCCGAGCAGCAGGTTGCCGCGGCCGCGGATGAACAAATTGAATATCTTGAAGACAGCCTCCCGACAAGACAATCTGTAAAAGAGGAGCGTAAAAAAAAGGAAGAGCAGGTGAAGGAAAAAACCAAAACAAAAACGCCGCTGTTCACTTTTCTGACCGTCCTGTTCATTATCGTAACAATCGGTGTCTTTTTCGGTCTTCTTTATATGACGAACAGCAGCAGATTTGACCCGAAGGACTATGAAGATGTCTTCATTGACCACAGTGAAAGCGCGCCTGCCGTTATTCCGAAAGGCGCTCAGAAAGAAACGTCAGAAACCGCTCTTTTAGAACAACCGAAAAAAAAGTCTGACGACAAAGATAAGAAAGAAGCGGCTGCATCTGAAAAAACAAAAGAAAAACCAAGTGAAAAAACACCTGAAAAAACGGAAACACCCTCAGAAAAACAAGTAAAGCCGACAGACACCGAATACGCGGAGACAAAACAGCAGTCTCCGCCGGCTGTCCGTGAAAAAGCGGCTCCGGCTGCCGCGAGTGATCAAGCCGGGACTGTCCCGAAAAAAGTGCGGACCGTACAGCATACTGTACAGCCGAAAGAAACGCTTTACCGTATTTCAATGAAATATTATAAAAGCCGGGCGGGCGAAGAGAAAATCCGCAGCTACAACGGATTAAACGGAAACGACGTGTACACCGGCCAGGTTCTGAACATTCCGCTGTCTGATTAAAATAAATGCATGTTTTCACCGTGTTTTTCATATAGTGTACCAATGAAAACGGACAAGGTGTGAAGCGCATGGATTCTTTATGGAAGCAATTAGACCGATTTGCTGACGGACCGACGAAACAAATGCTTCAGGCGCTGGTGAAACGGAAATTAAAATACGAAAATTATGCCGCACAATGCCGAAGATGGCAGTGGGCGTCCCTCGTTTGTTTTTCCCTGATGTGTATACTGCTGATGTTTAAAAGCTTTAATGCCCCCCAAGCCTCTCCGCAGCTGATTCTGCAGGAAATATTAGGCCATACGGTTTATTTGTGCTGGATTATGGCTTCCGCTTTTGCGTACTGCACTTCTTATTATTTTAAAAAAAAGGAAGAAAAAGCTGAGGGTGAATTTCATAAACTGAGATGTGAAATTATCCAAAAAAGCACGGATTTATGGCCCCAGCCTGAAAAATGGAGGGCGAGAGAATCTGTTTTTCACTTGATGAAACATCGGTATGATATCAATCTTTATTTTGAAAGCAAATAAAATGAGGCGTTTTCCGGAAAGGATAGAAACGTCTTTTTTTGTTTGTCCGTCTAATGTAAGACAATGACAGAATGGAGAGTGCGTTTATGAAGCTTACAGCGGGAATTCTCGGCACATTGGCGGGAGCGGCTGCGGTTATGGCGGCCGTCATGTACAAAACGGCAAACGGCAGCCATTTGAAAACACATACATTTACGCTTGATAAAATGAAAGGGATGAAGCCGCTCACCATCTTCTTTATATCTGACGTGCACCGCCGTTTAATTGATGAAAAGCTTCTCCGCGAAGCGGCAGTTTATAAGCCGGATGCCGTTTTGCTCGGCGGTGATTTGGCGGAGGGCGGAGTTCCTTACGCCAGAATTGAAGAAAACATCAAACGTCTGACGGCTCTCGCGCCTGTCATTTATGTGTGGGGAAATAATGATTACGAGGTCAGCCAGCAAAAATTGCTCTCACTTTTACGGGCATACAAAGTGATTCCGCTGAGAAATGAATCGGTTCAGTTTGCTTATAAAGGGGAAACCGTTACGATCTGCGGGGTGGATGATATCAGAATGATGATGGATGATTACGAATCTGCAATCAGATATACGGATGCTGACAAAGTAAACCTCCTGCTTTGCCATAATCCTGACATCCATGAGCAGATGAGGGAGTCAGACGGGATTGACGCTGTGTTCAGCGGCCATACGCATGGCGGCCAAATCCGTTTCGGCCGGTTCGGGCCGTATGAATTGGGCGGGACGGGAACGGTAAAAAAAGCGCATTACCTGATCAGCAACGGCTACGGGACGACAAAAGTTCCGCTGAGGCTCGGGGCGAAGCCGGAGACGCATATGATTACGCTGTGCGGACCGGATGAGCCGTTTTCCTGAAACAAACCCGGCCGCGGTGATAAAAAACGGCATTCTGCTTGTCTTCCCGCTGTACACGGTGTAAACTGATAACAAATTAAGAACCTATGACTCATTTATTCATATACTGTGTTATATGATTTGTGTGCAAGAAGAGGCAGGAGGGAACATTATGCGGCTTGAGCGTCTGAACTATAATAAGATTAAAATCTTTTTAACCCTCGACGATCTGACTGATCGGGGACTGACAAAAGAAGACCTCTGGAAGGACTCGTTTAAAGTCCACCAGTTATTTAAAGATATGATGAATGAAGCAAATACAGAGCTCGGCTTTGAAGCGAATGGTCCGATCGCGGTGGAAGTATATTCTCTTCAGGCACAAGGTATGGTTGTGATTGTAACGAAAAATCATGACGCGGACGCAGAAGATGACGAATATGACGATGATTATATCGAGATGCAGGTCAAACTTGACGAAAGCCCGGATATTATTTATCAGTTCCATTCGTTTGAAGATATCATTCAGCTAGCCGGAAGCCTTCACCGAATCGGGATTACCGGCGGCACCGTCTACCACTATGAGAACCAATACTATGTAAGCCTTGAAGACCTCGGCTCCCGTTCCGCCGAAGGTGTCATCGCGGTGCTGGCTGAATACGGACACCCGGCGACGATTACGATTTACAGGCTCCATGAGTACGGAAAACTCATCATGGACGGCAATGCTGTGGAGACCATCCAGAAACATTTTTCATAAAAAAGATTTGAAACGGCAGCTGTTTTCAGCGGCCGTCTTTTTTTAAGCGAAATAATGGAAAAATCATTGTCTTTCTTCTATGCACGGAGATATTGAAGGTGTATACTAGTCACTGAAAGGGAGCATGAGAGAAACAGAAGATTTTAGGAGGTTAACTCAAATGGCAGCCGATCGATTCACCGGTCATAATGAAGAAGACAAACATGATGTATTAAAATCAACCCAAACCGTAATACATAAAGCTCTGGAAAAATTGGGGTATCCAGAAGAAGTGTATGAACTGCTGAAAGAGCCGCTCAGATTATTAACGGTTAAAATTCCTGTTCGGATGGATGACGGGTCTGTGAAAATATTTACAGGCTATCGTGCGCAGCACAATGATTCCGTAGGTCCGACAAAAGGCGGCATTCGTTTTCACCCGAATGTAACTGAAAAAGAGGTGAAAGCACTTTCCATCTGGATGAGTTTAAAATGCGGAATTATTGATCTTCCTTATGGCGGTGGTAAAGGCGGAATTGTTTGTGATCCGAGAAATATGTCATTCAGAGAGCTTGAAAGGCTGAGCAGGGGATATGTAAGAGCAATCAGTCAGATTGTCGGACCGACTAAAGACGTCCCGGCACCTGACGTATTTACAAACTCACAGATTATGGCTTGGATGATGGATGAATATTCAAGAATTGATGAATTTAACTCACCCGGCTTTATTACGGGAAAACCGCTTGTACTCGGCGGATCCCACGGCAGGGAATCAGCGACGGCAAAAGGCGTCACCATCTGCATAAAAGAAGCGGCCAAGAAAAAAGGTCTCGATATTCAGAACGCGCGCGTCGTCGTACAAGGTTTCGGAAATGCGGGCAGCTATCTGGCCAAGTTTATGCATGACGCCGGCGCGAAAGTTGTCGGAATTTCTGACGCGTACGGAGGCCTTTACGATCCGGACGGTCTTGATATTGATTATCTGCTTGACCGCAGAGACAGCTTCGGAACGGTGACGAAGCTTTTCAATGACACCATTACGAATCAGGAGCTGCTTGAGCTGGACTGTGATATACTTGTCCCGGCGGCGATCGAAAACCAAATTACAGAAGAAAACGCTGACCGCATCAAAGCGAAAATTGTGGTAGAAGCGGCAAACGGACCGACGACACTGGAAGGAACGAAAATCCTGACAGACAAAGGAACGCTGCTGGTTCCCGATGTTCTGGCGAGCGCCGGCGGTGTAACGGTTTCTTATTTCGAATGGGTTCAAAACAACCAGGGCTTCTACTGGAGTGAAGAAGAAGTCGAGGAAAAACTGGAAAATATGATGATAAAATCGTTTAATAATATTTATGAAATGTCCCAAAACCGCCGGATTGACATGAGGCTTGCGGCTTACATGGTCGGCGTGCGGAAAATGGCTGAGGCTTCGCGTTTCAGAGGCTGGATATAAACCAATCGTTTGCATAAACAAAAAAAATCTCCTATGATAATATAGGAGATTTTTTATATGAGTGGAAACTTATGATGGAAATGCCAATCGCAGGAGTTGAAGGACATGACAGAAGAAAAAGCAATTATAATAGGCGGAGGTCCTTGCGGATTATCGGCGGCTATACATCTGAAGCAAATTGGCGTGAACGCGCTTGTGATCGAAAAAGGGAATGTCGTAAACAGCATTTATAACTATCCGACCCACCAAACTTTTTTCAGTTCAAGTGAAAAATTGGAGATCGGCGATATCGCCTTTATTACGGAAAACAGAAAACCGGTCCGAATACAGGCTCTCTCTTATTACAGAGAGGTTGTCAGAAGAAAAGAGCTGCGCGTAAACGCCTTTGAAACGGTGGAGCGCGTAACGAAACAGGAAGACGGCCGTTTTCTTGTAGAAACGTCAAAAGACCGCTACCTCACTCCGTTTTGTATCATTGCGACAGGATATTATGATCATCCAAATTATATGAACATACCGGGTGAAGGGCTTCCTAAGGTATTTCATTACTTTAAAGAAGGCCATCCTTATTTTGATAAAGATGTTGCTGTGATCGGCGGGAAAAACTCAAGTGTGGACGCGGCTTTGGAACTCGTGAAGTCCGGTGCGCGCGTCACGGTGCTCTACAGAGGACATGAGTACTCCCCGAGCATCAAGCCGTGGATTCTGCCTGAGTTTGAGGCCCTTGTCAGAAACGGCACAATCCGGATGGAATTCGGCGCTTGTCTTGAAGAAGTGACGGAAGATGAAATCATTTTCCGCTCCGGCCGAAATGAGACGGTCCGGCTGAAAAACGATTTCGTATTTGCCATGACGGGATACCATCCCGATCACGGTTTCCTCGAAAAAATCGGTGTGCGGATTGATGCGGAATCAGGCCGGCCGTTTTTCCGGGAAGAAACGATGGAAACAAATGTTGACGGTGTTTTTATCGCCGGAGTCATTGCGGCTGGAAATAACGCCAATGAAATTTTTATCGAGAACGGCCGTTTTCACGGCGGCTTGATCGCAAATGAAATATCAAAACGGCTGGGTGCAGAGAGCATATGATCATTCATATGCTCTTTTTTAAAAAAATTGAAAGATGTAAAAATATGAACAACATGGTACCATAGATATAGGAATATAAAGGAAAGAGGTTGCCTGATGTTTGCAATCATCTCTGCAGGAATTGCTCCCGGCATTGCGCTGTTAAGCTATTTTTATTTAAAAGATCAGTATGACAATGAACCCGTACATATGGTGCTGAGGTCTTTTTTTCTCGGGGTTGTCCTTGTGTTTCCGACCATGTTTATCCAATATGTTTTTGAAAAAGAGCATGTGGGGGGAGGAAGCTTTTTCGTTTCGTTTTTGTCTTCGGGATTTTTGGAAGAATCGGTGAAATGGTTCGTTCTGATGATCAGTGTGTACCCGCATGCTCATTTTGATGAGCATTATGACGGAATCGTTTACGGGGCCAGTGTGTCTTTAGGCTTTGCCACGCTTGAAAATATTCTGTATTTATTCGGCCACGGCGTTGAGCATGCTTTCATAAGGGCGCTTCTGCCGGTCTCCTGCCATGCGCTGATCGGAGTGATTATGGGGTTTTATCTCGGAAAAGCCCGCTTTTCGCAGAAAAAAGCCCGTGTCAAATGGCTTGTGATTTCGCTGGCCGTCCCTTCATGTCTGCACGGTTCGTACGATTTTATTCTTACCGCCCTCAATCATTGGGTATATTATATGCTGCCGTTTATGCTGTTTTTATGGTGGTTCGGGCTGCGAAAGGCAAAAAAAGCACGCTCCGTCAATATGATCCAAGTGTGAAGAAACCGCGCATCGCGTGCGGTTTCTTTTTTTATGCCTTGATGAGGGATAAGAAGGAAACGGTGTATAAAAATATCCGCGTGACAGACAATACGGGTACACTTTAAATTTTGCAGTAGGAGGCTTGAAGAGATGAAGTGCAAAGGAGCCTTTATGGCATGTCTCATTCTATTTTCTTTCGCCGCCGCTTTCTTCGATCATCATGAAACGGTTCATGCGTTTTCAAATCAAGTGATTCAAAGAGGCGCGACGGGTGATGATGTTATAGAATTGCAGGCCCGTCTTCAATATAACGGATTTTATAACGGGAAAATCGATGGTGTTTACGGCTGGACCACATACTGGGCCGTGAGAAATTTTCAGGAGAAATTCGGCATGAAGCCGGTTGACGGCCTCGTCGGGGCGAAAACCAAACAGGTGCTGATTTCAAAATCAAAATATTACCGTGAATATGTAATGGAGCAGATCCAAAAAGGGAATACGTTCACTCATTATGGCAACGTCCCATTGGAAAACCAAACAAAACCGAGAGCCGGAGCGCAGAAGCCGGCGGGAACGAATAAGCCTGCTCAAAAGCCGCAAAACAATACAGGCGGTCAGTCAAATCAAAAGCAAAATACGACAGCGGCCAATATGCCTGGCGGTTTCTCAAACAACGACATCAATCTTCTGGCGCAGGCTGTGTACGGGGAAGCGCGCGGTGAGCCGTTTGAAGGACAGGTTGCCATCGCCGCGGTTATTTTAAACCGTATTAAAAGCCCGTTATTTCCGAATACGGTGGCCGGCGTCATTTTCGAACCGCTCGCGTTTACCGCCGTTGCCGACGGCCAAATATACATGCAGCCGAATGAAAGAGCAAAAGAAGCGGTTCTTGATGCGATCAACGGATGGGACCCTTCTGAAAACGCGCTTTATTATTTCAATCCTGATACGGCGACAAGCAAATGGATTTGGGGACGTCCGCAGATTAAAAGAATCGGAAAGCACATTTTCTGTGAGTAAAAGTACGCAAAATGAGGTGTTAACATGATTAGAGGAATCATTATCGCTGTTCTCGGTGTCGCGATCGCCGCAACCGGATACTGGGGATATAAAGAGCATCAGGAAAAAGATGCGGTCCTTCTGCACGCGGAAAATAATTATCAGAGGGCTTTTCATGAACTGACGTACCATGTTGATCAGCTTCACGACAAAATCGGGACGACGCTTGCAATGAACAGTAAAAAATCTCTGTCTCCGGCGCTCATTGATGTATGGAGAATTACATCTGAAGCACATAACAATGTGAGCCAGCTGCCCCTGACTCTCATGCCTTTTAATAAGACGGAGGAGTTTTTATCCAATATAGGAGATTTCAGCTATAAAACATCCGTCCGGGATTTAGACCAAAAACCGCTTGATAAGAAAGAATATACAACACTGAACAGCCTGTACAAACAGGCGGAGAACATTCAAAACCAGCTCCGCAGCGTTCAGCATCTCGTCATGAGCAAAAATTTACGGTGGATGGATGTTGAAATGGCGCTCGCCTCTGACAAAAAACAAAGCGATAATACGATCGTCGACAGCTTTAAAACAGTCGAAAAAAATGTAGGCGCTTTTTCTGAAGACAGTACCAGCCCTACGTTTACAAGCGCAAATACAGAACGAAAAGGTTTTACGCATCTGAAAGGAAAACAAATTACGGAAAAAGAAGCGGTAAAAATCGCGGAACGGTTTGCGCCTGATCATAATTATTCCATTAAAGTGGTCAAAAGCGGCCGGAAGACGAATCGGGATGTATACAGTATCCGCATGAATGACGCGGATCACAAATCTTTTATCTATATGGATATTACCCAAAAAGGGGGACATCCTGTCTATTTGATTCAAAAACGGGGCGTGAAGAAACAAAAGATCAGCCTCAATGAAGCATCTAACCGGGCCGTCGCGTTTTTAAAGAAAAACGGATATGAAACAAAAGGCCTCGAAATTGATGAAAGCGCGCAATATAATAACATCGGCGTCTTTTCTTTTATTCCCGTGGAGAAAAACGTCCGCATTTATCCGGAAGCCATCCGAATGAAAGTGGCGCTGGATGATGGTGAAGTCGTCGGTTTTTCCGCGCGTGATTACCTGGCGGCGCACCGCACGAGAACGATTCCGGCTCCCGCTTTGTCAGCTGATGAAGCGAAAGCGAAGCTGAATAAAAATGTTGAAGTGAGGGAGACCCGGCAGGCGCTGATCACGAATGAACTCGGTCAGGAAGTGCTTTGCTACGAAATGCTCGGGACGATCGGGAAAGACACGTATCAAATGTTCATTAATGCGGACGACGGAAAAGAGGAAAAAATAGAAAAATTAAAAAGTGCAGAGCCTATATATAAAGACCTATAAAAATAAAGGAGGAAAGGACTAAAAGTCTTTTCCTTTTTTTCATTACATGCTTTAATAAAAGCATAAATAATGAAAGAGTGAAGGCCCATGATAGCTGTCGGAGATTATATTTGGATTGAATACATAGAGAACAATGAGCCCAAAAAAGCGAGGAGCAAAGCAGTAAGCGTTGAAAACGGCGAACTCCATATCTCATATCCCGTCGATCTGGATTCGGGACGGACGGTCTTTTTGCATAAAGGATTGGAAATAACAGCGGAATTTATGGGGAATGGCCAAGTACCGTATCAATTTAAAAGCATAATCAAAGGAAAGAAAAAAGAACCCATCCCGATGATCGGATTGGACATCCCCCCTCAGAAGGAAATGAAGCGGATTCAAAGACGCCGATACGTCCGTGCAGAAGCAGTATTGGATGTATCTGTCAAAATGGAAGCGAAAAAAACCGCTTTCCAAACGGTTTCCTCTAATATCAGCGCCGGCGGAATCGCTGTTGTGATGCCTGAGCATATTTCCGCGGAACCAGGTGAAAAGCTGTATGTCTCATTTTCTCTTCCCGGCAAGGAAAAGGAGGCGGATATAACGGCTGAGGCTCTTACCCAGCGGATTTTTTATGATGAAAAGGCGGATAAACAAAAAATGACGCTTGAATTTACAGAAATCGGCCCCGCAGCGCAGCAGCTTTTACTCCAATATTGTATGCGCGCGCAGCTGCAGCAGAGAAGAAACAGTCTGTCGGAATAAACAGCAGCGCACTTTTCCATACTAATCCTAATGGAGGTGCGCGTGTATGAAAACGTTTGAACGTCTGCTGGTCAAATTGGTCTGCATTCAGCTTATCATTTTGGGCGCGGTGCAGTTTTTGCTTCATTATCAGCCTATTGAACCTTATATTTCGAAAACCGTGAAATATGAGGGAGTTGATAAAATGGAGAAAAAAGAATGGATTGAAACGGTAAAGCGGTAAATCTGCTGAATTTTTTCGCCCCTTTTCCGGCAGTTCATGATACAATCCATAGAGGAGTAAAGAGCAAGGAGAGAGATTATGGACAAGAAATTATCAATTGCGATCGACGGGCCGGCCGCTGCCGGAAAAAGCACCGTTGCTAAAATAGTGGCTGAGAAAAAATCATATGTGTACATTGATACAGGGGCGATGTATCGTGCCATTACATATACGGCGCTCAAGCAGAATGCCGATTTAACCGATGAAGCCGCGCTTACAGAGCTTTTGAAGCGCACGGAAATTGAGCTTGTATCCGCTCCGGAAGGACAAATCGTTCTCGTAAACGGAGAAGATGTGACAGAAGAAATCCGAAAAGACGAAGTCAGCAACCAAGTATCCATCGCCGCCAAGCATAAAGGCGTCAGAGAAGAAATGGTTAAAAGACAGCAGCAGCTCGGACAAAAAGGCGGTGTCGTCATGGACGGCCGTGATATCGGTACTCACGTGCTGCCTGATGCCGAAGTGAAAATTTTTCTGCTCGCGTCCGTAGAGGAAAGAGCGAAGCGCCGATATGAAGAGAATAAGAAAAAAGGCTATGACGTGAATTACGAGACGCTCATTGAAGAAATTGCCAGACGCGACAAACTCGATTCAGAGAGGGAAGTTTCCCCGCTGCGCAAAGCGGAAGACGCGATTGAAATCGATACGACGTCATTCAGCATTGCCGAAGTCGCAGGGAAAATTCTGGAGATCGTCGAACAGAAATCACGTTAACTTCGGGCGGAGCGCTTTTTAATTTTTTTCAAAAGACAAGATGTTATTGCTTGACAAACCAGTCCTTTTATTAGAAGTTAATACTAATAAAACTTTTTATTGATCATTCAAAATCTTTTTTGGATGATTCTTTAATACATATTCGGCTGAAAAGCGGACATTCACATGTTCAGCTTTCAAACCGTATTAATTAAGCTGTGTAGGTTTGGACCAAGGAGGTTATTCAAATGACAGAGGAAATGAATCAAATTGATGTTCAAGTGCCAGAGGTTGGAGATGTAGTAAAAGGGATTGTGACAAAGGTAGAGGACAAGCATGTAGATGTCGAAATTGTCAATGTCAAACAGTCCGGAATCATTCCAATCAGTGAATTATCAAGTCTTCATGTAGAGAAAGCATCGGATGTCGTAAAAGTTGACGACGAGCTTGACCTGAAAGTAACAAAAGTGGAAGACGATGCTTTGATTTTATCTAAACGTGCCGTTGATGCTGACCGCGCTTGGGAAGACCTTGAAAAAAAATTCGACACAAAAGAAGTGTTTGAAGCTGAAGTGAAAGATGTGGTGAAAGGCGGTCTCGTCGTTGATATCGGCGTTCGCGGCTTCATTCCCGCATCACTTGTCGAAGCTCATTTCGTCGAGGATTTCACTGACTATAAAGGGAAAACCCTCTCTCTTATCGTCGTTGAACTCGATCGTGATAAAAACCGGGTGATTCTGTCGCACCGGGCTGTAGTGGAAAAAGAACAGACAGCCAAAAAGCATGATTTTCTCCAAACGCTTGAAGTTGGAAGCGTGCTTGAAGGAAAAGTGCAGCGTCTGACTGATTTCGGCGCATTTGTCGACATCGGCGGAATTGACGGGCTTGTTCATATTTCGCAGCTGTCTCATTCACACGTCGAAAAACCGTCTGACGTGGTGGAAGAAGGTCAGGACGTAAAAGTGAAAGTACTGTCCGTAGACCGCGATAACGAGCGTATTTCTTTATCTATTAAAGAAACGCTGCCGGGACCTTGGAGCCAGATCGGCGAAAAGGTAAAACAGGGAGATGTGCTTGAAGGAAAAGTGCAGCGCCTTGTAAGCTTCGGCGCCTTCGTTGAAATTCTTCCGGGCGTGGAAGGACTTGTGCACATTTCGCAAATTTCCAATAAACATATCGGAACGCCGCATGAAGTGCTTGAAGAAGGACAGACTGTTAAAGTGAAAGTGCTTGACGTGAACGAAAGCGAAGAGCGCATTTCCTTAAGCATGCGTGAGCTTGAAGAAGCGCCGAAAGCCGATCAGGAGGACTTCCGTCAATACCAGGCGAAAGAAGAGCCGAGCACCGGCTTCCAGCTTGGCGATTTAATCGGAGACAAGCTTAATAAATTAAAATAAATTGGTGATAAAACGTGACACGAGCAGAACGAAAAAGAGAACATATAAATCATGCGCTGTCTACCGGTCAAAACCGGGAAACGGGGCTTGATGATATTACGTTTGTTCATGTCAGCCTACCGAACCTAGCATTGGAAAAAGTGGATATATCAACGAAAATCGGCGGACTCACAAGCAGTTCGCCGATTTTTATCAATGCGATGACAGGCGGCGGCGGACAGCTTACATACGAAATTAACAGATCGCTGGCAAGAGCCGCGCGCAAAGCCGGCATGCCGCTGGCTGTCGGTTCGCAAATGTCGGCTTTAAAAGATCCCTCCGAACGGTATTCTTACGAGATCGTCAGAAAAGAGAATCCGGACGGGCTGATATTTGCCAATTTAGGCAGCGAGGCGGATGCCGAGCAGGCGAAAAGGGCAATTGATATGATTCAAGCGGATGCCCTCCAGATTCATTTAAATGTGATTCAGGAGATCGTCATGCCAGAGGGAGACAGAAGCTTTACCGGCGCTCTCGGCCGTATTGAGCGGATTGCGGCGGAAGCGGGAGTTCCCGTTTTTGTCAAAGAAGTCGGCTTCGGAATGAGCAGGGAATCGGCACGGCAGTTATTTGATGCCGGCGCGGCAGCAGTTGATGCCGGCGGATACGGCGGTACAAATTTCTCTAAGATTGAAAATATGCGCAGAGAGAAGGCGCTTCAATTTTTTAATACGTGGGGAATTTCCACTGCCGCAAGCTTAGCGGAAATCCACTCGCTCTCCGCTGATCAATCAATTATCGCATCCGGCGGGCTGCAAAGTGCCCTGGATGTCGCCAAATCGATTGCCCTCGGCGCTTCTGGCGCGGGAATGGCAGGCACTTTCCTGAAAGCTCTCACCTCCAAAGGAGAGGAGGGGCTGTTTGACGAGATGACGGCGCTTTTACAAGAGCTGAAAATGATTATGACCGCCCTCGGATGCCAATCGGTTGCCCAATTGCAAAAGGCGCCTTTGGTCATAAAAGGTGGCACACATCACTGGCTTTCTGAACGGGGAGTTGACACGTCCCGTTTCAGCAGACGTTAAAAGGCATGCGAACCCGCATGCCTTTTTCTGTTTTTTACGATTTTCTTTTTCGGAATTCCCCGTTTTGCTCAAGGCTTGTCGCTCCTTTATGGTGAATCGAATCATCGCGATCAGATTCCACCCGGCGGGAGGCTTTCAGTTTTTTCTCCTGTCTGTCTTTTCCCATCCTTATCCGCTCCTTTCAGGCATAATTGGTTTAAAAAATGCGTTCCCGCTCCATACTGGTCAGAGGAGGAGCGATTATGGAACCGTTTTATTATTACTGGTCAATGTGGTTTTTATGGATACTTGCGACTTTTATTTTTGCCAAAACAAAAAGCCGGTTTTACGTATCAGTCTTTATTTTGACTAATATGATGGCAAGCATACATCAGATAACGGCTTATTTTACGCTGAACGCGGCATATGTCATGTTTTTTGCTGCGGCATTTGTTTATGCGGGAAGCCTCGGCATGCATAAACGGCTCCGTCATATTGTGATTCATCTGACGGCGTCTGCGGCATACGGCTTTATTTTTCTTTTTGCATTATATGACCCTGTTTGGTTTATCATAAAACCTGAATGGGCGGCGGTTATACTGCTTACCGTTATTACGCTTTCTGTTGAGGGGCGATTCCCTGAGAGGCTTTGTCTTTTTGTTCTCGGCATGTGCCAGGGGGAGTTATTGTATGCTGCGGTCATCCGCAACATTGCGGGTGCAGCAGCCGTCGGTGATTATAAATGGCTTTCAGGCTGTTCGGCGGGAGTGATTCTTCTCGTCGGGCTGACTACATATGAACAGCTTGCGGCGCGCATCAGCCAAAAAAGCAAAAAGCAGGGCAAAGGAGCGACAAAAATGTCTTGAAAACAGACGGAGACTGTTACATGAATGCGAAACATTTTGAAGAATACATTGTGATCTCAGTGAAAACTGATATAATAAATGAGTTAAGCCCTTCTGTTTGAAGGGTTCTTTTCATAGCGAAGATGATTTTTAATAACCGGTTGAACAATTTTTTGTGAAAATGTAAGCGGCTGGATTGAAAGGAAGGGTACTATGGGTAAACCTGTCGTAGCCATTGTCGGAAGACCGAATGTGGGAAAATCCACAATCTTTAACCGGATTGCGGGTGAAAGAATTTCAATAGTAGAAGATACCCCCGGAGTGACGCGGGACCGGATATACAGTTCGGCGGAATGGCTGAATTATGATTTTAACCTGATTGATACGGGCGGAATTGATATCGGAGACGAACCGTTTCTGACACAGATCCGCCAGCAGGCTGAAATCGCCATGGACGAGGCTGATGTGATCATCTTTATGGTGAACGGCCGCGAAGGTGTGACGTCTGCGGATGAAGAAGTGGCAAAAATACTGTACCGGACGAAAAAACCGGTCGTATTAGCCGTTAATAAATTAGATAATACCGAAATGAGAGCGAACATCTATGACTTTTATGCGCTCGGCTTTGGAGAACCGTATCCGATTTCGGGCACACACGGTTTAGGATTGGGAGATTTGCTCGATGCTTGTGCCGAGCATTTTAAAAACATTCCGGAGACGAAGTACAGTGATGATGTCGTTCAATTCTGCCTGATCGGCCGCCCGAATGTCGGAAAATCATCCCTTGTCAATGCGATGCTCGGCGAAGAGCGGGTTATCGTGAGCAACGTAGCCGGAACGACTAGAGACGCTGTAGATACGGCGTTCACTTACAATCAGCAGGAATTTGTAATCGTTGACACGGCGGGAATGAGAAAAAAGGGTAAAGTATATGAAACAACAGAAAAATACAGTGTGCTGCGGGCGTTAAAAGCCATTGACCGCTCAGACGTCGTCGGCGTTGTGCTGAATGCAGAAGAAGGCATCCTTGAGCAGGACAAGCGGATCGCCGGATACGCCCATGAAGCCGGGAAAGCCGTCGTCATTATCGTAAACAAATGGGATGCCGTTGATAAGGACGAGCGCACGATGAAAGAATTTGAACAGAATATTCGGGAGCATTTCCAATTTCTCGATTATGCGCCGGTGCTGTTTATGTCGGCACTGACGACAAAGCGGATTCATACACTCATGCCTGCGATTATTAAAGCGAGTGAAAACCACTCTCTCCGCGTGCAGACAAATGTCTTAAATGATGTCATCATGGATGCGGTCGCCATGAATCCGACTCCGACGCACAACGGCTCCCGTCTGAAAATTTATTATGCGACTCAAGTCGCTGTTAAGCCGCCGAGCTTCGTTGTTTTTGTCAACGATCCGGAACTGATGCATTTTTCTTATGAACGCTTTTTAGAAAACCGAATCCGGGACGCTTTCGGATTTGAAGGTACGCCAATTAAAATATTTGCAAGAGCAAGAAAATAAAAAGGTGTGATACAGAGATGAAAAAAGTGGCAATGCTTGGAGCGGGAAGCTGGGGCACTGCACTTTCTTTAGTGCTGGCTGATAACGGACATCAAGTTATGATGTGGGGACACCGTGCCGAATTGATCGATCAAATCAACGAACTGCATGAAAACAAAGATTACCTGCCGGGTGTGGAGCTATCAAGTTCTATCATCGGGACAGCCGATTTAAGCGAGGCTTTAAAAGGAGCTGACTTCATCATTGTGGCAGTTCCGACAAAAGCCATTCGGGAAGTGCTGAAAAAGGCTCTGCCGTACATCCCGAAACAATCGATTTTTGTTCATGTCAGCAAGGGAATTGAGCCGGATTCGCTTCTCCGCATTTCAGAATTAATGGAAGAGGAGCTGCCTGAGGAGTACAGAAAAGACATCGTCGTGCTTTCAGGGCCGAGCCACGCTGAGGAAGTCGGATTAAGACACCCGACGACTGTTACATCATCTTCAAAAAATATCAAGGCTGCAGAAGCGGTTCAGGATTTATTCATGAACCAGCATTTCCGCGTCTATACCAATCCGGATATGATCGGTGTTGAAATAGGGGGAGCGTTAAAGAATATCATCGCTCTTGCAGCGGGGATTACAGATGGATTGGGATACGGAGATAATGCAAAAGCGGCCTTAATCACCCGAGGTCTTGCTGAAATCGCCAGACTCGGCACAAAGATGGGCGGAAATCCGCTCACCTTTTCCGGCCTGACCGGCGTAGGCGATTTAATCGTGACGTGTACAAGCGTTCATTCCCGAAACTGGCGCGCCGGCAACCTGCTCGGCAAAGGATACAAGCTGGAAGCTGTCCTGGATAAGATGGGGATGGTTGTTGAAGGCGTGCGGACGACGAAAGCTGCGTATCAGCTGTCTCAAAAATATCAGGTGAAAATGCCGATCACAGAAGCGCTTCACCAAGTATTATTTAACGGGCAGAAGGTAGAAACGGCCGTAGAATCCTTAATGGCCAGAGTGAAAACCCATGAGATGGAAGACTTGGTCAACACATTCGAAAACCGGGTGAAGTGACAATAACATGCCGTCAGCATATTCTGAAGTGACGAAAGTCCAAAACGCAGAACTCTCCGGCTGAAATCGCTTAAAACATTTGCTGATTTAGGCAGAAGAGGATGCAGACGTACGCATCTAAGCATACTATAGCATCGAAGTCCAAGAGAGTGTATCTCAGACGTACAGGTGAATATAGTCAACTTGACTGAAGCAAAGTCCCCCTCTTTGCTTCAGTTTTTTTGTTTTTTCAATAGATGGAAAACCTGTTGATCTTTTCAACATTTGTATATTAAAATGAAATATAACGCTTACAATGATGGGACGGGGGGCACGAACGTGAGTGTGGCATTGATGAAAATGTGGTTTGCGCTTGGTGCTATGGGATTAATGTTTGTTGCGGTCGCCTCTATTTATGTCAGCAGGTACAAAGTGAAAAACAAACTGATAAAAGCAGCGGTTTCTTCACTCGCTTATGCCTGCATGGTCATCTCGGGATTGATCGTGTTAATGGTCGTTTTCAGCGGGCCTGTCAATGAATAAAGCAAAAAGGGGGCGCGGAATGCATAAGTTAAAAATGGCCGTCATAACGGCAATGGCGGTGCTTCTGCTGTCCGGCTGTCTGTACCCTGAAGCGAAAAAAACTGAAAATAAAGTATCTTACAAACATCAGCTTCAGCAGGTGCAAGCGGCAGTGGATGAATTTAAAAAGGCGAACGGCGGACTTCTGCCGATTCAGACAAAAGATATGAAAACACCGCTCTATCAAAAATATCCGATAGATTTTAAGCGGCTCGCGCCCAGATACATAGAGGAGCCGCCGGCCTCAGCTTATGAAAGCGGAGGAATGTACCAATACGTGCTTGTCGATGTGGAAAATAAGCCGACCGTCAAGCTGGTCGATCTCCAAATGGCGGAAGCAATCCGCGACATGAAGCTGCGTGTCAAAATGTATCAGGAAAAGCATACATATCCTCCCTATGAGGACGCCGTTTCAAAAGGGCTGTTCACTTTAAATGAAAAAAAGCTCGGCATGAAAGACTCTCCTTCAGTCAAAAGTCCGGTTTCAGGCACGTCTCTGCCGCTTTTAATCGGCGCTGACGGAGAAATCTATGCCGACTATCGCGTCGATCTCGCCCGCTGCCTGAAGGAAAACAAAAAGAAAATCAAACCGGGCGCGGAAATTCAGGATATTTTATGGAAAGAGACTCCTTTCGTCCCGGCCTTTTCAGTCACATACACCGTAAATGAAAAACAGGAACCCGTTTTTTTAGAAAGTCAAACGAAACAGGAATGAACCTTTTTCCCGCGCATACAAATAGGGAGAAAGGTTTTTTTGATTTTGATAGAAAAGACTGCCTGAAAATTTTCTAAAGATGTCATATTGAAATAGGACAACGTCATACACATATAGTGTCCTGTATTTGATTGGAGAATGGTGAATGAAAAATGATAAGGATAGGAAGTCCGGGAGGGGATCACTTGGAAAAGGTCGATATTTTCAAGGATATCGCTGAACGAACAGGAGGCGATATATACTTAGGAGTCGTTGGCGCTGTCCGTACAGGGAAATCTACATTCATTAAAAAATTTATGGAGCTTGTGGTGCTCCCGAATATCAGCAATGAGGCTGACCGAGCGCGGGCGCAGGATGAGCTTCCGCAAAGCGCAGCAGGAAAAACGATAATGACCACAGAACCAAAATTTGTCCCGAATCAAGCCATGTCCGTTCATGTCGCGGAAGGGCTTGATGTCAACATCCGTCTTGTGGATTGTGTGGGATATACGGTTCCCGGGGCGAAGGGATATGAGGATGAAAACGGTCCGAGAATGATCAATACACCTTGGTACGAAGAACCGATTCCCTTTCATGAGGCTGCGGAAATCGGTACGAGAAAAGTCATCCAGGAACACTCCACAATCGGGGTCGTCATTACGACAGACGGCTCAATCGGCGATATTGCGCGGGGCGATTACGTGGAAGCGGAAGAAAGAGTCATCGACGAGCTGAAGGAAGTCGGCAAACCGTTTATTATGGTCATCAACTCGGTAAAACCATACCACCCGGAAACAGAAGCGCTCAGAGCTGAATTAAGCGCGAAATATGATATTCCTGTCCTCGCCATGAGTGTTGAAAGCATGCGGGAAACAGATGTGTTAAGCGTCCTCAGAGAAGCGCTTTACGAGTTCCCTGTGCTGGAAGTCAATGTCAACCTTCCGAGCTGGGTCATGGTGCTGAAAGAAAATCATTGGCTCAGAGAGAGCTATCAGGAATCAGTGAAAGAAACCGTAAAAGATATTAAACGCCTGCGCGATGTCGACCGGGTTGTCGGCCACTTCAGTGAATTTGAATTTATTGAAAGCGCCGGATTGGCCGGAATCGAACTTGGCCAGGGTGTCGCAGAAATTGATTTGTATGCGCCGGATCATTTATACGACCAGATTTTAAAAGAAGTGGTCGGCGTTGAAATCCGCGGGAAAGACCACCTGCTTGAATTAATGCAGGACTTCGCCCACGCGAAAAAAGAATATGATCAGGTATCAGATGCGCTGAAAATGGTGAAACAGACCGGCTACGGCATTGCCGCCCCGGCCTTAACCGATATGAGCCTTGATGAACCGGAAATCATCAGGCAGGGATCAAGGTTCGGAGTAAGGCTGAAAGCGGTCGCTCCGTCCATTCATATGATCAAAGTGGATGTGGAAAGTGAATTCGCACCGATCATCGGGACAGAAAAACAAAGTGAAGAGCTTGTCCGCTACTTAATGCAGGACTTTGAAGATGATCCGCTTTCTATCTGGAATTCCGATATTTTCGGCAGATCATTGAGCTCTATCGTAAGAGAAGGAATCTCCGCAAAACTGTCACTCATGCCGGAAAATGCGAGATACAAACTGAAAGAAACGCTGGAGAGAATTATTAACGAAGGCTCAGGCGGCCTGATCGCCATTATTTTGTAAGCTGAAGGACCTCTTCCTGAAACGGGGGGTCTTTTTTTATTCTTTTTAGATACTGGAAATCAATCAAGGATTAGGAGGAAAAAAGCAAAAAAAGGAATATTTGTTCGGTAAAACACGTGAAAACCTTGACGAGCAAGGGATTGAGGCTTTAAAATGCTTGATATGGCTTTTTATATGTGTTACTCTACATACAGAAAATCTTCACTTTGTTGGACAAACATTCCTCAAAGTGTCTGTTTTCTTATGAAAAGCCGTTTACTTGTCTGTTCTTCCCTGCTTTGATTTTTTATCAGACAGGTTTAGAATCAGGCTGAACTGTGAAGAAATGATAATAAACTGCTGATTTGATACCCTTTTGGGAGGAGGTGAAAGGCATGAACAAGACAGAACTAATCAATGCGGTTGCTGAAGCAAGCGAATTGTCTAAAAAAGACGCTACAAAAGCAGTTGATTCTGTTTTTGATACGATTTTAGATGCACTTAAAAACGGTGATAAAATCCAACTGATCGGTTTCGGTAACTTTGAGGTGCGCGAGCGTTCTGCACGTAAAGGACGTAACCCGCAAACAGGTGAAGAAATCGAAATCCCTGCAAGCAAAGTACCTGCTTTCAAACCAGGTAAAGCTCTTAAAGATGCTGTTGCAGGAAAATAATTGTGAATATAGATCGTGTATGCATCTGATACATACACTTTGTTTCTTCACAGAAAAGCCCCTTGATAAAGGGGCTTTTCATATTTAAGCAGCCCCGGTCACCGGGCAGGACTTTCGTTTTGCTTTTGGCGCGGCAAATGTGCTAGAATCGAAATTAAATGTATTCAATGGTGGAGGACACAGACAATGAAAGAAGTTAATAAAGAACAGATTGAACAGGCGGTTCGCCAGATTTTAGAGGCGATTGGAGAAGATCCGGACCGGGAAGGGCTTTTAGATACGCCGAAACGCGTGGCAAAAATGTACGCGGAAGTATTCTCGGGATTAAATGAAGACCCGAAAGAACACTTTAAAACCGTTTTCGGAGAAGACCATGAGGAGCTTGTTCTTGTAAAAGATATCGCGTTTCATTCCATGTGTGAACATCACCTTGTTCCTTTTTACGGAAAAGCGCATATTGCCTACATTCCGCGCGGCGGCAAAGTGACGGGCCTGAGTAAATTGGCGCGGGCGGTGGAAGCCGTCTCAAAACGCCCGCAGCTGCAGGAGCGCATTACTTCAACGATTGCAGAAAGCATCGTAGAGACCTTAGATCCCCACGGCGTCATGGTTGTCGTCGAAGCTGAGCATATGTGCATGACGATGAGGGGCGTAAGAAAGCCGGGCGCAAAAACAGTGACTTCCGCTGTAAGAGGTATTTTTAAAGATGACGCAGCGGCGCGTTCCGAAGTGTTAGAACATATTAAACGTGCGGATTAATAATGATAGAGGGTGCAGATATGAATTCAAAGCATTCAAGTGATTTTGTCGTCATTAAAGCGGTCGAGGACGGCGTGAACGTCATCGGTTTAACGAGAGGAACGGATACGAAATTTCACCATTCCGAAAAACTGGACAAAGGCGAAGTGATTATCGCTCAGTTTACTGAGCATACCTCTGCCATCAAAGTGAGAGGCAACGCCCTCATCCAGACCGCTTACGGAGAAATGAACAGCGAAAAAAAATAAGCCGGCTGTTTCCCGCTTTTGCCAAATGCCCGCAAACGGCGGGAGAATACAGCCAATTTCTTTTTTTTATGCTATAATGATACCTGCGTATAATAATGACGAGTAAATCTCATACATATTAGAATAAATGTGAATTTGGGGACAAGGGTGATATTTTTGCAAGACATCTACGGAACTTTAGCGAATCTAAATACGAAATTAAAACAAAAGCTGTCTCATCCTTATTTAGCGAAACATATTTCCGCGCCTAAAATCGATGAGGATAAGCTTCTTCTTTTTCACGCTTTGTTTGAAGAGGCGGACATTAAGAACAACGACAGAGAAAATTACATAGTAACTGCGATGCTTGTCCAAAGCGCCCTTGATACCCACGATGAAGTGACAACAGCCAGAGCGTTAAAGCGAGACGAAAATAAAAACCGGCAGCTCACCGTGCTTGCCGGCGACTATTTCAGCGGACTGTATTATTCGCTTTTATCTGAAATGAAGGATATCTATATGATTCGGACGCTCGCTACGGCAATTAAAGAAATCAATGAGCATAAAATCCGTCTGTACGATCGGTCTGTCAATGACTTGAATCAATTGATCGAAAGCATGGCGATTGTGGAAGCGGCCCTGTTTCACAGAGTGTCAGACCACTTTAATCTTCCGCGCTGGAAAGAGCTGGCGAGTGATTTTTTTGTATATAAGCGGCTGATGAACGGCAATGCTATATTTCTCGATGTCATCGGCAATATTGTAAAGTCAGGGAAATCAAAGGCTGACATAATGGAAGATAGCTTCCGAAAGGCAAAGCAAAGCATTGAAACGCTGCTGCCGCTCAATTCACCAATCCAAAACCTAATGCTGAACCGGCTTAAGGCGATCAGCCAGGACAAAACATATCATCAGAAAGTGGAAGAAGGGTAATCAACATGCAGGAGTCAAAAGAACAGCGCGTACACGGCGTGTTTGAAAAAATCTATAAAAATTATGACCAAATGAACTCTGTTATCAGTTTTCAGCAGCATAAAAAATGGCGCGATAAAACGATGCAGATCATGAATGTAAAAGAAGGCGCAAAAGCGCTTGATGTCTGCTGCGGAACGGCTGACTGGACGATTGCCCTCGCCGAAGCAGCCGGAAAAAGCGGCGAAATCAAAGGACTGGATTTCAGCAAAAATATGCTGAGCATCGGCGAGAAAAAAGTGAAAGAGGGCGGTTACAGCCAAATTGAGCTTTTGCACGGAAATGCGATGGAGCTTCCTTTCGCTGATGATTCTTTTGATTTTGTCACCATCGGCTTCGGGCTGCGGAACGTTCCCGACTATCTGACCGTGCTGAAAGAAATGCGGCGGGTCGTCAAACCGGGCGGGCAGGTCGTATGTCTGGAAACATCCCAGCCGGAAATGTTCGGATTCAGACAGGCATATTTTCTATATTTTAAATACATCATGCCTTTCTTCGGAAAAATGTTTGCGAAGAGCTATAAAGAATATTCTTGGCTTCAAGAATCGGCAAGAGAATTTCCCGGTATGAAAGAACTTGCGCGTCTGTTTGAAGAAGCGGGCCTGACGAATGTCAAATACCATTCGTTTACCGGCGGAGTGGCCGCTACGCATATCGGTTGGAAATGATGAATATACAGATGTTTGGGTGAATGATATGAAATTTAAAATGGCCTATTCTTTTTTAAATGACGATATTGATGTGATCGAAAGGGAGCTTGAGCAAACGGTGCGGTCAGACTATCCCTTGCTGAGTGAAGCCGGGCTCCATCTGCTCCAGGCGGGAGGCAAGCGGATCCGCCCTGTTTTCGTATTGCTTTCCGGCATGTTCGGCGACTATGACATTAATAAAATAAAATATGTTGCGGTGACGCTGGAAATGATTCATATGGCGTCCCTCGTGCATGACGACGTCATTGATGACGCCGAGCTGCGGAGGGGAAAACCGACCATCAAAGCCAAGTGGGACAACCGTATCGCCATGTATACCGGTGATTATATGCTTGCGGGCTCACTTGAGATGATGACGAGATTGGATGAGCCGAAAGCCCACCGGATCCTGTCCAAAACCATCGTAGAAGTATGCCTCGGAGAAATTGAACAGATCAGAGATAAATACAATATGGAACAAAACCTCAGAACCTATTTGCGCCGCATCAAACGGAAAACGGCTCTTCTCATTGCCGTCAGCTGCCAGCTCGGCGCCATCGCTTCGGGAGCTGATGAGAAGATTCACAAAGCATTATATTGGTTCGGCTATTACGTGGGCATGTCCTATCAGATTATTGACGACATTCTTGATTTCACTTCAACGGAAGAGGAACTGGGAAAACCGGTCGGAGGGGATCTGCTGCAAGGAAATGTCACTCTGCCCGTTTTGTACGCGCTCCGTCAGCCTGAATTGAAAAATCAGCTGAAATTAATTAACAGTGAAACAACACAGGAGCAGCTCGCCCCCATTATTGAAAATATTAAACGCACAGACGCGATTGAAAAATCAATGGCCGTCAGTGACAGGTACTTAAAAAAAGCGTTTGAGAAACTGAATACACTGCCGAGAGGACGGGCGCGCTCATCATTGGCCGCCATCGCCAAATATATCGGCAAACGGAAATTTTAAATTCCTTTTACGAACAAGATGTGAACATTCTCCGCCCTGGATTGATTAATTGTCAGAAAGATGTTACGATTTCGGTGTGCAACTTGAAAGCCTATACATAATGATGGGGTGGAGAATCTTATGGAAAAAACTTTTATCATGGTAAAACCGGACGGCGTACAGCGCCAGCTAATCGGAGAGATTTTATCCAGATTTGAGCGTAAGGGCTTACAATTGGCAGGAGCCAAGCTAATGCAAGTTTCAGAACAGATGGCTGAAAACCATTATGCTGAACATAAAGGGAAGCCGTTTTTCGGCGAGCTTGTGGAATTCATTACATCAGGACCCGTATTTGCAATGGTATGGGAAGGGGAAAATGTAGTAGAGATCACAAGACAGCTGATCGGAAAAACGAACCCGAAAGATGCACTGCCGGGCACGATCCGCGGTGACTACGGCATGTTTGTCGGCAAAAATATCATTCACGGTTCAGACTCCTTAGAAAGCGCTGAGCGGGAAATTGACATTTTCTTCAAACAGGAAGAGCTTGTACCGTATCAAAAATTAATGGCCGACTGGGTGTACTAAGCCGTCAGCCTTTCTTTTTCTCTTGTTATGAAAAGGTTTACATATTTTAAGAAAGACAGAGGCTGCGCTGCCCTGTCTTTTCATTTCTCACAAATCAGCCTGCGGGCTGATTTTTTTATTGAAATCGTACAAATTAGAAAGAAAACAGGCTATACTAGGACAAAAGACAGCGAGATTGGGAGAGAAGCAATGGAGCCTTACGACATTTTTATCACCAAGTGGAAACAAATAACCGGCGTTGATTTATCTTTATACAAAGAAGCACAAATGAAAAGGCGGCTGACGTCCCTTTATGAAAAAAAGGGATTCAAAGATTTTCAGGAATTTGCCGCCGCTTTGGAGAAAGACAAGCTTTTATTAAATGAAACATTGGACAGGATGACAATCAATGTTTCTGAATTTTACCGAAATTATAAACGGTGGGAAATTCTTGAAACCTCAATTCTTCCGTTAATAAAGCATAACAAACCGTTAAAAATATGGAGTGCTGCCTGTTCAACAGGGGAGGAACCCTATACTTTGGCCATGATTCTCAATCAGCAGACGGGGCTGGCCGGATTTGATATATTGGCTACAGATATTGATGAAAAGGCGCTAAGCAAAGCCAAGCGGGGCATCTATCAGGAACGCTCGCTGCAAGAGGTGCCGGCTTCCGTGAAAAGCCGTTATTTCACCAAGCAGGCTGACAACAGTTATCAAGTAAAACAAGAGATTCAAAAAAACATCCGGTTTAAGCGGCACAACCTGCTCGCCGACAGCTATGAACAGGATTTTGATCTGATCGTCTGCCGCAACGTCTTTATTTATTTTACTGAAAAAGCAAAAGAAGAGCTGTATGTGAAAATGGCGGGCAGCCTGAAAAAGAACGGAATTCTGTTTGTCGGAAGCACAGAGCAGATTTTCAGCCCGGAAAAATTCGGCCTTGAGAGCACTGATACATTTTTTTATCAAAAAAGATAGAAGACATTTAATGAAAACTTGTGGTATAGTTTTACTTAAAAGCGTTAATGCGATGAAGGGAGAAGAAAGAAATGAGATACTTAACAGCCGGAGAATCACACGGTCCGCAGCTGACGACAATTATAGAAGGTGTGCCTGCGGGGCTTTATATAACTGAAGAAGATATTAATTTTGAGCTTGCCAGACGTCAAAAAGGGCACGGCCGCGGACGCCGCATGCAGATTGAAACGGACAGAGCGAAGATCACAAGCGGCGTGCGGCATGCTCGGACACTCGGTTCACCCATCGCGCTCGTTGTAGAAAATAAAGATTGGACTCACTGGACAAAAATCATGGGCGCCGCACCGATTACAGAAGAAGAAGAAAGTGAAATGAAACGCCAGATTTCAAGACCGAGACCGGGACACGCAGATTTGAACGGTGCTATTAAATATAATCACCGCGATATGAGAAATGTGTTAGAACGATCTTCCGCGCGTGAGACAACGGTTCGCGTGGCCGCCGGAGCCGTCGCTAAAAAGATTTTAGCGGAGCTTGGCATTAAAGTCGCCGGACATGTCCTGCAAATCGGCAGCGTAAAAGCAGAGAAAACCGATTACACATCTATTGAGGATCTCAAACGGGTAACGGAAGAATCACCGGTCAGATGCTACGATGAAGAAGCAGGCCGTCAAATGATGGCAGCCATTGATGAAGCGAAGGCAAACGGCGACTCGATCGGCGGAATCGTTGAAGTGATCGTCGAAGGTATGCCGGTCGGTGTCGGAAGCTATGTCCACTATGACCGTAAGCTGGACAGCAAGCTCGCTGCTGCCGTTCTGTCGATTAACGCGTTTAAAGGCGTAGAGTTCGGCATCGGTTTTGAAGCGGCCGGCAAAAACGGCAGTGAAGTTCATGATGAAATCGTATGGGATGAAGAGAAAGGCTATACACGCGCCACAAACAGGCTCGGAGGATTAGAAGGCGGTATGACGACGGGAATGCCGATTGTCGTCCGCGGCGTTATGAAACCGATCCCTACTTTGTATAAGCCGCTGAAAAGCGTCGACATTGAAACGAAAGAACCGTTTACAGCGAGCATTGAACGTTCAGACAGCTGCGCGGTTCCGGCAGCAAGCGTAGTGGCTGAAGCAGCAGTGGCCTGGGAAATCGCAAATGCCGTCGTAGAACAATTCGGGCTTGACCAGATCGACCGTATTAAAGAAAATGTTGAAAACATGAAAAAACTATCGAGGGAATTCTGATGAAAGAGCTTGAGGTTCGGACAGCTTCCTCCGCATATCCCGTGTATATCGGTGAAGGCATAAGGAAACAGGCCGCTGCTCTTTTGTCTTCACTGAACAGGCCGCTGACAAAGATCCTTCTCGTCATCGATGCTGAAGTTGACCGGCTTTACGGCGATGAGATGTTCCGGCTATTAAGCGAAATATGGCCCGTGAAAAAAGTAATCGTTCCAAGTGGAGAAGAAGCGAAGTCTCTAAAAGAGTATGAACGGATTCAAACGGAAGCGATCGCTTTCCATATGGACCGCTCCTCATGTATGATCGCCTTCGGAGGCGGCGTGACGGGTGATTTGGCCGGCTTTTGCGCAGCAACATTTATGCGAGGAATTGATTTCATTCAAATGCCGACGACACTGCTTGCCCATGACAGTGCGGTCGGCGGCAAGGTGGCCGTCAACCATAAACTCGGAAAGAACTTAATCGGCGCGTTTTATCAGCCGAAAGCGGTGATTTACGATACGGAGCTTCTGAAAACCCTGCCGGAACAAGAGCTGAGATCGGGCATGGCTGAAGTGATCAAACACGCGTTTATCGCCGATCATGCTTTTTTAGAAAAACTTCTCACGTTTGACACGTTGCAAGGACTGACAAGCGCTGATCTGAATGAAATGATTTATAAAGGAATTTCAATCAAATCGGCCGTCGTGCGTGAGGACGAAAAGGAAGAGGGGATAAGAGCTTTTCTGAATTTCGGTCATACGCTCGGCCATGCCGTTGAGGCGGAATACGGCTACGGCCGGATTACTCATGGAGATGCGGTCGCCCTCGGCATGCAGTTTGCCCTTTACGTGAGTGAACAGGTTGCGGGTTGCAAGATGAACAGGAAAGAACTCACACAATGGCTGATTGGGCTCGGCTACCCGGGAAGCATCAGACAAGATATTGAAACGCCGGTTCTTTCCGCCCGGATGATGAATGATAAAAAAACGCGCGGAGGCATGACACAGTTCATCGTGTTAAAAGAATTAGGCGAAGCGCGGGACTGCATGCTTTCAAAAGATGAGCTCGAAAATTTGCTGAACAAATGGCGAATGGAGGAAACAGCATGATGATACGCGGCATTCGCGGAGCAACAACGGTGGAACAAGACACCGAACAAGAAATTTTAGAAAAAACACAGCAGCTGCTTGAAAAAATCATTGAACAAAATGGATGCAAGCCGGAAGACGTTGTACAGATCCTGTTATCCGCCACGCCTGATATCCATTCCGTATTTCCGGCAAAAGCGGTCCGCCGCCTTTCCGGGTGGCAGTACGTCCCGGTGACGTGCATGCAGGAAATGGATGTTACCGGCGCTCTGCAAAAGTGTATCCGTGTCCTGATGACGGTTCAGACGGATACGCCTCAGGATGAAATCAAGCATGTCTATCTAGAAAAAGCCGTTGTGTTAAGGCCGGATTTATCATTGACAAAAAATACTGACATGTAATACGATAAACAAAGCTTAGAAATACACAAGAGTGTGTATAGAGCTGGTAAGTAAGATATTGAACAGTTGAGTTTAGAATAGGGTAGCAGAGAATGAGTTTAGCTGAGCTGAGATAAACACGTTTTTATTCTGCCCAAAAGAAGCCTTTCTTTTGGGTTTATTTCTTATACGCAAGACTCCTCTCACTCTTCATCTCATTCTCCTTACCGTAAGGAGGAGAATCATGAATTTACAATCGGATGTTTCTTTATTTTTAAAGGACAGTCTGACACACCGCACCATTCCAATCGCAGAGACTTTTACGGTCGACACGATCACACCCATTCAGATGGTTGAAAAACTGGACAGAAACATTACGTATCTTTTAGAAAGCAAGGATGAGTCGTCAAGCTGGTCGAGATACTCTTTTATCGGCCTTGATCCTTTTATCACGATTAAGGAGAGTCATCACACATTCACTGCCGCTGATCCAAACGGGCATACGCTGTTTGAAGCCGGAGAACTAAAAGCCGTGCTTGATTGGATGAATGAAAGCTTCCGCATTAAAACACCCGAGCTTGATATCCCGTTTTCGGGAGGGGCCGTCGGTTATCTGAGCTATGACATGATTCCTTTGATTGAGCCTTCCGTGCCGAGCCACGCGAAAGAAACAGATTTCGAAAAATGCATGCTGTTTGTCTGCCGGAAAATCATCGCGTACGATCACGAAACGAAACAAGTGCATTTCATTCAATATGCGGCGCTTAACGGCCGGGAGACGGAGGAAGAAAAGCGGGCCGTTTTTAAAGAAAATTGCGCGGAGCTTCGTAAGCTTATCGGTATTTTGACAGAACCGAAAGATATGAAAGAGCCGTTTTTTTCTAAAGAAACATTTGAAACGCCAAGTTTTGCCGATGTGACATCCAATTATACGAAAGAAGAGTTTATGGCCGGCGTCGATAAACTGAAAGAATATATAAAAGCCGGAGACATTTTTCAAGGGGTGCTTTCGCAAAAGTTTGACATTCCGGTATCCAGACATTCATTTGAGCTGTACAGGGTGCTCCGCATCATCAATCCTTCACCTTATATGTACTATATCAAACTGCCTGACAGAGACATTGTCGGGAGTTCGCCTGAACGTCTGATCCGCGTGCATGACAGGCACTTAGAAATTCATCCGATTGCCGGAACGAGAAGAAGGGGCGCCGGAAAAGAAGAGGACGAACGCCTGAAAAAAGAGCTGATGAATGACGAAAAAGAGAAAGCTGAACATTATATGCTCGTCGATCTTGCGCGCAATGACATCGGCAGAGTTGCGGAGTACGGTTCCGTAGCCGTTCCGGAATTCACAAAGGTCGTTTCTTTTTCACATGTGATGCACATCATCTCTGTTGTAACCGGCCGTTTAAAACAGGGCGTCCATCCGGTTGATGCGCTGATGTCGGCATTCCCGGCAGGAACACTCTCGGGCGCTCCGAAAATCCGCGCGATGCAGCTTTTAAATGAATTAGAACCGACTTCCAGAGAAACCTACGGCGGATGTATCGCTTATATCGGATTTGACGGGTCAATTGATTCGTGTATCACCATCCGCACCATGAGTGTCAAAAACGGTACGGCGTCGGTGCAGGCAGGCGCTGGAATAGTCGCCGATTCCGTCCCGGAAGCCGAATATGAAGAGAGCTGCAACAAAGCGGGGGCGCTTTTAAAAACGATTCAAATCGCAGAAGACATCTTTTCTGGCGGGGAGGAGAAGACGGATGAACAAATTTCTGCAATCGTGCGTTAATGGCCGCACGCTGAAAACCGGAGAAGCCGAAAAGCTGATGGAGATGATGATGAACGGGGACATGTCGCAGTCTGAGATCGGCGGGATTTTATCAGTATTAGCCCACCGGGGTGAAACGGCGGAGGAGCTTGCCGGATTTGTAAAAGTGATGCGGGCGCGGGCACAGACGGCGGGTGGCTTGGCGGATGTCGTTGATACGTGCGGAACAGGCGGAGACGGGATTTCTACGTTTAACATATCCACGGCAGCGGCGATTACAGCTTCTGCCGCCGGAGCTAAAGTTGCCAAGCACGGAAATCGCTCCGTTTCGTCTAAAAGCGGCAGCGCGGATGTGCTGGAAAAGCTGGGGGTTTCCATTCAAGCCACTCCAGAAAGCGTCAAACGCAGCATTGAAATGAAACAAATGGGGTTTTTGTTTGCGCCGCTGTTTCATTCGTCAATGAAGCACGTCGCCGCCGCAAGAAAAGAGCTTGGCTTCCGAACCGTATTTAATCTGCTGGGCCCGCTCAGCAACCCGCTGCAGGTGAAGCGGCAGGTGATCGGCGTCTATTCATTTGATAAAGCGCGCCTGATGGCAAGCGCTTTGGAACAATTTGATGTCAGACACGTCATGCTTGTGTCGGCGCGTGACGGATTAGATGAACTGTCCATCACAGCACCGACCGATATCATTGAGCTGAAAAACGGTGAACGTCTGGAATATTCCGTTTCACCTGAACAATTCGGTTTTGCAGAAGGTTCATTGAAGGATATTCAAGTGAGTTCATCGGAAGAAAGCGCGCTTCTCATTCAGAATATTTTTGCAAATAGAGCTCCGTCATCCGCTCTGCATATTACCGCCTTAAATGCGGGCGCGGCCATTTATACGGCAGGTCTTGCAAACGATCTGAAAGAAGGAACGAAAACAGCCTTAGAAGCGATTCAAAACGGAGATGCCAAAAGGCAGCTCGAACGTCTGAAACAGAAAGAGGAAGAAATGTATGCTTGATCAAATCATTCTGCAGAAAAAAGAAGAAATCAAATCCATCGTGCTGCCGGAAACCTGTCAAATTGAACGGAGATCCTTTAAAGAAGCGCTCCTGAACCCGAACCGTTTTATCGGGCTGATTGCCGAAGTGAAAAAAGCTTCGCCGTCTAAAGGATTGATTAAAGAGCATTTTGTTCCGGAAACGATTGCGGCGGATTATGAAGCGGCTAAAGCCGACGCCCTTTCGGTTCTCACGGATACCCGTTTTTTTCAGGGGAGAAATCAATTTCTGACAGATGTTAAACAAACCGTGTCTCTTCCCGTGCTGAGAAAAGATTTTATTATTGATTCCCTTCAGGTGGAGGAATCGTTCAGGATCGGCGCCGATGCCATTTTGCTGATCGGGGAAGCGCTGGAACCTTCAAAGCTTCATGAGCTTTATCTGGAAGCCCGCGGGAAGGGCATGGACGTTCTCGTTGAAGTCCATGATGAAACTGTGCTTGAACGGATTTTACAAGTGTTTCAGCCGGACATTCTCGGCATAAACAACCGGGACTTAAAAACGTTCCGTACTTCTGTTTCGCAAACGGAAAAAATAGCGCAGCTTGTGCCGGACGGCTGCCTGCTGGTCAGCGAAAGCGGCATCGGTTCTTTGGCTGACCTGCAATTCGTCAACAAGCACGGGGCGCAGGCTGTATTGGTCGGAGAATCCTTAATGAGAGAGGATTCGCAGCAAAAGGCGATCCGCGGACTGTTCGGAGAGTGACGATATGAAAAAGCCTGAGTTAAAGTACTGCGGAATACGATCGAAGCGTGATTATGAACTTGCGGCAGCTTCAGAAGCGGATTATCTGGGATTTATTTTTGCCCCAAGCAAACGGAGAGTAACGCCGGATGAGGTCCGGAAATGGAAAGAGCAGGTCCGGACAGACAAGAAACATGTCGGAGTATTTGTAAATGAAACGATAGAAAACATCGGGCAAATCGCCTCTGATCTGGCACTTGACGTCATCCAGCTTCACGGTGATGAATCGCCTGAGGATGCCCTCCGTCTCCGTCCGCTTGTGAGCTCGGAAATATGGAAAGCGCTCCATCACGGGGAAGGGACGCTCCGTCAGATGGCTCAATTTGCACCTGCTGTCGACGGCTATGTCATTGATTCTTCAGTGACAGGAATGAGAGGCGGGACGGGAATCGCGTTTTCATGGGCCCGTGTCCCCTTGTACCGAAAGCAGGCTCAAAATGCAAGCAAGCGCTGTTTTATTGCGGGCGGTGTTAATCCTGAGACGATTACCGGCTTACTGAGATCGCGTCCGTGCGGTATAGATCTTGCCAGCGGAATTGAAAAAAACGGACACAAGGATCAAACACTGATCCGGCTTTTAGAAGAAAGGATGAACCACTATGTATCCATATCCAAATGAAAACGGAAGATACGGCGAATTCGGCGGCAAATTTGTCCCTGAAACATTGATGCGGCCCCTTGAGGAAATCGAAACGGCTTTCACAGAATTAAAAAATGATCCTGTTTTTCATGCCGAATATAAAAAACTATTGTTTGATTACTCCGGAAGACCGACTGCATTAACGTTCGCAGACAGGGTGTCAGAGTATTTGGGAGGGGCGAAAATCTATCTGAAAAGAGAAGATTTAAACCATACCGGCTCTCATAAAATTAACAACGCGTTAGGCCAGATTCTGCTTGCTAAAAAGATGGGCAAAACGAAAATCATCGCCGAAACCGGTGCGGGACAGCACGGTGTGGCTGCCGCGACAGCCGCCGCAAAATTCGGTTTTAAATGTACGGTTTTTATGGGTGAAGAAGACGTTGCGCGCCAGTCGCTGAACGTATTCCGGATGAAACTGCTCGGCGCGGAAGTGGTGCCGGTCACAAGCGGCAACGGCACGCTGAAAGATGCGACGAATGAGGCAATCAGGTATTGGGTCCAGCATTGTGAAGATCATTTCTATCTTATCGGTTCTGTAGTGGGTCCGCACCCGTATCCGTATATCGTTCGCGAATTTCAGAAAATCATCGGCGAGGAAGCGAAAGAACAGCTCCGCCGAGTTGAAGGAACGCTCCCGGATAAGGTTGTTGCATGTGTCGGCGGCGGAAGCAATGCGATGGGCATATTTCAGGCCTTTTTAGAAGAAGACATTGAGCTGATCGGCGCCGAGGCGGCCGGAAAAGGAATTGATACGCCGCTGCATGCGGCAACGATCGCAAAAGGGACGCTCGGGGTGATTCACGGATCAATGACCTATTTAATACAAGATGAATACGGGCAGATTATCGAACCGTATTCCATTTCAGCAGGCCTTGATTACCCGGGGATCGGCCCTGAGCACGCCTATCTGCACAAAAGCGGCCGTGTAACGTACGAAAGCGTGACAGACGATGAAGCGATTGCCGCGTTACGTCTGCTTTCTGAAACAGAAGGTATTCTTCCGGCTATTGAATCTGCCCACGCCCTGGCAAAAGCGTTCGAAATGGCAAAGGACATGGATAAAGACAAAATCATTCTCGTCAGTTTGTCGGGAAGAGGAGATAAAGACGTTCATACGCTGATGAATGTTTTGGAAAACGGGGTGGAGACACATGTTTAATCTGCGAGGTTCTGAAAAATTGTTTATCCCTTTTATCACAGCGGGCGATCCGCTTCCTGACATTTCTGTTGAACTGGCAATATCATTGCAGAATGCAGGCGCTTCTGCCCTTGAAATCGGCGTTCCTTACACAGATCCGCTTGCGGACGGACCCGTCATACAACGGGCTTCAAAACGGGCTCTGGAAAACGGAATGAATATCGTAAAAGCCATTGAACTTGGCGGCAAAATGAAAAAAAACGGCGTTCATATTCCAATTATCCTCTTTACGTATTATAATCCTGTGTTACAATTAGAAAAAGAATACTTTTTCGCTTTACTGCGGGAAAACGACATAGACGGCCTGCTTGTACCCGACCTTCCATTAGAGGAAAGCGCCCTTTTGCAAATGACATGCAAAAAGGAGAACATCGCTTATATCTCACTGGTTGCGCCGACAAGTGAAGACCGTTTGAAAATAATTACTGAACAGGCCTGCGGCTTTGTGTATTGTGTATCCTCTTTAGGAGTGACGGGCGTACGCAGCGAATTCGATCCTTCTGTATACTCTTTCATCCGTAAGGTGAAAGAATTCAGCTCTGTTCCGGTGGCGGTCGGTTTTGGCATTTCAAACCGCAAACAGGTTGACGGGATGAATGAAATATCTGACGGTGTCGTTGTCGGCAGCGCGCTTGTCAAAAAAGTTGAAGAGCTTAAAACAAAGCTTGTGAATCCCGGCACAAGAGCTGATGCGCTTCTTGAATTTGAAGAATACGCAAAGACGTTCGGACGACTGTACAGTGTAAAATGAGGTGACTGGATTTGCAGATTAAAGAACAGCTGCGGCAGCTGAAACCGTATCAGCCGGGCAAACCAATAGAAGAAGTGAAAATGGAATACGGGCTTGAAAAAGTAGTAAAACTCGCTTCTAACGAAAATCCGTTCGGCTGTTCACAGGCCGCAAAAGATGCGCTGCATCGGGAGATTGAGCAGCTTGCGCTGTATCCCGACGGTTACAGTGCCGCTTTGAGAACGCGGCTCAGTGAGCATCTGCAGGTCAGTGAATCTTCGATCATTTTCGGCAACGGCTCTGATGAGCTAGTGCAGATTATCTGCCGTTCTTTATTAAATGATCAGGCAAACACGATTACCGCCGCCCCGACTTTCCCGCAATACAGACACAATGCGGTGATTGAAGGCGCTGAGGTGCGCGAGGTGCCGCTCCGCAGTGACGGCGCTCATGATTTGGACCGGATGCTGGAAGCAATTGACGGCGAGACGAAAGTCATATGGGTATGCAACCCCAATAATCCGACGGGGACATATACTTCTGAGCAAGAGCTAATTGCCTTTTTAAACAGAGTTCCCGAGCATATACTCGTTGTCCTTGATGAAGCGTACTACGAGTATGTTACGGCGGAAGATTACCCAGAAAGCATTCCGCTTTTAAAGCAATATCCGAATGTCATGATCCTCCGCACCTTCTCTAAAGCGTACGGACTTGCCGCGCTGCGCGTCGGATACGGCATTGCGGACGAAGCGCTGATCCGCCAGATTGAACCGGCGAGAGAGCCGTTCAATACGAGCAGAATCGGTCAGGCTTCGGCACTGGCAGCGCTTGACGACCAGACATTTATCCAGGAATGCGTCGAGAAAAATAAAGCCGGCCTTAAGCAGTATTATGATTTTGCGGAAACTCACGGATTAACTTGTTATCCTTCACAAACCAACTTTGTGCTCATTGATTTTAACCGTCCGGCGGATGAACTGTTCCAAGCCCTGTTGGAAAAAGGATATATCGTCCGCTCAGGACAGGCGCTCGGATTTCCGACAGCGTTAAGGATTACGGTCGGTACGAAAGAGCAGAATGAGGAAATTCTCACAATTTTAGCTGAAATATTATAAGAGGTGATCAAGCATCACCTCTTTGCTCTATTAAAATAGATGAAAAAGGAAATGAGTGAAATGAAGGATACCATATTGCTTGCGGGGATCGGACTGATCGGCGGATCGATCGCACTGGCCATCAAAAAGGAGCATCCGCATAAACGGATTATCGGTGTGGATATTTCGGAAGAACAGCTCACTGCCGCGCTGAAGCTCGGAATTATTGACGAGCGGGCCGGCTCATTGACGGAAGGGGCGCAGCAAGCGTCTGTTGTCATTATCGCCACGCCTGTCGCCCAAACGCTGAAAATGCTCGATATGCTGGCCGCATCAGACATCACCCATGAACTCCTGATTACGGATGTGGGCAGCACGAAACAGAAAGTCGTCAGCTACGCCGACAAAGTGCTTCCGGCTCACTATCAATTTGTCGGCGGCCATCCGATGGCGGGGTCTCATAAATCCGGGGCCGCTGCCGCCAAAGAATTTTTATTCGAAAATGCGTTTTACATTTTAACACCCGGAAAATCAACTTCTAAAGAGTCAGTAACGCATCTGAAGGAGCTTTTGAAAGCGGCAAACGCCCACTTTGTGGAGATGACTCCCGAGGAGCATGACGGCGTAACGAGCGTCATCAGCCATTTCCCTCATATCGTTGCTGCAAGCCTCGTCCATCAGGCTCATCATTCTGAAGAAAATTATCCGTTTTTGAAGCGTTTCGCAGCCGGCGGTTTTCGGGACATCACCAGAATCGCCTCAAGCAGTCCGGCGATGTGGAGAGACATACTTCTTCATAACAAAGATAAACTGCTTGACCGCTTCAAAGAATGGAAACGGGAGATTGACACGATCGAATCTTATGTAGAAAATGAAGATGCGGACAGCCTGTTCGGATATTTTAAAAAAGCGAAAGATTATCGCGACGGCCTGCCGCTCCGTCAAAAAGGAGCGATCCCGTCCTTTTATGACCTTTATGTCGATGTTCCCGATCATCCGGGGGTCATTTCGGAAATTACGGCGATACTGGCAGAAGAAAAAATCAGTATCACCAACATCCGCATTATCGAAACAAGAGAAGATATTAACGGAATTCTCAGAATCAGTTTCCAGACTGATGATGACCGGAAGCGCGCGGAAACCTGCATTCAATCCCGCGCCAAATATGACACATTTTACGCTGACTGAGGTGGAAAACATTGAAAAGAGAAAAAGTGACGTCTTTAAACGGTGAAATTCATATTCCGGGGGATAAATCCATCTCCCACCGTTCTGTTATGTTCGGAGCGCTTGCGGAAGGAACGACAACGGTAAAAAACTTTTTGCCCGGAGCCGATTGTCTGAGCACCATTGCCTGCTTCAGAAAAATGGGTGTCTCCATTGAACAAAACGGAAGTGATGTAACGATATACGGAAAGGGCATTGACGCACTTTGTGAGCCTGACAGCCTTCTTGATGTCGGAAATTCCGGCACGACCATCCGCCTGATGCTCGGCATTTTAGCCGGACGCCCATTTCACAGTACGGTAGCGGGTGACGAAAGTATTGCAAAGCGCCCGATGAAGAGGGTGACGGAGCCTTTAAAACAGATGGGAGCCGCGATTGACGGAAGAGCGGACGGAGGGTTTACACCTTTATCCGTAAGAGGCGGACAATTGAAAGGCATTGATTACGTCTCCCCTGTTGCAAGCGCGCAGATCAAATCTGCCGTGCTGCTTGCCGGATTGCAGGCTGAAGGGAAGACGACCGTCACTGAGCCCCATAAATCAAGAGACCATACGGAACGGATGCTGAACGCTTTTGGCGCCGAGCTTGCGGAAACGGAGACGAGCGCTTCCGTAACGGGCGGTCAGAAGCTTCGGGGAGCCGATATTTTCGTGCCCGGCGATATTTCTTCAGCGGCCTTTTTCCTCGCGGCAGGCGCTGTCGTTCCCGGAAGCCGGATTGTGCTGAAAAACGTCGGCCTGAACCCGACACGCACGGGGATGATTGATGTCTTAAAGCAAATGGGGGCTTCACTTGAAGTGATTCCTTCAGAAGCGGACAGCGCGGAGCCTTACGGAGACCTGGTTATTGAAACCTCAGCTCTGAAAGCGGCAGAAATCGGCGGAGAAATCATTCCCCGTTTAATTGACGAGATCCCGATTATCGCCCTTTTGGCAACGCAGGCTGAAGGCACAACTGTCATTAAAGACGCTGCGGAGCTGAAGGTGAAGGAAACGAACCGGATCGACACCGTCGTATCAGAGCTCCGGAAAATCGGCGCAGACATTGAACCGACTGAAGACGGCATGAAAATACACGGCAAAAAAACGCTTGCGGGCGGAGCCGATGTGTCAAGCCACGGCGACCACCGCATCGGCATGATGCTCGGTATCGCTTCATGCCTGACAGAAGAGCCGATTGACATCCGTGATACAGAGGCGATCCATGTCTCATATCCGACATTTTTTGAGCATTTAGATCAATTAGCCAAAAAAGCCTGAAGACTGTTCTTCGGGCTTTTTTCTTCATGTGTCATAAAATCTTGGGCTTTGACATAGCTTGTCTTAAACAGAAAAATAACAGAAAGGGGGAATGCGTTTTCGTTACAGAAACAGCCGGAACAAATTGCGCTGTTTGCGTATAAAGATGCCGCCCCCTTTTTTGCCGTTTTCCTCTTAACCATTTTCTGATAAACTATAATGCCGGGTGAAGCATCTTATTTGCGGGCAGGCCCTGTCTGAATTATGATAAGAATAACCCGAATAAAAACCCTTTTCATTTGGTTGATGAGGTATAGGAAAAGAAAGGACCGGTCTGATTTGAATACATTGATTCAAGAAGCCATAAAATTAGTTGAAGCAGGTGAAACCGAAAAGGGACTCAAAGCGCTTTCAAAAGCTGAAACAGAGCTTCATGACGAAGACAAAGCCATTGCAGCCCAGCTCTACTATGAATGGGGAAACGCCGAAAAAGCGTTAGCGCTGATCAGTGATCTGCATGACCTTTATCCGGATGAGTCTGAGCTGACGAATTTTTACGCCGAATTGTTAATAGATATTGATGAAGAAGAAAAAGCTCTTGAGGTGCTGGAGACGATTTCTCCGGAAGATCCGTCTTACGCGGAAAGCCTTCTTTTAATGGCTGATCTGTATCAGATGCAGGGCTTATTTGAAGTAAGTGAGCAAAAGCTGTTACAGGCGAAAGCGATGTTACAAGATGAACCAGTTATTGATTTCGCTCTGGGGGAATTATACTTCACTCAGGGATCATACGCAAAAGCCGTTCCTTACTATGAAGAGACGGCAAAAGAACGGCACGAAATCGGCGGCGTAAATGTTCATCAGAGGCTGGCTGAGTCATTGAGCGCGGCGGGTGAATTTGAGGAAGCGATTTCATGGTATGAAAAAGCGGCGGCAGAACATACAGAACCGAATACGATTTTCGGGTACGGGTTCACAGCCTATCAGGCGGGAATGGTCAAAACAGCCATCAAGCAGCTGTCTGATTTAAAAGGGCTTGATCCTTCCTATTCATCGCTTTATATGCCGCTTGCAAAAAGCTACGAGGCAGAAGGCATGTATGAAGATGCATTAAAAACCGCTAAAGAAGGTATTACTTACGATGAATACAATAAAGAGCTTTTTCTCTATGCGGCGAAAATGGCGTTAAAGCTCGGCAGCGAAGAGGAAGGCAAAAAGCTTCTTCAGGAAGCGCTGGCGCTCGATCCGGGTTACGTGGAAGCGCTCCATACGCTTTTAGCCGTCTATCATAAAGAAGAAAGCTTTGAAGAGATTATTGATCTGATTCAGGAAGTCCGCGGCTACGGGGAAGAAGATCCGAAATACAATTGGTATTTGGCGGGGGCCTATACAGGCCTTGAGCAATACGCTGAAGCGAAAAAAAGCTTCGAAGCTGCGTATCTCCATTATCAGGATGATCGGGATTTCTTATATGAATACGCTCACTTCTTATTGGAAGAGGGTCTCCAGAAAGAAGCGCTGCCGCTTTTAAAACAAGTGCTTTCAATGGATGGAATAAACGAAGAGCTTGAAGAAACAATCTTACGGATAGAGGATGAATTTTTAAGATAAGCAGGATTTTGGACCATGCTTGCTGAATGTATAAGTGATGTCAGATTATACGATCGATAGAGGAGGGAATTACATGCAGACCCCTGTTTCTGTCAATGAAAAAAAGGATTTTATCCGTTGGTTTTTAAATCATTATCAGCTTAAACGCCGGGAGTGCGTCTGGATTTTAAATTATTTAATGAGTCATGATTCATTAATGGAAAAAGTCCATTTTGTAGAACAAGCCGAATTTTGCCCGAGAGGCATTATCATGTCTACTCATTGCGTTGATGAGGTGCCGTTTAGGTTTTACAAAGAAAATGTCATGACTACGGACGCGGAAAAATCGTTTCACGACATCCGGTTAAATAAACAGCAGGATTTATTTATCCAGCTGAATTTCCGTTCGGCCTACAGCTCACCGGAATATGCCGCTGTTCTTGAATCAAATCCGCATCTGCCGAAAGACCTGTTTGAAAATAAACAGGATCAGGGGATGGCTGAAAAAATATTAGAACATGCCATTTCCACTTTCCAGCGGGAAAAGCTGCTTAAAGATATCGACGAGGCGCTGGACCGCCACGACAAAGAAACATTTGAAAAGCTTTCCCGCCAATTGAATCAGCTCACATAAATGACAGCCTTGCAGAATATGCAAGGCTTGTTGCGTAAAGAGGAGGAACGAGACATGAGATGGAGGGCCGCTGATGCCGATGCCTATTTACAATCTGCGGATTACATTGATACCGCTGTCATTCCGTTAATTTCCATAACGTCTTCAGGAGGCTTAAAAGAGGCCGTTGAACAGGGGGAAAGCACTCAATTGCTTTCTGAAGAGCTTGAGCGCCAATTGAAGGGACGGGTATATTTATTCCCCTCTTATACATATGTTGATATAGACCAATCACAAATCGCCCTGCTTCAAAAACTCAAAGAAGAGGTGATGACCAACTTCCGGCACGCCTTGTTCCTGACGGCAGACGAAAAATGGAAGGATTCTGAAATAGGGTCTGATGTCATATACATACCTGCCGTTCCGTTTGAACATATGAAAGACTCTTTAAAGAGAAAAATAGCGGATGACAAGTGCGGAGAAATTTTGAACGTTTTGTTACAGAAGTGGAACAATTCTTAAAAACTCCAGGCATCCTGCAAAACACCCGTTTTGCCTCTGTTGACCTTGCTGAAAGATTCATATATTATGAGGGTGTCAAATCTCAGAATTATTTTCTATTTTAGTTAATTTTTGGTCAATCTTTAGGGGGGGGAAGAGATGGGCGGAAAACAAGATATATCAAGAAGACAATTTTTAAACTATGCGCTCACCGGCGTGGGGGGATTTATGGCCGCCAGTGCGCTTATGCCTATGGTCCGTTTTGCGCTGGATCCGGTATTAAAACCGACGGGAGATCAAAAAATGGTGCAGGTTGTCAGTGTGGATGAGCTGACGAAGGAGCCGAAGCGGTTTGACTTTAAAATTCATCAAGTCGACGCCTGGTACGAATCGGAAGAATCCAGATCAGCCTGGGTTTACAAGCATGGGGATGAAATTATAGCGCTTTCTCCGATCTGCAAGCATTTAGGCTGCACCGTAAACTGGAACAATGATCCTAAAAATCCGAACAAATTCTTTTGTCCCTGCCATTACGGTCTGTATGAAAAAGACGGCACGAACGTTCCGGGCACGCCGCCGCTCGCGCCTCTTGACCGTTATGAGCAAAAAGTAAAGGACGGCTTTTTGTATCTTGGAAAAGCAAAGCCTAGGGGGGAAGGGTGACATGCTGAATAAAATTTATGACTGGGTGGATGAACGTCTCGATATTACGCCGATGTGGCGGGATATCGCCGACCATGAAGTGCCGGAACATGTAAATCCCGCTCACCATTTCTCGGCTTTTGTCTATTGTTTCGGCGGTTTGACGTTTTTTGTAACCGTTATCCAAGTGCTCTCAGGGATGTTTTTAACGATGTATTATGTGCCGGATATAAAAAACGCGTGGGAATCTGTGTATTATTTGCAGAATGAAGTCGCTTTCGGGCAGATTGTAAGGGGTATGCACCATTGGGGCGCAAGTTTAGTCATCGTGATGATGTTTTTACATACGCTGCGGGTTTTCTTTCAGGGAGCTTATAAAAAGCCTCGGGAATTGAACTGGATCGTCGGTGTTCTGATCTTTTTTGTGATGCTCGGTCTCGGTTTTACAGGGTATCTGCTTCCGTGGGATATGAAGGCGCTGTTTGCGACAAAGGTAGGTCTTCAGATTGCGGAGGCGACGCCATTGATCGGAGCGCAGGTGAAAACTCTTCTTGCCGGCCACCACGATATTGTCGGCGCTCAAACGCTGACGAGATTTTTTGCGATTCACGTATTTTTTCTCCCTGCCGCTTTGTTTGCGCTCATGGGCGCCCACTTTGTCATGATCCGCAAGCAGGGAATTTCAGGACCGCTTTAATACAAATCTGATATAAAAGGGAGGGGATGACATGCACCGGGGGAAAGGAATGAAGTTTGTAGGAGATTCAAGGATACCGGCTGAAAAAAAACCGAATATACCGAAAGACTATTCAGAGTATCCTGGAAAGACAGAGGCGTTTTGGCCGAACTTCCTGCTGAAAGAATGGATGGTCGGAGCCGTTTTCCTCGTCGGATTTCTCGTTTTAACGATTGTGCACGAGCCGCCTTTGGAACGGGTGGCGGACCCGACGGATACAGGGTATATTCCGCTGCCGGATTGGTATTTTCTATTTTTATACCAGCTTTTAAAATATGAATATGCCGCAGGGAGCTACACCGTTATCGGGGCGATGATTATACCGGGGCTTGCCTTCGGGTCGCTGCTTTTGGCTCCGTTTCTCGACAGGGGGTCTGAAAGAAGGCCGTGGAAGCGTCCGGTTGCCGTCGGGATGATGCTTTTGGCGCTTTGCGCTACGGTCTTTTTAACGTGGCAGTCAGTCGCGACACATGACTGGGCGAAGGCGGAGGAGCAAGGGAAAATTAAAAAAGAAGCCGCCATTGATACTGAATCAGACGGTTATAAGGTATTTAAAGAACAAGGCTGTATTTCCTGTCACGGGGATAATCTTCAAGGGGGAGGCGCCGGTCCGTCCCTGGTCGATAACGGGCTGAGCCCGGAAGAAATTAAAAAAATCGCCGTCAAAGGGAAAGGGCAGATGCCAGCCGGTATTTTTAAAGGGAATGACAAACAGCTTGATCAGCTGGCGAAGTTCATTTCTGAAACGACAGCGAAATAACGTATTGTGAAGTAGACAACAGCAGGATATACTTTTATGAAAAGAGCTGACCGGATGTCAGCTTTTTTTGCATGATACATACTTTT
Source organism: Bacillus sp. JK62 (assembly GCF_053663455.1). Classification (NCBI taxonomy): domain Bacteria; kingdom Bacillati; phylum Bacillota; class Bacilli; order Caryophanales; family Bacillaceae; genus Bacillus; species Bacillus sp. JK62. The sequence continues at coordinate 739,969 of NZ_JBSJQA010000002.1, forward strand.
TACGGACTGAGAGTTGATGGTATGAGGTGGATTTCTTATCTTTTAGGGTTGCGCGGCATGCTTCTGCTTGTTCTTGCCGTTAATTTTATCGGTACGGTGTACGGCTATTATTGGTATGTGCCGCAGCTTGCGGACACGCCGTTCCGATTTCTGATATTTGTGCCTGACAGCCCGACGGCGACGTTTTTCTTCCTGTTTGTGCTTCTGGCATTTCTCATGGGAAGAAACGCGCCGCTGTTTGAAGCGCTGGCTCTTGTAACCCTTGTAAAATACGGGCTGTGGGCGGTCGGAATGAATGTCTTTGTGCTGGTCAAAATGGGGCAGATGCCTTGGGAAGGGTACATGCTGATTGCTTCACATTTTGCCATGGCCGTTCAAGGCGTTTTATACAGCCCGTATTTTCGGTTCCGGTTATGGCATCTTGCCGTTGCCGCTGTTTGGACGCTTCATAATGATGTCATTGATTATCTTTTCGGCATGATGCCCCGCTACTCAATGCTCAATGACTATATGCAAGAGATCGGCTATGCTACATTCTGGCTGAGCATATTTTCACTCGGCCTTGCATACTATTTGGTGATTTCCAAAAGACGGATAAAGCTTGACTTACACTGATAGAATCTTGGTCTAACCTTGTCCCGCTCCTCATATTCTGTAAAGAGAAGGAGTGGGAGGGACCTCTATGAAACGAAAGCTGACGATCTGTCTTTTACTTGCTCTTATGTGTTTCATCACAACTGCCAAAGCTGAAGATGAGGGCGGTCTCAAGGAACTGAACGACCTTTCGGATACCGTTTTCCAAATGACGCGGCATTCGCAGTATGATGAGGCTCTGCAAGTGCTTGGCTACTTTAAGAAAAAAATGACACACGTAAACTCACTGAGCGGCGCCGAAGTCAGGCAGGTGACTCTGGGCTTTAATGATTTAGTGCGCGTCCTGAAACAGGCAGACGCCTCAGATACCGAAAAAATCCGGGCAGCCGCCCAGTTCAGGTTGGTAATGGATGCGATGGAAGACCACTCCGATCCGCTGTGGGGTTCGCTTGAAAGACCGATTATGGCGACATTCAGCGCCTTAAAAGAAGATGTCAGCGGAAACGGAAGTGAAAATTTCAATGAAAAGTGGAATGAATTTATATCATTATATGATTTAATTTATCCCAGCCTGACAATGGATGTGTCGGCCGGCCAGCTTGATACGGTGGCGAAACATATCGAGGTGATTGAGCAGGAAGGGTTTCAGCAGATGACAAAAGGAACAAAGCTTGAGCGTCTGACGCTCCTGCAGCAGGATTTAAAGCGGGTTTTTGACAAGGTGGAGCGGGATGACGCTGACCCTTCGCTGCTCTGGGTCATTCTGACAACAGGCGGTATCATTATTACTGCGCTGACATATGTCGGCTACCGAAAATACAGAGCGGAAAAAAAGAAAGAGAAAAAGCGTGAGTATCCTAAGTCTAAATAAACACAAATTGCTGTAAAGGAGCTAAGCCAGTGAAAAAACTCATCCAGCAATTGGCTTCAAAACACCTCCCGCAGCCGATCAGAGGCAGAAAAGGGGCGACTGACGAAGGACCGCGAAACCTCGCGCGTGACTTCCAGAATCCTGACATGCTCGTTCCGCCTTCAACGGATGCAGGAACGGTTCAAAACTTGAAATTCTCATTTTCTGATACGCATATGAGGCTTGAAGACGGCGGATGGTCCAGAGAGGTGACGGTCAGGGAACTGCCGGTATCCAAAAACATCGCGGCGGTGAACATGAGACTGAAACCGGGAGCTGTGCGGGAGCTTCATTGGCATAAAGAAGCCGAATGGGGATATGTGATTAACGGAGGAGTACGTTTAACTGCGGTCGATCAAAATGGGCGGAATTTTATTGATAACGTAAGTGAAGGGAACCTGTGGTATTTTCCTTCCGGCATTCCTCATTCCATTCAAGGATTAGAGCAGGGAAGTGAGTTTTTGCTCGTCTTTGATGACGGCTCTTTTTCAGAAAACAGCACCTTTTCAGTAACGGACTGGTTTGCCCATACCCCGCGCAGCGTGCTGGAGGCGAACTTCGGTGTTCCGGGTTATGAGCTGGCTTACATTCACAAGAAAGAGCGTTACATGTTCCAGCTGGAACCGCCTCCCCCTATTGAGCGGGCAGCAGTTTCTTCCCCGGAAGGCCCCGTTTTGGAGCCATTCAGCTACAAGCTTTCCCGGCAGGAGCCTCTTGTTACCGGCGGGGGAAGAGTAAAGATTGTCGATTCAAAAACGTTTAAGGTGTCAAAAACGATTGCCGCAGCTCTTGTGGAGGTCGAACCCGGAGGCATGAGAGAATTGCATTGGCATCCCAATACGGACGAGTGGCAGTATTATCTTTCAGGAGAAGCGAAAATGACGGTGTTTGCGGCGGAGGGAAGAGCGCGGACATTTAACTATCAAGCGGGTGACGTAGGATATGTTCCTTTTGCAATGGGACATTATGTTCAGAATACCGGTGACACCGTGCTTCGCTTTCTGGAAATCTTCAAAAGCGACCGTTTCGAAGATGTCTCCTTAAACCAATGGCTGGCACTGACGCCGCAGCGCTTTGTCGAGCAGACGCTCAATGTCAGTCCGGCATTCGCCCGCCGATTGAAAAAGAAAAAATCACCGGTTGTCAAATGGAAACACGAACAGTAAAGGCGGCAAAAGCCGCCTTTTTATTATCGTCTGATCGGATTTTTATTTTCATCAAGCGTAAATCCTTCGCCGAGCACATCATGGACGTCGCTTACTGCAACAAAGGCGTGCGGGTCAACGGAAGTGATGACGCTTTTCAAAAGCACAATTTCGTTTTTCGGAACGACGCAGTAAAGAACGTCCCTGTCTTCTTTTGTATATGATCCCTGTCCTTTTAAAACGGTGACGCCGCGCTCCATCTCTTCAATGATTTTTTGCTGGATCAAATCGTTTTTCGAAGAAATAATCGTTGCCCCTTTTGCGGCATAGCCGCCTTCCTGTATAAAATCAATCAATCTCGCAGCGACAAAAACGGCTACAAGCGTGTACATCGCTTCCTTGTAAGAAAGATACGTAAACAAAGAAAGCAGAATGACACAGGCGTCAAAGGCAAACATCGTCCGGCCCATCGGGATTCCGAAAAATTTGTTGATCAGCCTGGCGATGATATCGACCCCGCCCGTCGTGCCGCCGTATTTAAAAATAATGCCGAGACCCGCGCCGATAAAAACACCGGCGAACAAGGCGGCCAGCGCTAAATCATGCGACAGCGGCATATGAATTTCGTAGCGCTGAAAAACACTCAGAAAAACGGAAAGAGAGACGGTGCCGATCAGGGTATAGACAAACATCGTCCGGCCGAGCATACGCCAGCCGATGAAAAAGATAGGAATGTTTAATACCAGGTTGGAAATAGAAGGGCTGATGTGGAATAACGCATATAAAAGCAGCGTAATGCCGGTAAATCCGCCTTCCGCCAAATTGTTCTGCATATTAAAGTGAACCAGTCCGAATGAAAAAACAGCGGCGCCGATTAAAATAAAGCAAATGTTTTTGATTCTGATTTCTCCAAGCATTGCATCAAACCCCTTTTCCTTCCATAAGATTGCGTAAATATTATAGTGGATACAAAAGAAAACAGCAAACCGCCGTTTTTAACATTTGTCAAATGTACTTGAATTAGCTAACATGGAAGAGATGACAGGAGGTATTCGCACAGTGAGTGACAAAACGATGAAAGACTTACAAGCTGAGGTCGATGAATATATCGGCCAATTCAAAGAAGGCTATTTCAGCCCGCTTGCCATGATGGCCCGTCTCACGGAAGAACTGGGCGAACTTGCAAGAGAAGTCAACCATTATTATGGGGAAAAGCCGAAGAAAACGACGGAAAATGAGAAAAGCATGGAAGAGGAAATGGGCGATGTGCTGTTCGTTCTGATCTGCCTCGCCAACTCCCTTGATATTTCATTGGAGGAAGCTCATAACCGCGTCATGCATAAATTTAATACACGTGATAAAGACCGCTGGACTAGAAAAGAAGAAGGAAAGTAGGAGAAACCATGTCAAATGAAACCATTAAAGTCGTCATTGCCGGACCGAGAGGCAGAATGGGCCAGGAGGCCGTAAAACTTGCCGTCCGCACGCCTCATTTTGAGCTTGTCGGCGCCATTGACCATACATACGATCAGCAAACATTGCGGGAAGTGATGTCAGCTGATTCAGACGCTCTTATTTATACGGATATCCGCGCATGTTTCCAAGAAACAAAACCGGATGTACTGATCGATTTGACAACGCCTGAAATCGGCAAAAAACATACGAAAGCCGCTCTTGAACACGGCGTCCGCCCCGTTGTGGGAACGACCGGATTTTCTGAAGCGGATTTAGAGGAGCTTCAAGCTTTGACTGAAGAAAAAGGAATCGGCGCTATCATCGCTCCGAATTTTGCATTGGGCGCGGTGCTGATGATGAAGTTCTCACAAATGGCCGCCAACTATTTTGAAGATGTAGAAATCATTGAGCTTCATCATGATCAAAAGCTGGATGCCCCGAGCGGAACGGCGCTGAAAACAGCGGAAATGATTTCAAACGTCCGTACAGAAAAGCAGCAGGGCCATCCTGATGAAAAAGAAATTCTGCCGGGCGCCCGCGGTGCTGAATTAAACGGCATCCGCCTTCACAGCGTGCGTCTGCCGGGCCTTATCGCCCACCAGGAAGTCATGTTCGGCATGGACGGCCAGACGCTGAAACTGCGCCATGACTCCTATAACCGGGCTTCCTTTATGTCAGGAGTGAAGCTGTCAGTGGAGCAAGTGATGAAAATCGACCAGCTTGTATACGGACTCGAAAATATTATCGACTGAATCGGCAAGGGGGAGAACATCAATGAAAATTGCTTTGATTGCTCACGATAAAAAAAAGCAGGATATGGTTCAGTTTACGACCGCATATAAAGATATATTGAGCCATCATGAGTTATACGCGACGGGTACGACAGGCTTAAAAATCCAGGAAGCGACCGGATTGTCCGTTGAACGTTTTCAATCCGGCCCGCTCGGCGGAGATCAGCAAATCGGCGCATTGATTGCGGCAAACGCCCTGGATCTCGTCATTTTTCTGCGCGATCCGTTAACTGCGCAGCCTCACGAACCGGATGTCTCGGCGCTGATCCGGCTGTGTGACGTATACGCGATCCCGCTCGCCACAAATATGGGAACAGCGGAAATCCTCGTCCGGACGCTGGACGGCGGGGCATTTGATTTCCGCAATCTTGTGCGCGGAGGAGAGCCGAATGTCTGAACACGTTGATATTCTGGCGTTCGGCGCCCATAGTGATGATGTCGAGATCGGTATGGGCGGCACGATCGCAAAATTTACGGTTCAAGGAAAAACCGCGGTGATATGCGATTTGACCGAGGCCGAACTATCATCTAACGGAACGGTAGGGATAAGAAAAGAAGAAGCGGCAGAGGCGGCACGAATTCTCGGCGTAAAAGAGAGAATCCAGCTTACGCTTCCCGACCGCGGGCTTTTGAAAAGTGAGGACGGCATCCGCCGGATTGTCAGTGTCATCAGAGCCTGCCGGCCGAAAACCGTTTTCATGCCTTATCCGAAAGACCGCCATCCTGACCACGGCAATGCGGCGGCTTTGGTCGAAGAGGCGGTGTTCTCGGCGGGAATTCATAAATACAGAGATCATCAGGAACTGCCGGCTCATAAGGCTCAGCGCGTATACTATTATATGATCAACGGGTTTCACCGTCCGGACTTTGTAATCGACATAACGGAAACCATCGATCTGAAAAAAGAAAGCCTGCACGCCTATCAAAGCCAGTTTATTCCTACGGCGCAGTCAGTGAACACACCGCTGACTAACGGTTATATCGAAATGGTGGAAGCGCGGGAAAGACTGTATGGCAAAGAAGCCGGGACGGGGTATGCTGAAGGCTTCTTTTCAAAACAGCTTCCCGTTTTGAATGATGATGTTTTTGGGGGCGGACAATGAGACCATTAAAAATAGGGATTACATGCTACCCGAGTGTCGGAGGCTCGGGTATTATTGCGACGGAACTCGGCAAGCTGCTTGCGGAAAAAGGGCACCAGGTTCATTTCATCACATCAAGCATCCCGTTCAGATTAAATACATATCATCCGAATATTCATTTTCATGAGGTGGAAGTCAACCAATACGCGGTATTTAAATATCCGCCTTATGACCTTACGCTGGCGAGCAAAATCGCCGAGGTGGCCGCGAGGGAAAATCTTGATATCATTCACGCGCATTATGCGCTGCCGCATGCGGTATGCGCTTATCTCGCCAAGCAGATGCTCAAGCGTGACATCGGCATCGTGACGACGCTTCACGGTACGGACATCACCGTTTTAGGATATGATCCGTCATTAAAAGATTTAATCCGTTTTGCCATCGAAGCGTCCGACAGAGTGACGGCGGTATCAACCGCGCTTGCCGGAGAAACGTATGACTTAATCAAGCCGGATAAAAAAATTGAGACCATCTACAACTTTATTGATGAACGTGTTTATCTTAAGAAAAATACAGAGAGTATAAAAGAGAAACATGGTATTTTGCCGGATGAAAAGGTCGTCATCCATGTTTCGAACTTCAGAAAAGTAAAACGTGTTAAAGATGTCATCCGCGTTTTCCGTAATATCGCAGCCAACACAAAGGCGAAGCTCCTGCTTGTCGGTGACGGGCCGGAAAAGTGCGTCGCTTGGCAGCTTGTCGAAAAATACGGACTGCAGGATCAAGTGTTGCTCCTCGGAAATCAGGACAGGGTGGAAGAGCTGTATTCCATCAGCGATCTTAAGCTTCTTCTGTCTGAAAAAGAAAGTTTCGGACTCGTCCTCCTTGAGGCGATGGCCTGCGGCGTGCCGTGCATCGGAACAAATATCGGCGGCATCCCGGAAGTGATTAAAGATCAAGTAAGCGGTTTTCTGGTGGAAGTCGGCGATATTCAGGCGGCATCTGAAAAAGCGCTTGCCGTTTTAGAAGATAAACAGCTCAGCAAACGATTGACTGATCATGCGCTGAAAATGGTGGAGACCGCCTTTTCTTCGCAAAGAATCGTCAGTCAGTATGAACGGATTTATGACGAATTGGCAGGACCGGAGTGATCTTATGGAACAGGAATTTGTCAAAGCCCTCCCCATCCTTCATCATCTGATGAAGGCGGGCCATCAGGCGTACTTTGTCGGGGGAGCCGTCAGAGACAGCTATATGAAACGAAAAATAGGTGATGTGGACATCGCAACCAGCGCTTTGCCGAATGAGGTGGAGCGTCTCTTTAAGCGGACTGTCGATGTAGGAAAAGAGCACGGCACCGTCATCGTCCTGTGGGAAGATGAAACCTATGAAGTCACCACTTTTCGTGCCGAATCAGAATATAAGGACTACCGGCGCCCTGAAGCTGTGCGGTTCATTACTTCTTTATCAGAAGACTTAAAGCGGAGAGACTTAACGATTAATGCGATGGCGATGTCTGCCGAAGGAGAGCTGCTTGATTATTTCGGAGGCGCACATGATATCGGACAAAAGCTAATCCGTACGGTGGGTAACCCTGAAGACCGTTTTCGGGAAGACGCTCTGCGGATGATGAGAGCCGTCCGCTTTATGAGTCAGCTCGGCTTTCTGTTAGAAAAAGATACAAGAGAGGCCGTCATAAAAGACAGGGAGCTTATGGCACATGTATCAGTAGAACGAAAGACCGTCGAGTTTGAAAAGCTGATGCAGGGCGCTTTCTCACAAGAAGCGATTCAAACGATGGTGCAGACAGGTCTGATACAAGAGCTGCCCGGCCTTTCCGGTTATGAGCAGCAAATGCTTGAAGCAAGCGGCTTTCCGTTTTCTTCTTTAGATGCACGCGAAGAACGCTGGGCAGCGCTGTTATTGTTTCTCGGTCTTTGTCCGAAAAGCGCCGAGGCGTTTTTAAAACAATGGAAACTGCCGGGAAAAGTCATAAAAAAAGCGGTGCAGATCATAAGCGTTTATCCGGCGCAGCTGGAAGCAGAAGCGATGTACCGGGCAGGAGAGGCGCTGTTTTCAGCCGTTAAAATCGGGATGCTGAAACAGCATAAGACGATTGATGAACAAAAGCTGAAAGAGGTTCAGAGCCTGTATGAGCAGCTGCCGATCAAAAGCCTTCGAGACCTTGACATTTCAGGCGCTGATCTGATGGAGCTCAGAAACCGCCGCGCGGGTAAATGGGTGGCCGAAGAACTTCGCCGGATTGAAGAAGCGGTATTGGCAGGGAAGCTTCCTAACCGAAAACATGACATAAAGGAGTGGCTCGCATCATGGGATCTACATTAAGAACCCGATTAATTGATTTATTTTCTGAGGCGGGTGACGGCTTTATCTCCGGGCAGAAAATAAGTGACGCGCTCGGCTGCTCGAGAACCGCCGTTTGGAAACATATAGAGGAGCTCCGCAAAGAGGGCTATGAGGTTGAGGCGGTCAGACGAAAAGGGTACAGGCTCATTAAAAAACCGGGGAAACTCAGTGAATCCGAAATCCGTTTTGGGCTGAAAACAGAGGTTTTGGGCAAACAGCTTCATTACCGGGACGTCCTGCCGTCCACCCAAAAAACCGCTCATGAACTTGCCAATGACGGCGCGCCGGAAGGGACGCTCGTAGTGGCCGATAAACAAACGGCAGGCAGAGGAAGAATGGCCAGAGTATGGCATTCACAGGAGGGAAATGGGATTTGGATGAGCCTCATTCTGAGACCCGACGTTCCTTTGCAAAAAACGCCGCAGCTCACCCTGTTATCCGCCGTTGCGGTCGTACAGGCCATCGAGGCTTTTACAGGTGTACAGGCCGCCATTAAATGGCCGAATGATTTAATGATTCACGGCAAAAAAGCTGTCGGGATTTTAACTGAGCTGCAGGCGGAAGAAGACCGTGTCCGTTCGGTTATTCTCGGGATCGGCATCAACGTGAACCAGCAGGAAACCGATTTTCCCGTCGAGCTTCAGGACATTGCGACGAGCCTGAGCATGGAAGCCGGCGAAAAAATTGACAGAGCGGGTCTGATACAAGAGATTCTGCTGACTTTTGAAAAACGCTATCAGGATTACTTGAACCACGGCTTTACACCGATCAAGCTGCTATGGGAAAGCTATGCGGTCGGACTGGGGAACGAGCTCAGAGCGAGAACGCTGCAAGGAACGTTTTACGGGAAATCGCTCGGCATTGATGATGAGGGAGTTCTTCTTTTGGAAACGAGAGACGGTATAAAGAAGATCTATTCTGCCGATATTGAGCTCAATTAATCTTAGTTGGTACAAGCCTCGTGAATTTGGTATACTTCCTATGGGCAGTATCATAATGAACTGCACCTGATCAGCAGAACAGAGATTACGAAAAGTCTGCCTTGATCCAAAAAAGGACTGGGACAGAGGGATGACATTCGCCGAACGTTAAACAAGTGGGAATCCTTCTTATTTTACAGAAGGCTTTTTTGCTTGCGAAGAATTGGCGGCTCATCTCCTCACCGTTTAGAGGAGGAGAAACAGAATGAAAACAAAACTGGATTTCATGAAAATGAAGGAAAACGGAGAGCCGATCGTGATGCTGACCGCTTACGATTATCCGCAGGCAAAGCTTGCGGAACAGGCGGGAGTCGACATGATTTTAGTCGGGGATTCGCTCGGAATGGTCGTGCTCGGACTCGATTCAACCGTCGGCGTAACGGTCAGTGACATGATTCACCATACAAAAGCGGTAAAACGCGGTGCGAAAAATACGTTTATCGTAACTGACATGCCGTTTATGTCTTACCACCTTTCAAAAGAGGATACATTGAAAAACGCCGCGGCCATTATTCAGGAAAGCGGCGCGGACGCGTTAAAGCTGGAAGGCGGAGACGGCGTTTTCGAATCCATCCGCGCGCTGACTCTCGGCGGAATTCCCGTCGTCAGCCATTTAGGCCTCACACCGCAGTCTGTCGGCGTATTAGGCGGATATAAAGTGCAGGGAAAAGATGAGCAAAGCGCGAAAAAGCTCATTGAAGACAGCATCAAATGCGAGCAGGCGGGAGCGATGATGCTCGTGCTTGAATGTGTGCCTGCTGAACTGACTGCTAAAATAATAGAAGAAGTATCCATTCCCGTTATCGGAATCGGAGCCGGTTCAAAAGCGGACGGCCAAGTCCTTGTCTATCATGACGTCGTCGGCCACGGCGTGGACAGAACACCGAAGTTCGTGAAGCAATACGCCAAAATCGACGGCACGATTGAGTCGGCCCTCAGCGATTATGTCCGTGATGTGAAAGAACGGGTTTTCCCGGAAGAAAAGCATTCCTTTCAGATAAACCAAACTGTGCTGCAAGGCTTGTACGGAGGAAAGTAAGCGATGAAACAACTGACAGAAACTCAACAGCTGAAAGAATTAATTGCACAATACCGCTCAGAAGGCCGGACGATCGGATTCGTCCCGACAATGGGTTTTCTTCATGAAGGACACCTGACGCTGGTTGAAAAAGCAAACAAAGAAAACGATATTGTCGTGATGAGCATCTTTGTCAATCCGACTCAATTCGGACCGGGCGAGGATTACGAAGCATATCCGCGAGATTTAAAGCGCGATGCCCGGCTTGCAGAACAGGCGGGAGCAGATGTTTTGTTTACGCCGTCTCCAAGTGACATGTATAAAGGCGAGCAAAATGTTGCCGTGCAAGTGAAAAGGAGAACTGACGTGTTGTGCGGCGCCTCCCGCGTCGGCCATTTTGACGGAGTGGCCACTGTGCTGACGAAGTTTTTCAATCTCGTTAAACCGACCCGCGCCTACTTCGGCCTGAAAGATGCCCAGCAGGCAGCGGTTGTGGACGGATTGATTGAGGATTTCTTTATGGATATCGAATTGGTTGCAGTGGACACGGTCAGAGAAGAAGACGGACTTGCCAAAAGCTCTCGCAACGTCTATCTGACTGAGCAGGAACGCAAAGAAGCGCCGATGATCTATAAAGCATTGCAGCAAGGTGCCGAACTTGTCAGAGACGGTGAAAGAAATCCGGAAACCGTTATAAAAACCGTCACCGGTATCATCGAAAACACAGGCGGCGTCATTGATTATGCCGAACTGTACGCTTATCCGGAGCTGACTCCGCTTAAAACATTAAACGGCAAGGTCATTCTGGCCTGCGCCGTCCAATTTTCTAAAGCCAGACTGATTGATAATATCATTATTGATATTGATGAATGGGAGAGATCATAATATGTACCGCACTATGATGGCCGGAAAACTGCACCGCGCTACCGTGACGGAAGCCAATTTAAACTATGTCGGCAGCATAACGATTGATGAAGATCTTTTAGATGCCGTCGGAATGCTCGCTAATGAAAAAGTTCAGATTGTGAATAATAATAACGGGGCGAGACTTGAAACGTATATTATTCCCGGTAAACGGGGGAGCGGCGTCATCTGTTTAAACGGAGCTGCCGCCCGTCTCGTTCAAGAAGGAGATAAAGTCATTATTATTTCTTATCAAATGATGTCCGATCAGGAAGCAAAAAGCCATCAGCCGAAGGTGGCCGTTCTGGATGATCAGAATAAAATCGAGCAGATGCTGGGCCAGGAGCCGGCACACACGATTTTGTAAAAGAGCCCCCTTCATGGGGGTTTTCTTTTAAGATTTAGGGGCAAAAGCTGTTTTTCCGCTCCATTTCTCAACAAAACGTGTTACACTTTTCTCGTATGCAAGAATTGAGGTGTCCATTTTAATGAACAAACAACGGTTCGTTGTCATAGATGTCGAAACAACAGGAAATTCGCCGAAAAAGGGCGATAAAATCATTCAAATCGCAGCGGTTGTCATTGAAAATGGACAAATAACTGAGCGGTTTTCAAAATATATCAATCCGAATCAGGCCATCCCGCCGTTTATTGAACAGCTGACCGGAATTTCGTCCGGAATGGTTGAAAATGAACTGCCGTTTGAAGCGGTCGCAGAGGAGATTTTTCATCTGCTTGACGGCGCGTATTTTGTTGCCCACAATATTCATTTCGACCTCGGATTTGTCCGGCATGAACTGAGCGAAGCGGGCTATGAGCTGCCGGATTGTGAAGTGCTTGATACGGTTGAGCTTTCGCGTATTGTTTTCCCGGGGTTTGAAGGATATAAGCTCGGTGAGTTGTGCGCAGAGCTGAATATTGTTCATGACCGCCCTCACCGCGCAGACAGCGATGCGGAGGTTACGGGCCTGGTCTTTTTAGACATTTTACATAAACTGAAACATTTGCCTTTACCGACGTTAAAGCAGCTTAGAAGACTTTCACAGCATTTTATCAGCGATTTGACGATGCTTTTGGATTCTTTTATACATGAAAGCAGGCCGGCGGAAGAAAAGAGCTGCATTCCATACGCCTCTTTTTCAATTAAAGAGCCCGATCACATTCCGGTTTCCCGTCCGGTGAATGCGGCCATTGACCTTGAAAAGTGGAACGAAGAAAAAGAACAGATCTTGTCCGGCATCATCCCCCGCTATGAAAAGCGGAAAGGACAGCTTACGATGATGGATGAAGTGCTTGGCGCCTTCCGCAATCGGGAGCATGCGCTGATTGAAGCGGCGCCCGGCATCGGAAAAACGATCGGTTATCTCGTTCCGGCTGTTTTATTTGCCAAAGCGGAACAAACTCCCGTCATTATCAGCACGTACTCCACTCTTTTGCAGCAGCAGATCATGTCTAAAGATCTTCCGCTTTTGGAGCGTATGTTTCCTTGGCCGGTCAAAGCCGCTATTTTAAAAGGGAGATCACATTATCTGTGCCTGCCGAAGTTTGAACATATTCTGCATGAGGAAGATGACAACTATGATGCCGTTTTGACGAAAGCGCAGCTTCTCGTCTGGCTGACGGAGACTGAAACGGGCGACGCCGCTGAGCTGAATCTTCCATCAGGCGGCAGATTGCTGTGGGAGCGCATGGCTTACGATGAGAATTCTTTTATGAAAAAAGGGAAGGACTCGGCTGCCGGGTTTTATGAACGGGCTAAAGAAAAAGCGCAGGCCGCAGATCTGATTATCACAAATCATGCTTTGCTGTTTTCAGATCAAAGCAGTGAAACGAAAAAACTGCCTGCAAGCGGAACGGTCATCATTGATGAAGCGCATCATTTCGAACGCGCCGCCAGCGAGCACCTGGGGAAGAGAGCTTCATACATCGGACTGCACACAAAGCTCAGCCGAATCGGAACCTTAAAGGAACACGGACTGTTAAAGCGGATGAGAAAACTGTTTTATACGTATGAACTGCCGGCGGAAAGTTTTTTTGACGCCGATGAGTGGATGAAGCATATTCAATCGGAAAGCGACGCATTTTTCAGTTCAGTGCATTCTTTTGTCAAACGAAGAAAACCTAAAGACGATCTGAACCGTCTCGTCTATAGTCTCAATCATAAAAGCCAGGATAAGGGGTTTCACATGATAACGGACGGAGCGGAGCGGCTTTGTGCGATGCTGGATCAGCTGCTTGACATGTTTTCCGTACAGGAGAAACTGTTACATCAAAAGCTTGATCAGATGAAAAGCGGAGCGGCTTTTTTAGCGGGCGAATATGTAAAGTGTATCAGGGGGCTGAAAGAATATCGCGATACGTTCAGCAGGCTGCTGTTTGAAAATGATGAGAAAGAAGCCGTTTGGGTTGAAATTGATGCGAAGGGCGCAAAAAATGCCGTCAGCATCTATGCGCAGCCTTTGGAGCCCGGTGAAATGCTGGCAGACCAGTTTTTCGCCCGCAAAAAAAGCGTTGTGCTCACATCAGCGACCTTAATGGTGGAGCAGTCTTTTCAATTTATGATTGAAAGGCTCGGACTTGCGGATTTTTATCCGCGCACCAAAAGCATCCCGTCTCCTTTTTCTTACGATGATCAGATGAACGTCATCATTCCGAAAGAGATGAAATCCGTTAAATATGACGGGGAGCGGGAAGTCATTGAGCATATTGCCAAGTATGCAGAAATCATGTCAAAGGGAAAACAGCCGAAGATCCTTGTCCTGTTTACGTCTCATGATATGCTGAAAAAAGTGTATCAGGAACTGAAACTCAGTATGGAGATCTCAGGCATTCAGCTTCTCGCCCAAGGTATTTCAGGCGGGAGTCCCGGTAAATTAATGAAAACCTTTAAAACGGCAAGCCGGGCGATTTTGCTCGGGACGAATCATTTCTGGGAAGGCGTTGATTTTCCGGGGGATGAATTGTCAACCGTCATGATCGCAAGACTTCCTTTCAGGGCGCCTGATAATCCGCTTCACGCCGCAAAATGCGAATTTGCCAAGAAGCAGGGGAAAAATCCGTTTCAGACGATTTCCCTGCCTGAGGCCGTGTTAACGTTCAGACAGGGGATCGGGCGCCTGCTCCGTACGGCGGGAGACAAGGGAACGATCGTTCTTTTAGATCAGCGTGTAAAGACGGCGGGATACGGACGGCTGTTTCTTGAAGCGCTCCCGACTTCATCCCTTTTGGAGCTGACGGATGCCGAGCTCGGGGCTTATGTCAGCCAAACGGAATAAAAGCCGCATAAACGCGGCTTTCGTGGTGTGGGATGAGGAATTGTTTTTATAGTAAAAGCGGGTTCATGCCGCCTTGTGATTTTATTATGCCGCGGGCGCATCCCGTTATGACTAACAAAATTTGTTCGACCGATGGAGGGTATAAAAATGGAAAGCAAAATTGAAATTCTGTCAACGATTAATGTGGAGCATTCAGATGATTTATATAAAATCGTCGATACATTAAACCGGACTTTGAAACGGGACAACCTGATGTTCGGCCTTGCGCTCGACGAAGAAAATCAAAATGAAGCGGTCTTCACCATTTATCGCACATAGGTGAAAAAGATGAGAAAAAAAGCATTAATATTTACAGCCGTATTTGGTATTATTTTTTTAGCAGTTCTTTTATTTTCGGCCAGCATTTTTAAATCTGCAATGGCTCAAAAAGAAGAAGGCCACGAAACAGCTGCCGCAGCCGCTAAAGAAAAAACGAATCTGACAGATGCTGAGAAAGTGGAGACCTTTGTCGGCAAACAGAAATATTATGTTGTTACCGGAACGGATAAACATGGAAAAGATATGTATGTATGGGTTCCGGCCGACAAAAAAGCAAAAATTCTCTCAAAAAAAGCCAGTGACGGCATTTCAAGCGGCAAGGCTGCCAAGATTGTTCGGGACGAAGGGCTTGTTTCCAAGCTGAATGGTGTTCACCCGGCGAGAGAAAACAATGTTCCGTTATGGGAAGTGACCTATATCAACAAAAGCGGGCAGTATAGCTTTAGCTATGTGGACTTTACAAGCGGCAAGATTCTCAAAAACATCACACCGTGAGACGTATTAGGGGGAGTTCAAGTTGAAATTGGCAAAAAGAGTATCCGCATTAACACCGTCTGCAACACTTGCAATTACTGCAAAAGCGAAAGAGCTGAAAGCAGAAGGCCATGATGTCATCGGCCTCGGAGCAGGAGAACCGGATTTTAATACGCCTCAGCACATTATAGATGCCGCGGTGCGTTCCATGAATGAAGGCCACACAAAATATACGCCTTCAGGCGGTCTGCCGGCCTTGAAAGACAGTATCGCAAAAAAATTCAAAAACGATCAGGGGATTGAATATAAGCCGTCAGAAATCATTGTCTGCACCGGAGCGAAACACGCTCTGTATACATTATTTCAGGTCATTCTCGATGAAGGGGATGAAGTGATTATACCGACTCCTTACTGGGTCAGCTATCCTGAGCAGGTGAAACTGGCAGGGGGGCGTCCCGTCTATGCAGAAGGGCTGGAATCCAATCAGTTTAAAATTTCACCGGAGCAGCTGAAGCAGGCTATCACCGAGAAAACAAAAGCGCTCATTATCAATTCACCGAGCAACCCGACAGGTGTTATGTATACGAAAGAAGAGCTTGCGGAACTCGGAAAAGTGTGTCTGGAGCATGGCATTCTGATCGTTTCTGACGAGATTTATGAGAAGCTTACATACGGAGGAAAAAAACACGTCTCAATCGCACAGCTTTCAAGTGAATTGAAAGAGCAGACGATCATCATTAACGGCGTTTCGAAATCTCACAGCATGACGGGCTGGAGGATCGGCTATGCAGCGGGTTCGGAGACGATTATTAAAGCGATGACGAGCCTTGCAAGCCACAGCACATCAAATCCGACGTCCATCGCTCAATACGGCGCCATTGCGGCCTATAACGGGCCGGCTGAGCCGCTGGAAGAGATGAGACAGGCATTTGAGCACAGACTGAATACCATTTACGCTCAGATCAGTGAGATTCCCGGATTCACCTGTGTCAAACCTGAAGGAGCGTTTTACTTGTTCCCTAACGCCAAAGCGGCCGCAGAAAACTGCGGATTCAAAGATGTCGATGAATACGTCAAGGCGCTTCTGGAAGAAGAAAAAGTCGCCATCGTGCCGGGCTCGGGTTTCGGTTCACCGGACAACGTCCGCTTATCTTACGCAACGTCACTCGATCTTTTAGAAGAAGCGGTCAAGAGAATCCGCCGCTTTACGGAAAAACACAGCTGATTCTGAAAAAGCGGCTTTTAAAGCCGCTTTTCACTTGCATTGACCCCGTTAGAGTAGAACGGGTATAATAAAGTGATGAAAAAAGAGATTCAGGCAGATTCCTGAATGTCTTTCTTGTTCTGGAGGGAAAGAGTTTGAAAACAACAATCAACCAAGTGTATAAACACACAGGCGAGGAAGTAACGATTGGAGCTTGGGTCGCTAATAAACGCTCAAGCGGTAAAATCGCATTTTTACAGCTGAGAGACGGTACCGGCTTCATTCAGGGAGTTGTCGTCAAAGCTGAAGTAGAAGAAGACATCTTCCAAATTGCGAAATCAGTGACGCAGGAAACGTCACTTTATGTAAAAGGAATTGTGAAAGAGGACGAGCGTTCACCGCTTGGCTATGAGCTTGCTGTTACATCCATTGAAGTCATTCACGAAGCGACTGATTATCCGATTACGCCTAAAGAGCACGGTACGGAATTCTTAATGGATCACAGACATTTATGGCTCCGTTCGAAACGCCAGCATGCAATTATGAAAATCCGCAACGAAATCATCCGTGCGACTTATGAATTTTTCAACAAAGAAGGCTTCGTGAAAGTTGATCCGCCGATTTTGACGGGAAGCGCTCCCGAAGGCACGACTGAGCTGTTCGCGACGAAATATTTTGATGAAGACGCCTTCTTGTCTCAAAGCGGCCAGCTGTATATGGAAGCAGCTGCAATGGCGCTCGGAAAAGTATTCTCTTTCGGACCGACGTTCAGAGCGGAAAAATCGAAAACGAAACGCCATCTCATCGAATTCTGGATGATTGAGCCTGAAATGGCATTTGTTGAATTTGAAGAAAACCTTGAAGTTCAGGAGAATTATGTTGCATACATCGTACAAAGTGTGCTGGAACATTGTAAGATCGAGCTGAACACATTGGGAAGAGACACATCGAAGCTTGAACAAATCAAAGCGCCATTCCCGCGCATTACGTACGATAAAGCGATCGAATTCCTGAAAGAAAAAGGCTTTGACGATATTGAGTGGGGAGATGACTTCGGTGCGCCGCATGAAACAGCGATCGCAGAAAGCTATGACAAACCGGTGTTTATCACTCATTACCCGACGTCATTAAAACCGTTTTATATGCAGCCTGCCAAAGATCGTGACGATGTCGTGTTATGTGCCGACTTAATCGCTCCGGAAGGTTACGGGGAAATCATCGGCGGTTCAGAACGCGTTCATGATATGGATTTATTGGAAGAAAGATTAAAAGAACACGGTCTGGATTCAGATGCTTACAAATGGTATGCTGAACTCAGACAATACGGTTCTGTTCCGCACTCCGGCTTCGGCCTCGGACTTGAGCGGACAGTGGCTTGGATCAGCGGAGCGCCTCACGTGCGTGAAACGATTCCGTTCCCGAGACTTCTGAACCGTCTGTATCCGTAATAGTTATGAAAAACGAAGTCTCCTGCAAGGGAGACTTTTTCTAAGTAAAGGGGAAAGCTCCCGGAGATAACCTTTTACAGTAAGAGGTGTAAGGATGAAAAAACAGCAATTTATAGATATGCAGGAACTCGGCATTTCAAGCATTCCCAACCTGCTGCTGACACATTACCGGCAGCTCGGGCTGAATGAAACCGAATTGATCCTGCTTTTGAAGATTAAAATGCATTTGGAAAAGGGCTCTTATTTTCCGACGCCGTTTGAACTTCAATCAGGCATGTCCATCTCTGCTGAAGAATGTACAAGCTGCCTGAGAATGTTTATTCAAAAAGGTTTTCTGTTTATTGAAGAATGTGAAGACCATAACGGCATAAAGTTTGAAAAATATTCTCTGCAGCCGTTATGGGCGAAGCTGTATGATTACATGCAGCATTCTCAAAATGAAACGCAGGAAAGAACGTCAGAAAGAGAACAAAAAAGCCTGTATACCATCTTTGAAGAAGAGTTCGGAAGACCGCTGTCGCCGCTTGAATGCGAGACGCTGGCCATATGGCAGGATCAGGATCAGCATGATGCGATTATGATTAAACACGCCTTAAAAGAAGCCGTTTTATCAGGGAAACTCAGTTTTCGCTATATTGACCGGATTTTATTTGAATGGAAAAAGAACGGCTTCAAAACGGTTGAGCAGGCGAAGGCGCACAGCCAAAAATTCCGGCGTGTTCAAACGAAACAAAATGATCCGCAAAAAGAGTATACGAGGCAGGTGCCTTTTTACAATTGGCTGGAACAATAACATGAGAAGGGGAGAAACGTGTTAAATTTAAAGCAGATTGAATATTGTCTTGAAAAAATCGGCGATATGTTTCCGCACGCAGAATGTGAACTTGTCCATTCAAATCCTTTCGAATTGGTTGTGGCAGTCGCATTATCCGCGCAATGTACGGACGCTCTCGTCAACAGAGTGACAAAAACGCTATTTCAAAAATATAAACGGCCCGAAGATTATCTTGCCGTATCGCTGGAAGAACTCCAGCAGGATATTAAATCAATCGGTCTTTACCGTAATAAAGCCAAAAATATTCAAAAGCTGAGCAAAATGATCATCGAAGAGTACGGCGGAGAAGTGCCGAAAGACCGGGATGAGCTTGTGAAGCTGCCGGGTGTCGGACGGAAAACGGCAAATGTGGTCGTGTCTGTTGCTTTCGGCGTACCTGCGATCGCAGTAGACACTCATGTGGAGCGGGTCTCTAAACGGCTCGGCATCTGCCGCTGGAAGGACTCTGTTTTGGAAGTAGAGAAAACATTAATGAAAAAAGTGCCGAAAGAGGATTGGTCTGTTACGCATCACAGGTTAATATTTTTCGGCCGGTATCATTGTAAAGCGCAATCTCCCCGTTGTGCGGAATGTCCTTTGCTTCCGCTATGCAGAGAAGGGCAGAAGCGTGACAAAAAAGGGCTGGTGAAACGGTGACGGCGATTGACATTCTGGCAGACTATGA
Organism: Bacillus sp. JK62; assembly: GCF_053663455.1. Lineage (NCBI taxonomy): Bacteria > Bacillati > Bacillota > Bacilli > Caryophanales > Bacillaceae > Bacillus > Bacillus sp. JK62. Next base: position 759,432 of record NZ_JBSJQA010000002.1, read on the forward strand.
AACATACCTGCGCAGCCTTACGGACTTGGAAAGCTTCGAGATCAAAGCGGCGCTGCGCCGCCATCCGCTGTATATGGATTTCAGCGGTCAGCCAACAGTGCAGCCATGGAGGGAAAGGGGCGAATATGTCCCGTTTCTGTTTCAGATTTGGAATGAAACGAAAGAAACGCTGCTTCCCGTTTTTCAAACAAGAAAATCGAGATGTGATCAAAATGACATGCTGAAGGGAATAGCCTGTCTGATTGCCGCTTTTCATTGGACGGCAGGGGAGCGGGTCACATCACTCGACTGGACTGTGCTTGAAACAAAGCATTTTCCCGCGGAACCGATCAATTGGGCGGAGCGAATGGCGTTTATTTTAACAAAACCGACTCAATTTCACTCGTTTATTCAGCTGGATGAATTGATGACGGAGATGAAGAAACAATATCATAAATATGAAGCCATGAACAAATGTTAAAAACCTCCTTTTCTTATAAGGAGGTTTTTTTTGTATGAAAAAAATCCTTCACCTGTTTGGGGTGAAGGATTTCGTCCGCTAATGAGCGGGATTTGGATGGATGGTTGACGAATTGGACTGCCCGTTGATATTTGAAGATGAGTCTTGGTTTTTATCCGTTTGACCGCTGTCAGGTTTATTTGAGCCGTCTGAACCGGAATCGGAATCATTATCAGAGCCGTTATCTTGCTGTCCGTTGTTATCGGTCCCGTTGCCGGGCTGATTCTGATTGTTGTTATCTGTTTGATCCTTATCGGATTGATCCTGATTTTTATCCGGGTCATCAGTTGGTGTTTGATCCGATCCGTCAGACGTATCTGTCTGATTGTCATCTTTGTTAGGATCATCGGTTTGCGTCTTGTCCTTATCTTTATCTTCATCAGTCTTCTGTTCATCGTCAGTCGCTTTATCTTTATCCGCATCGTCTTCTTCATCTTTCGGGACTTTGAAAGATGCTGATGCCGTATCGCTTTTTCCGTCATCGTTTTCCGCTGTCACCTGGAAGCTGTATGTGGAGCCTGGCGTGACATTTGAGACGACGGCTTCTTTTGCCGAACTGTTTTGAATGTCACTGTAGCTTCCGCCGTCAACGGATTGTTTGACATTGAATGTTGCATCACCGTCATAATTCCAGCTTAAGGTTAATGATTTTTTATCTTTGTCGTATTTCACTTGCAATCCTGTCGGTTTATCGGCTTTTTCTTTCGTGTACGTTTTAGAAACGGCAGTTGGCTGCGTCCCTTTCACGAAGTACTCCGTCACTTTTTTATCATCCGGCGTGTTCGGTCCGGCTAAAGCGGCAGGATTCGAGCCTTTCTCAACTGTTTCTTTTACGACGCTGTCAGGCTGCTTGAAGCTTCCTTTACCGTCATCAACGTATGAGATCAGCTTTTGGAAAATACGTTTTGCGACTTGCTGGTCTGCAGAAGACAGTGATTTCTTGCCTGCTTTGTTGCCAGATTCTACACCAGTCCAAACCGCCGCAGTATATTGTGGGGTGTATCCGACAAACCAGGAGTCTGGAACTCCGCCTGGGGCAATGTTATATTTTTGAATGTCCTCTTTAGTAAAGTTGGTCGTACCCGTTTTACCGGCGACTTCCACGTTCGGCACCTGAGCCAGTTTACCTGTTCCTGATTCGACAGCTGATTTGAGCATATCGGTAATCATAAACGCTGTGTAGTCGCTCATAGCACTTTTCGGTTTCGGTGTTAAATCAAGCTTAGTGCCGTCATTAAATTCAATCGATGTGACCGCGTGCGGTTCGTTGTACGTTCCGTTATTTCCGAACGCACTGTAGGCGCCTGCCATGGTCATAGTAGATACACCGCGGTTACCCTCACCAAATCCCCCGATAGAGTAGGGTTCATATACTTGATCTTTGTTTAAACCTAATCCCAGGTCGTTTGCAAAGTCCACGGCATTATCCTTTCCAACTGCTTGGAATGCTTTTAAAGCAGGGATATTACGTGAGTCTGCGAGGGCCTCTCGCATAGATATCTGTCCTCTGTATTTATTGTCCCAATCATGAATCGGTGTGCCGTCAGAGTACGTATAAGCTGAATCGTCAATCTGCTCGTAAGTCGACCATTTTTTATTTTCAATGACCGGGCCGTAATCAAGAATCGGTTTTATCGTTGAACCGGGCTGGGTTTTACCTTGTGTTGCATAATTGAATCCGCCTGCAGTTCTATTCCGTCCCGGTCCGATGGCGCGGATTTCTCCGTTTGTCGTATCAAGGAGGGTAACGCCGCCCTGCATGCCTTCGGTAAAGCCGGCCGTGTCTCCGTTCATCAATTGATCAAGATAATCTTGTGCTTTCGTATCAAGAGTCGTGTAAATTTTCAGTCCGTCAGTTGAAATATTGACGTCTTTCTTTTCTTTTGTCTCAATTTCTTTCATAACTTCTTCGACAAAAGCGCTGTATTTATTTGTGTCCTTTTTATCGTATTCCTTTTGGCTGACGACGCCTTCATCTTTCATGGACACTTTCTTCGCTTTTTGGTATTCAGCATTTGAAATGAATCCTTGTTTTTCCATTAAGCTGAGAACGATGTTTCGGCGTTTTTCGGAAGCCTTCGGGTTTTTAACCGGGTTATATCCGGTCGGGCTTTGCGGCATTCCGGCAAGCGTCGCCGCCTGTTCAACCGTAAGTTTGCTTAAGTCTTTTACGCCGAAGAATTCTTCAGCCGCTTTTCCGACGCCGTAGGCGCGCGGTGAGAAATAAATTCTGTTTAAATACATTTCTAAGATTTCATCTTTAGAATAATGGCGCTCCAGCTGCAGGGAAAGCCACACTTCCTGTGCTTTCCGTTTAATCGTTTTCTGATGGGTTAAAAGCGAGTTTTTCACAACCTGCTGGGTGATTGTGCTTCCTCCCTCTGAACCGAACCCATCCGTAAAGTTGGCGACCAAAGCGCCTCCGATCCGAATCGGGTCTATACCGTGGTGCTTATAAAAACGGGCGTCTTCAGTTGCGATAAATGCTTCTTTCACAACATCGGGTATATCCTTAATCGGGACGTAGGTTCGTTTTTCACCGCCCACTTCCGCGATTTCTTTTCCGTTTTTATCGTAAATCGTTGAAGAGTAAGGCGTTTTCAGCTTGGCTTCATCCAAAGACGGCGCGCCGGAAACCAAAACGGCAAATGCCGCGGCTCCGCCGACTATGCCAAGGACAAACAGAATAACCAAGGACAGCACAATCTTTTTGAATAAACCGCCTTTACGCTGTTTCTTGCCTTTTTTCGGTGAAGAGGACTTAGTGCTTTTCGTCTGCCTTGCCTTACGGCGTTCTTCACGGCTCGTAAATTGATCTGACATAACATCTCAACCTTTCGTTTATCAACCTTTCGCTCAGTCTACTGTTCCTGCGAAAAATAAAGCTGTTCAATAATACTAATATAATCAATTCTCGGTGAGTATCCAAGGGAAATCGGAAAGGAAGCATCTTCTAATTCGTCTTTGCGAATTGATTTTCTGCCGTTCTTCTCCTTTCTCTCCCAAAAGACAAACAGCTTGTCGGCTTCGAGGAAATAAACCTTTCCGAAAGCGGATATAATAACAAAACAAATGCCGTCTTGCCTGACCACCTGCTTCATATGCTCAATCTGATGATCATGAAAATTCTGCAGGGGAAATGCCGTTTTGTTTTTTGTTTCTTTTGCCTCGAAATCAATGTAGCGTCCTTTATAAATGCCGTTGTAGTCAGTTGTTGAAGACTGTTTAAAATAAGCTTCCTTAATGACTGCGGCGCTTCTTTTCGGATAGTGGACGTTTACAATCTGGACGGGTGTCGGCTTTTTGTGAATGACAGCAATTTGGTTAGCCAGATAATACTTATTCGTTTCATTCAGGTCGTCTTCGAGGGTCATGCCGCGATTACTGTATGAATGAGACCGTTTCTGGCTGTTTTGGGATGAAACCGTTTTGTTCGGCTGAAAAGTTTTTCCATTCGGGTACCGAATCACTTTTTCCATCCTCCTTATCAAACTAATAGTGACGGAAGTGAATGAACGTGCATAAACGACAGACCGTAACCGCCATTCTTCGCCTGATCGAAAAAGAGACGAAAATAAAAAATGCCGATAATATTTCCCGGACGAATGCCTATAAAGCATATTATGACCGCCATCCTGAGATCAAGTGGCCGCTTTTGGCATCCTTTGTGTCCCGCAATGCGGGCTGGTCGATGACTGATTTAAGAGGTGTCCTTTATCAGGAGGGCCTTGACAGCAGTCAGAAAAACTGGTTTTTCCTTTCGTATGAAAGGGCGAATTGGCTGATTTTTTCTGATGCCTATCCTCAGCTTCTGGTCTACCAGTGGTCAAAACAAATCGGCGAACCTCTTTTCCGTCATCTTCCTCATTTCCGCGTCTCGGCTTTTATGCAGGAAGAATGGTTCCGCTTTTGGCGTGACGGAGATACGGAACGACTCATGTATGCTCTTATTATAAATGAACAAAACACTATCCAAGCACCTATTATACAAAATCCTTCGTTTAAAAAGAATGTTTTTGGCACGATTCCTTTTTATTTAAGTGATTGGTTTCACTTTAATACGGTGATATTCCCTTCATTTGACGGACATTTATACGGAATTTCCGTCAAACGGTTTTCAAAAACCGAAGAGAGAATTACGCTCGGAAAACAGCTGGCCCGCCTTCTGTTCAGCCCTGATCTTCACGCTTCTTTTTACCGTTTTCTTGATACCGTTCCTCATACCGGTTCACGCTTTGATATGGAGAAAATGATCGGCATCAAAAAAAGAACATCACCCATGCTGAGGACAACCTATCCCATTGTTGCCCACCCATTAGACGGCGAAAGGGCGGATTGGTTTCAAAAAAGGTTAAGAAAAGGGGCTTTCTTACAGGAGAAAATGCCGAAACAGCTTGAACTGACGGACTGGTACTTCCAGAAAAGACGGGAGCTCCATGCGCTCTTCGCGGTTAAAGAGTGGCTGAAGAAATGAAAAAGCCCGAAACCGTTCGCTGGGGTTTCGGGCTGCTGATGTGTTACGTGGAAGGGCGGTTTGGGCCGCCTAATTTTTTATCAAGCGTATCAGTCGTTTTTGCTTCGGTTTTTTGCTGTTTACCTGCATTTTTCGGTCTCGTTTTCATACGGCACCTCCTCAACTGTATCGTTTGCATTAACGTGCCGGTTCATACAAAGTTTGCGGCACTTTTTTGTCGAAAGGCACGCCTTTTAGGATAATCTCTGTTTGTTTGCCGAACTGCTTCTAGTTTTGTCATGTGCAGAGGAGAGCGGTATGAAAACGAGAATTATATTTGAAAGAGACGCAAGTGATAAAAGGGAGGAACATGAATGTCTGTTTACACGAGCAAGGCTGATATTCTCCGTCTGCTTTCTGATATTGAAATCCGGATTTCTGCTGCTGAAAAGACGCTTACTCAAGCAGTCAGATCCTGTCAGGCGGAAGCAGAAGAAATCAGGCAGGAGAAACTTTCCCGTCTTGAGGAAGAGGCGCGGGAGCTTCATGTTTGTATTGATGACCTGTTTTTGACTGACCGGCGTAAAAAGGATTTGCCGAGAGCCTGCCGGATAAGCTGATTTTGTGCAAAAACTTTGGTACCATATGTACTGAGGTGAGTCCGTTTGCAGACACAGTCGTTATTGGAGCTGACAGAACAAATGATAGAGGCGGTTCTGGAAGCCGAAAAAAGGTATCAGGATGGAAAAGAGTCAGGCCGTTCATATGATTTTTTTGAGACGATTAAACCCGATGTTGAAAAAAGAGACCGGCTTTGCGCGCTTTGGACAGAAGCAGCGCTTGCGTTTATTCAGGAAAACCGTCCGAAATACGTTCATCACGCACAAATTCAGGCCGTTACAGAAAATTTCGGGGAGCTGATGCTCCAATCATATGTTCATCATATTCATAAAAAAAGATACAGGGATTTAACTGAATCTGTTTTATATACGCTTCGTATATTAAGGGATGAAATTGAAAAAGAAGGCAGCTGAAAACGGCTGCCTTCTTTTATATAAAGGGGTCGGGTATGTTATTCATACGCCGGGTTTTCTGCTCCACTTGCTTCGAGAACCTTCATACTGTTTCGAAATTCGGTTGCGGTGAGATGGCCTTGAATATAGAGAAATTTTGCAAAGTCCATCAGTTTATCTGCACAATCTGTTTCATATTTTTTCACTTCAGCAAAACGCTTTCTTAAGTATGATACGTTCATAATGGTGCATCCCCTCTCATGTATGTTGAGATTATGTTAACATAACGATTCGACTTTTTTCTGTTTTTAAAAAATTAAGACTTTCGACAGCATTTGACAAAGATCAGAATCACCGAAAGCACATAACCAAGGCGGAATTCATACATATATAGTAGAAACTTAGTGAGAGACAAGGGGGAATGTCATATGCAATGGAGAGCGCAGCCATATCAAAATATGTACCAGCAGCCGGCGGGATATTTCTACCCGCAGCAGATACAGCCATTACAGCCGCCGTATCCGCAGCAGATACAGCCATTGCAGCAGCCGCCATATCATCAGCAAGGGCAGTACCCGCAGCAATTTTATCCGAATCAGGAATACGGTCATATGCAGCCGCCGTATGCTCCCGCTCCTCCTCAGGCAGGCATGCCCGGGGGCCAGCCGGAGTTTGTGAATCCTTACCCCGTTCCCAGACCGAATCAGCAGCAGTCTTCCCAATTCTCAGGCATACTCTCCCAGTTTAAAAAAACGAACGGACAGTTTGACTTTAATAAAATGATGGATACAACGGGGCAGATGGTAAGCGCCGTAAATCAGGTCGGATCGCTGGTGAAAGGCTTCACCAGTATCTTCAAATAAAAAGCATGAATGATATTCATCATTCATGCTTATTTTTTTGGGAAAAAGAGGGTAAGCGTCTGTTCATTCCAGGATGTTTCCATATCTTCTTCATTTACCTTATACGGGAGGACAACGGTTCTTGTCATGCTTGAAGATACATGGGATGAATGAGCCTGTTTATGATCGTAGCGGATTGTAACGTGAAGGTAGCACCCTTTCGTTTCCACCAGCATATCCCCGTCACGGAACGTCTCGGGAACGCCGATATCAACCGCGAGGCCCGTCGGCTCTTCTCTGACGTCAATCGTCACTTGCGCTTCAGTAAAAGCCGAATTGACAAGGTGCTGAAAACCCTGCATCAATTCTGCGAAGGGACCTGAGTGAAAAAATTGGTCCATCGCATGGCTGATGATGTCCTCATTTCTTTGCGGATCAAGTTTATCGTTTTGTGATTGATCCATATGACCACCGCCTTTTTACAAACAGACTATGCGATGTTATGCCGTATGGTTAAGAATTGAAGGAAAAAAGAAAGTATGGTTAAATAGTGGAGAATAAACTGGTAACGGATTCACATTTAGGAAGGGGAGCACAACACATTGCTGAAAAAATTATTCGGATTGGGAGACAGCCGGAAAAAGCCGGCCGAGGAAGTGATTTTTTCTCCGGCTGACGGAGCGGTGATGGATTTGGCTTCAGTGCCGGATCCCGTATTTTCACAAAAAATGATGGGGGACGGGATCGCCGTCGAGCCTGCAAACGGAGACATTGTTTCACCGGTTGAGGGAGAAGTGATTCAGCTGTTCCATACAAAACATGCTGTCGGCATCCGCACCCTTTCCGGAGCGGAACTTTTGATACATGTCGGTTTGGATACCGTCAATATGAACGGCGAAGGCTTTGAAGCGCATGTAAAAGAAGGAGACAAAGTGAAAACAGGCGATCTGCTTTTAACGTGCCGGCTGGATTTAATAAAAGAAAAAGCAAGCAGCACCGTCATCCCTATGGTGATTATGAATGGCGATGCAGCAGAACCTTTGCAATTTGCAGGCGCAAATGAAGCGAAAAAAGGACAAACAGAGCTTTTTACGATAAAAATGAAGTAGGCAGGGGCTGATTCCCTGCTTTTTTTCTTGTGCAGGATTTTCATCTAGCCAGGCAAACAAATATTCGGTAAACTGTACCTCATAAAGAGGTGTGAACGATGAAGAAAAAATCACTGAGCGAACTGATTCAGGAATTAAAAAATCATGAAAATATTGTGCATTGGCATGAAGAGGAACCGCGGGAGGCGAAAACCATGCCGATGCCGGAGCAAGTAGATCCGAAAATTCGGGCTGCTCTCGAAAAGAGGGGGATCGAGCGGCTTTTTACACATCAATACTCCGCTTTTCAGACGGTTCAAAATGGAGAAAGCATTGTCGCCGTCACACCGACGGCCTCCGGAAAAACACTGTGCTATAATCTTCCGGTTCTTCAGTCTATCGCGGAAGATGCCTTAAGCCGCGCGCTTTATTTATTTCCGACAAAGGCGCTCGCGCAGGATCAAAAAAGCGAGCTGAATGAAATCATAGACGAGACGGGCATGGACATTAAAAGCTTCACCTATGACGGAGATACGTCTCCGGCCATCAGGCAGAAAGTCAGAAAGGCAGGGCATATTGTGATCACAAATCCCGATATGCTTCATTCAGCCATTCTTCCCCACCATACAAAATGGGTGAGTCTGTTTGAAAACCTGAAATATATCGTCATTGATGAATTACATACGTACCGCGGCGTATTCGGCAGCCATGTGGCGAACGTCATCCGCCGTTTAATGAGAATCTGCGCTTTTTACGGAAGCACGCCGTCATTTATCTGTACATCCGCCACAATCGCCAATCCGAGGGAGTTGGCGGAGCAGCTGACGGGGAAATCTGTGCGCCTGATTGACGACAACGGTGCCCCGGCCGGAAGAAAGCACTTTGCTTTTTACAATCCTCCGATTGTAAATAAACCGCTGCATATTCGAAAAAGCGCCACCGCGGAAGTGAACGAACTTGCCAAAACTTTTTTAAAAAATAAGATCCAGACGATTGTTTTTGCCAGAAGCCGTGTCCGGGTTGAAATTATTTTAAGCCACATTCAGGAGATCGTAAAAAAAGAAATCGGCGCGAAGTCTGTCAGAGGCTATCGAGGCGGATATCTTCCGAAAGAAAGAAGAGAAATAGAGCGGGGGTTAAGAGACGGCAGCATTCTAGGCGTTGTCAGCACAAACGCGCTGGAGCTCGGCGTTGATATCGGCCAGCTTCAGGTCTGCGTGATGACGGGGTACCCGGGCAGTGTCGCGAGCGCATGGCAGCAGGCGGGCCGGGCCGGACGGCGGCAGGGAGAGGCGCTTATCGTGATGGTGGCGAACTCTGATCCGATTGACCAATATATTGTGCGCCATCCTGATTATTTCTTTAAACGCTCGCCTGAATCTGCAAGGATTAATCCTAATAATCTCATTATATTAGTCGATCACCTGAAATGCGCCGCGTATGAGCTGCCTTTCAGAGCCGATGAAACATTCGGAGAAAATGATGCGAGAGACATTCTCGAGTATTTAGAGGAAGAAGGGGTGCTTCACGAAAACCGCGAACGCTATCACTGGGCGAGCGAATCTTTTCCCGCCTCCAACATCAGTCTCCGTTCGGCGTCACAGGAAAACGTGGTCATCGTTGACCGGTCAGAGACGGCTGATGTAAAAATCATCGGAGAAATGGACCGCTTCAGCGCGATGACGCTTCTTCATGATGAAGCGATTTATCTTCATGAAGGGGTGCAGTATCAGGTTGAAAAGCTTGATTGGGATCATAAAAAAGCGTACGTGCGAAAGGTCGATGTCGAATATTATACAGATGCCAATTTAGCGGTGCAGCTGAAAGTGCTGGACATTGACAGAACGGACAGCAGAAAGAAAACGGCCTTACATTTCGGCGACGTCACCGTGAACGCACTTCCGACAATATTTAAAAAAATTAAAATGACGACATTTGAAAATATAGGATCAGGACCGATTCATCTTCCTGAAGAAGAACTGCATACCAGTGCAGCCTGGCTTGAATTAAAAGAAACGGATTCGGAGATCGGCGAAAAAACGCTTGAACAGCTGCTTTTAGGCATTGCCCACGTCCTGCAGCATATCGTGCCTGTATACGTCATGTGCGACCGAAATGACGTGCATGTCGTGCCGCAAATCAAAGCCGCACATACGGGACTTCCGACAATCTTTCTGTATGATCATTATCCGGGCGGAATCGGACTTGCCGATGAAGTATATAAGCGATTTGATGAAATCAATGAAGGGGCTGAGCGCCTGATCCGACAATGTCCATGTCAAGACGGATGTCCTTCCTGCATCGGCTCCGAAATAGAAGGAATAGATGCAAAGAAAGCGATACTCAAGCTCTTGAATTACGTGTAAAAGAAAAGGGGGACGAAAGATGTCCTTGAAAAATAAATTAAAGCGGATGAAAAACCACCTGAATGTGCCGGAAGCTGAAAAAAAGCCGGCAGCTTCACAACTTTCGGTCCCGGATATTCAAGTCCCGTTTAGAGAAGAATGGGAGGCATTCGGAGTGAAGCCTTTCTTTTTTGAGGATGAATACTGTCTTATCCGCGAAACCGTCTATCCGCTTTCGCACCGCCACGGACGGTACAGCTTCAGTGAACTTGATGACGTCATGGCATTATGGAATAAAGGCGGTTTGACACATACTTTATCAGCAGAAGGATACGAAAAAAGCCAGCTGTTCTTCTTTGATACTGAAACGACCGGCCTCGGCGGCGGGGCAGGCAATATGATCTTTTTGCTCGGCCATGCAAGAGTGTATGAAGACCGTGTCGCGGTTAAACAGCATCTGCTCCCTAAACCGGGAAACGAGACGGCTCTTTACAAAAGCTTTTTAAGTGAGGTTGACATTACGTCCCTTGTTACGTATAACGGAAAAGCCTTTGACTGGCCGCAGGTAAAAACCAGGCATACATTGCTGCGGGACAGGCTTCCGAAACTTCCTGACTTCGGGCACTTTGATCTTCTGCACGGGGCGAGACGGCTTTGGAAACATAAATTAGAGCGTGTATCGCTTTCGGCGGTTGAAAATGAAGAGCTTGCTTTTAAAAGGGACGAAGACACCCCTGGTTATTTGGCGCCGATGCTGTATTTTCAATTTTTAAAGGCGGAGGACCCGGCTCTTTTAAAGGGAGTGCTCTCGCATAATGAACAAGATGTGCTTTCCCTCATCGCTCTTTACATCCATATGTCAAAAAAGATTTTTGCATCTTCTGATCAGACGTCAGAACGTCAGGAAGCATACGCTATGGCGAAATGGTTTATCGCTCATAAAGAAACCGATCGCGCCGTTTCGCAGCTGGAAGCGCTGCAAGGCAAAGACTTTGAAGATTCGGATCGGGCCCTTTTTGACTTAGCGATGCTTTATAAAAAACAAAACCGCAGGCAAGACGCCGTGCCCCTTTGGGAGAAACTGACGGGCTCTGATCTTCACACATGCAGACACCAATCAGCGGTTGAGCTGGCGATCTATTTTGAGCATCATGCAAAAGATTACAAAAAAGCTCTGCAGGCCGCGCAGCAGGCGGCAGAAGACGGGGAAATATCGGAAAAAGAAGCCGAGAAGCTCCATGTAAGAATTGCCCGGCTCAAGAGGAAATATTCCTCTTAAAATATTGCCCGGGAAAGCGCAAAAGCCGAGCTGTTTCGCCAAAAATATTTTTTTCTGAATCCGCATCGATTTTGTTGTAGAATGGTGCCGCATCTTGTAAAATAGCGTTAGTTATTTATAGGGGAGAGTTGGTATGTATAAAGGTGTTTTTTACTTGTTCTTTGTCGTGGTTTTTTTGATTGCGTTTGTATTTTCGAATTTTAAAGACAGCTTGCTGACGCACTTTTAAATTGGGTGATTGAATTAGAACATGCACCCTCTTTTTTTCATAACCTAACAGTGTAATAAAAGTTAATGGAGAGGGGATTTAGCATGTTTCATCATCATTGTTGCAGACCAAACGTGATGCCGCCGATTGTCCATCCGACTCATTGCTGTGAACACCATTGCTTTTCTAACACGGTTGTGCCGCATATTCATCCGCAACATACAACTAACGTAAATCACCACAACTTTGAGCACGTTCATTACTATCCGCACACTTTTTCAAATGTTGACCCGACAACTCACCAGCATTTTCAGTGCGGAAGCCCTTGCTGCGATCATTAGTATTGAACGCTTAAGCAAGATCGGTTAGGATATCAGCAAATCAAAATGGGGCCCGATGGGGAGCCCCATTTTTTAAGCAGGTGATCAATTGAAAGTATTAGCCGTAACGGGGTACAAGCCGTTTGAACTCGGGATTTTTAAACAGGATGACCGGGCGCTTGTTTATATAAAAAAGGCGATAGAAACCAGACTCAGAAGCTTTATTGACGAAGGCTTGGAATGGATTCTCATATCCGGACAGCTGGGGACTGAGCTTTGGGCGGCAGAAACGGCGTATGATCTCAGAGAAGAGTATCCGGAATTAAAGGTTGCCGTTATCACGCCTTTCTACGGCCAGGAGGAAAAGTGGAAGGAGCCGAATAAAGAAATGTATGAAGCGGTGCTTGCTCAGGCAGATTATGAGGAGAGCCTGACGCATCGGCCGTACGAAAGTCCGCTCCAATTCCGGCAGAAAAACGCGTTCTTTATTGAAAAGTCAGATGCGCTTTTGCTTTTATATGATCCGGAGGTGGAAGGGTCGCCGAAATATATGCTGCAGCAGGCAGAAAAACGCCGTGAAACAGACGGATATCCGATTTATTTGATTACGATGGATGATCTCCGTGCCGCCGTTGAAGAAGAAGATTTCTTTACATAACACGTCAGAGAATATTTGACAACGGGACGTGTTTCTGAATAAAATATAACATGATGATTCACGATATGAGGTGAAAAAGATGCTTGCTGATAAAGTAAAGCTTTCTGCGAAAGACATTTTGGAAAAAGAATTTAAAACAGGCGTTAGAGGTTACAGACAAGAAGACGTTGACAAATTTTTAGATATGATTATTAAGGATTATGAAACCTTTCATCAAGAAATTGAAGAACTGCAGCAGGAAAATCTGCAGCTGAAAAAACAGCTTGAAGAAGCAAGCAAAAAACAGCCGGTGCAGTCCAATACGACCAACTTTGATATTCTGAAAAGGCTGTCCAACCTTGAGAAACATGTATTCGGCAGCAAACTTTATGACGAATAAGGCAGATGCACTTGTCAAATGAGACAAGTTGCTTTATAATGAACAAGTGTTCTTAACGTTCGGGTAATCGCTGCAGATCTTTGAATCTGTAGAGGAAAGTCCATGCTCGCACGGTGCTGAGATGCCCGTAGTGTTCGTGCCTAGCGAAGAAATAAGCTAGGGCAGCCTTGATAGGCTGACGGCAGGAAAAAAGCCTACGTCTCCGGATATGGCTGAGTATCCTTGAAAGTGCCACAGTGACGAAGTCTCATCAGAAATGGTGAGAGTGGAACGCGGTAAACCCCTCGAGCGAGAAACCCAAATTTTGGTAGGGGAACCTTCTTGAAGGAACTGAACAGATAGAAGGACAGAATACTTTCTGTAGATAGATGATTGCCGCCTGAGTACGAGGTGATGAGCCGATTGCAGTACGACGGAACAAAACATGGCTTACAGAACGTTAAACATTATTGATATGACAAATTAGAGCTCTCCTTTAAAGGGGAGCTTTTATCTTGAATGAAACGAAAGCTTAAAAGAGACAGGGTGATACGATGAAGAAGTACACACTAATAGCGACGGCGCCGATGGGAATTGAAGCGATCGTCGCCAAAGAAGTGCGTGATTTAGGTTATGAATGCAAAGTAGACAACGGTAAAGTCATTTTTGAAGGAGATGCGCTTGCGATCTGCCGCGCTAACTTATGGCTGCGGACGGCTGACCGCATCAAAGTACAGGTCGCCGAGTTTCAGGCAAAAACGTTTGATGAGCTGTTTGAAAAAACAAAAGCGATTGACTGGCGCGCGTACATTCCGGAAAACGCAAAGTTCCCCGTTATCGGAAAGTCCGTGAAATCAGTGCTTGCCAGTGTGCCCGACTGCCAGCGGATCGTCAAAAAGGCGATAGCGGAAAAGCTGAAACTGCAATCAGGAAAACAAAATGAATGGATTGAAGAAACGGGACCCGAGTATAAGGTGGAGATTTCCCTTTTAAAAGATAAAGCGGTGCTTACGCTGGATTCATCAGGAACAGGCCTTCACAAACGGGGATACAGGGTTGATCAGGGCGGAGCTCCGATTAAAGAAACGCTCGCTGCCGCGTTAATTCTGTTAACCAACTGGACGCCTGACCGTCCGTTTGTCGATCCGTTCTGCGGTTCCGGCACGATCGCCATCGAAGCCGCTTTAATCGGGCAAAACATTGCTCCGGGTTTTAACCGTGATTTTGCTTCAGAAGACTGGGAATGGATCGGAAAAGAACTATGGGACAAGGCACGCCTTGAAGTGGAAGAAAAGGCGAACTATGATCAGCCGCTGCAGATCTTTGCCAGTGACGTGGATCACCGGATGGTAAACATCGCCAAAGAAAACGCAGAAGAAGCGGGACTTGGGGACCTGATCGAATGCAAGCAGATGCGAGTGCAGGATTTTACGACGAAACTCGAATTCGGCGTTATCGTCGGAAACCCTCCGTACGGCGAACGGCTCGGCGAAAAAAAGGAAGTCGAGCAGATGTATAAAGAAATGGGCCGGGCATTTGAATCTCTTGATACATGGTCTGTCTACATGTTAACGTCAAATGAACAATTTGAAGAGGTCTACGGAAGAAAAGCAACAAAAAAACGGAAGCTCTTTAACGGTTTTATCAAAACGGATTATTATCAGTACTGGGCTAAAGTGCGGCCGCAGCGGAAAAAGCCGCAACAAAGAGAAGACGCCTGAAACAGCGTCTTCTCCGGCATCTTTACGTTTTATTCTGCCATTACCAGCGGTGCGCTTTTGCGTTGCTCCGTAAAATAATGTTGGTCTGGGACATTTCGGTGTGGCCGTTCACCTGCGATTTAGAGCGTTTCGGCCGCGTCCAATTGTGATGAAACAATTCAGAATGCTGATCTAATCGATCTTTATAACTCATGTAACCATCACTCCCGGATAGAATAATTTTGTGAAGATGGATATTCGATCGAATATCTGTTGTAGTTTGTGCAGGTCAGGTGCGGATCATTCAGGATGGCATGTATAGAAAGTGAAGCATCGGCATAGAATGATGATTATTTCTATTTGAGAGGTGATCTTATTTTATGCTGAACAGCGAGCACTTCAGTAAAATACAAAAGGCGTTAGACGCAACTGCTTTCCGGCTGGAGGAAGCCGGAGCGGAGTTCGGTCCTTCCGCCATGACACACGCACAGGAAGAACTTGAAAATGCGGTAAAACATACACATTCAACAGACCATCCGTTCCTATGTACACATATCATTAACCGGAAATGAGTAATGACAAAAACTTGGCGTGGCCAAGTTTTTTTGTTGTATTGAAAAGGGTTAAATGATATTATAGATGGTCTGAATGCCGAATAGTTAGGGGTTGGAGTTGGGTGACAACATCACGTTTGCCTTTTGCTTTAACAAAAGAAAAGAATTTTTACGAAGAATTGAACAATTGGATTGGTGACGTGTTTTACGATATCCTTCCCGAGAAAGGCTTTGACCTTCGGGATGAGCAGGTATTTATGGCGTTTCAGCTTGAACGGGCATTTAAAGAGAAAAAGGTCATGTTCGCTGAGGCAGGAGTCGGTACGGGGAAAACGCTGGTGTATCTGCTGTTTGCCATCAGCTATGCCAGATATACGGGTAAACCGGCCATTATCGCATGCGCCGATGAAACGTTAATTGAACAGCTTGTCAAAAAAGAAGGCGACATTTCCAAGCTGACAGAACATTTGGATCTGCAGATTGATACACGGCTGTCCAAATCCCATGAGCAGTATCTGTGTCTGAAAAAGCTTGAGAAAACGATGCAGCGTTCTGATGATGAAAAGTGGCTGGATCTTTATGAGTCGCTGCCTTCATTCGTACACGAATCACAAGCGATGCAGCGCTTTTATCCGTACGGCGACCGCAAACAGTACGCTGATTTGACAAATGAAGAGTGGGCAGGCGTCAGCTATGATTCCTTCCAAGATTGTTTAACATGTGATATGAGACATAGATGCGGTTTAACACTTTCAAGAGATCATTACCGAAAATCAACGGATCTGATTGTTTGCTCCCATGATTTCTACATGGAGCATGTATGGACGGAAGAATCACGCAAAAGGGAAGGGCAGCTGCCGCTTTTGCCGGATCACAGCGCCGTCGTGTTTGATGAAGGACATCTGCTGGAATTCGCCGCGCAAAAAGCGTTAACGTATCGTGTGAAGCAGTCGACGCTTGAGCTGTTTTTAGAGCGTCTGCTTCAAAATGACATCAGAGAGGAATTCGCCGAACTGATTGAAGATGCCCTTGCCGCAAACGATGAGTTTTTCTATGTGCTGTCAGAGGAATCGAAGGAAATCGCCGGCTCTCACCGATTGGACATCCAAAACGACCAGCGTGTTAAGCGTGCGGCTGACGAACTGTGCCGTCTGCTCGATAAAATCGGCGAGGCGCTCGTATTTGAATCGGAAATGTATACGATCGATAAGTACGAGCTGTCAGTCGTAGAAGAATACGTCGAACAAATGGCATATTCGCTGTCGCTGTATCAAAAGGATGCCATCAGCTGGCTTGAAACGCGGGATACAGACTCAACGTTTGTCGTTATGCCGAGAACTGTAGCCGAAGTTTTGGGAGAAAAGGTCTTTTCTAAAAAGATTCCTTATATCTTCTCATCGGCCACTCTTTCTGAGGGCGGTTCATTTGATTATATCGCTGACAGTCTCGGAATCCGTGATCCTTTATCATTTACCGTTGAATCTCCGTACGATTACGAGGAGCAAATGTCTGTTGCGCTTCACGGTGACATGACGTCTGAGCAGAAAACAGCCGAAACGATTGAAACCATTAAGGAGAATGAAGGACGCACTCTCGTTCTTTTCCCTTCCTTTGAAGACATGAAGGAATTTAAAGAACAGGCTGCCGCGTGGGAGCTGCCGTATCCGATTTACTACGAAGGTGACGAGGAGATCAGCAGTCTGGTTGAAAAATTCCAGCGGGATGAAGAATCCGTGCTTTGTTCCGTCCACTTATGGGAAGGTCTTGACATTCCCGGTGACTCGCTCCGGAATGTGACCATTTGGGCATTGCCGTATCCGCCTCATGATCCTGTGTTTACCGCAAAGCGAAACGGAGCGAAAAAAGATCCGTTTGAGGAAGTTGATCTGCCGTACATGCTTTTGAGAGTCCGGCAGGGAATCGGCCGCCTCATCCGTTCTAATCAGGACAGCGGAACCATATCCATTTATGCGGGCGGAGAAAGTGAACGGGTCCTGGCCGAAGTCAAAAAGATCTTGCCTGTTACACCGAAAATCATATAAAAACAAAAGCTGCAGGAATCTTATCCTGCGGCTTTTTTAAATCCGGGAAGTTGACTTTATGACGGCGTTCCATTAGCCTGTAATTGATAGTGAAAAGGGAGGGGAACGGATATGGATTTACATACATATGAAAAAGAGTTTTTTGATCTGTTAAAAAGAGTATCCCACTATGAAGAAGCCATTGCGCTCATGCATTGGGACTCAAGAACGGGAGCCCCGAAAAAAGGTTCTGATGACCGGGCGGAAAGCATCGGGCAGCTGTCGGCTGACGTTTTTCAAATCCAGACATCCGACCGGATGAAAGAGCTGATTGACATCCTTCTCGCGCATGCAGAAGAGCTCTCTGAAGATACAGTGAAAGCTGCGGAACTTGCAAAAAAAGATTATGATCATAATAAAAAAATACCTGAAGATGAGTATAGAGAATATGTCATTTTGACATCGAAAGCGGAAACGGCTTGGGAGGAGGCAAGGGCAGCCTCTGATTTCTCTATGTTTGCTCCGTACCTTGAGAAGCTGATTGATTTTAATAAGCGGTTTATTTCGTATTGGGGCTATGAAGATCATCCATACAACGCATTGCTCGATATTTTCGAACCGGGCGTTACGGTAAAGGTGCTGGATCAGCTGTTTTCTGAATTGAAGGAAGCGATCATTCCGCTTGTCAAAAAAGTGACGGCATCCGGAAATAAACCGGACACTTCCTTTATAACGAAAACGTTTCCGAAAGAAAAACAAAGAGATCTCTCCTTGTATTTCTTAAAAGAACTTGGGTATGAGTTTGACGGCGGCCGCCTGGACGAAACGGTTCATCCGTTTATGACGACGATCAACCGCGGCGATGTGCGGGTGACGACCAGATATGACGAAAACGATTTCCGCACGGCGATTTTCGGAACGATTCATGAATGCGGGCATGCGATCTACGAGCAGAATATTGACGAAGCCCTGAGCGGAACGAACTTATCTGACGGTTCATCCATGGGAATTCATGAATCCCAATCGTTATTTTATGAAAACTTTATCGGCAGAAATCAACAATTCTGGACCGCCTATTATGAAAAAATGGTTGAGGCTTCACCTGATCAATTTCAAAATGTAAAAAGAGAGGATTTTGTACGCGCCGTAAACGAGGCGAAACCGTCCTTTATCCGAATTGAAGCCGATGAGCTGACATATCCGCTTCATATTATTATCCGTTATGAAATTGAAAAAGCGATTTTCAGCAATGAAGTGACAGTGGAAGAACTGCCGGCATTGTGGAATCAAAAATATCATGATTATTTAGGCATTACGCCGCCATCTGACGCAAAAGGCATTTTGCAGGACGTACATTGGGCGGGCGGCGATTTCGGCTATTTCCCTTCCTATGCGCTCGGATATATGTATGCGGCACAGCTGAAGCATACCATGCTTGAGGATCTGCCTGAATTTGATCAATTAATAGAACGGGGCGACTTTGAGCCGATCAAACAATGGCTGACAGAAAAGGTTCATCAGCACGGAAGACGCAAAATGCCGCTTGATATCATAAAAGATGCAACGGGAGAAGAATTGAACGTTCAATATCTCATTGAGTATCTCGTCGGCAAATATTCAAATTTATATTTATAAACGAAACGCCCGGCATACACCGGGCGTTTTTCTAATAATTCTAAAAAGACGAATAATAGAAAGTTAATTCTTTGTAAAAGTTCGGAAATATTCAAATTTCACTATGCAAAAGAAGTGTATCTTGTTATAATTTGATTAATATCATACGAACACTCATATAATCGCGTGGATATGGCACGCAAGTTTCTACCGGTCACCGTAAATGTCCGACTATGAGTGAGCAATGGGACGGCTTTTATTCGGCCGTTACGTGTAGATCATTCGGCATTGCTTGCTCTTTTTTTGGAGAGCGGGCAATGCTTTTTTTATTTTTTATAAGCGGGGGTAATCATTGTGGAAGCATTAAAACGAAAAATAGCAGAAGACGGAATCGTTCTTTCTGATCAAGTGCTGAAAGTGGATTCTTTTTTAAACCATCAAATTGATCCGGTTCTCATGCAGCAGATCGGCCGGGAATTTGCGAGCCGTTTTGAAAAAGACGAGATAACCAAAATCGTCACAATTGAATCTTCGGGCATTGCCCCTGCGGTAATGGCCGGTCTTGAACTCGGCGTTCCCGTCATCTTTGCGAGAAAAAGGAAGTCTCTCACGTTAACGGATGATCTGCTGACGGCGTCCGTCTATTCTTTCACGAAAAAAACAGAAAGTCAGATTGCAATCTCCGGAAATCATCTCTCGAAAGAAGAACGCGTGTTAATCATTGACGACTTTTTAGCGAACGGACAGGCGGCAGAAGGGCTTTTGTCCATCGTAAAACAAGCAGGCGCAGCGGTTTGCGGGATCGGAATCGTCATTGAAAAGTCATTTCAGCCGGGAAGAGACGAGCTGGTGAAAAAAGGATGCCGGGTCGAATCACTGGCGAGAATTCAATCGCTTGAAGACGGAAAAGTGACATTTGTACAGGAGGTCCGTTCATGAAAAACGGCTATGCCAAAACACTTTCCCTCGGTATCCAGCATGTGCTTGCCATGTATGCCGGCGCCGTCGTCGTTCCTTTAATTGTAGGAGCGGCATTGGGACTGAACGCAGAACAGCTGACATATCTCATATCAATTGACATTTTTATGTGCGGAGCGGCTACGCTGCTTCAAGTATGGAGGAATAAATGTTTCGGCATCGGCTTGCCTGTTGTGCTCGGCTGTACGTTCACCGCGGTAGCGCCGATTATTTCCATCGGTAAGGAGTACGGGATTTCAGCCATTTACGGAAGCATTTTGGCATCGGGTCTGCTTGTCATTCTGCTGTCATTTTTCTTCGGCAAGCTCGTATCCTTTTTTCCGCCTGTCGTAACCGGATCTGTCGTAAGAATTATTGATTGAGTACGACATAAACCTAGTTATAGTAGACCTTGATATTCAAATTCTTTGTACCATCTCCCAAATCCTCGACCGTATACGTTACATGACTAATGAGCATCTTTAGTATTAAGTTTATTTCAGAGTTAGACATCCCGTCAGTAGACTCAATCATCTCCTGCACTTTATGATGACTCCATTTTTCTTTTTTTGTCTCAGCGCTAAGAGCATTTTGAAACTCAGTAGATGCAATTAATTCTGCTAATTCATTTTCAGCTTTTTGAAGTGTCTCTTGTGAAATTTTCAGCTTTTCTTTGTACTCTGTTTTACTGATGTCTCCATCTAAGTACATTTCTTTTATGCGTTCTAATCTTCCTTTTGCTTTTTTAACAGCTTTTTCTCTCAAACCAATAAGTTGAGTTGTATAAGAGTCATCGTTAACATCTTGCTCAGTAGGGGAGAAGAGAGCTTCATTGTATTTTTTTATTTCCCTCATAATTGACTGGAACAATACCTCTTCATGAATTCCTTTTGTTTGTTCGCATTCTTTTGTTCTTTCAGCAGATTTTCGTAAACACTTTCTAACGTGTTTTTTTCTGCCTTTGGGTTGTTCTATAGCTTGAGCTTTATGACAATAAGGACATCTAACAATACCAGAAAGCCTGTGGGTATTCATATTTAGACGTCTTCCAGCCACTTTATATGTTCTAAGTTTTTCTATTCGATTTAGGATTAGTGCATGCTCTTCATCAGTTTTCATGGTTTCATGATGACCTTTTGCGATTAATACTTCATCTAAATTTTTATTTTGAACAACACTGTTGTTGCTTTTGCTTTTCTTGTATTTACCAAACCATACATAACCCCTATGAAAATCGTTGGACAGAATTTCTGAAACAACTTCTCCGTACCAAATGGAACGGCCGGATGGGGAAGGGACTTTCAGTTCGTTTAACATCTCAGCAATTACTGTGCAAGAATATTCCTCTTCTAAGAACCATTTAATCATCATTCTATAGATTTTTTTCTTTTCCTCAACAACTACTGCAGCTTTAAGATTCTTGTCCCACTTATAACCGTATGGAACTGACCCTGAATGAAGTCTACCTTCTCTTGTGGCATTTTTCTTTCCGTTAATCGTTCTCCGTTTTATTGCTCTATATTCACTTCGAGCAATAATTGATTCAAACTCAGAAAGCATTTCGTCGCCTTCGATTGATAAATCATAGGTTTTTTTTGGTGTAATAAACAATGTCCCACTTTGCTTAAATGCTTCAAGTATACGTCCGGAATCAATTTGTGATCCTCTAGAGAGTCTGTCCATTGCTACAGCACAGACTGCATCAAACTCACCATTTTCGATTCTGGGCAACAACATTGAAAACATTGGTCGTTCATCAATAGTCTCACCTGAGACAACTTCCTCAAACCACTGAACATTTTTAAAGTTCTCTCTTTTTATGAGATATTCTAGCTCATTTCTATGTTTGGCGAGCGTATCTTCTGAATCTCTATCTTCTCTGGATTTTCTTGAATAAACTGCTATTCTTGAATTTTCGTGTAACGCCAAGTATTTCATCCTTTCTTCTTATTGTAAGTGTAGTTAGATTATATCATGTGCATTGGAATTTCTTTATAAAATCCTCATTTTAACGAAACATTTTAGATCAACTTGCTTATTCATCTAAATTAAAGTATCCTAATTGATGTATCATAGGGGTTTAATCAGCCACTATAGACCACAGAGTCCCTCACACGCTCTGTGGTTTTTTGTTTAGATTGAATATACCCAAATGAAAAAAGAAGCCTCAGAGGGCTTCAAATTGATTAATTCTTCTCACATGCAAAGTTGTCATTATCCCGATCCATCTTAGATGTATAAGCAGGGTGAGTGCTTGGTACTCCATGCGGATATTTCTTTCTCAGCTCTGTGCAGTTTGCAAAGTGTTCTGTTCCTCCAGTAGAAGGGGAGGCTTGTGTAGAGTTAGAAGAGCTACTTGATGCTGAACTACTTGAATGGGAACTGTTTGAGTTCGATTTATGTGTCTCAGATTGATGTGGTGTAACTGACTTTTGAGCCGGCTTAGACACACTTACTGATTTCTTCGGTTTCGTTACGCAGCCATTAAATCCCTTATCAGTTGCATAACCATTCTTACTCCAAATCTTCAAGTCCTTATCTTTAGCAGCTTGCTCATCTTTCTTATACGTGCCTAAATACTTCGTGTTAGGCTCATACACATAAGCTACTCGTGCTAATCCTTCTTTAAGCAGTGTTTCTTGTACTGATTTGCCATCTACATAAACGTAAGCCAGCATTCTGCCATACTTGTCTGTACGATCTCCTTTATCAAACTCCAGTTGAAGTTTTCCCTTGTTAACCAGCTGTTTGTTTCTTGCTGAAGCATCCTCACCATATGGTTGCACACAAGAGTTTGGCTTCTTAGTTTCAGGAGTATCAACAAGCAGATAACGGACAGTTTTAACTTCACCTTTATAGTTAACTTTAATCGTGTCTCCGTCAACCGTTCTATTAAGCGTTACATCGACCAGTTTTTTCTTATTTTCAGATGTCTTTTTATCCGACGAATCCTTCTTTGAAGCATTTTCGGCTTTTTCATTTTTGTCATTATTGCTTTTGTCGTTTGATTGAGAGTCTGTCTTTGTCTCTTTTGTATCCTTTTCTTCTTGCTGCGTTGTTTTAGCCTTATCTGAATCTGTTTTATCTGTAGAAGCAGAATCAGACCCACACGCAGCCAAAGAAAAGCTTAGAGATAATGCGCCAATACCTAGTAACCATTTCTTCAATGTAATTCCCCCAAATTTGTTTGTTCTGTCTCTATATCGGACAAACCTTCCTAATTATAAATATAAAACCAAAGATTGTAAAATTGATTTTGTCATTTTAAAACACTCAAATAAAGTTGTGTGGTAAAATTTAGTGGTCTAAACCTTAGAGGAGGGAAAGTTATATGGAAGAAGGGAAGTTAATTCAAATGACTCTTAATGGAATAAAGGAAGCTGTTTCTAAATACGGAACATTCCCTATGTTTCATCATGGAGGATATGTCATGGAAGATGCTACTTTTCATTTCAAAGATCCTGCTAGTCCTCAAGAAATTAGCGATATAGAACAGAAGTTAGGTGTTACCTTCCCTAATGACTATAAAGAGTTTTTGTTACAGCACAATGGGATGGAAATGTTTGATGGGATTGAAATACTTAGCTTAGAGGGAATCATTGAATATAATGAGGTTCAAGATTTCCCAGAGGGATACGTTTTAATTGGATATCATTTTGATGGAAGATATGTCATAGACACAAACAAATCAAAAAATGGATTAGGTTATATGCTATATCTAGACTCAATTGATGATATTGAAGATGCGATTAACTTAGATTCGAATTTTGAAATATGGTTTGATATGTTAGTGTCTTCTAATGGAACGAAATATTGGGAAGTGAATCCGAATATCCGAGAGTATTATAAACTGGTTTCAGAATAAAAAGACTCCGCATAGGAGTCTTCATCTACATTCATCTACAATTTTACTTCTTTTTTGTATAAGAAGCCCACCATGGATTTACTTCTTTCCTGTGAAAATTCACATCGATAGGAATTAAATTACTTGTCTGATTTCCTCCACCGTACTCTCTAGGTAGTTGATGATGAATCTCAAATTTTACCCAAGTTTTTTTGCCGTATTTTTTATCATACCAGTTCCTATATGCTTTGCGTTCTGTAGTTCCCCATTTTACTCTTTTATCGCTAGGCACCCATTTAATAAATGCATTAGGTGGAGCTAATATATTTAATCCTGATTGCTTATCTGTGTAATTGGAGGGGAAAAACATTCCCTTCATATTCGTTAGGTATAATCCTTCAGTCCAGGATATCGTTCTAACAGTTGGTTTTTTCCCTGCCCAAGTAGCAATTGCGCCGCCAGTATACTTCCAAAATGTTGTTTTGTTTACATTAATAAATTGATGAACTTCCGATCCCTTTTTCACTTGAGTCCCTACAAAGGTCTTTCTAATAGTATGGGGGCAAGTAAATTGTTTGTTATAATAGCCACTCTTGCATAAACCCTGATGTACTTCTGCTGACGCAGGAGGAATCCCTACTATTTTTGAAATTTCAACTCCGTGCATCACTTTATTAACTTTTCCACCTAAAAAAGTGTGACTGAAATAGATAATACTTTTTGCTTTTTTCTCAACAGTTTTCCGTTGGTTTTCAGAGGTGACTTGTCCAGATGATGTCTGATTACCATCTTTGTCATAAGCTATATAAGTTTGGTATGAACTTTCAACATCCATTCCTTGTTCCTTAGCGATTTTTTGAAGCTTACTTTCTGATCCGGCTAATTCTCTTTTAGATGAATCGGTGTTTTGCGGTTTTTCGTTTACTGTTGAGATACGTTTGTTTAGGTCAATGCCAGTTGTATTATTGTCATTGATTTCTTTGTTTGCCGTTGCCTTTACATGATGGAGGGGATAGCAAGAGAATAATAAAGAGAGAGCTATTACAACTAACCAAATGCTTTTTGACACATACTTCATAATGGTTTACACTCCTTTTTCTTCTGTTTAAACCTGCTATGAGTATCTGAGATGTAAATAAATAATATATTTTACAATTAATACCTCCTTCCGTGAGGATAGTATCACCTTTTCCATTTTTTATCAACTGAATTAAGCCTATTTTAAGATTTTGTTAAAGTTCAAATCTCCTAAGAAAGAGACCTTCGACAAAAGGAAGAAGCTCTCCTTACATGTAATTTTATGTGGTAAAATTTAGATAAGATTGAGTGGGAAGGAGACAGATATGAAGGTATTTGAAGCATCCTCGTTAATCTCAGCAGCGGAAAAGCGAGCAAAAGAATACGATCAGATTAGAGAACAATTTATCAATCTCAGTAAAGCATTTCAAGGAATGGCTGATTTAGATGACAGTGAGTTTTCAGGCAAAGGTGCTGATAACATCAAAGCATTCTTTCAAGATCACGCCGGCGTCACAGACAGCTGGCTTGATCTAATCGACATGAAAATTGCTTTTCTTAACAGTATTTCAGGAAAAGTAGCTGATGCCGGATTGGCCGATTCGTTTGTGGAAGAGTCCTTTTTAGAACACGAGCTGATCCATGCGAAGAATAAATCAAAAGCTATCATGCAGGAGCAGCGCAATGAAATGAGGGATATTCTTAACGAGATAAGCGATATTGTTCATCTTGATGTTTTCTCTACAGAAGATGTCGATCAAAAGCTGGAATCAGCAGACAAAAAACGGGACGATACCGTAAATAAGCTCGGCAAGCTTGATCACGATCTAACAAAAGAATACGCCGAAACAGAAGCGAACGAACAGTTCATCCAAGCTGACTTCCAGCAGCTTCAAAACGCCACGGGCAAAGGAAAAAGCGCCACGCCGCTTCACTATAACGCCAAGGCATACCGAGAAAGCGACATCCATAAGAAGAAAGGCGATATCGCAAGACATTCGGATGCTTATTTGACGATTAAGAAGGAAGAGGCGAAAGAGCGGGAAATCAAGGATCTGAAGAAAAAACTTGCTGACGGAGTAACTGATCCGGATGAATACTTAGAGATTGCGAAGAAAATCGGTTACGAGAACCTTGAACCTTCCCAGCAGCAGTATGTGATTCAGCTCGAACAAGCAAAACAGATGGAAGAAGCCGGAGAAGTGACTTGGGATATATTAAAAGGAGCCGGCGTTGGTTTATATGATGTCGGGAAAGACACGGTAACAGGTTTATGGCAACTGATCAGCAAGCCTGATGAAGTTGTTGAAGGTATCATAGGGGCAGTTGCTCATCCAATTAACACGTATAATGCCATTTCAACAGCTATTGAGGAATCGTATCAAAAAGATATGGTAAATGGAGATGCGTATTCCCGATCAAGATGGGTGACATATGCGATAGGTACAGTAGTTACCTCTGTGATAGGCACAAAGGGAGCCGGTTCTCTTACAAAAGCAGATGTAGCTGGAAAAGTCACCTCTAAAGTCAGCAAAGCAAGCTCAAAGGTGAAAGATGTCTCAATTGCTGATTTATTGCCTTATAATCCCCTTTACGATATTGTTCCGGCTGGAGGAGTCCCTTATAATGTAGTTAACAGTGAAAACTTAAAGGATCGCTTACTTCAATTAATAAAGTCCACCAATCCTAGAACAAGATTGCCTAGAACTAAAGGACGTTGGGAAGGTACTCCAGGTAATGGTAAATGGTATTCAGATAAACCTGAAGTAAATGCAGTTACTAAAGGAGAGCCAGTAGAGTTCGTAAATAATCGCCCAATATTTACCCCATGGTCTAAAGGTACAATTAGATTTAAGGATGGTGAATTAACTGGCAAGGATTCTGATTTTGCTCTCGTGTATAAACGTATTAAAAAGTTAAAAGGTTTTAAAACCCAAGGGGAGGCAGAAGATTGGTTGAAATACACGGCCAAACTTACCCCACATCACTTAGATCATACAACGATACAGTTAATTCCAACTGCATTACATAAAAATGTGCCGCACATCGGTTCAGCTTCCGATTTGAGAGGAGGATATTAGATTGAGCTTTCAAGAAATTAATGAAAAGATGAACAAGTTTGATTTGAAGTATTACGCATCAAGCAATGAACAAGAAAGCAAAAGAAGAATCAAAGCATTTGAAAACGAATTAAACATAAATCTTGATGAGGTGTACAAAGAATTCGTTATAAGATATGGTGGAAGCACGATACAAGCAGATAATGTTTTATTTCCAAGCTTAGAAGAGAATCCAGTGGCTAGTAATAATCATTTAAGATTAGGGCTATTTTATGGTTTTGGGGTAGACGATGCTGACTTTGATGTTATATCAATGACAGTTACTTATGAAGAACAAATACCAGACTGGATTATCCCGATTGCTGATGGCGATGGAGGAGACCAGGTTTGTCTGGGTGTGAAAGGAGAGGCAACAGGGAAAGTTTATTTTTGGGATCATGAACTGACAAATGGAATAAAAGACACATTTTTGGTCGCAAATTCTTTCTCTGACTTCATTCAAAGTCTGTTTATTGAAGAGACAACAGATGAGGACGATGAAGACGATGGTATTTTATCTATTGAGCTAGATGATGATTTATTAAACAGTTAAGCAAAAGTATTGCAATTGTATGAGATGATGCAAAAGTAAGCATTCGCAATCAAAATAAAATAATGGTTTTATCCATAAAGCAATTGTATTGCAAATAACATTTCCATATGGTTATAATTAGGATAAGGATTATACTTTTTAAAGTATAAAAAATGCATTTCTTATTAAGGAAATGCATAAAATAAAAAGACCAGGGTGTTGGTAGCACCCCGGCTCTGTACAAAAAGCTACCCATCAAAGGGCTTGCTCAGCAGTTGTTCATGATAGACCTAACCCTTCAGGTTTCCAGGCTCAAGGGAGGTCTATTTTTTATTTATATACGTCAACAGGGCGATTATAAACGACCCGAATGCAAGCATTAACATTAATGCCTGAAATGTTGACATAAGCATCACCCCCTTTCGTAGGGGATGAGCAAGACTCCCTTGAGTGAGCATGCTTAATGTACAGGAATCATTATACACTAATGCCAAATATATGTCTGTGATTATCGGAGCCTTATTGCCAATAGACAAGTTATAATGTAGTACTTTTCTTTTTGAAATTTGTGTTATAAGATATATTAAGATTTTCAACAAGAGAGGAAATTTATCATGAAGAAAGAAATTTTGCTAATTCATAATGGCTCAAGCATTACATATGCAGACCCACATGAAGCTGCTAGGAGTTATGCTAAAGCTGTCATTGATGGGGTAAATCCTAATGAAATAGAACTATATACTGACATTGCCGTAAATCTTAAAGACCAAGCTAAACTGATGAAACAATTTAACCAGGAACTATCTAAGATTGTAAATACAAGAATTCCTATGATGGAAGAAAACACAAAAGAGCTAAGCAATGAAATGGAAAATTCACATCAAATTTATAAGGGAATTTCAAAAGAAAGCATAAAAAGAAAAAGGATCAGAAAGACCAAAATAAGCAGAGCATGACTAAGGGAGAATCTGGCGTTGGAATTTACTTTAGCTAAACAGGTTTTAAAGTTTTCATTAACAAATGGCAAAAGGGCAGAAATAAATGTGCCACCAGTGCTCAATAAACAGGACATTAAGATATTAAAAAGTCAATTAAGTGTTATGGAGATGCAAACAAAAATATCTAATGAAGATATGAAAAGAAAAAGGATTAGAAAAACGAAAATAAGCAGGCTATAAAAATAGCCCGTCATTTGCGTGATCCGAAAGAAAAGCAATACTTTGTGCCGGAGTTTTTAAGTGTGAAAATAAATTACTATGTCCCCCCTTACAAGCATACATTGTGATATGTAAGGGGGGATTTTTCTTGCCTAGATACCGGAGCGCTCTTCGCAAGAGAGGGCCTTTGCCTTTTCGGTATGTGTTGCTTCTGTCGTTTGCTTTTTTCACCATATCGACGGTCATTAGCCTTTGGATGATCAACTCCTCAATCAAACCGGTGCTGATGAACATAGGAGAAATGGAAACCAAACGGGTGGCAACAGAGGTCATTACGGAATCCATTGAAGAATACATGTCTCACAGCGACAATGTAAAAGATATGGTCGATATGAAAACGGATGAAAACGGGAAAGTCACAACGATGGATTTTAATACACAAATGGTCAACAGCATGAAGGCGAAAGTGACAAAGCAGCTTCAGGCTCATCTGAAGGAAGTGGAGTCGAACAATAAGCAGCATGAAACAGAGAAAGGCGCTAAAACGGCCGATGAAATTATGATCGATATTCCCTTAGGGCAGGTCACGGGAAACAGCATTCTCGGAAATCTGGGGCCGAAAATCCCCGTGCGCTTTAACCTGATCGGTGATGCGTTAACTGATGTAAAAACAAAAATAAAGCCGTACGGCATTAATAATGCACTGATTGATATCAGTATTTTTGTGGAAATTAAAGTAAAGGTTATTATCCCGTTTGCCAGTAAAACATCAGTCGTGACAAATAATATTCCGGTCTCCATTAAAGCGATTCAAGGAGAGGTGCCGCAGTTTTATAACGGAAGCGGCGGATCAGGTGTGACGCCTTCCATTCAGCTGCCGAATGAAAAACAGAAGAAAGATAAATAAAAACACACAGCCGCATTTTCTTCTGGCGGCTGTTTTTACTTTTTCCTGCGGATTTCTTGAAACTGAACTCAAGTATCTAGAGCAGCCCATAAAGCTTAGTGGATACTTGCTGAATAGTCATTTCCAACATTTACATCGAACTATTGTTCTTATTTATATTGAATAAAGAACATTTGTTCTGTTAATATTAGATCAATAAAGGAGTGATTCAAAATGCTTAGAGATCGAGGGACGATCAAATGGACCTCCATGATGCTTCCAGAACATTTAACGAAACTAAAACAGGACTTGTTAGATGTTTCGAAAATGGAGAAACCATCTTTAGATGAACAGCAAATTGAGGAGATTGACATCCTGGTTTCTGAAGCAATGGCGCTGAATAAAGAACTGAAGTTTAAGCTCTTTAAAGAAGGGGTTGCCGAAGATTTAATCGGTACAGTTCAATATCTCAATTACGAACAACACAAATTACATGTAAAAAACCATCACGATCAAACCGTATACATCACCATGAATGACATCATAGGAGTTGCTTACAATGATTGATTACTCACAGTTTCCACGAAACAGTATCCTCTGTATAGATATGAAATCCTTTTATGCTTCCGTTTCTTCAGTGTTGATGGGATTAGACCCGTTAACCTGTTACTTAGCAGTAGTTGGCAATACTGACAGACAAGGAAGTGTTGTTTTAGCAGCATCTCCTGCACTTAAAAGAGACTATGGAATTAAAACCGGCTCTCGGTTATTTGATATTCCGGATGATCCTAGAATTCATATTGTAAACCCACGAATGAAGCTGTTTATTGAAACCTCTGCAAAAATCACACAATTGTTCTACAGGTACGTTCCAGAACAAGATGTTCATACATACTCAGTCGACGAATCGTTTCTTATTATAAACGGCGTGCTTAGAAAATGGGGAAGTGCCGAGGCATTAGCAAAAGACATTCAAGAAAGCTTAATGAGGGAAATGGGATTGTTTTGTACAATCGGAATTGGCGACAATATGTTGCTCAGTAAGCTATGTCTTGATCTGGAAGCAAAAAAATCAAAGACAGGAATCGCAAGATGGAGATATGAAGATGTGAAAGAAAAGCTATGGCCAATTAGACCACTTTCTGAAATGTGGGGGATAGGAGGGAGGATGGAAAGGAATTTAAACCGAATGGGAATTGCGACTGTTGGCCAATTAGCCAATTATCCATTAGAGCTGCTTGAAAAACGTTTCGGCATTATGGGCAATCAACTTTATTATCACGCCCATGGAATCGATCTTTCTGAAATTGGGGCCCCTTTAATGCAGGGACAAATAAGCTATGGGAAGAGCCAGATATTGCTTAGAGACTATACGAAGAAAGAGGATATCAAGGCAGTTCTATTGGAAATCTGTGAAGAGGTTGCGCGAAGAGCGCGGACACATAATAAAGTAGGGCGTACCATCAGCTTAGGAATCGGTTACAGTAAACATGAGTTCGGCGGTGGCTTTCATAGAGCTAAAACGATTGATTTACCTACAAATATCACAATGGATATTTATCGATATTGCTTGATGCTGCTGGATAAGTTCTATACAGGCAAAACAGTGAGGAGCATTTCAGTTACTCTTTCCAATATTGAAGATGATGTGAATCAACAATTAAGTCTGTTTGAAAAGGACAATGAGAAGAGAAGAAAGCTAGGATTCGTCATGGATGGGATAAGAAATAAATACGGGTCGAAAGCGATCTTACGAGCTGTTTCTTATACACCTGGAGGCACAGCTTTGCATAGAGCAGGTTTGACGGGTGGACATAAATCATGAGAACAGAGAGTAGTTCCCTCTGTTCTCCTTACAAAGTCATTAGTTTTTTACGTTTCGGCTCTTTCAGCAACCTTGAACGTATCATTTTGTTGTTGGAGATAGGAAGCACCCACTGTTCCGGCAACGCCGAATAATAGAACTGCACAGATAAATAGTTTAGTTTTCATATTGCTTCTCCCCTTTTGATTTGTCTTCTTGCTTCATTTGCCAAACGATAAAATTCAACTGCACCCCAAGCATCCTGTTTACCAGTGAGAAAATCTGCTACAGAGACACCATAGCTTTCCATGTCAGGGTATATACTTCTTTCTTTGAAGAACTCGAATGTTTTCCTAACTAAGTCTAAATCATAGTCCAAGAAAAGTCCTTTAACCATTTTTAACTTTTCAAGTACCATTTCATTGTTATGCCGTTCAGCCAACTGTTTGGCCTGTTCATAAAATTTTTTTGCGTTTTCAATGTCATTTTGCCTTCCCTTTAAGAAGGAGATAACAAATAATGTTTTAGCAGCGTAATCATGATTTTCCGGCTCAATGATTTGAAGTGACTTATTAAAGTGAAAAAATGCTTTATCAAGTTCTTCCATTTGATTATAACATAATCCAATATTAAACAGTGCTGAACGCATCAAATGCCCACGATTCTTTTCACTTTTGTTTAGCTCTACTGCTTCCTGATACGCTTTGTATGCTTGCTTTAAAGCTTCATCAAACTTCATACTGTCCAATAAATTACCAAATATGACGAATTGACAGCGTACCTTTTGTACCCCGTATGTAGGGCTCCCGTCAATAGCAGGTTGCTTTTTAAATATATCGTAAGCCCTCATGGCATAATTCATTGAAAAATAAGTCTGTTTCATGTGGTAATACACTTCTGACAATTTAAAATAAAATTCAGCTTTTTCAACTTCAATATCTTCGCTCTCAATTGAATCCAAATATCTCTCAGCTTGTCTATAGTGATTAAGGGAGAATGCCAACTCCTTTTGTCTAAAATAGAACATGCCCATGAAAAAATAATAGTAATATTCGAGCATTCCTGTTAAGTTTTCATGACCTTCATATGCTTTTAACTCACCATAATTTTTCTCAATGTCTTTTATAGCGTTAGGATACATATATGCCAACATTAGCTTATGTCTAAACTCAAGTAGGGAGTAGTATAGTAAAACATCTTGGTTTTCTTCCATAATTTTTATTTCCTGCATAACTTCTTTACGCATTTCTTCTGCTCTACCGACCCAATTCTTTTTAATAGCCACATACCAATGATTCATCTTTGTTGCTACTAAATCATAAGGAATGACCTTTTCGTTCTTCAAGTCCTAAACCCCTTTCAAATCCATTTTATTATATAGTTGCACTGGAGGAAAGAAATGTAAAGGGGATTTGAGTGAAAATTAAAAACAAATCAATAATTCGATTATGAACGAAACGAAAAAAAATACCCTCCTCGTTAGAGAAGGGTATGTGATCAGTTTGTTGTTGCTTTTAACGAAGCGAGCCACTCATCTAATGTTCCAGTGAAACCTTGTTGAACGGCTAATTCATATGCTGATTTTCCATCTTTACCGGCAGCGCCAGTAGCACCTTTAACCCCGGTTGCACCTGTAGCTCCAGTACTGCCTTTTTCACCTTTTAGTGAAGCTAACCATTCCTCTACAGTTCCTGAAAAACCATTGTCTACTGCAATATCATAAGCAGACTTCCCAGTGACAATTGAGACATTAACTATTGGATTGAAGAAACTCATTTATGCGCCCCCAAAAAGTTATATGTTATTCCTGACTCAGAAATCTTGAAGCTTGTGATAGGTGAATCATGAGCGTCCATTTGAAAACCTTGCCCAGCTCTTAAATAGATAGGAATTCCACCGTTGATTGATACATGACATTCCTGATCATTCGAAAAGCTGAATTTATAGAAAGAATATTTAATCGTCCAAGCTACTGGCGGGGAAGGGATCACTTCATGGTTAGATTCTGACTTCTCAAGCATTGGACTCCCGATATATCCAGATCCTATTTGCATGACCAACAATCTTTCCTTTCTTAATTAAAAATGAAAAAAAGGGGAGGTGAACTCCCCAAGTTATTTTGGTTCTGTGTATTCCATTGCTTGATCGCTGTCTGAGATACCTGTAGTGGTTGGATCCACTACAACCCCCATTGCAGTTAGAAATGTAAGCAAAGCATTAAATTTCTCAGTGAGATCATCACTAAACACAGAAATATCGTATCCAAAAGCAGATGCAATTGCTTGTGCAAACAAAAGAGTTGCAGAGAAGATTGCAACCAGGAATGTTTTCTTTTTAAGTCTTACTTTCCAGTTAATTTTAGTCATTAAATCGTCTCCTTATAAATTAGCTAATTTGGTGATATCTACACCAGCAATCTCTGCGCCAAGCAGTATGAGGATAATTAAAACTAAAATCTTTAATGTCTTGCCAAAGGTTCCTTCTAACAAGCTCTGAAGCCATTTTGTTTGCGACTGATTAACTTGCTGAAATTCATTTCTTAGTCCAGCTATCTCAGTGGTGAACAAATTTTTTGTTTCAACAAGGTTTTTTTCCTGATTCTCAACAACAGTGGTAAGCCTAATGAGCGATTCACTTGTTGTTTTTTGTGTTTCCAACATGATTTTTCTATCTTCTGCTTGTTCTTTAAGACGTTCTTTTATATGAGCGACCTCGGTCTTTAAAACTTCATAGTTTTCTTTTTCAGCCACAATGCAATCATCCTCCATAAAAAATAGGAGGTAATGTCACATCACCTCCTAAATAATCATTGATACACTTTGAGCTACACTCATCCTCAAAAATATTTAAATATATTTAGATTTTTGAGCCGAATTGCCCTGAAATGTAGCCGCGTTTACCTTTGTAGATAACTTCCCAGTAACCCTTAGCATTGTTTGACCCTTTCACTGAGCCAGAAATGCTGACGGTATCACCTAGCCCCACAGTGCCAAGATTCTTTGCTTTGTTTTTATCAGGTCTGTCCATTACGATAGCAGCGCTTTTTACCCCGACAACTTTAATCTTGCCTGCAGATTTGATTCCACTGTTATCAGACTTAGAAGTGGGTTTAGGCTTTGGGGTTGATTTTCCAAGCTCAGCATCACTTTTAATGTATTTCACATTTACATATCCGCTGTATGTAGCACCTTTAGAATTGGTGTATTTAATGTAACCCCAACCATTTTGAGTTGATCCTTTTTGGTATTGGACAGTGGAGCCTTTAGGAAGAGCAAGTACAATAGAGGAGTTTGCATTGCGTTGGGTTCTCACATTAAGACTGTCAGCTATAACTGTGTTCTTAACATAAGAACCATTTGTTTTAACTACTTTTGTTGGCTTTGAAGATGAGGAAGAAGTTTTTCCGCCGAGTGCTTTTAATTCTGAAGCAATGGCTGCTTTCACTTGATCCCAACGTCCCTCAGACAGAATACGATGTGGGCAGTATTTTCCGTTCCAGTCCTGATGCTTTCTGATTTTGTCAACGCCCCATCCGCGCTCTTTAAGAAGTTGCGCCACAAACTTGATAGCCATCGCTTCTGCTGCGCGGTACCGCGCGCCGCCTGACTTACTGTAGCAGATTTCTACTGCGATAGACTTACGGTTACCAGTTCCATTCCTTCCATCGCCAGAGTGCCAAGCGTTCCGATCCAGCGGAATCCCCTGAATGACTTCTTTATCATCGACGGCAAAGTGATAGCTTGTCGATTCGCTGTTTCCCGTCATATAACTGATTTCATTGGCGGCGGCTGTGTCGTTTGCTGTGTTATGAATAGTGATATACTCCGGTGTCATTGGGTTCGGACATTTCAGGGCGTATTTTTCGCTTGGAACTAATCTCTTTTTCACTGCAATTGTCATATTGAACATCTCTCCTAAAAATTAAATTTGAGCACAAAAAAGAGAGAAGGGGGTAAATTCCAATCTCTCTTTATCTCACGTATGCTCTTGTTATCTCTGTTTTTGAATGCTGTAAATTGAATAAAATTTATATTTTAACTAGAACATAACCACCTCCTTTAAAGAGGGCACTAAATTAAACTGTGGGTGTTATTAAGCAAACAGCGACACCATATCCTCTTTCCTTTGTATAAGGTGTTGTTATTTTCATTACCGGATAACCTGAAGCATCAGAGGATTTTGATCCTTTGCCGGCTTTGGGTACAATTCTGTCGCCGTCTTGAACTGTTTCATCAATGCGAACGAAAATTTGTCCAAACATACCGACTATATTCCATTCAGGACGCTCAGATCGTGGAACATATTCTTCATTGGCATTGAAGTTGGGATTTTCTTTTGGTAGCCTTCTTATTTCTGTTCTTTGCATACCTTCCGAATCCACAAATGTCACATCCCTATCTTCATAAATAAGACCCCCGAATTCATTTTTGAGGTATCTTCCTTGCCAATTAAATAAAGACTCTCCGAGCACAATACCAGCTGTTTCAGATATAACCCCTAATACCTTGTCACCGAGATTCGCTTTCTTAATTTTGTCCCCATCAAGTGTGACCATATATCCGGTAGGAATTGCTCTTCCATCTGCAGATTCGAAATACTCCGCATAATCAGCAAATGTTGAAGCGCCTTTAACCTGACCGGTTAAGGCAATATTTCCTCTCATCGCATCATGTTCTATCTTAATGTTCGAGATGGAAGGGGTATCTGATGTTCCGTATCCCCATATAGTGGTATACCCTTTTCTGTTTATTACAGATTGTGATCCAATAACAACCCTAGAAGATCCTGATCCTTCAATGGAAGAATTATTTGATGCAACAACCAATGAGCGACTTCCTTCAGCTGTTGTTTTAGATCCACCAGAGGAAGCAATAACTGCATTACGTGGCCCTTCTGCTTTAGAACCGCCAGTTGTAGCAATAACGGCAGAAGCGTCACCAGTTGCTTGTCCGCCACCTGAAGATGCCATTACGACGCTAGTATTTGTTTTAGCGTAGCCGGAAGTCGTCGCAATTCGTGTACCACCTTTGAAATTATTCGGGATAAATGCGTAGGTTTTCCCGGCAATTTTACTGGGAGTAGCGTATTGTTCACACATCGTAGCATTAATATTGGCCTGGGAGTTAGTACAATAAACGCCAATTGAACCTGATTTGTTTGTTCCCGTCATGTTAACGTTGCTGATATTGACTGAGCCAACTTTACTTCC
The DNA here is from genome assembly GCF_053663455.1 of Bacillus sp. JK62. Lineage (NCBI taxonomy): Bacteria > Bacillati > Bacillota > Bacilli > Caryophanales > Bacillaceae > Bacillus > Bacillus sp. JK62. The sequence continues at coordinate 795,889 of NZ_JBSJQA010000002.1, forward strand.
AACAGCAATACCCACTAGTGCAGATTGATTAATGGTTACATTCGAGATGTTTACATTGTCTGATTTTTGAGCTCCACCGATTACATAGATATCGTTACTTGCTGTTGTAAACCCCGAAACAGTGATGTTGCTTAGGTTGATATTTCTGCTCTTATATTGAGTAGAGATTACTGTAGTATTCTTATAATCATACGTCGGATCACCAATTGCATTGAAGTTTGATACGTTGACATTTCTATAAGCGGAAATGACAAGTGCTCGAGGATTTAAACCTTGGTAAAGGTCACTGAAAATAGGGTGTTGTGCAGTGCAGTTAACGACATTAATGTCAAAAGCACTTGTGGAGATTTTTTCGGAGGCTAGGTGGAAGCCAATATGTCTAAAGTCGAAAGCGCGGATATCATTTTCGGAATAGCAGTTAATTAGGTTTACGTTTCTTGCTGCCGGTGCTCTGTTGTGAGCTTTGACTTCAAAACCTCTGCAGTTTTTTCGGCTGTAACAGTTCACAAGCCACACATTTTTAGAGCCATCATCAATTTCAAAACCATTTGAATTTGAAGCTCCTTTACTGTGGGCGGATCCATTAGCGTCATAAGCATAACAGTTAGTGAAGAAGATGTAGTCTGAATAGTGAGTTGTGAAGCCATCATCACCATAGTTAGTTGCAGTACAATTTTCAATCCAAACATATTTGCTACCATTTGGCTGATAATGATCTGCTCCATCAGAAGAAGAGTTCCAAACAGGGGAGCTTACATCAAACCCGTGTACACCTGGATTACGAGCATTGACGTTTCTAACCCGAACAAATTTAGAGTTAACAATACCCACACAGTTTGCATTTGTTCCATTTGTAATGGTGTTGTCCTTTTTGTCTAAATTCCAATCGAGGGCTAAGTCTTCAATTAAGATATATTCGTTTCCGTTTGTGTAGTCGCTATTGGTTAACACACAAGATGTTCCGGTAGCAGTTGGGTGAAGCTTGATAATAGATCCTGATCCAACACCGTAAAGTCTGACATAAGAGGGGATATGTAATCCTTGAACCATATAAATACCTGCAGGTACAAAAACCTCTCGTTTCCCACTTGCAAAGGCAGCTTTGAAAGCTTCAGTGTCATCAGTAACACCATCACCCTTAGCTCCAAAATCCTGAACATTAACACTTCGTCTGATAAACTCATTTAAGACTTTATCAACAATTGTTGCACCAGCTGCAGGGATTTTTGAAATGTCTCCAATAGTGTTTGTGATATCTGTTAAACCAGAATCGACTGTGCTTATTACGTTTTTAATATCCTTAGAAGCTTTATCAAAAGCCTCTTGAATATCGTCTGCAGTATATCTGATATTATTTGATTTTAACCCTATAGCATCAATGGGTATCCATTGCTCTGTTTCTTCGTCCATATAACCCATTGTGTTTACGGGAATTAAATTGTCGTTCAATATATACTCCTCCTTATCCTTTTCTAATCCAAACCATGCTTCCGTCAGGGGGTTCTACAGATGGTTTTATCCTCATCTTTTTGGGAGCATTGTTCGTTCTCAACCATACTGACCTAATGTTGTAAGGCTCTACATAACTAGAAACAATGTTGAAACCATCATACTTATCTGAGATGCTAATATTTATCCAGTCGAAACCATCCCATCTATATTCAATACCTGTTTCTTTTACAGTGACAGTCCAACCAATTTGAGGGGAAGGATAAGTGTTTAATAAATCCTGATAGGTGTACACAAACGGCAAGTAAATCTTCCTAGTGTTTTCAACTACATATTCATAATCTGATGTTGCTTGTCTGCACCAATTTGTTATTTCAATACATCTCTTGGTGACACGTTCACATTCAGCAATACGTTCGTTGATACGAATAATGGCATCTTCAGCATCATCAATTAAGCCTTGAAGTGTTTCAATGACCATATTTCCTTGCCGTTTAATCCAAATTCTTGAGGCAGGGAAGAAGGATGCGCCTTCTCCTTGATATGTAAAAGTAAGTGATTTGCCTTCATTTGAACCATTGAAAAAGACAACTCCCATAAGGTAATCAACCTTAAAATAGTTGTCTTCTAATTCACCATCTTCAATTTCTCGCCATTCTTTACTGTCACCACTAACCTCGACTCTGTACTCACGGTTAGGCACTTCTGTAAGTAAGACTCGACCATTGTAAACAGTTAAAGTTTCACTATAGCTTAAATAAGGGTCATTGATTGAGCCCTTCCTTTTTTGAGAAAGGGTGGGATCGTTATAGAGCTGAGGAAAATCCAAACTAAATTCACCGTCCTTTCTTATTGTGTAATTGATTTGAGCAATTCTTCTAAGTGCGCGACTCTTTCTTCTAAGCTCTGTAGTCTGCCTTTTGTACCGCCTAATGTTTGTCCTCTGATAATGGATTCGGCTTTCTTGCCAATTACATTGTACACAGCCTTCTCATCTGAAATTGCATATACAGAATATCCTTGCCACCAATCTTGAGCTTGAAAAACTCTAACCCATGCTTCAAACCAATTCGCCTGAATTGATTCATTGTATTCCCCTAGGTCACCGAATGCGTTATGGGGCTGTTCAGGAGAGTTACTGTAAGGTGGGATGCCAAGTTCACCAAAGAAGATCGGCTTATTCCATTTATCATAAAATGCTTTGATTTCCTTGAATATATTCTGTCCTCGCCCGTATAACGGTACGCTATAAATAGCATCAATTAACTGATCGACAGATGGATTTCGATTATCAGTTAATTCAAAGTAAGCTGCTATTGCAATAATATCGACTAGTCCAAATATAGGATTGTTCAGCTTTTTGTTATACGCGGCAATCGTTTCAGGAGCCCACTCAGCGGTTACCCAATAATTTGTCCGGTAGAGTATCTTGCCAGAAAATAAACTCCTTAGGCCTGTAATAACTGATTTCCACTTTTCTGTTGAGTCTTCCATATGAACTAAGTTTGAAGCAATGTATAAGCCGTCTAATTTAAATTGTTCGCATTTTTTAGCGAAGTCTTGCAGGATGCTGTTCCATGCTGCGAACCATTGGTCTAGATCAGAAGGTGCCCAATTGGTTTCAGCTATCGTTCCATTTGCGATGAAGGGGTAGGGTTCTAAAATAATGTTGTACCCGTCATTTTTGAGTTTAGGGATCATATCCCACGCTTCGTTATAAGTGTAATCCACAACAGTTGGATTTGAGTCTGAAGCATCCACTGCATTAATAAGGATAGGAATAGTGATTGTATTTAAGTTTAAAACAGTTGAATCATAACTGACATCGGCATAGTATTTACGGCCAAATGCTGAAACATTTCCGCCTTTCCATTTCAACGGGTTGACCAAAAGGTTATTGAGTTCAATGTTTTGAACGCGACTATCGTAGTCGGACAGCTTAGTGTCAACTTGTGCTGCTGTGGTTTCAACTAATTCAGCAGTTTTTTGATCACTGGAAACCCATTTTTCGCCGTCGTAAGATGAAACAACACCTGTAACCGTATTAGTCCATAAATCGTTTGCTTCTGGTTCCTCAGGCTCGGTTGAGGAGACCGTGTATTTCGAGCCATTTAGCTTTCCTTTAACTTCTACAGTAGAAGAAGGGAGGTAGGGGTTTTCGTTTGGGTGAAGGGATTTTACGATGTCAGATCCAATGAATTGAGTTATCTCTATATCTGCATCAACTCTTCGATAGGCTTGAATACCAATTGTGTAGTACATATTGGAGGGGAGCCCTGTAAATGTAGCAGCTCGTTTGTCATACTTTACATTCTTCAAGTCTTCACTTGCCATTTTTGAGCCAAAAACGTACTCTTCATTTTTGTTGCTTCCATGCAGATAAATTTCAAAACCATCAATATTGTATTGATCTTCGTCTGATTCAACATAGTCCCATTGGAAAGTTACATCAACAGAACCATCATCATTGGTCGTATGAGAAATAGCAGTGCCGTCCTTTGCAATAACAGGGGAGGCGGGTTTAACAGCAATCCTGTCATTACGTCGGTTGAAGTTTTCAGTAACCTCATCGTACTTGATTTTCCTTTTGTTTGTCTCAGTGCTGATTTTATTTGTTCGATAAATTGTTTTCAGCATGTTCTCAAAATCCGATGAAGCGCGTTTACCATTTGAAACTGTAACGCTCAAGTTAGACTGTTCAAAATCAATCGAAATAGCTGTTATTGTTGCTTTTACATCGGTATAGAAGCTTTTCTGTTGCACCCTTACGATGTCGCCAAGAGAAAACCTGTCCCAGTTATGTTTTTCACTAATGCAATTGAAAAAGTTCACTAAACCTAATGCCAGATTAACAGCTGGTGCATTTCGGTTTTCAAGTTCTTCGTTTGCAGCGTCATATAATTCATTCTCATCAAAGATACTGTCATTAGACCATTCGGCTGTAATAATGTATTTTGAAAGTTCTTTTTGGAGTTCAGTGCTGAAGTTCTTTTCAAAAGACAGTTTATCTTTAAGGGCGGTAATCTGTGTTGAAATTTGTGTAATAGAAGCTTGTATTGCTTTAATTTCTTCTTTTTTTGATTCAACTTCTTTTGATTTAGCATCTCTTTGCTTTATTAGATCAGTAGTATCATCGCCGGCTTTACTTGCAACTGTAATCCTGTCCAATATCTTTTGGAAATCAAGCTGCAACGTATATAGGTCATTATTCGATGCTGTTTCTTTTTCCTCGGCTTTCTTTTTCTCATCTAAAAGTTTGTAGAAAGAACTGCCTTCATTATTAACCAGGTAGTTGTAATCTAAAATTGCATGACAAAGTGCATCAGACATGTAGTTGCTTCTTTCGATTACATTTCGTTTCTGGTCACGCTGAAAAGGGTAGAGGAAGTACGAAAAATCGTCTATGTATGATTGTCCGGTTGGATTTACGGAGTTGATGCTTAATCCATCTTTGCCTGTAGCATAAATCCTTGTAACGACATCATCCATATCCTCAATGTCATCCAGAGAAATCATATATTGGGCAGGAGTTATTTTGAGTCCCTTATATTTAGACACATCAGATTCTTTGTAAAAATCAACTGTACAGTCAATTGTATTAAAAACAGGAATCGCTTCGAATTTCTCGCAAATCGAATACATAAAATCAAGCTTGTTTGAAGAAGAAATATCAAACTGTCTGTATTTTAAATTGAAGAGGGGATCAATGAAACCGATAGACCATTCAGTATTTTTTAGGCAGTCGGTAGCGGCCTCTTTAAGATTTTTCGAAGTTTCTTCATACTTAATGACACCTTGCTTAGAAAGTACATATTGAAGTGATTTGCATTCAACCTGGATAGTGTCCATATCATTGCTGTATGATTTAGTTTTCTTGACTGCTGTAAACCAGATTGTAAGTCCATGAAATTCTGATTTTATTAAGTACCAGGGCCTCAATAGATCAACAACATGATTCCGTTTATTTACACCATCGTAAGTGGCAGTTAAAGGGATTGAGAATGTTAATTCGTGTACATTGCTGCCGTGATTGAGCGTTACCATAGGATTGATTACTTCATCAATATTTGCGATCTTTGTTTTATTTGGTTTAGCTAGGGAAAGACGAATATCTTTAATTTCCGTGTCTTTACGAATTGTAATCAAATGTCTAACCCCTCCTACAAATACTTGTATCTAAATGAAAATCTTAATTTACAATTGCCTGTAACCTTTAATCTGTTTCTTCCGAAGCCCATTCTCAAGTACTGGTCATTGAAATCATCATAGCGTTCATTCCCATAAAGATTGGATTCAATGATTTCTTTTTCGCCGTTAATTTTTAAGAGTTCCTTATCTTTTAAGTTGCTGAATATGAATGGTTCAGAGAAATCACTGAGATTTTCGATTTTTATGTCACCGTCAGCAATTTTCAATATTTCCAAAGAGGGGAAGATGTTTACGTCGCCTTTATTATGTAACTCAACAATTTCAGAGCCGGAGGATATGTCAAATGCATGAGTGATTGCATTTCGGCTATAAGCGTAAGGGGAGTTGCATTTCATAGTTAACCGAACGTAGCCGTTACGAGCGGCATTATGAACCAAATCAGATGTATCTACAGGCATTGTATAATAAACGATATCAAGGTTTTGGCTAAACGCAAAAGGCTTGTAATCATCTACGCTTAACCAACGTTTAATTGCTCGTACATTCTTTTCATCAAAGTGATCACCGAGATAAAAATTCAATGGGAATTGCTTAGGTTCCTGTTTAACCCCTTCAGTGTAGGGTTCAGGTCGACCCTTTAAATAAGTTTCATTGACTGTTCTTGAGCCTAAGAACGGTTCCTCAACTAAGCCTGAATCAGTATTAACATTTGTGACGCCATAGTCACTTGATTTTTCGTTATTAAATAAAAAATAGAGGCTTTCTCTAATCAATTTTTATCACCTCAAAAATAAGAAGAGCCAGCATATACACTGGCTCATGAGTTGTTGAAATTTATGCCCTTGTTTTTAAGACCATTTGCAAATTTATTGAATACAAAATCAGCTGTTTTCTGAGGATTTCCTGATTCGTTAATGGTGAATTCAACTTTAAAATCATTGTTGTTTATAGTGCCATTTACTGTCTTAGCTACATCTGGTGGGGAAGAGAGGTTTTGAATGCTCGGTATCAAACTATTAGAAAGACTTGATTGATTAATATTCGGAATTATTGATGGAATAGTGGTGATTCCTTTGTTAATCAAGGCTGCTAATTTTCCACCTTGACCCCATTTAGGCGTCTCTTCTCTTGGAGCATTGTTCTCACGTACAGCTTTTACTGTATCCAAGATATTTGCAGTGTCGGTTTTATTAAGGATGAGCTCTTTATCGTGTAGGAAGGCGAGCTTACCTGCACCTAGTCCTGTACCTGTATATCCACCCGATGCAAAAGAGGATACCTTTTTCCCAGTTTTATTACCCTTGGTCACAGTATTCAGAGCATTGGAGGCTTCTTTAAGCTTATCGATAAGATTATTGGAGATGCTTTTCCCTATGGACTCCATATTGCTGTTAATGAACTTAGAGAATTCATTCAGTTGCTTAGCAATATCAGTAATCTTCCCATCCATTAGCTTTTTCTCAAGTTCCTTAAATCCACGCTCATTATTAACGAGATCATCATATTTCTTATTAATTGAATCTTCATCTTTTTGAAGCTGATCTTGTAACGATTCTTTTCGCTTACTGTTTTCACGATCTTTAAGAAACTCATCTAATGCTTCTTGCTGTTCTTGAAGTTGCTTTTCTAAGTCTTTAACCTGTGATTTTGCTTCATCAGAGTCATCAAGGGATAGTTTGTTTAGTTTATCTTTGGTTTCCTGAATAGCCTGATTCTTTTCTTTGAGCTCTTTTTGGTATTTAGCTTCATCATCAGTTTTATCAATCTCATCAATCAAGTCTTGCGTAGCTTTTTGATGCGCTTTTAATTCGATATCACGCATCTTTTCGTACATCTCTTTGTAGATAGAGACAACTTCATCAGCAAGAGATTTGTACACATCTTTGATTGATTTCTTTGTGTTGTAAAGCTTCAGGTTGTAATCCTTCTGCTTGTCTTTCCAGTTCTCGATTTCTTCAGTAATTTGTTTCTGAATATCCGGGAATCCTTTAGCAGCTTTCTTTTGTGCTTCCAACTGTTTGATATACTTCTTCGCTTCATTCTGTTGCTGCTGAATAAGCTTAATCTGTTGGCTATAATATTTAACCTTGTCTTTATCTTCCTCGGTCATGGATATTTTGTTGCTAACATCTTTAAGCTTGGATTCAGTTTTCTTGGTTGATTTCTCTATACCGTTAAGCGTTTCATCAACTTTGGATTGGATGAGCTGTCCCTGAAGTTCTCTTACTTCTTCTTGGAAATTGATGAGATCAATCTTAGCTTGTTTTAATTCCTCAGCAAGCTGTGCTCTTTGAGCGGCATTCAGAGTTTTGTTTGTTTTGATTTCTTTTTCAATAAAAGAAACCTTCTGACTCTGAATCTTTTGCTGTTCAGTTAAAGCTTTTTTCTGATCGTTTGTATACTTGCGGAATTCTTTACTGTCGCTCAGGTAATGACTAGCGAGCGCTTTGTCTTTAGCGATTCTTACGTCAAAATCGCCAATACGCTTGTCATATTCATCGAGTTTCGATTGAACGATCTCATATCTGAGCTCTTGTATCTGATCGTTTACTGAATCAATGTCACCTTGGAGAGAGAGGAGGTCTGATTTAGCTTGTGCGATTGCTTGCTGTCGTTCTGCTTCAGCTTGAGATGCATCTGAAATAGATGTACCGACACCTTTTAAATATTTCTCAGGGTCAATTGTCTTTCCGTTTTCCTCAATTTGAAGATGAAGGTGATTTCCTGTTGAATTACCCGTACTGCCAACTTTACCGATGGTCTGGCCAGCTTTAACAGTTTGACCGGCTTTAACAGAAGGGGTATCAAGCATATGCATATACTTAGCAACTTTTCCATCATCCTGCTGAATGACAACCCAGTTACCGGCAGTTTTACTATAACCAGCAATTTGGACTTTACCACTTTGCAAAGACTTAATTGCAGTACCGGCTTTTGCGGCAAAGTCTGTCCCTTTATGTGGAGTTGCTCGGTAAGCGCCATCTTGAGCACCATACTTAGAACTTATTCTAAACGCGCTGTTCTTCGTGTAGTAGCTTGCAATGGAGGAATTGGCAGAAGTCATTGACTTCGTGTAATTTGACATGATCTTCTGAACATAATTCTGTGTTTCTTTGAAGGGAGGGACGCCGCCATATTTAATTACATTACCAGGCCCTGCGTTATAAGCAGCAAGTGCTTTCTCAACATTGCCACCAAATTTGCTTAGTTGTTGGGCTAGATATTTCGTGCCACCCATAATGCTCTGATAAGGATCATAAACATTGTTTACGCCTAAGCTTTTAGCAGTGGAAGGCATCAACTGCATCAAACCAGCAGCTCCGGCTCCAGAGCGAGCTCTTGCATTGAATCCTGATTCTTGTTGGATTACAGCTGCAATTAGAGCTGGATCAACACCGTATTTGCTTGCGGCAGAATTAATGTAGCTGGAGTATTTACCGGAGTAAGACCCACCACCAGAAGAAAAAGAACCACCAGAAGATGAACCAGAGGAAAGGGAAGAGGTAACTATACCGTATTGTGCAATGTTCCCTGACTTAATTTGATCCTTGAGGAGTTTGGCTTGCTCCTGCATAAGCTTTTTCTTTTGTTGAAGAGCTTTAATTTCTTTCTGCAGGGCATTTCGATAACTTTGGGAATACTTTGGATAGTCGTTTACTTGCTTATTGTACTTTTCGACTTCAGCATTAACTTTCTCCAGAGCTTCCTTGTATTTATCAGCCACGTACATGGACGTTTTGGTTTCTTCATTTGCTTTCTCTTGCTCGTCTGTCCATTTTTCAAGGGAAGTACCTGATTCTATTAACGCTTGTTTGTTTGTTTCCTGAGTAGATGTAGCTTCTTCAGATGCTGAGATGTAGGATTTAAGAGCAGCTCTAACGCTATCCATTGCAGAGATTTGGCTGTTAGAAAATCCACCAGGTTGCAACATTTTTTCTTCAATCTTATGTAATTCTTTCTTCGCATCAGCTACATTATTAATTGATTTAACTTCGAGCTGAGACAATTCTGCCTCGGATATATCGAGCTTACGCTCTCTCCGAAGCTTTCTAAGGCTGTCAATTCGTAAGGAATCAGCGTTTAAGGTTTTAATGGCATTATTGACTTCAGTTTTCATTAGCTTATTGCTATATTGAACCATGTCATTATAGGCATCGAGCTTAACTTTTCGCTGACGAATTACTTCATCTCGGTTAACCTTTATAACACCATTTTCATAACTTATTGCTTTGGCTAATTCTTTATCTTTTTGGATTAGAGCATTAGCTTCATTGGCAGAAATGCTCTTTCCTTCAGCCATCTTTTCTAAAAGTTCGTTTAAAGGAGCAACTTGTTCTTTGGTGTTATTAAAAATATCCCCGTTAAGAATGCCTTGAACAGAGTCAAACTGCATTGACTCTGACATGCCTTTGATTACATCTTTAATCTGACTGATATCATTTGCGTCAAGCGCTTCTTTGAGCTTTTGACCAAAATCTTCAGCTTCATTACCTGCTTCAGCAAGAGTTTCCCCTAAATCACCAACTTCCGATTTAACAGAAGAAATGGCCTTATCTCCATCTTTAATGTTCTTTTGTGCCTTATCAAAACTCAACTTAAAGACATCAATAGAAGAACCGGATTTTGAATAGGTCTCCAAAAGGGTTTGCAGATCCTTTTTCGCGCTATCAAATGCTTTTTCATCGTTTGAATTCAATGCCGATTGCATTTTCTCTTGGAGTTTACCCAATGCAGAAGAGAATTTATCGAGATCATCAGGATTCAAATCATCTTTTAAAGTGAGTTTACCCACAATGTCATTGATACTCGTTTTTAAAGTATTGCTGATATCTATAGAACTGTATGCTTGGGCGATTGAGAGAACACTGTCTCTAACCTTTGCATTTCCACTTGCTATGTCAGATTGTGCTTTAAGCATACCTTGCTTCGCTTTATCTGCAGCGATTTTATAATCTTCATCATCAGCAAGGAAGTCCCATTTTGGTCTGCCTTTATCATTATAATCAGCAATTTGTTTGTATTGCTTCAACTCATCTTTAGACTTTTTAATTTCTTTAGAAGCGTCCTCGAAAGTTTTCTTGGCGCTGTCTTTAGTTTCCGTCTTTTTAAGTTCAAGGTATTCTTTAGTGTTCTCAATAGCTTCTTCTAAAGCTTTATTACTTTTTAAAATTGCATTTCCTTGAGAGTCATAACCTTGAATTAAAGCGGGGAATGTCTGAGCCAATTGCTGAGTAACTTGAAGATATTCTTGCTCTTCATCTGATGAAAGGGTTCTTGAATCTTTGGCTTTTTGAAGCTCTTTATACTGTTTTATTAGTTTGTCTGTGGAGTCTTTGTTGGTTGTAATTGCTTCAACATTGGTCTGTTGACTCTGTTCAAAATCATCTTTAGCTTTTTTTGCATCTGCGAAAGATGAAACTATGCTTTCTAAAGCCCAACCCAACGCAGCAAGCGCGCCTCCAACCACTGTAGAAACTAAAAGCCCTCTAAGAGCAGTTTTCAAAACCCTTGATGCAACAGCAGCACGGGTCATACCTGCTTCTAATCCGATGCTAGCTAAAGTTTCTTGTCTCATTGCTTTTGAGCCTAATATAAGAGTTGTAGCTAAAGTTCGAGTGTTTTTACTGAGCAACAATGTAGCAGTGCTAATCGTCACAAAAAGAGGGGGGAGGAAACCAACAGTGTTAATTATTCCAGTGGAGGCTTTTAACAAAGAACCCAGAGCTTGAGTGAACTCAATCAATCCGTCACTAATAAAGGCATCCGATGAAGCTATAGCCAATTCAGTGAAATTGTTTTGAAGTTTATTTAACCTTGCTTGTAAGCTATCTGCGTATTTCTGCTGTTCGCTCCAAGCGCTACCTGCAGAATTAGAAGCTGTTGCGGCGGCATTTTGGGCGATAGAGAAGTTGTTCATTAAGGCATTAAATCGAGACAATTGATGGATATTCGCAACGCCAATAGAGGTGTTTTGTCTTTGAGCATCAGTTAATGTGTTCCATTTGGTTGCTACCTCATTAATCAACTCACTCGCAGATTTTGCTTCTCCGCCTGCAGTCTTTACAGAAATTCCGATTTCATCCAACGCTTTGATTGCGCTTCGGTTGTTACCTATCCGGGCAAAAATAGTTTTAAGTGAGTTACCAACAACGTTTCCTGATTCACGAGTGGTACTTGCGATTGCTGTAGTATAACCAATCAGATCGTTTAATTCAACACCGAAAGTCGAAGCGGTGCTTCCTGCTTTTCGAATAGAGTTGGCCAGATCAAGAGTAGTTACAGCGTAGTTGTTATCCACTTCATTTAGCTTGTCTGCAATTGAAATAGAATCATTGGCTGCAGTATTGAAGTTTAACATTGCGGCAGTTAAAGTGTTAACTGTGTCATCAGGAGTTAAGTCAGAGACGTTTTGTAGAACCTGCGCGGTTTTTGTTAGAGTTGACAATTCACTTTCATCGAAGCCCATACGCCCGAAATCACCGGTCATTTGGAGAATGTCAGTGATTTTGTTTGAAAGTGTGTCACCTAAATCGATTGACTCTTGAAGAAGTTCATTGTACTTGTAATCAGGCTCATTCATCACACGTCTGATGTTTGTCATTAGAGTATCAATTTCAACAGCCTGAGATACCATTTCCTTGAGTCCAGATATAGCGCCGTAGAACAAAGAACCAGAGATTAAATATGTAGACATACTTTTGAAAGCTTGCGTTAGCTCCGCACCAAAAGACGAGGCTTGACTAGCTGCTGCTTGCGCATTTGAAGCCAATTCCCTGTATTGCATGTTCAAGCTTTGCATTTGAGCTCTGATATTGCTTCCGCCGGCACTTACATTAAGGCTATTAACTGCATTGAGGTACTCTTGGATAGCTTGTCTATTTCCAGCGCCCATCGTATCGCCATAACGCGTATTAAGGTTTTGTACGTTTACCTGTGCTTGGCGTTGATAAAGCTCAATAGTTTTTCGGAGTTCATTATTTTTAGCCACAGCAGCAGACTTATCATCGAGCATTTTAATTCTGTTTTGTAATGCTTCAATTTGTTGAGCTGTTTGAGCAGTGTTTAATTTCCGCCCAAGGGAAGAGAGGGTGGTGTCAGTTACAATTCCTTGCTGTCTAAGTTTTTCTAAATCTATCTTTAGTTGTTCAATTGCTTTTCGTTGCTGATCGTAATTTGTTGTAACTTTTGATGACGTAGCATTTGTCTTTGGATCAGTCGTATATGTTATATCATCGAAGCCATTGCGGTTCTTTTGAGTTACCCTCGTCGTTTGTCCTTGAGAATTCTTCTGTTCTGTTCTTTTCTGTACCTGACCTAGTTTTTCAGTCGCTTGAGCAAGCCTGTTAACTTCTTGGGTTTGTTCACGTAGTGATTGATTACGATTGTCGATGAATTTCTTTTCACGCTGAATGATTTCGCCATTTTTCTTATATTGCTGCGTCAGCTTTTCAACAGTGCCATCGGCATTTCTGGTAACCGTTGTGGTTTCTTTAATTGTTTGATTGAAGGATTTGAGATGTTTTTGGTAAGTGTCAACTGCAGAGGAGAATTCGTTGAGAGTCTTTAAAGCAGAGGCATCAATATTGGTCTTTAAATTAAGGGAATTAAGCTTTTTCTCTAAAGATTTAATTTGCTGATTTAACTGTTCGACAGTCTTTGAGGAGGTATCAGCTTTTGGGGTCAGTATTATTTTTAAATCTTGACTCAAAAATAAGTCACATCCTTTCAAGTGGGGCTAATCAGAGCAAATAAAAAAGCCACTCAAATTATTGAGCGACTGTACTTGTTTTCTTGATAATTACATCCATGACACCTTGCCAATACTCAGCGTTTTTTAAAGCTTGCTGTATGATATTTCCATCTTTTTTATAACCTTGAGGCTCATATCCATCATCCTCGCGAGAAGGGAGGAAGTGGATATAGTGTATAGGATTTTTGAGGTTTTCGACTGTAATTTTAAGCGTAATTGACTTCACCATTTCTGTTTGAGTAGAGGAGGCTGACAAACCACCAATTGTTGCACCAATTCCGCCGCCTAATAATCCTCCAGCAATAATCCCCGATTTGGCAACCTTCGAAATCACCTGGTCATCCAGTGAGATTTCAGATTGAATAATTTGGGCAAAAGGGACAACATACTCGTTTATTTCTTCTCCATTTAGCTGATATACCTTAAGGATAGATTTATCTTCATTGTAAGCAATTTTAGTTTTATAAGTGCTAAAGAAATTATCAGGGTTAAATTCGCTATCATAGGTCTTTAGTGTTTCAGCATTTTTTCTAATCTTTTCAGCAACAGTTGCATTTTTTATTCTGTAAGGTTCGAGCGCTAAATAAGCCAAACCGCCAATTATCATAAAAACCCCCAAAGGTCTCCAGCCATCCATTAAACAGAAGAAAAGGCTGAATAAAAAATAGCCACCATAAGCCATAATCTTATAGCCCATCCAACCACCACCAGTATTATTTTCCTACATTATATCATGATTTCCAAAAGTGTAGAACTAGCAAAGGGGAGGGTCACTTTCCTTTTTCGGACTTAATCTGCTCAAGTAATTCTTTAAAATATGTAGCAGTAATAACAATGTCCCTATCCTTTCGTACAACAAAAAGTAGGAGAAGGCAAATCGATGTTGCGATTAGAATATACCAAAGCAAATTAAAACTAAACATAATTCTGAGAGATAGTAAACATGTTCCTATGAGCACACTTCCAACTGTCCACATTTTCGTATGATCGAAGGACGCTTCAATTCGACTCATACGGGAAATAGCTAAAATTAAATCTGATGAATTGAGCGATTTTAGGATTTGAAATTTGCGCTTTTGTTCTGTGTAGGGCTCACCAGAGTGCGGGAATTCTTTTTGTATGTATTTGATCAGGTCGCGACTATTCATCTGTACTAAATTGTGTTTAAGTATTGTCTTATTCATATTTTTCACCTCTCCATATTATCGTCAAATATGGAAATAAGTTTAAGGTTTTATCCATAAGCAAAACCCTTCGGTAGAAGGATCTTGATTCTGCATAAAAGAGGGATTTCTAAAGAGTGCTGCCTAAAGCAAATCAATTGATATGTCTCCCAGCAGGCTTTTCTTAATCTTTCCGTATTCAAGTTTACCGGTACTTACGTTGTAAACAAGAACCTTACCATCACTGATTTTGGATTCATCAATCTGTTTAGACCCGAATTGATTCCTATCTGCTTTAGTATCAAGCAGCCTAGTTAATTCAGCAACAGCTTCGGACAATTCATCAATTTGCTGTTGCATATTCTCAATTGAACTTTGATGAGGATTGAAGAGACTCATAATGTTTACGAGAAGATTTGATTCTTTTCTTCTTTAAAATCACGAAGGTCGTAATGCTTAATTGTTGTAGACACATCATTATGCTGTGCAACATATTTACTCACGAGCTCAATCTTAATTTTCTTGACTTCAAGAAGGTAAGTAATACAGGAGGCTTTAAAGAGGTGAGGATTAATGCGGCGGCCAAGGATATCAGAAAGAACATCAGAACAAAAATAGTCAGCCCAACCCTCTGACATTTGTCTTGGTTGGCCACCGTACTGTGTAGTAAATAGATATTCATGGTCATACCCCCGTTGTTCGTGCCAAAGCTTCAAATATTCCAGTGCTTCTGTGTTAATCATGTAGTCGAGGGGTTTTCCTTCGCCTTTTCCTTTTCCAAGAACTTTGTGAGCCATGACATAAGATTGACCTTCAGGTATCTCATAATTCAGGATTTCGGTTTTAAACTGAATAATTTCAGCTCTTCTGGCACCTACATTAAAGGCAGTAGCTAACCAAGCCATCCCCAAATAGTTTTTATCTTCTTCAAGCACTTTCATCATTGTTCTGTATTCATCGTAAGTAACCTTTACTTTTTCATACGTGGTTGTTTTAGGGATGGCAGGGAGACCTCTTGTGAAGTTCCTGAATGATTTGTAATTATCGTCATCTTCAGCAACAACATTTTCAATGTAGTTATTTAAAGAAGATACTCCAGCCTTTTTTAAAGCTATTCCACTTGAAGACATCCCTCTATTTTTCAGGAAGCTTTGATATCTGATGAAATCCCTTTTGGATATTTTGTAAAGCTTCTTCCCATTCAAGGAATTATGTACCCACCAGAAGAACTGACGAAGAGAGGAGTTGTATTGCTTTCTGGTTTTATCTCGGAATGAGTGGGCGTCAAGAAACTCTTGAGTTAAGCTTCTATGCTCGTCATCAACCTGACCCCACATTTCATCCGTGACTTCGGGCAACTTTTCGGCTCTAGAGCGCATCATGTTTTGTTTTATTTCTCTGGCCATTAATACACCACCGTTATTCTGTTTTAATACCACTTGTATTTAAATCTTTTTTCATAGCAGCAACTAATCGTCCATCTTTTAACGATTCAGCGGTATTCTTCATAAATGAGCGAGGTTTTCCGTAACCATAACCGTATTTATCTGGATACGTGTATCCTTGACCAGTCTCAACAACCGTGGCAACATCCTTACCGTTGTCTTCACGGGTATTGTCTAATGAAATTCCGTTAGATTCGTTTTGAATGACAAAGGAGTCCTTCAAAAGAGATGTGCGTTCATATTCCAGGGGATCGTAGGCGTCGTACACATCAGATTGCACATGCTCTTGACCTGTTTTAATCATCGTATTTTTTGTGTTTCCCTGTTTTTGAACGGCTTGCTTCGCGGCAAATTCAATTAGTGCTGCTATTTCTTTTATATTCTTGGCCATTATTCAGCCTCTTGTTCATTTTCAATCTCTTCAACCTTATTGAGGATAAGATCATTTATTTCTTCTTGAGACATATTTGAAAGTTTGTCTAAACTCGTTTTCATCATCTTTGCTGCCTCTTCAAACTTCTTCATGCTTTCTTCAGGGAAGTTGCTGAGAATCAATGGGAAAAATTCCGAGTCTATTAATTTAACAAACCACTTAACCTTATTTTTGATATCACTTGGAATGCCTAAATCCGTAAATTCCTTAATTAGTGAAAAATATCCCCAATGAACAGGGTTGATATCTTGAAACTTAATTCCTGCTTCGTTTGCTCTTTCTGAATCCGTCATTAATTCAGTGAACATTTTGGTTAAGCGGGTAGGGGAGAAGTAAGGGTAAATATAAACATGAACGTCATCAGTAAGTTTTACTCGTTCTTTCTTGTCATATTTGCTTACACTATCTTCGATCAACCCAAGATTTAATTTTTTTGATGCCATCTCATTTCCTCCTTATACATCCTCTGTACACATTAAAAAAGACACCTCAATAAGGGAGAGGTGTCTAAATAAAACTTGTATTTTATTTATAATCTTCTTTTAGAACTTTTTCTGTATAAGCTGGATTATTTGTGAATAGTCCATCAACTTTTAACTTCAGCATTTTGGAAGTGTATGTTCTTTCTTTATCAGTATCAAAAAACACATGTACTTTCATATGGTTATTGTGGACTTTCTCAACAAAATCTTTATCAACCAATTTGGCATTAGGGCCAACAACATTAGAATATTTTTGTATTTCTTTTAGCTTTGAATTGCTCATATTCTTTACGTCTTCATCTTTTAAAAGTTGAACAAGAGGCACATGGCTGTTAAGCTTATGTAATTTCTTTAGACTTTTGTCACTAAATGATTCTAGAACAACTTTGTTATTAGCGATTAGTTTATTTTTAGAGAGTATGTCAATTAACTTTTTCTCCATTACTAATTTGCCTTTGTTGTTTGTTCTAGTCTCGATATAATAGTTTGCAGTTTGTCCAAACTTTTTAATGATTTCTTCAATCGTTAAGATTTTTTGTCCTTTTCCAGTACTCAGCTTTTTAATCTGATCTAATGTGAGATCCTCAACTTCTCCTTTGCCGTTTGTGGTTCTATCAACAGTCTTGTCATGGTTTGCGACTAGATGACCGTCTTTGGTTTGTCGTAAATCAATTTCGATGTAGTCTGCTTTGTCTTTTATTGCTCGTTCATAAGAGAGTAGGGTATGCTCTGGCTCAATTTCCGATGCGCCTCTGTGTGCAATCATTAGCGGCTCGTATTGTTTACTGCTTCCTTTTCCTAATCCCGTAGCTGATGTTTCTACTTCGTTAAATGAACATCCCCCAAGCAAGACTAAAGCACTGATGAATGTTATAAAATTTATTGTTTTCATAACCTAAAATTATCATAATTAGGTAGTTGGTTCAATATATTTTTTTCCAACAATTTCTTCGTACTGTTCAGGTGTAATTTTCCCTTTTACTACAGCTTGCGCTACTCGGTATTCATCCCAGACACCATTACCATCGTTGTAATAATCTTTTATAAGTTCATACCAATTCATTTAAAGTACACCATCCATCATTAGTTGATATGTTAAATCACTTAATTGTTTTTTAACTTTTTCAGCTTCCGATGGTTCGGGGTCAAGGGGTTTTAAACTGTCAATGTATTCTTTGGAGGCGGACTCAACCCATTTTTTCGTTTTAGGACTGAATTTAGGAATATAAAGACCATCGGATGGAGCTATAGTAGTGCAATTATCAGGAAGCGGACTATCGTCTTCAAGTACAACAGGGAATTCGTAAATATAATTTTCGTCATATTTGTATACTTGCATCATAATATTCTCCCTACACGGCCTTAAAACTAAAGCCTAAGCTAATGTAATCATTGGGTTTGGAGGTGTTTGAGCTATTTTCTATAATAACTTTTCCGTCAGTGTCAATAAGTGCTCTGTGAGTTTGCGGGACACCTGACATTCCTGCTTGGGAAGCTACACCAACCCACTGAAACGCTCTTCCAGGTCTGTATCCTTCAGGCAAAGTGAATGCAGCCACTCCAAAGCCAATTGTTCCTTTTGCTATAGCGCCCTCAACAAAAACAGTCCCTGTAGCATCCTTTGTATATCGAGTTTTAAACACTGTTTGATCTGTAGAGTTAGCATCAGTGTAATTAACCCATCCGTTTTGTAAAGTAGGAGTGTACCATGTCGTAGAGGAAAGCTTGGTATCGGTATAGGTTTTAGCTGAGTTGAGCGCAGCAGTAGCTCTTGTTTGTGCTCCGTCGGTCGTTTCATGTGTTTGCCATGAAGTCCAAGTTGAATCACTCTTTCTAAATCGGAAATAACTATGAGTTCCGTAATATGCTTCTAAAGCAAATTGGGCTATTGTATCACCATAATTCATGACAACCAAATATACATTGGACAAGTTAGCAGGGGAGTGTAGCCCCTGGTTGGCGATTAAATAGAATCCGGTGGTAATCAAATCGTTGTATTCCGTTTTTTCAGAACTGTCTTTGTAGATTACTTTTCCATCATCGGCAGTGAGTTTGAAAAGTTGAGCAGCATTCCATTTATCCCGATCAGATTTGTTGATATGGACATTAGTGTCATTTAGATGATTGTCAAAGTCATTTTTAGTAGCTTGTTTTACATTGTCTACATTCCCGAGCCCAACCTGTTCAGCAGTAACCTTGTGTGGGTTTGATTGATCGTTAGTATGTTCAGCTAAAAAAGACTTTGTCCTTTCATCGGAGCTGTTCCAATAACTGCGCTCATCCTTTGTGATATGTCGATCAAGGTCTGCATCGTGAACGTCAAAATCAACTTTCGCTGCTTGCTGTACATTATCAACCTTAGACAAGCCAACTTGGCTTTTAGTAACTGAATGGGGATTTTCCTTATCGTCAAGATGACTATCAAAATCTACTTTTGTGGCTTGCTCTTCATTGATTACATTTGATAATCCGACTTGTTCTTTTGTGACTTGATGTGGATTCGCATTGTTTTGAATGTGTATTTTTAAATCGAAATTCTGCTTCTCCATGAACTCATCAACTTTGTCATTCAAGCGTTTTTCATGATCAGACATGTGAGATTCAGTTCTGAAAAATTGATCTTTAAGATTATTAATTTGCTCATTATTTTGTTTGAGCTGACCTACAAATTTGCTACTACTCATTAACTCACCGCAATTCCTTTAATCGTTACATCTCCATTTACGGAAACAACCTCAACCATGAATTTGAAAAGCCCCGCAATATCGAAATCCCAGTTTTCATTTGTATTCAATGTGCCCGTACCTAATTGAAAATCAGTTTTGTTTGTTCCAGCAATTTCTGTTTTTTCACCATTTTCATCTACGGCAAAGAATTTTATTTCTCTTGAAGTTGAGGAACCAGAGATCTTAACAGTAATATCCCGATAATGTGATACTACAAATTCTTCACCTTCAGACGGGGCAGTTGTTGCTTCGTGGAATGTAAAGGTTGCTTTATCTGGAATGGTTTTTAAAATATTTTCATCGGTTTCTGTCAACAACTCCACCTCCTAAGTCTGTTTAAAAACTGACTTTTATTTAAATATGAGAGGGGAAGTATCCCCTCATTTTATTTAGCTTCAAATACTCTTACGTCTCTGTCAGTACCGTCATTGATCACATAAACATAAAGTGTTTTGCCAGCAGCAACAGGCACCGAAAAAGGTTTGTCACCAGCTGTCAATGGGATACCTGTATCAGCAGTTACAGTAGAGTTTCCAATGTAAATCGTGCCTTCTGCAGGAGGATAAATAGTAAGTGCTGTCCTGTCAGTGATGCCTGCGGTAACTTTTTGAGCTGTTGAAGTAACAGTGAATTTATCCGTTTTAAAAGAGGAGAAACCAGCTTGAGGGAAGTCAACTTGTAGAGGCTTTTCTTGTGATTTGAGATGAATGTCAGTTACTAAACCACCGTTTCCATCATCTCTAGCTGAAGATTTTACGCCATCGAAATCATTAAGTTTTGCTGCCATTAAAAATCACTCCTGTAAAATTAATTGCCAACGTCTACGGATTTAGTTTGTGTTTCTGTATCAGATCCAGGATCTGGGTCTTTGACAAAGTTAATTTCTCTACTCGCTTCAATAACAACAGCCATCTCATCAGTGTCAGTGTCCGCCAGTGCTTCAAATTTAATTTCTGGTGCTAATGCATTACCGTTTTCGAGCGACATTTCAAATTCGCCAGAAGGAGATACGTTAGGGAATTGAATGTAGATATCACTGTAAACCTCTTCAGTGTCAGGATTATAGGCAATTGTACGGTATTCAACTTCATATCGCTCAGAGAATTTGCTCGCTTTAATAGGGAGGCGTCTACCGATTTTGTTAATCTGGTACACTGCAGTTAATTTCTCTTTAGTGCCAGCAAATCCAGTAGGAATTAAATAAGATCCATCTGTTGACACAGGTGTCTTGTACGTAACACCTCTTTTGTTGAAGAAGGTTACATCACTTACCGGTTTACCTTTAAGTGTAACCGCATTTTTGTCATCAACAATTAGACCATGTTCACGGTCGAAAACCTGAACTTTTGCTTCTTCTTCAATTGTTTCACCTTGTGTCATTGCTAACCACTCTAAGTCGAAATATGCATTCTTGACAGTAAGATTGATTTCTTTTTCAGACTTCAAGATATAAAGTGGTTTATTTCCGATACCACCACGAAGTTTTTCTTCGGAGATGGCTTGGGAGAATGAAGCTGTTTGTGCTTCTGCTGTGAATACAAGCTGACCATCAGATTTTCTTCTGAAATAAACATCAGCTGTATCTTGAATAACTGTTTTCATCTATAGATTTCCTCCTTAAAATAAAAAAAGGAACAGCTTTTAGCTGCCCTTAGAAAAACCTTTGGTCTCTTTCATAAACTTATCTCGGCTTATGTAATGTTTCTCTTCCTCAAATAAGTCAATGTGTTTATTCCAGTTCACAATGTTTTTACCTGCTTCTGGTGAAACTGTAGCAAAGAGTGTGGAAGTGTCATATTGCTTGAATTGAGCAATCCGGTTATAAGTCATATAAAGTTGAAACAGGGTCATGTCATTAATGTCTTTATAAAGGTAGCCTGTATAAGTCGACACTGTGCTAATGATATCTGCCATATCAACTGAATCACCATCTTGACTCTTGACTCTTTTGCTTCGCTCATTAGCTTTTTGAATTTCAGGATTGGAGCTTATTTTTTCTTCCTTCAAACAACACATTTTTAATACCAGTTCTCTAATGGAATCGAAATTGTCTGGGGTAAGCTTATCCAGTATTTCTTCTCCATTGAACATTTTAGAAAACACTGTGCTGTAAGCTTCTTGAAAATTAGGAAGGGTACCCGAAATTTCATAAAGAGTCATTTTTTTTAATTCAGCAACAAGCTCATCAAGTTCCCCGAAACGATTAACATCTTCTTTGCTATAAACGTAAATGATCTCTTTTTTGGACATTTTGATTAGCCTTAAATAATTGGCTAACTGACCGTACTCTTTAACTTTAATGAATCTGCATTCACCAAGTTCTGTAGAGATAGGTTCTCCAGTAATGAAAAACTCCATATCAATCATTTCATAGCTCCGAAAGTGAATATTAATTTGTATCCCAAATATCCTTCAGGTGCGTTAGATATGAGCAGTCTTGTGTACTTAATATTTTTACCGATACCAGCAAAATTTCGATTGAAGAGCATGTCACAAATACGATCAGTAATTTTCAGGTTCCTGAATTCAGTCTCTTCATAGGTGTTAATGTGTGTATAAACATCAATCATCAAATCTTGATCTAGCAGCATCGCACTTTGGATTGAGGGTTTAGGGATTCCATTGCCAAGATAAACACAAAGCCTGCAAATTGGTTGATCGGTTAAATCATCAGTTTTGGGAGCACGTTTAATTATGGAGCTTAATATCGATGGGGAATCATCAACTGGATCATAATAATTTTCCAACGTCTGAACGTCAGGGAGAGAAGAGGAGAGAGGGTCATCTTTATAATATAAAAGACGATTCAATTCTGTATCATTCATAATGGTTCTGAATACAGTTGTCATATGTTCGACCATCATACTCATTCACTATCACCTCCAACTTTCTTTTTGGCTATAAGTCTAATTGTTCCGGTGTCTCCATAGACCTTGGAATAGTCTATATCATCAACACGGAATTCCTCACCATAAAAAGAAAGAAAAAGACCCTTCTTTAATTTTTCATGTTTTAAAAAGGGGATGGTGACATGTGCTTGCCCTTCAGGAATATTTATAGCCAATTCTGATCCAATTGTTGAGGTTGTCCGTTCTAAAACACACGGGATGTCAACTTTCTCACCAGGCACTTTAATCTTTATCGGTCTCCCTGTAACTTCATCGATCTTTCCGGAATCAATTAGTTTGTCAGAAGATGTTAGACTAATTGATGAATTACAAAGCCGCATAGTAGCACTGTCATTCATTTTGTTATCGGTAGGGCGTGAATTAACTAACCAGTAACTACCGTCATACAAAATCAAGTCACCACGATTTAATAAACCTAAAACTGTAAGGACTTTTTTTGTTTCACTGTCCTGAGTGGTTTGAATTATTACCTGTGCAGGCTTGCCATTCAATTTAATATCGTAAGTTTCAGGTGAATTTGCTAAGATTTCTTTGAAAATTTCATACTTGTTTGAATTAAACTCTTCATTTTCCCAGCCACTCAAATAATTTGAAGAAGAGGTAAGATACCAATCTACAGACACCGAACCACCTCAATCAAAATTATTCACTTTTAGTTTGCTCATTTTTTTTTCAATCTCATCGACAAGATCTTCATAGGATCTATTAACCTGAGCTTTAGTATTAGATAAACCTGTCAATTGAATATCTCTTCCTACAATGTTGTTTAATTTTAAGGCTCTGTCTCGATATCTTCCTAAATAATCTTTGTACATGAGTCTTCCTAAAATTTGAATTTGAGAAGGGGAGAGGGGTTCTTTAAAATCTTTTGTTTCTTTATCAAAACCCAGTTCAGTTAAATCTGTTTCATATTCACCAATAGCATTCTTGAAAAACTGATACTCAAGTCCATCTGGTAATATTTCATTTGACTGAAACTTTGAATGGAAAACGTTTATGATTTCATCATAGGTAGTCAAGATTTAACCCCCTTATGATTGAGTATCAAATTTAAATCCAGTGTATTCTTCAATGAACTTAATCTTAGCGTAGTCATTAATCTTTTCTTTTTTAGCCACATCAAACAGCTGAGCTTTTTCAGACTCAAGTAAAATTTCTTTTTGAACATTTTCTTCGAAGGCTTTTTGTGTTTTATACCCCAAGATTTGTTTAATCCGTTCTACAGTAACAACTTCTTGCTTATCGTCTTTATCATCAGTCTCAAAACCTAAGTGTACACGGGTTTCTTTGTCATCAATATAGATTTTGGCATGAGTACCTTGACCGTCAGTTCCAGTGAATAGCGAGGTATTGTCATAGACTTGGGATTGCACTTCTCCAGCTGTAATCTGTCTAATCCCATTGGCTGGCAATCTGAAGTCTCCGTGAGTGTCAATCTTTCGGAAATATAAATCCCATGGACATAAATTTTTAATTGTAATCTTTTTATCTAAATTAAAAGACATGTAATCCCTCCAAAAATAAAAGGAGGGACACAGCCCTCCTAAATTTTAAATTGTTTAAATTTGTGGTAATTCATATTTTGTGTCTCTGATGAGACCAATTTGATGTTCTTGTCCTTTTGCTACACCAGCCCCAATTTCCATATCAAAACGAGTAATCTCTGTTCCAGTAATAATGTCGTTACCATTCATTGAAGTAAGTCCGCCTTTTTGGAATACTTGAAGAGGGGATTTTTTACCTTGCGGAACGAAGAAGAGAAGTCCTTCAGGAAGATATGTTTTGAAGTTGTCGCCGGCTTTATTTAATTCAGTAAGATTATAAGCGTTAGGTAATTCTACAACAGAAGAACCTTTATAAGTGTTAAGCAATCCTGTTCTTCGGATTTCATCCATAACAGACTGAGGGAGCTTAGTGCTTGAAGCATCTCCGGCTACAGCCTGAAACCCTGCAAAGTCATTTAACTGAGAAACAACAGAAAAGTCACCAACAATAGAAGGTTGCCCAAATCGGCGAATCTTTGTGATAATATCGTCTACAGATGATTTGGTGATACCTTCAGTTTCAGCAAAGTATTTAACACCTGTTGCATTTTTAATTGCATTGAACATTTCATTTACAACATAGTACATTGCTTTGTTCATCATATCTGTTTGAACTTGCTCCATGCCTTCGGCTACTTTATCAAGGTTTCCACTTTGAATCTCACGATAGTTAACAGCATAGCCAGAAGAAATGGTTTGAGTTCCAATTGGATATTCGCTCCAAGTTGTAGTAGCGAACGGTACGTCACCGCGGGAAGCTTGAAATTGGCTTCGGATGGATTCATGCGCGTATGTTGTCATCATTGGTTGCTGATCATAACCAATAGTTCTAAATGTGCCCATAAAATCAAATAGCTTAATTGCTGAAATAAGCTTAGGCTCAATGGCATAACGCACAATTGTGTTGATCTCGGCTTTAGCTACAGGATTGCCCATAAGAGCTTTGGAAGCTAGTTCCTTCACATGGGTCATAGCAGCGTTGGCTTTTGCTCCAAACTTGGAAAGATCTTGACCCGTTGCAGCTGCAGAAAAGATTTCTACAATAGGGGATTTAGCATTCAATTTAGCATTTGCATAATGGTTTGAGTCTTTTTGAACATTGTTTAATTCAACTGTAAACATTAATAATTACCTCCAGAATATTAATTAAGCCTGTACTGTTAGGTACAAACCTTTTCCGCCAAATGTATTTTTCTCTAAGACTTTTAGAGATACTTTAAACTCTGCAACGTCATCGCCAGCTTTAACCCATTTACCTGATTTGTCCGCAGCAGGAACCAGTACGTCATCTTTAACAAGCGCATCATAATCAACTACTACGTCTGAGCTAAGTTCAATTGGCAGTCCTTTTAAGTCAGCTAAATTAAAAGCAAGGACATATTCACCTTTTAGAACTTTGAAGTCTTCTTTATTGCGAATTTCAGGTTTATCAATAATGTTTCCAACCACATACACATCACCTTTTGCAGTTGAAGATGCGCCTGGTGGGAATGCGTTACCAGAAGAATCGTTAGGGATTACGGCTAAACCAGGGACTAAATCGACACTAGCCTTGCAGCGTGGATTATTTCGTACTTGTTTATAAGCACCAATTGTTCCGAATTTGAACATTGAGTATTCCTCCTAAATTTTATAAAAGTGTTATTTTATCTTAATAAAGATCATCAATAGTCACTGAACTTTGTTGCCCAGAATCACGAACTTCTGAATAAATATCGAAATTTGTGCTATTAGTCTCAGAGGCTTGCTTCTTTGAGCGTTCAGCGATGAAGGATCGAGCGATTGCTGAGTTGATTTCAGAAATAATTTCGTTTTTAAGCTCGACAGAAGGGGACTTAGAGAACATTTCAATTTTCTCTTTTGCGACATCCTTTTCTTCAGGAGAATATTCCTTTAAAGCTTGGTTAAGCTCTCCTTGCATCTTTTCGGCTACCGCCTTGTTTTTGAATTCCTTTAGGGAATTAAGCTCTTCATCTGCCTTGGCTTTTTCATCCTTAGCTTTTTGCGCTTCTTTTTCTTTTGCATCAGCCTTAGCTTTTTCATCCTTTGCGGCTTTAACAGCGGCATTCAGTTCTTCAGTTTTTTGCTTTAAGTCCTCAGTAAGTTTCTCAACTTTTTGATTTAACTCTCCAATTTCTTTATTCTTATTATCAAGTTTGTTGTTTAACTCAAGGACTACTTCTTCTTGAGATTTTGACATTAAATTATCCTCCTTTTTGTTACTGTTTAATTCAAGTAAAATGGCAGCGTCATCTGCAGGATCGATACCTAAAATTGCATCACCTGTAAAGTCAAACTTCATAGGTATACGCCCTTGCTCTTTCCAGCCACCCTCATATTCAATTGCATCTGAGCCTTCTACAGCTGCTATTTCAACCGAGGTTTCAGGGAAATCACCATCAAACATCTTTGATTTTAACCATTGAACAAATTTAGGGTAGCGCTGGTTGTATAGGAAGCCTTCAGCTATTAACACTCTTTTTGGCTCACTATTAACATCAATAGTGTCAATGTAAGCATTGGTAGTCGTACCAACCACTGCGCTGTTTTCAAAGAGAGGGGTGCCGTCCTTGACTTCTGTTAAACCGTGTCCGAATGGCTTACTGTTTTCATCATCCAAGAACTCTGCGCAAATTGGCATTAACTTGATTGATTCAAGGTTAGCGTTTATGTATTTCTCCAGCCAGGTAATACCGTTCTTGTTGAACTGAGTA
The DNA here is from genome assembly GCF_053663455.1 of Bacillus sp. JK62. Classification (NCBI taxonomy): domain Bacteria; kingdom Bacillati; phylum Bacillota; class Bacilli; order Caryophanales; family Bacillaceae; genus Bacillus; species Bacillus sp. JK62. The sequence goes on from NZ_JBSJQA010000002.1 coordinate 822,653, forward strand.
TTGTTTTCATGAATTTCAAGAACGACCCACTTGATGTATGTCTGACCACTGGTTTTCTTCTGATTGTTAATTTCTAAAATCGTGCTTTTCAAATACTTATCACCTCCTCTCAAGAGCCAGAAGGCGTTCCGTTACTGTTATTTGTCTTCGATTTAATCGTGTTTTCATTTTTCGGATCATCGATCTCAGGTGCGCCGGCTGACTTATCGTTATTCTTACTCATTGTGAAAGAGGTCGCATGAACAGGGAATTTTTCATCAAAACCTTCGTCTTTTTCATATTCCATTAGGGATAAGTAAGCATCAGGATTCCAGCCAGTAGCGGCTATCCAAGCAATAAGGCTTCCTCGACCACTTGTATAAAGGTCTTTCATGTTTTGGACTTTTTCTTTCCTGTTAACGTGGGTAAGAGGGAGGTAGTAAACCTCAATATAAGAGCGAGGATCTTTGATGATATTGGCGTTTATCACCTTGTTAAACTCACTTTGAATTTGTTCTAACCAGGAGAATATTTGGGAAGAAACCATCTCGATATTGGTTTGTTGAGAAGAGTAGTTACCGTCTTGACCATTGAGAGCAGATCCTGCAAATCCTAAATTTGTAGTGATCCGTTTAATGAGCTCGTCTTCACCTTTAACCTTCAAGAAATCTACATTAGTTTCCAACTTGTCTAATTTTGTTCCAGAGGCCAAAGAGAAGAACTTAACACCTTTAACGCTTCCTTTAGCGACTAATGCTTTTTTTATATTCTCATGCTGCTGTTCCTGTTGCTTTTGAGATAAAGCTGATTTGCCTTTTTGATCACCTTCAGGGAATGTCTGATAAATTAAAGTGCTGTTGAGTTCATCTAAAATGTTTCGTTTAGTGTCAACAAAGTATTCATCATAAACCATATCAATAAATGCAGATAAACCGATTGGGCGTCCCCATTGATCTTCAATGTCGCTGCTTCCTTTAACAGCAATGGTCTTATTGTTATCAAGAACTAGCCATTTTCGATTTTGATCTTTCTTATAAGCTCTATAGCCTTGTCTGATTTCTTCTGGCCAGCGTCTAAGCTTTAATGATCTTCCGTTACTTGTGAACTTGTCAAAATAGGAGACATCAAAAGCTATTTGATAAGAGGAATTTTTCCTGCCGATAATTTTGCAATAATCGAGGGGAAGGGGGAGGACGGAACAATTAAAGTCATCAATAGCATTTGATTCAGTTATTGATCCGATCTCATTGTCACTTAGAGTGGTGGGAAAAGAATCATTGGCTACAGAATCAAAATAATAAAAGCCAGTTCCATATTTGCTGAGTTTCCCTAATGCATCCCTGACAACACTTTTGTCGCTGATTTTCCTTAAAGCCAGATTGAACTTTTGTTTGTTCAATTTGAAATCAGCTACTTTACTTGATCCCAAAATAACTCTGTCTAAAGTAGGGAGGGCTACCATGTAGTCAATAACGTTTCTATACACACCATTTGCGTTATAAAGCAATTTAGAGGCATCTCTAATCTGTTTATTATGGACGTTGTGGTCTTTTAGCCATGATTTAACTTTGTCGTAAGAAACGCCGTTAAATAAATCATTAAAAAACAATGAATCAAGCGGCGCTAAATTTGTATTAAACTCATATGATGACTGTGGTTCAGGTGTAGTCATTATTCACCTCCTCAATTTCTAATTAAAAAAGAATCCAAATGAATACTCATCATCGGATTCTTCCTTTTCTAAAAATAAAGCTATGTAATACAGTGCATAAGCAATTGCACTGTACCTATCCTTATCGATTCTTTTTACAACTTGCTCAACAGTGAAAGAATTCTGTGTCTTTTTAATTCTGAGATTTGCAACTTCGTCAATGAACAATTGAGTTTGAATACATGCTGCTTCAATCATTACATCATCAGATATGCTTTTTTGGTTCTTGATGTCATCATAGGACTTTAGTAACTTCAATTTTCCGGACTCAACATAATCCAGGAATTGAGTGATAATGTCTTGGTTAATGCCTTGGGATTTTAGGTTATAAACGATTTCCGGCGAATTTGGTACATCTGGCTTTTGATCAGTGTTTATTGTGGCCCAACACCCAAGTTCTTCATTGGTCTCCGGATCCGTAACATCCTCTAATAACCGGTCGATTAAACCGCCACCGACTCCGTTTCCATCGACAATAACAGCTTTAACTCTTGAGAGGGAAGTATCTTGATTGCCACCATAGTTTTTGAAAACTCTTTTTACCATGATTGATTGTTCTTTAAAACTCAATCCGTTTGGTGGCTCTATAATATTAACCACTTGAACTTGCCTAATGAGGTTGTTGCTGTTTCTGATTATCTTCAAAACAACGATAGCTGTTTTATTGTTTGATTCAGCCGCTGAGCGGGCAACGTCTACCCCGATTACATATTCGTGCAGCAAAAAGTTCTTATTTTTATCTCTTGGGCAAGAAAGTTCGGGATGGGTAATAGTCCGGGCTTTGATTAATTTACTGATATTAATTAATGCGCCGTCACTTGCACCAATCCAGTCACAAAGGTAATTCTGACGGAAGCGAGTTACATTCCCTTGTCGCGCTTTATTAATAACAGACATTTTTTGACGACCAAAGTGAATAGGAATGCGCCAATCTGATCCAAATACAAAGGATCCTTTAAGATCACCAGTTTCCTTAACCATCGTAAGGATTTTTTCGTACTCATCTGAGTTTTTATATCCTGATGTAGAGAACCGGTTAATCTGCCCATTTAATTCAGCAGGATCTATTTCACCGGTCATGGTTGTGCGAGGGATGTTAAAGATTGGCTCAATAGCATCATCGTATAAATCTTTATCAATCAAGGCAGATTCTTCTAAGGAGCCACGTCTTCTACGTAAACCCTTAGAGGATTGGGCGTTTGCCAGGTTATCGATGATCGCCCCGTTTTGAAATTCAACTCGACCACTGTCTTTTGAAAAGTTTTCACTCTTGATTTCATCTTTAATGGAAGGGTAAAACCTTAAAATTTCCTCGTGCTTTTCTTTCCAAATTTTCACCGCTGATTCCTTTGTAGAAGCGGTAATGGCTAACGTTACATTAGGAAAGCAAATAGCTGTATGGTATGCAACCATAATCTGGGTAAGCGTTTTTGATCCGCCACGCGGAATACAGAAGTAGTTCTGAGGGAAGCGACTGAGTGTTCTCATCATAACTCTTTGGTATAAATCCAGCTCAATTCCGCCGACTTCGGGTTTCAACATATCGTAAAAAATGTCTGGATAAAAACGAATAAATGAGGTGAACTCAGCCCACTTGGAGATATTCTTGCCAATGAGGTTTGAATTGTCATCGGGATTCAGAGGGGTTTCAAAAGCTGCGTCGTAAATATCTGTTCTATTTTTTGTGTGCTTCTTGTTTTTCGAGGTGAAGTTTTTATAGCTGGCCATTAATCTTCATCACCTGTGTCATAAAGTGGTTCTCTGTACACATTCTCCAAGTCTCTGAAAACATTGTTGCGAGCACTCTTTAGTTTATCAATTTCTTCAGGCGACAATCCTTTTGATTTGAAGTCCTCTTCGAGCATTTCATCATAGAAGTGGTAAATGTCCTTGTAGTCGACTTTTTCCTTATCTTCAAGCCTTCTGTAATAATTTATAATCGCCCAAATGATTAGATCAGCGTCGTCATATGGTTGAGCTGTCAAACGAGGGAGAAGGGGGATAATGCCTAATTCTGTTTCAACTGCTTCAAATAATTGAGAAAGTACATCGACTCCACCACTGATATCGCTCTTACTTAACTGAGATACATTAATTTTTGCATCTGTAGCTGCCTTTGAAGCTAATGAACCCCATTCTTTAGCTTCTTTTACCTCGCCTTTAGCAGTTGCTAACTCCTCTTTTACGCGAAAACGAATATATGAAAGCAAGCCTTCAGTATGAAGTGTGGTTTTTTCGCCGTAATTCCGAATAAGTTTATTGTATTTTCTTTCAAACTGACGGTACTCATCGGGGGTGTAACCAATCCCCCATTTATCAATCAGGTCATCTGGAATTTCAGATTGGCTAACACCAGAATTGTTTGTAGGCGTAGATTCCTCTATAAGTGGCTTCTCTGGTTGTCTTTCAAAAACACTGTCTTTATAACCAGTACCGTTAAATTGCTTCAATGAATTAGCCATTGTCATATAAGCGCTAAATGTATCTGTTTTTCTCTTTTCAGCTTGTTCCCAATACAACGGATCAAATTTAACATCAATCTGTTGTAAGACTGTATATATTGATTCAATATTGTTGTAATCAATGTTTTTCTTCAAGCAAGTCTTGCAAATAGGGACTTTTCCAGTCTTCTCATACAGACTGCTTCGTGAATTATAGAACCCTGACTCTTTGTCCTTTTCTTTCTGACAAGCAGCACAGATCAATTTTTCCTTTTCTTTAGCTTTTCTTGGCATTGGTTCACCTCCAAATAATTGGTTCAAAAACACGTTTTATAAAATGCCCAGCAATAGAGCGAAAGGGGGATCGCAATCATCACTAGGCGTTCTAAAAAGGTGCTTTTAATTCTTCGTAAAATAATTACAAATTTACTTTGATTTTTCCTTTTGTTAGATGTTAAATATAAATACAGATAAGGAGGAGTCATAATGAAAATAGAATTATTCTGTTCAGTTTGCGATAATAACAGCCCTGTAGAAGTAGAGGTTAATGAGACTAATATGTATGAACTAACTTGTAGCAAAGGGCATAAAAGTAAATGTTTTGTTCAGGTGCAGAAATTTGAATTACTCTTTGAATTAGGAGCCTATGCTTTGCTCGATGGATATACAAGGGAAGCCGTATCGAGTTTTGCCGTGGCGATAGAGAGATTACACGAATACTGTATTAATATCTTAATGATAAAAAATGGAGCTTCAAAAGAACTCAGAGAACAAACATTTAAAATGGTATCTGTAAATTCAGAAAGACAATTAGGCGCTTTTTATTATCTTTATGTAAATGAGTTTCAAGAGCCCCCTGAACAAATTTCAAGGACTAGGGTTACATTTAGAAATGCCGTTACCCATAAAGGGAAAATACCTACATATGATGAGACAATTGAATATGCTGAGTATGTCTTTGGATATATGATTCGATTGTTGCAAAAACTTAGATCGATTGAGAACATCAGTACCCATGAACTCCAACATTACAATGATTATCAGTTACCCCCTTATGACTGTAAGGATACTTCTCCGAGTAATATTCCTAGCGGAAAGGTGGTATTATCAATGATCGGCACCTCAAGTGGAAACAAAGATTACAGTGACAAAGACTTCAAATTGCAATTAGAACAACTAAAACAAAGAGAAAGATGGTTATATAACTGATCTCCCCTTTTAGCGACACCTCGGTGTCGTTTAATTTTCATAATGGTTATAAGTAGTCCTCATTTTGTTCACTACATTCTTTGCAACAGTAATCATTACAGTCCCGATGGAGGGATCCGCATTCAATACAACACTCGCACCATGACATACCGCAGAGGTCACATATCCAAATTAAGATTTCGTCATCTATCCACATATTTTTTTCTCCTTGTAAATGACCATGATGCTTATATGGATTAATTCAATATGTAATCGTACTGAATAGTCCGACCTTTGCCAGACTCATAAATTGATAGGTTTGCTCCAGCTTTTGCACCTGTCATTAGGCTGTCACTGTATTCATCAGATCCCATAACGGAAGGGAGTTGTATAACTTGGATATTGTGAGTGGCTGCCTCACCTACAGTGAGCATATTTCCGTGGTGGAAGTGGGAGATATACATGTAATCGTAGAATTTTCTTTTCAACTGTGAGATATCACGAATAGCATTCTTTTTGTTTTTAATTTGGTGTCCATGACATGCGAGAATTTCAAATTCAAGTAATTTAAAATCCACAATGCCTTCATCTTGAAGAGGTGTCTCAATTCGTTCATTGTCTTTGAGCATGTCGTGAATATACGTTGCAATGATACGCTCAACATCTTCTTTAGGCATTTCTGAGCGGCTTGTGTTATGTAATCGTAACTCTGTATGATTCGCAGAGGGGATATGTATGTATCTGATTTTAACGTGCTTAGAAAGCTCTCTGAGCCATTCAACTTTATATCTAGAGTATTTAATCACTTGGTCAATAAAACCGTACTGAAGGGCTGTTAATTGTGATACGCGTAATGCCATACCTTCAACACTGTCTGCACCATTCAATACAACTAGCTCATCTAAATTTTCTTCTTTTATGTACTCAACAGTTTCAGAAAGAATCTGATTCATTCGCTGCAAATAAATCTGTTCGTTGTATTCATTGTTACAGCTTTTAAATTGCTTCCCAAAATGTTCATCGCCAAATCCAAGAACAGCAGCCCTTTTTCTTTCGTTTCTTTTCAATGGATAGAAGGAAGGCGGAGGAAGAGTGCCTACTTTCTCAATTGCTTCAGTTACATTTTCATATAGAAGCTCTGTTCGACATTTGACACGTGTGTTTTTATGTATTTCATGCTTTACAGCTTGGAGCTTTTTTCTCTCTTCCATGATTTCAACCTTTTTCAGTTCCAATTCAAGGAGAGAATTATTTGATTCATCTGACTTTTCTCTTTGGTATTCAACTCCTTCAATGAAGTTGTTGAACCATTTTCTATAAGCAGATTCACCTTTAGATTCACCAGTTTCCTTGTTGATTAACTCTTTGATTTCTTCCCAGTTTAGATTATAAATGTCTTTATTAGAGCAGATTCTTATTTTCCATTCTTTAAGGTTTTCATCTGAGTGACGCTTAGTTTGAACAGGATCGATCATTCAGTCACCACCTACTCAGAAAGTCCTTCAGTTTCTTGAGGAACAACATCACTGTCACTTTTTAACGTGAAATCAATTGGATCTGTTTTGCTTTCAAGCTCTCTTAGGTATTTAGATAATGAGTGAATGTGTATGCCATCACCTTTATGCTCAATAATTTGATCTTCATCAACATTTACAGTGCATTTCTTAAAAGAATACTCTTTCTTCCCTTTAGCCAAATTAAATTCCTCCAATATGTGTTTTATTTACGTTCAATAAGCTCCTTCGGAAGCCCGATGATCCGAAGCATCGGTAACGTCCGAAAAGGGGATATAAGGAGATGAAAAGATAAGTCGGATAGGCGTTGGGGAAACGCCCGAAGGAGATTATTGATAACTTGCGTACCGAAAAAATCGTAAGTACATTCCGGTTGATCAGTAAAGTAAAACGCAAGCACAAAAAGACCTTCTAACGATTTAGATGGCCTTGTTCTGATTACATTCTAACCCCGTTTCACCTACGTAAGTAGCTCACGTTGGGACGCAAGCCTTTGGATAGACGGGAATACGCTGATTACGGGTTCAGCGAATGAAACCTTTGTAGTCGACAAACTATAAGTAAGCCGAAAATAACAAAAGACGTCATTATGACGTCTTCAGGAACTCCTTGTACTTCATGGTACATGAGCATAAAAACCGGTAATCGCTGTGCGAAAACCGGATTCTCCTTCTACACCTGGCAGATGAGCTATGGTAACAAAAATACACGCTTTATGGGACGTGTTAAAATTCCCATTACCTTTACATCTTATATATCAAGTTTTTATGTTGCTTGCCAACTGCTCAGCAGAGTCTGAGAGCCAAGGGAAAAATAATTTGAGAAGGAAAGACCCTAATAAGCCTTCTCAATGGCATTTTAAATGCTCTTGTCGGGTTACACGCCTTATTGAGAAACAAAGCGTCTCAAACGCTCGCCATTTATTTTGCACAGTTTTCTCTGACCCGTGTAAGGAGGTATGTGCATGGGAAAGGTAAGTCTCCATACAGAACATTGAAGGAGATGAAGTGAAATAAAGTGAACGTGTTGCTAAGTGAAATTGAAAAGGCAAGACCGAAAATAATCCTTTTCTGTGAAATGGGAGCGGTGATCAATCGCCCAAAAACCATCTCACTTATTTTACGAGCATAGAAGACTCGCTAACCCGGAAAATTTTTATGTGACCAGATAATAAGCATCATTACTTACAAGGGCATTATTTAAAGGGAAGGGAGACGCATCTTCCTTACCTAAGTGCAAGCCGAAGCAATACACCGCAATTAATATTCAGTTTATATGCCGCCCATAATAAGACCCTGATGGGATTCAGTCGCAATTTGTATTAATGCGTTAAGTCTTATCGGCATATTTAGCCCGATAATAGCCATTTAGCTATCTCTTTTAGATACAGACATTCGAGTTAACCTCGAACCCTCATAAATGACCATTATCCGACTAACTACAATGACCAGTTGTAGCTGTAAAGTCGAATTTAATGCTTTTGTTCGTATGAAAGAGAGAATAGCAATGTTTAGAAAAAGCTTAATCCACGATGGGGCAATACCCCGCTAATATCCACTTATCCAAAACCCTGGCATCCAAGACCTCAAACAAATGAATATTAGCGGAGAACTGATATCCCACATATCAGTAAACAGCTTATTATTGACGACACCCCCATGCCATCAATAAAAGAACTCTAATTAATAAACCTGGAGATGAATACATGAAAAAAGAGGGGAGGTCGACAATTTCCTCCATAACTTCTAACTCTGCCACTTTTAGGAGCATAAGCTCTATGTGACAAAGGCGTGCAGGAAGCCTTTCCTGTCGTCCTCAGTAAATTTTATTAAGCTTTCACTGCGTCTTTTAGAGCTTTAGCAGCCTTGAAGGCAGGTGCCTTTGTAGCTGGAATATCAATTTCCTCACCCGATTGCGGATTTCTCCCTTTACGAGCTGCACGTTCACGAACTTCAAACGTTCCAACTCCTGGAATCTTGATTGATTCACCTTTTGTTAATGCTTCAATGATGACATTAAATACTGCTTCCACTTTAGGTGCAGCTTCTTTCTTAGTAACTCCTAATTTTTCTGCAACTTCTCCAACAAATTCTGTTTTGTTCATGTTTTAATTCCTCCTAGTGATATTGTTTATTTTTGTGTTAAAGTAAAATTACGGTAACGTTTATGCTTCTTTTGAAAAACGGGAGACGTACTCACCCTTATATGTGGAAATTAGCTTTCTTTCTCCCTTATGGCGATTATCTCAAAAGGGGCTTTCAGACCAGTCATATCAAGGGTTCAAGGCGCTTTTTTCGTTAAACTTTTTCCGGTAAAATCGCTGTACCCCTTGGGGGAGTAAGGCTCAGGGCACTTTCTATTTCGCTACCAGTTGCTTTCTCTTCCATTCTCTTTTTCTTATCTTTTCTCGTTCATTTAAACATTTTGTACAGTATTTTTTCTTGTTTCCTTTATTGCTTATAGGTTTCAAGCAGCTTAAACATACCTTCCTGTTCTTTAAGTTTATTGCTAAGTTATTTAATAGAATCTCACCAAAGCACTCCCATAATGTTGATTTAAATTTGCTTTTCTTTTTATATAGGTACTTTGCTAAAACATCAGCAACATATTGCTCGTCATTATGGATTTTCAACAATCTGTCTTTGATAACCTTATAAACATAAAGTTTTTGTCCAGGCTTAATGTCCTCATCATTCATGAGCCATTTCTTGTTCTGGTCTAATCGTTTATATTCACGAATAATTGCATCGTCCAATTTAATATCCCTGTTCTTGAGCAGGAAGCGGTAATCAAATTTTCCTGCCACTGTTGCGAAATTAATTCGGTCAGAAGGGATAATGGAGTCTAACTTATTTACTGTGCTTTCATTAATTAACTCAACACTATGTTCTTCTTTATCCTTTGCATTGATAAAGAAGTAAGGCACTTTATTTTTTATGTAAACTTTAATTTTTTCATCAACATGATCAGGACGGGTCGGCATGAATAAGGTTTTTGCAAAATCAATAGTAAAGTTATTTTCCATGCATAACCATTTGATCACATCCAGATTTATATTGTCGCTGTTCCATATCTTAGTGATGTTGTTGCTGTACTCCCCGATATTGATCCCATAAGCAAGAGTTAGTGCTTCATAGATGTTCCTGCTATTAATCTTTTGTTTCTGGGCTACAGACATTTCATAATACAACGGAACGATGTTTTCCATATTACGCTTGGCAATATTGACGATTAACTCATCAGAAATAATTAAGGCCTTATCCCCGTCATTATCAAACTGCAGCAACTTAGATATCGGATCATGAATGCTTGTGTAAACACCTGGGGTAATGAACCACTTTTCATATTTCTCATCTTTTTTGTTCCACCTAACACCATGCTCTCTGAATAGGTGAGGGGAGCGGAGGATGTCAATATACCCTTCATCATATAAAGAACAATGGACATCATTTCCTGAAAGCAGTCCTTTTGGATTCTGGATATTCAGAAATAATTTTTCGCAGAAAGCATATAGATCAGGGCATAAGTATGTATAACGAGCACCATCAACAAGCAATTTTCCTGATTTGGCATCTTTAATCATGCTTTTCTTTTTATTTTTAATAATTTCTTTCGTGTGATCATCGTTAAGAAGTTCTGGATATAGAAGTAAAGCGTCCTGAAGAGCTGTCCGATGTTTCTTTTTCTCCGTAGCTCCAAGAACTCTTAACATGGTTTCTTTGTCAGTTCCCAATGTGGCAATCTCTTTTACAGTCTTTGAGCTCATTTGAATTAATTCTTCATCTGAGATATCTGTAAGTGTCTGGAGCATTTGATAAGTGAGTTTACCTTCAATAGAAGGGTCTTCTTCGTTGAGTTTTGCCCCTAAGCATCCATATTTTTTATAATTGCCTTGATATTCTTCCCACGATGAATAATACTTCCACATTTTAAACTGGCTTTTAGTGAAGATAATTTGAACATCATCTTTCACTACGTCCCATTCCTTGCCGTATACATCAGTTACTTTAAAAGCTTTGTTTTCCTCAGCAAATATACGAAAATCAAAAGGGACTAATAAACCCTTTACCCACGGGAGCCTTACCATGAAGCTTTTACGACTAAGAGTGGGAAGTATCATTCCGCAGCCATCTGTATGCTCAATGGGAATGTTCATTGTTTTTCGTGTGATCTTGTAGGTGTCTCGATCAATGTAGTCAACGAGACTCGACACATCAGTTTCTAAGTCGTTGACTACAATAGCTTTATCAATATCAATCTCCCAAGGGCTACTGGCGCTGTTAGATAAGGCCATATAACTATTCCATTTATTAATGCTACTACCACCAAGGGAGTTGATCTTTTCAATACTTAAGCCGCATGTCAAAGCATCCTGATACTTATCGTAGGTGCTTTTTTTAATGAAACATGACTTCTTTGTACGAATTTGACCGGCGCTGCTTGTGAAATAAACGTATTTTTCATTGTTATGTAAAAATCCTTGATCAATAATGTCCTTCAATACTTCAAAATGATAAGTCTGGACAACCATGATTTCCTCTGAAAGGGTGTTTTCATTAATCCCTAATGTACGGGTCAACACTGAATCAAATAAAGAAATCACTTTATTGTCCCTTAAGCTGTCAGTTCGAAGTGTTCTTATGTCGTTATGTTCTTCGAATGCGGAATAGAGGCATTCTTTAAGGTATGTAATTCTTTGTGATATGTATTTCTTATGTTTATTATTTACATTGTCTAATGTCTTAAGATAATCTCTGTATCTATAAGACTTCAAAATCTTATTATGTAATGAATTTTCTTTGTCATTGTAAAATGCGGATGTATCCACACTGTAGATATGAACTTGCTTAGACAATCCGTCTTTTTTTCTTTTCAATCAATCCCCTCCATATATTTTATTTTTACTCTAAAGGTGCTTAATATTCGCTATTAAGATATTGATTTACTAAACTTCGATATGTAAAGCTTTGCTTATTAATCTTTCCGTACCATTTGTAATCCTGATAAAGGTATTCTTCTTCGGGTGTTGCTGTCCCATCGACTACTTTTCCCTCAATAAACCCCATTAAATGACTAAATAAATACTGATTTTTCATCTTACACCTCCACACTATTTTATTTTTACTCTCAAAATGATTAAAATAAAGACCACTTCACGTGGTTGTGTCTTCATTATATATTTTATTTTTACTCTTGTAAATATAAAAATCCAAAGTTAATTGGATTTAATTTCGATTAATTCAAAAAGATCGTCAACTTTACAATTTAGAATATGTGCCATTAATAAAAGATTATATGTACTAGGGAGGACGGTAGCAAATCCCTCGCTGTCATTTTTACACCATCTAGATATACTTGCTCTTTCAGCTTTTATTTGCTCTGCTAACCAGCCCTTTTCGATACCTTTGCTACTTAGAAATGAATCCAACTTACTTTTAACCCTATATTCCATTTAAATCATCCTTTTGCTGTTTGAATAAATTTTATAAAATGACTGGTTTACATACAAGCAGAGTGTAATTATTTGCATTAAGATACAAAAATATTTGCATTTAAATGCAAATAAATAATATAATAATCGTATATCAACCAAGATACTTCAAAATCATCAGATATTAAGGAGGGGTTACATGGATACTTATTTTGATTCAGTCATTGATAATTTAACTCGAAATGATTTGTATATTCTAGGCTTATTGAGCGATGAAGGGGCAGATTTAAAGTTTAAATCAATTAGGAAGAAAACCATTCAAGCAAAAACTCAGTTAACTGAAGCCACCTTTAGAAAGAGCATCGATCGTCTTGAGGCCTTGCAGTTTATTAATATAGTGAAAAATAGCAAAGAGCATACAGTTTTTATTACTCAATATGGACAAGAAGCTTTACGATATCAATTAGAAGGGGAGAGGGTTTAATGTTTGGATTTATTGGAGTTGGACAGGCCGGTGGAAGTGTAGCAGATGAAGCAATGAAGAGAGGATTTCATTCTGTTGCAATAAATTATTCACTTTCAGACCTTAATTCATTAATCAATATTCAAGATAAGCTTCATCTGGTAGGGACAGAAGGAGTAGGTAAAGACAGAAGCATAGCAGCGAAACATATGAAAAACAACTGGGAATCTTCAATTGAGTTTATAAAGAACACAATGGAAAAGCCTTCAGTACAGGTTATTTTCGTAGTTTTCTCTGCAGCTGGTGGAACCGGTTCAGGAGTAGCCCCTATATTATTAGAATTGTTAAACGAATGTCTTACACATAAAACAATAGTTGCTGTACCAATCCTTCCTGACAATAACGAGGTATTGGTTAACCAGATGAATACACTGGAGTTACTTGATGACTTATCTATGCCAGAGACCTGTGTCTTACCTTTGGATAATCAAATGGTTTTGAGCAAATATGAAGGGAAGCTTTCTGAGAGCAGACTATACAAGGAAACAAACAAAATGTTCCTGGATTTAATTGAAGTCTTACTCAATTACACGGACAGAGGTTCAAAGATCAGTACATTAGACAGGAAGGATTTAAATCAGCTTTTTGACACACCAGGAATCATGACTATTGCTCAAACAGACCTCAATGAATTTACAAATGAGGGTAAGTATTTTGATAAGTTGCATGATGATATACAAAAGTCGTGGAACAATTCGATTTTCACTTCTGTTGAGTTTACAAATGTGATGAGAGCTGGAGTTATTCTGGATGTTCATGAGTTCTTAACGGAGCATATATCGTATAATGAGCTGTTTAATGTCTTTGATAACAAGATGCCCCTAGACTTATTTAAAGGGCATTATGATAAAGGTAATAGGGCGATAACGATTCTTAGTGGATTAACCTGGATCAATGAGCGAATGAAGCAGTTAGATGATTTAATTGAAAATGGGAACACTGAAGTTAAAGAAACAACTGTTTATAAAGCGAAGAATCGCCGTAGAGAGGATTTATTTAAACCGAAGAAACTGGAGAACAAGGAATCGAAAAAGACCTCGTATATGGAGGCGCTGAAGAGACTAAAGCGCTAATTTTAAAGGGAAGCTGCCAATTAAGGTGGCTTTTTTATTTTGATTTTTTATGACCCCCTTAGTGTTCGTGAGCTAAAAAAGTACTTATCGTAAATGATTGTTGGAAAGGGTTATTTAGTTGATATAGCAATGATTTAGAGCTGTCAAAGGGGATAAAAGGTGGTTTGTGATCGTAAAACGTAGACAGGAGAGAGGAAAAGTGGACGTTGAGTTAAAAATTTGATGAAAAAGGGGAGAATAAGGGGTGGAAAAACATTGATATTATAGGCTTTTACGATAGCGATTACGATGTGAAAATAGGCTGAAAAATGGGAAAGTGAAAAAATAAGTTGGGTGTGGAAATGGAAGTGCTAGGGGTACATTTGTTCCTGTTTTTTGGCCTTTAGATGTTAATATACCCCCTATATATTGGTATTGAATTCCCTATATAAGATACGTTATGTAGGGTTTTTAAGATTTGGCTGATAAAATTGCAAACCTAACACAATTTCAAATGAAAAACAATATTTATTTTTTAAAAAATAATTAAGTGGTCAATTTAAAAGTGAATACCCATTCATTAAAAATAATCGTGTATATAACGAGAGGGAGCAAATCGAAGTCTTATTTTTATCTTATACATTTTCATCCGAACATCTATTTTATTTTCATTCTTAATATTCCTTCTCATCCTTCATCTCACTACATCCATCTATAGCATTGCTTACCCTCACACACATCACATATACTTTCAACCACACATCATCATATATCCATCCCATAACACAGTAACCATGCATCACAGAAGCATTCTAATGCACCTGGAATCAATTTTAAATTAATCATAGTATCATTGGGTATCCAATCCACATAAACGCCTCATACAGCCTATACACACATGAATAATAGTGCCAAAATAATTTAAAAAAATCCATTTTAAGAGTAAAAATAAAATGACTTTGAAGGAAAAATGTGCTATAATAGAGTTATAGGAAAGGAGGTGTACATAGTGCTTGAGAAAGTGGGTATAACAATTGCTTTCCTTATTCCTATCACGGTTTTAATCATCAACTGTTTAACGATAGCTGAGAAGATTCAAAACCTGATGAAGAATAAGAAAAGCAAAAAGAAAAAGCGTACACGCAAGCGCCTCCGTAGCAAGAGACAACGCAAACGTATACGCAGATAACACGCTAAAGGGGATTAATTCCCCTTTAGTCACTACCCATATTATAACATGGACAAGCACATTGTAAACATGAAACGATTCTCATTATGGTTTACGAACATAACATTTATTGTTTTATTCTTATTGTTCCTCTTCATCAAAGATTATTTCAGTAGCGGAATACAGTCGCTTATTACGGCTATCTTCATAGTAACGTGTATCATTGTCATTTTGTTATGGATCATTTACTTTGCTTTACGCAAGAAGATAAACAAATGTAACTAACAAAAATGTGTAAAAGAAAGGAAGACCATCAAATGAACATGAAAAATGTAGATCAAAATACAGAAGTCACTTTTACACTGTCAATTGGTTATGCAGGAGCAACTAGAGAAGAGACATTTAAACTCGAACACTTGGGATGGAATGGAGAAACGGGATCTGACTTAGTAAGGTTCCTTGATGATGCTCATGATGTTTGGCAGATAAACAATGTGGATACTGGGTGGTATATTGAGGGAGAAGAGGAATAATAAATTTTATCCTTTGGTAATCTCGCATTTACAATGGTGTTAAACATATTTTAATGACAAGGACAATTCATGAAGACGTTTAGTAATCAAATGATGTTAGCCTTAACAATAAAATGTCACACATAAAGGAGCGGTAAAACATTTATCCGTTCCTTTATTTTTAATATTAAAGGGGGAAGTCTATATTTATTATGAATAAAATTAAAATAATTGATTCGGTTATGGGGAGCGGTAAAACATCTGCAGCGATTAACAAAATGAATTCTGCCAGTAAAGAAGAAACCTTTATATTCATCACACCTTATTTAAATGAAGTTGAGCGCATAAAGAAAAGCATAAAGGGCAAACAATTTTTCGAACCTAAAGTAAAGAAGAAAGGTGATAAAACACAATATAAGTTTGAATCCTTTCACGAACTCTTATCACAGAATAAAAACATTGTGGCAACTCATAACCTTTTTAAAAACGCAAACGACGAGACAAAGGAACTTATACTTGCAGGCAATTACACACTGATATTAGATGAAGTCATGGAAGTAGTGGAACAATTACAGGTGAAGAAACATGATCTAACAACACTGTTTGATTCCAATTTGATTTATGTTGAAAACGGTTTTGTCAAATGGAATGAAGAAAAAAAAGACTATGAAACACGATACGATGACATTCGAGATATGGCGTTAAATAACAATCTAATGTATTTCAAAGACAATATATTGATTTGGAACTTTCCTGCCGACGTATTCCAGTTATTCAAGGAGGTTTACATACTTACATATATGTTTGATGCTCAAATACAAAAATATTACTACGATCTGAACAACATTAAGTATCAAAAGTACATTTCAGCTTACATGGATGGGCAGTATAGGTTCATTGATCACAGTACTGATTATGAAAGGATCTTTAAGAAAGAGTTAAGAAACAAAATAAAAATATATGAAGGTAATCTAAACACAATAGGACAACTGGAGTTTTCACTGTCTTCTAATTGGTATAAAAATAAATCACCTTACACAATCAAAAAGGTGAAGAACAATGTATTCAATTACTTTAATAATATTGTTAAGTCGTCAAGTGATGAAGCTATGTGGACGACTTATTCAGACCATAAGAACAGAATAAAGGGCAATGGGTATACAAAGGGATTTGTTTCATGTAATGCACGTGCAACAAATGAGTTTAAGCATAAGAAACACTTAGCATATACAATAAACAGATATACGAATACTGTTCTGTACAATTATTTTAAAGAAAAGTACAGTATTACAATAGACCAGGACGCATTTGCATTGTCTGAGTTAGTGCAATGGGTATGGAGATCTGCTATTAGGGATGGAGAAGAAATAACATTGTACATACCTTCTTTAAGAATGAGGAAGCTGCTCACAAACTGGCTCGATACCTGATAAAGAGGACAAACCTCTTAAACTTAAAAAATAAGCCAGTCATATCAAGGGTTTTAGAGCCTAAGTCTTAAGGAGAACCAGAAAAATAATTAAATAAAAAATAATAAATTCGTCCGTAAAGAAAGTGCCTTTACGGCCGTCTCGTTTCAGCAAGCTGAACCTCGATAATATGTTTTTCTTTTTTAGAATAAAAATAAAATAACTATTGAATATTTAAAGTGATCATGTTAAAATTAAATCAAGTCAAAGAATTACATACATTTAGAGTAAAAATAAAATAGTGATAAAGAATGGAGAGGTTGAAAATGACAGCTGTTTTAAGAATTAACGAAGAGTTAAACGGAATTGAACTTTATTTTGATAGTAAACCAGAACAAGAGGTTTTAACTCATCTTAAATCAAACGGTTTTCGATACTCTGGATTCAAAAAATGTTGGTGGAGCAAACGGACAGAAAAATCAATGCAGGTCGCTAATGGTGTCACTAAACAAGAAGTCTCATCTTCTAAAACAATCACTAAAACTAAAAAGAAAGCTAAGGGTGTAAAAATGGGTCTGTGGGATGCAACACAATGGAGTGAAGTAGAAGTAAATAAGGAACAAGAAGTAAAAGAAATGGCAAAGGAAATAAGAAAGCATATAAGACAACGTTTCCCACAATGCAAATTCTCTGTTACTACTGGGGGAAGCTATTTACATAGCACTATTAACATCACAATCAAATCAAGTCCATATGAAAAAGGGTCAGCTTATTTGACTGCGATTTATGGTTATTGCAACAGTCTTTTAAACAATTATCGCCATTGCTACAGCCCAGCAGATCCATACACTGATTACGCAGGTAGTTACAACTTTTATGGTCGTGTTTCATTAGATTGGGAATATACAGTGACAGAACAAACAGAAGAAATTAAAGAAGATATGACTCTGTTTGATTCAAAGATGGAAGAATTCAAAGAAGCCGAGAAAGCGAGAAAAGAAAAAGAACTGCAGGAATATTTAAAAGAACAAGAAATCAAAAATGCTGAATATAAGAGACGGCAAGAAGAAGAAAAGAAACAAGCCGAAAATATCTATAGCAGCATTGTAGTAAAACAACTGAATGAAGATCAAGAGTATTTTGTTATTGATGCACAGTTTGCCAACTTAAACAAAAATCAAACACTTGATCAATATAAAGATGAGGTTGCTAAAGGTGACTACAGATTTGAAAATGTGAAAATTACAAAAGAAGTACATTTCAATACTGAAGAAGCTTTAAACAACTTTTCTAACATGCTTTTAAATGATTTTGATTTTCTTGCGGAAACCGGTGGAAGCTTTACGGAGGACAACAGAATCAACTCAATGATTGATTATTACAATATGGACGATCTAGAAAAGAACACAGTCAAATGGAATTTATATGGCGTAGGAGTGTACTACGGCGGGAAATTGCAATTTATTTTAGACGCTCAAGGCCATTCTTATGCAAGGTATGTTGGTTTAGTGGACAATGCAAAAACTGAAAAGTCAATTTCTCATAAGCAAGCGTTAAAAGAAGGAGAATTAGAGGAGTTAAAATATCAAGCAGATATTTTGGAAGATATTTCAACTTCGGTAATTGAAGAATTAAATATACATAAAATCTGGAAAAAGGAAGACTGGAACAAATATAAATCTTTATTTAAAGAAAAGTTGAAGTTTAAAAGTTTGAAGTTGAAGAAAAAAATTATCCAACAAGTAGATATAGAAGAATTGAAAATTTCGTTATACAGAATTCTCCATGAAGTTGACAGCATCCAAGAACAATTTAAAAATGCTGATCTTGAAAAAGGTGAAAAATATACTCTGTTTCACATATCTGATCTTGGATCTTTAATTACTGAAAGAATAACATATGACAGTTACCGGCCAACTAAATATGCCCAATATGATAATGCAATCAAGTTGACATACCGTCCTGAAAGTAAAAGAAAATTATATTATCGTCACTTCTATTCAGAATTATTGATGTTCAAAGGGTGGCACTCGCTGCCCGAAACAGTATTGAATAATGTAGAGGTTGAACCAAATGGAATGAAAATAATTCATAGTAAGTACCACTCTTGCGACAAAAGACAATTCGATGAGGTTTTAGGTTATCTAAATAAAAAAAGCTTCAAACCAATAATCAACACATATAAGCCTAATCTATAAACTCATGAGGGGATGGGAGAACATCTCATTTCCTCACCAAAGGGGAAATTAAAATGTTTAAAGATAATCCGGATTTTTATCCGACACCACCACAGTTAATCCGAAAAATGACCTTTAAAGTAGAATGGAAGTACATCAACTCTGTTCTGGAGCCGTCAGCAGGTAAAGGAAACTTAGTAGAAGCCATTTACACTCAATTTAAAAATACTAGGAACTATAGAAGGAATACGAAGTATGACGTGGATACAATTGAACAAGATGAAAACTTACGACACATACTTAAAGGCAAAGATTACAGAGTGATTGCAGACGATTTTCTGACGTTTAACACATACAAGAGGTACGATTTGATTTTTATGAATCCACCTTTTAGCAACGGTGCTAAACACTTATTAAAGGCCATTGAGTTAATTGAGAAGCAACAAAGATCCGGCCAAATTGTTTGCTTGTTAAACGCCGAAACATTAAAAAATCCGTATTCAAATGACAGGAAATTTCTCATTCGTAAGCTAGAGGAAATAAATGCAGAAGTTGAATATGTTCAAAACGCTTTCCATAACTCCGAACGAAGCACCGAAGTACAAACAGCCCTAATTTACATAAGTATTGAAAAACAAGAATATAGCAGCGTTCTAATAGAAGAATTGAAAAAAGATGAATCTCATAGAATTAATGACGATTATAAAGCTACACAGTTAGTGAGTGCAGATTTTATAAAGGGAATTGTAGAACAATTCAATTATGAGATTAAAGCGGGTTTAAAATTAATCAATGAATACAACAGTTTGAAACCCTTAATGCTGCATAGATTCAATGAAGACAGTGCTCCAATATTGAAGCTGCAAATTGATAAGAATGCCGAAGAAAATGACATAGAGAATGCATATATAAAACAAATTAGGGCGAAGTATTGGAATACGTTATTTAACAATGATCAGTTTATGGGGCTCTTTACAAGCAACCTGAAACAAAAGTACTTGCAGCACGTTGAGGAATTAAAAGATTATGACTTTTCTTTGTTCAATATCTATACATTAAGAATTCAGATGAGCAAAGAGATGACACAGGGCGTAGAAGATACAATACTTAACCTTTTTGAAGAATTTAGCCACAAGCATTACTATGATGAATCATCAAAAAATGTGCACTTATATAATGGGTGGAAAACAAATAAATCATATAAAATTAATAAAAAAATAATTATTCCACTAAACGGGTATTGTAGTTGGCTAGATGGTCGGTATAATCCAACAGACTACAAGGTCTTAGAAAAGTTGAAGGATATCGAAAAAGTTTTCAATTACCTTGACAATGGGTTAACAGAAGACATAAACATAGATGAAACTTTAAAGCTAGCTGAGCATTACGGCGAAACGAAAAAAATAGAATTAAAGTACTTTTATGTCACTTTCTATAAAAAAGGGACATGTCACATTGAGTTTAAAGACAAGGAAATACTTAAGAAGTTCAATATTTTTGGCAGCCAAAAGAAAAACTGGCTTCCTCCTTCGTATGGCAAGGTAAAATATCAGGATATGACGGCAGAAGAAAAAGACGTAATAAATGATTTTGAGGGGGCACAATCTTACAGTGATACGGTAAATAACGCTTCTTATTATATCCTGGATACATCGAAGCTTGTCTTGCTTACATCATAACAAAATACATAATTTTATAATAAAAATAAAATAGTTATTGATTATTTAAAATAGTCATGCTATACTTAAATCAAGTTAAAACAACAGCGAAGTATACATATTTTAAGAATAAAAATAAAATAATGAAAAAAGGAGAGGTTGAAATGTTTGAAATTCCATGTAAAAAATGCGGTGGTAAAGGAGTAATCCCTTATTACAGACATATAAACGGTGGCGAATGCTTTGACTGTAGTGGGTCAGGAATCGAGGAAGTATCGAAAGAAGAATATGACGCATATTTAGAGAACGAGAAGTTCAAAAAAAGGGTGAAGGAAAAGGGAACTTTTGTTGTCTTCAATAAGACAACAGATGAGTTTGAATATTTCAACTCGTTGAAAGAAGTGACTGGAAAATATGGGAGATTGTATAGTTTTGTGAGAAAATACGCAGGTTATTCAGCATATTTCTGTAATAGTAACGAAGATTTAGTAATTAAAAAGTACTACGGTGACGATAGTTTCATACAAGATTTTAGAAAACAAGTGATAATTGATAAGAAAGACAAACTGAAAAAATGGATCAAAATGTTAAATGAATGGTTAAAAAAGGCGATTGAAAACAAAAAGTTTGCCAATGAAATTCCCGAATTGAAAAGCATGATTAAAGAAGCTGAACAAGAGTTAAAAGTGATAAGTTAAAGTCGTTTGGGTATATAAATCAACTTAGCTATACAGTGCCCTTTGCCGTCAAAGCAGGGGGCAGCTGTTTATTACAATATACTTTATGAAATGCATATTTTAAACAGAATGGTGGCGTAAATAAATGAAAAGATATACAGGTAAAACAATGCTGGCTATGGTCTTTGGTTGGGATAATAGCGACATGGCAGAGTGTCAATATAAATCGGGTAGAACTGATAGACCAGTATTCGTAATAAATGAAGATTACTATTGTGCTGTTAAGATAGGGCAGAAACCTGCAAAGAATTATGAAGGCATTGAATGGGATTGGGAGAAAGTAAAGTCTTCTTTCGCTGAGTCAAATGGTTGGCAAGTTTGGAAAGCAAAAGGTTGAAAAGTTAAACAGAATGGGGAGATTGAAATTGAAAAATGCAAACTTAATGATCCTAGAAGCTGAAAGAGACCAAGCCAAAAAACAATTAGCTAGTCAAATTAAAACAATAAAAAATATAATTTCGAATCTTGAAAGAAAAATAGAGAATAATGAAACGCTCTATTATGAAGATGGATTGCAGTCAAGTGGAGTATATCTAGATGCATACTTAAGTAAGCTAACAACCTATCAAAGAGCAATTGAACAGATGACCCTTGCTATGAAAGACTCCGAACAAAAAACGTGAAACACAGATATGATACAAGTGCTGCATAAGTGGACTTTAAGGAGAGTGAAAAAATTTGAGTGAGGAACAGGTGAAACAAGTTGTCAAAGAGAGTATCCGAGAAATGATTGAAGATGAGACAATTAAATTTGACGCGTATCTCAGAGGGCAGCAGGTAGAGTTATTAATCTTTTTTGACGGCGATCTCATTCAGCAGTCAGATTAACAAATAAGAATAGAACAACAATTTTATACAGGAGATGATGAAGTAATGGCAGTAATGAAAGAAGTGTCGGTGGAAGAATATGATTTATTTAAAAAATGGTATTTAAAGCATACCAATAGCAGGGTTTTAAAAACAAGGCATAGAGCAGGGTCTACCTCTGTTCTTGACAAGAAAACAAGAGAAACTGTTTGTAGTGAAAGTCATCGTCTAGGAAAGAGTAAATATTTAATTAAGCAAAATTATTACGATTTATATACGATTAGTGAGGAAGATTAGATGAGATTGAATTAAAGAAAGTAAATGGTATATTAAATAGCGTCTCACTTGAACTTTTGAAAGGCTCAAAAGAAAAAGATTCAGAAGTAATCGCAGTTCACTAGTCTTTATTAAAAGAAAGTCTTCCTTTTGGATATTTAGATTAGTGTCAATTCTGTATAAAACAGCAGTTTAATGTAACTTAATTAAAAAAGGGAGGGGTTGTATTGGGATATAGCAAAGATTTTGCAATCAATCTGGCAAATGAGAGAGCAAACAAACTTGGGTTTAAGCATTATGTCATTCATAATCCTAAAGATTATAGAGAAATTTTTGAAAATACAGGCTTTGTTGTGGAACAGACAGTAAATGAAAATGAAAAGACATCTGTTGTTTACGAAACAGAATGAAAAGGGGAGATAAAACAATGGATAACTTACTTATCACGTGTGAAGAGTGTGGATATAAATGGAATGGCGATGACTTTGATGAAGACTGTCCATCATGTGTAAGCGAAAATATCAAAGTTATTGGATGAAACGTTAGTATTCCAAAGTCTATTTTAAAAAAAACACCATTTCATGCTAAATGGGACACGGGCTGCCTACATGAACAGCCCTTGGCCATTAGCTCGCAATCTTCGTTTTGACTGGTTTGTTTTTCTTGATATTACGTAATTTAAGAGCGGGTTTTTCCACGATTCTGTACGAAAGAAATGCGATTGCAGCAGTGACAGCAATTAGAACTATGATCACCGGGTAATCAGACAGTGTTTTATTAATTCCGGTGTATAGGAAGACGTTGATAATCACCATGTGCCATATGAAAATCCCCATACTGATATCATCTAACCGGTTCAGTTGCCAAAATATTTTCGGCCCATTGTACCCGAACCAAATAATTGCATAGCTCAAAGGAATGAACCATAAAAAACTCCATAATGTGCTGTTTATTGAGCTGAGATATAGAAGGTCAAACTTAAAGAATAAAAATAAAATAATAGAACAGAAAAATAAAACGATATGCTGCGGAAACTTGCTCCATGCCTTAGCCCAGAAGATGCCCAAAGTGAAATAAAACATCTGCGGCAGGAAAGAATGTAAGTACAGGTTTCCGAAAACACTGCCAGGGGCGAACTTTAAAATTATGAAAGAGACTAACACACTGAAAGCTGCAGCAGCAAAAGAGCAAAGAATCATTTTTTGGAATCCGAAACGTTTATAAAACCAATAAATTGCAGGTAACACAAGGTAAAAGCTAATCTGAACAGGAATTGTCCAAAGTGAATCGTTAAGGCGACCTGTGCCAATATGTTGGAATATGTCAGGGAAGTATTGAGGGTATAGCACAAGATTGCTCAGAAGCCATATCCAGTACTCTTTAACAGTGAATACTGAGAATGAAAGAGCTCCTAGAACAATTAACAGGATGGTGGAGACAATAGCATAGGTGTAAATTGCGGGTGCGATCCTGATAATACGGCTCCAATAAAAATCCGTTACATTATTTCCTTTAAGCTTGGATCTCTCATAAGAAGTGAAAAGAAAAAATGCGCTTAGAAAAAAGAAGATTGATATGCCGGCGTGAAACATTGCTTTACTCTCTGGAGTATAACCAAAGACAGAAATGTTTAAATCTCTTGTAGCATGACCAATAAGCACACAAAGAGCAGCAAACAGCCTGATAACAAAGAAACAGTTAGAATGTTTTACGTTCATCAAAAGAACCTCTTTCCTATACCATATGGCGAATAAGCAGTAAGGCTGCCTATAAGCAGTGATGATTATATCATAAAAATGGAAGATTTGTTCTTAAAAATGAACTAAAATAAATATTTTTGTTCTCAATAAGGTATATTCGTGTGATATATGGAAATGTAGATACTTATAAATACACGTAGATATTCATAGATACATATATATCTAGCTATATCATGAAGAATAAAGACAAAGAAGAAGTTTCATTTTCTAGGCTAAGTGTCGATATTAACCATGGAAAAGAAGCATTAAGGACAAATGTATAAAAATATAATGGGATGGTTTTTAAGATGCAATTATTTTAATTGCAGCCAGAAGGCGTTAAAAATTAGGAGTTTTAAAAAAGGAATAAATATAAAATAATAGGTTGACTATTTAAAGTGTTCGGTGTATACTTAATTTACAAGATAAAAATAAAATTATCGAATGGAGCAGTTAACATGACAAAATATAAACTTTTCTATGGTGTGGGCGGTTCAATTAACGATATCACAAGAGATGAAGAAGCTTTTGATTTTGACAGTTATGACGAGGCTATTAATATTGCCAGGCAGCAAGCCTTTGAAGCTTTTGAAGATTACGAAGTGATTTGCAGAGTATTAAGTGTTGAAGAAAGAATGCAGCAAGAAGGTTTAACGGAAGAAGTAGCCATTGCAGAGTACGAAGAAGATGTTGAGTCTTTTATTGAATATGGCGCAGAGGAAGTAGAATAAAAAATCTCAATGATGACATCATAATATAGACCGCCCCCTTTTTGGATGTAGTATAATTTGGAAGAAGGGGGTAGGGGAAATGAAGAAGTTAATTGTACTGACTTTAATTTGCGCTGGGTTCATATCGTGTTTCACGACACCAAGCGCTGAGGCGAAGCTTACATTAGACTACAAAAATGTGAATTTTCACATGGCTGAGGATTCAGAGAGCTTTTCCATGGCAGATTATTTTGATCGGAATTATGATCGCACTTGGCTCTTCTACAAATTCACAATTAGCAATGCAGAAGGGTGTACTCTAAATATGAAAATCAGTAGGATAACTCTTGCTGGCTGGGTATTCCCACGTAGTGAGAAGCAGTTTGTAGGGAACTATGCTGACTATACTGCTACAGATCGAGTAGAGGGGGATGCAAATCGTAATCATGTGTTAGAGATTACAAAGAATCCAGGCTGCGAAGACGTGTGGATTAAAGGTATTTATGGATTTGAACATGAAGATTCATTTGATTGGTAAGCTTAATACATAGTCAAGGTATATCCTTGACCTTTTTTATGCATATGATGATAATTTAAAGTGATCATACATAATGAATGTGGGGTAGTTAAATTGATTAAATCAAATCTAAAGCCGATATTAGACGAAAGGAATATCAGTATTCGAAAGCTGTCCAATGATATTGACCATGGTTTCAACACAGTTAGAAAGCTGTATCATGACGAAATGGAGCGGTATCCAAGGGATCTGTTAGATAAAGTCTGTACATATTTAGACATTGAGTTGCATGAGCTGTTGATATACAAAAAAGATTAAAAAGATATTGATCACTTTAAGTGATCATGGTATACTAAAGTTACAAAAAAAGTAAGGAAATGAAAATTTTCGAGGTTAAGTTAAAGCGCACATTACAACAAAAGGAGAGAGAATATATGAAGGATTATTCAGTAAAATTTTACGATCAGGACTATATGCTATTAGCCGATATAATTAAAGCCGAAAGTTTGGAAGACCTAAAAGTGAGCGCGGATAGTAAAGCAAAAACCTTGATGGATGAGAATGGAGTTAATGAGATCACTTGGACTGCAAGTGAGGTTGTACTTGAAGGGAAGGTTATGGAGTAGGAATACAAACTTAATTAGAGGAGGAAAGACCATGATAAAGCAAGAAGAAATCATCTTAATGGAAGCACTTCTAAGAGATGTGAGGGGTAACTGGTCAGATGAAATCATCTCCAGATTGACAGAGGTAAATCGGATTGCAAAGAGTTACAATTTTGAAGCAATAGAGGAAGAAACTCGTGCAATTATAGATTCAGAAAAGGCAGGAAACAATAGGAATTTTGATGGGAGATGTTTTATATCAGACTATAAATCAGGCGGTTATGAAGGCTTGAGCGAATTTTATGGAGGAGACGGCAATTTTAAATTGAAAGGCAGATCAAAAGAATTTTTGCAAAAAGTGGATGAGCTGATGACAAATGACTGGCTTATCTTTCCGGATTTTGACGAATATATTAAATGCAATGTTTAAATAAAATCATTCTTTCATCTTAATTAATAAAGGAGAGTACATAATGTATAGATTCATATCAGAGCTGAATTTAGACGACTCGACAATTCAAAGGATGGATAAATCCCAAAGCTTTAAATACATCGGTGGTTTTTATATGTATGATCCCCAGCAAATCGAATGGCCAATCCCAGAAGGAGAATCATCTTCGCTCAGTGATTTAGCCCATTTAAGTTTTAATTCTTATGACTGTGAAAACCAAATGATCGCGGATATGAAAAGGGAATTCACTGAAGAAAAGTTGTTAAATATTTTTAATTCTGAGTGTCCAGAAACAGCTTTTAATGACGCTGCTTCAAGAATCATTGAAAAATATAATTAAGGTGGGTTTTAATTGGCTAGAGATAAAGAATGGGTTAAAATAAGCGAACTTTCTGAAGAAGAAAAACAAAGCTTGACTGCCGGTACTGCAGTTCTGCTGCATGATAATTACTATAATGGGTCGTCAGAAAAAGCTTCCTTGATAAGAAAAAAAGGTTCTCAAGGAAGACTAGAAGACAAGTATTACGAATTGAACGGTCAAATGGTTAGAATTCTTTTCGGAAGCAGAATCTTAAAAGTCCCTTCTTCTTTATTATCTGTTCCAGTTGCAATCGACAGGGAACAGGAAGTCGAACTAAATCTTTCACCAGTCCAAATTGTTAAAGTTATGAAGTCATTAGAACTGTTACTAGACTTAGACAAGGAAGAATTTAAATTTAATCGAGAAGAGATTGTCCTATTATTGGAGCAGCTAAGTAAGAATCTAGATAGTAATGGTATTGATCCTAACAGAGTAATGAACGAGCTGTTTTCAAGGATTGATTAAGTTGAAATGAAACCAGTCTTTTAACCAGTTATGTAAGTCAGGTTGAGTCAGGAATACTTTTTTGAAGGGTTAGATATCAAATGACGATGCTAATAGCGGTTAAATTCGACAATAGCATAGTAATGACTGCTGACAAAAGAGTGACTACTACAAATAGCTTGGGCCGAATTTTAAAAGTGGAATCAGATGAATATAAGAAAATAAAAATTATTAATAAGAAGTACGTAATTTCTTTTGCAGGTAGAATGTTTATTGCAGAAAAAGCTTTTGATTTTATTGATCAAAAAAGCGATATTTTGAACAGTAATATTGATCCACTCTTATTTTTTAGAGAAGCTTTTAATTACGGAAAATCATGGTTTGAAGCATATTATTCTGGTATTAACCCACTTTCCGTATTTTTTGTTGGATATATTAAACCAGACGAAAGACCACAATTGTTGGGGTTTTCATCAGATGATAATTACCTTGGATTAGAAATCGATTCAAGTATTAAAATTAATTCTAACTCCCCTGATCACGAAGACATGCTTATAAGCGAAACTGTTAATTTTATTTCAACAGAAATGTCAAACCGTCATGCCTATCATGCAAATGAAAGACTTTTAGAGATTTATTCGGAGGCAATAAAAAGAACCAATGATCCAATGATCGGAAAAACAACTTACTCTGTTATCTTAACTTCTACAGGTGCCGAAGAATACCATCATTAATGTAAAACAGCACGTAAAAATTATAATTAAGTGAGGAGAATGTAAATGATCAAGGTTTATACAAGAGGTCATAAGATACCAGAAAAGATTAAATCTTGCATCTCTGAATGGGATTATTGGTCTTGGATTGTAGTTACCAATATTGCAAAGAGGAACAAGGATGCGAAACGACTCATAGAGAAGATTGAAGCTGATCCAGACAGGATTGCGGAATATAAAACTGAAGACGGAATTGAAGTATATGTAAGCTACATGATTCCAGTGAAATAAAAAAGAGCACTTAAATGCTCTTCTTCATACCACACCTACGACACTCACGTAAAAACACACCACTTTTCACTGAACTCTTGAATAAAGCATAATCACAGTTGTCGCAGCGTCCATATTTAACATCGGGATACTCCTTATAATCATATACAACTGTTACATCGTAGCCATTAGTCTCAAAATCTTTCTCTTCCATTAAATTTCACCTACACAAAGTATTTAACACTACTATAATACCAGACGATGTATATAAGGAGGGCTTTAATTTGATTGGAATAGCATATTTCTTAATACTCTGGCTTGGTGTAGGCTTTCTGACAGGATTTAAGGCCTTATTTGTTGATCAGGTTTATGATGAAGAGTTTAAGCAGGAACTGATTGATTCATTTTCACCAGGTATGGAGCAGAATATGATTGAACTGTTCTTTAAGAATAAAATAAATATCATGGTGTTTTACATATTAATTGGATTGCTGCCATTGGCCATAAAAATTGCTGGTCTGCTAAAGAGGAGTTAGCTATGCCGGTTATCGATACCTTTTTTGTTATTCAATTTGAAAATGATGATTACTTCAACTCATTTAAATTAGATGGAAGTGGTTATAAGACATCTAAGGAGCTTCATGGCGCTTCTAAGTTCACTACAATGTCAGAAGCTTTAGTGATCGCAAACGAGTTGCATACAGAGTTTAAAGCAACCTCTGCCATAAGACAAATTGAAGTTATTACTAGGTGAGGAGTGTTCAGGTGTACTGGATTGAATGGATTGAGGATGGGGAGAAGAAAAGTATTGTTGCGGATGGCTGGGTTGAATGGGCCGCAATCCTGGAAGACCTTTATCAGCAGCGATTTGAGTATGTTGAATGGAAGAGAATTTAAAAAACAGAAGTCTAAATAAAATTAATGTAAAGGGAGAAGGTTTTAGAATGGAAGAATTAAATCATTATAGAAAATGCCTTAGTGTGAATTACGAATCCATTATTTTATTGGTAGCAACCCCAAAAGGGAAATATCCTTCAAAAAGTGTTGATTTAAAAACAAAAGAATTTGTTAATGAGATATTATATAAAGAGTATTACATTGATATTTATGAAAAAGGTAAAAAAGAAATTCTTCAGGATACAGCGTTTAAGCTTTTTACATTGCCATTAATCGGAGATTCATTTGATCACAAAGTAAATAAGACTGTTGCGAATAGCAGGGCATCTGAAGATAAAGTTGAGGCATTTTTTGTATTACAAAGTATTAATAAAGAATTTCAAGAAAACAATTCAAATATCAGCATAGATAAAGCAATAAAGAGAGGAGAAGAGAGTGCTAAACTCTTTTTAAATTGTTACCCATTAGGTACACATGATGTTTCCGTGATACCGGTTGAAAGAGGGAACGAAGGGGTAGAGCTATTACTTGACATGAAGTTTAAAGATAATGCCTCTGAGTACTATTTTGATTTCACATATTTTGGCGGTTGATGGACATGGATGAAACATTTATCAATAATCTAAATAAGAACAAATTTGATAATGAAGAGTTTAAAAATGGTTTTAGAGCAGGAGCTGAATACAAAGATCAAATGGAAAAACGGATACGCGATCTTGAATCAGTGTTGCTTGAGTTTATTGGGTATGAAGACGAGTGGCTACTGACAAAAACGGGCTTAAATAAACGTACCAGGTCAGTCTTAGTTGACATGATTATTGATCAGCGTCACCTTCTTCGCACTCTCTATAACAAATTAGACGAAGAAACAAAAAAGAAGTTAAAAAGTGAAATTGAAATGTGTATTTGGCCTGGTGATAAGGAGCAATAAAGATAAACTCGGACTAAATATCTTTAAGGCACAGTAAGGATTCTTATTGTGCCGGTTCATATAAAATACGAATTTTAAACAGATAAGTATTCCTTAAAAAATAATTAGAATAAAAATAAAATAAATACTTGTAATTCTGACAACTCTAATGTATATTATAAACAAGGGAACATTAGTTGGGAAGGGGTGGAGTAACCAATGAATCTTAAGCAGATGATTAAGAATGAATGTGAAAAAGACAACCAACTCGCAGCGAAACTCTCAAAAATAGCAGGGTACGAAAAGGTTAATGGTTTTTACAAATTCATCAACACCCCAGAGAAAGAAATGGACAACTTAGGCGGTTTAATTAATATTGTTAAAAGCTTGTTTCCTGATAATGAGGAGCAGCTTCTAAGTGATTACTTCTTATCACTGGATCCCAACAAAAAATGTGCCAGACAATCTGTTGAATACTCAGATATTAATCAATGGGATACGTTAACAGACAAGATAGTTTCAAGGCTATCTACCTCAAAAAACCTAGCAAGTCAAGAATGGGGCAATACATACAGTATACATAGAAGATTGAGCGAAAGTAAGATAAGTTTAACTGATGCAATAAGAGCAACCGGAAAGTGTAAAACAGATGAAATGTTGTTTTTCTCAAATGCTATGCTGATGTATGAGTATTTGAAGGTAGGCGAGTTTGGATTGATGAAAAGCACATTATCACTTCTCAATTTCAACGATTTACCCGAAGGCTTTGTGAAAGATTGCTATATGAATAGAATATCATTATTAAATGCAAATATTCATTTAAATGATAATGAAATTGAAAAATCTAGGTATTATTCAGAACAAGTTATTCAAAATTCAAATATAAATCGCCTAAAAGTATTTGGGCATTTAACATATGGAAATACTTTAATTTTTGAAAGCTACTCTAAAGCAAAAGAGCAGTATCTTAAAGGATTGGAATTTGCGCGTGATAATGAACATCATAAATATAAGTTACGATTAGCACTTTGCTTTTTAAGCAACGTTTGGAATAAGGATAATAAATGGCTTGATTTCGACACTGATAATATCCCTGATAAGATTGAGGTAGCATATTACTATACTAATAATAAGGAATTTAATAAAGCAGAGAAAGTAATAAATGAGCTTGAAAATATGGAATTGTATGAATATGATTCTGGAATTCTAGATTACGTAAAGGGGATTCTATATCAAAATAAGAATTATTTTTATGAAAGCACTGCAAAGTTGAAAAAATCTGGTGATAAATTATTTATCAATCTTCCATTAGCGGAGCTAAGGAAAATGGGTTGCGATGAAAAATTACTTGAATTAATCATGGTCTAAAATTGAAGGGGGGTGAATTAAATGAAAAATATTGTTCTTGGAGTTGTAATCTTGTTAGCAATGGCTGTTGGATTTGTTGCCGGACAACAATCAATTGAGACAGCATCAGTAGACCATGTAGACCAGCCTGTAAAAGTTGCATCACCAAGCCGTGGGGCTTAACTTCAAAGATAATACATAACTTGGCTAGACGTTTGATCCATTGGATCAGGCGTCTTTTCTAATTTTAAGAGAATGTTCCAGAAATTCATAATATAAAAAACAAGAACATGGAGGAATTAAAATGAAAAAGCATTTCGGACAATCACTTTCTTATGAGGATATGGCCAAAGGTTACGAAGAAATGGCAGCTATTAATCTTGTAATTTCCCAGGAAGACAATCATCTTGAAAATGAAGCAGAAATGATTAGATCAAAATATAAAGCAAAGGTATCCTAATGAAGATTAAAGACAAATCAGCAGACATTTTAACACATACATAGGGGATGTGTTATTTGTCGTGAATAAAAATAAAATAAATTATTGCATATTATTATGGTAACATATATAATGAAGTTACAAGATGAACGTTGTTGGGAGATGAAACAATGGAAACTACCAGTGCCACTCAAAAAGAAGAGTTGAAGATTACATCATTAAGACAATATCAATACATAAAACAACTAAAGAACTTCACACGAGTCAATCTCCACCTAGAGGATCCAGATGTGTTTACACCTAATAATGTAACTACAATGAGAAAAAATCATAAAGAATACAACCTCATTAAAGAACAAAAAAATTCTATAAAATGCATTTAAGGAGTAAAAATAAAATGGATAATAAATATTATACAGAAGAAAACAAGGCTAAAGTTTGGAAAAAGCATATGATCGTTTTAAAGTTTCTAGAGCAGCCTGAGATAGCAGTAGCTTATAATGAGTTCCTACGAAGAGAAGCAACAAGTGATGAATGGGTTGGGTTCGAAGAAGAGCTGTATGAGGAATTGACGGGGATGCCAATTATAAACGTCTGCAAGGACGAGAGGGTAAATGTCCTAAACTGAATTTAATTATAGGATAAAAATAAATTAGGTGTGATAAAATGAATACAGACATCTTAATTAACGCTCTTAAAGAATACGACATGTTAAAGCAAATGGAAATCTGTAACGCCAATATAATGCTGCTGAGTAATATTCAAGGTGAAAATGAATGGATTGTTGCATGGAAAGAATTTGATCAATACTTAATGAAAAAAATGATATGAGGTGTCATTATGGAAGCTCAAAAGAAAGCGTCAACACTAAGGGATTATTCAATATACAACAACATAAATAGGTGGTTTGATGAATTAGATTTAAGAAACAGGGATCAAGAAACTGGAGAAATTGAAAAGTCTAATACTAGAGCCACGTATGAAAGGCATATAAGGGAGTTTTTCAACCACTATGCTGCCAAGGATATTGAATATTTAACTGAGAGTGACCTGGCGATTAAGAAGAGTGACCTGTATGATTATCGAACCCATTTGGCTAAAAATAAAAGCAACTCCAATTCAACAATTAACAATAAGATTGCAGCACTGAAAAGTATGATTAAGTACCTTGAATCTGAACATGAGTGTGATGCATCTGTATTTAATTTTAGGCCTCTTCCAACAGAAAAGAACCCAGCAGGTTCTTTTGAAGGAATATCTGAAGCTGATGAATTTGCTGAGGTAGCGTATGCTACTGAGCGTCAGAACAGATTAATGAAAAAGATGTTTATTTTGTTTAGTGCACGCACTGGAGGGCGTAAATCAGAGGTGCTTAGAGTTGGGTGGGATGATATTACTTATTCAGAAAAGCACCAATGTTATCTCGTCAACTTTAAAAAAACTAAGCAAAAAAAGGCTAGGCCAGTTGGAATTTCCACAGCTTTTTATGAAGAGTTGTTGCTGTTAAAGCAAGAGTATGGGGAACATGAACTGTTATTTCATAAGTTAACAGTTGATTCAATACAGGATATGTGGAATCGCGTATGTAGAGTTATGGGTATTCCCAAAGAAAGAAAGATAACTCCGCATAGTTTACGCAATACTGCAACAAACTTTTCTTACAGCGTTAATGGTGATATTAAAAAAGTGGCAGCTTTCTCTGGTCACAGCAATATCAATGTTTTGAATGATCATTATTTAAACAATGAAAGGGATTATTCTCAAGATCCAGGGGTTTTGGTTGATCAAAAAGAAGACATGTCCTTTTTAGATGAAGTTACCTTAGAGCAATATAAAGAATTCTTTTTAAGATCAGACATGTATATACAGAATAAACTTAAAATGTTTTTGAACAAGTGATACAAATAATCATATAAAAGCTTTACTTGCTTATGAAAATAATGATAAATTTAATATGATTATGTGAGGTGATAATGTGTCTGAAGTTTTGTTGACAACGGATAAACTTTATAAGTTAAAAACTGAAATAGAGGAAAATCTTAATGATATTAAAAATGATCCCAATATGGTGAAGGAATTAAAAGCCACAATGGCGGACAAATACAAGGCACTCCCTGGTTATATCCAAGAAATTTTAAATAATAATGATAACAACGTACAGCGTTTAAACGAAAAAGAAGTGTACATTGTTTCAAAAGAGATGTATTCAATTCTTGGGACGCAAGCCTTAGATCCGTCAAATTATTTTCCAACCAGATTGGCAAAAGAGCTTGAAGGTGGGAGGGTATTCGCCGGTGAAGAAGTAGTTAAGCTCCCATACAAGTTTAAAAATGTGATTAAAATTAAAGAGGATAACTATGTCACTTCCATTACTGCCAAAGAACTGAGTGAGTTATATAATAGCTCCATCCTGCAGTACAATTACAACACTCAGCGTGAAGGAAAGTACATTAAGGGTAGCCTTATTCCTGTACCTAAAACAAACCCTAAATCAGTTGATGAGATCAAAGAATTGTTTATTAAAGGCGATTTAATTGTATCAATGTTAACTTTTAACGCTCGTCTTGGAACATCTGATGGTGATGAAGAAGTTGAATATGATCCAAGCGACCAATCCCTCACTGTAACACGAGGAACCTTATTAGATGCTCTTGATGGATATCATCGAATTTCAGGTATTGTTAAGGCCATTGCTGAAGTCCCTGAATTAGATCAACCATTCATTTTAAATGTGCTCAATTACGATGAAGAAAAGGCCAAGGTTCACTTTGCTCAAATGAATACCATAAACCCAGTTGAAAAATCCAGAATTGAAGAATTGGGACAAAAACGGTATTCTTCAACCGTTGTCGAGCAGCTGAAATTTAAAAGTGAACTTAAAAATAAAATAAGCCCACAAAGTGAAATTGGTATCGATAGCAATTTTCTTGTGACATATTATACTTTATCGGAAGCTATAGACGATGCATTTGAGTTGAAATCTCGAAAAGATGCGTTGAAAATTGCGAAATACCTGGTAGACTTTTTCGATAACCTTTTTTATGCCTTCCCAGATGAATTTCTTGAAGACGATTTATCGTCCATTAGAAAGCAATCATACATTAATCATAACGTAATGTTTTACGGTTATGTTTATTTGGCCAAGAAGATGAA
>NZ_JBSJQA010000003.1:0-298184 GCF_053663455.1 Bacillus sp. JK62
GCCTGCCTGTCACGCAGGAGGTCGCGGGTTCGAGTCCCGTCCGGACCGCCATTTATAAAAAGGCTCGGTAGCTCAGTTGGTAGAGCAACGGACTGAAAATCCGTGTGTCGGCGGTTCGATTCCGTCCCGAGCCACCATTTGCCGGTCTAGCTCAATTGGTAGAGCAACTGACTTGTAATCAGTAGGTTGGGGGTTCAAGTCCTCTGGCCGGCACTCTAAATGATGGAGGGGTAGCGAAGTGGCTAAACGCGGCGGACTGTAAATCCGCTCCCTCAGGGTTCGGCAGTTCGAATCTGCCCCCCTCCACCATTTTATAAATAGGGGCATAGTTTAACGGTAGAACAGAGGTCTCCAAAACCTCCGGTGTGGGTTCGATTCCTACTGCCCCTGCCACTATATTATTTATTCATCTTCAGATTATGGCGGTTGTGGCGAAGTGGTTAACGCACCAGATTGTGGCTCTGGCACTCGTGGGTTCGATTCCCATCAATCGCCCCATATTATCATTGGGCTATAGCCAAGCGGTAAGGCAACGGACTTTGACTCCGTCATGCGTTGGTTCGAATCCAGCTAGCCCAGTTGCATTTTTTTAAAAACAACAGCATAAGATGTAATAAGTTCTTTTTACATGTTGCGGAAGTAGTTCAGTGGTAGAACATCACCTTGCCAAGGTGGGGGTCGCGGGTTCGAATCCCGTCTTCCGCTCCAAATTACGGCGGCATAGCCAAGTGGTAAGGCAGAGGTCTGCAAAACCTTTATCCCCGGTTCGAATCCGGGTGTCGCCTTTCTATTGCCGGGGTGGTGGAATTGGCAGACACACAGGACTTAAAATCCTGCGGTAGGTGACTACCGTGCCGGTTCAAGTCCGGCCCTCGGCACCAATTTAACTTTGAGCGAATTATGTTAAATTGGTCATCAATTATATTATTATAAAACATATATGAGAGTGATTTGCATATTGCAGGTCGCTTTTTTTATATAATAAAAGCGTGAAGACTATCAATATAAGTTTCTTGCTTGTATCGTATATACTGCATTACCATTTGAAAAAACTTTACTAAAACCATTGACACTTTATAAAATGCATGTTATATTTATATACGTCGGTTGAACACGACACATTATATGCCGGTGTGGCGGAATTGGCAGACGCGCACGACTCAAAATCGTGTTCCTTCTGGAGTGCCGGTTCGACCCCGGCCACCGGTATACAATCTAAGTACAAAATTTATTAAATACTATTATAGAAAAAGACAGGGAGTAATTCCCTGTCTTTTTTTGTTATAGTTAAAAGATCTATTATAAGTATAAAAGAATTAGTATTGAAAATTTTAATTTACATAAATGTGTTTGCACCGATGGATAAAATAATGGAAGTGAAGAAATGGATGACATGAAGGATATTCGTTCAAATAAAGGTTACGACTTACCATTAAGTGAATTCCTAATATTCCCTTCCTACCCCATCGTACTACCACCTAGACCCATGGTAAAATAAAGGAATAATAGAGGGGGTTTGTACCTTGGTTTCTGTGGAGTTACAAGATTATTTGCAATACCATATTGTATTAAAAAATGAGAGTTTACATGTTAGTGACGCATCGGAAGAGAACGGCATTATTCATATACCGGTAATTAAGCGAACGGCGAGAACAAGAAGGACTGTTGCAAGGCTAATGATTGGGATTAATACGGACTTACAGGGAATAGATAAAATTCCAACAAAACTAACCAACAGTTTTAAAAGTCCGAATACGAAAAAGCAGGTTGATCTTTCTGATGAAACCTATGAATGGATTCGTTTTGGGTGGATAATTCGTGAAATTCGTTTAGAAAAAGATGAGAGAACAGTAAAAACAGAACGATATCGAATGGGCTTTATACTTTATCAACTGAGCTTAAAGGCAGAAGCTGAAGCAGAAAAGGAGAGTAGAAACTGGATACTTGATTGGAATAAGCAGTGGGAAGTTGCCAGGCGTAGCGATGTGCCAGGTTTTGAACAAGACCAGCGCGCAGATGTTGTTTCCCTATTAGCCAAGCACATAGATGAAATTGCAAGTGAGACAGAAAGGGTTTTAGCTGGAGAGGCAAAATTAATTAAGAGTATTCATCCTTCTTGGCGTTTAAGGAAACAAGTAGTATTTCTACATTTTTTGATTGCTTTATACCAACTGGCATGTACTGAAAAACATTTTGATTGGAAGCAAATAGGTGCTACCTACTATCGGATGATAGGTGGATCAAAGCAGTTTGATGCTTATAAAAAGGAATTTATTGAAGAAACAGAAAACCTCCTTCATCGCCCAATTCAATTGTTAGGTCTGGCAAGTATGGGGACAATTACACCATTGTTTTTTACTGGGCCAATGCAAGGGGACTACGTGGATTATTGTTATGGTACTGTCCACGCAACAACAGATCTAGCTGTTTTTTCCGAGACATTTAATACGGATGCAGATGTGTTGTGGCTGGTTGAAAATAGAGGCGTGTTAATACGTATGGCCTACGAGGAAGAATTTTTAAGAGATACGAAAAGCTTTGTATTGGGTGTGGATGGACAAGTTAGGTCTGCACATAGACTACTAATTTCGCAAGTAGTAACGTGTGTCAGTCAAGTTATTATTTGGACCGACGTTGATGAAGCAGGTTATCTGATTGCCGAGCAATTATATAAGTTAACACAGGATGAACATGTCCTAACAAAGTGGATAGTACCACCATTAACCGTGGTGACTGAATGGGAAACTTTTGCAAACAAATACCAACAATCCATACAAATGAGGAAAGAAGAGCAGGAACAAGAAATTGGAGGAGCAGAGCTGTGGAAAAAGTGGATCAATCATTAATTTCGATCTTTGATGTTACAGATGATAAACCTGAGCTACTACAATCGATGCGTGATATTGCACAACTTTCGGGTGTATTAACGGAATTAAGTGATAAGGAATATTTTCAGTCACCAATCCACGTACTTCGTTTCCTCCGAGTGTTAAATATTATTAATCAAGAAGCACTCGGTATCGCAGAACCAATTGAAAACGAGGGAACATTATTTTATCGCTATCGCAATGTATATGGCTATGATGAAGCAATTACGCAAGGTTACATGAAACATCTTGTGTTCGTTTTGGGAAAATTCAATTGGGTAGCAAAAACAGCAAAACGAATTAAAATGCGTGATGTAGGAAAACGAATGATGGATGTACTGATTCGTTTAGCTAATGATTCTCTTGCGTATTATCTTAATGATGATGTGGCAAGGTCTCTCTTTCAAGCAAAAAGAGATGCAGAACTAAGTGAAGCATATGATGATAAAGGGATTTCTGGTGGGAATAAGCTTGCTAGTATGATTAAAAACGTGGAAGAAGCTGTATTGCTTCTCCATGAGAGGGAGCTTGAGTATTTAGCAGACCGAAATGCATTAACACAAGTAGAAGTGATTCATCATCTGATGACAGAGCTAGAAGGTAAGATGGCAGAACGAATGGAAAAATTTGAAACAGTAGATCAAGAGCTTGTGTTTTCCGATATAAAACAACGAGGTACGGCTGCGATTAGTGATGGGACAAAAATTAGCCTTGGGACAATTAATAAAATTCTAAAGTTCGCCCACCTACAAGAAACGGATTTTAATCATAGAATCCGGCCAGAAGAGTTTCGCACGTTCATTATAAAATCGTTTGATCCGCCCCTTGGTTCTGAAATACCGAATGCACATCAAATACTAAGTTTCATGGAACAAGGACAATACGAGGACGAAAAAATAGATGGTCTATGGGCGCCAGTGAAATTTGCCAGCCCGTTATCACCGAGGGCCATTGATGAGGGAATTAACTATATCGAAAACTATGAACCTATTACAGAAGAGATAGAGGAAACAGTGGAAGAAGAATTTCCAGGCACAGAAGAAATAATGGAAGATCAGTTGGATGAAATAATGGGTGATTCGAAATGGCAAATGACGAAACAAATGATACACACAGAGCGAATTGAAGCATATCTGGAGGAAGTAGAAGAAGCTGGCCTTGACGAACTAATTATTCGGTCTGGATCATCCAAATGGAGTGACGTACTCAACGGATTAATTGGTGTTTCAGCACTAGTGGCCAATAAAAAAGCTGACATTGATGAACATGCGAAAAAGAAACTGTCCGATAACAAAGATCAACGTGACTGGAGGTGGGGTGAGGATGAACAAGGAACATATGGAATTAGAAAACGAGGAAGAAATCACGAACGTTAATCCATTAGCAACCCTACAATCGATAAAAGGATTTTTAACTACAGAGGAAGAGCTTGCATTTATGCAAATCCTGTTCTCATCGTCTGCTACAATTCGAAGTGGGAATTTTGGACTTTCACGTAAGGAAGTAGAAAAACTAATTGGAATTACAGATGATGATCAAGCATTTTTTTCTTTTCTCAAGCGAGTAAACCAAGCTGTTAGTCGTTATATGAAAGTGATTTATGATGAGCGGAGAAATCAAGTGGTAGCCCTCATGCGTGTGCCCGCAAAACAAGCAAAAACACTATTAAATAAAGAAAGTCTAGCTATTCTCATGTTTATTTTTTATCACCAAGAAGTACTACAGAATGAATATACACTCTTTTCCCAATTGATTAATAGTTTTGGTCACGAATCATTGCAGGTAACACGAAAAATTCAAGCTAACTTGGATCCGCTGAAAAAGATTGGGGCAATTGAATTATATGATTCGAACTCAGAGGAAGAAGCCTATCAACTTACATCTATCGGTGCTAATTTGTTTTCGAATTCCTTTTTACGAAGATACACCGAGTTTAGTCAATCGAATCAGTTGCACATGGATGATATCTTACGGTTCTTTAAACGCTACAATATGAATGGAGGCACAAGTAATGATACCATGGAGACTTAAATTTTCAGGAATACGGGATTATACGTCGACAGTTATGGATTTCTCTGATAAAGATCACCATATTTTAATATCTGGACCAAATGGTGCTGGAAAATCAACGGTTACGTTTTGTATGGGCGGCGTTCTTTATTCAAGTAAAGTTGATCTTGAAGGGTTAAAGTCAAACAACCTTCCAACAGACCAAACGTGGCGAGCAAAGATTGAATTGCTGTTTAAAAATGATGGGCAAATCAAGGTTGATGCGCCACAGTTTGTGCAGTTTCGATTAGACATTGAACAGAAACCGGGTGATCCGGTAAAAAGAGAATTTTATATTCAAGAGGGGGAAGTCATTGACAAGTGGGAACGGGAAACGAAATATTCTTCTGGAGATCGGAACTTTAACTTTACTGAATATAAAAACCAGATTCT
This sequence comes from Bacillus sp. JK62, assembly GCF_053663455.1. NCBI lineage: Bacteria > Bacillati > Bacillota > Bacilli > Caryophanales > Bacillaceae > Bacillus > Bacillus sp. JK62. The sequence continues at coordinate 5,310 of NZ_JBSJQA010000003.1, forward strand.
CTATAAATATGCTGTTGATCCGGATGAATTTTATTTGATTTGGTATCAAAAAGAGGTAAACCAATTTGCAGTGATGCATCCAGAAGAACGCTTCCGTATTTTCAGTGAAATGAATGGTATTGATAGAATCCAGAAAAACTGGGAAGAAAGCAAAGAACTTGTAAAAGAAACGGAGCAGACCTTGCAGGAAGCGGAGAGTAAACAAGGTCTTAACAAACTCCAGTTAATCCAAAAGAAAACGGAATTAGACAGGTATTATAATCGAAATGAGCGGTTAGAAGACGGATTCAAGCAGTATCTTTCAGCTCTTAAATGGCTGGAAAAACATCATCTTAATCAAATGAATACTTTAAAAGGTCAAATAGAGACACTGAAAGCAGACAAAGAAGAGAAAATTACAGACAAGCAGCAAGATTTAATTTTACAAGCAGACCAGAGAGAAGAGCATGAAAAGTTTCAGTCAGCAATCACTCAAATGGAGTCCCGTGAAATCGGGCTAGTCGATGAGCTAAATCATTTGCAGAAAGAGATAACCAGTTATAATGATAAAGTGAAGGCTATCTCAAACGAAATCGAGGAAATTGCGAAGAGAGTAGAACGAATGGGCATGACTGAAGAAGAAGTAAATGAAGCTTTGGTTAATGCGGAGGAAAAGTATGTTTCTATTGATGCTTCAATGGAAGAAAAGCAACAGTTGTTGAAAAGAAATAAACAAAAATTAGATGACATAACCCCGCAAATTGCTGAACTAAAAGTGAAGATTGACCAAGACAGTGCTAGGGAACAAGAAATGCGTAAACTTATTGATGCATATAAAAGTAGTCAAGCTGTGCAAGAAGAGATGGAGTTCAATGAGCAACGACTAGAAAATGCAAAAAATGAAAAAGGGAAACTCATAATTAAAAAAGACAATTTAGAAAAAGAACTAGAAAGTCTTAGAATGAATCGCGTTTACAGTTCTCGTCAGGAAGTGTCTATCCAATACTTCAAAAAGCGAAATATAGAAGTCTATCCTTTGCGGGAGCTTGTTGAATTAGATGAAACAGCTAAGCCGAATGATGAAGATTTGTTTGATGCGATAAAGTATACGTTGTTTGTGAACCAAAAGGATTTTCATGCGCCAAGTGATTTATACCATGTCCCATTGCCAAATATTGTTCCGAAAAAAACAATTACACAACTTCCGGGTAAACATTTGCAGATAAAAAATAAATTAAGCAATAATCTTTATCCACTTGCGGTAAAAGCACTCTGGTGGGTTAAGAGCTTTTTTGAAAATGAAAAACCACAGATTCAAAATGGGGTGCTTCTCGATGCGAGAGGGATAAGAGGTCCTCAAGAGGAAAAGCGGATTATTCTAAGTGAAAAAGTTTTGAAAAATTATCAACTACAAGTAGAAGATGAACTTGATCGGGTTGGCAATGACATTAGCATTCTATCCAATGAAATAGATGAATTAACACATAGAAATAGTACACTATTTCGCAGACAAGAATCTTTAAAAGATGCGGAAGCCTTTTTGATAAAAGAAACTGAACGAGAATGGCGAAAGAGTAAGCATTACAATCTAAGTAATGAAAAACTTGAACTCGAGGAAAATAGGGATGAGATTCAGGGAGAGTGGAATAGGCTCAATGAAGAGCGTGCTGACTGGAAGCAAAAGGTAGAAACCTTTAAAAACTATCAGGGAATTTTTATTCAGTATGAAAAAGAGAAGGGAAAAATAACAGAAGTACGCCAATTGAAGCAATACTTAATTGAGTTAGAAAAAGAGAAGAAGAATAAAAATGCACAGTTAGAACAACTTGGTTCTCTTTTAGATGAGAAGCGACGTGAAGAAAAGAAGTTAAATCGGGACATAGAGGATTTGGACGATAGCCTCCTGTACAAAGACCGAGAAATTGAATCAATAGAAAGACAAATCAAACATCGGTCTGAAGAATATTTAACGAATGAAGAGAACTATTCAACAATCAAACATGACATCCAAAGGTTATTAGATTCTGTAAAACAGGAATTAAAAGATTTTGCATTAGAGCTCACAGAACTACCTAATGTAACTAAATCTGAGGCAGAAGACATGCGAGAAAGTGGAAAAATTAAATACTCTCATGCAGCAAATGAAACAGGGATTGATGAAGCTGCTCCAGAAAATTATCAAAAAATGAAAGAAGAGTATGATCGTTCCGCAACAGAAGTGAAGACATCCAAACTATTGTTAGAGGAATATACAGAGCGTATGGAACGTCTAAAAGAAGACTTAGAAAGCACAATTAATAGTAAAGTTATTGGTGTTAATCAAAAGTTTGTCAATTATATGTCTCTGTTTGGCTTTCAAGGGGAGATAGATTGGGATATGAGGACAGACCGACGTCATCAAATGCACTATGCTTTATATATTAAAGCACGTAAAGAAGGACATCGAGGAAAATTAGAGGATGTAAGTGTTAAAGCAAGAGGCGGCAAAGTAGGAAAAGGGGTATCTGGTGGGGAAGAGTCTCTTAGTTCCTTACTATTTGCTTTGGCATTATTACAAACGATTCAAGCAACACCAGGCTATATCGTACTCGACGAGTTTGATAGTGCACTCGATGAAGGACGTAAAGATAAAGTGTTTGAGTTATATGAACAGGAACTACAGCGGAAAATGATAATCTTAACTCCTAAGTCTCATGAAGCAGAGTACCTATATCGTTTTTCTAAAGCATATGTTGTTCATCACAATCCCAATATTCCGCAGAGTAAGATCTTTAAGGTGAAAAGAAGTGAAGAAGTGCTAAAATGATTTACAGTAATTGAAATGATCTCGTTGGCCAGAGCATCTATTGGACAAATATTCAGGAAGATGGTTAGACTCATTTTTGCAATTTAAATTTTATTACTTATGAAAGGACACTATTGTGGGGATTTTATACATAGTGAGTTATTATAAACCAAAAACGTCACTTGATTTAGAGAACGTATTGACAACAATACGAAGCTGCTTTTCATCAATGTGTGTATAACGTAGAATACAGTCCGCCGGTATATTGAAAAACCCGTTTCTTCATATAAGAAACGGGTTTTTACATTTGATCCCCTACAGTGATCGGTGTATCAAGAGGGAGGGTGAATGAGATCGGAAATTGATGCTCTTCTCCAGGCTGAATGGTGAATGAACCAGTGACTCGGAAAGAATGGATTGTAGCGTATTTCCGGTGCTCTTCATCATCTTTTACAATGACGTACCGTGTGTTAAGCTGTAAATCAATATAGCGGATGTCCTGAGAGATTTTCCCGCCGTTGACATGTACAAGTTCCTCTTACTTCTTCTCCTGGATAATATGCGTCTTTCTCTAAAATTGTATCTACTTTTGCGGCACCGATTCCTGCACTTGCCGCAAGTTTTTTAAAATGACATGTTAAATTTTCCCCTTTTTCTTTTTCTCAACAGATATACGTAAGAAGGAGGAAAAAAGATTCATTTAATTCATGCTTTTTTTCTATTATTTGTCCGCCTTCGGACAGACTAAGAAAGCAAAGGAGCGGATTGAAACGGATAAAGAAAGTATGGTTGCTGATGAATTACATAGAATGTTTTTGGCCGGTGAGCTGCAAATTACGGTAGAGGAGGATATAAACAATATTTCTGAAAGGCTGAGAAACGGCGATCTCAATTTAGAGCGATTAAGCGGTGAAGACGCGATTATAAAAGAAACGGTAAATGAGGCTTTAAGAAGAGTGGAGAAATAAAACAAAGAGACGGGATCTCAAGACATCGTCTTTTTTGTATGACTTTGTTACAGTTCTCTGCAAGATAAAAGCGAATCGATCTGAAATTGTTTATCCAGGAGCCAACCTTTTCCCAACAGGAGTTCTGACAGTTCTCCATGCAGATGAACAGCTGCATCTAATTGATCATGCAACGCTGTTCTAAGGCCGGGATTTGTGGTTTCTGTTATTGCGGCAGTATACTTTTTTACGCTGGTCTGTTAAGAAAATACTTATCTCTGCATGTATACAACTGCTATAATGAATAACAAATTTTCCGGGGGAAGCGGGATGATGAAACAGATTATTGCGATGGGCGGCGGAGGATTCTCGATGGAGCCGGAAAATTTATCCCTCGATCAATATGTCATCAAGCAATCAGAGCGAAAGTCGCCTCGTATTTGTTTTTTGCCGACGGCGAGCGGGGATTCCCAAAACTATATTCAGCGGTTTTATCGTGCATTTCAAACACTTGATTGTGTGCCGTCTCATTTATCGCTGTTTAAGCCGCCGTCAACAGATTTAGCTTCGTTTCTAATGGAAAAGGACGTGATTTATGTCGGCGGGGGAAATACGCGGAATATGCTTGTGTTGTGGAAGGAGTGGGGATTGGATCGTATTCTGAGAGAAGCATGGAAGAGCGGTGTGGTGTTAGCCGGATTAAGCGCAGGTGCAATCTGCTGGTTTGAAGAAGGAGTGACAGATTCAGCCGGGCCGCTGACCAGTATGAAAAGTTTAGGTTTTTTGCAAGGGAGCTTTTGTCCTCATTATGACGGGGAAAAGGATCGGAGACCGGCATACCACCAGCTGATAGCTAACGAATTCTTGTGCAATGGCTATGCGGCGGACGATGGAGCGGCTCTCCATTTCATAAATGATCAGCTGTTTCAGAGAGTGAGTTCAAGACCGTACGCAAAGGCATATCAGGTGATGAGGGGTGAACATGGGATATCTGAAATCCCGCTGCCTGTCAAATATTTGGGTTGAATTAGCTGAATATTTTCTATATTTCACTTTTTTTTCGATTGGTTTTATGTTAAGATGAGTCCGAAATCAATAGTTACTGGGGGTGCCCGTCTGAGCGGGCTGAGAGAGAAGCGGCGGCTTCTTAACCCTTTGGACCTGATCTGGTTCGTACCAGCGTGGGGAAGTAAAGGTTTTATTATTGTTGATGAAAACAATAATAGTTTCTTTCTGACTGCAAAACCGGGTTCTTCTTTGAACCCGGTTTTTTTGTGCTGGTGCTGAGCTTGGTTCTGTTATTCAAATGATAAAGGAGAGATTTGTATGCAAAATCAATCAGTACAGCAAGCGAACATTTCCATTATGTCGAGCTTTTCCGGCAGTAAAAAGGTTTATGCAGAAGGTTCTTCGCCCGACATACGAGTGCCGATGCGGGAAATCAGCCTTAGTCCGACAACGGGGGCGTTCGGGGAAGAGGAGAATGCGCCGGTCCGTGTTTATGATACGAGCGGACCGTATACAGACCCGGATGTACAGATTGATATTCATGAAGGTCTGGGGGCGCTCCGCACAAAGTGGATTACCGGGCGTGGAGATGTAGAAGAATATAACGGCCGGACCGTGAGACCTGAAGACAACGGCTATAAAAAAGAGGGCCGTGCCGCCGAATACCCCGGCCTGCAGCGGAAACCGCTTCGGGCCAAGCCGGGGAAAAATGTAACACAATTGCATTATGCGAGAAAAGGCATCATTACGCCGGAAATGGAGTTTATCGCAATTCGCGAGCATGTGTCTCCCGAATTTGTCAGAGACGAGGTAGCCAGCGGCCGGGCGATTATTCCTTCTAACGTCAACCACCCGGAAAGCGAGCCGATGATTATCGGCCGGAATTTTCATGTGAAAATTAATGCCAATATCGGCAACTCGGCTGTTACATCTTCTATCGAAGAAGAAGTCGAAAAAATGACGTGGGCGATTCGCTGGGGCGCCGATACGATGATGGATTTATCCACGGGAAAAGACATTCATACGACGCGTGAATGGATTATCCGCAACTGCCCCGTGCCTGTGGGGACGGTGCCGATTTATCAGGCGCTTGAAAAAGTTAATGGCATTGCCGAGGATTTAACGTGGGACATTTATCGTGACACATTGATTGAGCAGGCGGAGCAGGGCGTGGATTATTTCACCATCCATGCCGGCGTATTGCTTCGTTACGTCCCGTTAACGGCCAAACGCACGACGGGAATCGTATCCCGCGGCGGGGCGATTATGGCGCAATGGTGCCTGGCTCATCATCAGGAAAGCTTTCTGTACACGCATTTTGAAGAAATTTGTGAAATCATGAAGACCTATGATATCGCTTTTTCACTTGGTGACGGGCTTCGTCCCGGTTCGATCGCGGATGCCAATGATGAAGCGCAGTTTGCGGAATTGGAGACTCTCGGAGAATTGACGGAGATTGCGTGGAAGCACGATGTGCAAGTGATGATCGAAGGACCGGGTCATGTGCCGATGCATAAAATTAAGGAAAACATGGACAAGCAGCTGGAAATTTGTAAAGAGGCGCCTTTTTACACGCTCGGCCCATTAACGACGGATATCGCTCCGGGCTATGACCACATTACTTCAGCGATCGGCGCGGCGATGATCGGCTGGTACGGGACGGCGATGCTTTGCTATGTCACGCCGAAGGAGCATTTGGGGCTGCCGAATCGTGATGATGTAAGAGAAGGCGTCATTACGTACAAAATCGCGGCACATGCCGCAGACCTTGCTAAAGGGCATCCGGGTGCACAGATCCGTGACGATGCTCTGTCTAAGGCGCGGTTTGAATTCCGTTGGCGTGATCAATTTCATTTGTCACTTGATCCTGAAAGAGCAATGGAATATCATGATGAAACACTGCCGGCTGAAGGCGCAAAAACGGCTCACTTCTGTTCGATGTGCGGCCCGAAGTTCTGCAGCATGAGAATTTCTCAGGATATTCGTGATTATGCGAAGGAAAACGGACTTACTGAAGACGAGGCCGTCAATGAAGGGCTGAAAGAAAAAGCAAAAGAGTTTGCAGAGAAGGGAAGCCGCTTATATCAATAAAAGAAAAGATGAAGATGGAGTGTGTCCATCTTCATCTTTTTTAGAAAAACGGTGAACGGCGAAGCGGCGGAATGCTCTGCTCGAAGCGGAATATATTTTCCGGATCATATTTCGTTTTGATTTGACGGAGGCGGTGAACATTTTCTCCGTAATACGTTTGCAGCCAGTTTCTGATTTCTCTATCAGGCCAATTCACATAATCTCCCATCGTTTCTCTTGATAGGGACGTTCTCAGTCCTTCGATCCAGCGGACATTTTGTCTTTCTTCTTCAGCAGATGTCCAAGTTGTAATATATTCTTGGGCAATGATTGCGTTGCGATAGTAGAATGCCGTTTGGTCCGGAGCGATCCGTCCGGCCGCCCCGCCGAGAGATTGCTGCCAGACACTGGCGTTTTCGTTCGGAGCGTGCTCTAAATAGCGCTTTAAAGTGGATATTGCGCGTGTTGATAATGGTTTTTCAATAAAGGATCCTGACCGCTTCATCTTTTGCGGCTGATTGCCTCCCGGGCTGTTAAAAAAGGCTGCCGCTTTAATAAATGGCACTGTCTTGACCATGCCGCTTGTCGGTTTTCCCGCTTTCATTAACGGAGCCAGCAGTTCTTTCAGCTCCTCTTTTGTCCCGGTAAATTGACCGAGCGCTTCTATGCGGTTGACTTCCTTAGGCCAAAACTGAATTGATGAGGTAAGCCGGTTGTCTGTAAATGGAGCCCAACGCTGCCACGTGTTAAATACTTCCTCGAAATCATCCCAGCCCCAAGTGACAGAAAAAACAGACACGCACGAGATCGGCACGGCTTTAAACATCATGGATGTGACAATGCCGAAGTTGCCTCCCCCTCCGCCCTGAGATGCCCAAAATAGATCAGAGTGCTTTGAGCGGTTGACCGTGATCAAGTCAGCACCCGCTTTTTCGTCCGCTATGATCATTTCGAGCTGGAGGAGACGATCGCAAGTCAGTCCGGCAGTCCTTGTTAAATATCCGATTCCTCCCCCGAGCGTCAGCCCCGTGATTCCCACATTCGCAATGGTTCCCGCAGGAAGGGTCAAGCCGTACCGCCAGAGTGTCCGGTAGACTTCCCCCAATTCGGCTCCCGCTTCAATCGAGACCAGCCGCTTATCCTCATTTACTCTTATTTTCTTCATTTCACTGAGATCAATGACTAGTCCGTCATTTAACAGAGAAAAATTTTCGTAGCTGTGTCTTCCGCCTCTGATACGGAAGGGCACATTGTTCTCACGCGCCCATCTCACCGCATTGAGGGCGTCATGTTTGTTTTGACAAAACACAATGATGTCTGGATATCTTTGCAGGCTTAAATTGATATTGGTTCTTGCAGCATTATAGTCCGGGTCATCTTTTTTGACGATGCGACCGGTCAATGTTGTCTTTTCCACATTCTCACTCACTTTCACTTGTAATCTGCTATGTTTTCTAGCATATGCGGAAAAATGAGAGAGTGTATGAGGAAAACCCCCGGAAGGACACGATATTTTAAATTATAGTTGACAGGTAGGGATTGTATGAATTAACATAATCATTACATATTTCCAAACGATGGCTGATCGGATCACCGAAGGCTCTTATCTATTAAACAGATAAGGGCCTTTTTTGCGTGAAAGTCATTAAATGAAAAGCGGAGGGATGAAAAGTGGGTTTAAAAAAGGTGACACATGTGCGCAAAAAGAGCAAAAAACGGAAAAAGTACAGAAAACACACATTGAATTTCGAACTGCTTGTAGAGAAAAACAAACGGGAGATTATGAGAAATGAGGAACAGATGGAGCAGATTTATATAAAGATAGATGAAAAGCATGCGGGGGTTCGATAAAGATGAAGGAGAGAAAATGGAGGATAAAAACAACGGTACTCGCGCTGTCGGTATCCATCGTGTTATCAGGGTGCGCGTTAGGGAGTGCCGGGGAAGAACCGTCATCTGAGGCTGATAAAAAGGAAGAAACACGTATCGCCCATGTCAAGACAAAGGAATTTAAAGCTTCTCATCCGGCGGCGATTCCCGCTAAATCGAAAGCCAGAACTGACACTTTTGTTGCTGGGATTTCCGCGCCGGGCGGCGTGTTTCTGCCGTACTTTTACGAAAACGGCTGGGATGGAAATGCGACAGATCCTATTTTTGAACCGTTAGTCAAACTGGATAAAACGGGGAAGCCTGCTCCGGCTCTTGCGGAAAGCTGGAAAATTTCCAAAGATCAGCTTACATACACGTTCCGTTTAAGAAAAAATCTCGTTTTCAGCGACGGTTCACCGCTGACCGCAAAGGATGCCGCATTCACTTTAACACTGCTGCATGATCCTGCATACGCGGGCTATGAAGATATCACCACGGCTTATATTAAAGGCGGTAAGGCTTACAAAGAAGGAAAGGCAAAGACGATAGAGGGCATTCGCGTCCTTGATGACAGAACCATTCAAATCACGACTGAGAAAGTCAGTGCGAAGTCGCTGCTTCTTTTGGGCGGGCAGGTGCTGTCAGAAGCCTACTACGGGAAGAAATATCAATTCGGCAAACTGGACTATTTAAAAGAGCTTTATGCCAAACCGCTCGGAGCGGGACCTTATCAATTTACAGAATACCTTCCGGGACAGGAAATACGCTATCAGGCTAATGAACACTATTATGCCGGAAAACCGAAAACGGAAAAGCTGATTTATAAAATTATCGATCCGTCAACTTCCCTTCAGCTGTTTGAAACGGGTGACCTTGATTACGCTTCTTTCTCACCTGATGATGATACGGTTCAGCATTTAAAAAGTCTCGGTTTTGCCAATATAAGCGTATCTGTCGTGAATGATTACGGGCTTGTATACGTCAATCACAAGCGTCCGCCTTTTCAAGATAAGAAAGTGTCCCAGGCGCTTATTTACGGACTTGACCGTCAAAAAATCGTCGATGTCCGCTTTAAACGCTACGGAGAGGTCGCGAATGTTCCGGTGTCTCCGGTTTCGTGGGCTTATGATGACAAGGGTGTCAATCGGTACGCGTTTAACCCTGAAAAAGCCAAAAAGCTTCTTGATGAAGCAGGCTGGAAAACGGGCAAAGACGGTGTACGTGAAAAAAACGGCAAAAAGCTTGAAATCAGCTATTACACGTCTAAAGCGGATGATGATTTCATCCCGATAGCGAAAGAAAATTATGCGGACATCGGAATCTCATTAAAACCGGAAGTGATGGATTTTAATACAGAAGTAGCGAAAATCAATGACAAACAATATGACCTTGCCGCCGTTTCCACCTCGCAGATCCTTGATCCGAATGACACGGTGGAAAAGCTGGCTTCCGGCCATCCCAATAATGTGACGGGGTATTCCAATCCGAAAGCGGACCGGCTGATAGAGAAAGGAGCCGGCACGCTTGATATCAGCGAAAGAAAAGAGATTTATCACCAGCTGTACCGGGAGCTCGGGGAAAACCCGCCTTACATTCTGATTCATTACCGTCAGAGCGCAAGGGCGGTCAGCGGAAAAATAAAAGGGCTTGAGCCTGACAATTATTCTGGAATCAGTTCAAGTCTCTCAAATGTCATAATTCGATAGAACGGTTGGGCAAAATACCCGATGCATCCTGGGGATTTTGCCCTTTCAGCGGAAAGGAGGGGCTTTTTATGAAACGGTATGCCGCAGAACGATTCATTCAAATGCTTGTGATCTTATTCGGTACGTCCTTTATTATTTTTTTCTTATTCGCCATGCTGCCGGGCGATTATATTGATTCCAATGTAAATCTGACTCCGGAAAGAGCGAAGGAGTTAAAAGCGCTTTACGGGCTGGATCAGCCGATTTGGCAGCGTTATGTGACATGGCTCGGAAATGTGCTCAGCGGAGATTTTGGGTTTTCTTTGAAATATCAGGAGAACGTCCTGTCACTGCTTCGGAAATATGTCTGGAATTCGTTTTTTGTCGCGTTTTTGGCGTTGCTTGTCACATGGTCAGCCGCGATGATAACGGGTGTCATATCCGCTGTCAGGAAATACTCATGGTTTGACGGGATCGTGACGTTTCTTGTTTTTGCTTCCATGGCGTTTCCGTCTTTTTTTATCAGCCTTCTGTTTATTAAGTGGTTTGGGGTGGATTTGAAAATATTGCCTGTCGGCGGGATGATTGATACCGGCAGCACGAGTACAGGTTTTTCGTACGTGCTTGAAGCCGCCAGACATATGATTCTTCCGGTCGTGATTTTATCTATGCTCGGCATCGGCTCGCTGACAAGGTATTTCCGCTCCGGCATGCTGGACGTGATCAGACAGGATTATATCAGAACGGCGAGAGCGAAGGGATTGAAAGAGCGCACCGTCATCTGGAAACATGCGTTGAAAAACGCGCTCATTCCGGCCATCACCCTGCTTGCTTTTGAACTGCCGGGACTGTTTTCCGGAGCCATCATTATTGAACAGATTTTCGGGTGGCCGGGTGTCGGCCGTATTCAGCTTGAATCCGTGCATTATCGTGATTATCCGGTTTTGATGGCGTTTACCTTGTTTTTGTCTTGTTTAACGATTGTGGGGAACTTCTTGGCGGATATCGCTTATGCCGCGGTTGATCCGCGGGTCAGGCTGAAATAGGGGGTGTTCGGAATGAAAAAACAAAAAGGGGTGCCGCCTTCTCTTTGGAAGCAGACGTACCGCCGCCTGCTGCAGCATAAGCTGACGGTCATCAGTCTTCTTTTCTTATGTTTTATGTTTTTATTGTGCTTTATCGGGCCGTCTTTTTCTCCGTACATAACAGATCGGACGGATATTTCAAATGCCAATCAGCAGCCGGGGGTTCATCATTGGCTTGGAACCGACCAGTACGGGAGAGATGTGCTGACGAGGCTGATGCTGGCAGGGCAGATTTCTCTGACCGTGGGGCTTGCTTCAATGGTGCTGTCGCTTGTCATCGGCTCTTTACTCGGGGCTGCGGCCGGGTTTTATCGGGGAGCCGCTGATATGATCATTATGCGCATTGCTGATATGCTCATGTCCATCCCGGGCCTGCCGCTGCTTTTGATTTTGGCTGCGGTGATGTCGGAGTGGAAAGTGCCTTCTGAATACAGAATGTACCTGATTATGATGATGTTAAGCCTGATCGGATGGCCCGGTTTGGCGCGGCTTGTACGCGGACAGATTTTGTCGCTGAAGGAGCAGCCGTTTATGATGGCCGCGGAAGTTTTGGGGCTTAGTGATAAACGGAAAATCCTCTATCATTTGCTTCCCAACACATTGCCGTTATTACTGGTAGCGGCGACTTTGCATGTGGCGGGAGCGATGCTGAGTGAATCTGCGCTGAGTTTTCTCGGGCTTGGCGTTGCTCCGCCGACACCTTCTTGGGGAAACATGATGGAAGCGGCGAATCATTTTATGGATTTTACACTCCGCCCGTGGCTGTGGATTCCGCCGGGAACGGCCATTTTTCTGACCGTTGTGGCGATTCATCTGCTTGGAGACGGTTTAAGAGACGCTTTTGATCCTAAGGTAAAACGGCAGGTGAAAATGAAATGAAAAAACCGCTTTTAGAAGTGAGGCATTTGGAAACGGCTTTTTATACAGAGGAGGGTGCGGTAAAGGCCGTGGCCGGTGTCAGCTTTACGATACATGAGGAGGAAACGGTTTGTATTGTAGGAGAGTCCGGCTGCGGGAAAAGCATGGCGTCATTGTCCATTATGCAGCTTATTCCCGAGACGGGGAGAATCGAACGGGGAGCAGTGCATTTTTCCGGACGGAATCTGTTGGAATTGAAACCAAAAGACATGCAGAAAATCCGCGGCAGCGAAATCGGGATGATTTTTCAGGAACCGATGACATCTTTGAATCCGGTATTTACAATCGGTGAGCAGCTGACCGAACCGATTCGCGAACATTTGTTTCTGAGTAAGAAAGAGGCATGGCGGAGGGCCGTTGAACTGATCACGTTAGTGGAGATCCCGAATGCCGAGCAGGTTATGCACCGATATCCTCATGAGCTGAGCGGCGGCATGCTGCAGCGCATCATGACGGCTGTCGCGCTAAGCTGCGATCCGAAACTGATCATTGCCGACGAGCCGACGACAGCGCTTGACGTAACCATTCAGGCGCAGATATTGGATTTATTGCGGGATATGAAAAAGCAATTTCGCACGTCTATTTTATTCATTACTCATGACCTTGGCGTGGTTGCTGAAATGGCTGATTATGTGATTGTCATGTATGCGGGAAAAATTGTGGAGGAAGGACCGGTTGCAGAGCTGTTTTCTGATCCGAAGCATCCGTATACGAAAGGGCTGCTCGCGGCCAAGCCGGTTATCGGTCAAAAAAGGGAGACGCTTTACACCATTCCGGGGCAGGTCCCCGAGCTTGCGGACCTGTCCGGATCGTCTTGTTATTTTGCGGAGCGATGTGAACACAGCACAGAAATATGCCGGAGATCGAGCCCGCATTTTACTGAATTCGGGAAGGGGCATCAGGCGGCGTGCTGGCTTTACAGAGAGGAGAAAGCAGATGAGTGATGTGTTGCTGGAGGTCAAGGGGCTGAAAAAATATTACGAGGAGCATGGGGGGATGAGAAAGACTCATAAAAAACCCGTAAAAGCGGTCGACGGCGTCAGTTTTACGATAGGAAAGGGAGAAGTGTTCGGCTTAGCGGGAGAATCGGGCAGCGGAAAGTCATCAATCGGCAAGACCATTTTGAGGCTTCATGAGAAAACAGGGGGAGAGGTGTTTTTTCAGGGGCGTGATGTGTTTCGGATGAGCCGGCGCGAGCTCAAAACTTTCAGATCGGAAGCGCAGCTCATCTTTCAAGATCCGTTCAGTTCTTTAAACCCCCGGCGCCGGATCGGAGAAGCCATCGGTGAAGCGATGATCGAGCATCAATTGGCGGTGAAGCGGAATGCGCGTGATAAAGCGGCGGAGGTTCTTGAAGCCTGCGGACTTTCCGCAACCTTTATCGACCGATATCCGCATGAATTTTCCGGAGGGCAGCGGCAGCGGATCGTGATTGCAAGAGCGATGGCGCTCAAGCCGCAATTTATCATTATGGATGAACCCGTGGCGGCGTTAGATGTCTCCATCCAGGCGCAGATGATCAATTTGTTCAGCAGCCTTCAAAAACAGCACGGGCTGTCATATTTGTTCATTTCTCATGATTTAAGCGTGGTGGAGCACTTATGTACGAAGGTCGCCATTATGTATTTAGGGACGATTGTGGAATACGCGTCAAAGGAGGAGCTCTTTTCACGGCCGCTTCACCCTTATACGAAAGCGCTGTTATCGGCCGTGCCTGTTCCTGATCCCGGATCGAAAAGGGAGCGGATAATTTTAAAGGGTGATATACCGAGCCCCTCTGATCCGCCTTCAGGCTGTAAATTCCGAACGAGATGTCCGGCAGCCAAGAAGATATGTGCTGAGAAAAGTCCGGCGCTGTCAGAAAAAGGGCTTCATCATTTTGCGGCATGCCACTTCGTGTAATTGAGAAAAAAACGGTTTTATTGATAATAAACAGGAAAAACCTGCCGGGCAGACCGGCAGGTTTTTTGATGTTATTTTGGTGACGGCAGTCCGAGTCCTTCGGCAACGCGTCTGCCGTATTCAGGATCAGCCTTGTAGAAGTGGCCGATCTGGCGCAGCTTAATTTCTTCTTTTTCCACAGGTTTCATCGCACTGACGATATTGGCGACAAGGCGCGCGCGCTCTTCCTCGCTCATCAGGCGGTACAGGTCGCCGGCTTGTGTGTAATGATCATGATGATTATAGCTTACACTGTCAGCGAAACCTGATACAGGATATGCCGCCTGTTTATCTTCAGGTGACTCTTTCGGGCCCCCGAAGCTGTTAGGCTCGTAATAGACGGAGCGGCCGCCGTTATCATCAAAACGCATTTGTCCGTCACGCTGATAGTTTTTCACTTCATTGCGGGAACGGTTGATCGGCAGCGCCTGATGGTTCGCGCCGACACGGTAGCGATGCGCGTCATGGTATGCGAACAACCGGCCTTGAAGCATTTTATCAGGTGAGACGTCCACGCCGGGGACTAATGTGCCGGGAGAGAACGTCGCCTGTTCTACTTCCGCAAAGTAATTTTCCGGATTGCGGTTCAGAACCATGCGGCCGACTTCGATCAGCGGATAGTCTTTTTGAGACCACACTTTTGTGACGTCAAACGGATCAAAGCGATATGTGTTTGCATCTTCTAACGGCATGATTTGAACATATAATTTCCATGCGGGGAAATCGCCGTTTTCAATCGCATTGAACAAATCTTCCGTATGGTAATCGGGATTTTCGCCCGCGATTTTTGCGGCTGTATTAACATCAAGGTTTTTCACGCCTTGCTCTGTTTTAAAGTGATATTTAATCCAGACGCCTTCGCCTTTATCATTTGTCCATTTAAATGTATGGCTTCCGAATCCGTGCATATGGCGAAGAGTCGCCGGAATGCCCCGGTCTGACATCAGAATGGTTACCTGGTGCAGGGATTCGGGTGACAAAGACCAGAAATCCCAAACGGCCGTCGGATTTTTCAGATGTGTTCTCGGATCTCTTTTTTGTGTATGGATAAAGTCAGGGAACTTGATGGCATCGCGGATGAAGAACACGGGTGTATTATTTCCGACGATATCGTAGTTTCCTTCTTCTGTATAAAATTTAACGGCAAATCCGCGCGGGTCGCGCACTGTGTCACTAGAGCCCAGTTCGCCCGCAACGGTTGAGAAACGGATGAAAAGCGGCGTGCGTTTACCGACTTCTGACAGAAAAGCGGCTTTCGTATATTTTGTAACGTCATTTGTGACTTCAAAATAACCGTGTGCGCCCGCGCCTTTTGCGTGAACGACACGCTCCGGAACGCGTTCTCTGTTAAAGTGCGCCAATTTCTCAAGCAGATGGACGTCTTGTATTAAAGCAGGACCGCGATCGCCGGCCGTCATTGAGTTTTGGTTATCTCCGACAGGAGCGCCCCAGCTGGTTGTCAATTTATTTGAACTCATGTGATCACCTCTTTAGATTTATAAGAACATAATATCACCTATCAGTAAAAAGTCAATATTATTTTATAATGATTATAAAATAATTATTTTTATTATCGGAAAGAAAGTTTGGGTTTAAAAGACCACTTGACTGACAGGAATAATGGGTTTAATATGAGAAAAAATAGAAACCGCTGACTTGGACACAAGAGGCTCTTATTCTTCACTGGATAAGGGTCTTTTTTTATTGTCAGGCGGTAAGGGAGGCGGCGATTGTATGCTTTTCCGGCAGCATTTTAAACCTGTCGATATTCACGGTCATCTGCCGTACAGCCTTAATTTCGGCAAAAACGATAAGACATTTTCCGATTATAACCGGGAGCGGTCGGAAAGAATGAATCTCACTTGGGATTTTCCTGATCCGCATGAGGCTGATGACGGGGAAATCCCTTTGATGACAAGATGGGAGAAAGAATTAGATAAGTACGGCATTGACGTGCTGAATTTTTTAACAGCAGAGAGCAATGACCGGATGGCGGCGTTTATTCAAGCCAATCCCGCGAGGTTTACCGGATTTGCATATCATCCTTTGGAACAAAAGGATGCGTATGAGGAGCTGAAAAGAGCGGTTGAAGAGCTCGGTCTGAAAGGATATAAACTGTTCGGGCCGCTGACAGACATCGAGTTTCATGATCCGTCGCTGAAAAAGCTGTGGACGTATTTGGCTGACAAAAGACTGCCTGTATTAATTCACTTCGGACTTTTAGGGAGAGCGGGGGGCATTGTCAGCCATCGCAACATCAACCCGCTCTCCATCTATCGCGTCGCGAGAGAGTATGCTGATATACCGTTCATCATTCCGCATTTCGGCGCCGGATATTATCAGGAACTGCTGCAGCTGTGCTGGAGCTGCCCGAATGTGTATATTGACACGTCCGGCTCAAATCAGTGGATGAGGTGGATGCCGTACCCGCTTGATTTGGAAATTCTGTTTCGAAAGACATCTGAATTAATCGGTGCTGATCGGATCATCTTCGGGACGGATTCGAACGGATTTCCGAGAGGATATGTATACAGATATCTTCAGGAGCAGGTGAGGACCTGCCGGGAAATCAATATGCGGGAAGAAGATATAGAAAACATTTTCGGCAACAACGCGCGGACATTGCTGAAAATCGACCAGCCGCAAAAGGAAATAAATACGTGATACAGCTGATGCGCTCTTTGGCAGGTTTATGCCAGAGGGCGCATTTTTAATTCTTACAAAAAACAGTTGACAAGTCGGAATAATTTGAATTAACATGATATTCAAATTTAAAAACAAACGGGCAGCTGATCGGACCGCCGAAGGCTCTCATCTCTACAAGCAACGGAGATGGGGGCCTTTTTGTTTTTCGATCGCATGCGGCAGAAAGAGAGGGGAAGACAGATGGCTGTAACCATCAGCATACAAGAAAAAGCTTTTGAGCATGAAGGCCGGAAAACACCGGTGCTGAATGATATTGAGCTGTCAATTGCATCGGGAGAATTTTTGACTGTCATCGGGCCGAGCGGATGCGGCAAAAGCACGCTTTTAAAATTGATTGCCGGTCTTGATACCGATTATAAAGGCTCTGTCGCAATAAACGGCCGCAATGTGTCGGGACCGGGCATCCGGCAGGGATTTATCTTTCAGGAGCACCGGCTGTTTCCCTGGCTGACGGTGAAACAAAACATCGCTGCCGATCTCAATATGAACGACCCGGCCGTTCGTCAAAAAGTGGATGATCTGATTGAGGTTGTCAGGCTGCAGGGAGCAGAGGACGCTTATCCGCGCGAATTATCCGGCGGCATGTCGCAGCGGGTCGCCATCGCCAGAGCCCTGTTGCGTGAGCCCGAGGTGCTGCTTTTGGATGAACCGTTCGGAGCGCTTGACGCTTTTACGAGAAAACACTTGCAGGATGTGCTGCTTGATATATGGCGCGAGAAAAAAACGACGATGATTCTGGTTACGCATGATATTGACGAATCCGTCTATTTAGGCGATAAGCTGGCAATTCTCAGGGCAAAGCCCGGCCGGCTGCACAGTCTGGTGCCGATTCAGCTTCCGCATCCGCGCAATCGGACGTCAGCTGATTTTCAGGCCGTCCGGCAGAAGGTGCTTGCTGAATTTGAGAAAACGGAAGACCTCCGGTTTGCGGACGGGTCCGGGATATAGAAGGGACGAAGCGAAGTGAAAAAAATCATCATTCTTTTAGCCGCAGCAGTCATGATGTCAGCCGGATGCAGTGCAGACGGGACAGGGGGGAGCGGGAAAACGGTGAAAGAAATCCGGATCGGCATCCAGCAGAGTTTAAGCCCGCTTCTCATTGCCAAGGAAAAAGGCTGGTTTGAAGAGGCCTTCAAAAAAGACGGAATAAAAGTAAAATGGGTCGAATTCCAAAGCGGTCCTCCGCAATTTGAAGGTCTTGCCGCCGATAAGCTTGATTTTTCCCAGGTCGGCAATTCACCGGTCATTTCCGGTCAGGCGGCAGGAATTGATTTTAAAGAGATCGGGCTGTCTCAGGACGGATTAAAGGCAAACGGCATTCTCGTAAACAAGGGCAGCGGGATTCAGAGCCTGAAAGAATTGAAAGGTAAAAAAATCGCCGTAGCCAAAGGCAGCAGCGGCTTTGATTTCCTCTATAAAGCTTTAGATAAAGCGGGGCTTTCCGCCGATGACGTCACCCTCATCCAGCTTCAGCCTGATGAGGCGGTTTCCGCTTTTGAAAACAAGTCAGTTGACGCATGGTCCATTTGGGAGCCGTATTTGTCGATTGAAACGCTGCAGCACGGGGCGGAAATATTGGCGAACGGAGAAAGCACAGATTTATATTCTCCCGGTTTCACATTAGTCAGAACGGGATTTTCCAAAGAACACCCGGATGAGGTTGTCCGTTTTCTGAAAGTGTTCAATAAAGCAGTTACATGGCAAAAGGAACACAAAGATGAAGCCGTCTCCTTATATGCGAAAATCAAACATCTTGATCCGAAAGTCGTCAGAAACGTGCTTAACAATACTGAGCCTCTCAATGAACCGATCAATGATGATATTGTCAAAGCCCAGCAGGAAACCGCTGATTTTCAATATCGAACAAAAGCGATTCGTAAGAAAATTCATGTAAAAGACGTTGTCGACAATTCATTTATTAAAAAAGCGCGTGAAACGGGGGATGGCAAGTAATGAAAGCAGAAGCACCAACGGCTGCCGGCGCAATAAGCCAATCAGAAAAGAAAGCTCTGGCAAGATCCCGGAAGTATTCATACCAATGGATGAAAGGGATTGTACTCCCGGCTGCGGTCATCGCAGTATGGCAGTTTATCGCAAGTCTGGGCATCGTCTCTGCAACGGTGCTCCCGTCACCTGTCGTCATCTTGCAGACGTTTCAGGAACTTCTTCTTTCAGGTGAGCTGTGGGGTCATTTAGAGATCAGTTTATACCGGGCGGCTGCCGGATTTCTGCTTGGCGCGGGCCTCGGACTTGTTTTCGGGCTGCTGGTCGGTTTCTCAAAGCGGACGGAAGCGTATCTCGATCCGTCTCTGCAAATGCTCAGGACGGTTCCGCACTTGGCGGTGACCCCGCTGTTTATTTTGTGGTTCGGATTTGATGAGACATCAAAAATTCTGCTGATCGCATTGGGGGCTTTTTTCCCTGTATACATTAATACGTTTCTCGGAATCCGCAGCGTGGACGCAAAGCTGTTTGATGTCGCCCGGGTGCTGGAGTTTAACTGGTATCAGCAGATGGCGAAATTGATTCTTCCGGCGTCTCTGCCGAATATCCTGCTCGGCATCCGGCTCTCTCTCGGTATTGCGTGGCTCGGCCTTGTGGTGGCGGAACTGATGGGATCGAGCGCGGGCGTCGGCTATATGATTATGGATGCGAGACAATTTTCACAGACAAATAAGGTGTTTGTCGGCATTATCATTTTTGCGGCTGTCGGCAAGCTGACAGATGCATTGGTCAGAATGCTCGAGCGGAAACTATTAAAATGGCGGAACAGTTATGAAGGGTAACCTATTAAAAAAGGAGAGATTCATATGGAGATTCTTTGGTTTATTCCGACGCATGGTGACGGCCGGTATTTAGGGACGCAAACGGGAGGGAGAACGGCGGATCATCTTTATTTTAAGCAAGTGGCACAGGCGGCGGACAGACTCGGGTATACGGGGGTTCTGCTGCCGACGGGGAGATCATGTGAAGACCCGTGGCTGACGGCTGCCGCTTTAGCGGGGGAAACGAGTGACTTGAAATTTTTAGTGGCGGTCCGGCCGGGACTGATGCAGCCGTCTGTCGCCGCGAGAATGGCGTCGACAATGGACCGGCTGTCAGACGGCCGTTTGCTTGTAAATGTCGTAGCAGGCGGAGATCCTTATGAACTGGCGGGAGACGGCATGTTTATCAGCCACGATGAACGTTATAAGGCGACTGAGGAATTTTTAACCGTCTGGCGCGGACTCATGCGGGGCGAAACGGTGACATATGAAGGGGACCATATCAAAGTGGAAAACAGCAACCTCCTGTTTCCGCCAAAACAGTCTCCGCATCCGCCATTATATTTCGGCGGTTCATCACAGGCGGGAATTGAGGCTGCGGCGAAACATACAGATGTCTATTTAACATGGGGAGAGCCGCCGGAGCAGGTAAAAGAAAAGATTGAAACCGTTAAAAAACAGGCTGCCAAGGAAGGAAGGACGATGCGTTTTGGCATCAGACTTCACGTGATTGTCCGGGAGACTGAGGAAGAGGCATGGGAAGCGGCTGAACGATTAATCAGCCACTTAGACGAAGAGACAATTGCGAAAGCGCAGGCTGCGCTCCGGCGCGCTGATTCATCGGGACAAAAACGGATGGCCGATCTTCATAACGGTGACCGCTCGAAGCTTGAGATCAGCCCGAATCTCTGGGCCGGCATCGGACTGGTCAGAGGCGGAGCGGGCACGGCGCTTGTCGGTGATCCGCAGACTGTCGCTGATCGAATTTTAGAGTATCAGGCACTCGGCATTGAGTCGTTTATCTTTTCAGGCTATCCGCATCTGGAAGAAGCTTATTATCTGGCTGAACTCGTGTTTCCGCTTCTGCCGTTTCAGAATGAACGGACTAAAAAGCTTGAGCGCAGACTGGGTGAAGCAATGGGAAACGACCATTTTGCAAGAGGAAATAAAGCGACAGTCTGATGACGTCGCAAGGCGGATCATTGACGGCGGGCGCTTTCTGCGGATTCATTTCCGGGGAAATGCCGGCAGTGAAGGCGGGTATTCACCCGCCTTTTTAAGCGCTTAGCTTGCACGATGCTCCTATGGATGATATGATACAAAACGTAATTATTACGATTTGTTAGGAGTGCTGAAATGGCAAAAAAATCAAAAGTGATCAAAGAGCTCAAGCGGCAGAAGCTTGTTGAACAATATGCGGACATCCGAAAAGAATTAAAGGCAAAAGGAGACTGGGAAGCGCTGAGCAAACTGCCGCGTGATTCTGCTCCGGCCAGGCTTCATAACCGCTGTACGGTGACGGGGCGGCCCCGCGGATATATGAGAAAATTTAAATTGTCCAGAATCGCATTCAGGGAGCTGGCCCATAAAGGCCGGATTCCCGGGGTGAAAAAAGCGAGCTGGTAATGTAAAAAACTCCGGATCTGTCATGAACCGGAGTTTTTGCCGTGCTTATGAAATGTGAAAACATAAGCCAAATGCTGAATCATCATCAGAATGAAAATCAAAAGAATCGGAAAAAAGGGAAGATGCGGCTGAATCAGCGGATAAAACAAAAGCAGAACGGCTGCGGCCGGCAATGAGAAGTAAACGGCAATATACGAGGAACGGCAAGCTTTAGCCGTCATCATTCGTTCTCTTTCATCCTGTTCCTCAAATTCATCGGGCACAAGCCTGTGCTTTTTGCCGTTTCGTTTTTTCTTTTCGGCATAGATATACAATGCGGCACAAACGGTAAACAGCAGAAACGGAGTGATATTCAGCTCAAATGAACCGCTCCCCTCCGTTTGGAAAAACTGAGCGATCCGCGGCGCCGCTTCCATAAAGGAAATAAGCGTCCAGCAGGCCAATCCGTAGAGTGCAAGGTGAAAACACGCTTTTCTTTTCAAACTCATTTTTTCTCCTCCTCCAGCCAGAAAACTTCCTCCATCGGCAGGGAGAAAGCCCGGCAGATGTTAAGCGCCAATAAGAGTGAAGGCACATAATCTCCTTTTTCAATCGCTGCAATCGTCTGTCTGGTGGCTCCGGCTTCTTTTCCGAGCGTTTCCTGAGAATAGCCGAATCTGGCTCTCAGCTCTTTTACTTTATTTTTCATCATCAGGGCGTACCTCAAGTTTTCTTCTTTTTTATATTGTATGATATTCTTAACAAAATGTAAACCTAACTTAACATGTGGACAAAAAAAGAATTTTTTTCGACAAATTTTTTAACATTCCCTTGACGAAAAAAAAATATACATGTAATATTAGAAACATCAAATCGGTACTGACAAAAAACTTTGATGCGGGTGTAGTTTAGTGGTAAAACCTCAGCCTTCCAAGCTGATGTCGTGAGTTCGATTCTCATCACCCGCTCCATACATACGTTATTAACGCAGTGTTTCGTTTCTCTGATAAACGAAGTATTGCGTTTTTTTATGTGAAAAAAGACACGAAGGCGTGTCTTTTTATGAAAGCCAAGAGACGGTATGCGTGCCTCCGTGAATTTGTTCAAACATTTTGGTTAAAGATGATAGCAGCTCATCCGCCGCGTCGGCATGAAATGAAGGCGGGAAAAAGATCAGCTGCAGCATTTTCTTTGTGCCGGTTGTTACAGGGCGGGTGTTGATATGTCCGGTAAGGCCGCCGAAAATGCCGCCAGAGTCGGAGAAAGCAAGTACGTGTTCTTTTTCTCCGATTGTAATCGAAATCGGTTCATCTATTTCTGCGGCGTCATACGCCATGATGGGCAATGAATATTTCAAGGAGAAAAAAAGTATGGTATCATGGGCTGAATTCACACTTTCAATGAATCGTTCCCGGGAAATATCGCCGAGCATAAGCTCCATCGGCGTTTTTTGTCCTGAAAAGGCGGGACTGAGCTGTTCCATCATACGCGCCCACTCTTTAACAAAAGGCTGCTCATCTATACCGCCGTCAGCATAATCAAAGTAAAGAGATTCTTGAAATAAACGGAGGCGGCCTTTCAGCATTTGCGGAGCAGGCCCGACTTCGATCTGTTCATATAAGACGGCTGCCGCTTTGATCCCCGGCACCCGTTCAGCAATAAGTGGATCTAAACTGATGTTCAAGTGTGTTCACTCCATTTCGGGATGATAAAACTCTATTATACCCGTGCGGGAGCCTGATCACAAAGAAAGGAGGCTGTGCAAAAAATGAATATTCATAAACTGAAAGAGGAATTAATCGAATACGCCAAAAGCATCGGAGTTGACAAAATCGGGTTTACAACGGCTGATACGTTCGACAGTCTGCGGGACCGGCTGATTCTTCAGGAATCACTCGGCTATTTATCCGGTTTTGAAGAGCCGGATATTGAAAAACGGGTTACTCCGTCTTTGCTTCTCCCGAAAGCCAAATCAATCGTCGCCATCGCCCTTGCTTATCCTTCCAAAATGAAAGATGCGCCGAGGAGCACGAGGGACGGGCGGCGCGGCATTTTTTGCAGAGCTTCCTGGGGGAAGGATTATCATGATGTGCTGCGGGAAAAGCTTGATCTGCTGGAGAATTTTCTCCAAAGCAAACATGAGGATATCCGCACAAAGTCAATGGTGGATACAGGAGAATTGTCCGACAGGGCCGTGGCTGAACGGGCGGGAATCGGCTTCAGCGCCAAAAACTGCATGATCACCACGCCTGAATACGGTTCTTACGTCTATCTGGCTGAAATGATCACCAATCTGCCCTTTGAACCGGATGTGCCGATTGAAGATATGTGCGGTACGTGCACAAAATGTCTAGACGCTTGTCCGACCGGCGCACTCGTCAATCCCGGACAGCTTAACGCCCAGCGCTGTATTTCGTTCCTGACCCAGACAAAGGGATTTTTGCCGGATGAGTTCCGCACGAAAATCGGAAACCGTCTGTATGGCTGTGACACGTGCCAGACGGTCTGTCCGATTAATAAGGGGAAAGATTTTCATCTTCATCCGCAGATGGAGCCTGATCCGGAAATCGCAAAGCCGCTGTTAAAGCCGCTTTTGACCATAAGCAACCGCGAATTCAAAGAAAAATTCGGACATGTATCGGGATCATGGCGCGGCAAGAAGCCGATACAGCGGAATGCGATTTTAGCTTTGGCTCATTTTAAAGACGCCTCGTCTCTTCCGGAATTAACGGCCTTGATGCACCAAGATCCGCGCCCCGTCATCAGGGGTACGGCCGCCTGGGCCATCGGGAAAATCGGTGATCCTGATTATGCGGAGGAATTAGAAAAAGCGCTTCAAAAGGAGCAGGATGAGGACGCCATACGGGAAATTGAAAAGGGACTGGAGCTGTTATCGGTTTCTGATAAGACTAAAACCGGCCGGTCCTGACATATGTATAGAGAAAAAGCACTTGGCCGGAGTTCAAGTGTTTTTTCTTTATAAAATCGTATGGTGGGTGGAGCGCTTGAAGCATATTATTGAAGATTTAGCGGAGGCCCGGCTTCATTATTTAATCAACGGAACCGAGATGAGGCAGAATGGGCAGGCCGGCGATCTTGAGGTCCTGACGAGAAAAAAAGAGCTGTTTGAAAAACGGAAAGTTGACATCGTGAAAGCGAAGGCAAAAGCCGTCATTGTCAAAAGCAGTCTTGAGGACGACGGCACGTTATGCGTCATGTACACGATTCATTTCGAATATTTGTGCAAGGAGCATGACGGACACCTTTACTTAGAAGAGCAGATTGAGGAACGGACTGCATTTCTCTATGATGAGCTTTTGATTAAAGACCGGGAAGTAAAGAAAAAACCGGCGGGATTTTCTGACGGAAACAGCGTAATTGAATATGAGCGGAGTGAACGGGAAGATTTCGGGCGGGCGTTTCAATACGACCGTCTGGCTGCGGTGCAGTACGCGGAGAAGTTTTGGAATAAACGAAACCCCGCTTATAAAAATTTCAGCGATAATTGCACCAATTTTATTTCCCAATGTTTACATGCCGGAAAAGCACCGATGCGGGGGCATCCGAACAGAGGCTCAGGCTGGTGGATGAAGGCAAGCTCGTGGAGCTACAGCTGGACGGTCGCGCATTCGATGAAGATGTATCTGGCTCAATCCAAGGCAGGGCTTCGCGCAGTGCAAGTATCAAGAGCTGAAGAACTGATGCCCGGAGATATCATTTGCTATGATTTTGAAGGGGACGGCCGTTTTAATCATACGGCGATCGTGGTCGCAAAAGATAAAAGCAATATGCCGCTCGTCAATGCCCAAACGTATGACAGCAGAATGAGATATTGGTCATATGAGGATTCAACGGCGTATACTCCTTCCATCAGATATGCGTTTTTTCATATTACGGATGATACGACAAAAGAGTAATTAATGATATAATGGTGGGCGGAATAAAAAACAGAGGTGAACATCGTGGCATTACATGTCGTTTTATATCAACCTGAAATCCCGGCCAATACGGGAAATATCGCACGTACTTGTGCGGCAACAGACACAACGCTTCATTTGATCCGCCCGCTCGGATTCTCAACCGATGATAAAATGCTGAAGCGCGCCGGACTCGATTATTGGGAGTTCGTCAACGTCGTATATCATGATTCATTGGAAGAATTATTTGAGGCATATGAGAACGGGAAGTTTTTCTTCATTACAAAATTCGGCCAAAAGCCGCACACATCATTTGATTACTCAAATACGGAGGAAGACTTTTTCTTCGTATTCGGCAGAGAAACGAGCGGACTTCCGAAAGAATTGATCGAAAACAATATGGACCGCTGCCTGCGTCTGCCGATGACCGAGCATGTGAGATCATTAAACCTGTCCAACACGGCCGCGATTCTTGTATATGAAGCGCTGCGCCAGCAAAATTACAGAGATTTGACGTGAGAAAAAACGCCCGCATCCGGGCGTTTTTTTATTGAATAAAAAAGACGGGCAGCAGCGGTTCACGGCATTTTTATATTTTCAGGCTTAACAACGTAACAGTGTTATGTTACAATACATTCATCGAAGGAGCTGGATTCATGGAGGAACAACTGATTTCTAAAAAAGAATTGCTGGAAGAAACATCAATTTCATACGGGCAGCTGTACCGGTGGAAACGGAAAAATTTAATTCCTGAAGAATGGTTTATCCGAAAATCGACGTTTACAGGCCAGGAAACATTTTTTCCGAGGGCGGAAATATTAAAACGCATCTCAAAAATACAGAAAATGAAAGAAAATCTGTCTCTGGATGAAATGAGAGAAATGCTGTCTCCGCAAATGACTGATGTCAATATAACGTCTGCGGAACTGCTTCAAAAGGGACTGATTTCAAAAGCCGCGCTGCAAGTTTATGGCGAAGACGGCGTGACATTCACGTCCCGCGCGCTGCTGTCTTTATATGTGCTTGAAGGGCTTTTGCAATCGGGCAATATCAGCCTTGAGGAAGGAAAATTGGCAGCAGGGGTGCTGAAAACGTATGAGGCTTCCGAGCTGAAAACGAATACGGAGCTTGTCATGCTCCGAAAGCTTGGCGTAACGACGTGCTTCATCGCAGACGCGGAACATATTTTGTTTGAACCGACTGTCAAAGTGGTTGAACGGGTGGCGCTTGCTGCGGCATCGGAAGAATTAAAAACGAAATGGATGCAGGAGGACCATCAATGGAAGTAACAGATAAATTAGTCATCAACGGTTCAGGAAGTTCAAAAGGAGGCCGTTTTCATACAGTGGAGATCAACGGAAGCGGCACGGTGTCAGGTGATGTGGAGTGCACGAGCCTTTTGTTTAACGGCAGCGGAAAAACAGACGGACATGTCAAGACGCAAACGCTGACGATCAGCGGTTCGGGGAAAATTTCCGGCAGCACCGAAGCTGAATCCATCCGTATCAACGGAACGGGTGTCATTAAAGGTGATGTCAAAACGGAGCGGCTGAACGTCGCGGGATTTTCATCTTTCGGCGGCGGTGTGAAAGCTGATGATATTTTCATATCCGGGAAAGCCGGGATTGAAGGCGATTGCGAGACAGAGACGTTCCGTTCGGAAGGCAAATGCAAGATCGGCGGCCTGCTGAATGCTGATGAAGTCAGTATTCAGCTGGCGGCGGGAGAGAGCCGGGTGAAAGAGATCGGCTGCCGCCATTTGAAAGTGATGAGCAGAAAGAGCGTGCTTACGCGTTTTAAGCTGATGCCGGCTCCGGTGCTGACAGCAGAGCTGATTGAAGGTGACATCATTGAATTGGCGGACACGAACGCGAAGACAGTCCGCGGGAATCATGTGCGGATCGGCGCAGGCTGCACCATTGGGACGGTGGAATACAGCGGCGATTTTACATGTGATCCTTCCGCTTTGGTTAACAAAGTTGTGAAACGATAGGAGGAGCTGCGATGGAAACGACAAAAAAATTGAGTCATTTAAAAATGTACGGAGCCGGACACGCCTCCGGCGGTTCCTACCAAAATGTAAGTATTAAAGGGGAAGGAACTGTCGGCGAAGGACTTCAAAGCGAACGCTGCCGGATATTCGGTACGGGACTTTTTCTCGGAGATGCCGAGATCAGCAGGCTGAAAATTTTCGGAGAGCATGAAGTTGCAGGAGATTTATCAGCACATTCAGCAAATGTGATCGGCACATTGAAAGTCGGCGGCTCCATGCGTTTCGCCAGGATGAGGCTGAAAGGACTTGCTGAAATTGGCGGCGGGGCCGCGGGAGAGCAGTGTCATATAAAAGGCAGTCTCACCGTCGGCGGCGATTGCGAGACGGAGCTGCTTCATGTAACAGGATGTATCAATGTGGCGGGATTGTTAAACGCAGGGGACGTAAACATCCATTTGCGTTATGACCGAAGCCGTGTGAAAGAAATCGGCGGCACATCGATCACCGTCAGACGGAAACCCGGTTTTCTTAAACGGAAAGCCGGCATGCTTTCTGCTGAATTGATCGAAGGAGACGCAATTTACCTCGAATACACGGAAGCGGACATTGTCAGAGGGAAGCGTGTGGAAATCGGCCCGGGGTGCAAAATCGGAAAAATCGAGTATCAAACAAGCTGCAAGTCTCATGAAAAATCAACTGTCCAAGAACATATTCAAATATGAAACATTGTTATGTTGTACAGGAAAGGGTGCTCTCCATAAAGAGCACCCTTTTGCCGTTATTTGTTTTCAGGTTTGCTGTCGTAACCCGCCGTAAAAATGGATACTAAAAAAGTGAGAATGACCCCAAGTAAAATGATCGTTTTCATCATGTCTCCTCCTCTTTGCTTTTCCATTTGATGTCCGAGTCTGGATGAAACTGTATTTCTTTCATTATGAACGGTGCACCGGACCCTTGTCAATGACGGCCTTATAACGTCTTTATTTTTAAGAAACGAAAAGCATGTATTATCACGTCACCGCATAGATTGTAACAAAGTACCTTATTTCTAGTGCATTAACCATGATAGAGGAGGTTCTTATGGATATATTAAAGAAAATTGAAAAGTACAGAGAGGAAGAGCAGCGTCTCAAATGGGAAGGGACGTTCGCTGATTATTTGGAGATCATAAAAGAAAATCCATTGGTCGCGCAGTCTGCTCATTCTCGCGTTTTTAATATGATAAAAGACAGCGGAATCGAAGAGGATGACGGGAAAAAGACATACAGCTTTTTCTCGAGGGAGCTGTTCGGCCTTGAGGAATCTCTGGAACGGCTCGTGGAGGAATACTTTCACCCGGCCGCCAAGCGGCTCGATGTAAGAAAAAGGATTTTACTATTGATGGGACCCGTCAGCGGCGGAAAGTCAACTCTTGTCACCATGCTGAAAAAAGGGCTTGAAGCCTACTCATTGACAGACAACGGCGCTGTTTACGCCATTAAAGGCTGCCCGATGCATGAAGATCCTCTCCATCTCATTCCCCATCATCTGCGCGACGACTTCTACAGAGAATACGGCATCAGAATTGAGGGCAGCCTTTCTCCGCTTAATGTCATGCGGCTTGAAGAAGAATACGGCGGCAGAATTGAGGATGTTAAAGTTGAACGTATATTCTTCTCGGAGGATAAACGTACCGGAATCGGAACCTTCAGCCCGTCTGACCCGAAATCACAGGATATCGCCGATTTGACGGGGAGCATTGATTTTTCGACGATTGCCGAATACGGCTCGGAATCAGATCCGCGCGCTTATCGGTTTGACGGTGAATTAAATAAAGCGAACCGCGGAATGATGGAGTTTCAGGAAATGCTGAAATGCGATGAAAAATTTCTGTGGCACCTTCTGTCACTCACGCAGGAAGGGAATTTCAAAGCCGGACGGTTTGCGCTCATCTCCGCCGACGAATTGATTGTTGCGCATACGAACGAAACGGAGTACCGCTCGTTTATTGCCAATAAGAAAAATGAAGCCCTTCACTCCAGGATCATCGTGATGCCTGTTCCTTATAATTTAAAGGTGTCAGAGGAAGAACGGATTTATGAAAAAATGATTTCTGAAAGTGATGTTTCTGACGTACACATCGCCCCCCATACATTAAAAGTGGCCGCGATGTTTTCTATTTTGACCCGGCTGAAGGAACCGAACCGCTCTGATATTGATCTCGTCAAAAAAATGAGGCTCTATGACGGAGAAAGCGTTGAAGGTTACAATTCCGTTGATCTGGAGGATATGAAGAAGGAATTCCATGATGAAGGAATGAGCGGAATTGACCCGCGCTATGTCATCAACCGCATTTCCTCAACGATTATCAGAAAAAATATGGAATCCATCAATTCGCTTGACGTGCTGCGTTCCTTAAAAGAAGGACTCGACCAGCATCCGTCCATCTCCGCCGAGGACAAAGAGCGGTATATGAATTTTATTTCCGCCGCCAGGAAAGAGTACGATGACATCGCCAAAAAGGAAGTGCAGAAGGCGTTCGTCTATTCATATGAAGAATCCGCGAAAACTCTCATGGACAATTATTTAGATAATGTGGAAGCGTACTGCAATAAAAATAAGCTTCGCGATCCGCTGACGGGTGAAGAAATGAATCCTGACGAAAAACTGATGAGATCCATTGAAGAGCAGATCGGCATTTCAGAAAACGCCAAAAAAGCGTTCCGCGAAGAAATCTTAATCCGCATATCCGCCTATGCAAGAAAAGGAAAACGCTTTGACTATAATTCGCACGAAAGACTCCGCGAAGCGATTCAGAAAAAGCTGTTCGCAGACTTAAAAGATGTAGTGAAAATTACGACCTCCACCAAAACGCCGGATGAACAGCAGCTTAAAAAGGTCAATGAGGTAGTGGCAAGGTTAATAGATGAACATGGCTATAATTCGACAAGCGCTAATGAACTGCTGAAGTATGTCGGAAGCTTGTTAAACCGCTGATATTTGATTTCATCGAGAGGCCCGTCTGTAAAAGGACGGGTTCTTTTGTCTGTTTTTCGCAATTGTTTGTCAATTGGAGAGTCCGGCCGGCATAAGATAAAAATAAATCTTTTCGCCGGACTTGTTTCATAAACAGGACCAAGCCGGAATACACATGTAAAACGACCATAACGGTTAAGGAGGGGAATTCATGTCCCGTAATGACAGCGGAAATTTTTTGATTTCAGAGGAAGACTGGTCCCTCCATCGCAAAGGCTTTGACGACCAGCAGCGCCACCAAAAGAAAGTGCAGGAAGCGATAAAAAACAACCTTCCGGATCTTGTCACTGAGGAAAGCATTATTATGTCCAACGGAAAAGATGTCGTGAAAATCCCGATTCGTTCGCTTGATGAATATAAAATCCGTTATAACTATGATAAAAATAAACATGTCGGCCAAGGCGACGGCGACAGCGAAGTCGGCGATGTCGTCGCAAGAGACGGCGCAGATAAAAAGCAGGGTGCCGGAAAAGGCCAGGGAGCAGGCGATCAGGCAGGCGAGGATTATTATGAAGCGGAAGTTTCATTGATGGATCTGGAAGAAGCGCTGTTTCAGGAATTAGAACTGCCGAATCTGCAGCAAAAGGAAAGGGACAATATCGTCCATACCGATATCGAGTTCAATGATATCCGGAAAACCGGGCTGACAGGGAATATCGATAAGAAAAGGACGATGCTGTCGGCCTATAAACGAAACGCTATGACAGGCAAGCCATCGTTTTACCCTATTTATCCGGAAGATCTGAAATACAAAACATGGAATGATGTGACGAAGCCGGAATCGAAAGCTGTCGTTTTAGCCATGATGGATACAAGCGGTTCGATGGGCGTATGGGAAAAGTATATGGCGAGGAGCTTCTTTTTTTGGATGACACGATTTTTACGGACAAAGTATGAAACGGTTGATATCGAATTTATCGCCCACCATACGGAAGCGAAGGTTGTGTCGGAAGAAGATTTTTTCTCGAAAGGCGAGAGCGGAGGCACCATCTGTTCCTCCGTTTACCGGAAGTCTCTTGAATTAATTGATGAAAAATATGACCCCGCCCGCTACAACATCTATCCGTTTCATTTTTCAGACGGAGATAACCTGACTTCGGATAACGCCCGATGCGTAAAGCTCGTCAATGACATCATGAAAAAATCGAATCTGTTCTGTTACGGTGAGGTCAATCAATATAACAGGCATTCCACCCTCATGTCCGCCTATAAAAATGTCAAAGATGATAAATTTAAATACTACATCCTGAAACAGAAATCGGACGTATTTCAAGCGCTGAAAAGCTTTTTTAAAAATGAGGAAGCCGGTATAAGCAAAGCATCGTATTAAATATAAAGCCGAGTGAAGAATCGTGCGGCGCGGTTCTTCACCCGGCTTTTTTAAATTAAAAATAAAGAGAAAAAACGGCATAAAAAAAATCCTTAAAAAATGAAACTTTTCTCTTTACAAACCTTCTTTCATTTATTAATATTTTATCTTGTGAACTATTATTAAGGGAATGAGGTGAAAATACGGTGATTGAATCAGAGCTCGCTTTGCTCAGTTTTGAACAGCTGTTTGATACTTCCAGATCGATTTACAAAAAGCAGAAAATGATTCTGGAGACAGTGCTTGAACCTTTTGATATTACAGTGCTGCAGTATCTGCTGATGTTCAAAATACATAAGAGCAAAAGCACGCAGCTTTCAAGGCTGGCTTTGTCGCTTGATCTGAAACCGGCGTCTGTCACGAGAATGACCGATATTCTGTATAAGCGCCGCCTAATGGTTCGGAGCGACTATCACGACGACCGGCGTGTTGTTATGATTCAGTTAACCGAAGAGGGGGAAGAACTTCTAAAGAAAGCTGCTGTTCAATATGCCGAAAAAGCGGCGGTCTTATACCGGCAGCTCAATACCGCTGAACTGCAGTACCTGCGCAAGCTTGCGGAAAGTTTAACGAAGCTTGCAAACGGCTGTGCAGTGAAAAACGGAAAATAAAAAAATCCCCACATATTTTTATCATCATTCCACAAAATGATAGAGGAAGAAACGAAAGGAGAAAACAAAATGAACAGAGGACGTTTAATTCTGACCAACATTATCGGTTTGATTGTTGTTCTTGCAATTATAGGCGGAGGTGCTTACTACTATTATCAAAGCACACACTATGTAAAAACCGATGAAGCGAAAGTTGCCGGCGACATGGCTGCTATCACAGCTCCTGCTGCGGGTAAAGTAACTGACTGGAACCTTGATGAGGGGAAAGAAGTAAGCAAAAACGACGTTGTTGCAAAAATTAAAGGACAGCAAAATGCTGACGTAAAAGCCATCATGGATGGAACAATCGTGAAAAACGAAGTGAAAAACGGCCAAATGGTGCAAGCCGGTACGACAATTGCCCAAGAAATTGACATGAAACACCTTTACATCACTGCAAACATTAAAGAAACAGACATTAGAGACATTGAAGTAGGAAACAAAGTAGACGTAATTGTTGACGGCGATCCTAATACAACATTTGACGGAACAGTAGAAGAAATCGGTTATGCGACAAATTCAACATTTGATATGCTGCCTTCTTCAAACTCAAGCGGCAACTACACTAAAGTAACGCAAAAAGTTCCTGTTAAAATTTCACTCAGCAACCCATCTGACAAGGTGCTTCCTGGTATGAACGCATCTGTAAAAATCTCTGAATAATACAGATCAGTCATCAAACCATGAAGGGAGGTTGTCTTAGGTGGCTAAATCAGATAATCAAGTAAAAAGTCCTAAAACATTGCTTATTGTGCTTATGGCCGGGTTATTCCTGGCGATCTTGAACCAAACGCTTCTTAACGTGGCGATGCCGCACTTAATGACCGAGTTCGGTGTGAGTGCGACGACGATTCAGTGGCTTACGACCGGATACATGCTGGTCAACGGTGTTTTGATTCCGTTATCTGCGTTCTTAATTACCCGGTTCGGACAGAGAAGCCTCTTTCTCGTAGCCATGTTCTGTTTTACAGCGGGAACGTTAGTCTGCGGAATCGCGCCTAACTTCTCAACCATGCTGATCGGCCGGTTAATTCAGGCGGTCGGCGGCGGTATCCTGCAGCCGCTGGTCATGACAACCATTCTGCTTATCTTCCCGCCTGAAAGCAGGGGGAAAGGAATGGGGATTTTCGGTCTTGCGATGATGTTTGCTCCGGCGGTCGGACCGACTCTTTCCGGCTGGATCATCGAGCATTACACATGGCGCATTATGTTCTACGGCCTTGTTCCGATCGGGGCAATCGTTATTATCATAGCGTTTTTCCTCTTTAAGAACTTGGTGGAACCGCAAAAAATCAAACTCGACAGCTTGGGTGCGATTCTATCTATTGTCGGATTCGCCTCATTGCTTTACGGAGTCAGTGAAGCGGGCAGCGACGGCTGGGGAGATCCGATCGTGCTGTCTACCGTCATTGTCGGTGTCATCGCGATTGCCGCGTTTGTCATTCAGCAATTGCGCTCTGAAAAACCGATGCTCGACTTCCGGGTATTTAAATATGATATTTTCTCACTTTCCAGTGTCATTAATATCATTATTACCGTTGCGCTTTACACAGGAATGTTCCTGCTTCCGATTTACCTGCAGAACTTAGTCGGCTTTACGGCGCTGCAATCGGGTCTCTTGCTATTGCCGGGCGCGATTGTCATGCTGATCATGTCGCCGATTTCCGGTATTCTGTTTGACAAAATCGGTCCGAGACCGCTTGCGATTATCGGGCTGGTCATCACGGTCGCAACGACATTCCAGTACACAAAATTGACAATTGACACACCTTACACGCACATTATGCTTGTCTATGCCATCCGCGCATTCGGTATGTCACTGTTAATGATGCCTGTTATGACAGCCGGAATGAACCAGCTTCCGGCACGGTTGAACAGCCACGGCACGGCGATGAGCAACACGCTCCGCCAGATCAGCGGATCAATCGGAACAAGTTTGATCACAACGATTTATACGAACCGTACGACAATGCATTATTCGCAGATTGCGGATAAAACAAGCACGGCTGATCCAAGCTTCATGCAGTCGTTCCAAAGCGCGGTTTCTAATTTAATGGTCAACATGAACATGTCGCTTGATGCGGCGAAACAAACCGTTTATTCATATCTCTACAAAACAGCTTCACTTAATTCCAACGTTATGGGGATTAATGACGCGTTTATGTGGGCGACGATCTTTGCGGTTATCGGCGTAGTCCTGAGCCTGTTCTTGCGTGACGTACGGAAAGACAAACAGCGGGCGAAGAAAAAAGAGGAGCTGTCATTGCTTCCGGCCCCTAAAGAAGTGAAGGAATCTTAATCATCTGAATGGGAGGTTTCCTGAATGAAAATTTACGTAGTGTACGATAGTGAAGGCGAACACACAAAACACCTTGCTGAAGCCATTGCCGAAGGAGCACGAGAAAACGCTGAGGCTGAAGTCCTGATCGACCATGTCGATCAAGCAGACATCCGCAAGCTGAAAGACATGGATGCCATTATCTGGGGATGCCCGGGACACTTTGGCACCATCAGTTCAGGCTTAAAAGCGTGGATCGACAGACTCGGCTATCTGTGGGCTGAAGGCGAGCTGATTGATAAAGTCGGCGCTGTATTCTGTACGACGGCGACAACACACGGCGGATTAGAAATGACAATGCACAATCTGATCACTCCTATGTTTCACCAAGGCATGATTGTTGTCGGTCTTCCCGGCAACGTTCCTGAAAACGCGCTGTACGGCTCTTACTACGGCGCGGGCGTCACATGCCCGGTTGACAGCGATGTGCTGATGACGGAAGAAGGCCTTCAATTAGGCCGTGCGCTTGGCAGACGTGTCAGCCAGGTCACTGGTAATCTAACTGCCGGACGACAGTAAGGAGAGGGTTATATGGCCATTATTATAGCGGTTATTGCTGCTGTCATTGTGATTGCACTTCTTATCACATTCAATGTCCGCAGCACTTCTGCAGGACAGGATGTCAAAGAAGAAAAGAGAGAAGCGATCGGCACTACAGCCGAACAGCCGGAAAAGCATGATCCGGCCGAGGAGCGCTCAGCCGAGCATGCTCCCGTCGTTGTAAAATCTGAATCTCCCCGTGAGAAAAAGAATACAATGGGCGATGATGTGTACCGTCAGGCGCTTCAGAAGTTTAAGACTTCTGAGACGGATCAGGAACCAAACGATCCTGATAGCGGCGGCAAAATGCAGGATAGCAGCTATCGTGATGCGCTGCTCTCCTTAAAAAACAAAAAGAAGTAATTGAAAAGGCAAATCCGCGTAAGAGCGGATTTGTCTTTTTTTTATTGAAGATATTGTAATACATGATGATCTAGTGTACTATGTTACTCATACACTTGATCCGAATGGAGAGAGAAAGAATGACATCGTTTTTAGGTTTGCTGAAAAAAGATGCGAAAGTTTCATGGATTTGGCTCGCGGTGTGGCTTTGCGGCATGATTTGCTGGGCGTTTGCAGCCCACATCATCGCTGCCCGTCAGAAAGAACCGCTCGTCATTTTCGGCTTTTTTACGGCAATGGGGTTTTTTCAATTTCTTGTAGCGCCGCTTTTTATGTACTATCACCTTCATAAAGAAGGAAAAAATCAGCTGTGGCTTTACAATCCGAATGGGGGATTTTATCTGCTGGCTTCCAAACTGACGGCCTCACTGCTGTATCAGTTGATCGGGCAGCTGGCGCTGACCGGTTACGGCATTTGGATGTACCGGATGCTTTCTGCAAAAGGAGCGCTGGAACACACCATTCCCCTGGCCGGCACATTAACCGGGCTGAATGCTTACCTGCTGATCAGTTCAGCGTACTTATCTGTGATCGTGGCCGTATTTTGGACTGTTTTTCACTCATTAAAACATTTTCCCGTCCTCCGTTGGGTGATCTGCATCGTGCTTGCGTTTGTCTGGACCTATATTGACGATAAAATCATTACGCCTTTCACTTCATCTCAACATGATTTATGGCCGGTAAAAGTGTATGCGAATTTTCATTTTCATTATACGAAATTGTCCGGATGGACGATGGAGCTGAAAGCCGTCCACATTTCGCTTTTCAGCTTCCTGGCAGTGATCGTGCTTGCAGCGCTCTGTCTCGCGCTGGCCTCTATGCTGCTGAATCGAAAGGTTGAGGTGTAATGATGGAGAATGAATTTCAGTCATCCAAGCCCATTTATCTGCAGATTGCCGATCGTATATATTACCGGCTGATCCGAAGTGAGCTTTCACCGGGGGGCAAACTGCCGTCCGTAAGGGAGATGGCCGTACAGATGAAAGTGAATCCGAACACGATACAAAGAACGTACAGTGAAATGGAAAGGCTGGGGATCGTGGAGACGAGAAGAGGACAGGGAACCTTTATAGCGGAAAGATCCGATCTGAAAGCAGAGCTGAAAGACAGGCTGACAAAAGACGTTTTCAAACGCTTTATTCAGGAAATGGCGGAGCTGGGGTTATCTCCTGAGGAAATGCTCGACGGGATCAAACAATATGCGGAGGAAGCAAATGATGAATCTTGATTTTGAACGCGTAACAAAAAAATACGGCCGCAGGATCGCGGTCAGCGATGTATCATTTTCATTGTCTCCGGGTAAAATCTACGGAATTTTAGGGCCGAACGGAAGCGGTAAATCAACAACGCTTAAAATGCTTGCCGGGCTTGCGTTCCCGACATCGGGCGCCGTCCGGATGGGAGACTGCGCAGTAAGCAGGAACATGCTGTTTCGTACGGCTTATTTAACCGAACATGATATGTTTTCCGCCCGGACGACTGTCGGTGATATGCTCACATTTTATCATTCGCAATTCTCGGATTTTCAGCTGGAAAAAGCACATAACCTATTAGCGGAAATGAATCTTTCAGCGGAGCAGAAGATAAAAGAGCTGTCCAAAGGCAGCCGGGGCAGGCTGAAAATCGTTTTGGCCCTGTCGAGAAAAGCATCGGTCATTCTGCTGGATGAGCCGTTTTCAGGTCTTGATCCGGCGGTCAGGGAGTCGATTGTCAACAGTCTCGTATCTTATATTGATTTTGACAGCCAGATCGTCGTCATCGCCACGCATGAGATCGGCGAGATTGAGACGCTGTTAGACGAAGTGATGGTTTTCATAAAAGGGAAAATCGCTGAACGGCGCGAGGTCGAAGAAATTCGGGAACAGGAAGGAATGTCTGTGCTGCAATGGTATAGAGGCGTCATGCAGGCGCACGAAATAGAAGGGGGATTCTAATTGGAAACCGTATTAGAACTGCAACAGGTAAAGAAAACGATAAAAGGACGAACGATTATTCATGATCTGAGCTTCTCCGTCCGGGCGGGCGAAGTGTTTGGATTTTTAGGGCCGAACGGAGCGGGGAAAACCACTACGATCAGAATGATGGTCGGATTAATGAAACTGTCTCAGGGAGACATCGTAATCTGCGGGGAATCCATTACGAAAAACTATGCAAAAGCGGTCAGGCACGTCGGAGCCATCGTGGAAAACCCGGAGCTGTACAAATTCCTGAGCGGCTATAAAAATTTACAGCAGTACGCAAGGATGGTAAAAGGCGTTACGAAAGAAAAAATAGATGAGGTCATCGAGCTCGTCGGGTTGCAGGATAGAATACATGACAAAGTAAAAACCTACTCTCTCGGAATGAGACAGCGTCTCGGCCTCGCCCAAAGCCTGCTGCATAATCCTAAGGTGCTGATTCTGGATGAGCCGACAAACGGCCTCGATCCCGCCGGCATCAGAGAAATCAGGGACCATCTGAAAAAGCTGACACGTGAAAAAGGAATGGCTGTCATCGTCTCAAGCCATCTTCTGTCAGAAATGGAGCTAATGTGCGATCGAATCGGCATTCTGCAAAAAGGAGAGCTTGTCGATATTCAAAAAGTAAGGGATGAAGGAAAAGAGGATAAAGATACATACTTCTTCCATATTGAACAAAGAGAAGAGGCTCTTGCCGTTTTGAGTCAGTTTGACTGTGTGAAGAAGACAAACGGCATTGAGATCCAGCTGTCCAAACAGGAAGTGCCTGATGTGATATCACTGCTCGTCCGTGAAAACATCCGCTTATATGAAGTGAAAATCATGACAAAATCTTTGGAAGACCGCTTCTTGGAAATTACCGGCGGAACGAAAGAGGAGGTTCAATATGTTTAAGCTGATCTATAATGAATGGATTAAAATTTTCAGCCGCGTCGGGACGTGGGCTATGATTGTGATTTTAGGCGTTTCGATGATCGGTTTTGCGCTTTTGTCAAACCATTTCACCTCGAGTGAAGCCAATCCGAATTGGAAACAGGAGCTCCAGGCCGAAAACAAAGAAATGAAACAGCAGATGAAGGAAACCGGAAATCAGACGCTCATTGATAACCTGAAACAGAATGTCGCGATAAATCAATACCGTATGGATCATAACATCCCCGAGGATACAGGGTACACAGTGTGGTCATACGTAGCTGATTCTTCGATGATGACTGTTTTGACCGGGCTGTTTACGATTATCATTGCCGCAGGCATCGTGGCGAATGAGTTCAACTGGGGGACGATCAAGCTGCTGGCCATCCGTCCGCTCAGCCGTTTTCAGATTTTGCTATCTAAATATATGACGGTGCTGCTGTTCGGACTGCTGATGCTTGTGATTTTATTTGCCGGCTCCGCTCTGTTGGGATTGGTCTTTTTCGGTACAGGCGGAGATACTGCGGCTGATGTTCATCTCGTATACAAAGACGGCCATGTTTTTGAGCAAAATATCATCGCTTTCCTCGCTAAAACATATGTCTATGAATCTGTCTCCGCTTTTATGCTTGCGACGATGGCGTTTATGCTGTCTGCGGTATTCCGGAACAGCTCATTAGCGGTCGGATTTTCTATTTTTCTATTGGTTATGGGGAACACGGCGACGGTATTTCTTACTGCGAAATTTGAATGGACCAAATATATTTTATTTGCGAACACGGATTTGTCGCAATATATGAACGGGACTCCTTTAGTAGAGGGGATGACGATGACATTTTCTGTTGTGATGCTTGTGATTTACTTCGTTATTTTTCTGGCGCTCGCATTCGGCGTCTTCTTAAAACGGGATATTGCCACCTGATATAAAAAAGCTGTTTTGCCTTTGCAAAACAGCTTTTCGTTTTAGATGAAAAAAACCTGCCGGCGTACACCGGCAGGTTTTTTAAAACAATTTATGCTTTTGTTACGTTAGCAGCTTGTGGTCCGCGGTTTCCTTCAACGATTTCGAAAGAAACAGATTGGCCTTCTTCTAAAGTTTTGAAGCCTTCGCCTTGAATAGCAGAGAAGTGAACGAATACATCGTCTTGACCTTCTACTTCGATGAATCCGAATCCTTTTTCAGAGTTGAACCATTTTACTTTACCTTCTAACATGAAATTTCCTCCTAAAGCGACATAACGCTTAAATTCACTATTCTTGCTCTAAAACAAACTTCCAAGACGAAAACTCTTACAAAACTTTCTTCTTAAAGATAGTTCGAACAAAAATAATTACCTTTACTCTACCAGCAATCCGAAGAAAAAACAACTGCTAAATGTAACTTTTTTCGAAATAACATGTTTTAAGAGGAAAATGCTCTGATACGGAAATCTGATTTGAGACCAGAACGGCCCATTTTCAGCTGATAAAAACCGCATTGCAGCCTCTTAAGGAAGCAATTGACAACCCTTTTTTTAATCGGTATTGTATGTAATCATGAGCCCGAATACCATGGTGCAGCTTCTGTACATAAAAATAGATAGGGAGTAGGTCAACTTGAATCTGCGGCTTATAAACAGTCTGTTTCTTTTCATTTTGATCATGTCACTTACTTCATGCCATTATCCTGATGGGAACCGGACCATTACTATCGGAATCAATGAATCTGATCAATCGATCTGGGAGTTTGTCGCGAAAAAAGCCGGTGAGGAAGGATTGCGGCTTTCTTTGGTAACGTTTTCGGATTATGCCGAGGCCGATTTGGCACTTGCCGGCGGGGATCTCCACGCCAATGCGTTTCAATCCGTTACTAATTTTAAATCTTTGCCGCCTCATGTGAAAAAGAAGCTGGCTCCTTTAGGAACGACATATGCGGCATCGCTGGGGGTGTATTCCAAGCAGCATAAACGGCTGAAGGATATACCGGACGGAGCGGTCATTGCCGTGCCTGATGAAGCGGCGGCCTTCGGCAGGGCGCTTTTTCTCATGCAGGAGGCCGGACTGATTACATTGAAAAAGGGATTCAGCGGTACGGGGTCAACGGATATGATCAAGGACAACCCGAAGCATCTGACCTTAAAAACGGAAACAAAAAAGAACGCCTATCAGGCGGCGGAACATGCTGACGCAGCAGTTCTCAGTCAAAGCGAGGCGAAAAAAGCAGGATTTCATGCGGAGAAGGACGCGCTGATCCGATCGGCGCAAATGAAGGAAGCGTATATTCATCTGATCGCCGTCAAAGCTGAGGATAAAGATGATGAACGGATGCAAAAACTCCTGTCTTTGTATCAATCAGACGATACCGCGGCGTTGATTGAAAAAGAATATGAGGGCAGCCTGATTCCCGTTTTCCTGAGGGGCGGCTTTCTCACTGAAAAGAAAGAATGATTTCCTCTTCGGGCGATCATTCTTTTTTTTCAGTGCTGCACACTTGATTGCGCCCTGATGTTTTCGCTTTGTACAGCATCCGGTCCGCGATCAGGGGCAATGTCTGAGGATCCGGTGTATTTGTCGGATAATGCGCGATGCCGAGGGAAACGGTCACGGGAATTGTATCTCCGCTCGTCAGCAGAATCGGGTTCGCGTCAATCGTGTGCCTGATTTCCTCTGCAAGGTGAAGCCCTTTTGTATACGTGCAATTGGGCATAAGCACGGCAAATTCTTCCCCGCCGATGCGGGCTGACGTATGAGAACTGCTGAGTAAGAACCTCAGGCGCGCCCCCAGTTCCTTAAGCACTTGGTCCCCTTCATAATGGCCGTATTGATCATTGATCTGCTTAAAGTGATCAATATCCAAATAAATAAGCGCGAGCTGAGACGAGGGGGATTGAGACGCCCGATCGTACAGAACGCGCGAGACGTCCTCGAATTTTCTCTTATTAAAAATCCCCGTCAGAAAATCATAATTCGCTTGAAACTTGTATTGCTTGAACAAAACGCGGGCATCGGCTTCGTGTTTGATGATATACAGTGACAGCATTCCGCCCAAGATGGAAATGAGCCAATAATAAACGAGGGCCCCGGCAGGCTGTTCAGGCATAAGAAACAGCAGCGTCAAGGTGAAAATAACATTTGAAAAAAGCAGCATAACGAACGCCTTTTTGTGATCCGGCTTTTTTCCTCTGAGGACGGCTGCCGAAAGTATCGCAATAACCCCGACTGCGGCGATGGAAAAAATGGCGCTTGCATTGAAATTGATCAGGATACGGCCTGCGACGATAATCGCAAAGGCGGATGCTGTAGACACCCAGCCTCCGTAAAGAGCGGCGATGATAATGGGGATATTTCTGAGATCAATGATGGAATCGGAGTAAGAAAAGCCGAAAACAATCAGAAAAACCCCTAAAAGCCCGCAGACCGTTCCCTTCAGTAATTGAAACATCGGACGGTCTTCTTTATACGAAAGCGACTCTTTAAAAAGAAGGGTGAACAGATAATTAAATGTGATTAAAATCGTTAAATTAAGAAACAGTTCCTTCAGCATAACAATCACCCTTATATAAGTTACTAGAGAAAGGGTGGAAAGAAAAGAGAAAAATCAATAAAAATACATATATTGTCAATCCTTACTTGACCGATCGGAATTGATATAATATAGTGTTAAAGGATAATGAGCAAGGGAGTGTTTACCTGTTTTGGAGAATTTATTTGTAGTCTTACATGTTTTTATTATGCTTTTGCTTATAGCAGGTCTGTTTGTCATGCAAAAAAAACACGTTTCCTTTTCTAAACGTGTCTTTACCGCGCTCGGACTAGGCATTGTATTCGGTTTTGCACTGCAATTGATTTACGGGCCGGCTTCACATATCGTGACACAAACGGCTGATTGGTTTAATATCGCCGGCGGCGGTTATGTCAAATTGCTTCAGATGATCGTCATGCCGCTAGTCTTTATTTCTATTCTCGGCGCATTTACGAAGCTGAAACTGACCCATAACATCGGGAAAATCAGCGGACTGATCATCGGAATTTTGATCGCCACGACAGCAATTGCCGCGGCAGTCGGAATTGTTTCGGCGCTTTCCTTTGATTTGAAAGCCGTTCATATCGACC
Source organism: Bacillus sp. JK62 (assembly GCF_053663455.1). NCBI lineage: Bacteria > Bacillati > Bacillota > Bacilli > Caryophanales > Bacillaceae > Bacillus > Bacillus sp. JK62. The sequence continues at coordinate 47,859 of NZ_JBSJQA010000003.1, forward strand.
AGGGAAGCACCGAGTTATCAAGAGGCCAGGAGCTGCAGCAAAAATCTGAGGATATGACGGCCAAAACGCTGCCTCAGCAAATTGTTGAGCTTCTGCCGGGAAATCCGTTTCTTGATTTCACGGGAGCCAGACCGACTTCCACCATCGGAGTCGTTATTTTTGCCGCTTTCCTCGGCATCGCTTTTCTGGGCGTGAAACGGAAGCAGCCGGAGCACGCTGCGACATTCAGCGGAATTGTCGATGCGGTATACGCGATTATTATGCGCGTCGTGACATTAATTTTAAGACTGACGCCTTACGGGGTATTGGCGATTATGACAAAGACGATCGCGACAAGCGACATCGACAGCATTGCGAAACTGGGGATGTTTGTGATCGCTTCATACGCCGCGCTTATCGTCATGTTTATCATTCACTTGCTGCTGATTACGTTCAGCGGTTTAAATCCGATCACATACGTGAAAAAAGCATTTCCTGTCATGGTGTTTGCGTTTACGTCCCGTTCAAGCGCAGGGGCTTTGCCGCTTAATATTAAAACGCAAAAAAGCATGGGCGTCCCGGAAGGAATTGCGAACTTCGCCGGTTCATTCGGTTTATCGATCGGTCAAAACGGCTGTGCCGGCATTTACCCGGCGATGCTCGCGATGATGATTGCGCCGACAGTAGGGCAAAACCCGTTTGAACCGGGATTTATCATCTCCGTCATCGCCATCGTGGCAATCAGTTCATTCGGTGTAGCAGGCGTGGGAGGCGGCGCGACATTTGCGGCTCTGCTCGTCCTATCCGCTTTGAACATGCCTGTCGCGCTTGCCGGGCTGCTCATTTCAATTGAGCCGTTAATTGACATGGGGCGCACCGCCTTAAATGTCAGCGGCAGTATGACCGCAGGGCTGTTAACAAGTAAAATGACGAAGGAAACCGATACCGCGGTGTACAATGATTCCTCAATCGTCATTGAAGCTGAAGAAGCTTAAGTAGCGCTAAAACGAAAAAATCCTTCAACGTTGAACGAATGAAGGATTTTTTTGTTTCTAATGATTTCCGGGTTCAATTTCTTCCAGCATATTCATCACGGTGCTGTCATTTAAAACATTCACCGCGCTTTCTTCGAAGTGAATCGGCTCGGTATAGTGAGGCTTCGGCGAAGTTTTTTTACTGCGGTCTGCCTGTCCGTCCGTATGGGATGAGCCGGAGTGGTTGCGGGAAGTCTGCTCATGCTGCTGTCCGCCGGATTCCCCGCCGAAAGCCTGTTTGATCAGCTCGGCAGGCTGCATGGAGCCGGTTTGTGAATGCCGTGCTTTGTCCGTGTGCTGCTGTCCGCCGGATTCCCCGCCGAAAGCCTGTTTGATCAGCTCAGCAGGCTGCATGGAGCCGGTTTGTGAATGCCGTGCTTTGTCCGTGTGCTGCTGTCCGCCGGATTCCCCGCTGAAAGCCTGTTGAATCAGGTCAGCAGGCTGCATGGAGTGTGTACCATCTTTATGCTGCATTCGGCCTGAAACCATTCCGGAGATTTTCCGGCGGAATTCGGGTGATAAAGCTGCAATCAGAATCGATGATCCGATCAGCAGCGCTGTCGGGCTGATGCCGCTTTTTTGTCTGAACAAGTTAAATCCCTCCTCATTCAATTGATTACGCTTACCTTTCCCTATCCTTCTGATATTTATCCAAACCGCTCAGAATGCAAACGGCGTGCATAAATCCCGCCGAATAGAAAAACCTATACGTAAAGTGAGAAAGGAGGAATTCACATGATAAAAAAACAAGCAGTTATTTCTGCCCTTCTTCTGCCGATGCTGATTACCGCAGGGTGCAGCATGGGGAACCAGGGAGAAGGAAAACGAAATGACAACCGCACCCAGAATGTAAATTACCGCAACACACCTAACGACGGTGCGACAAATATGAATACAGTGAACCGTCATAACCAAAACACCGATCACAATGACAACCGTAACCTGAGAGTGGCTGATAAAGCCGCCGACAAGGTGACTGATTTAAAAGAAGTTAAAAATGCGACTGTGATCGTTGCCGGAAACAGCGCTTATGTAGCCGTTGTTCTGACAAACGGACAAAAAGGCGCCATCGCCAACCATTTGAAAAATAAGATTACCGATAAGGTGAAATCAGCCGATAAACATGTCCGGACTGTATATGTATCAGCGAACCCGGACTTCGTTGAACGTATGCAAGGCTACGGAAAACGAATCCAAAACGGCCATCCGGTATCCGGACTGTTTGATGAATTCGGCCAAATGGTGCAGCGTGTATTCCCAAACCCCAATAAATAAATGAATGGAAAAGCCGCATTTGCTGCGGCTTTTTTATTTTATCTGCCGTCACGACCCAGCGCTCCTGAGCATAAAGTAAAGAATGAGATGAAAATTAAAGGATCGGGGAGGGGAGCTTGTTTGCGTGACGGCATGGGGAAACGGGCGGCATTCACTCTGATCCTGTGCGGAGTCCTTGTCATATTGGCTGTCAGTTCAGCCGTTTCAGTAAGTATGATGTACGTCCTGTCAGGCCAAAACAGCCGCTCTGTTCCGACGAAGGAACAAGTGACTGAACACATGAATAAAGAAATTTACAAACATACAGCGATTTACTATACGGCGGATGAAAAGCCGCTCTTGGATCTGACCAAGCTTACGCTGGACCACGCAAAGCGTATCAACCAAATCATTGTCGGCTATAAAGGAGCGGCGCCTCTTGAACTCATTTTCTTTTCAGATGAAGCTGAAATGGAGCAATACTCAGGATTGAAAAATGTAGTCGGTTTTTATTCAGAGCAGGAGCAGATGATGGGGCTTTTGCCTGAAGAGAAAAAACAGCTTTTGAAAAAAGATGAGCTGGCCGTTTTCATGTATAAGCAATTGATTATACATGAATATACACACTACGCGTTTCATCAAAAAACGCGGCAATTGGGGACGGATACGTCTGTATTTCCGCTTTGGTTTCATGAGGGGCTGAGCGAGTGGGTTGCGCATTATGATGTGGTCATTGATCCGATTGCATTTTCCGTCGTGCCGTTTGATCAATTAACGACCGACCGAAAATGGCAGAAATCGCGTATGGAATATGAAACGGATGTTTATTTGCAAAGTTTCTATATGATAAAGGATTTAACCGAAACATTCGGAGAAGGCATTATCTTAACCATTATCAATAAAACCGCCGAAACACAGGATTTTGAAAAAGGCTTTGAAGCAGCTACGAAAGAAAGTCTGAAACAATTTGAACATGATTTCACAAAAGCATATGAAAAAAAGAAAACGGCATTGGAGAGTCAGGTTTCCAACGCCGTTTTTTTCATTAATGGAGGTTTTGCTGCTGCTGTCCCATTTGTCCTTTAATCGGAGGCATTTGCGGCTGTCCCTGCGCCGGCGCAAATGAATTCAGCATGGTCTGCATATCTTGTGCATTGAGCTGAGGAACCTGATAATAACCGTGTTTGTTTTGGTATAAAAAGATTTCATACGCCATTTCGACATATTGCTGAATTTGGGCGGAGAGCACTCTTCTTGTGACGGGATTGGTCATTTCAAGCGAGCTCATCGTCAAGAGAGAAGCTTGAGCTTTAATCAGGCCGAGCATATGGCCGCTTATTCCGAGATCTTTGACATCATTTAATGATTGATTCGGTTTTTTCGGCTGAGTCGGTTTTATACCGTAGACGGCCTGGTTCTGTTCCTCCATCATATATGTCGACGTTTCCTGAGAAGGTTTTTGGCCGGTCTTAAAGCATTCTGCCGTCAGATTATAGAGTCCGAGAATGAATTGATACTGGCGGTCAAGAATGTCGGCCAGCTGCTGATCCTGAATAAACTGTCTGAGCATCATAAATTGATCCAAAACGCCGACTGTTCCGGCCAGCACTTCATGCATATCGAAAAGCTCATGTCCTCCGTGATTCACTTGCGGTGAACCCGGAATCCCCTGATTTACTGGCGGCTGCTGCTGATTCTGCTGCTGTTCCACTGGTTGTTTTCCTCCTTCATGTCAAATCACATTTAAGATGTGAAAAAAGCCGATCCGTTATACATCAAGACATATTTCGTTACATGGGGATTATTTACTATTTTGCGCCAGCGAAGACAATCTTTACAAAAAAGTGATGTGATTCTTAAGAAAATAAGCTAACGTATTTCTTAGAAGACAAGGGGGGAAATGAATGAAGAAAAAAAGGGGTTTGCGTCTTTCGTGCTGTTTGCTGACGGTTTGTTTTATGATGTTCAGCGTGAAAGATGCGGAAGCAATCGGGCAAGCCGGATCACTGAATGAAGCTGGAACGGATAAAGCGTATAAAGAACGGCAGACTGAAGACTCAGGCCGTGTCCCGCTCAGAATCATCAGCATGAATGATCTGCACGGAAAAATTGATCAGCAATATGAGCTTGACCTTAACGGAGACGGTAAACCGGATGGCACTTTCGGACGGATGGACTACGCCGCCGCGTACATTAAAAAGGCGAAAGCCGAGAAAGAACACGCCTTTGTCGTGCATGCGGGCGATATGATCGGGGGCAGCTCTCCCGTGTCAGCCCTTTTTCAGGATGAACCGACAGTAGAACTGATGGAAGACATCGGTTTTGATGTCGGAACTGTCGGCAATCACGAATTCGATGAAGGAACGAATGAGCTTAAACGGATCATCAATGGAGGAGATCATCCGGACGGTAAGGGGACAAGCGGTTATGACGGCCAAAATTTCCCGCTCGTCTGCGCCAACTGTAAATTGAAGTCAGGGGAGTCCTTTCTGCCGCCGTATGAAATCAAATACGTTTCCGGAATTCCGGTCGCATTTATCGGGGTTGTAACCAGATCGGCCGCGGGCATGGTCATTCCGGACGGAATTAAAAATATTACGTTTACGGATGAGGTAAAGGCCGTCAATGACGCCGCCGCTGACCTGAAGAAAAAAGGAATTAAAGCAATCGCCGTGCTCGCCCATATGTCTGCTGAACAAAATGGCTCAGCCATCACGGGAGAATCCGCAAAGCTTGCAAGCGGAACAGACTCAGAGATTGACGTGATTTTCGCCGCGCACAATCATAAAGTCGTAAACGGAGAAATCAACGGCAAGCTGATCGTGCAGGCATTTGAATACGGAAAAGCAATCGGAATCGCCGATCTCGAACTAGATAAAGAATCGAAGGATATCGTGAAAAAATCAGCGGAAATCCAATATATCGATCAAAGTAAAATCAAGCCTGATCCGGATGCGGCAGGCATATTAAGCAAATATGAAGAGAAAGTGAAACCGATTATCAGCGAAGCGGTCGGGGAAGCGGCCCATGATATAACGGGCGGGTATTCAAATGACGGCGACACGGCGCTCGGAAATCTGATTGCCGACGGTATGAAAGCGAAGATGAAATCCGATTTTGCGCTTATGAATGGGGGAGGCATCCGGGACGGCATAAAAAAAGGGACGATCACATGGGGAGACCTATATAATGTACAGCCGTTCGGCAATGTGCTGACGAAGCTTGAAATCAAAGGAAAAGATTTGCGGGAGATCATCAACGCGCAAATATCTCCGGTGTACGGACCGGATTACAGCATCAGCGGATTTTCCTATACATGGAACCCGGAAACCGGACAAGCGGTGGATATGAAGATGGCGGACGGCACAGACATACAGCCCGAAAAAGGATATACAGTAACAGTCAATCAATTTATGGCGACAGCGGCGGGGGCAAAATACGGTCCGATCGGGAAACTCGGCAAGAATCCGGTGACGGGGCCTGAGGATTTGGAAGCGACAGTAGACTATGTCAAAAGCTTTTCCGCACCGATTTCTTATCAAACCGACGGCCGCATCCGCACGGCATCAGCCGCCGAAACACCTGATGACACCGGCAATCAGCCGGGAAGCGGGGAAACACCGGGCGGCACCGGGCCTGATAAAGGAGAAAAACCTCAAGCGGAAAAACCCGCTAAAAAACCGGATGCAGCAGAACAGCCTGATCAAGCCAAAAAACTTGAACGTCCTGTCGCAGAAGAAACAGCATCCGATACAGTGCAGTCAATTCCCGAATCCCGTCCGGCGTCTGCTGCAAATTCGGAACAAAGTACAGAACAGACTGAAAGCGGCACACAAAAAGGCCGCCCATTGCCTGATACTTCAGCGGGCAGCCATCAGACGGCATTGGCCGGCCTGGTGATCACGGGTGCCGGCGTATATTGGCTTTTCAGAAAGAAAAGGGGAGCCCGCACACGATGAACAAACTGAAACATATTCCGCTTCTCGTCATCATCGCAGGTGTTATCATCACATGTTACGGAAGCTGGAAGATCATTGATTCACATATGAAAACGAACCAATCGCTTGAAGAAGCAAAAAAAGCAACAGAACCTGTCTTGGAAAAGAACGAAACAAAAAGCGCTGTGCAGGCACAGCGCAAAAAAGAATTTCACCCTAAAACGGGTGAGGCAAGCGGCATTTTAGAAATCCCTGAAATTGACGCTGAGCTCCCGATCGTCGAAGGGACTGACGCAGATGATTTAGCAAAAGGCGTCGGACATTATAAGGACAGCTATTATCCTGGCGATCACGGCCAAATTGTGTTATCCGGCCACAGGGACACGGTGTTCCGCCGGACCGGCGAACTGAAAAAAGGAGACAGACTGAACGTGATTTTGTCTTACGGCACGTTTTCTTATAAAATCAGCCGTACAAAAATCGTCAGCCGGGATGATACGTCTGTCATCACCCTTCAACACGAGAGGGAGGAATTGATCCTGACCACTTGCTATCCGTTTTCTTACATTGGAAATGCGCCGAAACGATATATTATATATGCCGACCCGGTTTAAGAAAAATACGTTTCGGTAAAATGAGCCAGATCAGCCGGCATCGGCGCCTCGGCAACGATTTCTTCTCCTGAGATCGGATGGACGACACTGACTTTTTTGGCGTGAAGCGCCTGCCTGTGAAACAGCGCCCTGCTTCCGCCGTACAGGTCATCGCCCGCCAAAGGATGGCCGATGCTTGCCATATGCACCCTGATTTGATGTGTTCTCCCGGTTTCCAGTTCAAGCTCTGCCAATGTAAGCTGCGCACCGGGATGATAGCCTTTCACTTTGTAATGGGTGACGGCGGCTTGTCCGCCGGGTGAGACGCGACGTCTGACGGAATGTGACCTGTCGCGGCCGATCGGCGAGTCAACCGTGCCTTTTTTCGGCGTGACTTTTCCTTCCGCCGCGGCGATATAGGTGCGTTTTAATGTTTTGGTTTCGAGCTGACGGTCAAGGATTGCATGAGCCAGGCGGTGTTTCGCAAAAACGACCGCGCCTGACGTGTCACGGTCAAGACGGTGAACGTGGCGCACTTTCGCCTGTTCGCCGTTGATTTGAAAATGGTAAGCGATCAGGTTGCTGAGGGTTCCGGTCTGACCCTCTTCATTTGGATGAGTCGGCATTCCCGCCGGCTTATTTGCAATCAGCATATGACTGTCCTCAAATAAAATGTCCGGCTCTCCGTATTCAGGAATCACCGAAGAACCCGTTTTTTCCTGAAGATCAATGAATAAGCGGTCTCCGGTTTTCAGTATGATGTTATTTTTCGGGGATGTCCGATTCACCTGAATGCTTTTTTGGTTCATCCATTCCGTTATCACGGGTTTTGACGCCTGGAATTCAGATTTCAGGACTGAAAACAGCCATTGTCCGGCGTGTTTTTCCGTAATCAGGAGTTCCAGACCGCGGTCATTTTGTTTCATATCATAAAGCTCCTTTTCAAGCGGAAAGCGGCTGTTTCAATAGGAAACACTTACCTTAGCTTTCGCGTTTTTTTCTATGCTATTCTTGATAAAGATTAAGGATATTCACATGGCAAGAAAGGTGATTGATGTGAGAATTGTGAACGCAGCGACTGACGGACAAGAAAGCGCGATACAAGAGCTTTCCTCTGAATTGTTTCAAAATGTCTTTCCTCTTTATTTCTCCGAACTGGAAATTCAGCGCTTTAAAAAAAGGGGCGTATTGTCTTTACAAAACCAACGTTACCAAGGAACTTTAAAAGAAGCGTTTCAAATTATGGCTTGTCTGCAAACGGTACATATCATGCTGTCAAAGCCGCACCCCGTATATGACGTCAAAGAGCGGGCGCTGTTTGATAAAAATTGCGCTTTGCTGAATGAATGCGGAATGAATTTTCCCTTTACCTATGATGATTTCGAGACAGGGGCCGGATCAGAAGCCTGCGGTCACAGAAGGCTGATCTGACGGGTATAAAGAGCCTTTTGACAGGCTCTTTTTTGCTTCCTTTGACATGATACCACAATTTCTTTCCTCTAACTCCCTTTATAATGAGTCAAATCCCCGAGCATAATAAAATGCGAAAGGGGTGCTTTACAATGAGTTCAATCAAACAATCAATGACTACCCACGTGGCTACCGTTTCTCCCAACCAAACGATCCAGGAAGCGGCTGAGCTGATGCACCAGCATAATGTCGGAGCAATTCCCGTCGTTGACGGAGGGGAATTAAAAGGAATGCTGACAGACCGTGATATCGCATTGAGAACAACGGCTCAAGGCCGCGACGGCCAAACACCTGTTTCACACGTGATGTCTTCTCAAGTTGTATCCGGAAACCCGGAAATGAGTCTTGAAGAGGCGTCACATCTGATGGCCCAACACCAAATCCGCCGCCTTCCCATTGTCGATCAAAATCATCTGGTCGGGATCGTTGCGCTTGGAGACTTAGCGGTCGATCAGCGTTCAAATGAGTCTGCGGGAGCGGCTCTTTCTAATATTTCCAGTCAAAACACACAGTAACGGATGAAGAGAGCTTGCACTCATGCAGGCTCTTCTTTCCGTGAGAATGTTACATTTTGAATGCAAAAGAAATTCACGGTATAGTGTATACATAGGTCAGTACGTTTAGCTAAAGGAGCTGTAACCATTGATAAAAGCATTAATCTTTGATTTTGACGGGTTAATTTTAGATACAGAAACCCATGAATATGAAGTGCTGCAGGAAATGTTTGAGGAACACGGTTCAACATTGCCTTTATCCGTCTGGGGAAAGGTGATCGGAACGGCCGCGGGGTTTAAGCCGTTCGCATATTTAGAGGAGCAGCTGGGAAGAAAGCTCGATCATGATGAACTGACGGCGATCAGGCGCGGGCGCTTCGAACAGCGGATGAAGACGGAAACGGCGCGTCCCGGGGTGGAGGCTTATTTAGCCGCGGCAAAAGAATTAGGATTAAAGGTGGGGCTCGCTTCCAGCTCAGATTTTAAATGGGTGTCGGGCCATCTGAAGGAATTAGGCCTGTTTGATGAATTTGAAGTGATTCAGACGGCTGACGACGTAGAAGAAGTGAAGCCCAATCCGGAACTCTATCTGAAAGCTGCGGAACATTTAGGCGTTGAACCTTCTGAATGTCTTGCCTTTGAGGATTCGGTCAACGGCTCAATCGCAGCCAAACGCGCCGGCATGAAATGTGTCATCGTGCCGAATAAGGTAACGAGCGCCCTGTTATTTGAAGAATACGATCACAGACTGGAATCGATGGCGGAAATGGAACTTGAATTACTCTTACAGCGATTGAACGATCAAAACGAACCGGCAGGGGGAAGCAGCATTGTCTGAGAAACTTGATCTGACCCGTTTTGAAAAGAAAATGGTCATACGGAATATGGAAGAGAAAGATATCAACAAAATTATTGAGCTGCAAAAGGATTGTTTTCCGGGGATGGAGCCGTGGGAGCCTGAGCATTTAATCAGCCATCTCGCTCATTTTCCGGAAGGTCAGTTTTGCGCCGAGTATGAAGGGGAAATTATCGGTTCATGCTCAAGCCTGATCATCAATTTCGATGAATATGATGACCGCCACACGTGGCAGGACATTACAGACGACGGTTATATCACGAACCACAACCCGGACGGATTGAATCTGTACGGGATTGAGGTAATGGTTCACCCGGAATACAGACGGATGAAAATCGGACACCGGCTGTATGAGGCGAGAAAAGACTTGGCGAGACGATTGAATCTGAAAAGCATCATTATCGGCGGGCGGATTCCGAATTATCATAAGTATGCGGAAGAAATGACGGCGAGAGCCTATGTCGAACAGGTGACGCGCCATCAGATTTATGATCCGGTGCTTTCTTTCCAGCTGATGAACGGATTTACGCTCATGCGGATTAATCCGAATTATCTCCCGGATGACACCGCGTCCATTAAATATGCGACATTAATGGAATGGAACAATGTCGATTATCTGCCGCAGTCAAAGCGCTATTACAAATCGGCATTTCCGGTGCGCATCTGCGTCATTCAATATGAAATGAAAAAGATTTACTCCTTCGAGGAATTTGCCAATCAGGTTGAATATTATGTCGATGTGGCTTCAGATGCGAGATCTGATTTCGCGGTATTTCCGGAGATTTTCACGACGCAGCTCATGTCATTTCTCGAGGAGCGTTCTCCGAGTCTGGCCATTCAGAGGATTACCGAATATACCGAGGACTATATCAGCCTCTTTACAGATCTCGCGGTGAAATATAATGTCAACATCATCGGCGGCTCCCACTTCGTTGAAGAAGAGGGGAAAATTTATAACATCGCCTACTTATTCAGACGTGACGGCACGATTGAAAAACAATATAAGCTTCACATTACGCCGAATGAGCGGAAATGGTGGGGCATCAGCGCCGGAGACAGGGTGCGCGTATTTGATACGGACTGCGGAAAGATCGCCATTCAGATCTGTTACGATATCGAATTTCCGGAGCTTGCGAGAATTGCCGCGGATCAAGGGGCGAAAATTATCTTTACGCCGTTCTGCACTGAAGACCGCCAAGGCTACTTGCGCGTAAGGTACTGCTCTCAGGCGAGAGCGGTTGAAAACCAAATTTACACCGTCATCTCAGGTACGGTCGGAAACCTGCCGCAAACAGAAAATATGGATATTCAATACGCGCAGTCAGCCATTTTTGCTCCGTCTGATTTTGAATTCGCCAGAGACGGAATCGTCGGTGAAACGAATCCGAATATCGAAATGGTCGTGATCGGGGATGTGGACCTTGAAATCTTAAGAAGGCAGCGTGAAAACGGAACCGTGCGCCAGCTGAAAGACCGGCGCAAAGACATTTACCGGATTACGCATCTGAAATAAAAAAGCGCCCGCTCCGCTTAAGGGCGGGTTTTTTTATAAAAACACTTGCACCGGCCCCGGTTTCGGGATATGCTCTTGTAGCCCTTTCGCTTTCTGGGAGAAAGCGTTTTTTTAATTGCCGCCGCTTTATTGACTCGCCCATGCCGCGCCTTTATATTCTTATTAAGAGGAAAACTTCACCATGAGAATCGGCGTCAGAAGCCGGGCAGCTTTCGATACAGTGCAATGATATTGAAAGGGAGATGAGCGGTGTGGAACATGTACAAAAAAATCAGTCACTCAAACAAAAGGATAAAGAGCTGATTTGGCACGCGATGAAAGGGGCGGAGCCGGATGACAGCATAATCGTCCAAAAAGGGGAAGGCGCCTGGGTTACGGATATTGACGGCAGGCGGTATTTGGACGGCATGTCAGGACTGTGGTGCGTCAATATCGGATACGGGAGAAAGGAGCTTGCCGATGCGGCTTACAGCCAATTGAAGGAGCTTCCTTATTATCCGCTGACCCAAAGCCATCAACCCGCGATTGAGCTTGCGGAAAAACTGAATGAATGGCTCGGCGGCGATTATGTAATCTTCTTTTCCAACAGCGGATCGGAAGCAAATGAAACCGCGTTCAAAATTGCCCGCCAATACCACATTGAAAACGGCGATCACAGCCGCTTCAAATTCATCTCCCGGTACAGAGGCTATCACGGCAATACGATGGGGGCGCTCGCCGCTACCGGTCAGGCGCAGAGAAAATATAAATATGAGCCGCTCTCACAAGGTTTTTTGCACGCGGCGCCGCCTGATCTCTATCGGAATCCCGGCGATGCCGTCACATTGGAAAGCGCGCATGAAATCGACCGGATCATGACGTGGGAGTTAAGCGAAACGATTGCCGGCGTTATTATGGAACCGATTATTACAGGCGGAGGGATACTGATGCCTCCGGACGGGTATATGGCAAAGGTAGAGGACATTTGCCGCCGCCACGGCGCGCTTCTGATCAGTGATGAAGTCATTTGCGGTTTCGGCCGCACGGGAGAGCCGTTCGGATTTCAGCATTACGGCGTTTCACCGGACATCGTCACAATGGCAAAAGGCATTACGAGCGCTTATCTGCCGCTGTCGGCAACGGCAGTAAAACGGGAGATTTTTGAGGCGTATTCAGGCGGTGAGCCGTACGGCCGCTTCCGGCACGTGAATACATTCGGAGGCAATCCGGCAGCCTGCGCCCTTGCTTTGAAAAACCTGCAATTGATGGAGGACGAAAATCTGATCGCCCGTTCCCGGGAGCTTGGAGAACGGCTGCTCCGTGAGCTTGAGCCGCTCAAAGAACATCCGGCGGTCGGCGATGTACGGGGCAAAGGCCTTCTTGCCGGCATTGAGCTCGTCAAGGACAAAATCACGAAGGAACCCGCTGATGCCGCTCTTGTGCAGCACGTCATCACCGCGTGCAGAGAAAAAGGCCTGCTTGTCGGGAAAAATGGTGATACTGTAGCGGGATATAATAATGTCATTCAGCTGTCTCCGCCTTTTTGCCTGTCCGACGAGGAGCTCTCTTTCATCATTTCGACCGTCAAGGAAAGCGTGCTGAGCATTGATTTTTAATGTAAAGGAGTAAAACATGAGTTTTCACAACCAGAAGATTCTACCGGCTATCCGGAACATGAAGCAATTCGATGCATTTTTAGAGAGTCCGTTCTTATACGGCGTCATTTTAGATATCCACCTCGGTCAATTAAAAGGTGTTGTGAATGAAGCGAAAAAACACGGAAAACTTCTGATGGTTCACGTCGATTTAATTCACGGCATTAAGCATGACGAATACGGTGCGGAGTTTATTTGTCAGGATATCCGGCCCGCGGGCATCATTTCGACGAGATCATCAGTCATCGTCAAAGCGAAACAAAAGAAAATATACGCGATCCAGCGTCTGTTTCTCTTGGATACGAGCGCCATGGAGAAAAGCATGGAATTCGTCGGAAAGCATAAGCCTGACTTTATCGAGGTTCTCCCGGGCATCGTTCCGACTTTAATCAGAGAAATTAAAGAAATGACGGGGATTCCGATTTTTGCCGGCGGCTTTATCCGCACGGAGCAGGACGTTGAAAACGCCTTGCAGGCAGGAGCCACGGCCGTGACGACTTCAGACACCGAACTATGGGCTAAATATGAACATTCTATGACAAAAAAAGATTGACACCGCTTACACCCATTGTTACAATAGACCTAGGTTAATACTATGTGATGGAGATCCGGAGACCCACAACAGCTCTTTACGGAAGCAATAAAGCGTAAAGCGGTTTGTTGTGGGTTTTTTATTCTCTATAACTCTGTCAAACCTGCTATTTTGTCATTTAGGAGGAATGGTGATGACAGCATTTTGGGGAGAAGTAATCGGTACAATGCTGCTTGTTATTTTCGGCGGCGGCGTTTGTGCGGGAGTCAATTTAAAGAAATCGCTTTCATACCAATCCGGATGGATTGTTATTGTATTCGGCTGGGGATTGGGAGTAGCCATGGCGGCATATGCCGTCGGCAGCATCAGCGGCGCTCACTTGAATCCGGCTTTAACGATAGGCCTTGCGCTTGAAGGCAGCTTTCCTTGGAAAGACGTCCCTGTTTATATTACGGGACAGATGATCGGAGCAATGATCGGTGCGGTTGTTGTGTACCTTCATTATCTGCCGCATTGGAAGGCGACGGATGATCCGGCCGCTAAACTGGGCGTTTTCTCGACCGGCCCGAGTATTCCTCATACATTTGGGAATATGATAAGTGAAGTCATTGGTACGTTTGTGCTTGTGCTCGGCATTTTGGCAATCGGAGCGAATGAATTTACAAAAGGGCTGAACCCGCTGATTGTCGGATTCCTCATCGTTGCCATCGGGATTTCTCTTGGAGGGACGACCGGATATGCGATCAACCCTGCGCGGGATCTGGGGCCGAGAATCGCTCACGCCTTTCTGCCGATCCCGAAAAAAGGGCCGTCAAATTGGAAATATGCCTGGATTCCCGTAATCGGTCCGATCATGGGCGGTGCGTTCGGCGGCGTATTTTACAATGCCGCGTTTAAAGGAAATGTGACACCTAGCTTTTGGTTTGTAAGCGTTATAATGGTTGTAGTGCTTTTCATACTCTATATTTATACCAAGAAATCTCAATCACAGAAAACATTATCAAATTCTGAATATATTTAAAAAGGAGAGCGGCATCATGGAGACCTATATTTTATCAATTGACCAAGGCACAACAAGTTCAAGAGCGATTCTTTTTAATAAAGAAGGAAAAATCGTGCATTCCGCTCAAAAGGAATTCACACAGCATTTCCCTCAGCCGGGCTGGGTGGAGCACAATGCGAACGAAATCTGGGGATCGGTGCTCGCCGTTATCGCGACTGTGATTTCCGAGTCCGGAATCAGCGCTGATCAAATTGCCGGTATCGGCATCACGAACCAAAGGGAAACGACGGTCGTATGGGATAAAGATACCGGAAAGCCGGTATACAATGCGATTGTGTGGCAATCGAGACAAACATCCGGCATTTGCGAAGAGCTTCGTGAAAAAGGATATAATGATACATTCAGAGAAAAAACGGGACTTTTGATCGACCCTTATTTCTCAGGAACGAAAGTCAAATGGATTCTTGACAATGTAGAAGGCGCGCGGGAAAAAGCGGAAAACGGAAATCTTCTGTTCGGAACGATTGATTCATGGCTCATCTGGAAAATGTCCGGAGGCGCGGCGCACGTAACGGATTATTCCAACGCTTCAAGAACGCTGATGTTTAATATCCATGAATTAAAATGGGATGACGAGCTTCTTGATATTTTAGGCGTGCCGAAATCAATGCTGCCGGAAGTGAAACCGTCTTCTCATGTGTACGCGAAAACGGTTGATTATCATTTCTTCGGTAAGAACATTCCGATTGCGGGAGCGGCCGGAGACCAGCAGTCTGCGCTGTTCGGTCAGGCGTGCTTTGAAGAAGGCATGGGGAAAAACACATACGGCACAGGCTGCTTTATGCTGATGAATACCGGAGAAAAAGCCATCACTTCTGATCACGGCCTTCTGACGACAATCGCCTGGGGATTAGACGGAAAAGTCGAGTATGCATTGGAAGGAAGCATCTTTGTCGCAGGTTCTGCCATCCAATGGCTGAGAGACGGCATGCGGATGTTCCAGGATTCGAAAGAAAGCGAGACATACGCAGAGCGTGTGGATTCCGCTGACGGTGTTTATGTCGTGCCCGCTTTCGTCGGATTGGGCACACCGTACTGGGACAGTGACGTGCGCGGCTCAGTTTTCGGCCTGACACGCGGAACGACGAAGGAGCATTTTATCCGTGCCACGCTTGAATCTCTCGCATATCAGGCGAAAGATGTGCTTGATGCCATGGAGGCTGATTCAGGCATCTCTTTAAAAACATTGCGTGTAGACGGCGGAGCGGTAAAAAATAACTTCCTCATGCAGTTCCAGAGCGACTTGCTTGATGTGCCGGTCGAACGTCCGGAAATTAATGAAACGACGGCGCTCGGTGCCGCGTATTTAGCCGGAATCGCTGTCGGCTACTGGAAGGACAGCACTGAAATCGCCGATCAGTGGAACCTTGATAAGCAATTCAAACCGGAAATGGAAGATGAAAAACGCGATGAATTGTACGGCGGATGGAAAAAAGCAGTAAATGCAGCTATGGCTTTTAAATAAGATAAAATTATGGTATACTGAAAACAAGTTAATAGGAACGGTCCTGAGATGAGGAGAGACCACAGCACCAAAGTGATGACATGCGCTTTGGCTGTTGTGGTCTCTTTTTCTATACCGTGACAACAAGGAGGAAGCGTAATGATGAATCACCAATTTTCAAGTTTGGAACGGGATCATATGCTGGAAGACATGACTAAAAAAACATACGATCTGTTTATTATAGGCGGAGGTATTACGGGTGCCGGTACGGCGCTTGACGCTGCTTCAAGGGGAATGAAAGTCGCTTTGAGCGAAATGCAGGATTTCGCGGCCGGCACATCAAGCCGATCCACAAAGCTTGTCCACGGCGGTTTGCGTTATCTGAAGCAATTTGAAGTCAAAATGGTGGCTGAAGTCGGTAAGGAACGCGCCATCGTGTACGAAAACGGCCCGCACGT
This sequence comes from Bacillus sp. JK62, assembly GCF_053663455.1. Taxonomy (NCBI): domain Bacteria; kingdom Bacillati; phylum Bacillota; class Bacilli; order Caryophanales; family Bacillaceae; genus Bacillus; species Bacillus sp. JK62. Next base: position 64,121 of record NZ_JBSJQA010000003.1, read on the forward strand.
CACGACGCCGGAATGGATGCTGCTGCCGTTTCATAAAGGCGGCACGTTCGGTTCATTCTCTACTTCCATCGGCCTGCGTGTGTATGACTATTTAGCGGGAGTAAAAAAATCAGAGCGCAGAAGCATGCTGTCTGCTAAAGAAACGCTGCAAAAAGAGCCGCTCGTCAAAAAAGACGGCTTAAAAGGCGGAGGCTATTATGTAGAGTACCGGACGGACGATGCGAGACTGACGATTGAAGTCATGAAAGAAGCCGTTAAATTCGGTGCTGAGCCTGTCAACTATTCTAAAGTGAAAGAACTGCTTTATGAAAAAGGAAAAGTTGTCGGCGTTTTAATTGAAGATCTGCTGTCAGGCAAGGAATACAAAGTGTACGCCAAAAAAATCGTCAATGCGACAGGTCCGTGGGTCGACGAGCTGAGAGAAAAAGACCACAGCAAAAGCGGAAAACATCTCCAGCACACAAAAGGGGTCCATCTCGTATTCGACCAATCCGTATTCCCGCTTAAACAGGCGGTGTACTTTGATACGCCGGACGGCCGGATGGTGTTCGCTATTCCGCGTGAAGGAAAAACATACGTGGGTACGACCGATACGGTTTACAAACAAAAACTTGAGCACCCGCGCATGACGGTGCAGGATCGCGATTATGTCGTCAGCTCCATCAATTATATGTTCCCGGAACTGAACATTACGGCGGACGATATTGAATCAAGCTGGGCCGGCCTCAGACCGCTTATTCACGAAGAAGGGAAAGACCCGTCTGAGATCTCCCGTAAAGATGAAATCTGGACATCTCAATCAGGCCTGATTACGATCGCCGGAGGAAAACTGACGGGCTACCGTAAAATGGCTGAGCACATTGTCGATCTTGTCCGCGACCGCTTGAAAGAAGAGGGCGGCCAGGACTTCGGCGGCTGCAAGACGAAGACGATGCCGATTTCCGGCGGACATGTCGGCGGCTCTAAAAACTTCGAGTCATTTGTGGAAGCAAAGACAAAAGACGGCTTGAAAATCGGTTTATCACAGGAAACCGCTAAGCAGTTAGCCATCAGATACGGCTCTAACGTTGAAAATGTATTCAGCCGGATTGAAGGCCTGAAAGATGAAGCGGAAAAACGCCAGATTCCGGTTCACATTCTGGCGGAAGCGGCTTACAGCATCGAAGAAGAAATGGCTGCGACACCTGCCGATTTCTTCGTCCGCAGAACGGGTAGACTGTTCTTCGACATCAAATGGGTGCAAACGTATAAAACGGCCGTGATTGATTACATGAGCGACCGATTCCAATGGAATGACGAAACGAAAGAAAAACACACTGAGTGGTTAAATACACTGCTGCACGACGCGGTTGTTCCGCTCGAACAATAATAACCGGAGGGCTGTGCCGAAAAGGCATGAGCCCTTCTTTTATCTTTTTACATAAAGCATTTGGTTAAGTTATCAAGTGACACGGGCAGCCGCTTCATATTAAAATATGGTCATAAGCTGAAATTATAGGAGGACGAACATGAGTTGGAGTAAGAGTTACGAACGCTGGAATCAGGCCGAACAATTAGATTCAGAATTGAAAAAATTATTGGCGGACGCAGAAGGAAACGAGCAGCTGCTGGAAGATTTTTTCTACAAAAATCTTGAGTTCGGAACAGGAGGCATGAGAGGAGAAATCGGGCCGGGTACGAACAGAATGAACATTTACACGGTCCGCAAAGCATCCGCCGGACTTGCGGCGTATATCGCGAAACAGGGGGAAGACGCGAAAAAAAGAGGGGTTGCGATCGCATACGACTCCCGTCATAAATCTCCTGAGTTTGCGATGGAAGCTGCAAAAACCCTTGCTTCCCAAGGCATTCAAACATACGTATTTGATGAGCTCCGCCCGACGCCTGAGCTGTCTTTTGCGGTGAGAAAGCTGAACGCTTATGCCGGCATCGTCGTGACGGCCAGCCATAACCCGCCTGAATATAACGGATATAAAGTGTATGGCGATGACGGCGCACAGCTGCCGCCGAAAGAAGCGGACATCGTCATTGCGGAAGTGAATGCCATAGAAAATGAATTAACGATTCAAGTTGAAGATGAACAGTCGCTGAAAGAAAAAGGTTTGATTAAAATAATCGGTGAAGAAATTGATAAACCGTATACTGAAAAACTGACTTCCATCTCCGTACATCCCGAGCTTTCGGATGAAGTGGATGTCAGCGTCGTGTTCACTCCGCTGCACGGCACGGCAAATAAACCGGTGCGCCGCGGTCTCGAAGCACTCGGTTACAAAAACGTCACCGTCGTAAAGGAGCAAGAGCTGCCGGACCCGGATTTTTCAACCGTCAAATCGCCGAATCCGGAAGAGCACGCGGCATTCGAATATGCCATTAAGCTCGGAGAAGAACAAAATGCCGATATTCTCGTCGCTACGGACCCGGATGCCGACCGTCTCGGCATTGCCGTAAAAAACAGCGAAGGCAAGTACACAGTGCTGACGGGAAACCAGACAGGCGCGCTTTTATTGCATTACCTGCTTTCCGAGAAGAAAAAACAGGGCACCCTTCCTGAAAACGGTGTCGTCATGAAAACGATTGTCACGAGCGAATTGGGCCGCGCTGTCGCTTCATCGTTCGGATTAGATACGGTTGACACGCTGACAGGCTTCAAATTTATCGGTGAAAAGATCAAAGAATATGAAAAATCAGGCCAATACACGTTCCAGTTCGGGTATGAAGAAAGCTACGGCTACTTAATCGGCGATTTCGCGCGTGACAAAGACGCGATCCAGGCTGCGCTGTTAGCCGTCGAGGTATGCGCCTTTTATAAAAAGCAGGGCATGTCGCTTTATGACGCGCTGCTGTCCATTTTTAAAGAATACGGATATTACCGTGAAGGCTTGAAGTCATTGACGTTAAAAGGAAAACAGGGAGCAGAGCAGATTTCCGCTATCCTGACTTCATTCCGAAACGATCCGCCGAAGCAGATGGCCGGAAAACAAATCACGCAGGCTGAAGACTATTCAACGGGAAAACGGACTGTATTTGCCGATCATCATGAAGAAGATATTGATCTGCCGAAGTCAAATGTCCTGAAATATTTCCTTGAAGACGGCTCTTGGTTCTGCCTTCGTCCATCAGGAACGGAGCCGAAAGTGAAGTTCTACTTCGCCGTGAAGGGGACTTCTTTACAAGACAGCGAACAGCGTCTTGCCGCATTATCTGAAGCCGTCATGAAAACGGTGGATGGCATAGTGGAAAAAACGAAATAAACAACAAACCGCCGGAAGCGACATCCGGCGGTTTTTTTATACGCCTCATCCGAAAGTATGAGGAAAATTCATGCTGAAAACAAAGGAATATACAGAAAAGAATTGATATAATATGGATAATTCTGATTGGCCGGAGTGAGGGAAATTGACGAAAACGACGGTAGAAACGTTAAAAACGTTAAAAGCGATTGCGGAAACCTTAAACCAAAACCACGATTTAAAGGAAGCGCTTGATAAAGTGCTCCGCGAACTGCTCAGCCTGACCGGGCTGCAGACAGGGTGGATTTTTCTGATTGAGCCGGACGGGTCTTATACGCTCGCCGCATCCGCTTATTTACCGCCGGCTCTCGGTCAGCGGGAAAATGCACTCATGTGCAGCGGGGAATGCTATTGTCTGACCAAATTCAGCAATGGCGGATTGACAAAGGCCGTAAACATAATGAATTGTAAACGGATTGAATTTGCGGAACAGACGACGAACTGCCGCGATACGGAGGGCATTACCCATCATGCGACCGTACCGCTTGAGGACGGCGGCCGGAAGTTCGGTTTATTAAACGTCGCCGCAAGTGAAAAGACATTTTTCAACGAAGAAGAACTGCATCTGCTTGAAGCGGTTGCATTTCAAATCGGAACGGCGATTCAGCGGATGAAATTGGCCGAATTTGAGCAGCAGAACGCCCTGTTGATGGAAAGAAGCAGACTTGCGCAAGAGCTGCATGATTCCGTCAATCAGATGCTGTTTTCTGTCAGCTTAACGGCAAAAGCCGCAAAGAGCTTTACAGATGATGATCGGCTCCGGCAGATGATTACGTTTATTCAAGAGCTGTCTCAGGATGCGCTAACAGAAATGAGGGCGCTCATTTGGCAGCTGAAGCCGGAAAGTTTAACGAAAGGGCTGTATGCGTCTATCAAAAGCTATGCCGCTCTTATCGGCCTGGAAGCCGTTTGTGAAACGGAGGATGAGCTGGAGCTTACGGATGAACAGGAACACGCGCTTTGGCGGATCGCCCAGGAAGCCTTGAATAACTGTAAAAAGCATGCGGGAACGGACCGGGTTATCATTTCCGCCGTTAAAAAGCCGGGTTGCGCTGAGCTTCACATTAGCGACCGTGGAGCGGGCTTCAGCGCTGATGCGCATGCTGTGCTCCCATCGCTCGGCGTGGCCGGCATGAAAGCGCGGGCTGAAGCGATCGGAGGCCGCTTTACACTGCAATCCGAGCTTGGCGCCGGAACGATTGTCTCCGTTCGGCTTCCGTTTCGGGACAGGAGGTCTGATTGATGAAAATTGTGATTGCTGATGATCATCATGTTGTCCGCAAAGGACTGCGCTATTTCTTCGCCACTCAGGAAGACATTGAAGTTGTCGGTGAGGCGTCCACCGGTGCTGAAGCGCTTCAGCAAGCTGAAAAGACGGAGCCGGACATCATTCTGATGGATTTATCAATGCCTGATATGGACGGCATAGAAGCGGCAAAAATCGCGGCTGAACGATTTCCGGACATCAGTATCGTCGTTTTGACGAGCTATTCTGATCAGGAGCACGTCATTCCCGCCCTTAAAGCCGGCGCAAAAGCGTATCAGCTGAAAGATGCTCAGCCCGATGATTTAGTGAAAACGCTCCGGGAAGTGTATTCCGGACGTTACCGGCTGTCGGCGGATATTGTGCCTCACGTGCTGCCCCATATGGTTCAGGATAGCCAGGATAAGGAAAAATATTATCAGCTGACCCCCCGTGAAAAAGATGTTCTTCAAGAAATAGCCAAAGGAAAAAGCAATAAGGAAATTGCGGCGGCCCTGTTTATTTCAGAAAAAACAGTGAAGACCCACGTGTCCAACCTGCTGTCAAAGCTGAATCTTTCCGACCGGACGCAGGCGGCATTGTATGCGGTAAAATATAATGTTTTTGGAAAGGCGGTAAAATCATGAGCATATTAGTGATCAGCGGCACACCGAGAAAAAACGGGCGGACTAGAATTGCCGCTTCTTATATCAGAGATCGGTTTCATACCGATTTTATTGATTTGAGCGAAAGTGAACTGCCGCTTTATAACGGTGAAGAAGAACAGAACGAGCTGTCTTCAGTGCAAAAGTTAAGGCGGCAGGTGAAAAAGTCGGCGGCCGTCGTCTTATTATCTCCCGAGTATCACAGCGGCATGAGCGGCGCTTTAAAAAACACCATCGATTTTTTAAGCAGCGATCACTGGGCATACAAACCGGTGGCCATCATTGCCGCGGCGGGCGGAGGAAAAGGAGGCATGAACGCGCTGGCGAATATGCGGACGGTCATGCGGGGCGTCTATGCAAATGTCATCCCGAAACAGCTGGTCTTAGACCCGATTCACATCGACATGGAGCGCCGGACCGTATCTGAGGATATGGCGGTCAGCCTGAAAGACATGATCGAAGAGCTGAATATGTTCACAAACACAAGAAATCCCGGCGTCTGACGCCGGGATTGTTTTATGTCAGCATGGCTAATTGATCTTCATAAGCGAGTTCTGTCGCATGATCAATATACCCGAGTAGGGAATACAGCTCTTTTTCAAGCACCGCATGATCGTATTCGAAATGATACGCGTGCAGAAAGTGCTCAATACGCTTTGATAATAAATCATCTTTTGTACGAACCATCAAAATTAATAAATTGTCCCATTGAGACCGGTGTGTGTAATACAAGGCTTTATCATAATCGGCATGATCCATCTTACGCTTCTCCTTTCAATGAGAAGTTCTCCGTTAGTTTATGCCGCCGAAGCCCGGATGCAACGGGGGAAAACTTGGTGTCCTTATCATTGCGGCATAGCAATATGAGGGAGACATAAAATAAAACCGCATATCCGTCTCTTCTTTGGACACGCTAAGATTGACAAAAAACGACTCAGGAGAACAAAAAGATGAAATCCCTTCCATTTGCGCTTGCCCTCTTGTTTTGCGGCATTCTCATTGCCTCTATCGCTGAAAAAGGGCATACAGAACACCTCGATCCGTCAGTTGAAAAATGGGAACAGCTCGCATGGAACCAGCTTGAACGTGAATACAAGGGGGCCGAGCTTACCGATTATTCGTACATGGGCCGTACAAAAGTGAACAGGGAACAGACGAAAGACGTGTTTCGCGTAACGGTGCAAACCGCAAAAGAAACGTTTTCATCCCGTGCTGAAGTGTATTTCCATCCCGTAACAAAACACGTGATCAGCATCAATATTTTCAGACTGTAAAAAAGCTGCACAGCCTTATGCGGCCGTACAGCTTATCAGATATCAGAAGAAACGTTTTGCGCCGAGGTAGCGCTGTTTCCAATAGGAATTGTTCATGCTGGAAATAACGACACCCGAATCGTTGGCATTAATAAACTGGCCGTTCCCGAGATAAATACCGACGTGGGAAGGTCCGGCTTTATAAGTTGAGAAAAAGACAAAGTCACCGACCGCCGGCTGGCTGACTGATGTCATCGTATTCCAGTAGCCTGCGGCTGAAAGTCTGGATACAGAAGTGACCTTATTGAGAACGTAATAAATGAAACCGCTGCAGTCAAAGCCTCTCGGCGTCGTCCCGCCCCATACATACGGTACGCCCAGCTGAGCTTTTGCGGCATCGATCATTACATTAATCTTCGCGCTTGTTGAACCTGTGCCGCCTGTGCTGCCGGACTGATTCGGTGTCGTGTTTGTCTGCTGCCCGGTAATCGTCAGCTTCTGTCCGATTTGTAGAACGTCTGTTTTCAGATTGTTTTTCTCGCGGATCTGCTGGGCGGTTACATTGAACTTTTGGGCGATCACCCATAAAGAATCCCCGCTTTTCACGGTATATGTAGTGGTTTTCCCTGTATTTCCGGACTGGTTCGGAGCTGACGGTGAAGACGAAGAGCCGGAAGAAGACGTTTTGGTCAGCTTCAGCACTTGTCCGACCCGCAGCATGTCTGACGTCAGTTTGTTGATGCTTCTGATTTGCTGAACCGTCATATTGTATGCGTTTGCGATTTTCCAGAGTGAGTCTCCGCTTTTTACTGTATAGGAGGACGTTTGCGTCTGGTTTTTATTTTGGTTTGAATTGTCTTTTGACGGCGTGTTTCCCGAAGAAGACGTTCCTTTTGTTTTCAGGACTTGGTTTACGTAGATCGTATCCGTTTTTAAGTTGTTTAATACTTTGAGTTCCGCAATGGTCATATTGACGCTGTTTGCGATCTTCCATAGGGAATCGCCGAGTTTTACTTTATAGGTCCCGGAAGATGATGACTGATTTTTGCTGCTGTTTGAGCTGCTGCCCGGCGCGGTTTTTTTCTGATCGGTGCTTGAGGAAACTTTCCCCGTCACTTGCAGCTTCTGTCCGGCGCGGATTAAGTCGCTTGTCAGACCGTTCAATTTTTTCAGTTCCTGTACGGACATTTTAAAATCAGATGCGATCAGCCACAGCGAATCGCCGTTTTTCACTGTATAAACGCTTTTAGTCGTGCCGCTGTTCTTTGAAGATGGCTTTTTGCTGCCGGAATCTGATTTGCCGTTAGGGATGGTGAGCGTCTGCCCGATAGAAATAACGGTGGATTTTAGATGATTCGCTGATGTAATGGCATCCACGCTTGTATTGTAGTTTTGGGCAAGCTTCCATAATGAATCTCCGCTTTTAACCTTAATCGTTTGTGCTTCTGCCGGTGTTACAGCTAACGCAGACCCGACGATCGCAGATGCAGTCAAACCGACCGCTACCTTTTTTTTCATAGTGAATCTCCCTTTTCCTGCGATAATTTTTCTATCCCCATTCGTTGCAGCCGCAAGGTGAGGATATCAGTAATGATAATCTTTATATCGGCACTTGTCTGCAATCGTTTATCATATTAATAGAAATAGTCCTTTTTTCTTATGCCGGCATAAAAAAAGAAGGAATGCGGACATTCCTTCAGCTTCTGAGCAGTCTCATAATCTCCTCTTTGTTTTTGACCAGATCCCTTAACGTATATTTGTCTAAAACGGCCAGGTAAGCTTGCAGGGCTTCATTCAGAAGGTTCTTTAAGTTGCAGGCGGGAGATATGATACAGAGATTTTTTTTGGAGTCAAAGCATTCTACGATGTTAAAGTCGTCTTCTGTATGTCGAACGACTTCTCCAATGTTTATGTCTTCCGGTGTCATTCCTAATCGAATTCCGCCTCCCCGGCCCCGGATCGTTTCGACATACCCGAGCTGGCCGAGACGGTAAATGACTTTCATGAGGTGGTTTTTAGAGATGGAATAAGTATCTGCGATTTCTTTTATGTTGGAAAGTTCGTCGGAATGTCTGGAAGCCAAAAAAATCAAAACGCGTAAAGAGTAATCGGTATAGTTCGTTAATTTCATAGAATGACCTCGAAAAAAGAGATTTTGCTTCTGTTACAGTCTATCATATATGAATCTAAAATGAAAAAAAAGGAATTTGCTCCCTTAACTTTTTAAAAAAAACGTGCGCTCCTTCTGAGCACACGTTTTTTTCGTTAAGACATCGGCGGCTTACGATCGTCAGCCGATTGATGTTTTTCAATTTTGCGATCCAATTTTGCGAGATAACGGGAGGCAAATTCTTTTCCGCCAAGCCCGAATGAAAGTCCGAAGGCAAGCGCGAAACCGCCCAGAATCAGAATAAACGCGGCATTTACGATCGTGTCGGCGACACCGAGCTGATCCAGCGCCATAAAGATTGAGAGAGTGATAATGGTATATTTCGCAAGCGGCGCCAGGAATCTGAATTCCTTTCCGCTCAGCATGCCGGCAAGCAGCCTGCTGACGAGCTGTCCGGCCAAAAGTCCGATTCCGAGAATAAATACAGCGGCCAGAACATTAGGCAGGTAAGCGATAATACCGGTTGCGATAACGACGAGAAATTCGAGATGAACAAGCTGCAGCGCCTCTGCCGTAAAGAGCAGGACGATGATGATCTGAACAATCATGCCGACCGTCTGAGAAAGCGTCAGCTTCGGGGTGCCCGCCTGTTCAAAGCCCATTTTACCGAGAAGAGAGTCGAAACCGGCCCGGTGCAGGAGCCCGGATACAATGCTGTTGACCCATTTTCCGACCCAGATGCCGGCGATGATCAGCACAATACCGATGATGATATTAGGGAGCATTGTGAAGACCGTGTGCAGCATGGCTGACGCCGGTTCAGAAATACCCGCCACATCAAGCCGGTCAAGCGCAGAGATGATCACCGGAATGAAAATCAGCACGTAGACAATCGTTCCGATGATTGCCGACAGGCTCGTATCCTTCAGATAAATAGAAAGCCCCATACGTGCGGCGAGCCTTTCCGTTCCGATACTCGCCAGAAAGTTTGTGACGATATCACGGACGAGACGGGCAACAAGCCAGCCGATTAAAACAATCAGCGCCGCGGCGAATAATTTCGGTATAAAGGACAAAACGCTTTGGATCATATTTGTAAACGGCCCTGATACTCCGCTGATCTGGAGAGCGGACAAGACGCCGGGCAGGAACAAGAGCAAGACGAAGTAAAAAACGATTCGTGAAGCAGCCGTAACGGATCTGCTCATCTCCGCTTCTTCAGACACCATTGTCCATTTTCTGAGCCGGCCGTTTTCAGCGAGTTTCATGCCCGCTTTTTTGACGAGATAGCTGAAAAGCGAAGCGGCCGCCCAGCCCACGAGCAGAATCAAGCCGGCTTTTAAAACGCTCGGCACAGCCGCCGTTATCGCCGACAGCATGCTGACAAAAGGCGAAGCCACGGTTGTCAGATGCAGAATGTTAAAGAATAGAATAAAAACGATGATTAATGCGATAAAATAAATGACTTTACTGATGACTTTTTCTGAGGAATAGCGCGCCGGCTTTTTTTCGGCGAACAGCCTGTCGTCGATTTTTGTTTTTTGCAGGCCTTTGTATACGGCTTTTTCAATGATTTTGGCAATGCCCCAGCCGATAAGCAGGACGAGCAGTGCAATGATCAGATTCGGGAGTTTGCTGAGATACGTCGTAAGCATGTCTGCTGTATTCAAGTAGAATCGCTCCTTTTCTTTTTGGGGTATGGTGTGTGTTTTACCCACTTACATATAAAGCAAACGGGGCGGATGTGCCGAAAGTTTTCAGTCGGAAACCGGCCTGTTATTTCATCTTTTGAGAGGAGGGGTCATACATTATAAATAAGTCCAAGTAGGGGGGATTCGCTTGAACGCGGAGGAGACAAAAGGTTTACAGCGGGCAATTGAGGAAATAACCGACATTGCAAAGGGTTTCGGCCTTGATTTCTACCCGATGAGATATGAAATTTGCCCGGCTGAAATTATTTATACATTCGGCGCGTACGGCATGCCGACGAGATTCAGCCACTGGAGTTTCGGCAAACAATTTCATAAGATGAAACTCCATTATGATCTCGGTTTGAGCAAAATTTATGAACTTGTCATTAATTCCAACCCTTGCTACGCTTTTTTGCTGGACAGCAATTCGCTGATCCAAAATAAATTAATTGTAGCCCATGTTCTTGCCCATTGTGATTTTTTCAAAAATAACTGCCGCTTTCAAAATACGAACCGGGACATGGTTGAGAGTATGGCGGCTGCGGCGGAGCGGATTAAGCATTATGAAAGAATTCAAGGGATAAAAGAGGTGGAGTCCTTTTTAGATGCCATTCTGGCGATTCAGGAGCATATCGATCCGTCGCTCGTCAGGCCGAAGCTGCTGTGGAGCGTCGATGACGAAGAGGAGGACGAAGAAGAAACCGCGGCATCGCCTTACGATGATTTATGGGGAATGGATAAGCCGAAGCAGGTGAAAAAGAAAAAAGGGAAAAAACCGTTTCCGCCCCGGCCGGAAAAAGATATTCTGCTGTTTATCGAGGAACATTCGCGAGAGCTTGAACCGTGGCAGCGTGACATCTTAACCATGATGAGAGAAGAAATGCTGTATTTCTGGCCTCAGCTGGAAACGAAAATCATGAACGAAGGCTGGGCATCCTATTGGCATCAGCGGATTATCCGCGAGCTTGACCTGACTTCAGATGAAGCCATCGAATTTGCGAAGCTGAACGCAGGCGTCGTTCAGCCGTCAAAAACGGGAATCAACCCGTATTATTTAGGGCTGAAAATTTTTGAAGACATCGAAGAGCGTTATGACAACCCGACAGATGAAATGAAAAAAACAGGGGTAAAGCCCGGTTCCGGCCGCGAGAAAATGTTTGAGGTCAGGGAAATTGAATCGGATATCTCATTTATCCGCAATTATTTGACGAAAGATCTCGTCATGCGTGAGGATTTGTATTTATTCCAAAAGCAGGGCAGGGACTATAAAGTGATCGACAAAGAATGGAAGGCCGTGCGCGACCAGCTCGTGAACATGCGGGTCAACGGGGGATTTCCTTATCTGACCGTCAATGACGGGGATTACCTGAAGAATAATGAGCTTTATATTAAACATTGGTATGAGGGAATTGAGCTTGATCTGAAATACTTGGAGAAAGTGCTGCCGTATCTGTACCAGCTGTGGGGCAGGAGCGTGCACATCGAATCTGTTCTTGAAGACAGAGAAGTGATGTTCTCGTATGACGGCAAAGGAGTGCACCGGAGATATCTGTAAAAGAAGAAAGGATGCGGGGAAACCCCCGCATCCTTTTTTATTTTCCGTGTTTCAGGATGTGAAAAATCTTTTTGGCCTGGTCCGTGTTGTTTAAAAGCCCCGTAAATGACTCTCTTCCCGGACCGTATGCGTAAACGGGAACTTCTTCGCCCGTATGATCGCCGGTTGTCCAGCCGCTGTTGGTTTTCGCATTAAAAAGCTTAATGATCGATTTGTAGACGCTCTTGTCAGCATCCTGTTTTGCGGCCGTTTCGATCTGTTTAATTTCAGCTTTTGACCATTTCAGGTCTGTATAACGCGCAAGCACGGAAGATACGGATTTGCCCGCTTTGATTTGGTCAGCCATAAATGCCGGGGTTTTCTTGGCGGCAAGAATCGGTTCAACATGCCAGTTTTTATCGTCATTTGCGCCGATCGTCAATCCGCCGGTGGTATGATCAGCCGTGGCAACGACAAGCGTATGTTTGTCCTTTTTGGCAAATGCGATCGCTGCTTTATATGCTTTTTCAAAATCCTTCATTTCACTCATTGCGCCGACTATATCATTGTCATGTCCCGCCCAGTCTATTTGGCTGCCTTCGACCATTAAGAAGAACCCTTTTTTATTCTTGTTCAGCCTGTCGATCGCCGCCGTTGTCATGTCTTCTAATGAAGGGACGGCGTTTGACCGATCGATTGCTTTATCGAGTCCGCCATCGGCAAACAGGCCGAGAATCTTCTTGTTACGATCTTTTTTCAGCTCCTGTTTTGATGTCACATAGCTGTATCCCGCTTTTTTGAAATCCTTTGTTACATTGCGGTCTTTACGGATAAAGTTTGATTTGCCGCCTCCGAGGAGCACATCGACTTTTTGTTTTCCGTTGATGCGGTCATCAAAGTAGCTGCTTGCGATGTCATCCATATTCTTTCGGGATTTGTTATGGGCTCCGAATGCCGCAGGGGTGGCGTGGGCAATCTCCGAAGTTGCGACAAGTCCGGTGGATTTCCCTCTTTGTTTCGCTTCTTCGAGGACGGATTTGACCCGCTTTCCTTTTTTATCGACTCCGATCGCCGCGTTATACGTTTTCACGCCCGTAGCCATTGCCGTGCCAGCCGCCGCGGAATCGGTAATATTGGAATCAGGATCGTCAGGATAAGTCATCATCATACCGGCGAGATTGGGGTCGAATGCCGTCAGTTTCATACCATCCGAAGGCTTTCCTTTGTTAATGACCGAACGGTAGGCGTTCATATAGGGAGCGCCCATTCCGTCGCCGACCATGAAGATGACGTTTCTGATCTCGTTTTTGTCAGGCTGTTTTTTTGCCGCAGCCTGTTCAGAGTGCTGAAACCCCGCGCCCGCAATCAGACCGGCTGTCAGCACGGATACGGCTGCCGCCGGCAGAAGTTTTGATCGAACCTGTTTAAATAGATTCATTCTCACTCGTCCTCCTTTAATCGTGTCTGCATGTCTAATGGTAGGGGGTGTTTGTAAAGAGCGCCTGTTTCTCCTGTAAATTTCAGGTGAAACATTGTTAGAAATGTAAATTCCGGTGTAACTTATGTTTTCAAGAAAGGGTGAAAACCATTCACTTTTTTGAAAAAGACGAGGATTTTTTTAACAAGGAGTTATTTGGAAAGTAAACTTCTTTGTTTTTCCAAAATACGAGGATCACAGGAAAAAAACGTGACAAATTGACTCGTTTTTCGTCACGTTTGAAATCAAATTGAAATATTTAATACCCTTAAAAAATTTTTTTAAAAACGAATTAGTAAGAAATTTGTCACGGGAAGTCAAGTCTATTTCTAGTGGAAATTGAACCTTATAATAGGAAACAGATAAAAACTTTAAAAAAGAGACACATAAAATAGATAGAATCATTCGGGGAGGAAAATATGAAAAAGCAACTTGTTACAGCAACAACGGCAGTGGTTTTGGGGACGACTTTGTTTGCGGGCGCGGCGTCTGCGCAAACGATTAAGGTAAAAAAAGGCGATACATTATGGGGACTTTCAAATCGGTATGGAACGTCAATTAATTCCATTAAATCTGAGAACAAATTAAAATCGGATATCATTTACATCGGTCAGACGCTTTCGATCAACGGTAAATCATCTTCAGGTTCAAATTCGGGCAGCAAGTCATCATCGTCTACATATAAAGTCGTAAAAGGCGACAGCCTTTGGAAAATTGCGAATAAATATAAAATGACGGTAAACCAATTAAAAAGTTTAAACGGTTTAAAAACGGACCTGATCCGCATCGGGCAAGTGCTTAAAGTAAAAGGATCAACTTCCGGTTCAACGTCTTCAGGATCTTCGTCATCAAAGAAGCCTTCATCCAGCCATAATATTGCACAGACGAGCCTGAATGTAAACAAGCTGATTTCTGATGCGCAATCTTTAATCGGCACGCCGTATGTATGGGGCGGAACAACGACTTCCGGCTTTGACTGCAGCGGATTTATCTGGTACCTGTTAAACAAACAGACGAGTGTCGGCAGAACAAGCACTGCGGGATACTGGAGCTCAATGAAGAGCGTGTCCAGCCCGTCAAGAGGAGACTTCGTCTTCTTTACAACATATCAAGCCGGCCCTTCACACATGGGTGTGTACATCGGAAACAACAAGTTCATCCATGCCGGTTCTGACGGCGTCACAACAAGTGATCTGAATAACAGCTACTGGAAGCCGCGCTACCTGGGCGCGAAAAGATTCTAGCAGTGAGAGAAACCCGTTCATCCGAACGGGTTTTTTATTTAGACGGGGCAGAGCTCCATTTGTTTCACCTAAAAATGAAAATGTGATAAAAAATCTAAAAAGGTTTTCTTTTTTTCATTTTCATAGAGGGCGATGGCGTACGCGCCCGCGCTCGGCATCTGGGCGAATTCGCACGGAATTTCAATCATGCTGCCTGCGGCGAGTTCGGACCGTACCGCTGACAGCGGCAGAAATGAGACGCCCAGCCCCTCTTTAATAAATCGTTTCGTAATATGCGTCTGTGTCACCTTCATTGTTCTGACGAAAGGGAACTGTATTCTGACCTGGCGGAGCAAATCATCCCAATAGTCAGGATGGTTATGGGTCAAAAGCAGATATTGTCCGAACAGGTCTTTCACTTCATCCGCCTTCCCTGTCCCGGGTTTTCGGCCGGGTGGCGCGACGAGGACAACTGGGTCATTGTACAGGGGGAGGCAAGTGAGGGAAGATGATTGCACCTTTAAGCAGCTCAGTCCGATATCGGCTGAGCCGTTTCTGATTTGAGAGGCGATTTCTTCCGATTCGAAAATGGTGACCGTCATTTCGGTTTCTTTATTGTCCTCTGTATAACGCTTCATGACAGACGGGAGAACGGTGTCGGCGATAAGCGGCGAAACAGCGAGTGTTAGCGTGTGCGAGTAGCCCTGGCGCACCCTGTGCAGCTCCGCCATGCTGTTTTCATAGTCTTCCAAAAGTCTCATGGCAAACGGCACGTATGCTTTTCCTTCTTCCGTCAATTGTATTTTCCGGCCGCTCCGCTGAAACAGCTTGCAGCTGATTTCTTTCTCTAATAATTTTATATGAACGGTGACGGTCGGCTGAGATAAAAAAAGCGTTTCCGCCGTTTTTCTGAAATTCTCGTATTTTGCCGCGGTGACGAAGGTGTGAAGCCATTTAAAATCCATAGATGCACTCCTCTGATTAAAAGTTTTAATTAATTCCCTTAAAAATATTCATTATTTTTTAAATATTATATTTACTATAATAACAGAAAGAGGATAAGGGGGAATGAAATTGATTTATCGTGGATTGAAAGGGATTACTTGTGCAGAAACGGCGATCAGCCACATTGACGGAGAAAAGGGGCATTTAATATATCGCGGCTATGACGCGAAGGATATCGCATTGCAATTCAGTTTTGAAGAAGCGGCGTATCTCATTTTGAACGGGGCGCTTCCTGATGAGCGGCAATTGCTTGCGTTTCAGGAAGAACTTGCAGCCGAGCGCGGGCTTCCGAAACATTTGATCGGCTTACTGGAAACGCTTCCGGATGAAATGGACGACATGGCGGTGCTGAGAACGGCTGTTTCGGGTTTGGGCACAGATTCATTTACATATCCGCCCAAGCCGGAAGAAGCGATTAAACTGATTGCCGTCACACCGACGATTATTGCGTACAGATACCGCCGTAAACAAGGGCAGGAAGCGCTGTCACCTGAGGCGCGATACGGACACGTTGAAAACTATTTGTATATGCTGACAGGCAGGCAGCCGTCCGCAGCCCAAAAGAAAGCGCTTGAGACGTATATGATTCTGGCGATGGAGCACGGGATGAATGCATCGACTTTTTCGGCGAGAGTCACCGTTTCGACTGAATCGGACTTAGTGTCTGCCGTCACTGCCGCACTGGGTACGATGAAAGGGCCGCTGCACGGAGGCGCTCCTTCAGGTGTCACGAAAATGCTTGAAGACATCGGGGAAAAAGAAAATGCAGAAGCGTATTTGACAGCGAAGCTTATGAGGGGAGAACGCCTGATGGGCTTCGGGCACAGGGTGTACAAAACAAAAGACCCGCGGGCGGAAGCGCTGCGCATAAAGGCTGAAGAAGTGGCAGGAAATGATCCGTCGCTTGACTTGGCGCTTTATGTGGAGAAGGAAGCCATCCGCTTGTTAGAGCAATATAAGCCCGGACGGAAGCTGTATACGAATGTGGAGTTTTACGCAGCGGCTGTGATGCAGGCCATTGATGTCGACAATGATTTATTTACGCCGACCTTTTCAGCAAGCAGAATGGCAGGCTGGTGCGCACATGTGCTTGAACAGTCCGCTGACAACATGATTTACAGGCCGTCTGCGAAATACACCGGCGCTTTTCCCGAAACGGCTCAGCAGCTTTAATTACCGGCATATTTGTCCGTTTAATTCCCCGCACTGCGTGGTATCGTCTCAGTAATACCAATTGCAGGAGTGTGAGAATATGAATCCGATGGACAGACAGACGGAAGGACAAAAGCCGCAGGTGCAAAACCGCCAGCCCGGCATTGAGTCAGACATGGAGCCAAAACCGCTCTTGGAGGACCCGGATGTAAAAGGATCGGGCAGATTAAAAGGAAAAGTCGCCGTCATCACGGGCGGAGACAGCGGCATCGGCGCAGCGGCTGCGATCGCTTACGCGAAGGAAGGGGCGGATCTTGCCATCCTGTACCTAGACGAACATGCCGATGCCGAGAGAACGAAAAAGCGTGCGGAAGAATACCAGGCCGAATGCCTGTTAATTCCGGGAGACGTCGGTGATGAGGCGCATTGTCAGAAGGCGGTCCGGCAAGTCTTAGATCACTACGGAAAAATAGATATTCTCGTTAATAATGCGGCTGAGCAGCATCCGCAAAACGGGATTCTTGATATTACGGCTGAACAGCTGGAGAAGACATTCCGTACAAACATGTTTTCTATGTTTCATATGACTAAAGCTGTGCTGCCTCATCTCAAAAGAGGGAGCGCCATCATTAATACAACGTCGATTACCGCTTATCAGGGAGACACATCATTGATCGACTATTCGTGCACGAAAGGCGGCATCGTTTCCTTTACGCGTTCAATGGCGATGTCATTGGCCGATCAGGGGATCAGAGTAAATGCGGTGGCCCCCGGGCCGATCTGGACCGCCCTGATTCCGGCAACGTTTACTGAAGAAAAGGTGGAAAAGCACGGTCTGGACACTCCGATGGGAAGACCGGGACAGCCTGCGGAACACGCCGGAGCTTACGTGCTTCTGGCTTCAGACGAATCTTCCTATATGACTGGGCAGACCATTCACGTAAATGGCGGCAGGTTTATTTCAACATAATACGCAAGTCTTATCCCGCGCTTTTAAAAAGTGCGGGATTTTTATTTGATTACATATGAATACGATTTTTAAAAAATGGAAGTCTCCAGCCGAATCACTAATGTTAATATTTCACAGCAGAGAATCCGCTGAGTTCTGTTTTATGAAAACTGAAATAATATATAGAATTTTCAAAAAGTTATTTTCATTTTTATATTTTTCGCTATAATATGATGTAGGAGAAAGGAATGATGTGCTGAAACATTTCATGCGAAAAATAAGAATTTAGTCATTATTGCTATTGTTATCTGAATATTCTAATATATATTGATTTACAAGGAGTGAAGCAGATGAAGGGGAGCATATTCAGAAAGAAAAGCATTCAGGACCTGCTTGCCGCAACGGGCGGGGAAAAGTCGCTGAAAAGAGAGTTAGGGGCCTTTGATCTGACCCTTCTGGGGATAGGGGCCATCATCGGAACGGGAATTTTTGTATTAACCGGAACAGGCGCTGTCACGGCGGGGCCGGGGCTGACCGTTTCATTTGTCATCGCCGCTCTTGCGTGTTTATTTGCGGCTTTATCATATGCCGAATTTGCTTCAAGCGTCCCGGTTTCCGGTTCCGTCTACACGTTTACTTATGCGACACTGGGTGAACTTCTCGCATTTATCATCGGATGGGATTTAATCTTGGAATATATGCTCGCCGTCAGCGCGGTTTCGGTCGGCTGGTCCGGCTATTTTCAATCATTCTTGGCGGGCTTCGGCATTCATCTTCCGACCGCATTAACGGCCGCGCCGGGATCTATTAAAGGCACGGTCACATTCTTTAATCTCCCCGCATTTGTTATCGTGCTTGCGATTACATTCCTCCTGTACTTAGGCATTAAGGAATCGAAGCGGGTCAATAATATTATGGTCATTTTGAAGGTTCTGGTTGTTCTATTGTTTATCGCCGTTGCGGCCGTATATGTCAAACCTCACAACTGGCAGCCGTTTATACCGATGGGGTTCGGCGGTGTTTTCAGTGCCGCGGCGCTCGTTTTCTTCTCTTTTATCGGTTTTGACGCCGTCTCTTCCGCCGCTGAAGAAACGAAAAATCCGGCGAAGGATCTGCCGAAAGGAATTATCTTTTCATTAATCGTCTGCACTGTGCTGTATGTGACCGTATCGGCGATTATGACGGGCGTCGTTCCGTTTGCCCGCTTTGAAGGCGTTGACCATCCCGTGTCTCTCGTCCTGCAGATGGCCGGACAGAATTGGGTGGCCGGGATTATTGATATCGGTGCAGTGTTGGGAATGACAACGGTGATGCTCGTCATGCTGTACGGCCAGACGAGGGTGATGTTTGCCATGTCCCGTGACGGTTTGGTGCCGGGGGCGCTTTCAAAAGTCCATCCGAAGCATAAAACGCCGCACGTGGTGACATGGGTGTTCGGCATCCTGTCGGCATTACTCGGCTCACTCGTCCCGCTTGATGAGCTGGCGAAGCTGGTGAACATCGGCACGCTTGCCGCATTTGTCCTGATTTCAGTAGCGGTTATCGTATTGAGAAAGAAACAGCCTGATCTGCCAAGAGCTTTTAAATGTCCGGGGGTTCCCTTTATTCCGATATTATCCATTCTGTTCTGCGTATTTTTAATTATTAACCTTGGCGCCACCACCATATTCCGTTTCTTTATCTGGCTGATCATCGGTCTGGTGATTTATTTCTTATATTCGAGAAAGCATTCGAAATTAAACGGGGATTTGTAAGGAGCGGCACCCGCCGCTCCTTTTTATTTTTCGGAATAATGAAACATATTGAAATGGGCTTAAGTTATCGCAGTGAATAAGGGATAATATAGGGCGGAAGGGAAGTGGAAAGTCGTGTCTGACCAAAAAAGGGTTCAATGGGCCTCAAAAATAGGATTTATTATGGCCGCTGCCGGTTCGGCGATCGGCCTGGGAGCCATTTGGAAGTTCCCTTACGTAGCGGGTACGAACGGAGGAGGCGCTTTTTTTCTTGTATTCGTCCTCTTTACCGTGCTTTTAGGCTATCCGCTTTTGCTCGGTGAATTTATTTTCGGAAGACGGAGCCAGACAAATGCGATTGATGCCTACAAACAAGCCGCGCCGAAGTCGGTATGGCACCTCACGGGTTATGTGGGTGTGGCGGCCTGTTTTTTAGTTTTGTCTTTTTACAGTGTTGTCGGCGGGTGGATTTTGCTTTATGTGTTAAAAGCTGTTACGGGTTCTTTATCCGGGCTCACTCAGGAGCAGTACGGAACGGTGTTCGGGACGGTCATTGAAAATCCGATCCAGACTCTCGCCGCGCAGCTTGTATTTATGATCTTGACAGTTGCGGTCGTCGCAAAAGGCGTGCAGAAAGGGATTGAACGTGTCAGTGCGGTGCTGATGCCGGTTTTATTCGTGCTGTTTCTATTGCTTGTGCTGCGATCAGTCACGCTCGATCATGCCGTTGAGGGGATTAGATTTTTATTGGTTCCGCACTTTGAAGATTTGACGCCGGAATCCATCCTATATGCTTTAGGACAGGCGTTCTTTACATTAACGCTCGGCGTTTCGGTCATGGTGACATACAGTTCGTATCTGCCGAAAACCCAAAACCTTCCGGGATCGGCGGGTTCCATTGTTGTGATGAATGTGCTCGTCACGCTGTTTGCGGGACTGGCCATTTTTCCGGCGGTTTTTTCGTTCGGATTTAAACCGGATGAAGGGCCTACACTGCTGTTTACCGTACTGCCGGCTGTGTTTGACCGGCTGCCGTTCGGCTCGCTGTTTTTTATCAGCTTTCTGGCGGTCTTTTTCTTTGCCGCGCTGACTTCGGCCTTTTCGATGGTGGAAATTATCGTAGCGACTGTCGGGAAAGGTGATGAAACGAAAAGGAAGAAGCTGTCGTGGACAAGCGGTCTGCTCATTTTCTTAGTCGGAATTCCGTCGTGTTTATCATACGGTGTGCTCGGTGATGTTCATTTGTTCGGAAAAACGTTTTTTGATCTAGCGGATTTCACAGTGAGCAATGTGCTGATTCCGCTCGGCGCTTTATTAATATCAATCTTCATCCCGCTGAAAATACCGAAGCGGGAGCTGTTCGCCGAGATGAAAAGCGGTTCCGCCATCGGCTATCGTTTCTTTCAGGTGTGGTATTTCCTTCTGAAATACCTCGTGCCGCTGGCTATCATCGTCGTATTGCTGCATTTAATCGGCGTTCTTTCATTTTAAAAAAACAGGCCCCCGTAAAAGGGCCTGTTTTTATGTTTAAAAACCGAATTGCAGATTCGTATCAACGGCAACGATCGTATATACACAAACAATGACGAAAAGGTTGAGGATGACACCGAGCAGTCCCGGGCCCGTCCGTCCTTTTTTAATAAACAGCTCAATGATGCCGAACGGCACGGCGGCCATCGCAAACGGCAGCATCTGATAAGAATAGAAAGTCACATTGCTGATGATTGCCACGTTCAAAAGCAGCAGCGACAAAATCGCGGTACCGACTGATATCCAGCCGAAAACATTATGCTCTTTAAAAATTCTTACCAATTCCATAATTCCACCTCACCGATGTTTGCTGCTTTTACTGTTTTATTTTTCAGCAGACGTTCGATTTCTTTTGTCGGCCCCGTCACGACAGAGCCGTATACGTTCATTCCGTGATGTTCAACATAGTCGATTCGGCTGCCAAGATTCATGTCTTTGCGTTTCGATATTGCATGAGCCCATTTTTTATGGCGGGACATAAATTCAAGGGCATTGATAAATTGTTCACGGTCTGTCTGTCCTTGCGTTTCGAAAGAGGACACCATCTTGGAATCTTTCCCGGGAAATCCTAACGGCTCGGCATAAGGACTGTCTTTCAGATTTTTCTCCGTTTCGACCGCGTTCCATAAAAACTTCACATCGTATTTTTTAAAAGTTGAATATACTTGAGAAGAAGGGTAGGCCCGGTCATAAGAAAGATAGACCTCCGCCACGCTTCCTTCAGGCAATTTTTTCAATGTCTGTCCGGCTTTGTCAATCGTGCGTTCCTTTAAGCCGGAAGGATGGGCAAAATAATGCTTTGCCTGTGCCGCGTCTAGATCATAGTAGTTAACGGCAGGCGATTTGACCGTATCTAAAAACATTTCAATCCGTTCTCCGCCGACGGATTTCGTTTTTGTGCCGATCTGCTTTTGCAGCGGAAATTCTGTATTCATTCCAAACAGCTTCACCTGGCTTTTCAGTCCGGAGGTATCGACGAGGACGTTCGGCATGGTGGTCGCGACCGTCACGGCCGCGGTTTCCATTAATTGATTGCCGGTGCTTTCCTTTCCTCCCAGACCGTAATAGAGGTAGCTTCCCAAAGTGCAAAGCGGCAAAATCATCAAAGTGGAGATGACGGCGAGAACTGAAATCCGCAAATACGATTTGCGTTTTCCGTATGACAAAATGGCCTTCTGTTTTTCCGGGCTGATGCCGACGTCCCATTCCCGGTCGTCCTGCATTTCGCTTTCAATCAACTCCTGATAGACTTCCAGCTTTTCCAGCTCTTCTTCAAAGGCGGCCATTTCCCGGTCGCTCATTTCTCCATTTTTGTATTGGTAAAAACGCTTTTTAAATTCTTCATTCATCATTAACACCTCTATTATAAAGTGCTTTCAGCCGCTGTCTGGCACGAAATAAAACACTTTTAAAATTAGCCTCTGAAATATTCATAATATGGGATGCTTCTTTGTAATTCAGTTCTTTTAAATAATACAGTGTTAAGGCCTCCCGATAATTGTCGGGAAGTTCGGACATATACCCTGTCAGCACTTCCTTGATTTCAATCTGATGAGCCGGGCTTTGAACAGCCGTCTGAAAAAGGCTCCCAATTAAGTCATCGGAAATGGTCACTTCCTTTTTATGTTTTCTGACATAATCTATAAACGCATTTCTCGCCACTTGAAAAAGCCATGGCTTTACTTTGCTGTGGTCGTAGGAGTGAATGTGTATGTATGCCCTCATAAAGGTTTCCTGCAGCAAATCTTCAGCGAGATGCTTGTCTTTTGTCATGGAGAGCAGGAACCGGTAAACATCATTCATATACATTTGGTAAATTTCATCGATCGTCACTGCCTTTTCTCCCCTCTATGTTATACACGCATAAGAAAGGTTTAAAGTTGCACGTTCCATGCAAACGGCTTAAATTCATTTTCACCTCATCAAACACCATTTCTCTATAGTACCCAAAATCCGTCATAAAAGATAGAGATCGGCGGAGGAAAAATATATTTATTAGTACCAGGTAATAAAAAATATTGTTATAATAGAGAGAGAACACTTTTGATCATTACAACAAAGGAAGTGCGTTATGTATAAGTTTTGTGCAAATGCCATCAAATTCATTCTTTCTCTGCGCGGAGGAGTCAAAGTATACAATAAAGAGAATCTTCCGTCTGATAAAGGATTCGTTATCGCGTGCACGCATGCGGGCTGGGTGGACGTCCTCACACTCGGTGTCGGGATATTGCCCCATCAGATTCATTATATGGCGAAAAAAGAGCTGTTTCAGAAAAAGTGGATCGGAAGTTTTTTAAAGAAGATTCACGCGTTTCCGGTTGATCGTGAAAATCCGGGTCCGAGCAGCATTAAAACGCCGATTAAGCTTCTGAAGGAAGGGAAGATTGTCGGGATTTTTCCGAGCGGCACGAGAACTTCTGAAGACGTCCCGCTGAAAAGAGGGGCCGTGACCATCGCCCAAATGGGGAAAGCGCCGCTCGTTCCGGCCGCATATAAAGGGCCGTCTACGGGAAAAGCGCTGTTTAAAAAGGGAAAAATGCGGCTTATCATCGGCGAGCCGATTTTTTTGGAGGACTTTTCCGATCTTGCGCCGAAGGAGAGGCTTGCGGCCATGACAGAAGAGCTGAATGCCAGAATTAAAGAGCTTGAGAAAAAACTTGAACAACTGTAAATGAAAAAAAGCTTGCCGTCTGTATCAGACGCGCAAGCTTTTTTGTTATGCTTCTTTTTGTTCGGCGGTTTCCAGCAATTCATCAAACGCCAGTTTTTTCACTTCGATATATGCGACGTGGTGGCCGTCAATTTCATTAATGATAAATTCGCAGCCTTCTTCGATAATCGAGTCGTATTGTTCGACGTCGTATTTCTGGGTAAGGAACCAGCCGCCGATGGTGTCGACCTCGTCATTTTCTAAATGGATGCCGAGGAGTTCGTTCACTTGATCAATCAGAACCTTGCCGTCAAGCATGTAATGGCCGTCGCCGAGTTTGCGGATTTCATTGATTTCATCGATATCAAATTCATCACGGATTTCCCCGACGATTTCTTCAATAATGTCTTCAACGGTGACAAGCCCCGCGGTTCCGCCGTATTCATCCGACAGAATCGCCATATGAACCCGTTCCTTCTGCATTTTTACAAGCAGATCATGAATCGGTGCCGACTCAATCACATGGATGATCGGATTGACAAAATCCGTAATCGGCGAGTCGACTGATACTTCGCCGCTGATGCAGGCGGTCAGCACTTCTTTAATGTTAATAACGCCGATAATATTATCTTTGTCACCCTCTTCGACAGGGTACCGGGTATATTTTTCAATCTGAATGATATCCATCATTTCAGAAATTTTGATATCATGCGGCAGACTGACGATTTCCGTACGCGGAATCATGATTTCTTTTGCAAGTCTGTCGTCAAATTCAAAGATTTTGTTCACATATTTAAATTCAGACTGGTTGATTTCACCGCTTTTATAGCTTTCCGATAAAATGATGCGCAGCTCTTCTTCAGAGTGGGCAAGCTCATTTTCAGACACCGTCTCCAGACCGAACATCTTCGTTAAAAGACGGGCGGAGTTGTTCAGAAGCCAGATAAACGGGAACATGATGCGGTAAAACCAAATGAGCGGTTTCGAAAACAGCATTGAAACGGCTTCCGCTTTCTGGATGGCGACTGTTTTCGGCGCCAATTCTCCCACGACCACGTGTAAGAATGTAATGATCGCGTAGGCGAGAATAAATGAAATAATATGCGATAATGAGCTTGGTACGTTTATCTTTGTGAAAAGCGGATGAAGCAAGCGTTCAATCGTTGATTCGCCTAAGACACCAAGACCGATGGAAGTCAATGTTATGCCGAGCTGGCACGCCGATAAATACTCATCTAAATGCGTGGTCACTTTTTTGACACCGATTGCGGCTTTATTTCCTTCTGCTATAAGCTGGTCAACCCGTGAGCCTCTGATTCTGATTATCGCAAACTCAGATGCTACGAAAAATGCCGTCAGCGCGATTAAAACCGCGACTAAAATCAAATTCACAATGTCCAATTAGAACCTTCACTTCTTTTGGGAAGATGAAGGTAACACCTCCTGTTAGTAAGATAATGGTTTAACTTAACAGCAGCATAAATGATTGAAGCACTGCAAGCTTTTCAGGAGCCAGCCTTTTTTTCAGCTGGGCGCGCTCCTCTGGTTCAAGCTTTTCAAACCGATTCAAGATCCCGGAGATGTTTTGATTCATGTGATCAATTTCCGATGCCAGATTTCCAACATCGTCAGGCAGGGCTGAAGAGGGAAACTGGTTCTCCAGTCGATCTTTTATATCAGACAGGGCCAATCGCTGCTTTTTACAAGCGACTATAAACTTTAACCGATTAAGTGCAAGTGTATCGTAGTAACGATAGTTCGAACAAGACCTGTCAGGCTTTAAAAGCCCGAGGTTTGTGTAGTAATCCACCGTGCGTTTCGTTACACCGGCAAGCTCTGCTAATTCACTGATGCGATAAGTCTCAGCCCCATCTAAATCCCTCCCCAACCATCACGTTATAGTTATGAGAATAGTTTAATATATGAAGGGGAGTTTGCACAAGTTTATTGTTTTCCGTCTTTCTCCTGAAACGGGGCGGCAGGCTGTCTGAAAAAGCGTTGACTGCGCCATGTAAATCTTTCATAATCATTGTAAATAGAAACGGCAGAAAAAGACAGAAGGGACAGATGACAGTGGCCGGTTTATCAAGGGAAGTGACACAGAATCTGGAGAAAGGTTCATGGATACGCAAACTATTTGATGAAGGCGCTCGGCTGAAAAAAGAGTTCGGCGCCGATAAGGTGTTTGACTTTTCGATAGGAAATCCGGTTGCGGAGCCGCCTGAAACATTTAAAAAGGCGCTATGCGAAGCGGCTGAAACAGGACGGCACGGATACATACAAAACCAAGGGCTTCCGGAGGCGAGAGAAAAGGTTGCCCGCTTTTTGTCAGAGCGGTTTCAGACAGAAATTTCCGCCAGGCATACAGTTATGACGGTCGGAGCCGGCGGGGCGCTGAATGTCGCGCTGAAGAGCATTTTAAACCCGGAGGAAGAAGTCATCCTTCTTTCGCCTTATTTTGCGGAATATAAAGCGTATGTTGAAAATTACCGCGGCAGACCCGTCATCTGCCCGCTGACTGACTCATTTGAGATTGATATTGAAGCGGTTAAAGGTGCGATCACCCCCCGTACGAAAGGACTGATCGTCAATACGCCGCATAATCCGACGGGGACTGTGCTCAGCCAGAAAAACCTTAACGAATTGGGCGCCTTATTAAAAGAAGCCGAAGAGCGGAACGGCCAAAGCATATTTATTTTATTTGATGAACCGTACAGCCAGCTGATTTACGGAGAAGAGCAGGCGAATCCGTTTCAGGCGTATCACCGCGTGATTTTAGTCAGTTCGTTCAGTAAAGATCTCGGCATTGCGGGGGAAAGGCTCGGGTATATCGCGGCGGACGCCCAAATGCCTGAGGGCGATCTTCTGACGGATGCGTTCGTTTTCTGCAACCGGACGCTCGGCTTTGTGAACGCTCCGGTCATGATGCAGCGCGCCGTGGCGAAAATGGATGATCTTTCGATTGACGCTGAACCTTACAGAAAGCGGAGAGACCTTATGGTGGACATCCTCACAGAAGCCGGCTTCGAATTTGAAATGCCGAAAGGAGGCTTTTTCGTCTTTCCGAAATCACCGATTGAAGACGAGGTGGCGTTCTGCATGCATGCCGCACAGAAATACAAACTATTGATCGTACCCGGCAGCGGATTTGGAAAAAGCGGCTATTTCCGATTATCTTTCAGCGTGCCTTCGGAACAGATCAGACATTCGCGCGATATTTTCAAAGCACTGTATCAAGATTTTTCTTCATAGCTTCCAATACATAAAGATGGGAGAACGGACACATGTCGAGGAGAAATAATGGCACGTCAGACATCAGCATTACAGGAATCGGAGTCTTAACCGCGGTCGGACAAGGCAAGGAGGCGTTTCTCGCTGCGCTCATGGAGGGGCGGCACGCCTTTGATGTGATGAAACGCCCCGGCCGGCAGAAAGGCAGTTCGTTTATCGGCGCGGAGCTTAGCGAATTAACGCCGCCGGACGCGCTGTCGAAGCGCTTGTACCGAAGGGCCGCATTATCAGGAAAGACGGCGCTTATCGCTTTATATGAAGCGTGGCATGACGCTCAATTAGACGGCGCTGATCACAGCCGCACCGGTCTGATCATCGGCGGGTCGAATATGACGCAGCGCGAATTGCTGCAGGCCTTTGAGAAAAACGGTGAAACGCCGCAATTTGTAAATCCGACATACGGGCTTTCTTTTATGGATAGTGATTTGTCGGGGCTTTGCACGGAGCAATTTGGGATAAAAGGGCCGGCCTTTACGGTCGGCGGCGCGTCGGCAAGCGGCCAGGCGGCGGTTATCCAGGCTGCTCAAGGAATCATAGGAGGCCTGTTTGACCGGTGCATCGTGATCGGGGCGCTGGCCGATCTGTCGTACATGGAGTGTCACGCTCTCCGTTCTTTGGGAGCGATGGGCACTGATACATACGCTGAACGGCCTGAAGCCGCCTGCCGCCCGTTTGACCGGCATACGGACGGGTTTATATTCGGAGAGGCGTGCGGGGCGATTGTGCTGGAACGCGCTGAATCTGCCGAAGAGAGGGGCGCACGATCGTGGGCCGGCTTAAAGGGCTGGGGGATGGCTTCCGATGCGAACCGCAACCCGAATCCTTCAGCAGAGGGCGAAATGACGGTGATCCGCCAGGCGCTGGAGCGGGCCGGTCTTTCAGCGAAAGAGATCGATTACATCAACCCGCACGGCACCGGTTCGCCGATCGGAGATAAGACTGAATGCCGGGCGCTTTCTGAAAGCGGCCTGTCGCACGCGCGGATTAATGCGACAAAATCGATTACCGGACACGGTCTGAGTGCGGCCGGAACGGTGGAAATCATTGCTGTTCTCTTGCAAATGCGGGAAAACAAGCTTCATCCGATCCGAAACTTAACGGAGCCGATTGACGATTCATTTCAGTGGGTGACCGACGGGCCGAGCGCCCATACCGTACACCATGCGTTAAGCTTAAGCATGGGATTCGGAGGGATTAATACGGCGCTTTGTTTAGAAAATCAATTCCGAAGCAGATAACGGCAGCCTTCTTTTTGAAGGCTGTTTTTATATGATGAAAAATCTGAAAATGATGAAAGAATGGAGTTGTGATACAATAAACTATACAAATGACAATCATGCTTTGACTTAGGAGGTGGCAGGATGGGGCCCTCTGTGTAGTCAATCACCCATTTCGTTCCTCTCGCTTAAGAAAAAACGATGAAATCAGGAGGTGACGTCCTTATCCTTCAATTCGGGATAAGGTGAAATGGACGATATTGACAGTTTGATTTTAATCGGTGTGCTCATTGCGTTAACGGCGTTTTTCGTGGCGAGTGAATTTGCGATCGTCAGAGTGAGGAGATCCAGAATCGATCAGCTCATCTCAGAAGGGAACAGACGGGCGGTGCTCGCAAAGCGTATCATTACGGATCTTGATGAGTATTTATCCGCCTCGCAGCTTGGCATTACACTCACATCCATCGGGCTCGGCGTACTGGGAGAGCCTGCATTTGAGCGGATGCTTCATCCTGTGTTTCAGGGCATGGGGCTGCCGGATTCAGCCGAGCATGTGATTGCTTTTGCTGCGGCGTACGGGCTGATTACGTTTTTACATGTCGTCGTCGGTGAGCTTGCGCCTAAAACGGTTGCGATTCAAAAAGCGGAAAAGCTGACGTTATGGATTGCCGGACCGCTTCGGTTATTTTACGTGTTCATGTTCCCGTTTATTTGGGTGCTGAACGGCTCCGCGAGAATTCTGACCGGTTTGGCCGGATTAAAGCCGGCATCTGAGCATGAAGGCTCCCACTCTGAAGAAGAGCTGCGGATCCTGCTGTCAGAAAGTTTAAAAAATGGAGAAATCAATCCGTCTGAATATACATTTGTGAATAAAATTTTTGATTTTGATAATCGGATCGCCAAGGAAATCATGATCCCGAGAAAAGAAATCGCGGCTGTTTCCACTGATATGGACGTGCCGGAAATGCTTGATATGATGCTGAAAGACAAATATACGCGCTGGCCCGTAACGGACGGGGACAAAGACAGTGTCATCGGCATGATCAATACGAAGCATCTCTTTTCAGATCTGCTGTTTATGACAGAAGATGAAAAAGCGGAAGTATCCATCATGTCTTACGTGCGCCCGGTGATTGAAGTCATCGAGACGATCCCGATACACGACCTGCTGATAAAAATGCAGAGAGAACGGATTCATTTGGCGATATTGTCTGATGAATACGGCGGAACGTCCGGTCTTGTGACGACCGAAGACATACTTGAAGAAATCGTCGGCGATATCAGAGACGAATTTGATGAGGACGAACAGCCGCAGATTCAAAAGCTGTCCGAACGCCATTATGTGCTGGACGGAAAGGTTCGGATCGATCAGGTGAATCATCTTCTCGGCGCAGAGATTGAAGAGGAAGTCGATACGATCGGCGGTCTTGTGCTGAAACGGAATATTGACATTTGTGCGGGTGAGTCGATACAAATAGGGGGATACACTGCTCTCATATTAGAAATGGACGGCCGGTTTATTAAACAGCTTGAACTCAAAGAAGAACAGGGCCGCCCGGGCGGTCAGGGGACAATAAACCGCCCGCTGCCCGTGCCTGAAACGGTCATGCTTCATAACGCAACCTTGAGCGAAAAATAAGCTCAAGGTTTTTTTAAATGGATATCATAACAAAGCCGCACCAGAACGCCAAAAGGCTTCCGGCTGCTGAAACAGCGATGTAGAGCAGACTTTCCTTTATGCGATTGTTCATCATCAGCTGCACGGCTTCAATACTGAATGTGGAAAAGGTCGTAAACGCACCGAAAAAGCCCGTCGCG
Source organism: Bacillus sp. JK62 (assembly GCF_053663455.1). NCBI lineage: Bacteria > Bacillati > Bacillota > Bacilli > Caryophanales > Bacillaceae > Bacillus > Bacillus sp. JK62. The sequence continues at coordinate 93,952 of NZ_JBSJQA010000003.1, forward strand.
ATGATGATGCCGGCAGAAGGATTATCCAGACCCAATCCGGTGAATATGCCGAGGCCGAAGGAGCCGAGCAGGTTGACCGCAGCCATTCCAAGCGGAATCGGAAAACCTTTTGTTCTTTCTGAAATTGTTTTACCCAGCAGAGACCGTAATACCGCTCCGATACCCGCCGCGATAAGCATCAGGACAATCGTCATGGCGTATCATGCCCCCTTCCCGCTGCGTGAAGGGCAATCCGCCGTCCCCAAAAAATGCCGGCGTATGCAAGGGCAAGACCAGCGAATAAAGTCGCGGCAGCATAACAAAAAGCCGCTGCGGGAGACGATTGCAGCAGAAAAATGGTTTCTTTTGCGAAGGTTGACATCGTCGTGAAACCTCCGCAAAAACCGGTTCCTAAAAAGGCGGTCAAAAGAGGGCGTTTAGCCCGAATGATGAAATAACCCGTAATAAGACCGAGTAAAAGGCTTCCCGCCGCGTTTTCGAGGAAAGTGGCACCCGGGAAAGATCCGCTGTGAATGTGCGCGCTCATTTCAAAGCGGAGCAATGCGCCAAGCGCGCCTCCGATAAAAATTGCGATGTATTGTTTCATATCAGCCATCCTTAGAAATAATATCCGGAAAATCAGTTACAATGCCGTCAACTGCCATCATTTGCAGCTTTTCGGCCGTCTTGTGATTTCTGACCGTCCAGGCAAATACTTTCAGGCCGTGTTTGTGAGCGGTGGAAATCAAGAACCGATTCAGGCGGGTATATTTAATATTGACATAATTTGCGGCTGATTTGTAAGCGGCCAGCTGGCTTTTGGAAAACATCCCGAAGCTGGGTCTTGCGATAATTGCAGTCGGAACGGACGGATACATGTCGTGAAAGGTCTGAATCGACTTGAGACTGAATGATTGAACGATAGGGTGGATGGAAAAGGTAAACCTGCTTAACAGCTGGCCGACTGCTTTTTCAAGACCGACTTGAGAAATGTGCCCTTTCAGTTCAATTAAAAAACCGATTTCAGAATGATAACGCTTCAGAACCTCTTCGAGCAGGGGAATCCGCTCCCCTTTAAACTCAGCCCCATACCAGCTGCCGGCGTCCAGAGACTGCAGCTTCTTCAGCGTAAAATCTTTTACAAAACCGGAGCCGTCCGTCGTCCGGTCGACTTTGTCATCATGGATGACGACAATCTGGCCGTCTTTTGTGAGCTGGACGTCAAGCTCAATGAAATCAGCGTTCATTTCGGCAGCGATATCAAATGCCGCAAATGTATTTTCGGGCGCGTAACCGGATGCGCCGCGATGAGCGATGGTATACAAGCTTGTCAGCTCCCCTCATGGGCATTTCTGTTATTATATCAGATTCGTATATGCACAGCGATTCAAACTGGTGAATGTGCAAAACAGTATTTTTTTGGAATAAAGATAGTGCTTTTTTCGGTTTACAATCCGCAGTGATGTTTTATAATGGCAAAAAGGAGGCGAGATCATGGGAAAAGGGAGATTGAAAGTGGAAGAAAGAATTAAGGCCGAAACCGATGCTGAAATCCAAAAAGCGACTCTCCTGAAACAGACACAATCAAAGAAGAAATAGTGCCTGACCCTGTTGTATCTGGCTGAAAGATGAACGAATGTGTGAAAAACCCCGGCTGTGCTCTGATGCCGGGGTTTTTCAGGCTGCCTAAAGACAATAAAACAAGCTGATGTCCGAATGTTTTAGTATAATAGATTTTCGACAAGACAAAGGAGCATATGCCATGATGACACAATTTCAGAGCTTTTTTACTCTTGACCATATTTTGCAGATCAGTATCAGCATCGGAATTTTAGCGGCTTTTCTCGTTTTGAGAAAACTGTTTGTCAAATACTTTTTTCAGCTCATTTACAAATTGGCGAACAAGCCGAAAACCGACATATTCAAACAGATTGCCGTAGCGTTTGACAAGCCGGCCAGATGGTTTTTCGTGGCGCTGGGTCTGTTTTTGGCGATTGAGTATTCGCCGTTTTTAGACGGGCAGATGGATATTGTCAAAAAATTATACCGCTCTCTGATCGTTGCGCTGATCGCCTGGGGGCTTTGCAACCTGACATCGGCGTCTTCGTTTTTATTTCATAAAGTCAATCAGCGCTTTGAGCTGGATATGGATGACATTTTGGCGCCGTTTTTATCCAAGGTGCTGCGCTTTGTCATTCTCGCGCTCAGCGTCAGTGTGATCGCGCAGGAATTCAATTATGATGTAAACGGGTTCGTGGCCGGACTCGGACTTGGCGGCTTGGCCTTCGCGCTTGCGGCTAAAGATACGATCAGCAATTTTTTCGGCGGCATTATCATCATTACGGAAAAGCCGTTTACGATCGGCGACTGGGTCGAGACGTCATCTGTGACGGGGGGCGTTGAAGATATCACATTCCGAAGCACAAGGTTCCGGACGGCGCAGGGGGCGCTTGTTACCGTACCCAATTCAACGCTGTCCATGGAAGCCATCACAAACTGGACGAGGATGACGAAGCGCCAGGTCACGTTTTCCGTTCGTGTTTCTTATGCGACGCCGATTGATCGTTTAGAGCGGTGCATCACAAGGCTCAGAGAAATGCTTCGTGAACATGAAGGCGTGCATGATGATACGATTATGGTTAACTTTGACGTGTTTGCGGACAGCTATTACAATCTGTTTTTCAACTTTTACACAAAGACCATCGTCTGGGCGGAAAGCCTGGACGTGCGGCAGGATATCAACCGTCGGATTATTGATATTTTTGCTGAGGAAGGCGTGGAGTTCGCCTATCCGGGCCAGAATGTATTCGTAAAACAGAAGAGCCACGATGATCCGGTTCATGTGAAGGATCATTCCGGAGAAAAAGAACGGGCATAACAGGCGCCGTTCTTTTTTCATGATATGATAAAAAGAAAAGGCGGTGGAAGAGTGGAAGCGTTTATAACATTGATCAATCAGGCTGAACGTATCCTGGTGCTGACGGGAGCGGGAATGAGCACGGAATCCGGCATTCCCGATTTTCGTTCGGCGGGCGGTATATGGACCGAAGACACCTCCAGAATGGAAGCGATGAGCAGGGAATACTTTGAACGCCGTCCGCGTGAATTCTGGCCTAAATTCAAACAGCTCTTTCAGATGAAAATGAGCGGAAGCTATGAGCCGAATGCCGGCCATACGTATTTGGCGGATCTTGAAAAGCGGGGAAAGCAGGTAGACATTTTCACGCAGAATATTGACGGGCTGCATAAGAAAGCGGGAAGCAGCAGTGTCTATGAGCTTCACGGTTCAATTCAGACCGCCGCATGCCCCCGCTGCGGAGCGCGCTACGGGCTTTCTCATCTGCTGAAGGACGAAGTGCCGGAATGTACGGCCGAAATCGGTGATCATGCGGTATGCGGCACCGTATTAAAAACGGATGTCGTGCTGTTCGGCGATCTCGTTCAGCATTTTGAAACCCTTTATGAAAAGCTTGATAAAGCCGATCTTCTTCTTGTGATCGGCACTTCGCTTGAAGTGGCGCCGGCAAGGTTTGTCCCTGAGGATGCGGGCCGGATTCCCGGTTTGAAGCAGGTGATCATTAACCTTGAGCCGACATATTGCGACCATTTATTTGATCTTGTCATCCATGAGAAGATCGGTGAATTTGCAAAACGGATCAGCGCTTCGACATAAAAAAAGCCGGATCATATACAGATCCGGCTTTTCTTATTCATGGACGGGAATCATTTGATCTGTCAGAACATCAAAGGAGTAGCCCTGGGCTTTCAGTTTTTGAATCAGGCTCGGTAAAGCGTGCACCGTCGCAGGCAGATCATGCATTAAAATGACATGCGGCCTGCTCGTATGAACGCTTTCCAAATATGCGAGCTGATTCAATACTTCCGGCACGTACCGTGCGTTTTTGTACTTCCAGTCTTCACTGTCTATCGTCCAGTCCCAGTACACGAATCCGTCTTTTTCGAGATTCTTAATCTGGGCATCCGTCAATGACGGTTTACTGCCGTAAGGCGTGCGGACAAGATCCGTTTTTACTCCAGTGATTGTCTCGAGCGTATCGCGTCCCTGCTGCATTTCGTTCAGCGGCGATGTCGGTGTTTGATAAAACAGGTGATTATCGTGCGTCACGCCGTGCAGGCCGAGCGAGATTCCTTCCTGCTTCGCTCTTTGCACGGAATGCTTATAGGCTTTCATCCGCGGTTCAAGCATAAAAAAAGTGGCCTTTGCGCCATTTGCCTTCAATACATTCAACAGCTGTTCAGTATATGGAGACGGCCCGTCGTCGAAGGTTAAATATACCGTTTTTTTCCCTGGGTCACGCTCTTTCTGCAAATGTTTCATTAAGACGTCGGGAGAATCATTTTTCAGCCGCAGGCTTTCTGCTTCATCCCGAAGCTGCCCGTTTGCGGTCACGGTGACCTGTTTGTTTTTTGCGGCGGAAGCGGAATATCCCATTATGACGATTACCAGAAGCAGTCCGCACAAAACTGCTAAACTCGTAAGTTTAAAAGCTAATGAAAACAGAGAAGGGGAAGCACCTTCTTTTGTGTTGCGCATAACAATCTCTCCAGTAGCATAAGTTTCTGCATAATGCCGATAACAGCGGAGGCTTGCGAAGTGCCATAAGTTAACAGCATATGTATGTCGAATCAAGTATACAGGAACAAAACTGGAAAAGACATAGAAAAGATGTCGAATAATAAGATTTTAAGAAAAAAATAAACTCCGCAGCCGGCTCGTTCAGTATGATAGAATAGTTGACAATAACAGCTGAGAATGCACATCACGGCAGATAACGATTAGGAGGGTTTACATGAAGACATTAGTAAACGGCCAGTTGATTGATCGTGAAGAAGCGGCAGTTGATATTGAGGACCGCGGATATCAATTCGGTGACGGTGTGTATGAGGTCATCAGAGTGTATAACGGCGCCTTATTCGGTCTGCGTGAGCATATCGTCCGTCTTTTCAGAAGCGCCGCAGAAATCGGCATCACCCTGCCGTTCTCCGCAGAGGACATAGAATGGGATCTGCAAAAGCTCGTACAGGAAAACAAACTCATTGACGGCGGGGTCTATATACAGACGACGAGAGGGAAGGCGCCGCGGAAGCACCAGTATGACGAAGGTTTGGAGCCGCAGACGACGGCATACACCTTTTCAGTGAAAAAACCGGAAAATGAACAAAAAGCCGGAGCGCAGGCCATCACGGCGGAAGACAAACGCTGGCTGAGGTGTGACATTAAGAGTCTGAATTTACTGTATAATGTGATGGTAAAACAAAAAGCCTATGAAGCAGGCGCTTATGAAGCGGTGCTGATAAGGGACGGGGCGGTCACGGAAGGAACCTCATCCAATGTATACGCCGTCATAAACGGCACCGTCCGGACGCATCCTGCAAATGAGCTGATTTTAAACGGCATTACGCGGATGAAACTGTTAGAGCTGATGAAAGAAAACGGGATTGAGGTGCGGGAGAAGGCTCTTACCGAAGACGAACTCAGAGATGCGGATGAAATTTTCATCTCGTCAACGACGTCTGAATTAATCCCGATCGTAACCCTTGACGGAAAACCGGTCGGAAGCGGATCGCCGGGACCTGTAGCCAAAACGATTCAGGAGGCATTTCAGTCGCACATTCAGCAGGAGCTCGGCGTTCAGTCATAAGCTGAAAAAAAGGCCGGAACACATCCGGCCTTTTTGCTTCAGTCAGATAAAAAGAGATTCGATATGCTGAACGAGCACACGGGAGATCTTCTCTTTTGAAAGACGATCAGGTTCAAGCATGGCATGCAGCGCCAATCCGTCGGCGATAGCGTACATTTTCTCCGCTTCGGTTTCTTTATCAAGATTTGGTTTCAGAAGCTTATTTTCATCCAGCCAGTCAATCAGGCCGCGGATATATGCCAAGATCCCGTCCTGCTGGGGTTGAAACTCTTCTCCCTTATGTCTGGCATAAGCTGTGAAAGCGAACCATACCTCCATTTCAGCCATCGTTTCTTCGTCTGTCGGGATAATTTCAAGCATCAGACGCACCGCTTTTTCTTTCGGCGGCAGATCTTTCATGGCAACTTCGTTAATTCTGGCGGCCGCTTTTTCTTTTACGAGTGTCATCGCATACCCTAAAAGCTCATCCTGGGTGGTGAAATAGTGCCTCAGCGCGCCTAAAGAAAGACCCGCTTCTTGGGCGATGTTTCTCACTGTCGCTCCTTCCATTCCCCGCTCCAAAATCGTCCGCCAAGTGGCTTCGGCTATTTGTTTTCTTCTTTTTTCATGATCGATTATTTTAGGCATGGTTCCAGTGTAACAGGAAATATTTTTTCTTGCAATTTTGTAATACAGTTGTATTAAATAAAAAGCAGTGATACAATGCATTTTAGAAAACGATAAGGGGGAACCGGATTGAACGCGATTGCTTGGTTGATTGTCATTTGTGAGGCTGCTTTTTGGGCGGCTGTCATCTTCGGATTGGCGGCGCGCTATATATTCAGGCGGCAAAAGCTCGGAATGTTTTTTTTCGCTCTCATTCCTATATTGGATGCCGTACTGTTTCTGGCGGCCGCAGCTGATTTATACAGAGGGGCGGCGGCGACTATGGCGCATGCAGTGGCGGCCGTTTATATCGGAGTGTCTGTCGCCTTCGGAAAAAGCATGATTCAATGGGCGGATGAGCGGTTCCGCTATTATGTGGTAAAGGAAGGGGCAAAACCGGTCAAGCGGTACGGACTGGATTATGCCAAACATTATGCAAAAGGATGGGGAAGACATGTATTAGCATTTGTCATCGGCGGCGTTCTTTTAGCCGGAACGGTATTTCTCATTCAGGACGCTTCCCGCACCGAAGCGCTCAGCGGACTGTTAAAGGGCTGGTCTGTCGTATTGTGCATCGATTTTTTGATCATGGCGAGTTTTTTTGTGATGCCGAAAAAAAGAAAAAACAGCCGGGAGCTGTAAAAAAAGCAGCTTTTGATTAAGCTGCTTTACAGAAAGAATTATTTTACGATCAGCACGGGAATATCGGATTTCGATGACAGTTTTTCACTGACGCTTCCGAATAAAAGTTTTTTCAGCCTGTTCTGGTCCCGGCTCCCCATGACGATCAAATCCGCCGATATACGGTCGGCATGCTCAATAATGGCATCAGCGGGATCACCTTCTAAAATGTCGATATCCCCGTCAATCTGGCTGTCGTTCATCAGCATTCTCGCTTCCGCAACGATTTCTTCCGTACGGTCTTCATAAATCATCGGATCAGGGGAGATTCTTTCCGCCTGGAGCGGGTCAGGAACGCTTGCAATCCCGCCGACGATATACGTTGCCCCGGCTCCCGGCCTCGGGGGATCAACAATCGTCTGGGTATCTTTTGCATTGTGGGAATGTACGACCGTTAAATCCGCGTGAAACGTTTTTGAAAGGTCTATGGCTTTTTGGAGCGCTTTTTTACTATCATCACTTCCGTCAAAAGCTGCTATCAACCGGTCTGCGTGAAACATCAGCCTCATCCTTTCAGTAAAAAAGGTTTGTTTTACAATACCCGTGCAGCAGAAATGTAAAACCTGCATTGACAAAAAAAGGATTTGTTTATATGATGAAGGAACAATATAGGGAAAAAGGAGGTATGGATCATGTCAAAACTAAAGCTTGTCAACTCATCTTCAGCTGAATACCGGCGTGACTCCCATACAGCTTCCGTTTTCTGAACATTTGCTTAAAAACGGGGCAGTCGCGCATAAACGGCGGGTCTGTACCTTATTTATAATAATAAGAGGCATGGAGCTGAGGCTTCATGTCTTTTTTTATACAAAAAAATGAAAGAAAGACAGGTGTGATGCATGTGGCGGCATTAGCGAAAACAATGAAAAACAATCCGGAAAAGCTTGAGGGCGGCTGATTGATGAAAGGGGATGACGGTATTTGTTTACTGTATTAAAAAAGCTCGCGTGGTTTTTTAAAGCCTATTGGCTGCGCTATACGACAGCGATTGTTCTGTTATTGATTGTGAATGTCATTGAGATGTTTCCGCCTAAACTTCTCGGTAACGCGATAGACGATATGAAGGCGGGCGTGTTTACGAAAAGCGGGATGATGTTTTACATATGTGTTTTTCTCGCATTAACGGCAGCCGTCTATTTACTGTCTTATTTTTGGATGTATCAGCTTTTCGGCGGGGCGAATGTCATGGAGAAGATTCTCCGATCAAAACTGATGGGAAGGCTTCTTCAAATGTCACCGCCGTTTTACGAGAAATACAGAACGGGCGATTTAATGGCGCGGGGGACAAATGACCTGCAGGCCGTCAGTATGACGACGGGCTTCGGGGTCTTAACGCTCGTTGATTCGACGATGTATATGCTGACGATATTTTTGACAATGGGGCTTCTCATCAGCTGGAAGCTGACATTTGCCGCGATTATTCCGCTGCCGATAATGGCGGCTGCGGTCAGCCTGTACGGAAAAAAGATCCATGAGCGGTTTACGGAAGCGCAGGATGCTTTCGGATCATTAAATGACAAGGTGCTGGAGTCGGTATCCGGCGTCCGGGTCATCCGGGCTTTCGTACAGGAAAAAAATGATGTCAGCCGGTTCGGTGATATGACGGCGGATGTATATGAGAAAAATATGAAGGTGGCGTTTATCGATTCACTTTTTGAACCGACTGTGAAACTTCTCGTCGGCCTCAGCTATCTCATCGGTCTCGGCTACGGCGCTTATCTCGTTTTTCAAAACCGGCTGACGCTGGGAGAGCTGGTATCGTTTAACGTGTACCTTGGAATGATGATCTGGCCGATGTTTGCGATTGGAGAATTAATCAATATCATGCAGCGCGGCAATGCCTCCTTGGATCGTGTCAATGAGACGCTTTCCTATGAGCCTGACGTGATCGGGCCCAAGCGCCCCGCCGGCATCAAGGAGCCCGGGCGTCTTGTTTTTGAACAAGTGACTTTCACGTATCCGAGCGGAGCGGGACCGGCGGTTTCCGATGTATCTTTTTCCGTAGAAAAAGGGCAGACACTCGGCATTGTCGGGAAGACGGGAAGCGGAAAGACGACGATCATTAAGCAGCTGTTGCGTGAATATCCGCCCGGGGCGGGAGCAATCACGTTTACAGGCGTTCCGATTCAGGAGATCCCGCTTGAGGAGCTCCGCGGGTGGATCGGCTATGTGCCGCAGGATCATATTTTATTTTCTAAGACTGTAAAGGAGAATCTGCTTTACGGACGGCAGGATGCAAACGAAGAGGAAATCGGCGGCGCGTTGAAAGATGCGCATTTTGAAAACGATATCGGCATGCTTTCCGACGGGCTTGAGACGCTTGTCGGCGAGAAGGGCGTAGCGCTCTCGGGCGGACAAAAGCAGCGCATTTCAATTGCGAGAGCGCTTTTGACCGATCCTGACATTCTCATATTAGATGATTCGCTTTCTGCCGTAGACGCGAAAACGGAAGCCGCCATCATTGACAGCATCCGTAAAAAACGGCGGCATAAAACAACGATTATCACCACCCACCGGCTCTCGGCAGTTGAACACGCAGATCTCATTCTCGTCATGGATGAAGGCCGGGTATCTGAAAGAGGCACGCACCGGGAGCTATTGGAGCAGAACGGCTGGTATCGAAAACAATATGAGAGGCAGCAGCTGTTCTCTCTTGAAGAAGGGGGGACGGGCGCATGAAGACCGGGAGAAGATTATGGAATTACGCGCTTCAATATAAGAAGCTGCTGATATGGGCGGTCGTCCTGCTCATTATTGCGGTCGGCACTGAGCTGACCGGCCCGTTTATCGGAAAAAAAATGATTGACGACCACATTCTCGGCATTGAAAAAACATGGGTTAAAGCCTCTGCGGACGATCCGGGCGCCGTCAGGTTCCGGGGGCATGATTATGTCAGGGAGGACCGGCTCAAACCGGAGGCGGATAAAACCGGAGAGGCGCACATTTATCAAGTCGGTGCGGGCTACTATTTTGTTGACCGTCCCGTCAGTTTTGACGGAAACCGTTCGGTGGCTGACGACCGGCTGACAATATCAAACGGTAAAGAAAGCAGGTCATATCCCGCCATTAGGTTATCAAGACAGGAGATTTTTGAATTTTACCGTCCGGAAATAAAAGGATTGCTGACGTTGACCGCCATTTACGCGGGACTGCTCATGTTTTCCGTATGTTTTCATTACGGTCAGCATTATCTGCTGCAGATGGGAGCGAACCGGATCATACAGCGCATGAGGCAGGATGTATTTTCACACATTCAGAAAATGCCGATCCGCTACTTTGATAATCTGCCTGCCGGAAAAGTCGTGGCTCGTATTACGAATGACACAGAAGCGGTCAGGGATTTATATGTAACGGTGCTGTCGACATTTATCACAAGCGGCGTTTATATGCTCGGCATTTTTACGGCGCTGTTTATGCTTGACGTCAGGCTGGCCGCCGTTTGTCTTCTGATTATTCCGATTTTAATGATCTGGTCGGTTGTGTACCGCAAATACGCATCCGTCTTCAACCAAAAAATCCGTTCTATTAACAGTGACATCAATGCGAAAATGAATGAGTCCATTCAAGGAATGCCGATTATTCAGGCGTTCCGCCGCGAGAAGGAAACGATGAAGGAATTTGAAGAATTGAATGAAGCTCATTTCCGCTACAAAAACAAAATGCTGTCCTTAAATTCCCTCATGTCCCACAGTCTTGTCAATGTGTTGCGCAATCTGGCGTTTGTCGGGCTGATCTGGTATTTCGGAGGCGCGAGTCTGAGTGCGGCCGGAATTGTTTCGATCGGTGTTTTATATGCATTTGTTGATTATTTAAACCGTTTGTTCCAGCCGGTTACGGGGATTGTCAACCAATTTTCGAAGCTTGAATTGGCCCGTGTCTCTGCCGCCAGAGTATTCGAGCTTTTACAGGAGGAGGAAACGGAAGAAGAAGGCGCTCCCGCAGACAGAAAGGCGGAAGGGACAGTGGAATTCCGCGATGTTTCTTTTGGATATCGAAAGGGAGAAGAGGTGCTGAAACACATCAGCTTTACAGCTGAAAAAGGGGAGACGGTCGCCCTCGTCGGCCATACGGGTTCCGGCAAAAGCTCTATCCTGAATCTTCTGTTCCGTTTTTATGATGCCGAAAAAGGCGATATCCTGCTGGACGGAAAAAGCATATACGGCATGTCAAGACAGGAGCTGAGGTCGCATATGGGCATTGTGCTGCAAGATCCGTATCTTTTCTCTGGAACGATCGGCTCCAATGTGACCCTCGATGATCAGCGTATTTCTTTGGAGCAGGCGGAAGAAGCGCTTCGCCAAGTCGGCGCCGCAAGTCTTCTGCAATCTTTGCCGAAGGGCATCAGAGAGCCCGTCACTGAAAAAGGCGGCACACTGTCCTCAGGCCAGCGTCAGCTGATTTCTTTTGCAAGAGCGCTTGTGTTCGATCCGGCCATTTTAATTTTGGATGAGGCGACGGCGCACATTGACACCGAAACAGAAGCAGTCATTCAAAAAGCGCTGCAAGTCGTTCAAGAAGGGCGCACGACATTTATTATCGCCCATCGGCTTTCCACGATCAGACACGCAGACCAGATTCTCGTGCTGGAAAAGGGCCGCATCATTGAAAAGGGAAGCCATGACGAATTAATGGCGCAAAAGGGGCAGTACCATCAAATGTATGAATTACAGAAAGGAACGGCGAAATCCGCGGTGTAATCGGAAAGGGTGAATCAAAAAGATTCGCCCTTTTTTTCATTCAGTAAGCCAGTCCTACCCGTTTTCTGACAAACTGCGGGCTGATCAGCTCGCGGTACAGAAAATGCGCCGTGTCTCCGACTGTGATTTCGGCGCCGTCTTCAGGAAGGCGATCCTGTTCGAACCGGTAAACTCCGGCAGCGTCTCCGTCAGGAAGGTAGGTAGGGCAGATGATCGTCCAGTCAAGATCCTCTGCCAGCAGCATCTCGTATACGCGGGCGTGTTCCTTTGCGGCTCTTGTTGATTTTCGTTTTGATTCTGCCGATTCAAAACGGTATTGATCAGGCATAAGCCGTGATTGAAGGATACCCGCGGTGCCGATCGTAATCAGACGCTGAACATGATGCCGTTTCATGCCGTCTATTATATGGGTCATAGCGGCTGAAAGGGTATCGTCACCGTCCGTGCCGAGACAGCTCACGACTGTGTCCGCTTTGGAAATCAATCGGCTTACATCTTCCCGCCGCCTCGCATTCCCTGTTATGATCTGTTTTTCAGGAATGGGAAGGACTGTTCCGGCTGATCTGACAAGAGCGAATATTTCCATGTGTCCATGTTTCTGCGCTTCTTTTATAAAAGCCTGTCCGACTCTTCCCGTTGCTCCGAGTAAAGCGATGTTCATGTAAAAAACCTCCTCGCCGCTCATTATATCATTCAAAGCAGCGGGGAAAAGAATGCCTGTGAATAAACGGGAAATGGTGGGCAACATATTCATTGACCAAAGAAACACTTACGAACTGAAACAGCTCCCAATTGACTGAGGCAATGAATGACATGTTTTCCCTCCTTTTTTCCTAGGGTATGTGAAATAGGAAAAAAGGGTGACGGCATAAAAGAAGACGCGGTATCCCGCGCCTTCTGTAAGCCATTTATTGAGTTATTGTACGCCTTGGCCGCCCATGTTCTGCTGTGCGAAAGATACTAAACGTTTCGTGATTTCTCCTCCGACAGAACCGTTTGCACGAGAAGTTGTTTCTCCGCCAAGGTTTACGCCGAACTCAGAAGCAATTTCGTATTTCATTTGGTCGATTGCTTGAGCAGCGCCGGGTACTAATAGTTGGTTTGAAGAGTTGTTGTTTGCCATTTGTATGATCTCCTTTATTAAGTAGTATGGTTGGGTTTGCTGGAATTGCACCAGCCGATGATTTTCGGAATGAAAACCATTGCCAGCTCGGCTTCACCCAATGCTGTTTGCCGCTTTGTACTACGTATTATGGTGAATCAAACGGCATCTCATTCGGAAAACCGGGTGGTAAATAGCGGAAGGGAAAAGAAAAGCCCAGCCTGATGCGGCTGAGCTTTTAGCTTTCAGTCATATATGTGATAAAGCATTAATTCATGCAGCTCTTTTACGAGCGCCGGCTCTTCTTTTCCCGGATGTGTGTGTCCCCATTCAATGTCACCGGACTTATGGTAAATCCCTTCGTAATGCGTACCCTGCCAGTAAAATGAAATCCGCCATCCGGGCAGTTTCTCTTTTTTGAATAACGGTTTCCAGCTGAAGTGCGAAATCATGACGTTCACGCTCCTTGTGGGAAATGTTGATCTTGTTCATTGTAGCTCATCATTCTGTGCCTGTCCCGGGTAAAACCAAAAAAAGACAGCCTCACCGCCAAAGTTTTTCCGGGGCGGTGATGGACCGTTCTGATAAATAGGACGCGTATTCAAAATTTCTCCGTTTTGTCAGGTAATCGACCGATCTCAGCTTCGGATGGGAAAAAATGCTGCGCCCGGGGCGGGAATTGGCTTCAAACATCCAAACTTTCCCTGAATGATCGACGCCGAGGTCAAAACCGATTTCGCCGATAAAACCTTCAATGTGCTCATTTAACACGCGGCTGACCGCCAAGGCGGCTTTTGAAAGTTTCCGCATCATGCCGACTCTCTCTCGCGGATCGCCGTATAATTCAGCTAACGTCCTGACTTCTCCGCCGGTTGCCAGATGCGTCGTGATGCTGTTTTCACCGGAAATTTTTGCCGCGATGGCCGTCACTGTCCATTTCCCCTCGGCGTTTTTATTCGTGTGCACCCTGAAATCGACGGGGCGTCCATCCAGCCGGATCAGGTCAATGCCTTGCTGAATTAAAAATGCGGACGGGTCATTGTTTTCTTTAAATGATTTCATGAAGGATGCCGCATCTGAATACTCTGCCGTCACCACCGTTTTTTCCTCATTCGTGTGTTTGACAGATAAGCCGGCATCTGTTTTTTCCACCCTGTAAATCCCCGTTCCGAGTGCGCCGTCTGCAGGTTTGATATAGACGGTGTCAAATGTGTTGCATAACGTCTCTAACGCTTCTGCATTCGGGTGCAGGACAGATTTTGGCAGAAGTGAAGCGGTGAGACTGTTTTTTTCCAGAAGCTTATGAATGTCCCATTTATTAAAGAATTGCGGATTAAACCACGGAATCTGATAGTCATTCATCAGCCTCTGTTTTGTCTGCTGTAAAAGCGGAACTCCTTCCGTTTTTCGGCTCGGGAGCCTGTCATATACGACATTCGGAAGCGGGACGGCCGTCCGTTTCCAGCTGTTTTCTTTATAAATCAGCGCTTGGACGGTGCCTTCTTCCCAGTTGATCTGATGAGCCCCGAAAACGAAACAATATCCGTTCGCCTGTTCATGAAGTGAGAGCATCTTGGAAAAGAAGGCTGTACGGTCTCTTAACGGGCGGGACGGCGATGATGTGAACCCGGCTGTGAAAACGCCGATCAGCGGTCCGATGTGCACCGTCTGGCCGTGTATGAGAAAGTCAGCCCGGCTTTTATACGGTATCAACAGCTCCTCAAACAAATCTTCAGAAAGGAGCGCGCTTTTTTCAAGTGATTGAGAAAAGGCTACACGGCATTTGACAACCTTGGTCCCGAAGGCAGCGGATAAAAGCCCTTCCCGTTTCATGGAGGAGGGGAGAAACAGCGTATTTTTGCTTTTTTTATCGATGCCGACAATCATCCCTTTATGATTCACGCGGTAATACTCCTTTCCTGCTTTCCTGTGACTGAAGTTCGCGGAAGCGTCTCAGCGGACCCGTATACAAATCCTCTTTCGCCTCCGGAGCCACGCTTAAAATAGCTTTCCGTCCCGGCTTTGAATTGACATCCAAAAGCCAGATGCGTCCGTCTTTGGCATAACAAATATCGAGCCCCAGCTCAAACAGCGGTCCGAACCGTTCATCAAGGAAATAAGGGACGGATTGGGTGATCGAAAAGACATCATCCAATAAAACGGCCTGCTGCTTTCTCGGAATTTCCTCAAACCATGTGTCAAACTTAATCGGTTCTGATCCTCCGGGCAAATGAGATAAAAGACCGTTCTGATAACCCCTTCTGACCGCTTTTCCGACCGTTTCCCAAACGCCTGACTCCGTTTTGCGCATGAAAATGCGGATGTCGCACGGATGCCGTTCTTTATCCTGGATATTTAAGTAGGATTGAAGCAAATAGCGGTGCTGCAGCACTTTTTTGCACCAAGACTTAAAAGACACGTGATTGGAAAATGATTTTGTTTGTTTGTTTTTTCCGATATAGTAAGTGGCCGTAATTGATTTTTTGCCTGTTTCAAGCAGGATGATGCCTCTGCCTCCCGCGCCGAAAGCGGGCTTAAGTATACATGCTTTTTCCTTGGCTAAGTATGATTGCACCTGTTCATAGCGGCTGACTTCGGCCGTTTCAGGAATATAGGGACTGATCAGGTGATGCTTTTGGAGCGCATCCGTGACCGTCCATTTATCAGGAAGCCCCCGCCCGATAAATT
Source organism: Bacillus sp. JK62 (assembly GCF_053663455.1). Lineage (NCBI taxonomy): Bacteria > Bacillati > Bacillota > Bacilli > Caryophanales > Bacillaceae > Bacillus > Bacillus sp. JK62. Next base: position 109,407 of record NZ_JBSJQA010000003.1, read on the forward strand.
CCGTTTTCGGATATTTTTTCAGCCATTCGACGATCGGTTTGGCTTTTTGCGCTTCAGCGGATTTTCCGTAAAAACAGCGGTCGTAAATATATTCGGGAATATCGATTTCCGTTTCGTTCCACTTTCCGCTTTGCGGGTGATAGACGAGCGCTTTCACGCGCAAAGAATCCGGAAATATATCAAACGGTGTAAAGCGGGCTAAGCGCACATTATATTGAGGCGCTCTTTCAGCCAATTCCCCGGCGTAATCTTCTTCGTGCCGGCGGGATACAGACATAAAACCGAGTGTTGTCATATTATTACTCCCCCTTTATTCAAAAAGCCGCTGATGGAACGGCCCTTCCATCCAATAAATATGCTAAGCCCATCATAAAAGATGATCTACTGTAAAGAGTACGAAACAGCATCTTGCCTTATTCCTCACAAACAACAATTCAGGTTCTTCATTTGCCCGCATGCCCGCCAGCCTCTATAATACGAATAGATATATCATCAAGAAAATAGAACATAAGATGGAGGCAGAAGAAAAGGAATGGGCATAGCAGGAACGTTTCTATTTATGATTGTGATCGGAGCCGCGATCGGCGCGGTGACGAATCATCTTGCCATTCAGATGTTATTTCGTCCGTACCGGCCGTATTACCTGTTCGGAAAACGGGTTCCGTTTACGCCGGGGCTGATCCCGAAAAGACGGGATGAATTGGCAAAACAAATGGGGCTCATGGTGACGAACCACCTTTTAACCCCGGAAGGAATAAAAAAGCGGCTTTTATCAGATACCGTTAAAAACCAGGCGCTTCTTTTCGCCGAACAATTCACGCAAAAAATGGCCGCTTCCGAGATGACGGTGCACGAAGCTTTGGCCGCCGCGGGCATCCGGAATCCGCAGGAAAAGACGGATGCCTGGATTGATCGTTTTACCGATGAAAAGCTTTCGGACCTGTACCGGAAATATGAGCACCGCGCCATAAAAGACTGGCTTCCTGATGAGCTGCAGGAAAAGCTGGATGAAAAAATCCCGCTGGCCGCAGATTATATCCTGAAGCGGAGCATTGATTATTTTGAGAGCGAAGAAGGGAAAGACAGGCTCGGAAATATGATTGACGACTTTTTGAATTCCCGGGGGATGCTCGGCGGCATGGTGCAGATGTTCCTCGGCAATTCAAGCTTGGCAGACCGTGTGCTGCCTGAGCTGTTAAAGTTTTTGCGCAATGAGGAAACGAAAAAGCTTCTGGCTGATCTGCTTTCTCAAGAATGGGGCAAGCTCAAATCTTATACACTTTATGAGGCCGATGAAAAGTGGAATGCGAAAGATCTGCTGTTCAGCATGAAAAAGCGGGCTTTGGCCGCACTTCAAACCGCGCCCTTTTTCGAATGCCGGATCGGTGACATCATCTCCCGTTATGAAGGGGAGATTACGGGGACGTACGCGCCGAAGCTGCTTGATGCGGCACTCGGCAGTATTGCCGCTCATTTGGAGGATGTGCTGAAACGGCTGCGTCTTGAGGAAGTGGTCAAAGAGCAGGTTGATCAGTTTCCCGTTGAACGGCTGGAAGAAATGGTGCTGTCGATTTCCAAGAGAGAATTTAAGATGATAACGTATTTAGGCGGTCTGCTCGGCGGGATAATCGGAGCAATTCAGGCTTTGTTTGTCATTCTTTTCTAAGGAAAACATACGCCGATGATGAAAGTCGCTCCGCAGTCTGTTATAGTGGAGTGGTATGTCCGAAAGGAAGAAAGGAGCGGTTACTATGGCAGTTCATTTTTATGATGCAGCATATGATCTTGAAAAAGCTTTGCGAAACAGTGATGAATACAGCCGTCTGAGAGGGCTTTATGATCAAGTAAACGCAGATGAATCCGCAAAACGCATGTTTGATAACTTCCGCAATGTACAGCTGCAGCTGCAGCAGAAGCAGATGTCAGGTGAAGAAATCACTCAGGAAGAGGTAGAGCAGGCACAAAAAACCGTTGCTCTCGTACAGCAGCATGAATTGATTTCTCAGCTGATGGAAGCGGAACAGCGCATGAGCATGCTGATCGGCGAGTTAAACAAAATCATTATGAAACCTCTTGAAGAGCTTTACGGCAGCCCGCAATAAGCTTCAAACCCCTCCATGTATGAAATGGAGGGGTTTTTTTATTCAACAGAAAAATCAAGAGAACCTTTTACCGTTCCGTTAATGATGACAGACAGAGTGTGAATTCCCCGATAATGCTTGCGGGTGGTTAAATCTTTAAGGGAATGATGTTTGCTGAAGGCTTTTACGTCTCCGTTATCCATGGCGGACTCCGACATCTTAAACACCTTGCGGCTGCGGTGCCCCCTTTTCTTTACAAAATCAATCGCGTATTCAACCCTGACTTTTTGCCGGGCGGATGAGCGGATCTGAAAAGAAAAATGTATGCTTGTTCCGATGGCGGCCGTTTCCGGATTCAGTGTAAAACGTTCCAATGAAATCCGGGAGGCGTCTTCAAACCCGAAAATCGCAAGCGCCTGTTTGTCTCCTCTTTTTAACAGTGTCCTGCAGGCGTGCTTCAAAATCCAATCCGTGTGCGGACAGCTTCCGAACCGCTCGGCTGCGATCTGTGCCAGAACATCCGGATGTGTTTTGGAGATGTCATTCAGGTTATTCGCCACGCTTTTTCTGACATATAACGAGTCATCCTGCATCAAGCGGTCCAGAACAGGGAGAATCGGAGAAGGGTCGTCAAGAAGAGCCGGAATGGAGATTCCCCACGGCAGGCGCGGTCTTGAGCCTTCGCTGGCAAGCCTTCTGACATGTTCGTCCGGATGCTCCGTCCAGGAAAGGAACTCTTTGAACATCCTCTCCCGGTCAAGCCTGATATACGGGCGGACCGCAAATTCGGAAGTGGAAAAACGAGTGAAAAACTGAAGCGCCTTCATTGATGCTTCCCAGTGATCCGTTCCGTACTGTTGGACATAATCGGGAAAAATAATCCCGGCGAGCCCTGTGAAATGGGGAGCTGTCTCGTATAAGACGTCAAGGGCCCGTATGTAATCCTTCGGCAGTGTTTCATATAAAGAGTCTGTGATCCGGCGCATCCGCTGTTTTAACGTCAGTCCGGGCCAATCTTCCTGAAACATCAGCGCCCGGCACTTGTCCCGCTCAAAAGCCGGGTACGCCGATTTGATTCTGTTCAGAAGTGCTTCTGCAAATTCTTCGTTATAAATATCTTTTAATAGAGACATGACAGTCACCGCTTTTTTTCTTTTATTATATGCGAATATATGTTCCCTTTCAACTTTATCATACATTCAGCACAGATATTTCCCCTGATTTTTTTAGTTAAAAAAACCCTTGTTTTTTAACAATATTATTGAGATAATAACTCTGAAAGCGCCTACACTTACAGATGATCTAAGGATACGGTCGCCTATACTGCCTGGTATGTTAAGGGGTAGCAACAGAGAGTAAGTGAAACGAGCGCATCAACGGTCAAATAAGGGGTTCCTGATATATTTCGTAAATAGAAATGCACATTGGGGAGAAGGCAGCAAATCGATCGTATCCCAACAAAACGACAGTTCAAAGTCTGCTTGAGGCAGGCTTTTTTGCTGCGGAGAAAAGGTTGTTCTAAACAAAGAGACAGGGTCATATCCTAATGACAAGTACAGTCATCAAGGAGGGGGACTTCTCTGTGTCAAAACAAATGCTGGCGTTAAATATAGACGGAGCGCTTCTTCGCTCCAACGGCAAACTTCATCAGACGACAAAGGATGCCATCGAATACGTCAAGAAAAAAGGAATTTACGTCACACTGGTCACAAACCGCCATTTTCGCTCCGCTCAAAAAGTGGCGAAAATATTAAAGCTTGATGCAAAATTGATTACCCACAGCGGCGCATACATTTCTGAAAAAATAGATGAGCCGTTTTTTGAAAAGAAAATATCAGAAGATCACACGTTTAATATCGTTCAGGTGCTGGAAAGCTATCAATGCAATATCCGGCTTCTTCACGAAAAATATTCGATCGGAAACAAGAAGAAAGTGAACTCCAATCTGGTCGGGAAAACGATGATTCATCCGTCTGATCCGATTTTTTATCCGGTGCAGTTTGTCGAATCATTAAGTGACCTGCTCCTTGATGAGCCGGTTTCAGCGCCCGTCATTGAAGTGCATGCTGAAGATGGCCTGCAGGCTGATATAACGGATACGATAATGAAAGCATTCCCGGCCGTCGATGTGATCCGCGTCAACGGAGAAAAACTGAACATCGTGCCTAAAGGGGTTTCAAAAGAAAGCGGACTTTCGATGGTCGCCGCTGATCTCGGGCTTTCAATGGAAGAGGTTGTAGCTATCGGCCATCAGGAAGATGATCTGCCGATGATCGAGCTGGCCGGTCTCGGCGTCGCGATGGGGAATGCCTCAAATGAATTAAAAAGAAAAGCGGACTGGGTGACAAGGTCAAATGATGAACAGGGAGTCGCCTATATGATTAAGGAATATTTCCGCATGCAGCACCGCAAAGGCTTTCTCGATAAGTTCCATATGAAACGGCCGTAATCAAGAGCCGCAGACGCGAAACGCCGGTCTGCGGCTTTTTCGCGGATTGATTTTAGCCTGTTCTTTCTGTACACTAAAGAAAGTTTTGAATCTGAAAAATAAGGTGATCACATTGCAAATAAAAATAGACGGCATAACGGATGACAGGCTGCATCGTCCGCTGCAAAACATCGCGAATTTATTTTTTGAAGAGTGTGTTCTTGCGTACGGCGAAACGGAGGAACCCTCTGATCTCGTCATCTCACTTGCCATTTCTCAAGATGCAGACAGCGTGTCGGTATCCGGAGAAATCAAAGGAACCGGCGAAAAGGAACATCACACGAAACCGCTTCTTGCCGGATGGAGCGAAAAAGAAGTATTTAAACAGGTGAAAAACACGCTGTCATATGTCTACTTAAATCTTCTTCAATCACATACGGGCATGACACAAAAATGGGGAATCTTAACCGGCATCAGGCCTACTAAACTTCTTCATAAAAAGCTGCAGAGCGGCCTGACAAAAGAAGAGGCGCATGCCGATCTGAAAAAAGATTATCTGATCCATGATGAAAAAATCAATCTGATGCAGGAGATTGTCGACCGTCAGCTCGCTGCGGTTCCCGATCTGTACCGGGTCAAAGATGAAGTCAGCATATATATCGGCATCCCGTTCTGCCCGACAAAATGCGCCTACTGCACGTTTCCGGCTTATGCCATTCAAGGACAGGCGGGAAGAGTCGGCTCCTTTTTATGGGGGCTTCACTATGAAATGCAGAAAATCGGAGAATGGCTGAAGCGGCATGATATCAAAGTGACGACCATTTATTTCGGCGGCGGCACGCCGACAAGCATTACCGCTGAAGAAATGGATCTTTTATATGAAGAAATGGTCCGCTCTTTCCCGGATGTCGCGAATATTAGGGAGATTACCGTTGAAGCGGGCCGTCCCGACACGATTACGGAGGAAAAGCTGGCCGTTTTAAATAAGTATAAGATTGACAGAATCAGCATCAACCCGCAATCTTATGAAAACGAAACGCTAAAGGCCATCGGCAGACACCATACAGTTGAAGAAACCATCGAAAAATACCATCTTTCCCGCAAACACGGCATGAATAATATCAACATGGACCTGATCATCGGCCTGCCGGGAGAAGGGACGGCTGAGTTCAGGCACAGTCTTGAAGAAACGGAAAAGCTGATGCCTGAATCTTTGACCGTTCATACGCTTTCTTTTAAACGGGCGTCAGAAATGACGAGAAACAAGCATAAGTATAAAGTTGCCGACAGGCAGGAAGTATCCCGCATGATGGATGACGCCGTCCGCTGGACAAAAGAGCACGGCTATACGCCGTACTACTTGTACCGGCAGAAAAACATTCTCGGAAACCTAGAAAATGTCGGCTACTCTTTCCCGGGTCAGGAGAGCATCTACAACATTATGATTATGGAAGAAGTGCAGACGATTATCGGTATCGGCTGCGGCGCGGCAAGCAAATTCATTCATCCGGAAACCGGAAAAATCACGCACTTCGCCAATCCGAAAGACCCGAAATCATATAATGACCGATTCGAGCATTATACAGAAGAGAAAATCAAATACTTAGATGAGATGTTCGTCAAATCTGCATTATAATATCAAAAACGGCACGGAATCAGCGTGCCGTTTTTTTATGTTTAACCGTCTGTAAAAACGGGAAAAGATCATCAGACTGTTATTCGCAAGAGGTGCATAATATGTATGATGTCATAGGAGCGGGAATCGGGCCGTTTAATTTAGGGCTTGCCGCATTGTTAGAGGATATACCCGGAACAGACGCTCTTTTTTTCGATAAAAAGAAAGAATTTGCGTGGCATCCCGGTCTATTAATTAAAGGAACGGATTTACAGGTGGCGTTTCTGGCGGACCTGGTCACGCTCGCCGATCCGAAAAGCCGCTACACGTTTTTAAACTTTCTCCATGAACATGACCGGCTGTACCGGTTTTATACGTTTAATGAATTTGATATTCCGAGACGGGAATTTAACGACTATTTAAGCTGGGCGGCTTCAGAAATCAAATCATGCCGTTTCGGCTCAGAGGTAATCGGCGTGAAAAATGCCGGCGGACATTATGAAGTCAGCGTCAAAAACATTGAGGACGGAAGCATCAGTGTCTATCAGACGAAGCATTTCGTCATGGGGACGGGGTCTGAACCGCTTATTCCCGCAGAGATTGATGACGGGGCGCGTCAGGACACGATGGTCAGCACGGAATATTTGTTCCGGAAAGACGAGCTCGCCGGCGCCGAATCAATTACAGTGGTCGGCTCCGGACAGAGCGCCGCGGAGATCTTTTCTGACTTATTGCATGATGAACAATACCGCCGCAGCCGGCTGCAATGGGTGACACGCTCCGCCGGATTTCGAGAATTGGAAACCGCCAAGCTCGGGCAGGAAATGTTTACACCTGATTATGTGGAATATTTTAACCGCCTGCCTTTTAAAGAACGGCTGAACACACTCCCTGAGCTGGACGGACTGCGCCACGGCATTGATTCTGACACACTTGCCGCCATTTACGATGCCCTGTATCACAGATCGATCAGCGGAGGTTCACCTGACGTGTATATTCAGCCGATGGCGGAGCTTGAAAAAATTGAAAAGCAAAACGGGCGCTGCGTACTGAGCTTTCATCAATGGCAGATGGATGAAACCTTTACGGCCGATTCAGAAAAAGTGATATTGGCGACCGGCTTTAAACCTCATATTCCGGAATGGTTTACGGCAATTGCCCCCGATATTGAATGGGAGGATGAGAAACGGTTTAAAGTGACGGCCGATTCCCGTCTTGTCTTTAAGGACGACAGGCGGCATCACTTTTTCACATTAACGAATCTTGATCATGCTCACGGAACGGGCGCTACGAATTTGAAGCTGTCTGTTTACAGAAACCAAAAAATCATCAATACCATTCTGGGAAAAGAGCATTTCTCCATTAATAAAAAAACGGCTTTTCAGCAATTTCTTCCCGCTCAAAAAAACTGACCTCTTATGAAGAGGTCAGCTTTTTTTTATGATTTCTGCGGCTTCTTTTCAGGCGTCTTCCATTTGAATATGCTGTTCAGCAGGAGATATATCCGCTTCGATTCTTTCGTGAGCAAAGGGCCGAAGATGGCCAGTATCAAAACATATAAGGCGGCGAAAGGTTTAAGTGAAGCGGACAGGCCGCCGGCGATGCCGAGATTTGCGACGATAATGGAGAATTCGCCGCGGGACACAATGGTCAGCCCGATATTGGACGATGCTTTATGAGAAAGCCCCGCCCGGCGTCCGGCGATCATGCCGGCGATAAAGTTTCCGGCAATCGTCAGCAGAACGGCGCCGAGGGCGAGCCATACCGCATCTCCGAGTGAAAACGGATCAATGCTGAGGCCGAAGCTGAAGAAAAACATGGCGCCGAAAAAGTCACGGAACGGCACGACAAGATGCTCAATCCTGTCAGAATGGGCCGTCTCCGAAAATACGAGTCCGAGCAAGAGCGCGCCGATCGCTTCAGCGACATGAATCGTTTCGGAAAAGCCGGCAATGAAAAAGAGCGCGGCGAAAATGACGATGACAAATACCTCGTTTGAACGGATATCAAGCAGCTTGTTCAGCAGAGGCGGCAATTTCCGAGCGGCAATGAAAAACAGCAGCATATATCCGAAAGCGATCACGATTGACATCAGCGCGCCCCCGACAGACGTCGCGTCTCCCAGAACAAGCCCGGAAACGACGGACAAGTAAACCGCCAGAAAGATATCCTCAAACATAATGATGCCGAGAATCAGTTCAGTTTCCGGATTGGCCGTGCGCTTTAAATCGACAAGCACCTTTGCGACAATGGCGCTTGATGATATCGTGATGACGCCCGCCAATACAAGCACTTCCAAAAAGGAAAAGCCCGTGATAAAGCCGTAGATCAGCCCTAAACTGAAATTAATCAGAATATAAATCGTTCCGCCGGCGGCGATTGAACGTCCGGATTTGACTAATTTTCCGACCGAGAATTCAAGCCCGAGGTAAAAGAGGAGGAACAGGACGCCCATCCGTCCGAAAAACTCAATCACTTCCCGGCTTTCGATAAACGTCAGGTCAATGATGCCCGCTTGGGGCGCGTGCGGCCCGACAAGCATTCCTAAAATGATCAGGAAGGGGATGATCGAGAATTTAATTTTATTGGCGATGACACTCGCAATGGCCACAAGAACTAACGCCGTACCGACTTCAAATACGAGATGATCCATAAACAGATCACACTCCGTCTCTGGAGAGGAAGTCTTGGATCAGTTTTTTCAGATGCTTTCTTTCACCTGAGAGGACGAGTGTATCGTTTGCTTCAAGGAGCGAATCAGCGCCCGGGTTTAAAAACTTTTTCTGGTCATGCTTAATGATGGCGATAACCGTCACGTCATAGTTTTGGCGCACATCCAGTTCGCCGAGCGTCCGCCCTGCCGCTTTTGCCCCTTTTTCAACTTTAAACCATTCGATAATCAGATCGCTGAACGCCATTTCAATCGATTCAAGCGCCTGCGGTTTGTACACCATCCCGCCGATAATCGCGGCAATCTGTCTTGCTTCCGTATCATCAAGTGAAATGCTTGCCAGAAGCTCATCAGGGTCGCGGTCATCAAATCTGTAAATTTCCCGCCTGCCGTCATCATGAATGATGATCGTCATTTTTTCATGATTTCTCGTTTCGATTTCGAATTTTTTCCCGATGCCGGGCAGATCGTTTTCTTTAATATTCATAAAAAATCCCTCCGGAATATACTGTTTTTACACCGTAAATACAGATTGGCAATGAGAAATGGTCTGATGCCGGAGGTAATTTGACTGGTATTGTATCGGAATGGCGCATGTCCTTTCCATTGTGGAATCAATGAATTGATCAAGAGGTTTGACAGATAACAGGGAGATCATCCGGGATAACGCACCGTATCCTTTTGACAGGCCTTGCGGAGCGGTTTTGGTTTGAACCGGCGTCTTTGCCGATTCCGTTTCCTGCGGGTAAACCGAAATTTGTACATGGCTGTCTGTTTCTGTCACCAATTGGGAAGGAAGAGCGACATCCGAAGGGGGGAACAGCACCATAAAAAAGCTCAGTAATAAGCTGAGTATCACATATTTCATTATCGGTGTTTTTCCCCCCTTTTGTTTTGTATATCAATTTCACTATATAAAAATGTATGTTCAGTTTCAAATGATATGCATTTTTCGGTATCTGTTGACCTTGAAAAATAAAGGAGTTTGGCTTCGGGGGAAGGAATATATCATTTGAACAAAATATGTAAGCGGATTCAAGGAGGGAGTAAACATGCAGTATATTTGTTATGAAGAAAAAGGAAAGATCGCAGAGATTGTGCTGAACCGGCCTGACAATTACAACGCGCTGAATGAACAAATGCTCCGGGAATTGGAAAATGCATGCGTTATGGCAGCCAACAGTGAAGCGCTTATCGTCCTCTTGCGGGGGGAAGGCAGGGGATTTTCCGCGGGCGGTGATATCCAGATGATGACGTCTGATCATGATTCAGGAGAATATGAACGGCTCATGAAAATGATTGAATCCATTACGCTGACGCTCTATGATATGAAAAAAATTGTGATAGCCGCCATCCACGGAGCCGCGGCGGGGCTCGGGCTGAGTTTCGCGCTGTGCGCCGATGTGGTGCTCGCCGAAGAAAACGCCCGACTCGCGATGAATTTCATCGGCATCGGATTGGTTCCCGACGGTGGAGGCCATTATTTATTAATGAGACGTGTCGGTGAGATCGAAGCGAAAAAACTGATTTGGAGCGGTGAAAAATTGCCGGCTGAAAAAGCGGTGCGGCTCAAGCTTGCCGACGGGCTGTTCAGCGGCGGCCCTGCGGAGGGGGCACAACCGTATATAGACCGATTGCTGCATGCGCCGCTGTCAGCGATGATTGAAACGAAGGCTATTTATCAGAGCCTTCATATCAGCCGGTTAAAAGACGTTTTGTCTCTTGAACGAAAGGCCCAGGAAAATATGAGAAAAACGGATGATCATAAAGAGGGCATCCGCGCCTTTTTAGAAAAACGGACGCCTCAATTTAACCGGTAAAATACAGAAGCCGGAAAGCTTCTGTTATCTGTGGAATAAAATCAGCTTTCCGGCTTCATTTACCAAGCGGTGAGTACTGTTCTCAAGCTTTTTTTCCTTTAACAAAGCCTCTCCGGCGGCCTTCGCCTCCGCCTCATTATCTGCTTCGATCCGTTCATCCAGCATCGTTTCTCCCGACGCATGGAATGCGGTCAATACATATTGTCCCATCATGTCACCCCCTTTATAGAATGATATTCTGATAAAGAATTTAAAATCCTCCATTAATTTTTACCCATTATTAGTATATAATGGGTCAAGGAAGGAGTTGGATTCGTGCTTACAATTGAAAATGTAACGAAAACATTCGGCAGCTTTACCGCTGTTGACAATTTGAACCTGCAAATACCTGAAAGGGAAATGTTCGGGCTGCTCGGCGCAAACGGCGCGGGAAAAACGACGACCTTTCGGATGATTTTAGGTCTTTTAAGCCTGACTGACGGGCATATCACCTGGAAAGGGAAGCCGGTCAATTATTCCATCAGTGAAAAAATCGGCTATCTCCCGGAAGAGCGGGGGCTGTATCCGAAAGTGAAGGTGAGTGACCAGCTTGTCTATCTGGCGAGACTAAAAGGAATGAGCAAAAAAGAGGCGGAAAAAGAGCTCATGACATGGCTCGAACGCTTCGGCATTACAGATTACAAGAATAAGAAAGTCGAAGAGCTGTCAAAAGGAAACCAGCAGAAAATCCAGTTTATTTCGGCCGTCCTGCATAAGCCTGAACTGCTGATTCTCGATGAACCTTTCAGCGGTCTTGATCCGGTGAATGTCGAGCTGCTGAAAGAAGCGGTTATTTCTTTGAAAAACAGCGGCGTTTCCATCGTTTTTTCAAGCCACCGAATGGAGCATGTGGAAGAACTTTGCGAGAATTTGTGCATTCTCCAGAAGGGAAAACCCGTCGTTCAAGGCAATCTGAAAGACATTAAGCGGTCTTTCGGCAAAAAAAATGTCACCGTTCATTCAGATGATGACCTCAGCTTTTTAAAAACGCATGAAGGTGTCGTGAAATGGAAGGAAACAAATGACGGAATCAGACTGCAGGTCGCGAATGAACCGGTTTCTCAGGATATTTTCCGGGCGCTGCAAGGGAAAGGTTTTATACGGAAGTTCGAATTGGAAGAGCCGTCACTGCATGATATTTTTATAGAAAAGGTGGGGGCCGTATATGAATAAATTTTGGATTATGCTGTTTCATACATATAAAAACAAAATCGCGACAAAGTCATTCATTATTTCGACCGCCATTACCGTTTTATTAGTATTAGCGGTGACCAACCTGCAATCGATTATTTCCGTGTTTCAATCGGATGACGGCAAGCAGCAAATCGCGGTGATTGATGAAACGGGCGGGCTGTACCCGGCGTTTGCAAAACAGCTTAAAGCGGCGGATACAGACAATGATCTGCAGGCAATGGAGACGAAGGAGTCCGAAAAAGATGCCGTAAAGCGTGTCAAAGACGGTGAATGGGACGGACTGTTTATCATCAGACAAGATCAAAAAGGAACGATAACAGGAGCATACAAGGCGCTGACCATTTCCGATGAATCAGCGTATAAACTGCTCAAGCAGGCTTTAACCCAGACAAAAACCGCTGTCGAAACCGCCAAGCTCGGCATTTCGGCAGAAAAAGTCAGCAGCCTCTACACTCCGCCGGAAGTCAGCAAAGACGCGCTGGAAAAAGGGGCGAAATCTGAGGAAGAGCTCGGTCAGGTAATGGGGCTTGTATACATCATGCTGTTTGTCATCTACTTCTCAGTTATCATGTACGCAAGCATGATTGCGATGGAAGTGGCGACGGAAAAATCGTCCCGCGTCATGGAAATTTTAATTTCAAGCATGCCGCCGATTCAGCAGATGTTTGCCAAACTGTTCGGTATCGCGCTCGTGGGGATCACACAGTTTGCGGTGCTGATTGCAGCGGGTTATCTCTCACTGAAGCTGAACCCTCATAATGATGCGTCGTCGCCGATCAGTGCATTTCTCAATTTTACGGATGTTCCTGTCTCGACGATAGTCTATGCCGTCATTTTCTATTTGCTCGGCTATTTTCTTTACGCGACGCTTGCCGCGTTTCTCGGCAGTGTTGTCAGCCGGATAGAGGACGTACAGCAGACGATTCAGCCGATGGTTTTTTTAGTCGTGGCAGGTTTTATGATCGCCATGTTCGGCATCGGTAATCCTGACGCCGGTTTTATTACCGTTACATCTTACATTCCGTTTTTCACGCCGATGATTATGTTTTTACGCGTCGGGATGCTCGATATCCCGTTTTGGCAGGCTGCGGCCGGGATCGCCCTGACACTGGTCACTATCGTGATCTTTGCGGCGGTCGGCGCGAAAATTTACAAAGGCGGCGTATTGATTTACGGAAACGCCAGCGGATTCAAAGCGATCAAACAAGCGCTGCGCATCTCCAAAAAATAAGTGAAACAGCCCGGAACAGCCGGGCTGTTTTTTTATTTTGCAGAACGTGCATTCGTATAAAAACGGTGCTAAAATAAGGGTAATTCAATCTGCAGAAAGGGGAGGGCGAGATGGCTGATCTGACGTTTATTCATGCCGCTGACCTGCATCTGGACAGCCCGTTTTACGGCATTTCGAATCTGCCTGAACCGGTATATGCGCATATTAAAGAAAGCACATTTCACAGCGTCCGCCGTCTGACGGACGGGGCACTCCGGGAGCAGGCAGATTTCATGCTGCTTTCGGGGGATCTGTTTGACGAAGCCAATAGAAGTTTAAAAGCCCAGCTGTTTTTGAGAAAACAGTTTACGAGATTACAGGAAGCGGATATCCAAGTGTTCGTCATATTCGGCAACCATGATCATTTGGGCGGTAAGTGGACGCCGATTGAATGGCCGGAAAATGTACATATATTCACCTCGGGTACACCGGAGGAAAAGTCTTTCTTTAAAAACGGAGAGCTTGCGGCAAGCATATACGGATGCAGCTATCAGGAAAGAAGCGTAACGGTCAATCAGGCGGCCCGTTACCGGAAAATGACCGGAGCGCCTTATCATATCGGCATGCTCCACGGCATGTTATCAGGAGCGGAAGGGCATGACCCGTACTGCCCGTTTACGAAAGAAGACCTTGAAAAAAGCGGCATGGATTACTGGGCGCTCGGACACATTCATAAACGGCAGGTTCTGTCCGCCCAGCATCCCGCCGCTATTTACCCCGGGAATATTCAAGCCCGGCATTTAAAAGAAACCGGGCCTAAGGGATACTATCTCGTCCGGGCGGCAAACGGTGAGATGTCTTGGGAATTCAAAGAAGCGCATGATGTGTTATGGGAGGAAATTGATCTTGATATCTCCGGAGCTGAACATATGACTTCACTTCTGAAAGCCGCATCGGATACATTCTCCGGCTTGCGCGCGGCGGGCCGCCCGGCATGTGTCAGGCTGGTGCTTCGCGGCGCGGCGCCCCGCTTTTGGACGGAGGCGCCCGCAGGCATCGCAGAGGAGTTTCTTTCCGCTTTACAGGAGGAAGAGGCCGAAGAGGAATGTTTCGTCTGGCCGCTCGCGCTTGAGGATCGGACGGATGATACAGACAGCGTGCCGCCCGATCCGTTTTTTAAAGGGCTGCTTCAGGACATAGAACAATGCGCGGACATGAGCGGTGTATTTGAAGCCCTTGAGCGTCACCCCGTATATCGGCGTCAGATCACTTCATTTACAGATGAAGAGATACTGGATATTAAGCAACAGGCTCAAGCCGTTTTAAGACGCCAGATGAAGGAGATTCAGCGATGAAAATAACGGCGATGCATATTTACCAATACGGAAAATTTTCCGATCGAAGTTTTCAGCTGTCAGATTCTCCCGTGCAAGTGATCTACGGATTAAATGAAGCGGGTAAAACGACATTGATGTCCTTCATCAAAAGCGTGCTGTTCGGTTTTCCGAAATCAAAAAAATACGAACCGAAAAACGGCGGGGTTTACGGCGGCACTGTGGAATTGAAGCATGGCGATCACGGTGCCGTCAAAATCGAACGGACAAAAGGCGCTGCCGAAAAAGTCAGAGTGTATACGGCTTCAGGCGAAATCAAGGACGGAGAATGGCTCAAACAGCTTCTCTCCGATACAGACCGGGCGCTGTACGAAGCGATCTATTCGTTCGATGTATTCGGACTGCAGGAGATTCAAGCTTTTAACCGGGACAAAATCGGCGAGTTTCTCCTGTATTCGAGCTTATTCGGGTCGGAAGCGGCGGCAAAGCTTGACGGGCGGCTGGCAAAAGAACTTGACAGGATGTATAAGCCGAACGGGCGGAACCCCCGCTTAAATCAGGAGTTGGATACATTAAAGCGGCTCAGCGCCCAGCTGAAACAGGCGGAAGCTGCGGAAGCGGGCTATCACAGCCTTCTGGAAGAGAAAAAAAGCGCCGGCGGCCGTTTGCAGGATGCTGAAGCACGATTGAAAGACATAACTGAAGAAATCAAAACAGTAAAATCGGCGATAGAAGCAAAGCCGCTCGCAGACAAAAAAACAGCCTTGGAAAGCGAACTTTCTTCTTATCCGGAAGCATTGAAGCAATTCCCGAAGGACGGGATGCATCAGCTTGAAAAATACGAATCGCATCTCCATCCGAAAGCGGCCCGTCTTGAGGGACTTCGGGCAAAAGCGGCTGAACTCAGGCGGCAGGCTGAGCTGCTCGCTCCAAATGAGGACTTGCTGCAAACAGAGCGGCAGCTGCAGGAGCTTTCCGGCGAGCAGCATATGTACGAATCGCGCGGTGAACAGCTTGCCGCCATCCAATCACAGATCCGGCAGACATCTGCCCGCGTTTCGTCAGGATTGCAGCAGCTCGGAAGACATGAGGAAGACGGCATTCTTTCACTGAACACCGATTATGAATATGAATGGCGGCTGCAGGAAGCCGTGCAGAGCGCCGGACAGGCAAGAGAAAGAAAGACACAGCTTGATGCGATTTTCGAACAAGCGCGGCTGGAGCTGGAAGAAGCCGAACGAAAACATGCCTTGACGGCGGAAAACATTTTGGACCCCGCTGTCAGGAAAGAAAAAGAAGCCGCTTTACAATCATATAAGCAAACAGCTGATACAGAAGGAAACGAATGGCAGGCACATGTACAGCAGCTGGAAAAACAGCGCGCCAAACAAAAAAAGCTCTTTCTCGGTGCGGGCATTCTGTTCATTGCGATTTTCGCTATGTTAAAGGAATGGCTGCCCGCCGCCCTTTTTACCGGCGCTCTGCTGCTGTATATGCTGTCCGGCATACAAAAGCCGCTGCCGTCAGAAAGAGGAGGGCCCGGACACAAGAAAAAGAAGCCGACGATCTCCAAAGAAGCGGCTGATCTTCTGCAGGAAGAGCTTTGGCGTGACGGCCGGCACCGGCAGCAGCTGATTGCGGATCAAGCCGTGCTTGAACAGAAAGAAGCGGCATATGAAAGAGTCATCCGCCAATATGAAGAATGGGAGGCGGAAATGGCGCCGTCTGAAAAACAGGCGGAACTTTTTATGAAGGAACTGGGGTTTTCAGGAAGTCCTTCCCATCTTCTTGACGCATATCATGTGATGAAAGATGTCAAAAAAGAAATCCTTAACAAGCATGAGCTGACCATTGAAGCGGGCCGGCTGCAAAAGCTGCAAAGAGCATTTGAGGACCGGGTCAAAAAGCTGAGTCCTTCAGACGGAAGGGAGCTGTCCGTAAAAGAAAGACTGCGCGTTTTGCTGGTACAGGCGGAACGAGCCCGTGAGGAAGCAAAACGAAAGCAGGCGCTCGAAACGGATCTGCTGCATGCACAAGAGCAAATGCGTGAATTAAACGAAGAAGTCCATTACTACGAACAGCAGGTCAAACAGCTTTTCATGGCGGCAGGCGCAAAAAACCGCGAACACTTTTGTGAACTCGCCAGGCTGAATGAAAGCCGCCGGGAAACAGAGCGGCAGCTGCGCGAAATCAAAACGCACTTGTCCGGCATAGGCGGAAAACAGCTTGAGCCGTTTATGAGCCGCACAGTGTCCGAACTTGAACATACAGTCGTTCAGAAGGAAACAGAGAAAAAAACGCTTGAGGAAAAAAGCGCGCAGCTCCGTGAGAAAACCGCTTTATTAACGGTGAAACAAGAGCAGCTGGAGTCCTCGGGGCTTGTATCCGATTTAAAACAGCAGACAGAAATGCAGAAGGAGCGCGTGAAAAAAACCGCTAAAGAGTGGGCCGCATTACAGACGGTCAGACACATCATCAGGGAAAAAATGGAGCGGCATAAAAAAGTGACGCTTCCCCGTCTGTTAGAAACCGCCGGTGCATTATACGGGCCGCTTACGGACGGACGCTACCACAAATTGTATTTCTCCGAGGCGGATGATTCCATTATGGTCATGCGGAAAGACGGAACGGTGTTTTCTGCTGGCGAACTCTCACAGGCGGCATGCGAGCAGCTTTATGCGGCGATCCGTTTTGCCCTTGCGTCAGAGAGAGAATCTGCGGTATCATTGCCGTTTTTACTTGATGACAGTTTTGTCCATTTTGACAGGCAGCGGCTGCAGCGGCTGTTTGATGTGCTGAATCAGCTCTCAGAAGGCGGGCGGCAGATACTTTATTTCACCTGCCATGAGCATGTCAGCCGGTCTTTTCACAGCGGACAAGTCATGCGGCTCCTGTCATAAAAGAGTTTATTTTCAAAAAAGAGGTATGTGCTATACTGGTATTATGTAAGATATGGAGGGAGCTTTTAATAGAATGGCAAAAGGTATTATGCTGCACGAGGTCGGCGAGCAGGTCGATCAGTACTTTCTGATTAAATCTTCGACTAAAGGAATCGCAAGCAACGGAAAACCATTCCTGACGTTAATGCTGCAGGACCAATCAGGAGATATCGAAGCGAAGCTGTGGGATGCCAAACCGACTGATGAAGTAACGTACGCGGCGCAGACGATCGTGAAGGTGATCGGAGATGTCCATCACTATCGCGGACGAAACCAGCTTAAGCTGAGAAACATCCGGCCGGCCGGCGAGAACGAAAATGTCAGTATTGATGATTTTCTGGAAACGGCGCCGATTCCGAAAAATGAAATGATGGAAACCGTCACTCAATACATTTTTGAAATGAAAAATCCAAACATCCAGCGGATCACAAGACATCTGGTCAAAAAATATGCGGCGGAGTTTATGGATTACCCGGCGGCGGCTAAAAACCACCATGAGTTCGTCTCCGGGCTCGCGTATCATGTAGTGTCCATGCTGAACCTGGCAAAAGCGATTGCCGATCTGTATCCGTCTCTTGACCGGGATTTACTGTATGCCGGAGTCATTCTGCATGATCTCGGCAAAGTAAAAGAGCTTTCAGGCCCCGTCTCCACGACGTACACCGTGGAAGGGAATCTGCTCGGGCACATTTCGATCATGGTGACAGAGCTTTCAAAAGCGGCCGAAGAGCTTCAGATTGACGCTGAAGAAGTGCTGATTCTGAAGCATTTGATTTTAAGCCATCACGGAAAAGCGGAATGGGGAAGCCCGAAACCGCCGATGGTGAAAGAAGCGGAAATTCTGCACTACATTGACAATCTGGATGCAAAAATGATCATGATGGACAGAGCGCTGGAACGGGTGAAGCCGGGCGAATACACAGAGCGTGTATTTGCGCTTGAAAACCGTTCTTTCTACAAACCGACGTTCCATCAATAAGATAAAAAGGCCGATTCTCTATGATCGGTCTTTTTTACGTTCAGCTCTCATAACTTGTCTTTATCAAGCATAGCTTAGAATAAAGACTCTTGGTGAAAAAGGGAGGAAACCGACGTGCTATTTTTTCCTTGGTGGGTATACCTTTGCATTATCGGAATTATTTTCAGCGCCTATAAGCTTTTCACAACAGCTAAAGAAGAGGAAAAGCTTGACCAGTCGTTTATTGAAAAAGAAGGAAGGGTGTATATTGAACGGATGGAACAGGAACGCGAGCGCCGTATGGCGGCGCCCGTAAGTGAAAACGCGGATGCGGAAGAAAACTCCAATCATTCCATCGCATAAAAAAACTGTGCGGCTCGCCGAGAGCCCGCACAGTTTTTTTATTTAGATTCAGAAGAAGTTGAAGTGTTAAACGTGTCTTTTAAGTCTTTGTCTTCCACTTTTACGTCAGCTTTTTTCATGACTTTTTGAATTGCCGCCTGTACAGCTGAGTTGTCGTTTAATTTCTGTTTAAGAACTTCTTCTTTCAGTTCTTTTTTCATGTCATCATATTTGCCGCGTTCTTCTGTCTTTTTGATGATATGATAACCGAATTTTGTTTTGACCGGATCGCTGACTTGTCCGACTTTCAGACCGAATGCAGCTTTGCTGAATGTTTCATCCATTGACTTTTTATCGAACCAG
This sequence comes from Bacillus sp. JK62, assembly GCF_053663455.1. Lineage (NCBI taxonomy): Bacteria > Bacillati > Bacillota > Bacilli > Caryophanales > Bacillaceae > Bacillus > Bacillus sp. JK62. The sequence goes on from NZ_JBSJQA010000003.1 coordinate 128,401, forward strand.
CCAAGGTCGCCGCCGTTGTCTTTTGAGTTGTCAGTTGAATATTCTTTCGCAAGCGTTTCAAACTTCTCGCCTTTTTTCAGCTTTTTCTCCACTTCGTCAGCTGTCTTTTTGTCAGCGACAAGGATGTGGCTCGCACGGATTTTACCTTTTAAGCCGTCGTAATATTCTTTCGTATCAGAGTCAGTCACTTTGATGTTGTCTTTCGCCGCTTTTTGTGCAAGCAGTTCGTACTTCACCTGATCTTTCAGGTAATCTTCGCCGTACTGCTGTTTAAGGGCGCTGTACTGATCGCCGAGCTGCGTTTTGTACTCTTTCAGCTTGTTATCGATTTCTTTATCCGATACTTTGTATTTTTTTGCTAATACTTTTTCTTGTACGAGCTGTGTCAGCACACTTGCGCCCGCGGTTTTTTTCATATTCGTGTAGAGCTCGCCTTTTGTTACATTTCCGGCATCCGTCTTGGCAATCACGTCGTTGTCGCCGCTGCTGCAAGCGCTGAGAGCCAGGACGCTCGTTGCCGTAATAGCTGCTATCGCGATTTTCTTCATTCCTTTAAACACTCCTAATCATCCAAATTAAATTGCATATGCGTATCATAACATATTGTGGCTTTCTGTAAAAAGATTTTAAATAAAGGGCATTCGTCTAGTCAAACTTTTTCCTGATACATACAAATATATTGATCATGAAAAGGAGGTAATGAACCATGGGCGGAGGATATTCAAACGGTTTCGCACTGCTCGTAGTATTGTTCATATTGCTTATCATCGTAGGTGCAGCTTACATTTGTTAAGCGAAACGGATCGCTTTTTCTAAAAGCGGTCCGTTTTCTTACCCGGGCGCCTAATCGTTTCAGAAGTAAATTGCATATGATGTAATTGGAAAAATAAAACGTTTTGTAGGAGGTGCTTTTGGAGATGGGTGAAGTATTTGCAGGCGGTTTTGCATTATTGGTTGTTCTGTTCATCTTATTGATCATCATCGGCGCTTCTTGGCTTTATTAAGAAAAAAATATGGCTGTCGGGGGTCAGACCTCCGTCAGCCATATTTTTTTGCCTGTTTACACAGTAAAGGAGATCTCGACGAATGAAGAGATCAGTAAAATTAAAATAGATACATTAATAAAACGGAATACCTTATCCTGCCGGTCTTCAGGAATCTCTCTGACAAGGCATAATGTATTTGTGAGCCTGTTTATGAAATAAAGAATAAACAGGGCAGCCACGATAAAATAGAATAAAATGATGGGAGATTCCCCCTCTCTCTGAACTGCTCCCATATTACATTACCAAATATTTATTAAAAAAGATAGAATGTAACCTGAAAAATCAGCGGGATATCAAGACTCCGGCACTTTTTTTACTAATATATCAAAACCGTCGGATTCCTGGTCAATCAGACATGATTTGGGCGCTTTGACCAGGTGCAGCGCAAACAGAAGATCAGGCAGGCAATAACCCGCATGAATGCTCGAAATCATATAAAAGTAATGAGCGTGTCTCGGAAATGCCAGTCCGGCATAAAACAATAACGGCGTAATGAATAAAAACGGGCTGATCGTAGAAATCAGCATCGTCGTTTTCGGTATGCCTTTCCATGTCGGCATCCGCAAGAAGTACATTTTCATTTCCTTTTTTCTTTTTTTACAGATCATCGGCAGGACATGTATGACTTTATGTACAAATAAAGTAACAACGAGCAGAACACAAAAAGCAAACACGTGCCCGTCACTTAAACTGATATTCGGACGCAGCAGCCCGAATGCCAAGAAGTTGCATATAAAAAACAGGATCATAAAACCTACAGCAGTCAATAATAAACGAACCGCACCATAATCTTTGATCAGATTAATGGTTTTCCAGCAATTCATCAGAGTCATCCTTCCGTACAAAGATGGAATACAATCTCAAAATAATTTACTCTCTTCAGGAGAAAAAATCAATCCTTTTTTAAAGAAAAAAAATAACCCCGGAAAGGGAAGAACAGAAGAGCTCGGTGAAACATGGAAATGTACGGTTTAACCTTTCTTCTCTATTCATTATCAGCTAAAATAAGATTAAAGATAGAAAGAAGTGAAACGGATGGATTCAATGGATCAGCGTATCGGGCGTTTAGAATATTACATACAATTGCTGGTGAAAACGGTGGATATGGATAAGTACCCTTTTTATGCGATGATGATTGAAAAAGGGCTGACCGAAGAAGAAGGAGAAGAGGTCGGGCGGATCTGCCGCGAATTGGAGGACGAGCTGGAGTCGCAAAAAGCGCAAGGCTTTGTGACGTTTGACAAGCTCCTTGCGCTTTTTGCGGGACAGCTGAACGAAAAATTAGATGTTCATGAAACGATTTTTGCTCTGTATGAGCAGGGGCTTTATACAGCGCTGATGGAAGAATTTATTGAGATTATGAAGCACTTTGATTAACTGTTGATCGGTTCCAGCTCTTCAGCCGTTTCATGGACAGCCGCTTCGTCCGTTTTTTTCTTCAGCCTTCCGTCTTCACTATCAAAATCATTGTTTATGTTTGTCAATGATTTCTCGAATATCTCCATAAAATCTTCGCCGTAAATGTGGCGGATGACACAGGTTAATTCTTCAACTTCCGGAAACTTCCCGAATAAGTGGTAGATCGGCTGTGAGCCTTTAAACACCGCGTTTCTCGACGGGTCAAACTCCTCAAGCAGGCTTTCGAATACATTTTCCCCTTCTTCTGTTAACTGAATGTACGTGTTCCGTTTATCATTCAGCCGCTTGGAAAATTTCAGATATCCCCGTTCTTCAAGCTTTTTTGAAAAGTTAAATGCAGTTGATACGTGCATAACGCCGAATTTGGCGATTTCTGAAATAGAAGCTCCTTTAAGCTGATAGGCAATCCATAATATATGATGCTCATTAATATTAAGGTCGTACGGCTTCAGCCAGTTCTGCCAGTCTTTCTCGATAGATTTCCAGAGCGCTTTGGACAGCTGCGCCATTTTTTGGGTATAGATTAAAGCTTCTTTTAGATCGTAAGGCGGTTCAACACGATTCAATACAGATCACCTGCTTCACATTTTCTTTTCCTCTATTATGCCAATAAAATAAAGATTAATAAAGATGAAAATTTAAGAATTTTATAATAAATTCTTCATCCGTTGCTGGGAAAGGCTTTAAACCGCAAAAAAAAGTGCGGAACGCAATATGTCCGCACTTTTTTTGGTTGTATAGGATATTAGTTTTGTAAGGTTTTCTCCAGCTGTCTGATTTTCTCTTCAATATCAGCGATTTCCTTTTGGAGATCCTGCTGGTGCGGCTTGATTTCCTCCTGCCACCTTTTAATGCTGGTCTGAAGCTCTCCGCCTACGTCTTTAATGACTTCTGCGCTTTCTTTCGCCGTTTGGACAAGCTGGTCCTTAAGCGCCATTCCGTCTTTTTTTAACCGTTTGATTGTGTCCTCAATTGAATTGCAATTTGCTTTGATTTTGCCCCGCAGCTCTTTTCCGGATGAAGGAGCCGAAAGTAACACCGCTGCGCCTCCGATCAATCCGCCTACGAAAAGGCCTGTTAAAAGGGAACGTCCGTCAGCCATTTGAAATCACCCCGTTTTTTTTCTCATAACTTTTATCATTTTTGTTCAGAAGAATAAACTTCTATACATAGCTTGCTTTATTTTAGCATATTTTTTAAGGGAAAAGGAGGGAGAAGGTTGTCTGTCTTTATGATTGTTTTATCTTGTATGGCTCTTGTCTTTGCGGCGGGCGCCGTTTATTACCTGAAACTGCTCGGCCAGGCCGCTTCTTATCCGCCGAAGCGGGTCGTCCGCCAAAAGGCCATCGTCTGCTCAGCAGGAACCGCCCTCACATTGTTCCTTATCTTTTTCACAAAACTTCTCGTATAAAACATGCTGAAACACATTAAAAAACCTCTTCCGGCCGGAAGAGGTTTCGGTATGCGGTTATTTCACCGTTTCAATCATATTGGACCGTTTTAAGATCGTCTGCACAATCGGATGCATAATGATAATGGCGATCGCATTCAGCGCAGCCGCCGGAAGGACGACCGCGAGCACCAAGGCGGTGAATCCGCCCGGCAGGCCGACAATCAGAAGGGCCAGCGCCAGAAAGAGCAAACCGGAGATGAAGGTGCCGGCTATCGTAATGACGGCGGCCGCCGCTGTCTTTACGCTCTTTTTCACCAAAAGCGCCAGCGCGAGAAACAGAAACGCCGTTACCGGTTTTTCAATGATATTCGGAAGCTGTCCGCCCGGAAAAGATGTCGTGAGTGCGGAAATGATTCCCGTTACAATCCCGATCATCAGCACATTCTGCACACGGGGGAATAACAGAATACCCATAAACATCATCACAAGCATCATATCGGGTTTCATTCCGAATAATACCGGCGGCATAATGGAATGAAGCACCGCTCCGATTGCCGCAAACAGGGCCATAATGACTAATTCTTTTGTTTTCATACTAAGCTCTCCTCTGCTAAGCTTTTTCGCCATCCAATAATATGCTCGTCATTTATTGCGATGGCCGGAAAAATTGATATGCAAACAGTATATCAAAGGAACTGTTATGTTAGAAGAAATTTATTCGTTTTCCTGCTGGAACTTTTTCATAAACTGAGCCAGTTTTTCACAATCAGCCAGGCTGAAGGCGTTGTAGATAGACGCCCTGCATCCTCCGACTGAGCGGTGGCCTCCGAGTCCGGTCATTTTAGCCGCTTTCGCTTCTTCAACGAATTTTTTCGTGAGACTGCTGTCGCGGAGGGTGAATGTGACGTTCATGTGAGAACGGCTGTCTTTTGCGGCATGCCCCGCGTAAAACCCGCCGCTTGCGTCGATTGTGCCGTACAGGACGTCGGCCTTTTCCTGATTGCGCCGTTCAGCCGCTTCGACACCTCCGTTTTCAGCCAGCCATTCAAGGACGAGGCTCAGCATATAAATCGCAAATGTAGGCGGCGTATTATACAGTGAATCGGCTTTTGTATGAGTGGAGTATTTCAAAATTTTAGGGACGTTGGCGTTTTCGTTTTCAAGCCATGATTTTTTCATGATGACGACCGTGACGCCGGACGGACCGAGGTTTTTCTGGGCGCCGCCATAGATGACATCAAACGTTTTGACATCAATTTTTCTGCTCAGGATGTCGCTTGACATGTCGGCTACGAGCGGGATCGGTGAATTCGGGAACTCTTTCCACTGCGTTCCGAAAATCGTGTTGTTGGACGTAATATGCAGGTAGGCGCCGTCTTTGATTCCTGTGAGGTCCGCTTCCGGTATGTGGTTATGGTTTGAATCTGCGCTTGTTGCCGTGACGGATGTGTTTCCGAACAGTTTCGCCTCGGCGAGCGCTTTTTCAGACCATGCGCCCGTTACGATGAAGTGCGCCGTTTGCTCCGGCGTTAAAAAGTTCATCGGCAGCATGGAGAATTGAAGGCTTGCGCCGCCTTGAAGAAATAAAATATCATAATCGTCGGGAATATCCATCAGTTCTTTCAGAAGGCTTTTTGCTTTTTGATGCACCGCATCATATTCTTTGCTCCGGTGGGACAGCTCCATGACGGACATGCCGGTGTCATTGAAGTTGACAAATTCTTTTTGTGCTTTTTGCAGCACATCCAGTGGAAGGGCTGCGGGTCCTGCATTGAAATTCGTTGTACGTTCCATGTTTACGATCTCTCCCTGTTTTCCGCTTTAGTGTAAGAAATAATACAATTATCCTATCACAATTTTTTGATTTTTTTGATATGAAAAAATATAATTTTATGTTTTTTGTGTTACCGGACGCAAAAAAACCTCATCTTTAAGATGAGGCAAGCCGTTTTCTGACGGTTGAAGCGATCTCCTGAAGATCGTCAGGCGTATAGTCTTCGGCGTGGGTCTTCCAGACAGCCCCGAAACCGTCGCCTTTTCCGTAACGCGGAATGATATGCATGTGAAAATGGAACACCGATTGGCCCGCTTTTTCACCGTTGTTATTGAGAATATTCAGCCCGATCGGCTCGAATTCATCGCGGATGGCGCGTGCGATTTTCGGCACCGCTTCAAAATATTCTTTAGAAAGCTCAGGCGTAAACTCGTACACGTTTTCAATATGTGTTTTCGGAATCACGAGCGTATGGCCTTTTGTGACCTGGCTGATATCAAGAAACGCCACAACATGTTCATTTTCGTATACTTTTGAAGACGGAATGTCACCGGCAATGATTTTGCAGAAAATACAATCGTCCGCTTTGTGCATAGATGGGTTTCCTCCCTGAAAAGAAATATATGTATATTCTCATCGTACCACAAAAACGGCCAAAACAAAAAACAGGATGAACGGCTGCGCGTTCACCCTGATGCAGAAGTACGAGCTTTATCACAGAAAATTAAATATGCCTTTTGTAAGCACCTCATTTGTTTTTAAAATGAAGACTTATGGGTCTGCTTAATCATTCCTGGGACAAACACCTCATTTGATTATTTCATCATGAATGAAGAACATCATCAAAGCAGTGTGTGAAGAAATTGTAAGCACAGGACATGTTGATTTTCATCCAACTGTTCTAAGACGTCTTTTATAAACACCTCATTTTCAGTTGATTAAAGCTGTTTCCTTCTACATACATTATGATGTCCGCCAAAACGATAACTATGCACGCTTTTCACGTGAGAAAAAAAGGGAATCGTTTCAAATCAGACTTTATTTTTGGTACTATGAAGAAAAACGAATCAGAAGGGGAGAAATTATGTCTCTGCTATCGGTAAAAGACTTAACCGGCGGTTATACGAGAAACCCGGTCTTAAAAAATGTTTCATTCACCCTTGAGCCGAACCAGATTGTCGGACTCATCGGATTAAACGGCGCGGGCAAAAGCACGACGATCCGGCATATTATCGGATTAATGGACCCGCATAAAGGCTCGATCGAGCTGAACGGCAAGACGTTTTCGGAGGATAAGGAAAGCTACCGCTCGCAATTTACGTACATCCCCGAAACGCCGGTGCTGTATGAAGAACTGACGCTCAAAGAGCATCTGGAGCTGACGGCCATGGCGTACGGCCTTTCCAAAGAAACGCTTGAAAAAAGGCTTCCTCCGCTTCTGAAAGAATTCAGAATGGAAAAAAGGCTGAAATGGTTTCCCGCTCACTTTTCCAAAGGGATGAAGCAGAAGGTCATGATCATGTGCGCGTTTCTCGCGGAGCCTTCGCTTTATATCATTGACGAGCCGTTTCTCGGCCTTGACCCGCTGGCGATCAATGCATTGCTGGAGCGGATGGACGCCGCGAAAAAAGCCGGATCAAGCGTGCTGATGTCAACGCATATCCTGGCTACGGCAGAGCGCTACTGTGACGCTTTCATTATTTTACATAACGGCGAAGTGCGGGCAAGCGGCACACTGGAAGAACTGAGAGAGCAGTTCGGCATGAAAGACGCAGCTCTTGATGACTTGTATATTGAACTGACGAAGGAAGACGCCGGCCATGAATAATATGTCTACTATTTGGCAGTCCCGGCTTGAAGAGCATATAAAGGAAACCAGAATGTATATGAAATATATGCTCAATGATCATCTCGTCATTGTGCTGATCTTTTTTATTGCCGGCGCGGCGAGCTGGTACAGCAAGTGGGTCAAAGACATTCCCGTTCATTTTCCCTCATTTTGGGTGATGGCGGTGCTCTTTTCATTTGTGCTGACCGGTTCATACGTCCGGACGCTTTTAAAGGAAGCGGACCTCGTGTTTCTGCTGCCGCTTGAACCGAAAATGGGGACTTACTTTAAGCATGCATTCAAGTACAGCTATCTGTCACAGCTGTTTCCGCTTATTGCTCTGTCGCTTGTATGCATGCCTCTGTTTTTCGCTGTAAGTCCGGGGGCGTCGCTTGCGTCGTATGCCGCCGTATTTATTCAGATGCTGGCGGTAAAAGCGTGGAATCAGGCCATGGAGTGGCGGATGACGTTTATGAATGACAGAAGCATGAAAATGATGGATGCGGTCATACGCTTTATCTGCAATATGCTGCTTTTATACTTCGTCTTACAGTCGTTTTATGTGTACGCTGCCGCCGTCTACATTGTGATGGCCGGCCTTTATGTGTATTTCACATCGGCCGCAAAACATAAATCATTGAAATGGGAAGCTCATATTGAATATGAATTAAGAAGGAAGCAGCGGTTTTACAGAATCGCCAATCTGTTTACCGATGTGCCTCACCTGAAAAAACAGGCAAAACGCCGTGCGTATCTCGACTTTTTGCTCAGAATGATTCCGTTTGAGCAGCGGAAAACGTTCTCCTATATGTATGCGCGGGCCTTTCTGCGTTCAAATGATTATCTCGGCATTCAGGTCAGGCTCACGATTATTTTTATCCTGATTATTATGCTCGTTTCCGCCAATCCGTGGATCACGGCGGCGTTAACCGTATTTACCGTCTTTATTACGGGGATACAGCTTCTTCCGCTGTTCGGGCATTTTCATCATCTTTCTCTGCAGGAGCTTTACCCGGTCAATCAGAAAGCGAAGCTGCAAAGTTTCTTTTCGCTGATGAAATCGGCATTAACCGTGCAGGCGCTGCTGTTCTGCGCAGCGTCAGCCTATGCCGCGGGAGTCAGCGGGGCGCTGTATGCGGCCGTTGCTTCAGCCGTTCTGATTTTTGTGATCATGCCTTCGTATATGGGCGGAAGATTGAAAAAGTACGGCAAGCTGTAATCAATCGGGTTTTTGAAACCTCAATGAAAGAAGGAGACACAGATGACCGACGATCAGCAGCTGATACAGGAAGCACTGCAATGGAAAGCGCGTTTTTTGCGCAAAGATTCCATGCTTGAACGCTTTTCTAAAGGAATGCAGGCGAAAATAAATGAGCGGATTCCCGATAAAATTCATGCCGTCATCACAGAAAGCATTAAAAAAATGACCGAAGCAACAATGGCGGGTTCAAATCTGGTGAAAAGCAAGCGGGATACAAACGGTATGACGCTTGCTGAAAAAGATGCCCTCGCCAGACAAACCATCGCATCGTACCAAAAGGTCGCGGCAGCTGAAGGTATCGGTACGGGGGCCGGCGGAATTTTTTTAGGGATGGCTGATTTTCCTTTGCTGCTATCCATTAAAATGAAATGTCTGTTCGATCTTGCCTCCATTTACGGCTATGATGTGAAAGACAGGGATGAGCGATTGTTCTTGCTGTTTATTTTTCAGCTGGCTTTCTCAAGCGGTGAACAGCGGAAACGCATATACTCAATGATTGAACAGTGGGATTCGAAAAAGCATGATGTCGATTGGAGAGTTTTTCAGCAGGAATACCGCGATTATCTGGACGTGGTGAAATTGTTTCAGCTTTTGCCGGTCGTCGGAGCCGCCGTGGGCGGAGCGGCCAATTATAAACTGCTGTCACAGCTCGGTGAGACGGCAAGGCACGTTTTTCATTTAAGAATCACAACAGCCGGTACGTAATGTACCGGCTGTTTTTTATGTCAGCGGGGGTAGCTTACCGCGGCGCCGATAAGCACCTTGGCGGCCGTCAGCATCGCTTTTTCATTAAAATCAAATTTCGGGTGGTGATGAGGATAAATGGTTTCCGCATTTTCTAAAGCGGCGCCCGTAAAGAAAAAAGCGCCTTTTGTATGCTGCAGATAATAGGAAAAATCCTCTCCCGCCATCTGCGGCTCTCCTTCAACGACTTTCGTAACGCCGTCTGTTTCCGCTGCGGCTGCCGCAGCGTGCGCCGCTTCCTCAGGATGATTGACGACGGCGGGATAGCCGCGTTTGAAACGATATTCATAGGAAGCGGAGTGCATGGAGCAGATTCCTTTTACGACGGCTTCTATTTCTGCTTCGAGCAGGCTGCGCACACTTTCGTCAAATGAGCGGACGGTGCCTGATATGACTGCCTGATCGGCAATCGCATTAAACGGATTTTCAGCGGTGAACGAGCCGGCTGAGATGACGGCCGGCTGCACCGGATTTACCCGCCGGCTGACGATATGCTGAAGAGCCGTGACGATTTGTGAGCCGATTAAAACGGCGTCTTTCGTATCGTGAGGGATCGCACCGTGGCCGCCTTTGCCGATGACTTTAATCGTAAAACCGTCAGCGGCGGCCATTACTGGGCCCGGGCGGCATAAGACCGTTCCGACGGGTTCAGTCGCCCATAGGTGTGTGCCGAAAATGGCATCGACATGTTCGAGGCAGCCGTCCTCAATCATTGCTTTTGCTCCGCCGGGAGATAATTCCTCAGCGTGCTGGTGGATCATCACAAATGACCCTTTCAGTTTTTCCCGGTTGCGGTACAGCACTTTTCCGGCCGCGAGGAGAGCCGCCGTATGGCCGTCATGCCCGCAGGCGTGCATGACGCCGGGAATTTGTGAAGCATAGGGCACATCTTTTTCATCCTGTATCGGCAAAGCGTCAAAATCAGCTCTGAGTGCCACGACCGGTCCCGGTTCACCGCCTTCAATACAGGCTGTGACACCGTTGCCCCCGACATTCGTCCGGATGGGGACGCCGAGCTTTTCATAAAATGAGGCGATGAACGCCGGTGTTTTTTTCTCCTTAAAGGATGGCTCGGGATTCATGTGAAGGTGACGCCTGATTTCAACCATTTCCTCATACAGCCCGTCAAGCTGAGCGTTTAAGCTTTTTTGAAGTGTCGTTAACGTCAAAAGCGATGCCCCCTCGTTTGCTTTTCCCATGATTGTATAGAAAATGTCAGAAGATTTCAATCTTTTTGCTACGGGAGAATGATGATGGCGGCGATCGTCGTGACGATAAGTCCGGCCGCAACCGGGATAAAGTTTTTCCTGGCAAGCTCAAACGGGTCAACTTTACAAATAGCCGCAGCGGGAATCAGTGCCCAAGGGACCAATGTTCCGCCCCCGACCCAGATCGCTGAAATCTGGCCCAGCGCCGTTAAAACGGCCGGGTCCGTATGAAGCGCGGCAGAAAACAGCTTTGCCATCGAGCCTGCAAGAGATATACCGGAAAACCCAGACCCGTCGAGCCCGGTAATCGCACCGACTGCGGCCAGGGCGATGCCGGCGAATTCTCCGGACATCGGAAAAGAATGGGACAGGGCCAGTCCGAGGTCATTGACGATTCCCGCAGACCCTTTCGGCAGCGGGGTGTTCAAAATATTTTTAAACCCCGCGTCACCGAGATAAAAGAAGGCCGCGATCGGAATGACGGGGCCGAATACTTTAAAGCCGAATTGAAAACCGCCGATAAAATACTCGGTGATCTTTTCTAAATGCCGCTCTTTATATACAATGAAATGAATGATCAGGAGAATGCCGATCGCGGTTCCTCCGACGAGTGCCGTCGCATCGTTTCCTTGGAGGCGGTATACGATCATGCAGATAATATCGGCGAGAAAAACAAGCGGAATGAAAACCGCCAGGATCACCCTGAGTTTTTTCGGCAGATACATACTTGTGTCCAAAGAACCGGAGCTGTCCAAGGAGAGGGGGGCCTTCGTTTTTTTTCGATCCCGCATGATGAGGAAGAAAGCGGTGATTGTCGTCGTTAACCCCATGATCAAAACGAGCGGAATACTTGCCTGCATGACATCGCTCACTGGGATGCCCGCGGCATCGGCCGTTAATTTCGGGGCCGCCTGAATGACGTAATCCCCCGATAAAGCGAATCCGTGGCCGAACAGGTTCATCGCCATAGCCGCAGCGATCGGAGAAAGGCCCGCCCGGATCGCTGCGGGAAGCAGCACAGCGCCGATCAGCGCCACCCCGGGTGAGGGCCAGAAAAAAAGAGAGATGGCAAACATCAGACAGCCGATAACCCAATACGCGACAGCCGGCCCTTTCATCAGCTTTGCAAACGGAGAAATCATCGCTTCATTAATACCGGTTTTGGTCAAAATGCCGCTCATCGCCACGATAAAACAAATGATAAAAATCGTCGGCAGCAATTCTCCGGCGGCATACGTAAAGCTGTGAAACAGGCTGCTGACCGAAGCGGAGAATGAATGCGTCGTCCATAGCGCAATCACAAAAATGCCGGCGAGTGAAATAAAGGTTGTATCTTTTCTGAGAAGCATAAAAACGATAATGGCCGCGATAAAAGCAACATAAAGCAGATGTACCGAGTAGACGCCGATCCCCAATTGAACCACTCCGTTTATAAATAGGATTGCTACAGGGTATTCATAGGCGGGCGGAAGGTGCAAAGAAGGATGCGTAAAATCGGGACATCAAAAAAGCCGGAGAATCTCCGGCGGTTTTTTAGTCTATTGCGTAATAAGCGGTTACATAAGACGGACGGGAAAAAATAGACGTCGTGTCGATACCGGCAGATGTTCCGCGTTTTTTATGAGCTTCCTGATAAGAGTTTGACTGCTGCCAATCCTGAAAGGCTTTTTCCTCTTCCCACAAGGTCAAAATGACATACGTATCGCCTTCGAGCGGTCTTAATACGCGGATGGCTTTAAAACCGGGTTCATTTTCCACTTTGCCGGCGCGGTTTTTAAACCGGTTTTCAAACAGCGGACGGCCTTCCTGGGTAACGGCGATGTTGTTGAGGACGGCGTAGCCCGGATTTTTGATTTCCCCGACGCTGTCGATGCTTTCATAGGAATGGGGCGCCTGAAAAACGGTTTCTCCATTTGTTTCATGAATTAAAACCGCATTATCCTCCCCTTGCATCAGCACCATATTCTCACTCGGGTGTTTCTTGGCAATCGTCTTTAAAAAATCGGCTGTCCCGTATGTAATATAAACCTTCATATCAGCCACCTCCTGCTTGCTAGTATATCAAAAGAGTGGTATAAGTTTCTATTGGCGACTCATTCTGACATAATTCGAAACAATATTTCCCATACTACAAGTTAAGAAAGGCGAGGTGACTTATGCTGAAAAAGAAAAAAAGATTCTTTATTCCGGCTGTAATTGCGGCGGCAACCGCTTTTCTCGCGTTAATCGGATACATTATCATTATATTTCTCGGCCATTATGTCATCGATGAAAAGAAATTAATACTGCACGCATCTTCAAAAATCGTCGATCAAAACGGTGATGAAATCGCGAGCCTCTATACGGAAAATCGCGAGCCGGTATCCATTCAGCAGGTTCCGGAAGATGTGAGAGATGCCTTTATCGCCGTTGAAGATAAACGGTTTTACGAACATCACGGCATTGATGTGAAGTCTGTCGGCCGGGCGGTGTTCCGGGACGTTTTAGCAGGCGGCAAGGTGGAGGGCGGAAGCACGATCACCCAGCAGCTGGCGAAAAACATTTTTCTGACTCATGATAAAACATTTTTGCGCAAGACGAAGGAAGTCATTATCGCCATCAATCTTGAGCGTGATTACAGCAAGGACAAGCTGCTTGAAATGTACCTGAACCAGCTTTATTTCGGCCATGGCGTTTACGGCATTCAAGCCGCGTCCCACTACTACTTTAATAAAGAAGTAAAAGATTTAACCGTTGCAGAAGGAGCCGTTCTGGCAGCGATTCCGAAGGCGCCATCTCTTTATTCGCCGATTCAGCATCCGGATAAAAATAAAGAACGCCGCGATACGATTCTTGCAATGATGAACGATCAAGGCTATATCAGCGCCAAGGAAGCCGTCAGAGCCCAGGGCCGGACATTGGGGCTTAATGTCAAGAAAACATCAGAAACGCCTTGGTTTGACAGTTATATCGATCTTGTCATCAAGGAGGCGGAAGACCGTTATTCGATGTCAGGAGAACAGCTGCTTCAAGGCGGCTATACGATCCGGACGTCACTTGATTCCAAGCTGCAGAAAACGGCATATACCCTCATGAAGGAAAGCGGCTATTTTCCGGGGACGGATCAGGCGGCAGAGGGAAGCGCCGTCTTTATTGATAATAAAACCGGAGGCGTGCGCGCGGCGGTCGGCGGACGCGACTATGTGGCAAAAGGATACAACAGGGTTACGGCGAAGCGGCAGCCGGGCTCAACGTTTAAGCCGATTGCCGTATACGGGCCCGCCATGCAGGAAGACAAGTTCAAACCGTATTCGCTTCTCCAAGACAAACTGACGTCCTACGACGGGTATAAACCGAAAAATTATGACGGACAGTACAAGGGGGAAGTGACGATGCAGGATGCGATCACTTACAGCATAAATGCGCCCGCTGTCTGGACATTGAAGCAGATCGGCGTGGATACGGGAAAATCGTATCTTGAGAAAAACGGCATGAACATTTCTGACAACGGACTCGCGATTGCGCTGGGCGGTCTGTCTGAAGGCGTCACTCCGCTTCAGCTTGCCGGAGCTTATCATACCTTTGCGGCAAACGGAATGTATACGAAGCCATTTTTTATAGAGAACATCACAGACGAAGACGGAGAAACGTTATCCGGGCCTAAAAATGGCAAAACGCGCGTCTTCAGCGGACAGACGGCATGGAATATGACGAGAATGCTTCAGCAGGTTGTAAAAGAAGGAACCGCTTCACAAGGCAGCTATCAAGGTGACCTGGCGGGGAAAACCGGCACGACCACATTTACCGGCATCCCCGGCGCGACAAAGGACGCCTGGTTTGCGGGATACACTCCCGGACTGACGGGAGCCGTCTGGATGGGCTATGACAAAACGGATAAAACCCATTACCTGAAAGGCGGCAGCCAGTACCCGGTCAGACTCTTTAAAGATATCGTCACAAAAGCGGGTGAAAACGGCCGGACATTCAAAAAGCCTGAAAATGTGAAGGAACTGGGCAGCCCGATTGAGCTGGAGGCGGTAAAATCCCTGTCGGCCCGTTATACATTTAAGGCGATGGGACTGATTACGGTTCAATTAAAATGGGATATTCAAAAGGATGATCGGGTTGTTTACCGAATATATGAGAAGAAAGACGGAAAAGACAAGCTTCTGGATTCGGTGAAAGGAAAAGGCGGCTTTGACATACCGTACGCCAATCTGTTTTCAGGGGCTTCATACAAAGTCGTTCCATATAATTCACAGACGAATCAAGAAGGAGAGGGAACGGAATACGTTCAGCCGAAGCTTTTTTCTTCTTAATCATGAATTCGGCGATTTTTTGAACATTAAGCCTCAATTCTATACCATTCAGAAAAAACAAGGTATAGTGTAATGGGCGAAGAACACGAACGTATGGTTGCAGGAGGAAAGGTGGAAATTCAGATGAGTAAACGAGAAGCGTTTAATGATACGTTTTTAAAAGCGGCACGGGGAGAAAAAACAAATCACGTCCCTGTCTGGTACATGAGACAGGCGGGGAGGTCTCAGCCGGAATACCGCAAGCTGAAAGAAAAGTACGGCTTAGTCGAAATTACGCATCAGCCCGAGCTGTGCGCGTATGTGACGAGGCTCCCGGTCGAGCAGTACGGAGTGGACGCTGCCATTTTATATAAAGATATTATGACGCCTCTTCCTTATATCGGAGTGGATGTTGAAATAAAAAACGGAATCGGCCCGGTGATCGATCAGCCGGTGCGCTCTGCTGCGGATATTGAAAAGCTCGGCGAACTGAATCCCGAACAGGATGTTCCTTACGTGCTGGAAACGATCCGATTACTCGTAAACGAACAGCTGAATGTTCCGCTCATCGGTTTTTCGGGAGCGCCTTTTACGCTGGCCAGTTATATGATTGAAGGCGGACCTTCTAAAAATTACAACAAAACAAAAGCGTTTATGCACAGTATGCCGCAAGCGTGGCAAATGCTGATGGACAAGCTGGCGGACATGATTATCGTTTATGTAAAAGCGCAGATTAATGCCGGCGCAAAAGCCATTCAGATTTTTGATTCATGGGTCGGCGCGCTGAACCGCGAAGATTACCGGCAGTTTATAAAACCGGTGATGGACAGAATATTCCGGGAGCTTTCAGCAGAGCAAGTTCCGCTGATCATGTTCGGCGTAGGCGCAAGCCACCTGGCCGGGGATTGGCATGACCTTCCTCTTGATGTCGTCGGTCTTGATTGGAGACTCGGCATAGATGACGCCAGAAAACAAGGCATTACAAAAACGGTTCAGGGCAATCTTGATCCGTCGCTTCTTCTTGCGCCTTGGGAAGTCATCGAGAAAAAAGCGAAAGCGATACTTGATCAAGGCATGAAAACGGACGGGTTTATTTTCAATTTAGGGCACGGCGTATTCCCTGATGTCAATCCGGCAACGCTGAAAAAGCTGACGGCGTTTGTACATGAATACTCCGCGGCCCAAAAAACGGAACAATCTTCCTGAGCAGATCGTTGGTTATAAGAAGATTTTCCTGTCAAAATCAAGGTAGACAGACCATCAAAAGAGGTGTTTAACTAAATGAGCAGCAAAAAGAAAATGGGACTTCTCGTCATGGCTTACGGAACGCCTTACAAAGAAGAAGACATAGAACGCTATTATACACATATCAGACGCGGAAGAAAGCCTGAGCCGCACATGCTTCAAGATTTAAAAGACAGATATGAAGCGATCGGAGGCATTTCTCCGCTGGCAAAAATCACGCAGGAGCAGGCGGAGAAGCTCGCACAGCGTTTAAATGAAATCCAGGACGACGTAACATTCAAAGTGTACATCGGATTAAAACATATTGAACCGTTTATTGAAGACGCGGTGGCGGACATGCATAAAGACGGCATTACAGAAGCTGTCAGCCTTGTGCTCGCCCCTCATTTTTCAACATTCAGCGTCCAGTCATACAACAAACGCGCGAAAGAAGAAGCGGAGAAGCTCGGCGGCTTGACCATCAAGTCTGTTGAAAGCTGGTATGATGAACCGAAATTCGTTGATTATTGGGTCGGCCAGGTGAAAAAAACGTATGAGTCAATGCCGAAAGAAGAACGGGATGACGCGATGCTGATCGTCTCAGCGCACAGCCTTCCTGAAAAAATTAAAGAATACGGCGATCCGTATCCTGACCAGCTGGAGAAATCCGCAAAACTGATTGCCGAAGGCGCCGGAATTACCGATTACGCAGTCGGCTGGCAAAGCGAAGGGAACACCCCTGATCCGTGGCTGGGGCCGGATGTGCAGGATCTCACGCGCGAGCTGTATCAAAAGCATCCTTATAAAGCATTTGTATACGTGCCCGCAGGCTTCGTTGCCGATCATTTAGAGGTGCTTTACGATAATGATTATGAATGCAAAGCTGTGACCGAAGAAGTCGGCGCAAGCTACTATCGTCCGGCCATGCCGAACGCACAGCCTGAATTTATCGACGCGCTTGCAGCGGTCGTGCTGAAAGAGCTGGACAAATAGAATTAAACGGTAAAGAAGGCGATAAAAATGAGTGGCGATAAAAAACATCTGGTCATCATCGGCGGCGGCATAACGGGATTAGCCGCCGCCTTCTACATGGAAAAAGAAATCAAGGAAAAACAGCTGCCGCTTGAGGTCACCCTGATCGAAGCGGGCCCGAGAGCGGGCGGCAAAATTCAGACGGCGCATAAAGACGGCTACATCATTGAGCGGGGGCCGGATTCTTTTTTGGAAAGGAAAAAAAGCGCGCCGCAGCTCGTCAAGGATTTGGGGCTTGAGCATCTGCTCGTCAACAATGCGACCGGCCAGTCTTACGTGCTCGTCAATGAGACGCTTCATCCGATGCCGAAGGGCGCGGTGATGGGCATTCCGACCAAAATCGCTCCGTTCATCTCCACCGGTTTATTTTCTGTTCCCGGAAAAGCGCGGGCGGCGCTTGACTTTGTCCTGCCTGCGAGCAAACCGAAGGAAGATCAGTCTCTGGGTGAATTTTTCCGCAGACGCGTCGGTGACGAAGTCGTTGAGAATTTAATAGAACCGCTATTATCAGGGATTTATGCCGGAGATATTGATAAGCTGAGCCTCATGTCCACGTTTCCGCAATTCTATCAGACTGAGCAAAAGCACAGAAGCCTGATTCTCGGTATGAAAAAATCACGTCCGCAGCCTTCGGGACAGCAGCTGACGGCCAAAAAGCAGGGCCAGTTTTTAACGCTGACGACAGGGCTTCAAACGTTGGTGGAGGAGCTGGAAAAGCAGCTTACGCTGACAAAGGTGATGAAAGGAACGAAAGTCACCCATATCGGCCGCGAGGAGAAGGGATATTCCGTGACGCTTGATAACGGCAAAGTGCTCTATGCGGAAGGATGCATTGTGACAGCGCCGCATAAAGCCGCGGCGAAAATGCTTTCTGATCTGCCGGCGGTTTCATGTCTCAAAGACATGCATTCTACGTCCGTTGCCAACGTCGCCTTAGGTTTTCCTGAGGGAGCCGTCAAGATGGAGCATGAAGGTACGGGATTCGTTATCTCAAGAAACAGCGATTTCTCCATCACGGCCTGCACATGGACGAATAAAAAATGGCCGCACGCGGCGCCGGAGGGCAAAACGCTTCTCAGGGCGTACGTCGGAAAGGCCGGAGATGAATCCATCGTAGATCTTTCAGATAACGAGATCATTAAAATCGTAATGGAAGATTTGAAAAAAGTAATGAAAATAAATGGCGAACCGGAAATGACCTGTGTGACCCGCTGGAATGAAAGCATGCCGCAATACCATGTCGGCCATAAGGAGCGCATCAAAGAGTTCAGAGATGCGCTGAAAGCTTCCTATCCGGGCGTATACGCGACGGGCGCGTCTTTCGAAGGGGTAGGCATCCCCGACTGTATCGACCAGGGAAAAGCCGCCGTATATGATTCACTGGCTTATTTATTTGAAACGTACCAGCCTCCGTTATCGTGAAACGGAGGTTTTTTGCATGTTCCCGTTCTGTAAAGGGAACACCAATAAAGAGAAAAAACATTTGAATCTTCTTTGCGACTGTGATAAGTTATCTTATGTACAAAATGACTAAAACGTTCAAACGGTCAATTTAACGAGGTGGGAAACATGTCCGTCGATCGGAAAAAGCTCATTCTGGAAGCGGCAACGAAGTCTTTTACACAATTCGGCTACAAAGCAACAACAATGGATCTGGTGGCAAAGCTTGCAAATGTGGGGAAGGGAACCATCTACACGTTTTTCAAAAACAAAGAAGAACTGTTTGATGATATTTTCACCACTATTTTAAGAGAAATGAAGGAACACGCAGACGAAGCGATGAAACCGGAGCTTTCATTTCACGAAAATGTTCACCGGGCGCTTATCGCGATTTTGGAATTCAGAAAAACACACCAGCTGACTATTAAAATTTTTCAGGAGAACGCTGAGATTGGTACAATAGCCGTTCAGGATGTCATTGCGAAAATGGAGCGGGCCATTCTGTCATACATTAAAGAAAAGATAGAAACAGCCATTGAAAACGGAAGCATTAAACCGTGTGATCCGGAACTGACCGCTTTTGTGATGCTCAAGCTCTACATCGCGCTGATATTTGACTGGGAAAAAAACCATCCGCCTCTTGAAAAAGAGACCATCGCCGAATTGCTGGAAATGTATGTTGGTCAAGGATTATCTAAATAATAGATGATCCTTCACTTTTTAGGTGCCGTGACCGTTTTGTCAAATGAGTCAGTTTGCGGAAGGAGGCAACAGGGTTGAATACAATAAAAAGCCAGTGGAAAGACATTGTAACGAACAAGAAACTGTTAATCCCCATCATTGCCATATTATTCGTTCCGCTGATCTACAGCGGAGTGTTTTTGAAGGCGTACTGGGACCCGTACGGCACGGTGGATCAGCTGCCGGTTGTCGTTGTCAACCAGGATAAAGGGGCGGACTACGAAGGGAAACATCTTCAGATCGGTGACGATCTTGTGAAAGAGTTAAAGAAAAATGATAATTTTGATTGGCATTTTTCAAGCGATCTTGATCAATCGTTAAAGGACTTATTAAATGCTAAATATTATTTATTGGTCGAGATTCCTGAAGATTTTTCTAAAAACGCCAGCACGGTAATGGATAAAAATCCGAAGAAGCTGGATCTGAAATATCATACGAATGCCGGATCAAACTATGTCGGCGCGACAATCGGAGAAAAGGCGATCGACAAGCTGAAAGCCTCCGTGTCGAAAGAAGTGACGGAGCAATACGCAAAAGTCATTTTTGACAATTTTAAAGATATTGCCAAAGGACTCGGCAAAGCCAGCAGCGGCGCCAAGAAAATAGACGACGGCACGAAAAACGCGAAAGACGGCAGCGCCAAGCTGAAGGAAAATTTAGCGAAGCTTACTGAAAGCACCGCCACCATCGGCGATAAAACGCAGCAGCTTGCAGACGGAGCGGCGAAAGTGACAAGCGGAATTCAAACGCTTGACAGCTCTATCGCAAAACTTCAGAGCGCAAGCGCCGAAATTCAAGATAAATCAGGACAGATTGCTTCAGGAGGAGGCCAAGTGGCCAGCGGGCTGAAAACGAGCCTTGACGCACAAAAGCAGCTCCAGCAAAAGCTTCCGGATTTAACGAATGGATTAAGTGCGTTAAACAGCAAGGCGCAGGAAGTGTCGCAAAAAGCGGCGGCATTTGAAGATGCGATCAATTCAGTCAACCTCTCAGATATTGAAAAAGCGGTTGGGGAGCTTGAGCAGACTGAAAAGGAATTGCAGCAGTTTAAGAAAAAGCTTTCTGATCTGAAAAACAGCCTGGATGCCCGGGATGACGCGGTCAAAAAGGTGATTAAGGACAGTGATTTCTTAACGGATGAGCAAAAAGCGAAACTTGTTCAGCTTCTGAATGAGAAGCTTCCGAAGGCCGACCTTCCGGATTTAGACAATATCGTCAGCCAGCTTCCGTCCGGCGGAGATATCCAGCTTCCGGATATGTCAGTCATAAAAAGCGCGCTGGCAGATGTAAAAGCGAAGGCTGATCAGCTGAAAGCACTGCCTCAGTCCACATCGAAACTGTATAACGGCGCGGCGGCGGTACAAGACGCAATTAACCAGCTGACGGCTGGAACTGATAAATTGTACAGCGGAGCGCAGACCGTCTTTGAAAGCCAAAACAAATTAACGGCCGGTATCGGCGAATACAACAGCAAGTTCGGACAGCTTAAATCAGGATCAGAAGCGTTAGTGTCAGGGAGCGGCCAGGTGTCTGGCGGCTTAACGAAACTGCTGGACGCGCAAAACAAAATCCATGACGGCTCGTCCAAAATTGAGCAGGGTCAAGCGTCTCTCGGCACCGGTTTAAGCAAACTTTTAGACGGCACCGGACAATTGTCCAGCCAGCTGAAAGATGCGGCTGATCAAACCGGGGACATTAAGACAGATGACAAAACGTACAGCATGTTTGCCGATCCGGTAAAAACGGACGATAACGCGATTCATTCCGTGCCTAACTACGGTACCGGACTGACGCCTTATATTCTCTCTATGGGCTTGTATGTCGGCGGATTGATGCTGACGGTCGTATTCCCTCTGAGTGAAGCTTCAGGGCGTCCGAGAAACGGTTTTGAATGGTTCCTCAGCAAATTCAGCGTCATTCTGCTCGTCGGACTGATTCAATCCGTAATAGTCGCCACGGTTCTGTTAAAAGGAATCGGGCTTGATGTGGAAAGCACTTGGAGATTCTATCTCTTTACGATGATTACCAGCATCGCGTTCCTGTCGATGATTCAATTATTGGCGACAACGATGGGAAATCCGGGACGCTTTATCGCTGTCATCATTCTGGTGCTTCAGCTTGGGGCAAGCGGAGGAACCTTCCCGCTTGAACTCCTGCCGGGATTCTATCAAGTGATTCACGGGGCACTGCCGATGACTTACAGCATCAACGGGTTCCGTGCCGTCATTTCAAATGGCGATTACGGCTATATGTGGCAGCAGGCATCCATTCTGTTGGGCATCGCCGTTGTCATGATCGCGCTGACCATCGTGTATTTTACGGTGCAAAGCAAAAAAGAACACAAAACGGAAGAAGAAATAACAGCATAAGAAAAAGAGGCGCTGAGCAGATGCTCAGGGCCTCTTTTTTTTGATTTCGATTAAAATCCCCATCTCACCAACAGTCCGGTATACGTCAATCCGCCGCCGAACCCGAACAATACCAGCGTCTGGCCTTCCGACAGTTTTTTTGCTTTCACAGCTTCATCCAAAGCGAGAATAATAGAAACCGATGAAGTGTTGCCGTAATATTCAACGCTTGTCAATGTCCGTTCAAGCGGGAAAGGCAGTTTTTCACAGATGGATTCGATCATCCGCATGTTGGCGCTGTGAGGAACGAACCAATCCAGATCGTCTTTTGAAAAGCCGGCTTTTTCTAAAAGGGCATTGCATTCCTCAGGCACGGTTCTGGCCGCCCATTTATATACTTCGCGCCCGTTTTGCACCATATTTCCTCCGCCTTTAAGCGGCTCGCCGTTTAATTCTGCGCTCAGTCCCGTGCGATACAGCACGTCCGCGCTTCCTCCCGCTGTTCCTTGCACGGCTGCCAAAAAGCCCGGCGCTGATTCGTCGCGTTCCACCAATAGGGCGCCTGCAGCATCTCCGAAAAGAACGCAGGTCGTCCGGTCAGTATAATCCGTTACCTTTGATAATGTTTCACCGGCAATGACAATCACTTTTTGATGGGAACCGGCGGTAATTAATGCGTCTGCGAGCTGAAGGCCGTAAGTGAGTCCGGCGCATGTGGCGTTAATATCAAGCGCTCCTGTGTGCGGCCAGCCGAAGTAAGCCTGCACGCGTGCCGCGGTGCTTGGAAACGCATAGTCCGCCGTCGTTGTGGCGACAAGAATCATATCGACATCATCAAGAGTTCCGCTGTATCGTTCTGCAAGGTTTTTCACCGCTTCCACACACAAATCCGATGTGAATTCATGTTCGCCGGCAATGCGTCTTTCCTTCATACCGGTGCGCTGGACGATCCATTCATCAGATGTATCGACGATGCGCTCCAAATCCGCGTTTGTTAATCGGCGTGCCGGAGCATATGTACCGATTGCTGTAATTTTAGATTTTGACATGAAAAAATCACTCCTTTATATCAGATTATAACACCTGATATTATTACTTGGTACTAATTTTAATAAAAAAACCCAAGCAGCATCCGCTGTTTGGGGAGCATGAGAATTTTATTTGTAAAACGGGCTTGTGTGAACGATTACCAATGACGGCAGCAGCGGCGGCATGAATGATGATGCTTCTTTTTGTCTTTCTTCTTTTTACAAGGGTCTTCTTTTTTCTTTTTACAGTGATCTTTTTCTTTTTTACAGCACCAGAAGGCTGCACCAGACCAATCATCCTCAAACCAATCCTCAAACCAATCATTATGAAACCTTTTCCGCTTGTGCGGTTTACGGCTGATCATACATTTCCCTCCTATGCTCATGCTCCCTTCATTCTATGAAAAAAGAGCAGGAAAAGATTGGACGGGTTATGGATCAAAAGAGTATATTTTAAGAAGAATAAAATTGATAGGAGGAATGACCTGTGGAAAATATGAAACATACGATGGAACTGATTAAAGAATTGGTGTCGATTCCGAGTCCGACGGGCAATACATACGAGGTTATCGCCTATACAGAAAGTCTTTTAAAAGAATGGGGCGTCTCCTCTTACAGAAACCGCAAAGGCGGTCTTTTTGTCACAATTCCCGGCCGTGATGACAAGAAACACAGATTGCTGACGGCGCATGTCGATACGCTCGGCGCGATGGTAAAGGAAATAAAGTCGGACGGCCGGCTGAAGATTGACTTGATCGGCGGCTTCCGATATCACTCGATTGAAGGGGAATATTGCGAGATCCAAACTTCTTCCGGCAAAACCTATACAGGCACCATCTTAATGCATCAGACTTCAGTGCACGTCTACAAGGACGCCGGCAAGGCAGAGCGGAATCAGGAGAATATGGAAGTCCGCCTTGATGAGCCTGTCCGGACGAAGGAAGAGACGTCCGATCTCGGCATCAGGGTCGGCGATTTCATCTCATTTGACCCGCGCGTGCAGATTACGCCGAGCGGCTTTATTAAGTCCCGGCATCTTGATGACAAAGCGAGCGTGGCTCTGCTCTTGAATTTAATCCGCCGCATCACGGAAGAGAAAATCGAACTTCCGTATACGACGCATTTTCTGATTTCTAATAATGAAGAAATCGGCTACGGCGGCAATTCCAACATTCCTCCTGAGACCGTCGAATACTTGGCTGTTGATATGGGAGCGATCGGCGACGGCCAGTCTACGGATGAATATACCGTCTCCATTTGCGTGAAGGATGCGAGCGGACCGTACCATTATCAGCTCAGAAAACATCTGGCCGGGCTTGCGGAGCGCTATGGCATTGATTATCAGCTTGATATTTATCCGTATTACGGTTCTGATGCCTCAGCAGCCATCCGTTCGGGCCATGACATCGTTCACGGGCTGATCGGCCCGGGAATTGACGCTTCACACGCTTTTGAACGCACGCATGAATTATCGCTTCTTAATACGGCGAAGCTTTTGCACCGGTACGTTCTATCGCCGATGGCATAAAAAACCCTGCGCGGAAATCATTCCGTGCAGGGTTTTCATTTTAACCTGAAATGGTTGTGTTTTGTTCTGTTTTGGCGAGGCTCATGACCTTCGCGCCTTTAACGGGATCATACTGGCCTTCCCATTTTGACATCACAACGGATGCCAGCGCGTTTCCGGTCAGATTGACGACCGTGCGGGCCATGTCCATAATCCGGTCAACACCGGCGATGAATGCAAGGCCTTCTGCAGGAATGTTGAATGCGCCTAATGTCGCAAGCAGGACGACGAAAGAAGTCCCGGGCACGGCAGCCATTCCTTTGGAAGTGACCATCAAGACAAGCACAAGGGTAATCTGCTGCCAAATGGACAAGTCAATGTGGTATACCTGAGCGAGGAATAAAGCGGCGATAGATTGGTACAGCACAGATCCGTCTAAGTTAAAGGTATATCCGATCGGCACAACAAAGGAAACAATACCTTTCGGACAGCCGATTTTCTCCATTTTTTCCATAACGCGGGGGAGTACGGTTTCGGAGCTTGACGTACTGAACGCTAATAAAATTTCATCCTTCATATAGGCGAGGAATTTGAAAATGTTTACTCCGGCAAGCTTTCCGACGATTCCGAATACAACAATGAGAAAGAAAGCCAAAGCTACATACACTAAACCGACCAGTTTACCGAGTGAAAGCAGGGAACTGAGCCCAAATTTGGAAACGGTAACACCAATCAACGCAAAAACACCAAACGGCGCAACTTTCATGACGAGGTTCACAACATGGAACATCGCATGAGAAACACCTTCAAAGAAGGCCAAGACAGGCTTTCCTTTTTCACCGATTGCCGAGATGCCGAGTGCAAACAGCACGGTAAAGCAGATGATGGCAAGCAGATCTCCTTCGGCTAATGATTGGAAGAAGTTTGTCGGTACGATATGCAGGAATGTGTCTGCGATAGATTTGTTATTTTGTTCTTTTTCTGTTTCAACATATTGACTGATATCTGTCTTTTGAGCTTCATGTATATTAACGCCTGTTCCCGGATGAAACAGATTCGCCAAAGCCAGCCCGAGAATAATGGCAAAAGTGGTAATGATCTCAAAATACAAAATCGTTTTGAAGCCTAATTTTCCGACTTGTTTTCCGCTTCCCGCGCCGGCAACGCCGATGATTAAGCTGGAGACGACAATTGGAATCACTATCATTTTGATTAAGCGTAAAAACAAATCGCCGATAGGCTGTAAATATGTTGGAATGGCGGGATTGCCGTACCAGATGACACCGACTACAACCCCTAGTATGAGTCCGACGAAAATTTGCGTCGCTAGTCCAAAGCGTAATTTTTTCATAGATTACCTCCCGAAGAAAAAAGTGCAATAAGTATCTAAAAAGATAGCTATTAGAACAAATTATAATAGAAAAGAAAACAATCCGTCTATAGAAAAATATAGATTGAAAATACTGAATCTTTTAAAACGTACAGATAATTGCTAATAATGGTGAATAACGCCCTATTCAGAAAGTATGATGACGGCTGAAAAAAACGGGCGCCGCACAACTTAGAATTGTGCGGCGCCCTATTGTCACATATCCTTAATTTTCAAGCAGTCATTGCACAGATTAATGTGACACTCATACTGCTCAACAATCTCATTTCCGCATTCTTCGCATTTCTTACCGGGTAAATTTCTGAAAAAATCCGACATCTTTTCCAACATACCCATCCCTCTTTCATTGTTTTGTCTCTACATTGTATTATAACAGTTTTGGAAAATCAACGGCTGTTTTGGCACAATGTTTAAAACATGCAATTTGTACGAAAAATAGGTATATTGGAGGAAAGGATCTTTTTATCATAAACATTCGGAGGGTCATATGAAAGTTACAGTTATTGGATGCTGCGGCGGGTTTCCGGCCGCAAACGAAGCAACTTCAGGCTATCTGTTTCAGTCCGGCGGCTATTCTCTGCTCGTCGATTGCGGAAGCGCCGTATTATCAAAGCTGTTTGCCTATGTTCCGGCAGAAGAGCTTGATGCCGTCATTTTGTCCCATTATCACCATGATCACATCGCTGATATCGGGCCGCTTCAATTTGCCAAACAGGTCGGCTCCTTTCTCGGAAAAGGGACGCATGCACTGCCGATTTACGGGCATGATGCTGATATAGAACAGTTTGAGCGTCTTACATATAAAACGCATACGAAAGGAGTGGCCTATCAGCCGGACCGCCCGCTTTCTGCCGGGCCGTTCACCATTACCTTCCTGAAAACGGTGCATCCGGTCACTTGTTATGCGATGCGGATTACTGACGGTTCAGCTTCTGTTGTGTATACGGCTGATTCAAGCTACCAGGACGCGTTTATCCCGTTTGCGGAAAATGCCGATCTGCTGATCTGCGAGTGCAATTTTTACGCGGACCAGGACGGCACGTCAGCCGGCCATATGAACAGTTTGGAAGCCGGACGTATCGCGGAGGAGGCCGGAGCGGGGGAGCTGATTCTCACACATCTGCCTCATTTCGGCGAGCACCGGAAGCTGAAAGAAGAAGCGGAATCCGTGTTCGGGGGCGAAGTGACAATCGCCGCTTCCGGATTGAAGTGGGAGAAATAAAGGAGGAGCACCATGTTATTTATCGACAACCAAAACATAACCGACCCGAGGATCAACCTCGCAATCGAGGAATATTGCGTGAAACATCTCGACCCTGAACAGACATACCTGCTGTTTTACGTCAATCAGCCGTCGATTATCATCGGGAAGAACCAAAACACAATAGAAGAAATCAATACGAAATACGTAGAAGATAACGGAATCATCGTCGTCCGCAGGCTGTCAGGAGGCGGCGCGGTTTACCATGACCTCGGGAATCTGAATTTCAGTTTTATCACCAAGGATGACGGCGACAGCTTCCACAATTTTAAAAAATTCACCGAACCCGTTATTCAGGCGCTGCGCCAGCTCGGTGTGGAAGCTGAATTAAGCGGCCGAAACGACATCGTCGCGGACGGCAGAAAAATTTCCGGCAACGCTCAATTTTCGACGAAAGGGCGTATTTTCAGCCACGGAACATTAATGCTGGATTCCGCCATTGATCATGTCGTGTCAGCCTTGAAAGTGAAAAAAGACAAAATCGAATCAAAAGGCATTAAGTCAATCAGAAGCCGTGTCGCCAATATCAGCGAGTTTCTTGATGACAAAATGACGGCGGACGAATTCAAAAAGCATCTGCTTCACCATATTTTTAATACAAATGATCTTTCCGAAGTGCCGGAATATAAACTGACCGATGAAGACTGGAAAGCGATCCGGAAGATTTCCGAAGAGCGCTATCAAAACTGGGACTGGAATTTCGGAAGGTCGCCCGCATTCAACCTTCAGCATTCGAAACGTTATCCGGTCGGATCGATTGATCTGCGTCTTGAAGTGAAAAAAGGAATCATTCAGGACTGCAAAATTTTCGGTGATTTCTTCGGTGCGAAAGATGTGAGTGAAGTCGAACAGGCGCTGACCGGAAAACAGTATGACAGAACCGCTATCAGGGAGGCGCTGGCCGGAATCGATCTGAAACAGTATTTCGGCAAAATAGAGCTGGAAGATTTCCTCGAGCTGATTTATTAGAACATTTGCCGAACGCATGATTTGAATCAGCGCCCGTTTTTGTGAAATGATAGAACCATAATGAATGGGGAGGGATCATGATGAAAGTATTTCTCATCGGAGCAAACGGACAGATCGGACAGCGTCTGACCGGGCTGTTTCAAAAAGACGGCACGCATACGCTGCGGGCGATGGTCCGGAAAGAAGAGCAGAAAGAAGCGCTTCAAGCCGCGGGAACAGAAGCCGTTCTTGCAGATTTGGAAGGAAGCACGGAAGACATCGCGAAAGCCGCTGAAGGCTGTGACGCGATTGTGTTTACCGCCGGATCAGGAGGAAGCACCGGATACGATAAGACGCTTCTGATTGATCTTGACGGAGCGGCGAAAGCGATAGAAGCGGCAAAGAAGGCCGGCATCAAGCGGTTCATTATGGTAAGCGCCCTTCAGGCTCATAACCGCGACAATTGGAATGAAGCGCTGAAGCCGTATTATGCCGCAAAGCATTATGCGGATAAAATTCTTGAAGCGAGCGGTCTGACGTATACGATTATCCGGCCGGGCGGGTTATTAAATGATCCCGGCACGGGAAATATCAAAGCCGCAGCCGATTTAGAAAGAGGCTCCATTTCAAGAGACGATGTCGCCAAGACCGTTATCGCATCCCTTGATGAACCGAATACGTATGAAAAAGCGTTCGATCTGACAGCGGGCGGCACGCCGGTCAGTGAAGCGCTGAAACAATTATAGTTTCCGGTTTTACGGCACTCGGGGCTTTTTGCCCTTGAGTGTTTTTCTATATTTTTCTATAATAAAAGTGAACGTTTATTCCGGATAAATGAATGACTATTCATTCATTATATTTTTAAAGGGGTGGGAAAATGAATCTGGTTTCCAAATTGGAAGAAACGGCATCGCAGAAACCGGAAAAACCAGCTTGTCTGTTTCAAGATCAGTACATGACGTATGAGGAGCTGGCAGGTAAAATCAAAGCATTTGCAAACGGCTTGGAGGACAGGGGACTGAAAAAAGGGGATCATCTCGCGCTGCTGCTCGGAAATACGCCTGATTTTGTTATTGCGTTTTTCGGCGCGTTAAAAGCGGGAATTGTCGTCATACCTGTTAATCCGGCATACACACCTTCAGAAATCGCATACATGCTGAAAAACGGCGATGTCAAAGCGATCGCCGGCATCGACCTATTAATTCCCGTATTTGAAAGCCTGCACGGCTCGCTGCCGCTGCTGGAGCATATCATTATCAGCCAGACAGCAGAGAACGCTCCATCGACAGAAGACCCTCAATTGCGCTTAAAAATGACAACGTTTACAAAAATGCTCCGCCCGGCGGAGCGCAGCAGAACTTATCCGACATTGTCCAAAGACGATACTGCCGTCATTTTATACACCTCAGGGACGACCGGAAAACCGAAAGGCGCCATGCTCACCCATCAGAATCTTTTCTCCAATGCAAATGATGTCGCCGGATACTTAGGAATGAATGAGAAAGACAAAATTGTGGCGGCATTGCCGATGTTTCACGTTTTTTGTTTAACCGTTTGTATGAATGCGCCTCTGATGAGCGGAGCGTGTGTCTTAATCGAGCCGCAATTCAGCCCGGCTTCTGTGTTTAAACTGATTAAAAGCCGTCAGGCAACCATTTTTGCCGGCGTTCCGACGATGTATAACTATCTGTATCAATACGAGCACGGCAAGGCGGAGGATTTTGCGTCCGTCAGACTGTGCATTTCAGGCGGGGCCTCCATGCCGGTCGCTCTGTTGCAGACGTTTGAACAAACCTTTGACGTCACCATTCTGGAGGGGTACGGACTTTCTGAAGCGTCTCCGGTTACTTGTTTTAATCCGTTTGACCGGGGGAGAAAGCCCGGCTCGATCGGGACGAATATTTTACATGTCGAAAATAAAGTCGTCGATACGCTCGGACGCGAATTGCCCGACCATCAAGTGGGAGAATTGATCGTGAAAGGGCCGAATGTGATGAAAGGCTATTACAAGATGCCCGAGGAGACGGAGCACGCGCTGAAAGACGGCTGGCTGTACACGGGTGATTTGGCGAAGCGCGACGAAGACGGTTATTTTTATATCGTCGACAGAAAAAAAGATATGATTCTCGTCGGCGGATACAACGTCTATCCGCGCGAAGTAGAAGAAGTGCTCTACAGCCATGAGGGCATTAAAGAAGCCGTGGTCATCGGCGTTCCTGACGCCAAAACGGGGGAAGCGGTGCATGCTTATATAGTGCCTGCGGACGGTGAGCTGACAGAGCAGGCGGTTTTCGATTACTGTGAAACACATTTGGCAAAATATAAGCGGCCGGCGGAAGTGGTTTTTCTTGATGAGATTCCGAAGAACGCGACCGGGAAGCTGCTGAGAAGGGCGGTCCGGGACATGCTTCCGAAATGACGGACGAAAAGCGAAGCCGGGGGCTTCGCTTTTACATGCTGATCCGGTCAGCTCTGCGATTCTTCCTTAATGATGCTTTGCACAAGCTTCGTATCATGCCGGGTCAGTTTGTAATACGTGTTTTTATACTTGTACATCATATAATTGCCGCTTTCGAGCCACATGCTGAATGAATCAAAACGGTCTTCATGGTATTTGACCGTTCCGTCGTAATCGGGAGACACGCTTTTGGTCAGTTTGACTTGTTTTCCTTGGTTCAAGATATCGAGCATATCTTTTACATTCTGCCTGTCTTTAATTTTGATTTCTTTTTTTCCGTGCTCTGACAGAATAATCAGATCTGCGTTGCTTGATGGAAACACATCGCCGGTCCGGCTGTATACATAGAAGAAAGCAATAACCAAAAGGGCGATTACTACAATAAACGCGATTATTTTTTTCATATTCATCACTCCGTCTTTTAGTCTTTCCCGCTTCCTGTTGTTCCATTCTTTTCTGTTGTGAAAAGATTAACATCCGTTTCGGAGGCTTGGTTCTATTTATTTGCATTTATGCTTACAATAGGAGTAAGTCATAAGGCTAAGGAGGGAGACTTCCATGCGCAAATGGATAGCGGCAGCGGGACTTGCCTATGTGCTGTACGGCCTTTTTTTCTATTGGTATTTCTTTATGACAGGAGACTCCGCCGTCCCGGAGGCCGTAAAGGGAACAAAAGCCGATCCGTCCTCGTTTATGGACCCGGGCCGCCTGGCAGCCGCTGAAAACTTCTCAAATGTAAAGGATTTTTTATTTTTCATCGGAGCGCCGTTAGATTGGTTTTTATTTTTTCTGCTGCTCATTACGGGGCTTGCCAAAAAAATAAAGCATTGGCTGGAAGCAGCGGTGCGCTTTCGGGTGCTGCAAATCGTAAGCTTCGTATTTGTGATTTCACTCATCGTTACGGCGGCTTCGCTTCCGCTTGAGTGGATCGGATATCGGGTTTCGCTTGCGTATCATATTTCGACGCAGACAGCAGCAAGCTGGATAAGAGACCATGTCATTGATTTCTGGATCAGTTTTCCGCTGTTTGCCGTGTGTGTGCTTGTGTTTTACTGGCTGATCACAAAGCATACAAAAAAATGGTGGTTTTACGCTTGGTGTCTTACTGTGCCGTTTACCCTGTTTTTGTTTTTCCTGCAGCCGGTCGTGATTGATCCTTTATACAATGATTTCTATCCGCTGAAAGACAAGGAGCTGGAAAGCAAAATTTTGTCGCTTGCCGACAAGGCCGACATTCCGGCCAGCCATGTGTATGAAGTAAATATGTCGGAGAAAACGAATGCGCTGAATGCGTATGTGACGGGCATCGGTTCGAATAAGCGGATCGTTTTGTGGGATACGACGCTTAACAAACTGAAGGATCGGGAAATTTTGTTCATTATGGGGCATGAGATGGGGCACTATGTGATGAAGCACGTGTACATCGGACTGGCCGGGTATCTGCTGCTGTCATTAGCCGGGTTTTATATCATTGACAAGCTTTATAAGCGGCTGTCCAAATTCTTCGGCCGAATGCTTCATATAAAGGGGCCTGAAGATCTGGCCGCCCTCCCGCTGTTATTGCTGCTCATATCCGTTCTCAGTTTTGCTTCTGATCCGATTACGAACGCCGTCTCCCGGTATCAGGAAAACGCCGCCGACCGTTACGGCATCGAGCTGACCGGAAACCGGGAAGCGGCGATTGAGACGTTTCAGGACTTGGCCGATACGGGACTGAGCCGGGTCAACCCGCCGTTTCTCGTCAAAATTTTCAGAGGGAGCCACCCGTCGATCATGGAGCGGATTGAACATGCGGAGGAAGAAAAATAATAAAAAAACCGGCGGGGCCATGGCCGACGCCGGTTTTTTATGTTTTACTGAGCTGCCGCCTGTACGTTGATCAGCCCTTTTCCATAGTAGAAAGCATCACCAAGTTTTGTAGTGGTGTTTTCTAAACTGCTGCGGACTTGAGTGTTTGTCCAGTTCGGGTGCTTAGAAAGAATCAAAGCAGCCGCTCCGGCAACGTGCGGAGATGCCATTGACGTACCATTGTACGCGCCGTATTTGTTTCCAGGAAGCGTGCTTTGGATAGAGACGCCTGGTGCCATGACATCAAGCTCAGAACCTACGCTTGAGAAAGATGCTCTTTGGTTGCTGCTGTTAACAGCGCCTACCGCAATGACAGAAGGGTATTTACCAGGGTAGCCCACTGTGCTTGAGCCGCCGGAAGTGCCTTCGTTACCGGCTGCCGCAACCACTACGACGCCGGAAGCAACGGCTTTGTCAACTGCCGCTTTTAACGCTGCAGAACCAGAAGGTCCGCCGAGGCTCATGTTAATAACGTCCATATTGTTTGCGATCGCCCACTCAATTCCGTTAATGATCCAGCTGTACTGGCCGGAACCGTCAGCGCCGAGAACTTTTACAGCGTAAAGAGATGCGCTTGGCGCAACGCCTAATACACCGACTGAGTTATTAAGAGCCGCAACTGTACCGGCAACGTGAGTTCCGTGAGAGTTGTTATCTTGGAAAGGATTTGTTTCAGAAGGAACCATGCTGGCTCCGCCTGCTACCTTTAAATCAGGATGAGAAGAATCGATACCGCTGTCGATAACCGCTACTTTAACATTTGATCCGGTGAAGCCTTGAGAGTGCAGAGCAGGGGCTTTAATCTGTGATACGCCGTAAGGCACGGACTGCGCGTACGCCTGTGCAACGTGATCTTCTTCAACGTAAGCGACGCTAGGGTCTTTTTTCAGCTCTTTTACAGCTTTTTCATTTAATGTAGCTGAAGCTGCGTCTACATATTTGAATTGCTTTTCCACTTTCCCGCCTTTTTCAGAAATGACATCTTTTTTCTTGGCGGCGCTCATCGTGCTCATTGTCTGCTTAAATCCGACAATATATTTCTTTTCCCCGTTCGATTTCCCTGCAGCCTGGGCAGAAGTCGTGCTGCCGAACGCCATCGTAAAGATTAACGCTAAAGCAAACAGCAAACTGATCCATACCTTTTTGCCTCTCACTCTTTATCCACTCCTTTTTTCATTTGCAGAATAACCAATAGACAGATTATTCTGTGGATTAATTGTATAGTATGGAATAATATTTTAGTAGACCCAATTTTTTTCAGTTTGTTTTATTTCTATTTAGGTATATCATCTCTCTTTCGTTTAATAGGAACCCGAAATATTTAAATTTTAATGGAAAAAACCGATGGAAGGACATGAGTATTTGTACACAGCCGCAATCGCTCTCTTGTTTACTGGGTCGAACGGTTTGATTCCATTTTTGGAAGCTGAGGCAAAAACAGGATAAATGTCACCTTTTGTTGAATGCAGAAGTCTGATGGAAACGAAAGCGGAATGAAATAAAGCGGCCGGCATGAATCAGTCTTTGGCTTTCTTGACGGAGAAAGCTGTGAAACCATTTTATGAAAATAATGATATTGAATATCATTGATACTTATATTGTCAATGATATAATTGCGGAAAAACGAAAGAGGGGGAACAGATGAAACCAATTTTCAGTATGCTGATGATCTTATCCGTTCTCTTCATAACGGCATGCTCAGAACGGGAACATGAAACCGCCGTCAGGCACGATCTGGGGACCGCGCATGTGGCTGCGCACCCGCAGCGCATCGCCGTATTGAATGAGGGCTTTATTGACACCCTCCATGATCTCGGCATAAAGCCGGCGGCCGCGGCGGATAACCGGAAAGAGCGAAACGACGGCAGTCCGTCCGTCGGGCCTCCGTCACATCCCGATTTGAAAAAGATCACTTCGTTAAAACCCGATCTCATCATTGCAGACTCAAGCCTGCACAGGGGGATATACCATGAGCTGACAAAGATCGCTCCGACAATCGCTTTAAAAAATGAAGCTGCGGATTATCAGGATGCGGTTGATGCTGCCCTTACCATTGAAAAGGCGGTCGGTAAAGAGGGCATCATAGAGAAACAATTGTCGGCTCAGGAAGAAAAGCTGAATGACATCAAAAGAAAGCTGGATGCAGAAGGCGGCACGATTTTATTAATTGACGCTGCAAATGGCAGCATTTCCGTAAAGGATGACCGGTTTTTCACATCCCGGCTTATGACGCTTGCAGGGTTTACATATGCGGTCCAGACAGATTCCGGCGGGAAATCAGGCGCTATCAAAATGACGCCCGGGCAGCTTTTGCATATCGATCCTGATTACATCGTACTATTGGACGGTGAGAAAGAACTCGAAAAAAATCACCTCTGGAAACAGCTGACTGCCGTAAAAAACGGCCGCGTTTACCGCGCGGACAGGGCGGTATGGACGGAGCGCCGGAGCATTGACGGTGCGGACGCCGTATTACATGATCTGCAGAAAAAAATGCTCGCCAAAAAGGCCCAAAACTAATTCGGGCCTTTTTGTTATGATTCTGATAGGTGGCTGCTTACATTGTAATCTTTGACGCGCCACTTATTTTCAATTCGTTCGATATTGCTCAGGCACGCATTGACAAGCTTTGCGTTTTGTATGTCGGTATCACCGTCAGAAATGGCGGACAAGAGGGCGTGAATGGCTGCGCCGTGAGCGACGATCAGTACTTTTTGCTCAGGAAACCGCTCCTGAACTTTCACTAAACCGGCAAGCATTCTGTCTGTCAGCTCTTCTGCGGTCTCCATGTTCGGGTAGTTTTTATCCGGGTAGCGCTTCGACCGTTCCGGTAAAGACATTCCTTCCGCATCACCGTAGCTCCGTTCTCTGAAATCTTCCATGACGACAATGGGAAGATTCAAAAACCCGTTAATAATGTCAGCCGTTTTTCTGGCCCGTTTCATCGGGCTTGAGACGATGACATCCCATTCGGACCCCTTTAAGTACTCTCCTGTTTCTTTCGCCTGACGCTCTCCCGTCGCATTTAACGGAATATCCGATTTACCTTGAAGCTTCTTTTGGGCATTCCAATCAGTCTCTCCATGTCTTACTAAACAAACGGCAGTCATAAAGTCTCCACTCCGATCATTTTTTATCGATATCATCTATTATACTGCCGTTACGTTAACACTTCAAAGAGAAGCGCCAGTCCGACTCCGCCTCCGCTGCCGATCGCTGCTGCTGCATAGCGGGCATCAGGACGTCTTTTTGCTTCATGAAAAAGCCGGGTGACAAGCGCCGCCCCGGAAGCCCCGTACGGATGCCCGACGGCCAGAGCGCCGCCCCGGACATTTATTTTAGAATACGGCACTTGAAGCTGCTGTGAAAAAACGCATATTTTGACGGCAAACGCCTCGTTGATTTCGTATATATCAATATCATCCGGTGACAGGTCCCGTTCCTTCAAAAGCTTTTTGACGGCATAAACCGGAGCTGCTGACGGATAATGCGGATGGACGCCGCTTACCGCGCTTCCGATAAAACGCAATCCCGGCTTTAAACCGAGAGACCGCGCTTTTTGTTCTTCCATCACACAAACTGCCGCCGCCCCGTCAGAAATTCCGCAGCTGTTGGCGGCGGTGACAGAGCCTCCGGGCTGAAAGACGGGTTTGGCGCGGGCGATGAGAGGCGCCATGTTCCGCTTTTTCAGCATATTTTCGTCAGAGGCGAATCCGTGGCAGGGGAGAATTTCCCGGCGGTACAAGCCGTCTTCGTGCGCTTTGACGCTCCGTTCATAGCTGAGAAGGGCATATTCGTCCTGCATCTTTCTCGTTACGCCGTAAGCCTGTGCCGTATACTCGGCCGCTATGCCCATATCAGGATCGCCGATGTGTTCAGGAGAAAAGCGCGCCCGGGATGAGAAAGGGGAACGGCTGCTGCTCTCCGCTCCTCCCGCGATGTATGTGCTCCCCGCGCCGGCTTTAACAAAGTGGCACGCGATTCTCACGGCGTCCAATCCGGAACCGCACTGCCTGTCGATGGCCGTACCGGACACGCTCAAAGGAAGCCCGGCGGCCAAGGCTGACAGCCGGGCGAGGTTCCCGCCGCGGCCCGTCGCGTTTCCGAGCAGGACTTCATCAATGTCTTCGGGCATGTTCCGGCTCAAATGTCGGATCAGCGGAGCTGCCAAATCTTCAGGGAGACAGTCTTTTAACAGGCCGTTTTCCCGGGCGAAAATCGTCCGCTTCGCATCCGTAATTACAGCTTCCATTCCATCATGTCCTTTGCCTGCTTTTGTACGGCGGCACGGGCGATCTTTCCGCCGGCTGTTTCCGGTATTTCTGAAAACAGCCATTTTTTCGGGATTTTATATGCTGCCAGCTGCTCGCGGCACTGTTTCTTCAGTTCCTTTACATTTGCATGTCCGTCGATCACCGCAACGGCGATGCTGCCCCAATAATCATCAGGGATGCCGATGACGGCCGCTTTTCTGACGCCCGGACAGCGGTTGAGCACACGTTCTATCTCTTCCGGGAATACATTCAGGCCGCCTGATACGATCATCCCGTTTTCACGTCCTTCGATATAAAGATAGCCTTCATGATCGATATATCCCATGTCATCAACCGTCATCCAGCCGGAATCATCAGGCTTTGCGCCGTTGATGTATCCGGAAAATTTCATCGGGCTGTTCACAAAAATCTTCCCCGTTTCGCCCGGCATGCAGCGTTCCCCGCCGGGCCGGCGGATTTCGATTGTAACATTTTCAAACGGACGGCCCGCCGCGTCAGGCTTTCGGGCGCTGTCTTCAGGCGATAAGAACGCCACGAAACTCAGCTCAGACGTTCCGTAAAAATCATACAACCGCAAATGGGGATAGCGCTCTGACAGCGCTTGTTTAGACGAAGCAGGCCAGTCTGCACCGGAAGAAATCACCTTGAGCGGTGTATCCGGAAACGCCTCTAGTGAGAGCAGGGCGTCCGTCATTGTCGGAACGGTATATAGAACGTCAGCTTGTCTGAGCCGGTCTTTCATTCCGGCCGGATTGAATTTTCTTTGAAGGAGGACGGTTCCGCCGATAAACAAAGTGCTGACAGCGCCGTATAAAAAGTGTGATGAGCGCAGCGTGCCCGGCACCAGCACTTTGTCATCAGGGGAAATGCCGAATTCACGTTTCGTACAAGAAAAGCTCTCCAGCCACGAACGGTGAGAGCGGGTGAAGGCTTTCGGCTTACCGGTCGATCCCGAGGTGAATCCGGTATAAAAGGGCAGGCCGGTGTTTTTGATAAAAGCGCCTTCTGCTTTTTCCGCCTCGATCAAAGGCCTGCATTCATCCCACAGGATGACAGGCGTTTTGATGCCGTCCAGTCTGCCGCTCAGCCGGCGGTCACAGATGACGAGATCGGTTTTGCTGATGTGGAGCTGGTCCGCGAGTTCCGCCGCAGCCGAGCGGGGATCTAACGGAACCGCCGTGCAGCCGGCATGCGCCGCCCCTGCGAAAAGTTGTAAAAAAGGGATGCCGTTCGGCAGTAATAGTGCAATGTTTTCCGGCTTACCTGAAAGGCTGCCAAGCCAGTTTGCGGTTTGGTTTACTAGCCTGTTCCAAGTTTGATAGTTGATCTGTTCTGTTTCTGTCTGAATCGCGATCTGTTCCGGCGCTTGTCCGGCTGTATCTGAATATGATGATGTAATCATGATGACTAAAATCAGCTTCCTTTCGTCGGCAAAAGCCGGCTAGCTTGAAGAGTTTTTCTGATTCTTACGGCTGCGAATGAGGCTGCGGCCGCTTTAAGCAGATCTCCGGGCACATAGATGAGGCTGAGCTTTACGGCAGTCAAGATATCAATGTGCATTATAAAAGCCTGAATGGGAATGCCGATGACATACAAAAACAGCACGCCGAACAAGAACTGTCTGATAAACAAATGGGGGACAGCAGCTGAGCGAAGGCCTTGGATGCTGAGGCTCAGCAGGAATGCCGCCAGCGGATATGCGATGAGATATCCGGCGCTCGGCCCGAAAAAAACCCCGAACCCGCCTCTTCCGCCTGAAAGGAGAGGTGCTCCGCATGCCACAATCAGCAAAAAAAGCAATTGGCTTAAAAACGCCGCTTTCGGTTTCAGGATGCTTCCCGATAAGAGCACACCGATCGTCTGGAGCGTAATCGGAACCGGCGTAAAGGATAAGAAAAGCGGCGGGAGCAGCCCCAAAAGTCCCATAATGGCGGTAAACACGGCAATATGCATCATTTCTGTCAATTTCATTATGTATTCCTCCAGCTTATCAAAATATGTTTATACAATAAAGCGAGTCTTTATATATGTCAACTCTATTATATTTTGAGTTGACAATAAAAAGACCGGCCCTTTATGAAAAAGGCCGGTCGGTTTATCTTTATTCTTCTGTAAGGATAACAAGTGAATCAACGGATGATGCAACGTGGGAAACGGCGCGGCTGACTTCTTGAAGGCCGCCGAGAAAGGCCTGCAAATCAACGTCGATTTTGCCTGTCTGGTCTTTGCTCGTTTTCATGCTTTGGACGATGTCATCAAACAGACGGTTGATCTGCGTCATTTTTTCTTTCGTTTCGCTTACAAGTCCGTTTACATCTTTGATATGTTTGGACACGATGTTGATTTGTGTATTGGTATTGTTCACAAGCTCTGATACGGTGGAAACGGTTTTTTTCGTATCCTCTGAAAGCTTCCTTACCTCCGTCGCCACAACGGCGAACCCTTTGCCGTGCTCCCCGGCTCTCGCGGATTCTATTGAAGCGTTGAGTGACAGGAGATTCGTTTGCTCGGCGATCCCCGTCACGATGCCGAAGATTTTTTCGATCTGCTGGGCAATGTCATTCAGCTTGTCCATTTCTTCTTCAATCTGCAGGAGGCTGGCGTCGATTTTATTCATCTGCTGCTGCTGGCTTTCAAGCTCTTTTTTCCCGCCGATTGATTTTTCTTCGACATGTACGGAAGTGACGGTGCCGGCTTTTGACGCCTCGGAAATGCCCTCGGATTTATCGACCAGCTCCTGCACGGCTCTGCTCGTTTCTGAAAACAAATCAGCGAGTGATCCGGATGTTTCCTGGATTTTCTGATGAAGGCGGGCTTTCTTTTCCTCTTGTTCGTCACGCTGGCAGTTATATTCAGTCTGGAATGCTTCAAGGACGAGCTGCTGTTCAAGATTCAATATTTTCGTCGTCGCTTTGATCGCTTTTAAAAGCTCATGCAAATCCGGAATGGTTGCTTCATATATGTTCATCATCGACAGAAGCAGATCCTGAAACGCTCCCATATACCATTTCGGTTCAAGGCCGATCCGCAAGTGGATGGAAGCGATGCGCTGTCTTTTTTCAATGAATTCATCATCAATTGTGCCGGCGAACATCTCATGGATATGACGCCGTAATGTTTTTTTCAGGCGCTCGACCGTGCTGTGGTCGTTAATGATCGTCATTAATGATTTTTCGTGGTCCAGATTTCGGTAAAAGGAATCGACGATTGTTGAGATATGTTCTTTAATTAACGGCTGCAGCTCTTCAAGTACATGAAGTTCTTCGTTTCCGAGCCTGACCATTTTCAGCTGTTTTTGGACATCTGCATATTGATTTGAAAGCGCGATGCGTTTTTTTCCATCGGCTTCTGAAAAATATGCTGTTTCTTTTTTGCGGTCTTTTTTAAATAACAATATAAGTTCCCCCAGATATTCTCTTTTTCTTTTTATCGGTTTGGAAGGAACTTGAATGAAGGAATCTGATAAAAATATTTTAATGCGGAAAAAAATAAAACCATTCGTACAGAATGGTTTAGTCAATCTTGGGTGAGACGTTTCAGCGGCTTGATGGCGGGACCTTCGGCAACCCCGCCGTCGGGTGTGAACCGGGACCCGTGACATGGACAGTCCCACGTCCGTTCGCCGTCATTCCATTCAACCTCACAGCCTAAATGGGTGCATGTCGTATCGACAAGATGCAGACAGCCTTTTTCATCTTTATAGGCGCCGGCCCGTTTGCCGTTTACCGTTACGATTTTTCCCTCCCCGGGCCCAAGACTCTCAGGCGAAGCGTCCGGCCTCTCAAGTTTGCCCGAGATAAGGTGTTTGGCCACGTCGGCATTATAGGAAATCAGTTTTTTCAGTCCGGGATCTGCGTGGAAGCGTGACGGAATAAACAGGCCGGAAAACGGGTTCTTTTTGTTTTGGATATGATCAGCCAAAAGCTTCGCGGCGAGCGCTGAGCTTGTCATTCCCCATTTTTTAAAACCGGTCGCCGCCAAAATATGTTCTTCATCGCCTGAGATGGGACCGATGAACGGAATTTTGTCAATGGTGACAAGGTCTTGTGCAGACCAATGATATGGGATGCTTTCAACTCCGATTGTGTCTTCCGCAAATTGTTTCAGCGCTTCGTAATGCCCGGACATTTCTTTTCCTTGGCCTGTTTTGTGGCTTTCACCGCCGACAAGCACCAGTTTTTCACCGTTCAAATCGGTGTATCGCAGTGATCTGGACGGCTTGTCTATGCTGAGATACATCCCGTCCGGATACGCTTGTTTCGGTTTTACCGCGAGTACGTAGGATCTGCTGGCATACATTCTGGCGGCATAAAGCCCGCCTCCGTCATAAAAAGGAAAGTGGGAAGAGCAGACAATGTAGCTGCACTTGATGCCGTGTCTGTTTTTCGTGACCACTTCCGGCTGCGGTTCTTTTTTTATGTCGATCGCAGCCGTCTGTTCAAAAATCCGCGCCCCGTTTTTAACGATCTCTTTCACGAGCGCCGCACCATATAAAAGCGGATGGAATTGCGCCTGATTCTTCATGGCAAGGCCGAGCCTGCAATCAACGGGGACGGGAAGTTCTTTCACAAGCTCATGTTCAATACCGAGCTTGGTATAAGCTTCCTGCTCACTGCGGATTTTTTTGACGCCTGATTCTGTATTCGTGTAAAGATATGCGTCTTGTTCAATCAGTCTGCAGTCAATCGAAAGGTCCTTGATGATCTGCTTCATGTCTTCCATGGCGCGGAGATGGGCTTCGAAATACAGCCTTGCGCTGGTCAGGCCGATCTGCTGAATAAGATCGGCATAGATGAAATCATGCTGGGCGGTGATTTTTGCGGTCGTGCCCGCGGTCGTCCCGTTTAAAATCCGGTCTGCTTCAATGACAGCGACACGGAAACCTCTTTTCGTCAGTTCGTATGCCGTTGTCAGACCCGTAATTCCTCCGCCGATAACCGCAACGTCGCATTCCGTATCTTCAGTGAGGGCGGGAAAGGAAGGAATGTCAGCTGTTGCTTGCCAATAGGAAGCCGGTTCCTCGTTTGAAAAAGTAGTCAATTCAGATTTACCTCCTCTGTTGTATATTCTTAATTTTTCCAATAAGACTCTGTTCATACATGAAATTCGTATAAGATGCTCAAATTACTCATAATATAGTAATTAATGTAAAGGAGTGATCAAAATGGCGAATCAGAAGAAGAAAACCTTGCCGCCGCAGCATCAAAACCGGCAGCCGGGCTTTGAATATGTAATGGACCCGCGCCCCGTTTTTGACAAACCGAAAGCGGCGAAAAAACTTGAAGGGAAAACGGCGATCATCACGGGCGGAGACAGCGGGATCGGCCGCGCCGTATCCGTTTTATTCGCGAAGGAAGGCGCTAATGTGGTCATCGTTTACTTTGATGAGCATCAGGATGCCGAAGAGACGAAGCAATATGTAGAAAAAGAGGGGGCGAAGTGTCTGCTGATCGCAGGGGATGTCGGCGACGAAGCCTTTTGCAATGATGTCATCCGCCAGGCGGGCCAAGCCTTTCCTTCCATTGACATCCTGGTCAACAACGCGGGTGAGCAGCACGTGCAGCCGGGGATTGAGAAAATCACGAGCCACCAGCTCATCAGAACGTTTCAGACGAATATTTTTTCAATGTTTTACTTAACGAAAGCCGCGCTCCCTCACCTGAAAAAAGGAAGTTCAATCATTAATACGGCCTCCATTACCGCCTATAAAGGCCACAAAACATTGATTGACTATTCAGCGACAAAAGGGGCGATCGTCACGTTTACAAGATCTCTTTCCCAATCTCTTGTCACTCAGGGCATCAGGGTAAACGCAGTGGCGCCGGGGCCGATCTGGACGCCGCTGATCCCGGCGAGCTTCTCGGCGAAGGAAGTGGAAGTCTTCGGCTCAGACGTGCCGATGCAGCGCCCGGGAGAGCCTGTTGAAGTGGCGCCGAGCTATTTGTACTTAGCAAGCGATGATTCTTCCTATGTCACGGGACAGACGATTCATGTGAACGGCGGCACCATCGTAAACGGATAATGTAAAAAAAGCCAATCCATATGGATTGGCTTATTCACTCTGTTTGAGAGCGGCATATTCTTTTGAAAGCGTGAGGAACGCTTCTTTATTTTTATCATCAAGCGCCTTATTAATCTGCATTGTCAGCATGGCGATCCGGCGTTTATACAAGGATTCATCAAGCACCATTTGAATGTAAATATCGGCCATTGTCACATCGAATTCGTTTGCTTTTTCCGTGTTGCGGGACTTCATGAGCTCAGTGTACGACTTTTTCTCTTTCATAAAGAATCCCCCCAATGCCTTTTTTATAGTATATGGATAACGGCCGGAAAAATCAATTAATTTTTATAATCTTTAGACAACTAATACTTGGAAATATATCGACATATCCTGCAAATTGACGAAAAAACGAAAATGATCATTGTATAAATGAGGTGAAATGAAAAAGAAAAATAATATTTAAATAGTAATTTAAGACTAAATTACAGCTTTAAAAGGTGATTTTTAGCTATATTCAAAAAAAACCTGTCGTTTTCCAATGACAGATGATAGATTATTAGTATAAATTTTCAAGAAAAGGATTGGAGGCTGCACATCATGTGCCAGAAAACACACGCACCCTTAGAAAGCTACGAAGTAAATCGTTCAACCATTGCTGTTTTGCCTGAGGAAATAGACGGTAAAATGGGGTCGAAGGTCATTGAAAAAGACTGCATTCTGTATGTCAGCATGAAGCCGATTCACATCATCGACAGAAGCTGCCGCTACTTTGGCTCCAGCTATGCCGGGAGAAAAGCAGGAACATATGAAGCGATTAAAATTTCTCACAAGCCGCCGATTATGGTGGACCCTTCAAATCACATCTTTTTATTCCCTACACTTTCTTCTGCAAGGCCTCAATGCGGCTGGATATCTCATGTGCACGTTAAAGATTTTCAACCGACGGCATTTGATGACACAGCGGTCACGTTCTCAAACGGCAAAACGATGGAACTGGAAGTATCCTATCATTCTTTTGAAAATCAGGTTTACAGAACCGCCTATCTCAGAACCACTTTTCAGGACAGGATGGGCAGTCATATCCCGAAGCGGCAGGAATTCATGCTGTATCCGAAAGAAGAGCGGACAAGAATGATCTACGACTTTATTTTGCGGGAGCTGGGGGAGAGATATTAGAGAAAGCTGTGATGTGAAGGGACGGGCCCTTTCCTTTTGGGAAGGGCTTTTTTCGATTTACATGCCCGGATAGAGTTGTATCGTGTCCGTCTGTTGGCTATGATGATGTAAAGAGTAATGATATTTCATTTTAGGAGAGATGGGCATGGATGTGTTTGCAAAATATGTATCAGAAATCGATAACCCGGATCACCGTCTCAAAGCAGAGGAAATTTTGTCGTGGACGGCTGACCAATTTCCGAACTTAGAAGCGCAGATCAAGTGGAACAAACCGACATTTACCGATCACGGCACCTATATCATTATGTTTGCCGCGGCAAAAAATCATTTGAGCATTTTACCTGAAAAAGAGACGATGGA
This sequence comes from Bacillus sp. JK62, assembly GCF_053663455.1. Classification (NCBI taxonomy): domain Bacteria; kingdom Bacillati; phylum Bacillota; class Bacilli; order Caryophanales; family Bacillaceae; genus Bacillus; species Bacillus sp. JK62. Next base: position 172,390 of record NZ_JBSJQA010000003.1, read on the forward strand.
GCATTTTGCCGATGACATCGCCCAAGCCGGGTACAGCGCTTCTTCACGCCTGTTCAGAATTCGGTGGACTGATCCGGTGCACGATGATCTGCTTAAGAAGATCATCGAATTTAACATCAAGGAAAAAGCTGAAAATCCGGGGTTTTGGCGCTAGCGGACGTGATGTTGAAGGAGGAAGACATGGACGTTTTCAAAGACTATTTATCAAGTATCGACAGCCCTGATCATCGTCTGCGAATGGAGGAAATCCTGTCGTGGACGGCTGAGCAATTCCCGGGTTTAACACCGCAGATCAAGTGGAACACGCCGATGTTTACCGATCACGGCACGTTTATTATCGGCTTTGCGGCAGCAAAGCATCATGTAAGTGTTTCTCCCGAAGAAGCTGGAATTGCGCATTTTGCCGACGACATTGCCCGTGCCGGCTACAGCGCTACTTCCCGTTTGTTCAGAATTCAATGGACTGAACCGGTGCATTATGAGCTGCTTGAAAGCATGATTCAATTCAATGTTCAGGATAAGGCGGACTGCTCAGCGTTTTGGCGGAAATAACGAAAGAAATGTTAAAAAAACAACCCTGAGGAGGGCTGTTTTTTTATTAAACGTAATCCGAAAAATAAGGGATTTGCGTATCCGGCAGACCCTCACAAACGCACGATGACAGAAATCGTGCGTTCAAAATTCTTTATTTGACGACAGACATGCTGACGCTGCTTCCTGACACTGTCAATTTGGCAAAATCCTGTGTATCAATCACAGGTGTGACTGCTTTATTGTCGATCGTGATGTTCGTAAAGGCTGTTGAGAAGTTTGATTTGATGTAAGGGCGCTGATCCTCTGATGTGACCGCGACGGTGGCGAGCGCTTTCCATTTTGAGACAGAGCCTACATTTGTTTGGGCGAGTTCTGAGATGATGCGGCCGGTGTATCCGTCATTATTCGTGCCCCAATATGTGGCGCGGGTATTGCCGTTCAGATTTTTGTAAATGGTCAGCTGTACGGTGCTGCCGGGCCGGAAGCCTTTCGTATAAGTGAATTGGCTTTCTCCTTCCAGATACCGGACCTGGCCTTGTCCCTTTGAACCGACTTTCATGATCGGTTTCCATACATGATAGGTGTCACTGTACTGAAGCCCGATATCAGCCTCTGTGCCTCCGGTAAATCCTGAGTAAATATAGGCTGTCCCATTTGACACCTGAATCGAGCTTGGAAGCTGAATTTTCGTGACGAGAACTGAGCCCGTGCTGTTCAGATAGGCCCTTCCGCCGATTCCTTTACTGAGCTGGGACGCCGCTTCCGCCGTATTTGGACTGATCACCCCCGGAATATCCGCCGTACATGCGCCGAATAGAACGGCTGTAGTGAGAACACCCGCAACAAGCCCTTTTTTCATCATCATTTCTCCTCCTATCATCATAGTCAGATAGCGCTATCAATTCATATTATAAAAGGTTTTGGGAAAAATTCCATAAAAGATATACGGGCGGACGTAAATTGAAACTATTTTCCTATTTATCTTGTAAATGGAGATTATTTGAACTATGATATGTTCAGTCACACAACATGATTCAGGAAAGGGGATAGGATAGAAATGAAAAAGACGGCAGCTGTGCTTTTGTCTTTCGGCCTGGTATTCGGTTGTTCATACGGAGCGGGGCAGACGGCAGAAGCGAAAACAAAGGTAAAAACGTATCAAAACTGTAAGGCGCTGAATAAGGTGTATAAGGGCGGCGTGGCCAAATCGTCGAAAGTGAAAAACAAGGGCGGCAGAACAAAGTACAAGCCGTATGTATCAAAAGCGCTTTATAATGCAAATAAAAGACTTGACCGGGATAAAGACTATATCGCATGTGAGAAATAAAAAAACAAGCCTCTTTAAAGAGGCTTGTTTTTTTAAATGGATTCGGCGGTGACGGCGGTTCCGTATCCGATTAATTCGGATGTGTTCTGTCCTGCGGTCAGTTCGAACCGCAGGCCGACGATGGCGTTCGCTCCGAGCTGCTCCGCCTCTCTGATCAGCCGCTCTTTCACCGCTTTTTTGGAGTCTTCCAGCATTTCGGTATAGCTTTTCAATTCGCCGCCGACGACAGATTTTAAGCCTGCAAGCAAATCTTTTCCGATGTGACGGGACTGGACGATACTGCTTGTCACCAAGCCTTTTACTTCCGTAATCTGTTTTCCGGCGACGGTTTCGGTCGTTGTCATGATCATGCGGCTTTCCCCCTTCATGTGTCTTACCGCTATTTTATCATTAAGCCGCCTTTTCGGCTGCGCTGATTTGTTTTTTTCTGACTGCGGCGCTGACGGCAAACATGACGGCAATGTTCAGAACCAGCGCGATGATGCCTGTATTCATATCCTTAATGATCTGCGGAAGAAACGGAAAGAGGGTTCCGACGGTTGATTCGGTCAGCGTAATGAAGGCCACTGTTCCGACCCCGGCCGTTATGCCGGCAAAAGCGCCGTGGCTTGTGATGAAACGCCGCTTCGGCAGGCTGAATAAGAGGGCGGGGAAAAGCTGGGTGACAAGGCTGTAGCCCATTAAAAGCAAGGTGACGATGGTATTTCCGCCTTTCAGCGTAAAATATACAGAAATCAGCGCGATAACGGGTACGGCGTATTTTGCGAGCCGTGAGACTTTTTCGTCAGTCGTGCCGGGCAGAATGGCTTTGTACACATTTTTGGCGAACAGCGTGCTTGAGGCCATTAATATCATTGAACCGGGTACAAGCGCCGTCAGGATGCCCGCCGATCCGATCAGCCCGACAAACCAGGGATCAAATGTTTTCACAGACAGCTTTAATAAGGCGAGATCCGTGTCCGCCCCTTTTAAACCGGGCACCTGCAGAATCGCCGCAAATCCGGTAAAGATGACAAACAGCAGGACGAGCTGATAAAGAGGCATGATGATCGCGTTTTTCCGAAACACCCGCGGATGCTCCGCCGAATAGGAAGCGGCAAAGGTATGAGGCCACATATAAAAGCCGAGGGCGGTCAGCAAAACCGTTGAGCTGAACCAGGAAACGCTCTGTCCGGTTTCCGGCAGCGTGAGAAAACCGGGTTTTGCGGCGTCAATTTGTTTGAACATCTCCGTAAACCCGCCGTAATAATGAATGGGCAGATAAATACCTAAATACAGGACGATGCCTAAAATCATGATATCTTTGACGACGGATATCCACGCTGAACCGTGGATTCCTGAAATCATCACATAAATCGTGATGGAGACAGCGCCGATCCAGACAGCGGCGGAGGGCGGAATCTGTCCGTATGACGTTGCTGAAACAATTAATCCGAGCCCTTTCAGCTGCAGGACGAGATAGGGGATGAGGGATGCGATGCCGACGAGCGATACGAGAATGCCGAGGAGCGGGCTGTTGTATTTTGAAATGAAAAAATCTGATTGCGACATCAGTTTGTGTTGTTTGGCGTAAGTCCACACGGCTGGCAGAAGCCAATATGACAAAATGTAGGCAAGGCAGCCGTACGCGATAATATAAAAGGCCGGGCCTCCTTTTCCGTAAGCCCATCCGCTTCCGCCGAGGAATGTAAAGGTCGTGTATATTTCTCCCGCCATTAATAAAAAGACAAACATCGTGCCGAAGCCGCGTCCGCCCACCGTCCATTGTTCAAGGTCCATATGTTTTCCTTTTCGGGCCCGGATTCCGAGATATACACAAAACAGGAGCACGGCGGCCATTACGGGAAATGCTGCATTCATTCCGTCTCACCCGCCTTGTTTTCTTTGTCCAATTTGTAAACGGCGGCCATCAGAACGGAAGTCAGCACCGCCCAGATGACGACATATGCGAGAATGAAAGGCATTCCGAAAACATAAGGCGTCACCCGGTTGGCAAATGGAATGCCGGCGAGAATTCCGAAAAAGGGCAGGGCGGCGAGAACATGAATCAGTTTCATAACATTCCTCCTTTTCATTGAAAACAGCGTGTCCCGATTATAAAGAAAATCATGTCGAATGTATAGTGTGAATAGTCTGAATTTTATTATCTGAAAAGGAAAAGCAGGCCCGGCTGCTTTTTAAATGGTCGCAAGAGACAGGTAATATTCCAATAAGGCGGTGACCTGTTCCCGTATTCTCGGGTTGAAATAACGGTGTTTTTCTTCATAGCCGTTAATGGTGCATATATAAAGCGTAAATGCTTCGTCTCTTTCCGCTTCGTATATTTTAATTTTACGCTTTCTTAATTCTTTTCGAACATCACTCAAATCCTTTTGTGCTAATTTTAAAGAGCAGCTGATAAGCTGTTTATAGGGTTGTTTTAATTTGAACGGGCACGAATCAAGCGCTTCGAGGTCCCGGTTCAGGATGGCGGCCGCCATGGGCAGAAACAGCCCTTTTTCGATGAGATCGCGGGAGCCGCTCCGAATGTCAGGCATAAATACTCCTTCTTTCTTAAAAAAAGAGAACGTTTGTTCTTATTTTATACTCGCTTACACGATATTTCAAGACGGAAAATCTCGTAAACATTTTCGTTTTTTGGAGATAATGTGTAGAATAAGGATAGACAAACTCGTTAAGGAGTATAAACGTTGGAGCAATTTTTATCATATTTGACTGAGGAACAGCTGACGGAATGGTTCCAAAGCTATAGAGCTTTCGGCCCGGCGGCTGCGGCTGTATTGCCTTTTATTGAAGCGTTTCTTCCGTTTTTGCCGCTCGTTGTATTTGTGGTGGCGAATACGAATGCATTTGGTTTGTGGGAAGGTTTTTTTCTGTCATGGCTCGGGTCTGCGTCAGGATCGATGCTGATGTTTTATGCCGTCCGCCGTTTCGGACAGAAAAGAGCTTTCGGTTTCATCCGCAGGCATCAGACCATAAGGCGGATGATGCTCTGGGTTGAGCGGCACGGTTTCGGTCCGCTGTTTATTTTACTTTGCTTCCCCTTTACGCCGTCCGCTGCGGTTCATATCGTTGCCGGTCTGTCACGGGTAGGGGCGCTGCAGTTTATATCAGCAGCCGCTATGGGGAAAATGGTTATGATCTTTATGATCAGTTTTATCGGGTATGATCTTCACGCACTCATTACACAGCCTTTCAGGATGGCGGGCGCCATAATGGTGATTGCGGTGCTGTGGTATGCCGGAAAGCATATCGAACGGCGTTTACAGACGAGAATCAGTCAGCATGAGAAAGACGGAGGGAGACAGGAATCTTGAAAAAACGATTTTGGTTTATAGCCGGCGTGCTTATCGTTGTTTTGGCCATACAATTAAAGAATGCCATTTTTATTGATTATAAAGTCGAAGGAATCAGCATGAATCCGACCTTTAAACAAGGAAATGAGCTGATGGTCAACAAGTTTTCCCATCGTTACAAAACGATCCGCCGTTTCGATATTGTTCTGTTTAAAGGCCCGCACCGCAAAGTGCTGATCAAACGTGTCATCGGGCTCCCCGGCGAGTCAATCGCATACAGGGAGGATCAGCTGTATGTGAATGGAAAACGGGTGGCGGAACCGTTTTTAAAACCGTTAAAGTCATCATTGTCCGCCGGGAGCCATGTGACCGGTGATTATACGCTGAAGGAAACGACCGGGCGCAAAAGCATACCGAAGGGACAATACTTTGTTATTGGCGACAACCGCATATACAGCCTCGACAGCCGTCATTTCGGTCCGATTAAGGATAAAGACATTGTCGGAGTCATCAGTGAATCAGACGCCAAGTGAACGGCGTCTTTTTTTCGGAAATGATTGTCAAAAAGCAGAGGAAAGACTATAATGAAAATTGTTACGCGTGAAACAAAAAAGAAGGCGTTTATTTTTTAGTGGTTTTGTTACGTGTGAAACAAAAATACGAAAGAGGGCTGATGAAATGAAAACACAGGCTGCCATTATCGGGGGAGGTCCGGTCGGGCTGATGCTTGCATCAGAACTGGCGCTGGCCGGAGTGAAAACGACTGTCATTGAACGATTGAAGAAGACGGTGCCATATTCCAAAGCGCTTATCATGCATCCGCGCACACTTGAGCTTTTTGCCATGAGAGGCATATTGGAACGCTTCTTGGAAAAAGGGACGAAGGTGTCTTCCGGCCATTTTTCCATGCTGGATACACGGCTGGATTTTTCTCGGCTGGATACGAAGCAGAATTATTCGTTAATGCTTCCTCAGGCAGAAACGGAGCGGATGTTGGAGGAGTATGCATCAAGTCTCGGCGCAAATATCATCCGCGGGGCGGAAGCGGTGGCTGTCACCCAGACGGATGACGGAGTGGAGACGGTGTTCCGGGACGAAAGCGGAATCCGCACTCTTCACAGCTTATATGCCGCGGGTACAGACGGAGCGGGGAGCATTGTCCGGAAACAGGCGGGCATCGCTTTTTCGGGCACTGATGCCGACTTAACAGGAACCCTTTGTGATGCCGCTTTGAAACATCCGCCCGAATCTTCCTTTTTTTCAACGTGCCGCCTGGAGGGATCGGTTGTGATTATCCCTCTTACGGACGGACTTTTCCGCGTCCTCATCGTTTCTCCGCACGTCCTGCAAAAGCGGAAGGAAGAGCCGGTCACCGAAAATGAGCTGAAAGAAGACCTGCGGCGGATATGCGGCACTGATTTCGGATTGAGTGATCCGGTATGGATGTCGCGGTTCGGCAATGCCGAGCGTCAGGCTGAGCAGTACCGCTCCGGCCGGGTTTTTGTGGCTGGGGATGCGGCGCACATTCATTTTCCCGCAGGCGGCCAAGGCCTGAATACGGGGCTTCAGGATGCCGTCAATCTCGGCTGGAAGCTGGCGGCGCAAATGAAGGGAAAAGCGGCGCCTCATCTTCTGGACAGCTATCATCAGGAAAGGCACAGCACAGGAAAAGAAGTGCTGCACAATATCAAAACGCAGATCAAGCTCATGGATTTTACCGAGTCGGGGATGGCATTAAGAGAAACGATGACCGCTTTGCTGGATTTTCAGGAGTCCAACCGTTTATTGGCGGGAAAAGTATCCGCGCTTGATCTGCATTATGAACCGGATGCGGAGCTGCCGCCGCATACCCTGAACGGAAAACGCCTGCCGGATATCGAACTGACCCTTCATGACGGGCGGCCGGCCCGGCTGTATGATTTTCTCCGCAAGGGCGGCTTTGTGCTTCTGTCATTAAGAGGGAGCATTCCCGCCGGTATTGATACGGACAGCGTGGCGGCAGTCAGGGCGGAGCTTGCTGAAACACGTGCCGATTGGAATGACGTCCACACCGTTTTAATCCGGCCGGACGGCCATGCGGCATGGGCAGCCGGCGGCTCGGGACGTGAAGCGGAAGAAGCTGTCCTGGCCGGTTTGGAGAGATGGGGATTATTCATCTGATAACCTTTTTATGCGCCTGTGTGATTGTTTCTTGTGTAACAAAACGTTATAGTAAAAGAAACAATCAATATGGAAGGGTGACTCAGCAGTTGGACAGAAGACAGCCAGACCATGCAAAACACATGATTCTTGAAGGGCTGACAGATATTTTTCACGAGCAGGAGAGGTGCCAGGAGGATATCAGGGCGTCGTTGGCCGGACGGATGGATGAACTCCGTGAAGAAAATGGGAAAAAGTTACAATTGACCTTGACGGAAATTCACATTTTGTCGTGTATCGGAGATCATGAACCGATCAATGTCACGTCAATAGCGGAAAAAATGAAGACGACAAAGCCGACCGTGTCGAGAAGCTGCGCGAAGTTTTTGGAAGCCGGCTTCCTGCGCAGAACCCGGCTGAGCGACAATAAAAAAGAAGTCTATTTCCGGCTGACTCCTGCCGGGAAAGAGCTGCATTCCCTTCATCATGAATATCATGAATTGATAAAAAAGCGGCTCTTGGCGTTTTTAGACCGCTATACAGATGAAGAACTGTTATTTGCTGAACGGCTGTTCCGTGATCTTTCAGCAAACTGGCGGTCTGTAAATGGCGGCGGAGAGCTGTTCAAATAAAAAACACGCATATGGATGCGTGTTTTTTTATTCGGATCATGTTCCTCTTTCTGCCCGGCCTCTTTCGCCGTGTGCCCGTTTCAGCTGAGAAAGGTGGTGCAGCAGCCGATAGAAGGGCGGAAGCATGGCGATGACGAGAACGATCCGGATGACCTGAACCGCGACGACGAAAGTCGAGTCTTCGTGCAGGGTGATCGAAGTCGCCGCCATCTCGGCGATCCCGCCGGGAGAAAAGGCGAGAACAGATGTAATCATGGAGATGCCCGTTAATTTAGAAACCGCAACCGCGCTCAGAATCATGGCGGCGATTAATCCGACGGAAGAAATAAACCCGACGGTCAGCACTCTCGTCACACCGGTGAACATGCTTTTGTACATTTTTGATCCGATTGTGGCGCCGAGAAAAATTTGTGACAGCTGGTTCGCTTCCGGCGGCCACCAGGCCAGCATGTCTTTGCCCGCCAAGGCGGACACGCCGATTTCTGCAGCAGCAACGCCGATCATGCTGCCGAGCAGCCAAGGGGCGGGGAATTTCAGCCGTTTTGCGCCTTTACTTGCAAGCCAGGCAGCTAAAATAAATCCGGCCGTTAACAAGACGGGAATAAGGCCCGGATGTGAAGCTCCTGCTGAAACGGCTCCGGCTGGTGTCTGAGCCGCACCGTTTTGTTTGGTAAATAAGAAAATGACGAGAAACGGTATTGTCATGACGACCAAAAGGACGCGCGTCAGCTGAATAAGGCTTACAATCGCGGTGTTTGCGCCGACTTCCTGGGCGATACCCGGCATGGCGGATAAACCGCCCGGCGCCGTTCCTACAAAGCTTGTCATCATGTCCGTCCGGCTGAACCGAAAGAGCACATATCCGGAAACAAGCGCCATCACGATAGAGAAAATCAGCATGAAGCCTACCGGAAGCCAATGCTCCCGTAAAACCGACAGAACGGACAGGTTCAGTTTCTGGCCGAGTTCGATGCCGAGGATCATTTGTCCCGCTGCAAGCCATCTGCGGTGAATCCCTCTTCTGTCAGGCGCCATGAACAGCCAGCGGGGCCTCGTCATGGAGAGGATGCAGCCGGCGGCCAGCGTTCCGAGCATCCAGGCGATCGACATCCCTGTAAGCGAAAGAAGAAACCCCCCTGCCGCACTGATGAGAATAAACCAGATATCTGTAAGGAGATGTTTGTCTTTCTTCAATGAAAACCCTTCTTCCTGAAACATTCATATTAAATTGTTAAGCTCGTTAACCTTACTATTACTATAGTATAGATTTTGAGATAAATAAATAATGAATTATTTCTCATAATCCATTCATTTTTCTTATCGCAAACGCAAAAAAAGCTCCGGAGATGGGTGAGTGCACCCTACTCCGAAACCTCGCCCGCTTTTCCTTTCCACACAAGCGTCAATCCCAGACCGAGAAATAAAACCACACCTGCGAACAGAAACGGGAAGTGAATATTCATATCAAATAAAATACCGCCCAGAGCCGGGCCGAAAATGGTGCCCAAACTCGTGTATGTTGAGTTCATACCGGCAACAAACCCCTGCTGATTTCCTGCGATTTTCGATAGATAAGTAGTCAGTGCCGGGCGCAGTAAATCAAACGCAAGGAAAATGATGCAGGTGACAGCGAGCACGGGCAAAAACCCTGACATCACCGTAGAAACGAAAGCCAGCACAGCGCCGATGATCAGACAAAGCTGAATGACTTTTTTCTCTCCGAGGAAGTTGACAAGTCTGCCGAACGCGAGCACTTGAATGAGGACTGCCACAATGGAGCTGAACGTAATAATAATGGCGATATCCTTTGGCGTGAAGCCGAATTTATGGTTTGTAAATAAGCTGAATACCGTTTCGTACGCCGACAGCCCGAATGCCAAAACAAAAACGATGATAAAGGCGATCAAGTAGCTTGGATGAATCGACTTTTTCAAATCTTTTAAGAAGGTTGATTCTTTGGCGCTTTCCATCTGCTTTGCGCGTTCTTCTTTAGTTAACGGCTCTTTCAGCATAAAGACAGAGGAAATCACTGCGATAAATGCAATTCCCGCCGCAAAGAAAAACGGCATACGAACGCCGTGATCGGCAATAAATCCTCCTATGCCGGGCCCGATGATAAACCCTGTGCTGATGGCGGCAGATACATAGCCCATCGCCTTCGATCTTTCCTGCACCGTCGTAATATCTGCGACATACGCTGTAACAGCGGGCATGATAAAAGCGGCACTGATGCCCCCCAGCACCCTTGCGAAATATAAAATGGAGACATGTGTGCCCAATCCGAAGGTCAGTTCGGATAATGCGAACAAAAACAGTCCGGCGAGAATCATGATTTTTCTGCCGAAGCGGTCAACCCATCTCCCCGCAATGGGGGATGCAATTAATTGCGCGACGGCGAAGGCAGCGACAAGGTATCCCATTGTGCTGCCCGTCAAGTGCATCACATTCATAAACAGCGGCATAACGGGAATGATCAATCCGATGCCTAAAAACGCAATAAATATGTTGCTTAATAAGATGATGAGTACAGCCTTTTGTTCTCTGATCGGTTTTTGCATGTTGTTTCTCCTTTGTCAGCTGTCATTCTGTTTATCAGCGTTGATCGACCCGTGAATAAACACGGAGATGGCTTCTTTTTGCAATTCGATTCTTTGCTGAATGGTATCGTTTTTATATAACACATCTAAACCGTAGAAGACGGATAGCAGGATTTTTACTTTTGATTCGACATGAGGAATGGACCAGCTGCCGTCTTGATTTCCCTCTTCTAAGATCTCTCTCATCACATCGTCATATTCAATATCAATTTTGTTGAGCCGCTTTACGACCTCCTCTGACGTAAACGCACTCGCATAAAACTCTTCACTTGCTCTCATAAGCGGGTAATTGATGCTCATCCGGCTCAGCAGCTCCGCAAAGCCCGTCAGCTTTTCGGCAGCATCTTTCAGATCGGATTCCATTTCCCTCCACGTCTCGATCATCACGCGGTGATCCTCTTCCATGATATGAAGAAACAGAAACTCTTTTCCTTTAAAATGGTGATATAGATTGCCTTTACTGATCTCGGCCGCTTCTAAAATATCCCGAATTGATGTTTCTGAATATCCTTTTTTTGCAAATAAGTCACGCGAAGCGGATACGAGCCTGTTCTTCGTCTTTTCGCTCTTTCCGGCACCGCCTTTTGTATTTGTCACTTCACACAGATCCTTTCCGCCTCATTCATATCGTTGTCCCGGCAAAGCGGGTTCGGGTCGTTTAAAACCGACCAGTTGGTTTATTTTATTATAAAGGGTTTTTGCTGACTATACAATGAAGAAGTTATCCATTGTTTAGTGGAAGTATAAAAACGGCTCGAAAAATAAACCCCATTCTCTCCTGTTGAAAGAACGGGGTTTGTCAGCCGTCTGAAGACTCCCGGCGGGGGAGCGTGATCTGCCTGAATCGTTATTTTCCGGTATTTACCTCGGTGTAGCTTGTGTTCGGCGCGTTTGATACCGTTCCCCCTGTATGGTGGAAAGGAGAGTGGGCCATATCGTATAAAAACCAGACGGCATGACGCTGCTCGTCAAATGCCGTGCGGGCAAATAACCGTTTCGCTTCCGGATGCACCGCTCTATCGGATGCCTGCAAATAAAAATCATTCGTTTTCTGCTCATCATAAAACGCCGCCCTCAGTCCTTCTCTGTATGTGTGCGGACAATGCTCCGTCTGTTTCGGCGTCAACTGTTTTCCGGTAATTGACGTATACAGTGAAGAGAAAGCGTGCATGTGGCGCACTTCTTCCTCTCTGATATGTTCGATTCGTCTTCTGATTTCTGCGGTCGGCGCTTTTTCGGCTAATATTGAGTAGCAAATCACAGCGCTGTATTCACCGTTTATGGATTTTACCAGATCCTTTATAAGCACAGAATCGTCACTGCAGATGGCTGTATAATGAAAAAAATTCTCGTGCATTGGACTCACCCCCGGATGTTTATAGGGTATTATACGGCGGCAGCCCGTGACATGTGCGGATGTCATTTTTATTCTTGATCCAGCGGCGATGTAATATGGTCGTCGTATGTGTCGACAAAAAGCCGGCCGTTGCTTCCGCGCACAGCGTATACGACGTCTTCCGGTTTGAGGTTTCTCTTATCCAATTCTTCTCTCAGCCATTTTTCCGATACGTGGTTTTCTTCCAGATTTTTCATCACCAGCCGGCCGTCCATAATCAGCTCAACGGCAAAGTTCTTTTCATGTCCGGCAAAGATGCCGAGATCCTGTCTTGTAACGGGCGCAAATTCCGGTTTGACCTCCACTGACATGCTGCCGTTTGTTTCAATGATGGCAGTCTGAACCTGAGAAATGTCAAATACATCATTTTCACGAAGCTGCTGGTTCAAGTAGTCGAGGGTATAGCGCATCTTTTTCATATTATGCTCAAGTATTTTTCCGTTTTGAATGATAATGGTCGGTTTGCCTGCAAAGAAACCCCTGGCAGTTCTGTTTTTCATAGAAAGATATGCGACGAGATAAATAATGACCACGAAAATCGTGTAAGCACTGACAGTAAAATGAATCGGCAGTTTTGTATTAAACGACAGATTGGCTGTGATGGCGCCGAGCGAGATGGCCGCAATGAAATCAAAAAGCGTCATCTGTGAAATGGTTTGTTTTCCGAGTATACGGGCGCCGATAAACAGAATGCTGAACGACAGAATCGTTCGCACAATCACTTCGGGATATTCTGACATCATATTTAATCCTTTTTTTCTTTAATTTGGTCAAAAACGATATGTTTTAAAACAGTCATCCCGTTTTTACCAGCAGATGAGATTGGTCATTTTCGTCAACTTTCGATAAAATGTAGAAAGATAAAAAGAGAGGGGTCTTCTAATTTGGGTGTTGAGTTTTTAGTAGGCAGATCGGGGAGTGGGAAAACGAGGCTGATTATCGACAGCATTCAAGATGAACTGCGCCGGGAGCCGTTCGGGAAACCGATCATTTTTCTAGTCCCGGATCAAATGACGTTTTTAATGGAATATGAGCTTGCTAAAACGCCGGATATCGGAGGCATGATACGCGCTCAAGTGTTCAGTTTTTCGCGTTTGGCGTGGCGCGTGCTTCAGCATACCGGGGGCATGAACCGTCCGTTTGTGACGACGACGGGTGTGCAGATGCTTTTAAGGAAACTGATTGAAGAACATAAGCACGATTTTAAAGTGTATCAAAAAGCGAGTGACAAAGCCGGATTCACTGAGCAGGTGGAACGGATGCTGACAGAGTTTAAGCGATACTGTATTGAGCCTGAAGACGTCCGCCGCATGGCGGAAAGCGGAACGGCGTCAGAGTATCGCGGAGAGCGGATGTTGTCTGAAAAACTTCATGATTTAGGGATTTTATATCAGCAGATGGAAAGAAGCCTCGCCGGACACTATTTGCATTCAGAGGACTATTTGACGCTGCTCGCTCAGCAGATTCCTTTGGCGGACGTTGTAAAAGGCGCCCGTGTTTACGTCGACGGATTCTATCAATTTACGCCGCAGGAATTAAGGGTGCTGGAGCAGCTGATCATGCATGCTGAACATGTCACATTCTCGCTGACGGCGGACAGCCCTTCGGCGGAACAGGCACCGGATGAGCTCGATCTGTTCAGAATGACGGGAAGCACATACTATAAGCTTTATCAGACGGCAAAGGAATTGAATGCCGATATTTCCTGCAAGGAACTGCATGGCACGAAGCGGCATCGGCATGTGCCGGAGCTTGCCTGTATAGAGTCGCAGTACGATGTGCGTCCCGCCGCGTCGTATACCGGCGGACAGGAAGCTTTTACCGTCATGCAGGCGCAAAACAGAAGAGCTGAGCTCGAAGGTATTGCCCGGGAAATTCAATCGCTTGTCCGGGACGGAGGATACCGGTACAAAGATATGGCGATTCTCATCCGTCAGCCGGAAGATTATAAAGATTTGCTGAAGGAAGTGTTTGCCGATTACGGGCTTCCTTATTTTATTGACGGAAAAGCTTCTATGCAGCATCACCCGCTTATTGAATTCATCCGTTCAAGCCTGGATGTCGTGAAGGGGAACTGGAGATATGAAGCGGTGTTCCGCTGTGCGAAAACCGAACTGTTATTCCCGCTTGATCAGCCGGAGCAGAAAATAAGAGAGCAGGTTGATCAGCTTGAAAATTACTGTATCGCCTACGGCATTAAAGGGGAGCGCTGGACGAACGGCGAGCGGTTTGTATACAGGCGCTTCGTATCGCTCGATGAGGATTTCGCGCAGACGGATCAGGAAATCGAGATGGAACACATGCTGAATGAGACGAGAGAGTGGATAGCTGCACCCCTTGTCCGGCTGCAGAACCGGATGAAAAAAGCGAAAACGGTTCAAAGTATGGCGGAGGCTCTTTATCTCTTTTTGGAAGATACCGATGTTCCCCTGAAGCTGGACCGGAAAAGGCAGCGGGCCGAAGAGGCCGGAAACATGATCGAAGCGCAGCAACACGGCCAGGCGTGGGATGCCGTTATCCAGCTTCTCGAGGAGTTTGCCGGCATGATGGGTGAAGATGAAATATCTTTAGCGCTGTTCCAGCAAATGCTTGAAACGGGAACGGAATCGCTTCATTTTTCTTTAATTCCTCCTGCGCTTGACCAAGTATTTGTAGGGAATATGGATCTCTCAAGAATATACGGCACGTCCTGCACATTCGTCATCGGGGCCAATGACGGCGTTCTTCCGGCGCGCCCGGATGAAAACGGCGTGCTGTCTGATGATGACCGGGAGTGGCTGAAAGCAGTCGGAGTGGAGCTGTCTTCCGCGGGGCGTGAGCGGCTGCTTGATGAGCATTTTCTCATCTATATGGCGCTGTCGAGTCCGTCTGACCGTCTCTATGTGTCATACCCGATTGCCGATGCGGAAGGAAAAACGCTCCTGCCGTCAATCGTTGTAAACAGGCTTGGCGAGCTGTTTCCCGATCATCAGGAAAAGCTGTCAGCGGCTGATCCCGAGCAGGTAAGCGAAGAAGAGCAGCTTCAGTATCTCGTCAATAAACAGGTGGCTCAGACATATACGGCAAGTCAGCTCAGGCTGTGGACAAGAGAGTACGAGATCAGTGACGTATGGTGGAGCGCATACAATGTGCTGATGAAAGAGTCTGATCACCAGCGTGCGAAAAAGCTGTTTTCAAGCCTGTTTTTCCGAAATGAGGCGAAGCGTCTTGAACGGCCTGTTTCGCGCCAGCTTTACGGCGAGCATATTAAAGGAAGCGTCTCCCGGATGGAGGCGTTTAATGCCTGCCAGTTTTCCCATTTTGCATCTCACGGGCTGCAATTAAAAGAGCGGCAGTTTTTCAAGCTGGAAGCGCCGGATATCGGCCAGCTGTTTCACTCCAGTCTGAAGCTGATTTCAGACCGGCTTCGTGAGCAGAAGCTGGAATGGCGCGATCTGACGAAAGATCAGTGCCGGAATTTCTCCTATGAAGCGGTGGAACGGCTTGCGCCAAAGCTGCAAAAAGAGATTCTGCTCAGCTCAAACAGACACTTCTATGTGAAGGAAAAACTGCAGAAGATTGTCACGCGTGTTTCAGGCATATTAAGCGAGCATGCGAAGGCGAGCGGTTTCGTCCCGGTCGGTCTTGAACTCGGTTTCGGCGGAAGCGGACCGCTGCCTCCGCTCACTTTCACGCTGAAAAACGGCTGTACGATGGAACTCGTCGGACGGATCGACCGCGTGGATAAAGCGGAAAGTTCAAAAGGCCTGCTGCTGAGAATCGTTGATTATAAATCAAGCGACAGGGGGCTTGATCTGGCTGAGGTGTATTACGGGCTCGCTCTGCAAATGCTCACATATCTTGACTTATCGATTACACATTCCGCGGATTGGCTCGGCATGAAAGCGACCCCGGCAGGCGTTTTGTATTTCCATATCCATGATCCGATGATTCAGGCCAGTCTGCCGATGGGGCTTGATGAAATCGAGCAGGAAATTTTTAAGAAATTTAAAATGAAAGGCCTTCTCCTCGGTGACCGGGAGGCGATCAGCCTGATGGACACGACTTTGGAGGAAGGGCGTTCAAATATCGTCAATGCCGGTTTGAAAAAGGACGGGTCTTTAAGATCCGACTCAGCCGCGGTCAGCGAACAGGACTTTCATCTGCTGACAGACCATGTGCGGCGGACATTTGAACAGGCGGGCGAAGCGATAACGGACGGGCTTGTGTCCATTACCCCGTATAAGCTGAAAGATAAGACGCCTTGTACGTACTGTGCGTTTAAATCGGTGTGCCAGTTTGATGAGTCGCTGAAGGAAAATGAATACCGCAGCCTGAAAGCGGAAAAAGACGGCACCATACTGGATTGGCTGAAAAAGGAGGCGGATGATGATGCAAATTCCTAAACCGAAAGACAGCATATGGACGGATGACCAATGGAGCGCAATCGTTTCTTCCGGCCGCGATATTCTTGTCGCTGCCGCAGCCGGATCAGGTAAAACGGCCGTGCTCGTGGAACGGATGATCAGAAAGATAACCGCGGAGGAAGATCCGGTTGATGTTGACAGGCTCCTTGTGGTGACCTTTACAAACGCCTCAGCAGCAGAGATGAAGCATCGGATCGCGGAAGCATTAGAAAAAGAGCTCGCCAAAAATCCGGGATCTCTGCATATCAGACGGCAGCTCTCTCTATTAAATCGGGCGAGCATTTCGACGCTTCACTCTTTCTGCCTGCAAGTGCTTAAAAAATATTATTATATGATTGATCTTGACCCCGGTTTTCGGATGGCTGACCAGACGGAAGGCGAATTGCTCGGAGACGAAGTGCTTGATGAGCTCTTTGAAGATGAATACGCAAAAGGGAATCAGGCGTTTTTTGAGCTTGCGGACAGATATACGACAGACAGGCATGATCTGGATCTTCAAGACCTTGTCAAACGGGTGTACGAGTATTCCCGGTCGCATCCTGACCCGGAAGCGTGGCTGCAAAGCTTTGTCCGCCTGTATGACGTGACGGAAGAAAGCAAAATGGAAGAGCTTCCGTTTTACCAATATGTGAGAGAAGATGCTGAAATGGCGCTCTACGGGGCGAAACAAAAGCTTGAGAAGGCGCTTGAACTGACAAAAGCGCCCGGCGGGCCGGCCCCGCGCGCTGATCATTTTCTGGATGACCTTCAGCAGATAGAAGAGCTGATCAGCTGCCGGCATGACTTCGATGCGCTGTATGAACGGGTTCCCGCAGTCTCATTTAAGCGGGCGAAGGCGGTAAAGGGTGATGAATTTGACAAAGCGCTTTTGGACGAAGCGACCGATTTGCGAAACGGCGCGAAGAAACTGATCGAAAAGTTAAAGACCGATTACTTTACAAGAAGTCCGCAAGATCACTTGAAGAGTTTAACAGATATGAAGCCTGTCATCGAAACGCTCGTTCAGCTCGTGATATCGTACGGAAAACGATTTGAAGCGGCGAAACAAGAAAAATCAATTATTGATTTCTCAGATTTGGAACATTACTGCCTGGCGATTTTAACTGCGGTTGATGAAGAAGGCCGGCGGGTGCCGAGCGAAGCGGCCGTTTATTATCAAGACCAGTTTCATGAAGTTCTGGTTGATGAATATCAAGATACCAATCTTGTGCAGGAGTCTATCCTGCAGCTTGTTAAAAGCGGGAATGAAGAGGCGGGAAATCTGTTTATGGTAGGCGACGTCAAACAATCGATCTACCGTTTCAGACTTGCTGAGCCGCTGCTGTTTCTCGGGAAATATAAAAGGTTTACAGAAAGCGGGGAAGGCGCGGGGCAGAAAATTGACCTGAACCAAAATTTCCGCAGCCGCTCCGATATTTTGGACAGTACGAATTTCTTGTTTAAGCAGCTGATGGGCGGAAAAATCGGCGAAGTGGACTACGATGAACAGGCGGCATTGAAGCTCGGCGCATCGTATCCGCCGAATGACGCGGCAAAAACGGAACTGCTGCTGATTGACAGCGCTGATGACGCAGACAGCTCCGAGGATGCCGAAGACTTTGAAACCGTGCACTGGGAAGCGAAAGCGATAGCCGGGGAGATCCGAAAGCTTGTCTCGTCTCCGTTTAAGGTATATGACGGGAAAACAAAAACACACCGGAATATCCAGTACCGGGATATCGTGATTTTGCTGCGCTCCATGCCGTGGGCGCCGCAATTAATGGAAGAGCTGAAAAACCAGGGCATTCCGGTGTACGCCAATTTGACGTCGGGTTACTTTGAAGCCGTGGAGGTGGCTGCGGCGCTTTCAGTCTTGAAGGTGATTGATAATCCGTATCAGGATATTCCGCTTGCTTCCGTGCTGCGCTCGCCCATCGTCGGCTGTGACGAAAATGAACTTGCGCTGATACGCCTTGAAAAGAAAAAAGCGCCGTTTTATGAAGCGCTGAAAGCATATATAGCGAACGGTGACAGGCATGATGAACTGTATCAAAAACTGAGAACCTTTTATGACAGTCTGCAAAAGTGGCGGTCATTTTCGACGAATCATTCGGTGTCTGAGCTGATTTGGGAAGTATACCGCGATACCGGATATTTTGACTATGCAGGCGGCATGCCCGGCGGAAAGCAGCGCCAGGCCAATCTGCGCGTCTTGTATGACCGGGCGCGCTCGTACGAAGCGACGGCGTTCCGCGGGTTATTCCGCTTTTTGCGGTTTATTGAACGGATGCAGGAGCGCGGCGATGATCTGGGGACCGCCCGTGCGCTCAGCGAGCAGGAGGATGTCGTTCGGCTGATGACGATCCACAGCAGCAAAGGACTTGAATTTCCCGTCGTTTTCACCGCCGGACTCGGCAGAAGTTTTAATATGATGGATCTCAACAAATCATACCTGCTTGATAAAGAGCTCGGTTTCGGCACGAAGTATATTCATCCGGAACTCAGAATCAGCTATCCGACTCTTCCGCTTGTGGCGATGAAGAAAAAGATGCGCAGAGAGCTCTTATCCGAAGAATTGCGCGTATTGTATGTGGCGCTGACCAGAGCGAAGGAAAAGCTGTTTCTCGTCGGTTCCTGCAAAAACCGGGAAAAACAGCTGGCCAAATGGCAGGCGCAAGCAGACCGGGCCGATTGGCTTCTTTCTGAATTCGACCGCTATCAGGCGTCATCTTATTTGGACTTTATCGGGCCGGCGCTCATCCGCCACCGTGACATGGAGGCGCACAGGACGCCGGGACTTTCTTCGACTGAGGATATCGCGCGCGACCCGTCGCGTTTTCACATCCGGATGCTGCAGCAAAGTGAATTGCTGGAAGAGAATCCAAAAGAACGTGCTGAAGAAAAGAGCAAACGTCTCAAGGCGATACAGCAGGGCGAGCCGATTCCTGGTTCGTTTTCATTTGATGATCAGGCGCGCCGTCTGCTTGAATGGGAATATCCGTACCGAGAGCTGACGGCTATCAGAACGAAGCAGTCAGTTTCTGAGCTGAAGAGAAAGCAAGAGTACGAGGATGAATACAGCGGCCGCTCTCTCATCAAACCGTCAGGAGACACGCTTTTATACAGGCGTCCCGGTTTTATGATGAAAAAAGGGCTGACAGCCGCCGAAAAAGGGACGGCGATGCATACGGTGATGCAGCACATACCGCTGACGCACATTCCGACTGCCGAAGAAGCAGAGCGGACGGTCCGGATGCTTTACGAAAAAGAGCTGCTGACAGAAGAGCAGCAGGAAGCCATTGATATAGAAGAAATTGTCCGGTTTTTCGGAACTGAAATCGGTAAAGACCTTCTCGGGGCGCTGCGGATTGACCGGGAAGTGCCGTTCAGTATGGCGCTTCCGGCCGGCGAGGTGTACAAGGATGCCGAAACGGCCGGTGAACCGCTGCTCGTACAAGGGATTATTGACTGCCTCTACGAAACTGCGGACGGTCTCTATTTGCTGGACTATAAAACAGATCGGATAGAGGGGAAATTCCGGAGCGGATTTGAAGGCGCGGCTCCGATTCTGCAAAAAAGATATGAAACACAAATCGAATTGTATACAAAAGCGGTTGAACAAATTACAAAAACGAAAGTAAAAGGGCGTGCGCTCTATTTCTTCGATGGAGGTCACGTTCTTACACTGTAACAAGATCCGAAGCTCCTTTTTGGAGCGGATCTTTTTTTCTATCAAAAAGTGAGGTGAATGCGGTATGCGCATTTTACATACAGCTGACTGGCACCTCGGCAAAACGCTGGAAGGCAGAAGCCGGCTGAGCGAGCAGGCCGAAGTACTGGAAGAGCTGAATACCATTGTCAAGGAAGAAAACATTGATGCGGTCATTATGGCAGGGGATGTATTCGATACGGTCAACCCGCCTGCGCTCGCTGAACAATTGTATTACGAAAGTCTTTCCGCGCTTTCTGACGGCGGAAAACGCCCGGTTGTCGTCATTGCCGGAAACCATGACAATCCCGACAGGCTGGCGGCGGCTTCTCCGTTAACAAATGAGCGCGGCATTCATTTAATCGGCTATCCGCGGACAGAACCCGTGCATATTGAGGTGCCGTCGGCGGACGAGCTGTTAGCCGTAGCCGCGCTGGCATATCCGTCAGAGGCGAGATTAAACGAAGTGCTTTCTGATACGTTTGAGGAAAAGCTTCTTCGCGATCATTACGATGTGAAAATCAGAGAGGCGTTTGCTCACATGTGCGGACTGTGCCGGAACGATGCCGTGAAAATCGCGGCGAGCCACATTTATGTCGCGGGGGGAAATCAGACTGATTCAGAGCGTCCGATTGAAGTCGGGGGCGCTTACACGGTCGCCGCTGACAGCCTGCCGGCTGATGCGGCTTACGTGGCTCTCGGCCATCTCCACCGTCCGCAAACGATCAAGCGCGCCAAGACGGCTGCCCGTTATTCAGGCTCTCCGCTCGCATACAGCTTTTCGGAAGCCGGTTATGCCAAATCGGTGACAGTGGTAGAAGCGAAGCCCGGCGGAGAAGCGAAGTGGGAAGAGATTTTCCTGTCTTCCGGTAAACCGCTCGTCAAATGGAAAGCGCAGGGGCTGAGCGAGGTTCACGGCTGGCTTGATGAAGGGCGTGACCGGAATGCCTGGATCGATCTTGATATCCATTTGACGGATCAGCTTTCTCTCGAGGAAATTCATCGGCTGAGAAAGGCGCATCCCGGCTTTATCCATATCAGGCCGGTTTTTGAAGAAAAAGAGACCGAAAATGACCGGATTGAAGTGAGACACATATCAATTGAGGACCGATTTAAGAAGTTTTATGAAAAACAAACGGGCGGCGGTGTGCCGGATGAGGAGATGGTCAAGCTGTTTTTAGAGCTTGCGTCAGCAGATGATGAGGAGGATGCGACATGAGGCCGATTCTGTTAACGATAAAAGGGCTCCACAGCTTCAGGGAGGAACAGACCATTGATTTTGCCGGACTGTCAGGAGCCGGGGTGTTCGGGATTTTCGGGCCGACCGGAAGCGGAAAATCGTCGATCCTTGATGCCATGACACTCGCTTTATACGGAAAAGTGGAGCGCGCCGCAAATAATACGCACGGCATCCTGAATCATGCCGAAGATCAGCTTGCCGTCTCATTTACATTCGCGCTTCAATCCGGCCACCGGGTTTCCTACAAGGTCGAGCGCGTTTTTAAGAGGACGGATGAAACGAAAGTAAAAACCGCCCTCTGCCGGCTGATTGAAATCAAAGATGAACAAACGGTGCTGGCCGATAAAGCGAATGAAGTGAACAAAAAGGTAGAGGAGCTTCTTGGCCTGACCATTGACGACTTTACAAGAGCCGTCGTGCTGCCGCAAGGAAAGTTTGCCGAGTTTCTGTCGCTAAAAGGCGCGGAAAGAAGACATATGCTCCAGCGCCTGTTTAATCTGGAACAGTACGGGGACAGGCTTGTCAAAAAATTGCGGCGGCGGGCGCAGGAAGCGGCAGCGAAAAAAAATGAAATGCTGGCCGAACAATCCGGCCTCGGAGACGCAGGAGAAGATGCGCTGAAGCAGGCTGAACAGCAGTTTCACGAAGCGAACGAACGGCTTGAAGCAGCTGAGAAGAAACGGGTCCGGGCAAAAGAGCGTTTTGAAAATCACCAGGAAATTTGGAACTTGCAGACAGAAAGAGATGAATATGAGCGCCGGGAGAAAAAGCTTGAGGAAAGACGCCCGTACATCACGGATTTGACTGAGCGTCTTAAAGAGGCGGAAACAGCTCTCGCCCTTGAGCCGTACGCAGACCGCTGCACAGAAGCCGTCCGCCGGAAGCAGCGCGCCGAACAGGAACACGAACTGGCCAAACGGAAATCAGAGGCGGAAACCGTTTCATTTACCCGGCAAAATGAAGCCTATGAAGCATGGCGGGCCCATAAGGCCGAACAGGAGCCGAAACTTGTCAAGGAAGAAGAGCTGTATCAAAGACTTTCAGCCATTGAACAAAAACTGCTTGAAGCGAAAAAAGAAGCGGAAAAAACAAATGCGGAGCACAGCAAAAAAGAGGAAGAATACGAAGCCGCCTCGAAACAGCTGGCCGCAGTGAAAGACCGCCTGACCCGCGGCCAAAACAGGCAGAATGAGCTGAAAGAAGAGCTGAAAGCAGTTCAAGTGACCGCCGATGAACGGAAAAAATGCCAGACCGCAGCACAGCTGGCGGCAGGCTTTCAGCAGACACAGGAACAAATCACGAAAGAACGGGCCAATCTGACAACGCAGCTGAAAAACGTGGAGAAGCTCAACGGAGAAAGCGAGTCGCTCACAGAGAAAGCGAAAACGGAAGAGGAAGACATTACGCGCGCTTATCAAACGCTGCAAACCGTTTATCATATGGTCTGTGAAACGGAACGTTCACTGAAAGCCGCAGCCGAACGGGCTGAAAAAAAGCAAGCCGATCTCCGCAGGCGCTCAGAGGAAGCGAGAACGGCTGCATTAACAAAAGAATTATCGGAAAAACTGATCGAAGGAAAGCCTTGTCCTGTATGCGGCTCGACGCAGCATGACCGCCCGCGTTCCGCTCATGAAACATTCTCGCCTGATACGGCTGTGCAGGAACATTTGCAGCAGGTGGAAGCGCTGCTTTCTGAGGCGGCGGCTCTTTCTCAGGAAGTGCTGACAGCCAAGGTTGCATTAGAAGAACAGTCGGGGCGTTTTACCGAAGAATGTCCGTTTCTGCAAAGCGCCCGGGTTCCGGAGCTGGAAGCCGCTTCTTCCATCAGCGGACGCCCGCTTGATGAAGCGTTCAGCGCCGTCCGCTTGGAATGGAAACAAATGAAACAGGATATGCTGTCGGTAAAAGAGAAGGTCACAAGACTGATCAGCGCGCATCAGCAGACGGTAAAACAAGCTGAGCAGCTTGCCGAACGAATCCGCTACGAGGAAAAAGAAGCCGACCGTCTCAGACATTCATTAGAAGAGCTTGAATCGCTGTCAAAAAGCCGATTGAATCAGTACAACGAAGTCTGCGGTGATATTCCGCCAAACCGGATTGACGCCTGGCAGGCTTCGATAGATGAGAAGGACAGGCAGGCAGAAGAATGTGAGAAGCGCATTGAAACAAGCATCGCATTCCTCAAGGAACATGAAGAGGAGAAAGAACGCCTGCAGGAGATGAAGCATCGGCTTGAACGGGAACGGCTTGAGCTTCACTATGCGTCTGAGCGCCTGCAGCAGGTGATTGACGGATATGAACAAGAGCTCGGAACAGCAGCTGAAGAAACATCAATTTCCGCAAAGCTTGAAGCGGTGCGGCAGGAATTACAGCTGTTAAAATCGAAAGAACAGTCCCTATTCGATGCGCTGAAGCAGGCGCAGCAATCACTGAATGACGCAAAAGGCAGGGAATCCGGGAGTCTCATGTCACTCAGGGATGCTGAGACCTCCCTTGAGAAAGCGCAAAACGACTGGCGCGTGAGGTCAAAAGACACCGGGTTTACCGAGCCGGACCAAGTTAAAAAAAGTCTGCTTCCGCAAGGGCGTGCAGAGGAAATGAAAAAAGAAATTGATGAGTTTCTGGACACCTCAAAACAGCTATCGGCAAATATCAGCCGTGTTACTGATAAATTAGCCGAGCGCCGGATATCGGAGGAAGAATGGACAGCATCGGTTTCTCTGCTGAAGCAGGCAGAGGCTGAGTCAGGCGCCGCCATGGAGGAAAAAGGGGCACAGGCAAAAGCCTTCGCGGTTATGCAAAAACAGCATAAGCGCTTTAAAGAAATTGAAGCCGAGCTGAAAAGCTGGCAGACACAGATTGACAGGCTTGATAAGCTCCAGTCTGTATGTAAAGGCAATACATTCGTCGAATTTTTAGCGGAAGAACAGCTGGAAAGCGTGGCTCGGGACGCCTCTGCCCGTCTCGGAGCGCTGACAAGGCAGCGGTATGCCATATTAGTCGATTCAGAAGGCGGTTTCGTCATGCGTGATGACGCGAACGGAGGCGTCAAACGGCCCGTATCAAGCCTTTCCGGCGGGGAGACGTTTCTGACATCGCTGTCGCTTGCGCTTGCCTTGTCCGCCCAGATTCAGCTGCGGGGGCAATACCCGCTGCAATTCTTTTTCTTAGATGAAGGATTCGGGACTCTTGACCAAGGGCTCTTAGACACCGTTGTCACAGCGCTCGAAAAGCTGCAATCGGACAACTTATCCGTCGGAGTGATCAGCCATGTGCAGGAGCTGAGAGCGCGTCTGCCGAAAAAATTAATCGTTCATCCGTCCGAATCGGGCGGGAAAGGCACCCGGGTCACATTGGAGATCATGTAGAAAGGAGAAGGAATTATGGCCGATTCTGCCGAGGGCACATGTGAATTATGCGGCCGCCATCATGTGCGGCTGACGGAGCACCACTTAACGCCTAAGGAAGAAGGCGGGACATTCCTTCCGACCGCAATGCTCTGCATCCCTTGTCATAAACAAGTTCACGCGCTCTATACGAATCAGGAGCTTGCGGCAAGGCTCGCGGGAATAGAAGAGCTGCGGCGTGACCCGAAACTCGCGCGGTTTGTGAAATGGATCAGAAAACAGCCGCCGGAAAAGCTTGTAAAAACAAAAAAAGCAAATGAACGAAAATAACGCTGAACCAAAAGCAGCCCTCTTCTGAAAGAGCGGCTGCTTTTTAGGCGTTTCCGACCACATTTTGATCGCTGACATCGGGGTCTATATAGTTTGTCGCATTGACAACGTTGTTTAATAACAGGAAATCTCCGGTATTGCCTGCTCCCGAACCGAGCGCAGATTTAGAAGAGCTTTTTGGAGAAAGGTAAAAGGAATCACCAAAGTTTACGACTCCGCCCGATATGGAATTGATAGCTATAGGTCCGGTAATTGCTGGCATAAACGACACCCTTTATAGAAGTCTCACCGTCATTATATGTCAGGGCTGCTGTGATTGTGAGCTTGGCGTGAAGATCTGCCTAATATGTTTCAGCCGCGAATCTCCCAGAACGACCGACGTCGATCCGATTTGAACCACGGACGCTGACGATATCCCTTGAACTTTTACATTTCTTACCCGAATTGAAGGGTTTTCATGGCAGAATGCGCTTTGGACTCCTGTTTCCGGTAACGGCATGACGGCCGGCTGCCGAAAGATCTGGTATTCTTTTTTGTTAAATGAGCCTTCATCATCTCTGTATACAGCAAGACTACGCTGATCGGCCAATACTTTGATCCGCATATTGATTTCATTCGTATCGCCTGCTTGAAAGACACTCGCAATCCCGACTGAATTGATTTTGGCGTTTCGGAGGCGTGAAATGCGCTTTAACATTATTCCGGCGCCAGCGGCACATAAGGCCCGATAATAAGAGATTCCGGAGGCGTGTCAAAGATGGAGGACAGATAGACGGAATCGGTGTCGCCGATTAATAATAAGGAAGAACTGGATACACCGGTAGACCGGATGTCGCCGACTTCAATATTCCGGTTAATCACTGTAAAAATCATGACGGATCATCACCTTTCATTTCACCAGGTATGTGTTTAATAAAGTGCTCGACGGCCCTGACAATATCACGCTTCACATGTTCGGCAATCTGCTCGGCATATTGCGCGGGCGCCGTATTTTCTTCTTTCGGGACATGGGACAGATAATACTGAATCCGGCTGTCCATCTGCTTTCTGATATCTTCAATAATATGATATTTGTTCGCTTCGTCCAGCCTGCTCTCATACTGAGTTTCGAGCTGCTCTAAAAGCGCGGGGATTTCTTCATTCAGGTACATATCGACGTTTTGACGGATTTGCTGCATTTGCTGGCCCGCCTGTTCCTGCTGCATCATTCCGACCTGCGGAGATGTCTGGCCGACTTCGAAGTTTTGCACGGCATTCGGATCAGTCGGATTCAACCCGATATTCAGCGTTCCTTCCAGCCGTTCAATTTTCAGCTGATCAAATTTATACTCGAGCCGATCGATTCTTGTAGATGGCTGCTGCTTCAGCGTTGAAATTTCATTTTGGAATTCTTTCAGCTGCCGTTCGAGCTCCTGAATCTGCTGCGCCTGCTGCTGGACGAAAGAATTTAAATTCTGCAGGTAGGATGAAACGGATTGATCATACATGACATTCACCTCGCGTCTCGTTTCCTTCATTAAAACTACCGGCTTGGCGGCTGGAGCGGTACAAATGATGAGGTGCCGGGACCTCCCCCTGTTGTTACAGCCTGCTGCCCCGCGGTGACAGGCGGCGCCGGCTCAACATAACTCCCTGTGTTGTACAGATTGGAAAGAGATTTAATTGAACCGGCGCTTCCGATTTGCAGTATGGAGGAATTGCTGACAGATTCTACACGCATGTAATTGATATGGATCGACTGATTGACGTAAAAATTCATACGGCGCCTCCTTTATGCGTTTCCTGCCATCGGCTGATCGATTACATCATTATCGTACACATTCGTTGAATTCCTGTAATTCGTCAGTGTGAGATTGTCTCCGGTATTGAAGCTGCCCGCTCCGGCAAATGTCTTAACCTCTGCTTTTGGAGAAATGGTGATGCAGTCGCCAATATGAACGACTCCGCTCGTACCGACGGCATTAATTTTAAACGCTCCGACAATTGCGGGCATACGAGCACATCCTTTTCGTGAAGATTTTCATGACTGCACTCCAGGAGCTTATCTGGGCTGCCTGCCTAAAATAGCTTATGACAAATGCACATTTTTGTGAGCGGAAAAAACTTTAGACGTAAAAACACCGGCGCTTTACGCATGCCGGGTCTTATACATAAATGATACAGATTTATATACATATCACGTTTATGAGAAAGCCTCTTTTTTTTCGCGGCCGTGCTGAATCTGTGCGGCCGGGTTCGGCCCGCTGTCTTTCGTTTGTTGGATGAGCCCGCCCCGGCACCCGTTTAAAAGGCTGTCCAGCTCCTGGCTGCACCTGATGGTCTCCGTCGCATTGATTCCGAATTTTTGCGCTGTCTCGAATAAAGTTAATCTTTTTTCTTCAATTTTGTTCATCGTGTGATCTCCAATTCTCGATTATTTTGGAAAACATAGGATGATAATAGTATAACCCATTTTGGCCAAGAAGGTTTTATTTCGTCAATATGACTAAAAAAGTGACAATTTTTGATACTCTTTTACACTTATTTTCAGCCTGTTTAAAAGAGGGATTTCCCGCCCGGAGGAAGAATACATAAAGGAATGCCATTTAAAAATGATGGGGGATTAACATGAAATTTGCGACAGGGGAACTGAACAGCCGAAAATTTGTCGGTCTGATTATTGATGATGACAAAATCTTAGATCTGCAAAAGGCTGAAAAAAAATTGTTTGAACTTGAGACGATTCCGGGTTCGCTGATCGAGTGCATTCAAAAAGGAGATAAGTTTGTCGCGCATGCCGGACAGCTTGCGGAATGGGCGAAAAAACCGAATGACGAATCGGGTTCATTTATGTATGCGCTGTCTGACGTAAAGCTTTGCGCGCCTATTCCGAGACCTTCAAAGAACGTGATCTGCATCGGGAAAAATTATCGTGATCATGCCGTTGAAATGGGGAGTGAGGCGGATATACCGGAGCATCCCATGGTTTTTACGAAAGCCCCGGCTGCCGTTACAGGACACGGAGAAACAGTGAACAGCCACTTGGATGTAACGGAGCAGCTTGATTATGAAGGGGAGCTTGCGGTAATCATATCAAAAAGCGGATCGCACATCTCCAAAGAACATGCGCTTGATCATATATTCGGCTATACAATTGTAAATGATATCACAGCGCGCGATCTGCAGAAAAAACATAAACAGTTTTTTATCGGCAAAAGCCTCGATACGACATGCCCGATGGGCCCGGTCATTGTACATAAGTCGGCCGTCGGCGATCCGCAAAGCCTGAAAGTTGAAACGCGGGTAAACGGTGAACTGCGCCAATCAGGATCAACGGGTGACATGATATTTCCGATAGCTGAATTAATCGAGACGCTGTCAAAAGGAATGACGCTTGAAGCCGGTGACATTATAGCGACGGGGACGCCGTCCGGTGTCGGAAAAGGATTTAAGCCGCCGAAATTTTTAAAGCCGGGGGACCGTATTGACATTACAATTGAACCGATCGGCACGCTGTCGAACCAAATCGGATAATTGTGTGTCTTTCGCACGATTGATAATGCTCCGAGCGGCTTGTTGTGGTACCATAAGTGAGGCAGATTGATCTGATAGGGGGAATTGAACATAATGACACATTGGCATATTACTTCATGGGTCGTTGCGCTTATCCTGATGTTTGTCAGCTACGGGCTGTACGGTTCCGGAAAAGCGAAGGGCGCAAAAATTACGCATATGATTCTGCGCTTATTCTACATTATTATTATTCTGACCGGAGCTGAGCTTTTTGTCCGTTTTGCGAATTGGAACGGAGAGTACGCCGGAAAAATGCTGCTCGGCATCATTACCATCGGACTGATGGAAATGCTCGTCATCCGTAAGAAAAAAGGCAAATCAACCGGCGGACTGTGGATCGGTTTTATTATCGTGCTCGTCCTGACGGTGCTGCTCGGACTTCACTTGCCGATCGGCTTTCACGTATTTTAATCAATCGCTTGAAAAACCCGGATGCATCCGGGTTTTTTTAGTTGCGCAACTGTGCCGCTGAATGAAAAATGCCGTGACAGGGGGATGTTGATGAGGCGAAGGAGATGTGCAGGATGCCAAAAGCATCAATCACTCTTGTTGCTGTAAAAGCTACGGCTGTGAAGGGTAAAAGCAAACGCCGGCCGTCAATCAGCGTGAAAAACAAAGCTGGATACATCAGGCGGCACCTATTTAAAAGGTGCCGCCTGTTTGTTACGCGGTGCCGTCTTGTTTTGCCGCTGAATACATAATGGAGCGCCGCCCGTCAGATGCCGTCCATTCAAATCTGTCGTGTTTACCCGGGCTGCCGCGATGATGCTGAAGGGCGCATTGTGCGTCATCCGCCGAGAAGTGATAAAACGAAACGCCTTCACCGGAAAACAGCGCCTGATTGTAGGAAAATACGCAATCATATACAGACAGGCCGAACCCGTGCAGATGGCTGAGAAACAGCAGAAACGTTTCATCGTCCAGCGAATCGAGCAAGGTTAACAGCGGCCGTTTGACCGCTTTTTCATAACGGATTTCTTCCCCGCCGAGCAGGGGGATGGTGTCTGCGCCGATTTCGGCCGCACCGCCGCAAATCCGTGCCGGCTGCCATCGGCCGTCGTGTTTCATCAATACGGCTGCGTTTCCTAGACTGTCTGCAAGCAGGATATCGCCTTCATCGTTTTCGACGAGGCAGATGCCGTCCTCTATCATCAGGGTGCCGCGCCCCCATTTGTTTTTTTCTGAGAAAAGCTGTTTTCGTTTCATAACCGTGCCGGTCTCCTTTGTTTGTTTCTTCTCTTCCGTTCTTTCCAAATCGGGCTTGTCTCATACAAGTCTTAGTGGGACAAATCAACTATCTGCGTTTCTTTGCATAAACTGGGTAAAGTGCTGATAGAAACGAATTTGAAACCGACAGAAACGGGATTGGAGCTGATATCACATGTGTGGAATTGCGGGTTGGGTCGATTTTCAAAAGCAGCTCGTCCAAGAGAAACATATTATGAACAATATGATAGACACTCTTTCAAAACGAGGGCCTGATGATTCAAACGTCTGGGGAGAGCCCCATGTTTTATTCGGACATAAAAGACTTTCGGTCGTTGACATTGAAGGCGGCCGCCAGCCGATGGCCTGCACGCATCAAGAGGAAACGTACACCATCATTTATAATGGCGAGCTGTATAACACGGAGGAATTGCGGAAGGAGCTTCAGGCGAGGGGCCACCGTTTTGAGAGGACCTCTGATACAGAAGTGCTGCTGCACAGCTATATTGAGTGGCGGGAGGAGTGCGTGGACCGCTTGAACGGTATTTTCGCTTTTGCCATCTGGGATGAAAAGCGAAAGCGGCTGTTCGGGGCAAGAGACCGGCTCGGCGTCAAACCGTTTTTTTATAAAGAACACGGCTCTTCCTTTCTGTTTGGGTCGGAATTGAAAGCCATCCTTGCTCATCCTGATGTGAAAGCCCGCACAGACAGCGGCGGACTTGCGGAAGTATTCGGACTCGGGCCGTCCAGAACTCCGGGCTGCGGGGTGTTTAAAGGAATTCACGAGGTGCGTCCCGCCCATGCGTTCACTTTCTCAAAGGACGGTTTGTCCATATGGCGTTATTGGAATGTAAAGAGCGAAAAGCATACAGACAGCTTCGATGAAACCGCCGCTCACATTCGGTACTTATTTCAGGATGCAGTGACACGCCAGCTCGTATCTGACGTGCCGGTTTGCACGTTTTTATCAGGGGGGCTTGACTCGAGCGCGATAACCGCGATAGCCGCCGCTCATTTTGAGAAACAAGGAAGAGATCCCCTTCATACTTATTCAATTGATTATGAGGAGAACAGCAAATTTTTTAAAGCGAGCGCCTTTCAGCCGAATGATGACGGCCCGTGGATCGATAAAATGACAAATGCATTCGGCACACAGCATCATAAATGCGTGATTACGCAGGATCAGCTGGTTGAACATCTGGAGGAATCCGTTCTCGTCAGAGACCTGCCGGGCATGGCTGATGTTGATTCATTGCTATTATGGTTCTGCCGGGAAATTAAAAAAGATTTTGTCGTGAGTCTTTCCGGAGAATGCGCGGACGAAATTTTCGGCGGATATCCGTGGTTTCACACCGCGGCAGAAGAAGACGGATTTCCTTGGATGAGGTCGACTGAGGAGAGGGTCACGCTCTTGGATGAAAAGTGGCAAAAACGGCTGAATCTTAGAGAATACGTGAATGCGAGATATGAAGAAACCATTGCGGAAACGCCGCTGTTAGACGGTGAGACGGGAACAGATAAAGCGAGACGGCAGCTGTTCTACTTAAATATGCTTTGGTTTATGACAAATCTGCTCGACCGCAAAGACCGCATGAGCATGGGCGCAAGTCTTGAAGTACGGGTGCCGTTCGCCGACCACAGACTTGTGGAATACGTTTGGAATATTCCTTGGGAAATGAAAATGCATGGCAGCCGGGAAAAAGGCATTTTGCGGAAAGCGCTTGAAGGACTGCTTCCTGAAGATATTTTGTACCGCAAAAAAAGCCCTTATCCGAAAACGCATCACCCGAAATACACGCAGGGGGTTACAGAATGGCTGAAAACGATTTTGCAACAGAAAGATTCCGTGCTTCACACCCTGCTTGACAGAAAGAAGCTGGAAATGCTGCTGGAGACAGAAGGTTCATCTTTTCAGGTGCCGTGGTTCGGCCAACTGATGAAAGGCCCGCAGCTGATCGCCCATCTTGCCCAGATCCATACATGGTTTGAGGCGTACCGTATCGATATAGAAGAATAACAGTGCCGCGACCGGTTTCCGCTGAAGGATATCGGTCTTTTTATTGTGAAACATATGGTACACTAAAAAACAGAGGAGTGATACCATGACCGAATATGAAACATGCGCCCAGCTTGCCGAGGCGCACTTTCCTTTATATAAACGGACTTTCTCATCCCTGCCGCCAAAAAACAGGCGGGCCGCATGGGCGGTGCTTGCTTTGTTTCACGAAGCTGATCGGCTTGATGTGCAGGAACTTGGAGGATTTGAACAGGCGGCACAAGACTTTCTGAACGGGGCACGCGCCGACGGCTTTTTGTGGGAGGCGCTCACTGATGTGCGGCAGCAATTTGCGCTTGAAGAAGAGCCGTTGCGTGAGTTTATCGCCGGCCACATCTCTGACAGAGAAAAAGTAACGTATCAAGAGTTTGATGACCTGCTGATGTACGCGGGCCAAACAGGCGGAGCCATCGGCCTGCTTCTGCTGCCGGTTTGCGCGCGCCGGAACCAAGAGAAACTCCGCCATGCAGCCGTTTCATTAGGAGCAGCCATTCAGCTGACCCGGGTGCTTCTGGGGGTCCATACGGATGAGCGGTCGAAAAAGCGTCTCCCGCGCCAGGTGATGATGCAATTCGGCTATACGGAAGAAGAGCTGGAGAGCCGTACTGTCAACAAAGCTTTTATGAATGTATGGGAGTACATCGCATTCGAGGCTGAGGCGTATTTCGAGGAGGCGTCTGAAGAGCTGGAGCTGTTTCCGTTATACTCAAGGCCCGCCGTTACCGGTTTGCTGGCACATTACCGGTCAGAGCTCGGTGACATGAGAAAACGGCTTTCGCAAGCATAAAAAAACGCCCGGCTTCTTAACGAAGCTCCGGGCGTTTATGCAATCCCTTTTTGAATCCAAATCCGCGACCGCCATCTTCTGTACATAAGAATGCCTCTGACCCATTCATCCGCGATAAATGAAATCCAGATGCCCATAAGCCCCAATCCGAAATGGATGCCGAACAGATAAGCGAGAGGCAGTCCGATACCCCACATGGAAATCATCGCCATGTAGACGGGGAATTTTGCATCTCCGGCAGCCCGCAGCGAGTTGATGATAATGACATTAAATGAACGGCCGGGCTCAAGAATGATCGTCATGGCGATCAGCATGCTCGCCGTCGCAATAATGTCAGGGCTGCTTGTGAAAATTCCGATCAGCTGCTTTGAAAACAAGGTCATGATCACGGATGTCAAAGCGGCAATGCCAAGCGCCCAGTACAGACTTTTCATGCAGCGGTCATAAGCGTCGTCAAACCGTTTGGCGCCGATATATCTGCCGATCAAAATCTGTGTGCCCTGGCTGATCGCCGTTCCGAACAGCAGGATAAACATGGTGATGTTTTGTGTATAAACCTTTGTTGTAAGCGCCTGAGCGCCCATAATGGCGATAAAATAAGTGACAACCATTTGTGAAATGTTGTAAGACAGCTGTTCGCCGGCAGACGGAATCCCGATTTTCAGGAGTTTCCGCAAGTGCTCTTTATGGACGTGAAAAATCTTTTGCCATGTCAGACCGAGTCCGATGCGTTTTTTGACGATCACAATCATCGCGATCAGCCCGATGATCCGCGCAAAGGACGTTGACATCGCAACACCGGCGACGCCTAACACCGGAAGGCCGAGCGGCCCGAAAATGACAAGAAAGTTTCCGGCAATATTTAAAATATTCATCCCGATCGTAACGAACATCGTATCCTTCGTATGACCGTAGCTTTTTAAAATGGCGCTGAACGTCATAATCAAAGCCTGAATGAAGGACAGCCCGCCGACCACCTGCAAAAAGACTTTGGCATCCGGCATCAATTCATTGGAAAGACCCATCACATGAAGCAGCGGAACGGCCGCAAAAAATATGGCGGCGCTGATGGCGAGACTGATGACAAAGTTCGCTCCTATTGATACATAAGCCACTTCCTGCGCCTCTTTTTTCTGTTTAGATCCTAAAAACTGTGAAATCACAATTGTCGTACCCGTTGCGATAAAGCTGAACATCACGATAATTAAATTTAAAATCTGATTGCTGACACCCACGGCCGCCACACTGTTGTCAGAGTATTGGCTAAGCATAAGAGTGTCGGCGTTTCCCATAAACATATATAATGAAACCTCAATAAATATCGGCCAAGTCAGCGCGTATAATGAGAGTTTGTGATCAGAGGATTGTTTGAATGCAGCCCGTTTTAAAATCGCTTGTTTCATTTCTTTTAACCCCTTTCCTGAAAAAATCAACGTTTAAAAGTGTACCTCCATTTTCTTATAATAAAAAGGGAGAGAAACGAAACTTCTTGCAAAAATCCGACTTAAAAAGGAGGGCCGGAAATATGTCCTTTCTCGAGTTCACAGTCCCTCCGTTCCCGGTCTTTATCGCTGCGGGAGAAGGAGTGTTCAAAAAAGGCGAAACCCATGTGAGACGGGTCTTCCCGGTGTTTGATCTGCTGTATGTGAAAGAAGGCGTCCTCTACATTACAGAAGACGAAAACGCCTTTTCCGTTGAAGCGGGAGAATACATTCTGCTTTCTCCCGGTCTTGAACATTACGGAACAAAAGGCAGTGAAGAAACGACATCTTATTCGTGGCTTCATTTTGAAGGAGCGGATTATGAGATGACGGAAACAACCGGGAACAACTGGTCGGAGCTGAGGCGAAAAAAAGGGAGCTTTGAAGAGCCGTCCCGCTACCGGCTGTCCCTGCCGCAAAAAGGGAAGGTGAGACGCCCGCAGTTTATGGCCGGGCAATTCAGTGTGCTGACAGATGACAGCGCCGAGAACTCCGACCTGCCGCTCAGAAAGCAGATTCTGTTTGAAGAGCTGCTGCTCCATCTTCAGAAAGAAGCGTTCCAAATCCCGTCCGCAAAGGAAAGAGTCGCATGGGAGGCCGCCCGGTACCTGCAGGAGCACTATCAGGAGAAAACAACCATCAAAGCGCTCTCTTCGGCACTTCATTACAACCAAGACTACGTGACCCGCTGCATGCAGCAGGTGCTCGGCGTCACGCCCGGCCAGTATACGAACAAAGTCAGAATGACGGAGGCGAAACGTCTTTTGTCCGCAACCAATGACAAAATGGGGACGATCGCGGACGCCATCGGCATGGAAGACCCGACTTATTTTTCCAAACTGTTTAAACAGATTGAAGGCATTTCGCCGCTTGAATACCGCAAATTCGTAAGCCGGAAAACGGACTGACCTAATACTAGAGAACAGAAGAGGGATCGGTAAGCATGAAAATGACAATTTACGACGTGGCCGAAAAAGCGGGCGTCTCCATCTCGACCGTCTCGCGGGTCATCAACAATACGGGGAGGATCAGTGACAAAACCCGCCGGATGGTGCTCCGTGTCATGGAGGAGATGGACTATCATCCGAATGTTCACGCATCCGCTTTGACGGGCAAAAAGACGAATATGATCGGCCTGATCACCCCGGACATTTCAAACCCGTTTTTCGGGGAACTGGCGAAAAGCATTGAAGACAGCGCCGGTGTACTTGGGTTTCATATCATTATCTGCAGCACCGATTATCAGCCTGAAAAAGAAACGAAGTATTTTTCGATGCTGCGGCAGAAGCAGGCGGACGGCATTATATTCGCGACGGGACTTGATCATGATGACAGCGTCACGGCGCTTGATGATATTGTGAAATCGGGCATCCCGCTTGCGATGATTACGCAGGATAAACCGCTCGCGCCGATGGACGTCGTCATTATCGATGACTTTCTCGGCGGCTATACGGCGGCTGAGCATCTCATATCTTTAGGCCATGAAAGAATCGCCTGTATCGTCGGAAACGGCTCGACCACGGGTGAAAGAGACAGAATCAAAGGTTTTCAAAAAGCGATGCGGGAAGCGGGGATGACACTAGATGAATCGCTGATCATACCGACGGAATATTCGCTGGAAAGCGGAAAACAGGCAGCGGGCGAGCTGTTTGACAGAGACCTTCCGACCGCCGTTTTCGCCTTTAATGATGTCTTGTCATGCGCGGCGATACAGGCGGCGCGCTCCCGGGGCATTCGAGTGCCGGAAGACTTGTCCGTCATCGGCTTTGACAATACCATTCTCGCTGAAATGACGGCACCGCCGCTCACGACGATTTCTCAGCCCATCCGCCAAATGGGGCGGCGTGTCGTTGAACTTCTCATTGATGAGATTCAAGGGAAGAAAAAAACAAAAAGCAAAATCATTTTATCTCCGGAACTCGTCATCAGGCATTCTACGGCACCGGTAAAAACGCGCCCTCAGCGATAAGGGCGTTTTTTTCTGTGAAAAACATTGTCAAACGAGCGAAAAGCATTGTAAAATTAAAACAGCTTTTGAGAAAGCGCTTGCGCAAATACTGCGGATTGCAAGCAAAGAAAGCCAACAGCTTGAGTTATAAATAAAGCGCTTTCAAAATAATAATTTCTGTTTAATAAGGGAAACCGCTTGCGCCATTGCGGCATGCGGCCTCAAGAAAAAAGGAGCGGTGATAGATGACAGATCAAGTCAGATGTGCGGTGCTGGGATTAGGACGATTAGGGTATTTTCATGCGAAGCATTTAGCCGGCGAAGTTCGGGGAGCCGAGCTTGCGGCCGTCTGTGACCCGATGAAGGGGAAGGCGGAAGCGTGTGCGAAAGAATTAGGAATCGCCAAATGGACGGAGAGCCCGTATGAACTGCTGGAAGATCACACGATTGACGCCGTCATCATTGTCACGCCGACAAGCACACATGCGGAAATGATCATGAAGGCTGCTGAAAACGGCAAGCACATCTTTGTTGAAAAGCCGCTCACCCTGAGTCTTGAGGAATCGATTAAAGTCATGAAAAAAATCGAAGAAACGGACGTCATCTGCCAGGTCGGTTTTATGAGGCGGTTTGATCCGGCATACGCCGACGCGAAAAGAAGAATCGACGCCGGGGAAATCGGCAGACCCATTTATTATAAAGGATTTACAAGAGATCAAGGCGCACCGCCCGCGGAATTTATCAAACATAGCGGAGGGCTTTTCATTGACTGCTCGATTCATGATTACGACATCGCGAGATATCTCATGAATGCCGAGGTTACGTCTGTGAGCGGGCACGGGAGGGTTTTAAAGCACCCGTTCATGGAGGAGTGCGGCGATGTCGATCAGGCATTAACGTATCTTGAGTTTGATTCAGGCGCGGCCGGCGATGTGGAGGCAAGCCGAAATTCTCCGTACGGCCATGACATCCGCGCCGAAATAATCGGGACGGCGGGAAGCATTTTAGTCGGCACGCTGCGGAACAGCCATGTCACCATTTTAACGGAGTCAGGCAGCAGCTACGAAATTATTCCGGATTTTCAAGCCCGCTTTAAAGACGCTTACCGTCTGGAGCTTGAGCACTTTGCCGAATGTGTGAAAAAAGGGGAAACGCCGATTGTGACAGACATCGATGCCGCGATTAACTTAGAAATCGGGATCGCCGCGACGGAATCTTTTAAAACCGGAAGGCCTGTAAAGCTTACACCGGGCGCCCCCAACTATGCCGGATTATGATAGATTCGAAGTGAAAAAGCAAAGGCACGGGAGGCCTTTGCTTTTTTATGATTCGTATGAGAAAAAAATGTAGTCAGTCGGCACGCCTTTATAGCCCATTTGGTGAAGCATCGCGCTTATATTGCCGCGATGGTATGTGCCGTGGTTCACAATATGCCGGATCACATCGGCATATGTCGTCTGGAGCGTTCCCATGCGCGGATGAGAAATGGAGATCGGGCCTTCCATGTTCTCCAAGTCTCTTAAAAATTCGCTGTATTCTTTGTCCAGTTCAGTCATTCTATGTTCAACCGCCTCAAAATCTCCGTCAAGCTTTTCAAATTGATCAAATTGCGAGACGATTTGTTCGTAAGTTTCTCCGTAAAGCACGTGAAGCCAAATGTAATCCGCCCGGTATATATGCACAAGCACGGCGTTCACAGTCGGAAAAACACTATCCAGTTTCTGCTGTAAGCTTGCCGCGGGCAGGCTCTTCAGATGCTGAATAACTTGCTCATTTGCCCATCTGTGGTAGTGATACAGCTTTAAAATGTCTGACATTCCAATTCCCCCTCTTCCTACCGGTACATTCAACATGACCTGGCCGAATTCCTTTTATCGAAACAAAAGCGCCGCAAAATAAAAAGCAGCACCCCACATCACCAATGCCGAGCATTGATTCAGGATGCCGAGGAGCCGGCCGCCTGTATCCGCCGTTTGGACGAGCCGTCCCGCGAATGCCAGTCCGGCGAACCATACCCAGGAAACCATGATACAAGCACCGGCAAACAGCCATTTATCAATTCCCGGATAGGCGGCGGAGCTTGTGCCGATGACACTGACAGTATCCAAAATCGCATGCGGGTTCAAAAGGGATACCATGGCGGCCGTGACCGCCTGTTTTTTTGCCGTGAAAACTGTTTTTTTCGCCTGTTCGGCCTGCGGTTTGCTTCTCCAAGTCTGCCAGCCTAAAAAACTGAGAAACAAAAAGCCGCCTATAAGCATGACGGTCTGAAAAACGGGAATCTCTGCAATAATCATTGACACGCCTGCGACGGCCGCGCTGATGAGAATCGTATCGCATACCGCCGCGGCAATCACTGCGGGAAACGCCTGCCACACATGTTTTTGCCAGGCTCCCTGCTGAAAAATAAACACGTTTTGCGCGCCCAATGGCAAAATAAGGCCGAAAGCGAGCATCACTCCGTGAAGAATGGCATTCATATCGTAAAACCCTCCAATCGTCAACTACATCTCATTGTAGCCGCACTGTGTGCTGATGTCTCCGGCCATTTGGCTGGTACTTGAACCAGCCAAATGTATAATAAATAAAGAAGGAGGGATGACGTATGAACAGCTGGCGTCCGGATCGGGAGTCGCACATACCGCTTTATCTCCAGATCGAACAGCATATAAAAGAAAAAATACTTCATGGCGAATGGACCATTGGCACGAAAATTCCCTCACAAAGAAAGCTCGCCGAGGAGCTTCAGGTCAACCGAAGCACAGTGACGGCAGCAGTTGATGAGTTAATCGCCCAAGGTCTTCTGGAAGGAAAAAGAGGGGGAGGCACAAAGGTCGTCAACAATACGTGGAGCATCATGGCAGCGGCTAAGCCCCTTGATTGGAGCACGTACGTTACATCGGGGAGTCATCAGCCGAATTCATCCTTGATTCAGGCCATTAATCAAAACGAGCCGCGTCCGGATCTGATCAGGCTGGGGACGGGTGAGCTGAGTCAACAGCTGCTGCCTGAGCAGGAGATGGCCGAACTGTTCCGTGAAGCGGGAACTAACATTTTTGCGCTCGGCTATGAAGAACCGAAGGGCAGCCTGCAGCTTCGGCAAAGCGTCGCGGAACATTTGAAAACAAAGGGGATTCACGCGTCCCCGGCATCCATCGTAATCGTCTCAGGGGCGCTGCAGGCGCTTCAGCTCATTTCAATCGGGCTGCTAAAACCAAACTCCGTCATGCTGGCTGAAAACCCGTCGTATCTCCATTCCCTGCGTGTGTTTCAATCAGCGGGCGTCAGGCTTAAGGGAGTGCCGATGGATGGGAGCGGAATCAAAACGGATCATCTTCCCGCTTACCGTCGGCAATACGAAGCGGGGCTGCTGTACACCATTCCGTCATTCCATAATCCGACCGGAACGGTAATGTCACTCAAGCGGCGGAAGGAACTCATCGCGCTTGCAAGAAATCACCGTCTGCCTGTCATTGAAGATGACGCATACGGTGATATATGGATCGATAAAGAACCGCCGCCTCCGTTAAAATCCATGGACGGTGAGGGGAATGTACTGTATATCGGCACGCTGTCAAAAACCGTAAGCCCGGGTCTGCGCATCGGATGGGTCGTCGCCCCTGAGCCGGTTGCAGACAGGCTCGCCGATATTAAAATGCAGACGGATTACGGCTCCAGCGCTTTATCTCAATGGGCGGCATGTCAATGGCTGTCAAGCGGCCGCTATGAAGAGCGTCTTTTGCGTCTCAGAAAGGAACTCAAAATCAGGAGAGATGCGGCATTGCGTTTTCTTGAAAGATACGCGGGAGATATTGCGGAGTGGCGTGTGCCGGAGGGGGGCTTTTATATTTGGGTCACCTTCCATAAAGCATTCACCGTTCAGACGCTTTTCATCCGTGCCTTGGAGGCCGGCGTGCTGATCAATCCGGGAGCTCTCTATCTTCCCGAAGACCGGCAAAGCCTGCGTCTTTCCTATTCGTACGCATCTTTACCGGACTTGGAAAAAGGCATTCAAACGATAGCGGACATTGCCCGCCGTTTCGTTTAATAAAAGATCACGTCACAATGGCGCCGAGCGCTTCTGCGAATGTAACGGCATGCGCCGGAGAGATGCGGCATCCTTTCAGCTTATCAAGCGAGACATGCAGATGATCAAATGTGCACGTGCTGATATCCATATTAAAAAGAGACGTGCCGATGAAGTTTGCGCCGTTCAAATCACAGACGTCAAGATCTGTGTATTCAAGAACGGCATCATTCCACTCACTTTCTGAAAGGCCGCACGAGTCAAAACGGACATGCTTCATATTGGAATAGCTGAAGGAGCT
This sequence comes from Bacillus sp. JK62, assembly GCF_053663455.1. Lineage (NCBI taxonomy): Bacteria > Bacillati > Bacillota > Bacilli > Caryophanales > Bacillaceae > Bacillus > Bacillus sp. JK62. Next base: position 212,680 of record NZ_JBSJQA010000003.1, read on the forward strand.
GTAATTTGCGAGGCAGTCTTCAAACCGTACATGACGCATGGCGGAATCCGCCAGATTCAAGCCGAGAAGTTTTGAATGCTGAAACGCCGTTCTATGGATGATGCTTCCGCTGAAATCAGCGTTTGAGACATCGCATTTGTCAAACAGGACATCCGTACATTCCATATGTCTGAAAGAGATATCCGTAAAAACGATGTTTCTGAAAATGACTTTTTCGGCACGCAGGCCGTCCAGTTTGCCGTTTACGATGCCGTTTTCAATGATGACTTCTTTGAGCTCCTCATCCTGAAGCGCTTCAGTGAAAGAAAGCACCGGCAATTCTTTCGGGATTTTCGGTTTTTGGATCGTATTCATCTCATACTCCCTTTTCTAAACATAATAGCTGAAATCGGCAATTGGCAGATATCGCTTTCTGCCTGCCATCCTTGCTGTTGCGTAATGTACAAAGGGTATTAAAAAAGCGGGAGGGCGTCAATAGTGTCGCATATAAAAGCAGACGTGACATTCAAGGTAATACCCTTAGAGACATGTCCCCAAGGGCTTTTGTCTGTTTCAGGCGAGTTCTTTATACATGATCACATGCGGGCCGATGCCGGGTATGTCAAAGGGGCTGCCCGTGCTTTTCCAGCCGAGCTTTTCGTAATATCCCTTCACGTGGCATCTGGCGTTGCACCAGACAAGCGCAGCCCCCATATCTGCCAGTTTCCGTTCCGCATAGGCGATTAACGTGCTTCCCGCTTTTTGCGTCCGGTATTCTTCAAGCGTTGCCATGCCGCGCAGCTGGTAGGCGGGCGCCGCCTGTAAAGCCTGCTGGTTCTGCGGGTAGAAAGAAGCGATGCTGATCAATGTCCCGTCGTAAAAACCTCCGAGATGAAATGCTCCTTTGACGCTGTCCTGATCATATTTACAATCCTCAATCGTCTGATGGGGGCGCAGCACGCTGTGTCTGATGGCGTATGTGTCTTCTGCGGTGATGGGTTTTACTTCAACCATAAAAAATCCTCCTTTGTTTGATTCTTTTTCTGTATCGTACCATGAAAAAGCCGCCTGTCATATCAGGCGGCCTCTTCCGCGTCAATGCAAATATACATCAGCCCGCTTTTCATCCTTTTGCTTAATATAAGCTGCAAGCTCTGATGTCAAATCAGAACGGAGAAACGGGGTGATTAAATAAATTCCGTTAAACAGTTCGCACGCCGTGTCGAGAAGCGACTTGGCGATGGCGAGGCCTTCGGCTTTCTGCTTTTGCTTGTCTTCGCCGGCGAGCGCCATTTTTTCCCGGATGCTGTCTGACAGCTTAATGCCCGGGATCTCATGATGAATGAACTCTGCATTGCGGCTGCTCGTTAACGGCATAATTCCGATATACACCGGTGTTTTGAGGTGTTTCGTTTCATGATGAATGTCAATGAGCTGCTGCTCCGAGTAGACAGGCTGGGACACGAAGTAGTCAGCTCCGCACTCGATTTTTTTCTCCAGCCGTTTTACTGCTTTATCAAGATGGCGGACATTCGGATTAAATGCTCCGGCTACGGAAAAGTTCGTTTTCTTGCCGAGCGGTTTCCCTGATAAAGAAATGCCCTCGTTGAATTGCTTAATCAGCCTGATCAAGTCAAAGGACGTTAAATCATAGACGGAGGTAGCCCCCGGAAAGTCGCCGATTTTTGAAGGATCACCCGTGATGGCTAAAATGTCGGTAAGCCCGAGCGTATCCAGCCCCATTAAATGTGACTGAAGGCCGATGATGTTGCGGTCTCTGCATGTAATGTGAACGAGAGAACGGATATCAAGGCGCTCTTTCAGCAATGAACCGCAGGCGGCATTGCTGATCCGCGGTGTCGCCAATGAATTGTCGGCGAGCGTCAGCGCTTCTATGCCGGTTTCTTTTAATTCAGCCGCCGCTTGCAGAAATTTGTCAAAATTCAATTTTTTCGGCGGGTCAAGCTCTACGATAATTGACCGTTTTTGAGCGGCGATTTCGTTTAAACCCGGCTCGGTCCGTTCGTTCCGGACGGAGATGACTTCTTCTTCCCGTCTGATTTTCACTTCTTTATCAGTGACGGGAGAAAGTCCGCGGACCGCTTCAGCCATGGCTCTGATATGGTTTGGCGTCGTACCGCAGCAGCCGCCGATAATGCGCGCGCCCTGAGTGCGGAACTGTACGGCGCTCTCCCGGAAATAGGCATCGTCCGTATCATACACAAGCCGGCCTTCTTCTAAAGACGGAAGGCTGCTGTTCGGGTAGACCGATAAATAAGCGTCACGGAAAATCGGCACTTCGGTGAGCGCTTCAATCATGTGGTACGGGCCGAGCCGGCAATTGATTCCCGTTATGTCAGCGCCGAGATCGGCAATTGACCTGAGGGCTTCCCGAAGCGGCGTTCCGTCCTGCAGCACGCCCTGTTCGTGCATGGATACGTTCAGCATAATCGGAAGTTCCGTTTCTTTTCTCGCTATCTTCAGCACTTCGCGCGCCTCTTCTAAATCATAGTATGTTTCCAGGAGCAGACCGTCCGGCTCTTCGTGAAGCAATAAATAAAGCTGCTCCCGAAAGCTGCGTTTAATCTCCTCCAGGCTGTAGGCGTTTTTGTTAAAGGTGCGGATGCCGCCCATCGTTCCCAATACATAAGCGCCGTCTGAGGAAGCGCGCGCGATTCTGACCGCCTCCTGATTGATTTTTTTTGTTTCATCCTCAAGTCCGTATCTTGAGAGCTTAATAAAATTCGCGCCGTACGTATTTGTCTGGATGATGTCTGCCCCGGCTTCGACGTAAGCCTTATGTATCCGCTTGATTTCCTCGGGCTTTGATACGTTCAGTTCCTCAAAACATCTGTCAATGCCGTAGGAATAGAGGAGAGTGCCCATCGCGCCGTCCCCGATTAAAATCCGTTCTTTTAAGTCTTGTAATAGTCCCATTGTTTGCCTCCTTCGTCACATTCAGCAAGGAAAAAAGAGAAATAAAAAAAGTCTTCTTAAGAAGAAGACTTTGTAATCATTTGTCTCTCTTCTTATCTTCCAAGCTGTTTTTAGCTTGCTGGATTTAGCACCTTGGTCATGGTTTGGGTTAAACCATTACACCGGTTGCTGAAGCGTCGTCGGGCCAGTCCCTCGGCTTCTCTTGATAAGAACGTTCATATAATTGTCATGGGTTTCCAAAACTTAACTGTGAAAATCCCTTTCTCCAAATTTACCGAAAATAGAGACAATAATCAATAGGAATCACATAATTTATCTAAAATTAATAAATTGAACGTCAATCGGCAGGTCTGCCCCGCGGACGGCTGCAATAATCTGCTGCAGATCATCTTTATTTTTTCCGGTGACGCGCACTTGGTCGTCCTGAATCTGTGACTTGACCTTCAAGCCGGAGTTTTTAATCACAGCGTTGATTTTTTTGGCGTTGTCTTTATCAATGCCCTGTACAAGCTTCGCGCGCTGGCGCACCGTGCCCCCTGAGGCATTTTCGATTTTACCGTATTCAATGTTTTTCGTCGGCACGTCCCGTTTGATCAGCTTGCCGCTCAGCACATCTTTGAGCTGATTCAGTTTAAACTCGTCATCAGAAATCAGGACAAGTTCTTCCTTTTCTAAAGTTACATCGCTTTTCGATCCTTTAAAGTCATAGCGCGTGCCGATTTCTTTCAGCGTCATCTGAATCGCATTCTGCACTTCGGGAAATTCAACTTTGGATACAATATCAAAAGAACTTTCTTTTGCCATGAGAAAACCTCCTATAACATTTCACTTATGAGTTGATTATAGTAGAATAAAGAGAAATGTCCAACAGCATAAAGCATGAATTTATGCATATTGGAAAAAATGAGAAAAACATCAGCCTCATACGGGCGAATCAGGAAGGACGATAACATGAGACCAGGGCAGCAGCTCACGCTTAGTATAGATCACCAAACCGATTTCGGTTATTTTTTAACCGACGGCGAGGATACGGTTCTTTTACATAACAGTGAAATTACAGAGGATATTGAAGACAGAGATGAAGTGGACGTATTTATTTACGTCGATCATCAGGAAAGACTCGCGGCGACGATGAAAAAGCCGCTTATCAGCTTTTATGACTACGGATGGGTGGAAGTGACGGACGCTGTGGAGGATATGGGCGTATTCGTCGACGTCGGTCTGTCAAAAGACGCGCTCGTCGCAACGGAGCACCTGCCTCCGTACAAATCCGTCTGGCCGCAAAAAGGCGACAGACTGTATTGCATGCTGAAGGTGACAAGCCGCGGACGCATGTTTGCCAAGCCGGCGCCTGAGGATATCATCAGTGAATTATTTACGGATGCAGAGGAAGACGTCATGAATAAAGACCTGACAGGCACGGTGTACAGACTGATCGCATCAGGCTCTTTTCTGATAACCGATGAAGGCATCCGCGCGTTTATTCACCCTTCAGAAAGAAAAGAAGAGCCGAGACTCGGCAGCCGCGTGACGGGGCGTGTCATCGAGGTGAAGGAAGACGGCTCCGTCAACATGTCCCTGCTGCCGAGAAAGCAGGATGCGCTTTCGGTTGACGCGGAGGAGATTCTGACCTATCTGAGATCAAGAAACGGCGCGATGCCTTACGGAGACAAAAGCGATCCTGACGATATCCGCGAACGATTTCATTTAAGCAAAGCCGCCTTTAAGCGGGCGCTCGGGCACCTGATGAAAAACGGCAAAGTGTATCAGAAAGACGGCTGGACATACGAAAAACAATAAATTTTCTGCAAAAACATCGGTGAACCAAAACCGGTGTTTTTTATTTTCTCAAAAGCTCCTATATCCCTCATTTGTTTATCAACCTGCCGAACATACATATTTTATTGAAATAAAATATTCTGACATCCGAACCGATATATAACTATAGAAAAAAACAAAAGGAGAGTTTCAATGAGAAAAATGGCGATATTTGCGGCTGTACTGCTGCTTGCGCTCAGCACGGCGGGATGTGCCGGCAAATCCGAGGAGACGGCGGCCGAAAAAACGAAAACAATCGGCATCATGCTGACAGACAACGGCCTCGGCGACCAATCATTTAATGATTCAGGCTTTCAAGGTTTGATGAAAGCAAGAGACGAGCTCGGCATCACATTTGATTACAGAGAAATAAAAGACACCGGTACGTACGAAAAAGGACTGACCCAGCTTGTCCGGGAAGGCAATGATGTTGTTGTGGGGCTCGGTTACAGCATGCAGGCGGATTTAGAAAAGGTCGCCAAAAAATATCCGAAGCAGCGGTTTGTGCTGATTGATTCCGTATCAGACCTGGATAATGTCACCTCCGTCACGTTTAAAGAGGATGAAGGAAGCTTCTTAGCCGGAGCGCTGGCGGCTATGACGAGCAAAACCGGCACGATCGGATTTATCGGCGGTTCAGATGCCGATGTCATTAAACGGTTTAAGAAAGGCTATCTGAAAGGCGCGGAATCAGTCAAACCGAACATCCGCGTGCTGTCGGAAATCAGCGGTACGTTTGATGATGATAAGCTCGGGAAGCGCATCGCCCAAAACATGATCCGAAAAAAAGCCGATGTCCTGTTTACGGCGGCCGGCTTCACGGGTGTCGGCGCACTGAAAGAAGCGGAGGCGCGAAAAGTATACGCCATCGGTGTTGACAGCGATCAATATTACACCGCCGAGCACGCCGTTATCTCTTCTTTAGTGAAAAACGTCGACCATGTCATCTATGAATTGGCGAAAGATTTAAAAGACAACAAGGAGATCAAAAGCGGTGAGATCGTTTACGGACTGAAGGAAAACGGCATGGACTTAGCCAAGATCAGAGTTGTCAAAAACGCAGGCGGGCTGACGAAAAAGATCACGGATATGAAAAACAGTCTGATTGAAAAAGGAGGCGATCTGAAGTGACATTACGGACAAGGCTGCTCGTTAACGCAGCCGTTACGATGATTTGCTTCGCCGCCGTCATCGGCTTTACCATCGTAAACATGATGAAGATTCAGGCTTCAAATGAAGATGAAGTGGACACGCTGTTAAACGTCCAGGAAGCAAAAGCTGACCTTAATACGTTAAAAGAAAGCATCACCGGCTATTCCTATACGCTCGCAGACGCCCAGAAAGAAGATGTACGAAGCTATATGAAAAGCAGCTCAGACAAACTGGCGGCGCTCAAAAAAACGATGAGGGACGATGCGGACAAAGCCGCTTATGACAAACTCGCCAAAAAATACGAATCATGGCAGGCGGAGGCGGACGCTGCCCTTGATTCGAAAAGCCCGGCTGAAGCGACAAGGACGGCGGCCCGCATCAACGGTCTCCTGAATGATATTTATATGCTGAATCTGAAAAGCCGGGATCACTATGAAGACATGCAGAAGCAGACGGCTGACCAGATTCAGTTTATCGTTTACAGCGCAGCCGTGCTGACCATCGTGATACTTGCCGTCACCGTCATATCTTCCATCAGGCTGACGAAGAGAATTGCAGGGCCGATCCGCCGCATGGCTGAAAATGCCCGCCGTATTGCAGGAGGGAACCTTGCTGTTGAAATGCTTGATTATAAAGGGAAGGACGAACTGAAAGAGCTGAATGACTCATTCGGAATGATGGCTGAACAGCTCCGCACCTTAATTCAGGCGATCGGAGAAGTCGGCCGTGAAGTCGAGACTTTTGCGGAAGGTTTGACGAAGGAAAACCAGACGCTGAAGGACATGACCGAGCAGGTGTCCGTATCGACGGAAGAAATGGCGCAAGGCTCCCAAACCATTTCAGAAGATCTGCAGCATGCGGTGCAATTCATTGAACAAATGGATGATCATTCAAAGGCGAACGCCGAACGTTCAAAACAAACGACGAGAAGCAGCGAAGAGACGATTGCTGCGGTGGCTGCGGGGCGAGGTGCTTTAGCCGAGACCAAGCAAGCCATTGATAAAAGCAATGAGACATCAAAAGAGATTTCCGAAGCCGCCGATCTCTTCATAGAGCATGCGGCAGGCATCAGTATGATGGCGCAGACCGTTTCCGACATTGCGAACCAGACCAATCTGCTGTCCTTAAACGCCGCAATCGAGGCGGCCAGAGCAGGCGAGGCCGGAAAAGGATTTGCCGTCGTTGCCGAGGAGATAAGGAAGCTCGCAGACGGATCAGCCAAAGCGACCGCGCAGATTTTCGATATGGTAAAGCAAATTGAAGACGGCATCACATCCATTACCGGAGCTGTCACGACCGGCGTCGCTTTAGCGGACAGACAGCAGGAGCTGATGGAGAAAACGTCAGAATCATTCGCCCATATTGAACAAAAAGCCGCCCATATTAAGGCGGAGCTTACTCAATTGGACGGACGGATCATCGAATCGAAACAGCTTGGTGAGCAAGTGCTGCATCATGCCGAAAGCATCAGCGCCGTCGTTCAGGAAACGGCTGCAGGAAGCGAAGAGATTTCTGCCTCCGCGCTTGAGCAGCTGTCTTCTTTTCATAAAATGGCGGAAAGCGTCAATAATCTGGTGAGCCTGACAGAGCGGTTAAACGATCAGGTCCGCCGGTTTACTTTGTAACGGACATCCGTGCGCAAAAAACAGCCCTCTTTCTTCTAAGACAAGAGGGCTGTTTTGCTTTTACAGATGGTCCGGTTTTTTGGAATTCTGGTTTTTTCCCGCCTGCCGGTTTTTTTCGGCAAGCCGGTTCTTTTTCTGATTTACGGCGTTATTGTCCAACGGTTTTTTGTCATCATCTTTCATGCGGCAAAGCCTCCCTTCTGTCCGTTAGGATGCCCGCCCGCATTGAAATTATGGCTTCAGGAAAAAAATCGCGAGCGTGCCCGGCCCGGAGTGGGCGCCGATCGCAGAGCCGATTGAATGAAGAATGATCTCTTTCGGATGGAACGCTTCTTCAATCATTTCCTTCATCCCAATCGCCGTCTCTTCATTATCTGCATAGCTGATTCCCACGGTTTGATCCGCCCAATCGCCGCCTTCTTCCTTCATCATTTCTATAATCCGTTTAAACAGTTTCTTTTGTCCGCGCAATTTTTCGAGCGGCACGAGCCTGCCGTCATCCACATGCAGAATCGGTTTGATGTTCAAAAGCCCCCCGACAAAAGCGGACGTTTTTGAAATTCTGCCGCCCCGCGCGAGATAGGCGACGTCATCGACCGTAAATATATGTTTCATCCGTGCGCAAAAGTTCTTTACAGACGTTTCGATTTCTTGTATTGTATTCCCGTTAACACAGAGTGTTTGCGCGTGCATCACCGCGAGGCCGCATCCCAGTGAAGCGCATTTGGAATCTACAATCCGTAAATCAAAATCGGGAAATTCCTCTTTTACTTCATTGGCGATCATTACGGCCGTCTGATAGGTGCCGGAAAGACCTGAGGAAAAGGCGATGTATATCGCCGGTTCTCCCAGTTCCGCGTATTGTAAAAATACTTTTTTTATCGTATCCGGTGATGCCTGGGATGTTTTCGGAACTTTCCCGTCCCGCATCGCTTGAAAGATATGATCCGCCTGAATGGTGACCGCGTCCTCATATTCGTTTCCGTCAAGTGTTACGTGCAGCGGAATGAACCCGATCCGGTTTTCTTCAATATAAGATTTCGGCAGGTCAGAGGCGCTGTCAGCAATAAGGTGAACTGTCATCATAATTCCCTTCTTTCCGGTTGGTGAGAGTATGCCAACTATATCATATAAATTTGGCAAAATAGTGTTCAAAACTTTATTTTAAGGGAAAAGCTAATAATGAAAATGAGCGGAGGAGCAAGCCATGGTACTAGAACAAGTAAAAAAATTAGCAATCGTCGTCATCGGCGCGTTTCTGTATGCGGCGGGACTGAATTTATTCCTGATACCGGCGAATGTATATGCCAGCGGTTTTACCGGTGTCGCCCAGCTGCTGTCAAGCGTCGTTGATCAATACGCCCCCTTTTATATTTCGACAGGAGTTCTCATGTTCCTCTTAAACATTCCCATCGGTGTGTTAGGGTGGCTGAAAGTCGGCAGATCATTCACCGTATACAGCATATTAAGCGTAGCGCTGACGTCCGTCTTTATGGGGATTCTCCCGGAAATGAGACTGTCGCACGATATTCTTCTGAATACCGTATTCGGAGGAGTCATCTCAGCTATCGGCATCGGTTTAACGCTGAAATTCGGCGCTTCGACAGGCGGTCTTGATATCGTGTCGATGGTGCTGGCCAAATGGAAGGATAAACCGGTCGGCACATATTTCTTCATTTTGAACGGGATTATCATTTTGACGGCAGGATTATTGCAAGGATGGGAGAAAGCATTATATACCCTTGTCGCTCTGTATGTCACAACAAGGGTGATTGACGCCATTCACACCCGCCACATGAAACTGACCGCCATGATCGTTACAAAAAAAGCTGATGAAATCAAAGAAGCGATTTACGGGAAAATGGTCCGAGGCATTACGACGGTGCCGGCAAAAGGCGCTTACACAAACGAACAGAAAGAAATGATGATCATCGTCATCACGCGGTACGAATTGTATGACCTTGAGAAAATCGTGAAAGAAGTCGACCCGAAAGCCTTCACAAACATCGTGCAAACGACGGGGATCTTTGGTTTCTTCAGAAAAGACTGATAGGAGCGGATAGAATGAAGTGGCTGTTTGGCCTGTTATTACCGGTCATTTTATTGATCGGATGCAGCAGTCAATCCGGGCAGAAGGAGCCCGCTGAGGAGGTATCCGGAGAGATGAATGAACAGCAAGCGGAATTAGCCGTAAATCCTGTGCAGACGGATCAGCAGATCGAATTTCAAATGTCTTTAAAAAACAAAAGCGAAAGCCCGATCGATTTCACATTCAGCTCAGGGCAGAAATTCGAACTGACCGTACATGACCAACATCACAAAGAACTGTACCGCTATTCCAAAGACAAAATGTTTACTCAGGCGTTTCAGACCGTGACCTTAATGCCGAATGAAACGTATGACTTTTCAGATGTGTGGAAGAACGTGCCCGGTCCGGGAACATACACGGTGACGGTGACGTTTTTAGGGAAGTCCGATCAGATCGGAAAAAGACTGAAAACGGTAAAAACATTTGAAGTAAAATAAAAAAGCGGCGCCCTCATCTCAAACGGGGCGCCTTTTTTTATTGCAATTTCTCCAGCTGATCCTGAAATTGGTGCAGCTGCTGACGTTCTGCATCCGTCGAATTGGCGTACGCGGAAGACACGGCATTTTTGGCGCGTGAGACAGCTTTTTCCTGGTCGCCGTCCTCGAAACCGTTAGCAATCATGACGGCCTGCTGGACAAATGACTTGGCTTGAGAAAACAGTTCGTTTCTCATTAAAAGTCAACCTGCCTTTCAGCCGAATCTTTTGCTGCATCATGCTGTGCTTCCTCTAATGTAGACCGATATGGAAATCTTGCGTCATGAAGACTGACAGAGTCCTTGCCTTGCTGAATAAACCGTTTTGATTTGTTTCGTTTACCCATTGCAATGTCCCCCTTCCATATTTAGACGAGATGAGTCGTCTGTTTTAGTATGGGCGGAAGGCTTTTTGTTATGAGCGGGAAAACCTCACAGGGAGAAATAGGATTTTAAAAATTCGGCGATTCCGTCCGCTTCATTTGAACCCGTGACGCGATCGGCGGCCTGTTTGACTTCATCCGTGCCGTTTCCCATCGCTACGCCGCACCCGGCAAATCGGAGCATTTCAAGGTCGTTGTCTTCGTCGCCGAACGCGATGATCCGTTCTCTCGGCACTTGGTAATAGTCGCTGATTTTCTTCAGGCCGACCGCTTTATTCATCCCGTGTTTAATAATTTCAATCACATGCCAAGGAGCCGCCCATCTTCTGTGGTCAATGACCTCGGCGTGCACATCGGATAAATGCGCGCGTATGTCCGCGACGTCCTCTTCCTTCGCGTGAATCAATACGGACGTCACATCCTCTTTGACCGTTTCGCGCAGATCGCCGAATGTGACATTCGCCGTATTCATATGAAACGCCTCAATTAAATGCTCATCATGATAATGGAAGTACACATCATCAATGATCTCAGCGAGCACATTATGTATTTGGTAGGTCTCTGTAAGTTCGGCAAGCTGTCTGACCACATCGACAGATAAAGACGTGTGGTAGCGTCCCCATGACTCGTCTTTCGGGTGGTGGACAAACGCTCCGTTAAAATTGACAATCGGCGTTGTCAGCCCAAGCTCGTCATAATACATCGAACTGGAACGGAAAGGGCGGCCGGTTGAGATGCAGACATGATGGCCCGCTTCTTTCAGCGTCTGAATCGTCCGTGCCGTTTCAGGGGAAATGGTTTTATCATCTTTTAATAAGGTTCCATCCAGATCTAAGGCGATGAGGTAAGGTTTTGTCTCCATAAATAACTCCTTTTGTCATATAATTTGCTGTTTTTCTCTTATGTACAGTGTAGCTTTTTACCATCTTTATTGTCTACATGTTACACTTATGATTATGGTTATCCTAAGGAGGGAGTCAACGTGATTCTTATTGATCATCAAACCGTATCAGGCATTCCGTTTTTACATATTGTAAAAGAAGAAAATCGGGACCGTCCCGCTCCCCTTGTTTTCTTTATTCACGGTTTTACAAGCGCGAAGGAGCATAATCTTCATTTCGCTTACCTGCTTGCTGAAAAGGGTTTCAGAGCCGTGCTGCCGGAAGCTCTTTACCACGGTGAACGCGCTGAACAGCTGTCAGCAGAAGAGCTCGCCGTCCATTTTTGGGACATTGTCTTAAATGAAATCGAGGAGCTTGACGTGCTGAAAAAGGATTTTGAAGCGCGCGGTCTGATTGAAGACGGGCGGATCGGTCTTGCGGGCACCTCAATGGGCGGAATTACGACATTCGGCGCGATGGCCGCGTATGATTGGGTCAAAGCCGGCGTCAGTCTGATGGGAAGTCCGAACTATACGGCATTTTTTCAGCAGCAGATTGACCATATTCAAAAGCAGGACATCGACATTGACGTCACAAAAGAACAGGTCGATGAACTGTTTGCGCGGCTCAAACCGTTCGATCTCAGTCTGGAACCGGAAAAACTCCGCAGCCGCCCGCTGCTGTTCTGGCACGGCGTTCAAGACAAAGTCGTTCCGTATGCACCGACCCGCGGTTTTTATGAGACGATTAAACCTCATTACAGCAGCCGGCCCGACCATCTTCAGTTTCTGAAAGACGAACGGGCTGATCATAAAGTCCCGAGATACGCCGTTTTAGAAACCGTCGCCTGGTTCGATAAGCATTTATAAAGCACAAAGGTGTTAACAAAAGCCGCTTTTACGTTATACTGAGGAAAAAGGAGTGATGGAACGTGGAAGAAGCATTAAAAGAAAACATCATGGGCGCCTTGGAGCAGGTTGTTGACCCTGAGCTCGGCGTCGATATCGTCAATCTCGGCCTTGTATACGACGTTGATATGGATGACGACGGCCTGACGCACGTTACGATGACACTGACATCAATGGGGTGCCCGCTCGCTCCGATCATCGTCGACGAGGTGAAAAAAGCGCTCGCCGACATTCCGGATGTAAAAGAGACGGAAGTCCACATCGTCTGGAATCCGCCGTGGACAAGAGACAAAATGTCACGCTACGCAAAAATCGCATTAGGGATTCAGTAATAAGAAAATGCACCCCGGATTTTAGGTACATCCTAAAATCCGAGGTGCTTTTCTTTTGTCTGCATATAAGCGACAGTGAGGGCTTGTTTTGGATTGCAAACAAACCTTTATATATAAAATTTCATATGAGGTTTATCTTTTTTGTAATAGGACAGTCTGTCTTGGAGTGTACCTGTGTGGAATTCAAATTTATGTCCATCGGGATCAGTAAAATAAATTGACTTTTGATCTTGCTTATCCCTAGGACGCCCATTTAATATATTTACATTTAGATTTTTTAACCTTTGAAGTATTGCATCAAAATCTTTTGGGTCAATTGTAAAGGCCATATGCGTATAGGATTTATGTATTTCATTTCTTGGTATATCCGCCTCTAAGTTAAGTGCAAGCCAAAGCCCGTTCAGATCAAAATATGCTGTCTTTTGTCCTTTAACCAGGAGTTGTGCATGAAATACTTTCTCATAAAATTCTATAGATTTTTCCAAATCTGAAACAGAAAAAAGAAGATGATTGATCCCTTTTATGTTCATTTTCCCCACCTCATTTAACATCTTTGTTTTAAACAATCCCTTTGGTAATACATCTGCATATATATCGATTATATACTGACTAAAAATCATTTTTAGGGATTTCTGTGTATTTTTTATGCCCGGTGTTTTCCGGATGACCGTTTTGAACTGTACTAAACATGATTCTGCCGGGGCCCGTTTTGTCTGCTTTGTCGCTGCAGACCGGCGTGCGGAAAGAAGGGCAAGTCACTAAAAAAACCAAGTTTCCCGCCATTCGGGGGTTTTTGCGGTATCGGGTTAAAAAGGAAAAAAACGGACGGAGGCATGATATAATAGACCGGCTGCATGCGAGGGAGGAACCCATGAAGAAAAAATTACTTCTCATTATCCTTAGCATTCTTGTTTATACGGCGCTGTTCGCTGTTTCCGCCTTTCACAAAGAGCCGGAGGGGCAGGCAGGGACAATGACGGATGTCAGCCGTCTCATGCCCGTGAAAATTAAGCAGACGGTCAAAGGAAAAGAGAAAGAAACATTGGTCGAAACGATTAAGGAAGCAAAGAGAAAGCATTTGAAGATCTCAATCGCAGGCGCCCAGCACTCAATGGGCGGCCAGACGTATTATGAAGACGGTATCGTTCTCGACATGACGGGCTACAACAAAATACTCGGTCTCGACCGAAAGAAAAAAATCATCAGAGTGCAGGCGGGAGCGACGTGGAATGATATTCAGCGCTATGTCAATCCGTACGGGCTCGCGGTAAAAGTCATGCAATCGCAAAACATTTTTACGATCGGGGGCTCACTGAGTGCCAACGCCCACGGCCGGGATATCCGGTACGGTTCGCTGATTGATACGGTCAAATCGTTTCATCTTTTAAAGGCGGACGGCAAAGTCATCACCGTTACTCCGAAAGATGACCTGTTTTCAGCCGTCATCGGCGGCTACGGCCTGTTCGGCGTCATCCTTGACGCGGATATTGAGCTGACGGATGATGAGCTTTATGAAATGAAAACGAAACGCATGAACGCTGATACATACAGTCAATATTTTACGCAGCATGTTCAGCGCAACCCCGCCGTGCGCATGCATCTCGCGCGGATCGCAACAGGGGATAAAGGCTTTTTGCACGATATGTATGTGACTGATTACACACTCTCAGACAATCAGAAAGAATTAAAGCGGCACAATGAACTGAAAGAAGATGAGCATCCGGCGCTGACGAAATTCGCGCTCGGCCTCTCCCGCCGGTATGACTGGGGAAGAAATTGGTTCTGGTCAACCCAGCAGTCTTATTTTCTCAGTCAAAACGGCGTGAAAGTCTCCAGGAACAATGTCATGCGGTCAGAATCGAAATTTTTGGAATATGAAAACACGGACAACACCGACGTGCTTCAAGAATACTTCGTGCCCGTCGGCGAATTTGCGCCGTACATTCATGATTTACGCAAGACGCTGTCACATGAAGATCTCAATCTCGTAAATATTACGATCCGCTACGTGCAAAAAAATGAAAAAGCCGATCTGTCATACGCAAAGGAAGACATGTTTTCACTCGTTCTTTTAATCAATGAAGGGTTTTCAAAAGACAGCCAGGCGAGTGCAGCGCGGATTGTCAGAAAAATGACGGATACGGCGTTGCGCCACCGCGGCAGCTATTATCTGCCGTATATGCTGTATCAAACGAAAGAGCAGATGCGCGAGGCATATCCGAAAAGCGATATGTTCTTTCAGAAAAAACACAAATATGATCCCGATGACTTGTTTATGAATTATTTTTATCAGAGGTACAAATCATGAAACACAACCATTTAAAATGGCTGATCCTGTCTCAGAGCAGTGTCTTTTTTGCCGGCAGCCTGATCTTTCCGTTTTATATTTTATTTATTAAAAACATCGGTTCCAGCTACACGCAATTCGGTCTATCATACGGCTTGTTCGGCCTGAGCGGCGCATTGATTCATCCGCTGCTCGGCCGGCTGTCGGCAAGACTGGATCCCCGCTGGTTCCTGATGGCGAATTCGTGGGGGATGGCGGTGCTTCTTCTGACGCTCCCGCACATTACCGGCGTGCACCAGGTTTATGTGGTGCAGGTGCTTTTGGGCCTGTTCGGCGCCATGCAAAAACACGGCGAGAAAATCATGATCGCCGATTACACTGACGGCGGGGAGCGGGGGAAAAAAGTCGGCAGCTATCATTTCTGGACGGCCGTATTTTCAGCTGCCGCCATTATTCTCGGCGGGTTTCTCGCTGATTTCTTTACGGTTTATATTATTTTTTACGCCAGCTCCGTGCTGTTTTTTATAAGCGGGCTGATGATGCTGAAAAAAACAGGCTGATCCGATCAGCCTGTTTTTCTTATGAAACCCCCTTGATCGAGAGGGGGTTTTTTGTCAGCGAAAACCGATGGAAAATGAATGAAAAAATATTAAATATACAATTGAATTAATTTTTATTCATGTTATAATGTTAAATAATTTCACAAAAACCAAGAAGGTGAACCCGTTGAAAATAGGTATTATAGGCGCGACTGGTTATGGAGGCGCCGAACTTGTCAGGATTCTTAACCATCACCCTTATGCAGAAGATTGTATATTATATTCATCGAGCGACGAAGGAAAAGAATATGCCGCTTCATATCCGCATTTGAGGAATATAGCGTCACAATCACTTCAGCCGCTTCATATAGAAACGATTCGAAACGAAATTGATGTCATGTTTATAGCCGCGCCGCCCGGCGTTTCCGGAGAGTGGTCGCCCAAGCTGGCGGAGGCGGGCATCCCGGTCATTGATCTATCCGGCGATCTGCGGATTCAAAACCCGGCCGTGTATGAAAAGTGGTATAAGCGGAAGGCCGCGCCGAAAGGAACGATTCAAAGCGCGGTTTACGGTTTAGCCGAACTGCAAAAAGAAGAGATTCAGACTGCTAAGCTGATTGCCAATCCGGGATGTTTTCCGACGGCTGTGCTGCTCGGGCTCGCCCCGCTGGCGAAGAATAAGCTTTTACAAGATTCTTTTCTGATTGTTGATGCGAAAACAGGCGTATCCGGTGCCGGCCGAAAAGCATCCATGGGCACTCATTATTCTGAGCTGAATGATAATTTTAAAATTTATAAGGTTAATGAGCATCAGCATACTCCGGAAATTGAACAGCAATTAGCGGCTTGGCAGCCCGGCACAGGCCCGATCACGTTTTCCGCACATTTGGCGCCGATGACAAGGGGCATTATGGCGACAATGTATACCGACGCCCCTCCGGGTATGTCTGCTGCACAGGTAAGAGAATTGTATTCCGAATTCTACAAAGATTCATATTTTGTCAGAATCAGGCCGGAAGGTGAATTTCCGGCGACGAAAGAGGTATACGGCAGCAATTTTTGTGATATCAGTGTCACCGTGGATGAAAGAACAAACCGTGCCACCATCGTTTCTGTCATAGATAATCTGATGAAAGGCGCCGCAGGGCAGGCGGTTCAAAATTTAAATATCATGAATGGCTGGCAGGAAGAAACGGGACTTACGATGACGCCAGTCTATCCATAGAACGAAAGAGGGATTCGAAAATATGATTCAGCTGAGTGAGGAAATCACGAAAATAAAAGGCGGCGTATCTTCGCCGAAAGGGTTTGAGGCAAAGGGCGTGCACTGCGGTCTGCGCTATTCAAAAAAAGATCTCGGAGCGATTATCAGCGAAGCGCCTGCAGTCAGTGCGGCGGTATATACGCAGAGCCATTTTCAGGCAGCGCCCTTGAAAGTGACGCAAGAGAGCTTAAAAAAAGAGGCCGTGCTTCAGGCGGTTATCGTCAACAGCGCGATTGCCAACGCCTGTACGGGAGACCAAGGATTAAAGGACGCCTATGAAATGCGGGACGGCTTCGCGAGCCAGCTCGGCATTGAGCCGGAGCTTGTTGCGGTTTCGTCAACCGGGGTGATCGGCGAGCTTTTAGACATGAAAAAAATTCAGGCGGGCATTGAACAGCTCGGTCAAGCGCCGTCAGTGTCCGGAGCATTTGAAGAAGCCATTTTGACGACGGATACAGTGACGAAACAGACGTGTTATGAACTGGTGATCGGCGGAGACATCATCACGATCGGCGGAGCGGCGAAAGGCTCCGGCATGATCCACCCCAACATGGCGACAATGCTCGGCTTTGTCACAACGGACGCGGCCGTGGAAGAACAGTCGCTCAAAAACGCGATCAGAGAGATTACGGATGTTTCATTTAACCAAATCACCGTTGATGGAGAAACATCGACGAATGACATGGTGCTTGTGATGGCGAACGGCTGCGCGGGGAATGATTGCCTGACGGAGCAGCACCCTGACTGGCCGGCATTTAAAAAGGGGTTAAAGCTTGTATGCGAAGACCTTGCCAAAGATATTGCCAGAGACGGTGAAGGAGCGACGAAATTAATTGAAGCCAGAGTCGAAGGCGCGAAAAATAACCTTGAGGCGAATATTATCGCCAAAAAAATCGTCGGCTCAAGCCTTGTGAAGACCGCCGTTTACGGCACAGATGCCAACTGGGGGCGCATCATCGGCGCCATCGGGCACAGTGCGGCAAGCGTAACGGCCGAACAAGTGGAAGTTTTCCTCGGCGGTCAGTGTCTGTTTAAACACAACGAACCTCAGCCGTTTTCGGAAACTGATGCCAAGGAGTACTTATCAGGTGATGAAATTACGATTGCAGTCCGCCTGCAGGAAGGCTCCGGCAGCGGCCGGGCATGGGGCTGTGACTTAACCTATGATTATATCAAAATCAATGCGAGCTATCGCACATAGCAAAGGGGAGCGGCATGAAGAAAACCATCGTTTTTAAGTGCGGCGGCAGTGTAATCCGCGAGTTATCCGCCGATTTTTTTCAAAATGTAAAAGAGCTTATGCAATCGGGCTGGAACCTTGCCGTCGTGCATGGAGGAGGCCCGGACATTTCAAGAATGCTGAAAACATTGCAGATTGAAACGGAATTTGTCGATGGACAGCGGAAAACGACCAAACCGGTGCTGGAAACAGCGGAAATGGTCTTGTCAGGGACGATCAATAAATTTTTCGTAACCGAACTCGCGAAAAACGGGCTGAAAGCCGCGGGAATATCAGGAAAGGACGGCGGTCTCCTTCAAGCGTCTTACCTTAATCAAGACAAATACGGAGAAGTCGGCGAAATACAAAAAACCGATCCGTCAATCATCCACGCATTAATGAAAGAAGGCATCATTCCCGTTATCGCTCCGCTTTCCATGACAAGTGATTTCGAAACGCTGAACGTCAACGCAGACGCCGCGGCATCGGCCGTCGCTTCAGCCTTACACGCCGATAAACTTTTATTTGTCACGGATGTCGAAGGAATTATGGACGGAGAGAACAGGCTGGATACTTTGACGCCGCAAGAAATTCAGGCCCTCATCGATGACGGCGTAATTTCAGGGGGGATGATTCCGAAGGTAAACTCGGCATTATCGGCACTGAGTGAAGATGTCGAGGAAGTGATGATCGTAAACGGAAAAGGAGCGTTTTTCACCAATCAAGTCTTCCGAGGAACAAAAATCGTCAAAGAAAAGGAGAGCGTGTCATGAGCAGCCTATTTCAAACCTACAGCCGCTGGCCTATCGATATTAAAAAAGCGAAAGGGACAATCGCAGAGGATGAAAACGGAAAAACGTATCTCGATTTTATTCAGGGCATCGCCGTTTCCAATCTCGGCCATTGTCATGATGCGGTGACAGAAGCGGTGAAAGAACAGCTTGACAGCGTATGGCACGTTTCCAATCTGTTTGAAAATGATCTTCAGGAAAAAGCCGCGGCAAAGCTTGCCGGACATAGCGAGGGGGATCTCGTTTTCTTCTGCAACAGCGGAGCCGAAGCGAATGAAGGCGCCATTAAACTTGCCCGTAAAGCAACGGGAAAGACAAAAATCGTAACATTCCATCAATCCTTTCACGGACGGACCTATGCGGGGATGGCCGCCACCGGACAAGACAAAATCAAGACCGGTTTCGGACCGATGCTTCAAGGCTTTCACTATCTTCCGTTCAATGATCCGTCGGCATTCAGCTCGCTTTCAAAAGAGGATGATATCGCCGCCGTCATGCTTGAGACGGTGCAGGGAGAAGGGGGAGTCAATCCCGCCGATCGGGAATTCATCGAAGCCTTACAGACATTTTGCAAAGACAAACAGGCGCTGCTTATCGCAGACGAGATTCAAACCGGAATCGGCCGGACGGGCAAGGCATTCGGCTATGAGCATTTCGGCATTTCCCCGGACATTATCACTGCTGCGAAAGGGCTTGGAAACGGTTTTCCCGTCGGAGCCGTGATCGGCAAAAAGAAGCTTGGCGACGCCTTTACGCCGGGTACGCATGGTACGACTTTCGGCGGCAATAAGCTCGCCATGGCAGCTGTGAAAGCAACTTTGGACATTGTGTTTCAGCCGGACTTTCTCCAGGCGGCGGCAGACAAAGGCTCTTTTTTAAAAGCGCAGCTGAACCGTGAACTGACAGGGCCTTTTGTAAAAGAAATCCGCGGAAAAGGGTTATTAATCGGCATTGAATGCGCAGGTCCCGTGTCCGGCATCATCGGAGATCTGCAGGAACGCGGGCTTCTCGTGCTTCCGGCCGGACCGAATGTCATCAGGCTGCTCCCGCCGCTTACGGTTTCTGAAGAAGAAATGCTGTCGGCCGTCAGTATGCTGAAAGCAGCGATCGAAGCGCATTCGGCAGTGAAACGGTAATTTTTTTCGATATAAAGGTATAAAAATTCATATTTTTAATTAATTAATCATCAAGAGGTGGGCTTTAGATGAAAGGCTATTTAGTATTGGAAGACGGAACATCATTCGGCGGTGAACTTGAAAAAGAGGCCCGCTGTGTTGGCGAAGCTGTTTTTTTCACCGGAATGACGGGCTATCAGGAAGTGCTTACAGACCCGTCATATAAGGGTCAGATCATCGTCTTTACGTATCCGCTGATCGGAAACTACGGAATTAATGAAAAAGACCTTGAAAGTAAAATTCCACAAGTCAAGGCTGTTGCCGTCTATGAAGCGTGTGAACATTTTTCTCACCATGAAGCAGTCTCAAGCTTGAGAGAGTATTTAAATAAATGGAACATCCCGCTCTTAACCGAAGTGGACACACGGGCCGTCGTCAAAGCCATCCGCTCCGGCGGCACGATGAACGCTGCTGTGTCAACAGCAGGAGAAATTCCCGCAGCATCCGGAACACAAAATCCGGCGGAGCTGGCGCAGTCTGAAGACATCACTTCAATGGGGAACGGAGACCGGCATATTGCGCTGATTGATTTCGGTTATAAAAAATCAATCGCCTCGTCACTTGTAAAGCGCGGCTGTAAAGTAACGGTCATTCCGTATCAGCAGATGGATGCCGTTTATGACATTCAGCCTGACGGAATCGTGCTCTCAAACGGCCCGGGCGACCCGAAAGCGATTGCGCCGTACATGAACCGGATTACATCTTTACTCAGTGATTTCCCTGCACTCGGCATTTGCCTCGGGCATCAGCTGATTGCCCTGGCTTTCGGAGGAAATACGTATAAGCTGCCGTTCGGCCACAGGGGTGCCAACCATCCCGTCATTGACCGGAAAACGAAACGGGTGTTTATGACAAGCCAGAACCACAGCTATGTCGTCGATGAAGCGTCAATTGACGAAAACGAACTATCGATCAGATTTCATCATGTCAATGATACATCAGTGGAAGGGCTCATTCATAAGCGCCTTCCCGTATTAAGCGTCCAGTTCCACCCTGAAGCTCACCCCGGACCGGCTGAGAGCGAGTGGATATTTGATGAATTTCTAGAGAAAGTGATACCAGCAAGGAGAGAAATCGCTCATGCCTAAAGATACAACCATTTCCAGCATATTAGTCATCGGCTCCGGCCCCATCATCATCGGCCAGGCGGCAGAATTTGATTATTCAGGAACGCAGGGCTGCATGGCTCTGAAAGAAGAAGGATACCGCGTTATTCTAGTCAATAACAACCCGGCAACAATTATGACGGATGAGGCGTTTGCCGATGAAATATATTTTGAACCGCTCACAACCGACAGCATCGAGGCCATTATTGAAAAAGAAAAACCCGACGGTCTGCTTGCCAATTTGGGCGGCCAGACGGCATTGAATTTAGCCGTTAAGCTTGAAGAAGCAGGCGTGCTGAAGAAGCATCACGTCAAGCTCTTAGGAACATCGGTGGAAACCATTCAAAAAGGCGAAGACCGGGAGCAGTTCCGCGCTCTGATGAAAGAGCTCGACCAGCCCGTTCCGGAAAGCGAAATCGTCGATAACGAAGAAGACGCCCTCCGCTTCGCTGAGTCTATCGGATTTCCGGTTATTCTGAGACCGGCGTACACGTTAGGCGGAAAGGGAGGCGGAATCGCGAAAACGAAAGAAGCGTTTCAGACGCTTATTAAACAGGCGCTGTTAGCAAGCCCGATCAGCCAATGCCTCGTCGAAAAAAGCATCGCCGGATTTAAAGAAATCGAATATGAGGTCATGCGCGACAGCAATCATACATGCATCACCGTCTGCAATATGGAAAACATCGATCCCGTCGGCGTGCATACAGGAGACTCTATCGTCGTCGCACCGTCCCAGACGTTAACGGATGAAGAATATCAGATGCTGCGTTCCGCAAGCCTGGCGATTATTTCGGCGCTGGATGTGGTCGGCGGCTGCAACATTCAATTTGCGCTGGATCCGTTCAGCAAACAGTACTATGTCATTGAAGTGAACCCGCGTGTCAGCCGTTCATCGGCCCTCGCGTCAAAAGCAACCGGCTACCCGATTGCCAAAATGGCGGCGAAACTTGCCGTCGGTTATACGCTCGACGAACTGAAAAATCCGCTGACGGGCTCTACTTATGCAAGCTTTGAACCGGCGCTTGATTATGTCATCGTCAAATTCCCGCGCTGGCCGTTTGATAAATTTAAACATGCCGACCGCACGCTCGGAACGAAGATGAAAGCGACGGGAGAGGTCATGGCGATCGAAAGAAATATGGAAGCGGCCATTCAAAAAGCGGCGGCCTCCCTTGAGCTGAAAACGATCGGCACCCGCCTGCCTGAACTCGGCGGCTGTACGATCAATCAGCTGTGGGAATTAGCGGTAACGCCGGATGACCGGAGATTTTTCGTCGTCATGGAACTGTTAAGCCGCGGTGAAACGATAGAAGATATCCATGCCAAAACGAAAATTGACCCGTTTTTTCTCCATGTATTCCGAAATATCATCACATTGGAAAACAAGCTGATGGAAGAAGGGGATCATCTGTCTGTCCCGCTTTTAAAGCAGGCGAAGGTAAAAGGCTTCACGGATGTCATGATCGCATCTCTCACGGGAAAAACGGAAGAAGACATCCGTGCTCTCAGAAAGAAATCAGGCATCGTCCCGTCGTTTAAAATCGTAGATACATGCGCCGCTGAATTTGATGCCAAGACGAATTATTTCTACTCCACCTACCTTGGGGAAAGCGACGGAGATGTCAGCCGAAAAGAGAAAAAACGCGCACTCATCATCGGCTCAGGCCCGATCCGCATCGGTCAGGGAGTGGAATTTGATTACAGCGCCGTCCACGGCGTCCTGACCCTGCAAAAGCTGGGATATGAAACGATTATGATCAATAACAATCCGGAAACAGTAAGCACGGATTATGAAATCGCCGACCGGCTTTATTTTGAACCGCTGACGACAGAACATATTTTAAACGTGGCGGAACATGAAAACATTGATTTTGCCATCGTCCAGTTTGGGGGACAGACCGCGATCAATGCCGCTGAACCGCTGGAAAAAGCGGGCATTCCGCTGCTCGGAACATCCTTTGAAACCCTTGATGCGCTGGAGGATCGGGATCTGTTTTATCAGCTGCTTGATGATCTTGATCTTAAACATGCCAAAGGCGAAACCGCTTATTCAAAAGAAGAAGCAACGGAAAAAGCAAGCCGGATCGGCTACCCCGTGCTGATCCGTCCGTCTTATGTCATCGGGGGGATGGGCATGATCGTCGTTCATTCAGAAGCGCAAATGTCAGAGCTACTGGAAAAAGAAGCGGGCATGCCGTACCCGATTTTGATTGATCAGTACATTACAGGAAAAGAATTGGAGATCGATCTGATTTCCGACGGACATGAAGTATTCGTGCCGACTTACACAGAGCACATTGAACGGGCCGGCGTCCATTCGGGCGACAGTTTTGCGATTCTTCCGGGTCCGTCTGTCACACCTGATATGCAGCGGAATATAAAAGAGGCCGCCGAAAAAATCGCGGTAAAACTGGCTTTTAAAGGCATTATGAACATTCAGTTTGTCATTGATGACAAAGGGGATATTCTCGTTCTTGAAGTGAATCCCCGGGCAAGCCGCACGGTTCCTGTCGTGTCTAAGGTGATGGGGGTGCCGATGATCCCGCTTGCCGCCAGATTGCTGGCCGGCGCTTCCCTTAAAGACATCAAGCCCGAGGTTCAAAATCAGCACGGAACTGCAGTGAAATTCCCGGTTTTTTCTTCTCACGCCATTCAGGATGTGGACGTAAAGCCCGGGCCGGAAATGAAGTCGACCGGAGAAGGCATGTGTGTCGCGTTTGACGCAGAAAGCGCACTGAAAAAAATCTACGCGCACGTCTGGGAGAAAAAAGGCAGCATCTATCTGGAAGGCTGTGATGCGGAATTGGAACGTCAGGCTCAAGAGGCGGGATTTACCGTATGCAAAGATGCGTTCCCGGCATGGGCAGAGCGAAAGGATAAAGCGGTCCATATTAATTTCAATCACTCTGAAGAAGCGCGTAAACAACGGATCGAAGCCATGACGCACGGTGTGACGGTCTTTACTGAACCGGAAACCGTAAAGGCATTTTTAGCAAGCGGCTCCGGCAAACCTCAGCCTGTATCGCTCAAAGATCTTTATCAAAAGGAAGTGGCATCATGCACACAATAAAAGCGGAACACACATTAACCCATTTGTACGGCAAAGATTTTCTTTCATTAAAAGATATCAGCCCGTCAGACATCAATGCGCTTTTGACAGAAGCTTCATTATTAAAACAACATCCGATACAGCCGATTTTCCAAGGGAAAACATTGGCGATGATTTTTGAAAAATCTTCAACCCGCACACGTGTGTCTTTTGAAGCGGGAATGGCCCAGCTCGGAGGAACGGGACTATTTCTTTCAAGCAGCGACCTGCAGCTTGGGCGGGGGGAGACGGTCGCGGATACGGCGAAGGTGCTGTCCGGCTTCGTTGATGCCATTATGATCCGCACCTTTGAGCATGAAAAAGTCGAAGAGCTTGCCGAGCATGCTGATATTCCCGTCATAAACGGGCTGACCGACCGGTATCACCCGTGTCAGGCACTCGCGGATCTGTTAACGATACAAGAAATAAAAGGAAAATTAAAAGGAGTAAAAGTCGCCTATATCGGTGACGGAAATAATGTCGCGCATTCACTTATGATCGGCTGCGCAAAAATGGGCTGTGACATTGCGGTTGCTTCGCCGAAAGGCTATGAAGCAGAGGAAGAGGCGGTGAATGCCGCGAGAGAAGCGGCGGCTGTTTCCGGAGCGAAAATCACCCTTACCGAAAATCCGCAGGAAGCGGTGCGGGATGCAGACGTGATTTACTCTGACGTCTTCACGAGCATGGGGCAGGAGGAAGAGACGCAGCAGCGGCTGAATGTGTTTGCACCGTATCAAGTCAACGCCTCACTCGTCAGTCTCGCCAAACCCGACTATACATTTTTGCATTGCCTGCCGGCGCATCGGGAAGAAGAGGTCACGTCCGAGATTATCGACGGTCCGAACTCGGCGGTATTCCAGCAGGCGGAAAACCGGCTTCACGCGCAAAAAGCGCTCCTGAAAGCTCTTCTTTACAAACAGGATGAACAAAAAAACCGCTGAATCTCATTCAGCGGTTTTTGATATTTCTCCGCATACAAGCGCATACTACATAAAAAAGAAAAAGGAGGAAATGACGTGGGACAGCAGCATCAATTCCGCCCGGGACAAAAAGCGCCGAATAACGGTGTGTACGTTGAAATCGGCGAAACGGGAAGCATGGTCAAAAATCCGCAAAAAATCAAGCTTACGGTGGGAGAAATGTTCCCTGAAACTTCAAACCACAACAGATTGTGGACGTACCAACGAAAACCGTGAACACAAAAAAACCTGCTGAATAGCAGGTTTCTTTATTTAATGCTGGTTTGCATCCTGTTTGACAGGCATGATCTCCGCAAGAACAAAGACTAGCACCGCAATAACCACGGCAATAATGGATGATTGCTTGAAATTGTACGCCGCGCTGTTCATGGAGGCGATCAAATAACAGGCCATATGTGTTAAAAGGAACGTCCAAATAAAACCGATAACTAACCGCACGTTTCCACCTCGTCCTTCATTATATTCTACGTTGTATCATACCATACATAAAGCGCGGGCGGAAGGTCATTTTCTCATCAAAAAGCGCGCCTGAAACTGACATGTGCCCGCCTGTCCGGCCGTCTGACGGAAAATTCGGTTCCCGTGCTTGGGATAATAGCCAAAACATAGCAGCAAATAGGAGTTTATCCGATCCGTTTTCTTTCTTCTTACATATGATAGCCAATAGAGAGATTAGGAGTAAAAGGAGGCGGGCAGGCATGGGGATAACGGAAAGATTTTTCCAATTCGGATCTGAGCTGAACGTCATCCATCTGCCGTATCGGCCGAACGGCTTCTGTATCTTTATTCTGGGGGACAGAACCCACTTTGTCAGCCGGGACTCAAGCTTTTGGCTCGAACATGAAGGGAGAAACCGGCTGTTAAATACGCTGCTTGACAGAGGGTACACCATTTTCAACAGCAATTTATACGGACGGCATTGGGGTTCGGAAAAAGCCGCCCTTTACGCCAGACAGCTGATTCATTATGTGCTGAAACAAGAAACCCTCAATCCGAAAATACATTTGCTCGCAGAAGGCATGGGCGCCCTCATCGCCGATCAATTGCTGCAGTCTTCACCGGAGCATATCCGTTCAGCCGCAATGTTAGATCCTTGTCTTGATCTTCAAGCCCATTTTGAATCAGAGAAAGAAAATAAGTTTTTTTATAAGCAGTTTCTGAGGGAAACGGCACAAAGCTTCGGTGTTTCTGAAAAAGAGGCAAGCTCACTGAGCTATCAGACCATTACCGGCTGCCGCACCCGCGTGCCGGTACATATATGGCAAAGAACGACCGGAGCGCCGTACCCGTACACCCTGCATGCGAACGCGTATAAAGAAGCCCGGGAAAAGACCGGAAGCAAGACTGATATCACGTATCACCTGCTTGAGAACCCTGCACGTATTTACAGAGCCATCTGCCGGTTTTTCCGCAGTCATGAAAAAGACCTGTAATGAATAGAATACAACAGCCATCTCTTTTCAGAGGGCTGTTTGGCTTGTGTGTGAATGAAAAACCGGAAAGGCGGCAGATGTGATGAAAACAGCGCTGATCATTGGAGCAGATGAATTTCTCGGCCTTTCATTGTGCGAACGGTTGATGGATGAGGGTGTGCACGTTGATGTCATTTTGGCAGAACCGGAGGACAAAACGAGGCAGCTGTATTTAGAAGAACGTTTAATGTGGCTCGCGAGAAACGGGCTTTTTCAAATAATAGATGAAATAGGTGAAAAGGAATACGATCGTATCTGCGTTCAATACGGGAGCGGGTGTCTGCCCGAAGAAAGGGCTGAGCCTTTATATTGGATTGTTTACAGTGAGGATCAAGGAGACTGGGAAAAAAACGGTCAGCGGGATACGGCAAAAGCGATTATCCTTCCTCCCCTTTACGGTCCGTGGACGGAAGAAAAAGAAGATGGCGAAAGCAGGATCTTTTTAGAAGACGCGGTCTGCGGGCTGATGAATAAGCTGGAGGCTGACGGCACAGAAGACGAAATTCAGATTATTACCCTGGAAATAAAAGAAAAAACGCAAAAAACAGAAGCGGAAGAAAAAATTAAAGAATGGAAAAGACAATTTTCATCAATATTCGACATTTTTTAAGAAATACCTTCCATGTTATGTGTATTACCGCTACAATAAACGTATATTAATTATATATGTTATGAGTTTGAAAAGGGGTTGAACATGGCTTGATCACCAGGCTTGTCATGATCTTTTCTGTCCTCCTTTTATTGAGCGGATGCGCACAAACTCCGTTTAAAGGAAAAATTGAGAAGGTCGGAATGCTTTTTCCCGATACCATCAGTGACTTGGTATGGGGTACAAAAGGTTACAAAGGTTTATTAGCGATACAATCTGAATTTAACGTTGACGTTTATTATAAAGAAAATATCAGATCCGATGAAGATATTTTAAAAGCGATAGATGATTTTCATAAAAAAGGAGTCAATCTTTTATACGGGCACGGAAATGAATACGAGGAAATCTTCAATATGATCAGCAAGGATTATCCCGACATGGAATTCGTCGTCGCAAACGGAACGGCGAAAAGCGATAATGTCACAAGCGTTCACCTTATGGGAGAAGCAATGGGCTTTTTCGGGGGAATGACGGCCGCCCATATGTCAAAAACCAATGAGGTAGGTGTCATCGCCTCCTTTCTGTGGCAGCCTGAAGTAGACGGCTTTATCAAAGGGGCGAAATATGAAAAGCCTGATATCACCGTCAATACTGAATTTACGGACCACTGGGATAACGGCAATGAAGCGCTGCATCTTTACGAGAAGTTAAAAGCGGAAGGCACGGATGTTGTATATCCGGCCGGAGACGGGTATAATGTTCCTGTCATTCAGCAAATCAAAAAAGACGGGCTTTACGCCATCGGCTATGTCGCCGAGCAATCGAATCTCGGCAAAAACACGGTGCTGACAAGCACGGTGCAAAACGTAGATAAAGCCTATACATTAATTGCCGAGCAATATAATAAAGGTACGCTCAAGAGCGGAGATCACGACTTTGATTTCAGGGAAGGAGTCGTTGAAATGGGGACGTTCAGCCCGCTGGTGGACAAAGCGTTTCAAGACAAAATCTCAGACCTTGTCAAAACGTATAACCAAACAAATGAACTGCCGTCAAATGAATAGAGGTGGATACACATGCAGCATGAAAAGTCTCTTGAATTTATGCAGATCGCGATGAAATACCTGCCGGAAGCAAAGGCGGAGCTTGAGAAATCCGGCATAGATCTGTCTATGGAAATGATTCAGCCGTTTATGGACCTGTTTACATCGGTCATGGCGGAAGCGTATGAGCTTGGCAGATCTGATGCCGGGGAGCTGAATAAATAAAGAGAGCCACTTTTTCATGAAGTGGCTTTTCACATGATTTTTTTCTTTATGGCGGACACCATCGGCGCAAAGTCTTTAAATACGGGCTTTAATTGATCCAGGGAGTTCATGATGGACCCCAGCTGATTCAACACGTGGTTGTAATCGATCTCTTCTTCGTTTTCAGCCTGAGGCTGCTCCGGGTTTTCTTCCGGCTCTTTATCCCGGTCTCTGGAATCGCCGAACATCATTTTGGAGAAAATATCCATAGTGAAGCCTCCTTTCGTCTTCCTTTTATTCTATGAGGAGCAGCGTCCGATAGTTTAGACGAATATATTGCCAACAGAAAAAAAATAGGGTAGAATTAGTACCTGATACTAATAATTGATCATAACTAATTAATTTTAAATTCATTATAAAAAAGGAGTCTTTTCCAATGAAAGCTGGAATTCTTGGCGTCGGCCGTTACATCCCGGAAAAAGTGCTGACAAATCATGATCTTGAACAAATGGTAGATACATCGGACGAGTGGATTCGTACGAGAACAGGTATAGAAGAAAGAAGAATCGCCGCGGAAGATATGTATTCATCCGGCATGGCCGCCGAGGCTGCTCAAAAAGCGCTTGATCAGGCCGGCATTTCCGCAGAGGAGCTTGATATGATCCTCGTGGCGACGGTTACTCCTGACCAGTCTTTCCCGACCGTTTCCTGTATGATACAAGAGAAGCTCGGGGCAAAAAAAGCGTGCGCGATGGATATCAGCGCCGCATGTGCGGGTTTTATGTACGGTATCGTAACCGCCAAACAATTCATTGAATCGCAAACATACAAACATGTCCTCGTGGTCGGCGTGGAAAAGCTCTCAAGCATTACCGACTGGGACGACCGTAATACGGCTGTGCTGTTCGGAGACGGAGCCGGAGCGGCGGTCATCGGACCGGTCAGCGACGACAGAGGCATACTGTCATTTGAGCTTGGAGCAGACGGTACAGGCGGTCAGCACTTGTACTTAGATGAAAAAGGGCATACAATCATGCATGGAAGAGAAGTATTCAAATTCGCCGTCCGGCAAATGGGTGAATCGAGTGTAAATGTTATTGAAAAAGCCGGCCTCTCCAAAGAGGACGTAGACTTTTTGATTCCGCATCAGGCAAACATCCGCATCATGGAAGCGGCACGGGAACGTTTGGAGCTTCCGGTTGAAAAGATGTCTAAAACAGTCCATAAATATGGAAACACATCCGCAGCATCCATTCCGATTTCATTAGTAGAGGAACTGGAAGCAGGCAAAATTAAAGACGGCGATGTCATCGTCATGGTCGGTTTCGGCGGAGGATTGACATGGGGCGCCATAGCAATACGCTGGGGACGATAAAAAAAGGTGAGGTGCACACAAGATGAGTAAAAAAAGAGTAGTCGTTACAGGGCTTGGAGCCCTGTCTCCGCTTGGAAACGACGCCGAAACAAGCTGGAAAAATGCAATCGGCGGCGTATCCGGAATCGGACCGATCACACGTGTGGAATCGGACGAGTATCCGGCGAAAGTAGCTGCTGAACTGAAAGATTTCAATATTGAAAATCACATGGATAAAAAAGAAGCGCGAAAAATGGACCGCTTCACGCAATATGCAGTCGTAGCCGCGAAAATGGCCGTTCAAGATGCCGGTCTGAACATCACAGACGAGATCGCGCCGAGAGTCGGCGTTTGGGTCGGATCCGGAATCGGCGGTCTTGAAACGCTTGAATCCCAATTCGAAATCTTCCTGACAAAAGGGCCGAGAAGGGTCAGCCCGTTCTTTGTTCCGATGATGATTCCGGATATGGCGACAGGCCAAATCTCAATCGCTCTCGGAGCAAAAGGAGTCAACTCCTGTACGGTGACGGCATGTGCGACGGGAACGAACTCTATCGGTGACGCGTTTAAAGTCATTCAGCGCGGCGATGCCGATGCGATGATTACGGGCGGAACGGAAGCGCCGCTGACAAGAATGTCATTTGCGGGCTTCAGCGCAAACAAAGCCCTTTCTACAAATCCTGATCCGAAGACGGCAAGCCGCCCGTTTGATAAAAACCGTGACGGCTTTGTCATGGGAGAAGGTGCGGGGATCGTCGTGCTTGAAGAGCTTGAGCATGCCCTTGCCCGCGGTGCGAAAATTTACGGGGAAATTGTCGGCTACGGCTCAACGGGTGACGCCTACCACATTACCGCGCCTGCCCAAGACGGGGAAGGCGGTGCGAGAGCGATGCAGGAAGCAATCAAAGATGCGGGCATCAAGCCTGAAGAAATTGATTACATCAACGCTCACGGCACAAGCACGTACTACAATGATAAATACGAGACAAAAGCCATTAAGACCGTTTTCGGTGATCATGCGTACAAGCTTGCCGTCAGTTCGACAAAATCAATGACGGGTCATTTGTTAGGCGCTGCCGGAGGGATTGAAGCAATCTTCTCCGTCATGGCAATTAAAGACGGCATTATCCCGCCGACGATTAACATTGAAACACCTGATGAAGAGTGTGATTTAGATTATGTACCGGACAAAGCGCGCGAGCAGGATGTCAACATCGTTCTCAGCAACTCGCTCGGCTTCGGCGGACATAATGCCACTTTGATCTTTAAAAAATATCAATAATACAGTTTTTGACCGGCTGCCTGAAAAAGGTGGCCGGTTTTTTTGTGCGTGCATATGATAACAACAAGAGGAGGCGAACCGGTATGAGCGTCAAGCAGACATATCAATGGATGGAAAAGGCGGCATCCGTAAATGACCTGGCCCCGCATCTTTTGCCGCTTTTTTCAGGGGCCGATAAGAAAGAGTGGAAGCCGATACTCGGGATGCTGCAAAACCACGGCATGTTCCGCCATCTGAAGGACGGTGTTAGGACCAGTAAACGGCTGAAAGAAAAAGGATGCTACAGCCATATTCAAAAGGAGGAAGCCTATTTAAAGGAGAAGTGGAACGGGCCGGACGTGCCGATCGTAGTTTTGCCCGTCGATGAACGAAACCGGAAAATCCGTCAGGAATTCGGATCAAAATCCGGTCTGGCCTTTCGGGACAAAATGTTCCTCTTTCTATCGTCGGATAGTTCCAATTCAGCTGTATCCGCCCTTATGACACATGAATATAATCACGTCTGCCGGTTAGAACATGTGACAAAGGACGAAAAAGATGAGACATTTCTTGATACAATCATGATGGAGGGGCTGGCAGAATATGCTGTATATGAGCGGTTCGGCTCAAGTCTTACGGCGGAATGGACGTCCTACTATACGCCTGAGCAGCTTGATTTTCTGTTTGAAAAAAGAGTCAAGCCGAACCTCCGCTTAACGAGAGACAGCAGAATGTTTTCCCAGCTGTTATACGGAAAAGGATACTTCCCCTCAATGCTCGGCTATGCCGTCGGATTCAATATAGTAAAAAAATATTTAACCGATCATCAAAAAACAGTAAAAGAAGCATTGGCCATCCCTTCCAAAACCTTTCTGGAAGCAACGCTTTAATAGATTAAAAGAATGGAAATTATTTAAGGATATTACATTTATCCTAAAAAATTCTTGCTTTTGTAATAATGATGTAATAATATACAACTATAAAATTTTTCGACTATTCTATATTTTGTGATAGCGAAACGTATGTTTCCCTCTGCTTCAGCGGAATGAGAAAGGGGCGTATCATGAGCACACTATTAGAAGTGAATAATTTAAAGACCTATTTTTTCAGAAAGAAACAGCCGATCCCCGCAGTCGACGGTGTTGATTTTCACATTAACAAAGGCGAAACCGTCGCTCTTGTAGGAGAATCCGGCTCGGGCAAAAGCATCACCTCGCTTTCTATTATGGGACTTGTCCAAGGCTCGGGCGGAAAAATTATGGACGGCTCGATTAAGCTGGAAGGCAGGGACCTGGCCTCCTTCACCGAAAACGAATATTGCAAAATCCGCGGAAATGACGTCTCTATGATCTTTCAGGAGCCCATGACTTCCCTGAATCCGGTGCTGACCATCGGCGAACAAATTACCGAAGTGCTCGAATACCATAAAAAAATGAATAAAAGAGAAGCGGCTAAAAAAGCCGTCGAGCTTCTGGAACTCGTCGGATTCTCCAGAGCGGAACAAGTAATGAAAGAATATCCGCACCGTCTTTCCGGAGGGATGAGACAGAGGGTGATGATCGCCATTGCGCTCAGCTGCAATCCGAAGCTTCTGATCGCTGATGAGCCGACGACGGCGCTTGATGTGACGATACAAGCCCAAGTATTGGAGCTGATGAAAGACCTCTGCAAAAAATTCGATACTTCCATTCTGCTGATCACTCACGATTTAGGTGTGGTTTCCGAAGCTGCCGACAGGGTGATCGTTATGTATTGCGGACAAGTCGTAGAGAGTGCGAGTGTGGAGGACTTATTTTTAAACCCTCTTCATCCGTATACCGAAGGGCTGTTAAACTCCATACCGGTGATAGATGGAGAGATTGATACATTAAAAGCGATCAAAGGCAGTGTCCCGACACCGGATAATCTTCCGGAAGGCTGCCGATTCGCCCCGAGGTGTTCAAAAGCGATGGACAAATGCAAAACAGGGCAGCCGGAGCTGATAACGCATGAAAGCGGCCGTTCTGTAAGATGTTTTTTATATGAGGAAGAGGGTGCCCAATCAAAATGACAGCTGCAGACCAAGAAACGATTTTAGAGCTGAAAGACGTAAAAAAATATTTCCCGATCCGCTCCGGTTTTTTTCAAAGGAAAGTCGGTGATATAAAGGCTGTTGACGGCGTTTCTTTTTCACTGAAGCGCGGGGAGACGCTCGGCATCGTCGGTGAATCAGGATGCGGCAAATCAACGGCGGGAAGGACGATGATCCGTTTATACAAGCCGACAGACGGCCGGATTCTTTTTAAGGGGCAGGACATCTCCGGCTTATCTGAAGAAAAGCTGAGAAAAAGCGTCCGCAAAAACATCCAGATGGTCTTCCAAGATCCCTTCGCATCCCTTAACCCGAGAAAAACGCTGCGTTCCATTATTAAAGAGCCGTTCCAGACTCACCATATGTACAGCATGAGCGAGCGGAACGAGCGAGTGGAGGAGCTGCTGGCGAAAGTCGGCCTTCACCCGAGCTTTGCAAACCGCTATCCGCACGAATTTTCCGGAGGGCAGCGCCAGCGGATCGGGATTGCGCGGGCTCTGACGTTGAATCCCGAGCTGATTATTGCGGATGAACCCGTTTCCGCACTCGATGTCTCCATTCAGGCCCAGGTCATCAATTTGATGGAAGAACTGCAGGATGAATTCAACCTGACCTATTTGTTTATTTCTCATGATTTGAGTGTTGTCCGCCATATCAGCGACAGAGTCGGCGTCATGTATCTGGGAAAAATGATGGAGCTGACCGATAAACACGAGCTGTACGGCAATCCGCTTCACCCTTATACGCAAGCGCTTTTGTCTTCAGTGCCCGTCACGAGAAAAAAAGACGCCGTCAAGCGGGAACGAATCATCCTGAAAGGAGAACTGCCAAGCCCGGCAAACCCGCCGAAAGGCTGCGTGTTCCACACGCGGTGCCCGATGTCCAAACCGATCTGCAAGGAACAAATCCCGGCATTTGAAGAAGCCGCTCCCGGCCATTACGTCGCCTGCCATTTATATGCCTGAAATGACAAGCATCGAGAGGGGGTATGCCGGATTACATAACCAGTTTGCTGCATATATATCACAAAGGGGGAATTGATATGAAATTACGTAAAAGCGCACTGATGATGCTAAGTGTTTTTATGGCGCTCGCCATCTTCCTGTCAGCCTGCTCCGGCTCAAAATCCACAAGCACCGAATCCAAACCGGCAGGAAAACCGCAAAAAGGCGGAGATTTGGTTGTCGGGTCAACCGGGGAACCCACACTTTTTAATCCACTTTATTCTACCGATGTTGCAAGTTCTGATATTGAAGGCATGATTTACAGCACATTATTGGAAACTGATGAGAAATTAAACGTCAAGCCGTCGCTGGCTGAAAAAGTAACAGAAGCTGACGGGGGATTAACGTATGATGTAAAACTGAAAAAAGGCGTTAAATTCCATGATGGAAAAGAGCTGACGGCCGATGATGTTGTTTTCACCTACAGCATCCCTCTTAACAAGGATTACAACGGTGAGCGTGGCTCGGGTTTTGAGTCCCTTAAATCCGTGACGAAAAAAGGAAAATATGAAATTCAGTTTAAAATGAAGAAAAAAGATGCCTATTTCTATAATGTCGTTCTCGACAGTTACGGCATTTTGCCAAAACATATATTGGGTAAGGTGCCGGTTGCAGATCTGGGAGAGAATGAATTTAACCGTAAAAATCCAATCGGCTCCGGTCCGTTTAAGTTTGTTGAGTGGAAAAAAGGTGAGTATGTCAAACTGGAAGCAAATGATGATTACTTTGGCGGCAGACCTTACCTTGATACAGTGACAGTCAAAACAATTCCTGATTCTAACGCGGCCGTGGCCCAGTTAAAAGCGGGAGATATTGATTTCTTCGTTGTGCCGGGCACAGATTTTGATACGGTTAAAACGTTTGGAAACGTGAAGGTCAAATCTGATCTTGGCTTAAACTACAGCTATATCGGCTGGAATGAGAAAAAAGAGCTTTTTAAGGACAAAAAAGTGCGTCAGGCATTGACTTACGCTCTTGACAGGCAGGCAATGGTGGATCAAGTGCTGAACGGAGACGGTAAGGTAGCGGATGTTCCTGAGAGTCCGCTGTCATGGAATTATCCGAAGTCTAAAGTGCCGACATTTGATTATAATCCGAAAAAAGCAAAGCAGCTGCTAAAAGAAGCCGGATGGGAAGACCATGATGGTGACGGCTACCTTGATAAAGACGGAAAAAAATTCTCATTTGAAATTAAAACGAATCAAGGCAATAAAATTCGTGAAGATTTAGCTGTTGTCGTTCAGCAGCAATTAAAAGAAGTGGGAATCGAGGCTAAACCGCGAATTGTTGAATTCAGTGCGTTAATCGAACAGACAAGTGCCCCTAATTGGGATTATGACGCTCTTCTTCTCGGATGGAGTCTTGCAACGTTCCCGGATCAATTCTCTATCTTCCATTCAAGCCAATCGAAAAACGGGCTGAATAATATCTGGTATAAAAACCCGAAAGTCGATAAGCTGCTTGAAGAAGCGAAGACAATTACAGACAGAAAAGAATACCAAAAGAAGTATGAAGAGATATACAAATTGATTGCTGAAGATCAGCCGTACAGCTTCTTATTCTATTACAATTACCACAGAGCGATGCCGAATAATTTACAAGGCTATGTATTCCACCCTAAAAATGACTTGTACAATATTGAAAAATGGTGGCTGGATCAAAAATAGCAAAAGCCCTGGAGAGGGAAGGAGGTTCCTTTCCTCTCTTATCCTATTTAAAAAGGGGACAAGAATATGGTTACATATATTTTACGGCGAACATTAATGTCCTTGCCGATTCTCTTAGGCATTACAATTTTGTCGTTTGCCATCATGAAAGCAGCGCCGGGAGACCCGATGTCACTTATGATGGACCCTACAATCAGTCAAGCGGACAGGGCGAAATTCATTGAAAAATACGGGTTGAATGATCCGGAACCTGTTCAATATGTGAAATGGCTGGGGAATATGCTGCAAGGGGATTTTGGGACTTCTATCGTCAAGAAAGGCACTCCGGTTTCTGAACTTATCTTATCCCGCTTACCGAATACGATTGTGCTTATGCTTTTCTCAACCCTTGTCGCTCTTCTTATTTCTATTCCATTTGGTGTTCTGTCAGCGAAACGTCCTTATTCAAAATTGGATTACGGGATAACTGTTACTTCATTTTTAGGGCTTGCCATTCCGAATTTTTGGTTCGGTTTGATTTTAATCATGGTTTTATCTGTAAATCTGGGGTGGTTTCCCACTGGCGGAGTAAGCACTTTGAATGCTGACTTTAACATATTTGACCGATTGCATCACTTGATTCTGCCTGCTTTTGTGCTCGCCACGGCAGACATGGCAGGGATAACGAGATACACAAGATCCAGTATGCTTGATGTGTTAAAACAGGATTATATACGAACGGCGCGTGCGAAAGGATTCCGAGATAATAAAGTGATTTTTAAACACGGTTTGAGAAACGGACTTCTTCCTGTCATCACTATTTTTGGTTTGATGATACCGTCATTTATCGGGGGAGCGGTAGTGGTAGAACAGATTTTTACTTGGCCGGGTCTCGGCAAATTGTTTATTGATTCAGCCTTTTCGCGGGATTATCCGGTTATCATGGCCATGACGGTCATTTCAGCTGTTTTGGTTGTAGTGGGGAATTTAATTGCGGACATCTTATATGCGCTGGTTGATCCCCGTATTGAATATTAACAAAGAGAGGTGAGAGGTCAAATGTTACAGCCAAATACCGGCACACCCCCCAGCGAAGTGAAATTAAAGGAAAATATTCAATCCAAACCGGAAACAATGACGAAGATTTTTTTCGAAAAGTTCTTTCAAAATAAACTAGCTGTAATCGGAGCCGTTATATTAACCATCATTATCTTGTCAGCTTTATTCGCTTCGGTAATCGCTCCTTACTCTCCGGAGAGTCAATCTCTCATCAATCGTTTGAAGCCGCCGAGCTTAAAACATCTAATGGGAACTGATAAATTCGGAAGAGACATCTTTACGAGGGTTCTGTACGGGGCGCGCGTCTCCTTGCTTGTCGGATTCGCTTCTGTGATCGGCGCGATTACAATCGGGACAGTTGTCGGAGCTGTTGCCGGATATTTTAAAGGGTTTGTCGATGCCGTTCTCATGAGAACCGTTGATATCGTATTATCCATACCTGATATATTTTTGCTTATTACACTTGTTACGATTTTTCAGCCCGGAATGGATAAATTAATTTTAATTTTCTCCCTTACAGGCTGGACAACAACGGCACGCCTTGTCCGAGGGGAGTTTTTATCGCTTCGTTCCAGAGAGTTTGTATTAGCTGCAAAGACGATCGGTACAAAAAATCATCACATCATCTTTTCTCATATACTGCCGAATGCGCTCGGACCGATTATTGTCTCAGCCACATTAAAGGTGGGAACGGTTATTTTGGCGGAATCTACATTAAGTTATCTCGGTTTCGGGATTCAGCCCCCGATCGCAAGCTGGGGCAATATGCTTCAGGATGCACAGAACTTTACGCTTATGATTCAGGCTTGGTGGTACCCGTTATTCCCGGGTTTGTTGATCCTTCTTACCGTATTGTGCTTCAACTTTGTCGGAGACGGGCTGCGTGATGCGCTTGATCCGAAAAATGTAAAATGATCTCCCGGACGGAACGGGAGATTTTTTTGTTGCAATGCAGTCGGAAATCCAGCTCCGTAATACGGAAATCTCATATTGAAATGGAATAATTTATCTATCCCTTGCCTATACTGTGGACAACAGTTTTTATAAAGTGAGGGGTCGAATATGTTATTTCTTCATGATGTATGGGTCAATTGGTTTGAAGGGGAAGAAAACGGCTACAATGTATGCCATTTTCATGAATGGCGGAAGGAAGACACGGTTGAGCTTTTGGATCAGACGCCGCTGCTCAGAGTGCCGTCGGTATTATTTCATTACATAGAAAACGACTTATCAGAGCTTCCGAAAGAGCTGCTTGACCAAGTCCACCAGAAGTCATACGTGCGAAAAAATCACGAGCGGACAAAGCTGGAGTACTGTTTTGTCGTGACAGACGGGATCGGCATCATTGCCGTGGATACGATCGGGTATACCATTCCTGTCAGAAAGAGCCGCCTGATTCCGAGACAGGAGCAGCTTGTTTATGAAATGGTAAAGGATGTAGAACCGGAATCATTTCAATTTGAGCCGTCGCAATTGGAGTCTTCAAAGGAATATCACATTTTGTCATTGGCGCCGGAGCATGTCAGAGGTCTGACGAGAAAAGAGCGGCAGATCAAGCAGCTGATGTTTATGGCGCTCGACCAGCTGAAAGGGCTGAAAAACCGTGCGGAAATTGTGTATTGGTACACGGAATGGAATCCGCATATGTATGAGCAGATCAAACGGATGAGTTTTGAAGAGATCTGGGACATGCTTTACAATGAAACAATT
Source organism: Bacillus sp. JK62 (assembly GCF_053663455.1). Taxonomy (NCBI): domain Bacteria; kingdom Bacillati; phylum Bacillota; class Bacilli; order Caryophanales; family Bacillaceae; genus Bacillus; species Bacillus sp. JK62. The sequence continues at coordinate 251,120 of NZ_JBSJQA010000003.1, forward strand.
GAAGGCTGGTCGGATAAACATCTTGCGTTCTGTGAAAATTTGATTAAAGGGCAGCCGTTTTTCGAAAAGCTTTGGGAAATGGAACAGGAATCAAAAGTGAACTAAAAAAAGAGGCGGGGATTCTCCCGCCTCTTTTTTTTATCTTCTTTTCCGTCCGAGACCCATGGCGTTTTCCATTTTCTTCACCATTTTGCCGGCCGTTTTGTTTGCGCGCGCCGCCCCTTCGTCGAGAATGCGGTCAAGCTCGTCGCTCTCAATTAATTCACGGTAGCGCTCTTGGATCGGTGTCAATGCGCCGATAACGACTTCGGCTAAATCGCTTTTGAATTCACCGTACCCTTTGCCTTCATATTTAGCTTCTAATTCTTCAATTGATGTGTTCCCTAAAATAGAATAGATCGTCAAAAGATTAGAAACGCCCGGTTTGTTTTCTTTATCATACTTTACAATGCCTTCAGAATCAGTCACTGCGCTCTTGATTTTCTTCTCGAGCTGCTTCGGCTCATCAAGCAGCGTGATGAATGCCTTTTGGTTCGGATCTGATTTGCTCATTTTTTTGAGCGGATCAGCCAGTGACATGATGCGCGCGCCTGATTCAGGAATTTTCACCTCAGGAATCGTGAAGATGTCATTGTATTTTTTATTAAAGCGTTCCGCCAGGTTGCGGGTCAGTTCAAGATGCTGTTTTTGGTCTTCTCCGACCGGAACAAGGTCCGTTCCGTACAGTAAAATATCGCCGGCCATCAACGGCGGATAGGTTAACAGTCCGGACACGACGGCTTCTTTGCCCTTTGACTTATCCTTAAATTGCGTCATCCGCTCAAGCTCGCCGATATATGCGACGCATTGGAGCATCCACCCCGCCTGGGCATGAGCGGGAACCTCCGACTGGATAAAGAGGGTCGCTTTCTCGGGATCAAGTCCGACGGCCAGGTAAAGAGCCGCGAGATTGCGGATGTTCTTCCGCAGCTCAAGCCGATCCTGCGGAACCGTAATCGCATGCTGATCGACAATACAGAAGTAGCCGTTGTAGTCATGCTGCAAATCAACAAATTGCTTCATTGCGCCGATGTAGTTGCCGAGGGTAACGGAACCGCTCGGCTGAATGCCTGAAAAAATCGTTTTCTTCATAGTTCTTACCTCATTTCTTAAAACATAATAAAAAAAGCCCATTCTTCCCGTAGAAAAAAGGGACGAATGAACCGTGGTGCCACCCTGATTATTCCATTACAATGGAATCGCTCGAGACGTTGGTAACGGAGGCTGCTCCGGCTGGGCCTACTAACGTTCGGTCAGCTGCTCAGAAGTCCATTCCACATCGCCCGTTACCTGCTCCCAGCACCGCAGACTCTCTTCAAACGGATGAAAATGTGTACTACTCTTCATCATCGCAATCACAACAAATGTATTTGATTGATCTATTATAAATCAATTATAGCCAAATGTCATCAGAGGAATACAAGCTTATTTCCAGTTTGCTTTAGGGGTGGAAATCCTCAAAAAGAACTGAAAATGCTTAAATGATAACGTATATCAACATTTCGTATAACGAATATTATATGTAAAAAGCAATATGAACTGGAAATTACATTAAAAAAATTTAGTTAGGTCATGCTTTAAACTATAGAAGTGTATCACCTTTTTGACAGAAAAACTGACCAAATTTAAATATTTTAAATTGAGAAAATAGTATTGCAATAAATTATTCATTTCATTATAATGAACTTGTTCACTCTATTGTTACAGCTTCTTTACATAAAATAATCAGAAAAGACGGAACACAATTAAAGTTTAGAAAAATATTAAGTTATTTTGTCTGATATTTCTGAGTATTTAGTAGTAAAGGCTGAAAAATTTGATTAGGGGGTTAGTGCATGAAAAAGCGTTGGTCTATTGTAGGTTTGATGCTTATCTTCTCGCTTGTATTAAGTGCGTGCGGCGGATTCAGCGGCGGATCAGGCGGCGGTAAAAAAGACACCAAAGGACAGACTTCACTTAATATCAATATTAAAACCGAGCCGTTCTCACTGCATCCGGGTTTAGCGAATGATTCCGTGTCAGGAGGCGTAATCCGACAGACTTTTGAAGGATTGACACGCGTAAACTCCAAAGGTGAGCCTGAAGAAGGAATGGCATCTAAAATTGAAACAAGCAAAGACGGAAAGACCTATACATTTACGATTCGTGACGGTGCGAAATGGTCTAACGGCGACCCGGTGACGGCGCAGGATTTTGAATATGCATGGAAATGGGCGCTTGACCCGAACAACGAATCACAATACGCTTATCAGCTCTACTACATCAAAGGCGCTGAAGCTGCCAATACAGGAAAAGGCAAGATTGATGATGTAGGCGTAAAAGCCGTAAATGACAAAACATTAAAGGTTGAACTGAATAACCCGACACCTTATTTCACGCAATTAACTTCATTCTATACGTATATGCCGATCAACAAGAAAATCGCGGAAAAACATAAAAACTGGAATACAAACGCGGGCGAAAATTATGTGTCAAACGGCCCGTTCAAAATGACGGCCTGGAAACACAGCGGTTCCATCACGCTCGAAAAGAACGATCAATACTGGGATAAAGACGCTGTGAAATTGAAGAAAATCAATATGGTGATGATTAACAATAACAACACCGAACTGAAAAAATTCCAGGCCGGTGAGCTTGACTGGGCAGGAATGCCGCTCGGCCAGCTTCCGACTGAATCTCTGCCGACATTGAAAAAAGACGGATCTCTTCACGTTGAACCGATCGCAGGCGTGTATTGGTACAAATTCAACACAGAAGAGAAACCGCTGAACAATGTCAACATCCGTAAAGCCCTTGCTTATGCGATCGACCGCTCGTCCATCGTGAAAAATGTAACGCAGGGCGAACAAATCCCGGCCATGGCTGCGGTGCCGCCGTCAATGAAGGGATTCAAGGATAACACAAAAGGTTATTTCAAAGACAATGACGTCAAATCAGCTAAAGAATTCTTAAATAAAGGACTGAAGGAATTAGGCGTCAAGAATGCCTCTGACCTTCCGGCGATCAAACTGTCCTACAATACGGATGACGCGCATGCGAAAATCGCGCAGGCCGTACAGGAAATGTGGAAAAAGAACTTGGGCGTCAAAGTTGAGCTTGATAACTCCGAATGGAATGTTTACATCGACAAGCTGCACAGCCAGAATTACCAAATCGCGCGTATGGGCTGGCTCGGCGATTTCAACGATCCGATCAACTTCCTTGAATTGTTCCGTGATAAAGAAGGCGGAAACAATGATACCGGGTGGGAAGATCCTGAGTTTAAAAAGCTGCTGAACCAATCTCAGCTTGAAACGGATCCGGATAAACGTATCGAAGAGCTGAAAAAAGCAGAAAAGATCTTTATGGACGCAATGCCGGTCGCGCCAGTTTATTTCTATACGGATCCTTGGGTGCAGGATAAAAACCTCAAAAATGTGATCTTGACAGGAACAGGCGAAGTTTACTTCAGAAACGCTTCTTTTGAATAAAAGCCGGTTCTGAGAACAAAAGACCCAAGGTATATGGGGAGGATGTCCCCATATACCTTTCTTACTGATTACGTATAAAATTGTAAAAAACATGGAGGTGTTCACCTTGCTGAAATATATCGGTAAACGATTCATTTACATGATCATCACATTGTTTGTGATTGTGACCGCCACGTTCTTCTTAATGCAGGCAGCGCCGGGCGGACCATTTTCCGGCGAAAGAAAGCTGCCGCCTGAAATTGAGGCAAACTTAAACGAACACTATGGTTTGGACAAGCCTCTTTTCGTTCAATATGTCAGCTACTTAAAATCTGTGGCGATGTGGGACTTCGGGCCTTCTTTTAAATATAAAGGCCAAAGTGTTAATGATTTAATCAATTCAGGCTTCCCCGTCTCATTCACTCTCGGTGCAGAAGCTATTCTCCTCGCTTTAGCGTTCGGTGTGCTTTTCGGGGTGCTTGCTGCCCTGTACCATAATAAATGGCAGGATTATACCATTGCGATTTTAACGATCTTTGGGATCTCAGTTCCGAGCTTTATATTGGCGACGATTTTGCAATATATTTTCTCAATTAAATTAGAACTGTTCCCGGTCGCAGGGTGGGAATCCTGGGCATACACCTTTCTGCCCTCCATTGCGCTCGCTTCCATGCCGATGGCGTTCATTGCCAGACTCTCCCGTTCAAGCATGATTGAAGTGTTAAACAGCGATTACATACGGACTGCAAAAGCTAAAGGACTTTCCCGTCCGTCAGTCACCGTGCGCCATGCGCTGCGAAATGCGCTTTTGCCGGTCGTGACATATATGGGGCCGATGGCGGCATCCATTTTAACGGGAAGTTTCATCATTGAATCCATTTTCGGAATTCCCGGTTTAGGCGCGCATTTTGTAAACAGCATTACAAACCGTGATTATACGGTCATTATGGGAGTTACCGTGTTTTTCAGCGTGCTCCTGCTTTTATGCGTATTAATTGTAGACGTGCTGTACGGATTAATCGATCCGAGAATCAAGCTTTCCAAAGCAAAGAAAGGAGCCTAGACCATGCAGAACATTCCTAAAAATATGTTTGAACCAGCTTCAGCTAATGCCGGCGATGCCGAAAAAATAAATAAAAAAAGCCTTTCCCTCTGGAAAGACGCCATGCTCCGCTTCCGCAGCAATAAGCTTGCGATGGTCGGGTTCGTACTGATCGTTCTTATTATTCTGATGGCGATTTTTGCGCCTATCTTTTCAAGATATGATTATGCCACTACCAATCTATTAAATGCGGATAAAGCGCCGTCGAAAGATCATTGGTTCGGCACGGACGACCTTGGAAGGGATATATTCGTCCGGACATGGGTGGGGGCGCGGATTTCCATCTTTATCGGTGTCGCAGCTGCCGTGCTTGATTTATTGATCGGCGTAATCTGGGGCAGCATTTCCGGATTCCGCGGCGGACGCACAGATGAAGTGATGATGCGCATCGCCGACATTCTGTGGGCTGTTCCTTCATTATTAATGGTTATTTTGCTGATGGTTGTCCTGCCGAAAGGATTGCTCACCATTATCGTCGCCATGACGATCACGGGCTGGATCAATATGGCGAGGATCGTCCGCGGACAGGTCCTGCAATTAAAGAATCAGGAGTATGTGCTTGCTTCACAGACACTCGGTGCCAAAACCGGCCGGCTTTTGTTTAAGCATATCGTCCCGAACGCGATGGGCTCTATCCTCGTAACGATGACACTGACGGTTCCGACGGCGATTTTTACAGAAGCGTTTTTAAGTTATTTGGGCCTCGGCGTACCTGCGCCGCTTGCGAGCTGGGGAACGATGGCCTCAGACGGATTGCCTGCATTAACCTATTACCCTTGGCGTCTGTTCTTCCCTGCCGGCTTTATCTGCCTGGCGATGTTCGGCTTTAACGTTGTCGGCGACGGGTTAAGAGACGCGCTGGATCCTAAGTTACGCAAATAAGGAGTGATATGAGTGACACGTTTGCTAGAAGTAAAAGACTTAGCCATTTCATTTAAAACATACGGCGGAGAGGTACAGGCAATCCGCGGGGTGAATTTCCATTTGAATAAAGGAGAGACGCTGGCGATCGTGGGGGAGTCGGGTTCCGGAAAAAGTGTGACCTCCCAAGCGATTATGAAGCTGATCCCGATGCCGCCGGGCTACTTTAAAAGAGGACAGATTCTTTTTGACGGACGTGATATCGTGCCGATGTCCGAAAAAGAAATGCAGACTATAAGAGGAAAGGACATCGGAATGATTTTCCAAGATCCGATGACCTCTCTGAACCCGACGATGAGAGTCGGCAAACAAATTACGGAAGTGCTTTTCAAACATGAAAAAATCTCAAGTGAAGCGGCGAAAAAGCGCGCCATAGAGCTGCTTGATCTCGTCGGAATTCCGTTGCCCGAAAAACGGATCGGCCAATTCCCCCATGAATTTTCAGGCGGGATGAGACAGCGTGTCGTCATCGCGATGGCGCTTGCGGCAAATCCGAAACTGTTAATTGCCGATGAACCGACCACAGCGCTTGATGTGACGATTCAGGCACAGATCCTTGAGCTGATGAAAGATCTGCAAAAGAAAATTGATACGTCTATCATTTTTATCACGCATGATCTCGGCGTTGTCGCCAATGTCGCCGACCGGGTCGCCGTCATGTACGCGGGTCAGGTCGTCGAATCGGGCACGGTGGATGAAATCTTTTATGATCCGCGCCATCCGTATACGTGGGGGCTGCTTGCCTCAATGCCCAGCCTGGACAGCACCGATCAGGAAAAACTGACGGCCATCCCGGGCACGCCGCCTGATCTGACGAATCCTCCGAAAGGGGATGCATTTGCGCTCCGCAGCTCATATGCGATGAAAATTGACTTTGAACAGGAACCGCCGATGTATAAAGTGTCTGACACGCATTTTGTGAAATCGTGGCTTCTGCATCCTGATGCGCCTAAGGTCGAGCCGCCTGAAGCGGTGAAGGCTAAAATCCGTCAGCTTCCGAATACGTATCAGCATCCTGTTTTAATGAAGGAAGGTGAAAAAAATGACTGAGAAACTTCTCGAAATCAAACACTTAAAACAGCATTTTTTCACGCAGAAAGGAACGGTAAAAGCCGTAGATGATTTGTCATTTGATATTTATAAAGGCGAAACGCTCGGCCTTGTCGGCGAATCGGGCTGCGGTAAATCAACGACGGGCCGCAGTATTATCCGGCTGTATGAGGCAACCGGAGGGGAAGTTCTCTTTAACGGGGAAAATGTCCACGGGAAAAAATCCCGCAAGAAGCTGCTGGAGTTTAACCGGAAAATGCAGATGATTTTCCAGGATCCGTACGCATCTTTAAATCCGAGAATGACAGTCGCCGACATTATTGCCGAGGGAATAGATATTCACCGCCTCGCAAAAACGAAAAAAGAGCGGATGCAGCGGGTTCACGAACTGCTGGAAACGGTCGGTTTAAATAAAGAGCACGCCAACCGCTACCCGCATGAATTTTCGGGCGGACAGCGCCAGCGTATCGGAATCGCCAGAGCGCTGGCGGTTGATCCGGAGTTTATCATCGCGGACGAACCGATTTCGGCGCTTGACGTCTCCATTCAGGCGCAAGTCGTCAATTTAATGAAAGAATTGCAGAAAGAAAAAGGGCTCACTTACCTGTTTATCGCCCATGATTTATCAATGGTTAAATACATCAGCGACCGCATCGGCGTCATGTATTTCGGAAAATTGGTGGAGCTTGCGCCGGCGGATGAGCTTTACGAAAATCCGCTTCACCCATATACGAAATCATTGCTGTCCGCTATCCCGCTTCCTGATCCGGACTATGAAAGAAATCGCATGCGAAAGAAATACGATCCGGCAGTTCATCAGCTCCAAGAAGGAGAAAAAATGGAATTCAGAGAAGTGAAACCGGGACATTTTGTCATGTGCACAGAAGCTGAATTTAAAACCTATCTATAAAAGTATCATCCTCCAAGACTCAGTCTTGGAGGATTTTTTTGCGCACATTCAAGTTTATTAAGCCTGCTCCCGTTTTTCTATAATGGAAAAAAAGGGGGAGATCAGTATGAAAACCATTTTGTGCGCCATTTGTGCGGGACTGTTTATCAGTGCAGCCGCTTATCCGGCCCATGCCGCTGTGAAAGAGGAGCAGCCGCTTGTAAAAATAGCGCTGGCTGAAAAAGAACTGCCGAAATCAAATGCACGGTTCGCTTATCCGTCAGGGCTGCATTTTTCACATCCTGATAAGGTGCGGGGCATTTACGTCACAGGACATTCAGCGGGAGGAAGCAAATTCGGGGAGCTGACAGACTTTGTGGACAAAACGGAGCTCAATACAATGGTGATTGATGTCAAGGACGACAACGGAAACCTCACCTTTAAGCCGGACGGCCATTCTGAGTATGCCAAAATCGCCAAGCCGTACATCAAAGACCCAAAAAAGATGATGAAAAAGCTGGAGGAAAAAAAGATTTATCCGATCGCGCGTATTGTCGTATTTAAAGACAGCGAACTCGCGAACAAAAAGCCCGAGTGGTCCTTTAAAGAAAAAAACGGAAGTGTCTGGAAAAACGGCCGCGGAGAATCGTTCGTCAATCCGTTTATGAAAGAAGTATGGGATTACAATGTAAAGATTGCAAAACAAGCCGTAAAGATGGGGTTTCAAGAAATTCAGTTTGATTATGTCCGTTTTCCTGAAGGATTTGAAAAACGTGATGACGAACTGACATACGGACACGGCGATTACGGGAAAACAGCAGACAGCAATGTGCAAAAACGCGTTCACGCCGTCACCGATTTTGTCGGTTATGCGAAGAAAAAACTCAAGCCGTACGGCGCGGATGTGTCGGTTGATATTTTCGGCTATTCAGCCACGCTGCCGGAAGCGCCTGGTATCGGCCAGAATTTCAGCAAAATTTCAGACCAGGTCGATGTCATTTCATCCATGATTTATCCGAGCCATTGGACAAGCTATTTCGGCATTGATAAACCGGATCTTGAGCCTTACAATGTCGTCAAAGAATATGCGAAGGTGGAAAATAAAAAGCTGTCTAAGCTGAAACACCGGCCTGTATCGCGTCCGTGGCTTCAGGATTTCACGGCATCATATCTCGGCAGCGGAAATTATCAAAAGTACGGGAAACGCCAGGTGGAAGACCAGGTTAAAGCGCTGCATGATGAAGGAATTGACGAATTTTTATTGTGGGACGCGGCAAACCGTTATACCAAAAACGTCGATTACACACCATTTTAAAAAAATTGAAACCATGTTAAGGGATCACACGTCTTAATAGATGTAAGATTGTTTAAACAATCGGAAATGGGGTATATCTAAAAGTGTGAAGACAACGAACCCATAAGGAGCAAATGAATGAACTGGTACGAAAAGCTGAGTGAATATTTTCCGATTGAAGAAATGAAATCAAAAGCGCATATGGAAGCTCTGTTAAAGGAGCAAAGCGATGTTTATCATAAAGAAGAGGGGCAGTACCACGTGCTGATGTATGCGGAATTTGACTCTTTCATCTTTATTGATTACCTGTTTGTGTCAAAGAAATCCAGAGGACAAGGCCTCGGAAGCAAGCTGATCGGCAGACTGAAAAAGAAGAACAAGCCGATTCTGCTTGAGGTGGAGCCTGTTGACGAGGATGACACGGATACACAGAAACGCTTGCGTTTTTATCAAAGAGAGCATTTCAAGCACGCGCAGTCAATCGGGTATCGGCGCCGGTCATTGGCTACGAATGAAGTGAACAAAATGGAGATTCTGTACTGGTCACCTAAGACGGAATCAGAAGAAGAAATATTTGAAGCGATGAAACAGACATATGAAAACATTCACACTTATAAAGATGAAAAATGGTACGGAGAATCATACGAAAAAACGGATGAAGTTCTCAAAGTCATTGATGAGAAAAAACAAAAAAACATTTTCGATCAGCTGAGCTAATTGAGAATGGGGAAAAATCCGCCAGCCGTAAATTTGCCGGATTGACACATTTTTTTCTCAGGAGACTGTTCACACTTACTTTTTTATAGTATAATACCTATAAAGATTCCTTTTTTAAAGTCATTTCAATTTGAGAATACAAACATGTTCATCCTACTAATTAGAGGAGTGAAGATTAATGGTTACATTATACACATCACCTAGCTGTACGTCATGCAGAAAAGCAAGAGCTTGGCTTGAAGAGCACGAGATTCCGTTTGTAGAAAGAAACATTTTCTCCGAGCCGTTATCAATTGATGAGATCAAGCAGATTCTGCGTATGACTGAAGACGGTACGGATGAAATTATCTCTACCCGTTCTAAAGTATTCCAGAAACTGAACGTAAATGTTGAATCTATGCCGCTTCAAGACTTATATACTTTGATCAATGAGCATCCGGGACTGCTCCGCCGTCCGATCATCATTGATGAAAAACGTCTGCAAGTCGGCTATAACGAAGATGAAATCAGACGATTCCTGCCAAGAAAAGTGCGTTCTTTCCAATTAAGAGAAGCACAGCGTCTTGCCAATTGATATAAGCTTACGATAAGCATGGAAAAAGCCCAAAACCATCGCGGTTTGGGCTTTTTGTTATTTTTCAGTCTGCTGGTAAATCATACTGGCGAGGATAACAAAAACGACGGTCAAAATCGGCAGCATCATCTGTATCATGCCGTGTTCTGCCATGAAAAATGACAGCTTGCTGTCTCCGGCAATCATTTCACCGCCGGTAAATGCGAGAAGGCCGCTCCCGGCATACATCAATAAAGGCATTTTTTCCATGGCGGCATGAACGAGCTTACTGCCCCAAATAATAATCGGCACCGAGATGAAGAGACCGATCACTACAAGTGTCAGCTCACCGTGAGAAGCGCCGGCTACTGCGATGACATTGTCAAGCGACATAAAGATATCAGCCAGAACGATTGTGCGGATGGCTTTCCAAAGAGAAGAACTGCTTTTTACATGCTGCGCATCTTTCTTCTCAATCAGAAGCTGATAGCCGAGATACAATAAAAATACCCCGCCTGCGCATTGTAAAAAAGGAACATTCAATAAATAGACCGCAGCGCTCGTCAGAACGATTCTCAAGACGACTGCAATAAATGTTCCGAAGATGATCGCTTGCTGTCTTTGTTTATGGGCCAGATTCCGGCTGGCCATCGCGATGACGACGGCATTGTCACCGCCGAGAATAAGGTCAATCCCGATAATAAGCAGAAGGGACAGCAGGTAATCGTGCGGCATGGTAACACCTCGCTTATAGATCGATTGCTTGTACAGCTAATATATGAAGCAGTGCGCTATTTATGATGGGAACCGGGAGAAAGCCTGTTTTTCAGTGTGAAAATGCTTTTTTATTTCTTTTATAACTGTTTTATCATAAAATAGAAATATAAAGAATTTGCGCTGTCTTCTATAAGGTTAAGATGTGGACGGAATGGGTAAAGTGTAGTAAAGTACTATTCATCGGGAGCTTAGATGTCCCTTCAACATCTTATAAAGAAGGGAAGGTTGGCAAAATGGAAATAGAAAGAATTAATGAGCATACTGTAAAATTTTATATGTCTTATGGTGATATTGAAGATCGCGGTTTTGACAGAGAAGAAATCTGGTACAATCGCGAGCGCAGTGAAGAACTGTTCTGGGAAGTCATGGATGAAGTGCATGATGAAGAGGAATTCGCTGTCGAGGGTCCTCTTTGGATTCAGGTTCAGGCATTGGACAAAGGACTGGAAATAATCGTAACAAAAGCCCAGCTTTCCAAGGACGGACAAAAACTCGAACTGCCGATCCCGGAAGATAAAAAACAAGAGCCGGCAGATGAAAATCTCGATGCTTTACTTGATGATTTCCAGAAAGAAGAGCAGGCCGAGAGCCGGGAAGATAAGGAGCAAAAGCTTCAGTTCACTTTGCGGTTCGATGATTTTGAGGATCTCATCTCGCTATCAAAATTGAATCTTAACGGAATCAAAACGACCTTGTATTCGTTTGAAGACCGATATTATTTATATGCAGATTTTTATGAGCAAACTGATGAAGAGGTTGAAAATCAGCTAAGCATCCTGTTGGAGTACGCGCACGAATCATCAGTCAGCATTCACCGTCTTGAAGAATACGGCAAATTGGTGATCGCTGATCATGCGTTATATACAATAAAAAAACACTTTGCATCATAACAAACCGATTTCTCTCAGCAGAAATCGGTTTTTTTTGTTCTGAATGACAGGATGAACGGCTGAAAACCGTATAACGGCTCTCATCCGCAAACAGGATTATGCCTTCTTCCTGCTGAATACAACAAGATTCAGGAAAGGAGAAGATGCAACATGTTCAGTGCTGTGACTGCCGACGGACGGCTCATTCAGCTGGCCGGAAGCTATTCAAAGGAAAAAGCGGCGGAGCTGAGAAAGAAACGCTGGTTCTGCCCCGTTTGCAAAAGTGAGCTTGATATCAAACTGGGACGGGAGAAACTGCCGCACTTCGCTCATAAAAAAAGCAGGCTGTGTCCCGGGGAATCCGAACCTGAAAGCGAATACCATCTGGAAGGAAAAAGACAGCTTTTTCTCTGGCTGAAGACACAAGGGTGCAGTGTCAGCCTGGAACCGTATCTGACTTCCGCTGGGCAGCGGCCTGACTTGACGGCAGAAAGCGGAGAAGAGAGGCTGGCTTTTGAATTTCAATGTGCTAACCTTTCGGCGGACTCTTTAAAGAGCCGGACGGCAGGCCTGAAAAACGCCGGGTACCGGCCGGTCTGGATCATCGGGGCAAAACGGTTAAAACGGATGGCCGCGCAATTTTTCCGGCTTTCTGCTTTTCACTGGCAGTTCTTTGAAGTCAATTCATTTTCCTCCTTAATGTTTTACTGCCCCGACGCCCGCTCCTTTTACAGGCTGCATTCCATCACTCCGTTTTACACCGGCTATTCTTATGCCGGCTTAACCACAATCCCTCTTCACAAAGCAAACCTGAAAGACATTTGTCATCCGGAAGGGCGGCACAGCGTCAGACTTCCCTCGTGGGGGCGTGCCGTTGCCGGCTTCCGCAACAAAAGCGGGCGGTTTTTATCAGAAGATGCCGGTCTTATCCGGCGTCTTTTTTACGAAAGACATCAGGTTGCATTTCCATTTCTCCCCTCTGAAGTGTTTATTCCCGTTTCAGCGGGCTTTGTGTTTGCAAGTCCCGTTTTTGTGTGGCAGGGCCATTTATACATGCGGCTTGCGGAACTTTTTGAAAAAGGCGCTCCGATCCGATTATCCGGCATGGTTCATGATTTACGGCAAAAAATCAGGCATAAGGAGATCCGGATGCGGTATGGTTCACAAGACAGCCTTATCGGAATGGCGGTAAAACAATATGCTGATTTCTTATGCTTGCAGGATTTTTTAAGGGAAATTGAGAATGAAGTATATATGCCCTCATCTCAGCAGAAGCACCCTCAAACGGCAGAAGAGCTGCGCCGGCGGGACCTGCTCTTTTTTGGGGAATGAGAATGCTTCATTTCGTTCACCCTAACGTCAAGGTGGTGGCGAATGTGAGGGGCGTACAAGCATTTTGTTTTCGTTTTTTCACTGTATTATTGGTATGCTCGGTCTTATATGCCGCATATGATTTGACAAAAGGCAGTGAAAAGCCGGAAGATAATCACAACACAAGTTTTTGGAGAAACAATCGTTTTTTCAATTGGCTTGAAGTAAAGAAAACGAGGGGGATCACCATGACTGAGGAAAATAAAGCAGCACAGCTGCCTGACAGAAGTGAAGTAAAGGCAGAGCATACATGGAGACTAGAGGATATTTTTCCTAGTGATGAGGCCTGGAATAAAGAATTTCAAGCAGTTAAAGAATTAATTCCGAATTTATCTTCTTTTAAAGGCACGCTTGCTCATTCGGCTGATAATTTATACGCGGCGCTTACGGCACAGGATGAAGTGACGAACCGCCTTGGGAAACTTTATGCATACGCACATATGCGCTCAGACCAGGATACGGGAAATTCTTTCTACCAAGGGCTGAACGACAAAGCCGCAAGCCTGTATTCTCAGGCTGCCAGCGCGACTGCTTACATTGAACCGGAAATTCTGGCGATTCAGGAGGACAAGCTGCACCAGTTTATTCTGGAAAAAGAGGAGCTTAAGCTTTACTCCCATGCAATTGAAGAAATTACAAAACAGCGTCCGCACGTGCTGAGCGAACAAGAAGAGGCCCTGCTTGCGGAAGCCTCAGAAGCGCTGTCGTCACCTTCCAATACATTCAGCGTTTTAAATAACGCCGATATTACGTTTCCGTCGATTAAAGATGAAAACGGCAAGGAAACTCAAATCACACACGGCAACTTTATTAATTTCCTGGAAAGCAGCAATCGTGAAGTCCGCAAAAACGCATTTGAAGCCGTATATAAAACATACGGACAGTATAAAAACACGATGGCGACTACACTCAGCGGCACTGTGAAAAAAGATAATTTTTACGCCCGTGTGAAAAAGTATAAATCAGCACGGGAAGCGGCGTTATCCAATAACAGCATCCCTGAAGAAGTTTACGATAACCTTATCAAAACGATCAATAAACATCTTCCGTTATTACACCGTTACATTGACCTGCGGAAAAAGGTGCTCGGCCTTGATGAAGTCCATATTTATGATCTGTACACACCGCTTGTAAAAGATTCGGGAATGAAGGTCACATATGAGGAAGCGAAAGATTATATGCTCAAAGGACTTGCTCCGCTGGGCGAGGAATACGCGTCTATTTTAAAAGAAGGACTTGAAAACCGCTGGGTCGATGTATACGAAAACAAAGGAAAACGCAGCGGTGCTTATTCGTCCGGTACATACGGCACGAATCCGTACATCTTGATGAACTGGCATGACAATGTCAATAATCTGTTTACGCTCGTTCACGAGTTCGGCCATTCCGTGCACAGCTACTATACGAGAAAATATCAGCCGTATCCGTACGGTAACTACAGCATTTTTGTCGCTGAAGTCGCTTCAACGACTAATGAAGCGCTGCTCGGTGAATATATGCTGAACAGCTTAAAGGATGAAAAACAGCGTCTGTACCTGCTCAACCACATGCTTGAAGGGTTCAGAGGCACAGTGTTCAGACAGACGATGTTCGCTGAATTTGAGCATCTGATTCATACGAAAGCGCAGGAAGGCGAGCCGCTAACGCCTGAACTGCTAAACGAACTTTATTATGATCTGAATAAAAAGTATTTCGGTGACAACATGGTGATTGATAAAGAAATCAGTCTGGAATGGTCAAGAATTCCGCATTTCTATTACAATTATTATGTGTATCAATATGCGACAGGCTACAGTGCGGCCCAAGCGCTGAGCAGCCAGATCTTAAAAGAAGGCAAGCCTGCGGTGGAGCGCTATACCGAATTCTTAAAAGCGGGAAGCTCGGAATATCCGATCGACATACTGAAAAAAGCGGGAGTCGATATGACATCGCCTGAACCGATCGAGGCGGCCTGCAAAATGTTTGAAGAGAAACTGAATGAAATGGAAGAGCTTCTTTCGAAAGTGAACCCTTCGTAATTCAAAAAAGCCTGTGCATAAGATGCGCAGGCTTTTTCTAAAACCCCTTAAACGTTTTTCGGTGATTCAGCCGGTACAGGGCAAACAATATGGACAGAAACAGCAGGGGAGATGTAATGTAAATCGGCAGCATGTGCATCATGGCCAGCAGGTTTAAAAAGAAGAAAAACACAATCATTCCGATGATCAATACGGTGCGGAGCATTGATTTCCCTCCTTGTTTATGATTGATATATTCTATGAAAACAAGCAGTCAGTTATGTTTTGTGACAAAAATATGAACATTAATCTTATGGCTTGTCAAAACTCGACAAGATTTGATATGATAAGGATGTGAAATTGATCACAAACAAACATTACCCCTTTGTTTGACCGTGAAAAATTTCTCCCATCCCCTTTGTTGTCGTTAAGACATATGAAACCGCGCTTATCCCGGCGCGGTTTCTTTATTTGCACAAAAAAAGCCGGCTCCGTAAGGAATCAGCTTTTTTTAATGATCACAACAGGTGACATCCTCCTGGGTGCCGGCCAGAGATTTCCAAAACAGACCGTGCTTTGCTTCCACTCTGGCGACCTTTTTGGCGAATGCCAGTTTTTTCATTTCTTTTTCAACTTCTTCTAGACTCAAATCATAAACGAGTGCGATTTCTTTCGATGCGACAAACCGGAAATATTCAATGAAACATTCCAAAGGCGGCGTTTCAGAAGGCTTCGGTTCATCCCCGAGCATTTCGAATAGGATCTCTTCGTATACGTCATAAGAATAGTTGCCGGGAACCTTCAGCCCTTCATCATCATGCAGGCTGTTAAAGAACGTCAATGTCGGGTTGACGGTGACGTCCATTTCCGCCGCGATTTTCATATCGCACTGAAGCGCTTTTACCGCGCTTTGCGAATGGAGGTCGCGCTTGAATTCTTCAACATCCAATTTCGTCTTTTCAGCAATTTCTAAAAGAACGTCTTCATCCGTAATATTCTGCTTGGAGACAAACAGGCTTTCCTGCATGCTGCGGAGAAACAGAATGCCCGCTTTTCTTCCCTGCAGTTCGGCCGCTTTTAAAGCGAGTGCGGCAAGGTAGGGCGATGAAAGAGGCTGATCCTGCTCAAGCCAAAGGCTTCCGTCACAGGGCATCCCGGAACGGTTCGCAATTTTTTCCCAAGCTTCGGCAAGAAGGTGTTTTTTCCGCTTTTGCTTATTCAGCGATGTAATGCTCGCGGAAACAATGATCCGCAGGGTGAAAAAACGTCCGTATTTGATTTTTAATTTTTTTATGGCGGGCTCCAGCGACCAGCATTCAGGACATAAAGGGTCGACAAACATGTAAATTTCGAGCGGTTTTTTTGGATGTCCGTGGCAATGGGCGAAGTATTGCTCATGCTGATAATTCGTCAATATGATCGATCCTCCGCTTCTGACTGGTTTACCATATGCCTGGCCGTCAGTTCCAGACGCCCGTACAGAAATTCACGAATATCGCCCTCCAGCCCGACCTGATCCATCGCTTTGCTCATACAGCTTAGCCACGCATCAGCCCTCTCGTCCGTAATCGGAAAGGGGAGATGCCTTGCCCTGAGCATGGGATGTCCGTGCTCTTCAGTATAAAGAGGAGGTCCGCCCAAATACTGGGTTAAAAATTGCTTTTGTTTTCTGGCCGTTTCAGTCAAATCACTTGGAAATATCGGCTTCAGCAAGGGATGAGACGAGACACGATCATAAAAAGTATCAACAAGTTGCGATAGAAGTTCCTCTCCAATCGCTTCATATGGTGCGTTAAACGATTGTCCCATGTTGACTACTCCTTTATATGGCTAATAGGAATCATAATTCCCATTGCGAATTTATCTTTCAGTTTTACTATCTTCAGTTACTGTATATTTTAGCAATAACATTTTATTTCTACAAACAAAGTGCCTTTCTGTCAGGCGCTTGTATTTCATATCATATCACATCGCCTTCATTCATGTGTAAGATTTCACTCCGCAAAAAAACCAGAGGGCGAAGGAAGCCTCTCTGGTTTACGCGTAATACTGCCGGGTTATGTTTTTGACATATTGCTGTGTTTCCTTAAACGGCGGAATGCCTCCGTACCGATCTACGTTGCCGGGGCCTGCGTTGTAGGCGGCTAACGCGAGAGATACATTTCCGTCGTATTTCGTGAGCATCTGCTTTAAGTACTTTGTGCCGCCCTCAGCGTTCTGGACGGGATCGAGCGGGTTTGACACCCCGAGTGATTCTGCCGTGGAAGGCATGAGCTGCATCAGTCCCATTGCCCCCGCACCGCTGACAGCTTTCGGATTAAAGCCTGATTCCTGTTTAATAACCGCGCGGATCAGCTTTTCGTCCACTCCGTATTTTTCGGCCGCTTTCTGAATGGCGCTGTCTATTGAAAAGTTTCCGGTGCTGATGTCAGAAGCCGCATCCGGAGACTTTATGCCCGGGGAAGCTGCCGCGGAACCGGATGAAACGGGAATTCTCGGTGAATATGAAGCGTGAGCGGTCCGCACACCGTTTAAAATTCCCGATTCCGGCTGCTGCCGGACGGCTGTGTCCGTATACTGGCTGAGCAGCGCGCTGAAATTGGCGAGCGGGCTTTCTGAAGATTGTCCGCCTGAAGCCGTGTTTGTATGAGAGATTGATTGCAGCGCCATTGACTGCAGCTGGAGAAGGGCCGCCCAATTCGTTATATTCACTGTGTCATTCCACCTTTTTTTGTTTCTGTTCATAAAAACGCTGGATTTTATTTTTCGTGATCCGCTCTGGGATGCCGAATTGCTTGAGCAATTGTTCAAACGCCCGTTTTCCTTCATCCCAGTCAGCAGCCTCGAATTCCAATTCAAAGTCTTCTTTCTCTAAATATCGGCTGTGATCTAAAATGATTAAGCCTTTTTCTGATTCTTTTTCCGCGCGTGCGGTCGACAGCGTTCCGAAGCAGCAAATGTGTTCTGAACGGATTCCTAGACCGTCCAGCTGCCGTTTGACGGGGCCATCCGGAATCTTGAAGACGTCAAGATCCGGTGCCGCCGCAAGCTGTTGGTGCGTTTCCAGCAGACCGACCGCGGCAGGTTCTTTTAAAGTCAGAACGAACGAGCCGTCTTTTTCTCGGATGCGGAGTGCTGATTTTTTTTGTTTCAGGGAAAAATCTTTCGTGTCGAAATAATGATTGACCTGCTGTTTAAAATCATGTTCTTTCATGCAGAGTGCTTCACTCAGCTTCAGAAATTCTGATTTTGTCAGCAGGTTTTTGAATTCAATTTCTATTTCTTGGGTCATGACAGTCTTCCTTTCAGGACGAAAAATTGTATAATTCCCATTATCTCTTTAGAGGTTACGTTTATCAATATCGACCTTGATATGATAAAATAAATGCTGTACTTTGTTAAAAAAGGAGAACATTATGCAAAAGAGAATTGAAATCCAGAATGCATCATTAACAGAAGACGCGCTCCGCTTGAAGTGCGGAGAAGACTTAAGCGGAGCGGAACGCAAAGCCTCAGGTCAAATGCTTGTTGATTCCGATCACTTTGCTTTTGTATACATACTTGAATCAGCTGACTCTTTTGAATATGTCATTATAAAAGAACATGTCTGGCCGGATCTGAAAGAAGCCTTAGACCAAGGAAAACCGGCGGTCCTTGAGGCCGGCGGGAAAACGGTTGAACTTTCAGGGCTGCATGAAGAACTCGATTATCTTCTTGAAAATATTAAAGATAATGCAAACTACGGAGATATGGAAGAAAAAGTGAAAAACGTATTTCTTTAGAACAGGTTCGGAATTGGGGGATGTACGATGGATGACAAACAATGGGAGCAATTTCTAGCGCCATACCGCCAGGCTGTTGAAGAATTAAAGGTGAAGCTGAAAGGCGTCAGAACCCTTTATGAGTATGAAGATGACCACTCACCGATTGAGTTTGTGACAGGCCGCGTGAAGCCGGTGGCGAGCATACTTGAAAAAGCGAGACGAAAAAGCATACCGCTTCATCAGATTGAAACGATGCAGGATATCGCGGGGCTGCGTATTATGTGCCAATTTGTCGATGATATCCAGATCGTCAAAAATATGCTGTTTGCCAGAAAAGATTTTACCGTTGTCGATAAGCGGGATTACATAGCAGAGCATAAGGAAAGCGGATATCGGTCTTACCACCTTGTCGTTTTATATCCTTTACAAACAACGTCCGGTGAAAAGCACGTTCTTGTGGAAATACAGATTCGGACGCTTGCCATGAACTTTTGGGCAACCATTGAGCATTCACTGAATTACAAATACAGCGGAAACATTCCCGAAAAAGTAAAGCTGAGGCTGCAGCGGGCCTCAGAAGCCGCATCCCGGCTCGATGAAGAAATGTCAGAAATCCGCGGAGAAATCCAGGAAGCCCAAGCCGCGTTCTCGCGAAAGAAAAAAGCGGGAGACCGCCAGTAGGAAGGAAAGGAGGGGAATGGCATGAAATTTGCCGTTTCTTCAAAAGGAGACGAGGTTTCAGATACACTGAAAAGCAAAATACAGGCGTATTTACTCGATTTTGATATGACCTTGGATGAAAAAGAGCCGGAAATCGTTATTTCCGTCGGCGGTGACGGAACGCTTCTTTACGCATTTCACAGGTACAGCGACCGTCTTGATAAAACGGCTTTTGTCGGAGTTCACACGGGGCATTTGGGTTTTTATGCCGATTGGGTTCCGCAGGAGATAGAAAAGCTCGTTCTGGCCATTGCCAAAACGCCGTATCATACCGTGGAGTATCCCCTTCTTGAGGTGATTGTCACTTATCATGATGAAGAGCGTGAGGAGCGGTATCTGGCTTTGAACGAATGTACAATCAAAAGCATAGAAGGCAGTCTCGTCGCTGACGTGGAAATTAAAGGCCAGCTGTTTGAAACGTTCAGGGGAGACGGTTTATGTCTGTCCACGCCTTCCGGAAGCACGGCTTATAATAAGGCGTTAGGCGGCGCGATCATCCACCCTTCCATCAGGGCGATTCAGCTTGCGGAAATGGCATCCATCAACAACAGAGTGTTCAGGACTGTCGGCTCGCCGCTTTTGCTTCCCGATCATCATAACTGTGTCATCAAACCGAGAAACGACGTCGACTTTCAAGTCACAATTGATCATTTAACCTTGCTGCATAAGGATGTCAAGTCCATTCTATGCCGTGTGGCAAATGAAAAAGTCAGATTTGCAAGATTCCGCCCTTTTCCGTTTTGGAAAAGGGTGCAGGATTCCTTTATCGGAAAAGGCGAATAGAAAGAGGAAACGGATTGGACAACTTTTTTATCCAAAAGAACATGACTGCCCGGGAAGCCGGCATGACGGTAAAAGAATATACGGCGCAGCTCGGCATTTCAAAGCGGCTTCTCGCTGACATTAAATTCGGCGGGGGAGACCTGCTTGTGAACGGAGAGCATGTAACCGTCCGCACCGTGTTAGCGGAGGGAGACGTGCTTAAGATTGAATTTCCGAAGGAGCATGTGAGTGAAACGCTTTTGCCTGAGCCGGTTCCGCTTGATATTCTTTATGAAGATGACCATGTGCTTGTGGTCAATAAACAGCCGTATGTCTCCTCAATTCCATCAAGAGAACACCCGTCGGAAAGCATCGCTAACGGAGTGATCAGCCACTACCGAAAAAGCGGCGTGCCATCAACGGTTCATCTTGTCACCCGCCTTGACAGGGATACATCGGGGGCGATGCTCATCGCCAAACATCGGCTTTCCCATTCTCTTTTGTCGGCAGCGCAGAAAAAGGGGCTTGTCAGCAGGCGGTATCTCGCTGTCGTACACGGGATCATGCTGCAGAAGGAAGGAACGGTGGACGCGCCCATTGGAAGAAAACACGACAGTATTATTGAGCGGATGGTAACGCCGGATGGACAACGAGCGGTGACGCATTTTCAAACGGAAAAAGCGGGACATGCGTTTACGCTTGCAGCCCTGCGGCTGGAAACGGGGCGGACGCATCAAATCCGGGTGCACATGAGCTACCTCGGCCATCCGTTAGTCGGTGATACACTGTACGGCGGAAAAAATGAGGGAATTGCCCGGCAGGCTCTTCACAGTGAGCGGCTTTCATTCGTACACCCCATGACCGGAGAAACGCTCGTTTTTCACGCCCCGGTGCCTGACGATATGAAAACATTAATTGAACACATGTAAAGCCCGAACCGTTTATCGGTTTCGGGCTTTTTTCATGCCTGCCTGCCGTGATCCTCGCGAAATCGTGAAGCATCATAGGGCATTGAGCTTTCCACAGAGACGGTTTCATGCTCCGGAAAACGAAAGCCTGTCAGCTGATTGCCGAAGACGCAGCCTGTATCAATGTTGATCGTATGGTTGACGATCCGGGGGCGTTTTACCGGGGTATGGCCGTACACAACCCACGCTTTACCTTCATAGTCGGCAGCCCAGTCTCTTCTGACGGGTCTGCCGTCGGGATGCGTTTCACCCGTAATATCGCCGTACAGAACAAATTCTTTTACCTTACGCGAGTATTTACCGATATCGTCAGCTTTTATGCCGGCGTGAGCGACAACGAGATCGCCATTATGTAAAATATCATAAAGCGGCGCTGACTCATATAATCGGATAAATTGTCTGGAGACTTCCGTTCTGTCGGCGGGAGACAGCTCTTTCAGTTCGGCTGCCGTCGTTTCCAGTCCGTGCATCACTTTTACGGGGTTTCCTTTTAAGTAACGATACAGTTTGTTGCAATGATTTCCCGGGACATAACGGACGGCTCCTTTTTCATATGCTTTTGCCACAAAACGCATCACTTCTACGGATTTTGGGCCTCTGTCCGTTAAATCTCCCGCAAAGACAAGCGTTCTGCCTTCAGAATGGACGGGCGTTCCGTCTTTCACTTCATATCCGAGCTTTTGCATTAAGGCGATCATTTCGTCATAACATCCGTGTATATCGCTGATGATGTCGTAAGCCATTCGTGTCAGCCTCCTTATTAACGGTTTTTTATTTATTATGGGGCTAATTCCTATACCTAATTACGCTGTTTTTGCACAAATTAAAAAAGAATTAAAGAAATAAAGCCTTATCACTTTTTTTTCGCGTTCAGCCTTGTTAGAATATGCGTTATGTTTTTAAAAAAAAGTAAGGTTTCGCCCGCTTAAAGCGGGCTTTTATAACCCTTGTTTTAAGGAGGTATTTACAAATGGAACACACATCAGTCGCATCTTTAGTCGTCGTTTTGATCGTCGCTTTTTTGACGCCGCTCCTTTTACATCGGTTTAAGCTCAGCATCCCCGTCGTTGTCGCGGAGATCATCATGGGGCTTATTATCGGAAAAAGCGGCCTGAATCTTGTCGTTCAGGGAGACACGTGGCTGGAGACGCTGTCTGTTCTCGGCTTTATCTTTTTAATGTTTTTAAGCGGCTTGGAAATTGATTTTTCTTCATTTGAGAAAGGGAAGAAAAAACAATTCCTTCCGAACGGCAAGGAAGCGCCCAACACGTTTTCTGCCGCACTGATTATCTTTTTCGGCATCTTTATTTTATCATTGCTGCTGTCCTATGCCTTTGTATTAGCCGGTTTTATACAAAACGCATTTTTAATGACGCTTATTATTTCGACGATATCACTCGGTGTGGTGGTCCCGACTTTAAAGGAAGAACGGATCATGAACTCCAATATCGGTCAGATCATCCTGCTTGTCGCCGTTATCGCGGACTTGGCTACGATGATTCTGCTCGCTTTCTTCTCTTCTCTTTACGGAGAAGACAGCGGAAATATGTGGCTTCTGTTGATTCTCTTTGCCGCGGGGGTCGTGCTGTATTTCTTCGGCCGGATCTTTAAACACCGTTCATTTGTGCAGTCGATGTCTAAAGGCACCGTGCAGATCGGAACGAGAGCCATTTTCACACTGATTATCGTGCTTGTCGCTTTATCGGAATCTCTCGGGGCGGAAAATATTCTCGGCGCGTTTTTGGCAGGCGTTCTGGTATCGCTTCTGTCTCCGAATAAAGAAATGGTGGAACAGCTGGATTCCTTCGGCTACGGGTTTTTAATTCCGATCTTTTTCGTCATGGTCGGGGTGAAATTGGACATTTGGACGCTTTTCCAAGATCCGAAAACATTAACGATGATTCCGCTGCTTCTGCTTGCGCTGTTTATCAGCAAAATGTTCCCGGTGTTTTATTTAAAGAAATGGTACGACAAAAGAACCGTGTTTGCTTCGGGCTTTTTGCTGACGTCCACGCTGTCGCTTGTTATCGCGGCGGCTACGATCGGAGAAAGGCTCCACATTATCAGCGCCAATATGTCCGGCGCGCTGACTTTAGTTGCGGTTATTGCCAGCATCATCACGCCGATCGGCTTTAAGAAATTATTCAAACGGCAAAGCGCGCCGCAGGAAAAAAAGCGCATCACATTTATCGGCGCCAACCAAATGACGCTCCCGGTTACGCTGGAATTGCCAGAGGAGGAATATGAAGTACGGGTCGTCCATGTGTATCAGGAAAATGCCGGGGAAACGCTTGCGGAATCCGTTTTTTCGGTTGACACGATTTCTGATTACGAGCCCGGCACGCTTGAGTCGCACGGTATTTTTAAAACGGATATTCTTGTCGTGGCGACGGGAAATGAAGATGTGAACGCTGAAATCGCCTTACTAGCGAAAGAGAAAGGGACTGAGCGTATCATCGCAAGCGTCGGCTCGGTTGAGCATGAAACAAAACTGAAAGAAGAGGGCATCAGTATTTTTTCTATCCTTCTGTCTACAAAAACGCTGCTGCGCGCGTTAATTGAGGCGCCGGGCGTGATGAGCCTCCTGACGAATGAGGAGTCTTCGTTATATCAGATCAATCTGGAAAACCCGGCGTATAACGGCATCATTCTGCGGGAATTTCCGCTGATGGGCGATGTGATTTTCGTCCGGATTTTCAGAGGTGTGGACAGCATCGTTCCGCACGGAGACACGCGGCTGAAAACAGGAGACCGTCTCATCGTCACGGGCTCGCGCAACTACGTGTCGGAACTGAGAAAAGTCCTTGAAGCTTGACCAAATTCCAATTCGTGATAATATAGAAGGCATAACAAATAAATCATTAATCGTATGACCACTAGGGGTGTCCTTCATAAGGGCTGAGATAAAAGTGAGACTTTTAGACCCTCATAACTTGAACAGGTTCAGACCTGCGTAGGGAAGTGGAGCGGTATTTTTTTGGGGTTCCTTTTATCCATTTAAATTCCAAACCACTTTTCCGATGCGGGAAAGTGGTTTTTTTATTTTATCAGGGGGGAAGACATGATGACATTTTCTGAAGAATGCAGACAGGCGGCTGCCGAATGGTGGGACGGAAGTTTTGTTCATCCGTTTGTAACGGGAATCGGTGACGGAAGCCTGCCGATAGACCGTTTCAGCTATTACGTGCTGCAAGATTCCTACTATTTGACGCATTTTGCAAAAGTTCAGGCGTTCGGCGCCGCATATGCCGAAGACTTGTTTACGACGGGCAGGATGGCGGGCCACGCTCAAGGGACATATGAAGCGGAAATGGCGCTGCACCGCGAGTTTACGGAGCTTTTAGGGATTACGGAAGAAGAGCGTGCGGCATTTAAACCGGCACCGACCGCCTATTCTTATACGTCTCATATGTACAGATCGGTGATGAGCGGGAATTTTGGAGAAATATTAGCTGCGCTTCTGCCCTGTTATTGGCTTTATTATGAAGTCGGCGAACACTTAAAAGAGTGCAAACCGGAGCATCCGATTTATGAAAAATGGATCGGTACATACGGCGGAGACTGGTTCAGACAGCAGGTCGAAGAACAGATCAGCCGTTTTGACGAGATTGCTGAAAACAGCACAGAGGAAATCCGCGCGAAAATGAAAGAGAATTTTGTGATTTCAAGCTATTATGAATATCAATTTTGGGGAATGGCTTATCAAAAAGAAGGCTGGTCCGAGAAGGACGGAAAAGAGGTGGAATCCTTTGGAGCTGCACGCGGTAACTGATAATCGCAAACCCGTTGCCGAGCTGGCCGAGGATATTCTATCGATTCAGCGCGAAGTGAGCTTTATCCATATCCGTGAGCGGGATAAAACAGCGGGAGAGATCATGCAGCTTTTGTCCCTTTTGAAAAAGGGCGGTGCGGATAAGGACAAATTGATCATCAATGACAGGGCGGATATCGCGCTTTTTGCCAACATACACCGTGTTCAGCTTCCGTCCCGCAGCTTTTCCGTAAAGCAGGTGCGAAGCAGATTTCCCCATCTTCATATCGGACGTTCGGTTCATTCGCTGGAAGAAGCCATCCAAGCTGAAAAGGAAGATGCGGATTATGTGGTGTTCGGCCATATATTTGAAACCGAATGTAAACAAGGACTTGAAGCAAGAGGCATCAGCCTGCTTTCAGAGATCAAACGCACGCTTTCCATCCCCGTTATCGCAATCGGCGGAATGACACTGCAGACGATCGGACACACAAAGCAGGCGAAGCCGGACGGAATTGCCGTCATGTCAGGCATTTTCTCAGCTGAAAATCCCGAGGAGGCGGCAAAACGGTATGCACGCGCGGTAAGGGAGGCCGATTATGAAGAAGCACTATGATACGGCGGTGATCGGCGGCGGAATTATCGGGTGCGCCATTTCTTATGAGCTGGCGAAGACGCAGCAGAACGTTGTCTTGTTTGAAGGCGGAGAAGTCGGCCGAAAAACGACAAGCGCTGCCGCGGGAATGCTGGGCGCTCATGCAGAATGTGAAAACCGGGATGCGTTTTTTGATTTTGCCATGCACAGTCAAAGGCTGTATGAAGCGGCTGGGCAAGAGCTTGAGGAAGTTTGCGGCATTGACATCAGGCGCCATAACGGCGGAATGCTTAAACTGGCGTATACCGAAGAAGATATCGCCCGTTTACGGAAGATGGATGATCTGCCTTCCGTCACTTGGCTTTCAGCGGAAGATGCCCTTGAAAAAGAGCCTTACGCTTCAAAAGACATTCTCGGCGCCAGTTTTATAAAAGACGATGTCCATGTCGAACCGTACTATGTTTGCAAAGCGTATGCAAAAGGGGCGCGGCGCTATGGCGCTGACATATATGAGCATACACAAGTTACTTCCGTAAAACGGGTGAACGGAGAATACTGCATCACAACGTCCGGCGGGGATGTTTATGCTGACAAAGTCGCAGTTGCAAGCGGTGTATGGAGCGGCCGGTTTTTCAGCCAGCTCGGCTTGGGACAGCCTTTTTTTCCTGTGAAAGGAGAATGCCTTTCCGTGTGGAATGACGATACCCCGCTGACCAAAACCCTTTACCATGATCATTGTTATGTCGTCCCGAGAAAAAGCGGCCGGCTTGTCATCGGCGCCACGATGAAACAGGGTGACTGGAGCGATACGCCTGACATCGGAGGAATTGAGGCCGTCATTGCAAAAGCGAAAACCATGCTTCCCGCCATCGAACATATGAAAATAGACCGGTTTTGGGCGGGGCTCAGGCCGGGAACAAAAGACGGCAAGCCGTTTATCGGGCGGCATCCTGAAGACAGCGGCATCATCTTCGCCGCCGGCCATTTTCGGAACGGCATCCTGTTGGCGCCGGCAACGGCTGTAATGGTGCGGGATATGATCTTGGGGCAACAAGTCAAACGGGAATGGGAAGAAGCGTTTCGAATCGATCGCAAGGAGGCTGTTCATATATGATCCTTCAGCTGAACGGAAAACAAATTGATTGGAATCGAAAAGAGGGGACGGTTCAGGATTTGCTTGAATCGTACCAGCTTGATCAAAGAATCGTAGTTGTGGAGAGAAATAAAGAAATCATTGAAAAAAAGAATTATGAAAATACAAGTTTGTGTGACCGCGATGTCATAGAAATTGTCCATTTTGTAGGGGGCGGATGAGGATGTTAACAATAGGCGGAAAACAGTTTCGGTCAAGATTGCTGTTAGGAACGGGAAAATATCCGAGTTTTGAGATTCAGAAAGAGGCGGTGGCCGTCTCGGAATCAGATATTTTAACCTTTGCGGTGCGGCGGATGAACATCTTTGAAGAGTCTCAGCCTAACTTTCTCGAACAGCTTGACTTGTCTAAATACACGCTTCTGCCGAATACGGCCGGCGCCGCAACGGCTGAAGAGGCGGTCCGAATCGCAAGGCTTGCCAAAGCTTCAGGGCTTTGTGACATGATAAAAGTAGAAGTCATCGGATGCAGCCGGTCACTTTTGCCTGATCCGGTTGAAACGCTGAAAGCATCAGAACAGCTGCTCGAAGAGGGATTTATCGTGCTTCCGTATACGTCAGACGATGTCGTGCTCGCAAGACGTCTTGAGGAGCTCGGAGTGCATGCCATTATGCCGGGCGCTTCGCCGATCGGTTCCGGTCAGGGAATTTTAAATCCGCTGAATCTTTCTTTTATCATTGAACAGGCGAAGGTGCCGGTCATTGTCGATGCCGGCGTCGGATCTTCAAAAGACGCCGCCTACGCGATGGAGCTCGGGGCTGACGGCGTGCTGTTAAATACCGCTGTATCAGGCGCTGATGATCCGGTCAAAATGGCCCGGGCGATGAAGCTTGCCGTAGAAGCGGGCCGTCTTTCTTATGAAGCCGGGAGAATTCCGGTGAAAGATTACGGAACTGCAAGCAGTCCGCGAGACGGTCTTCCGGTATGACGGACAGATATTCCAGACAGGAGCTGTTTCAGCCGATCGGTCCCTCCGGCCAAGAGAAGCTCCGGTCATCTCATGCCGTGATTATCGGCGCGGGTGCGCTTGGGACGGCAAGTGCGGAGATGCTTGTCAGAGCAGGGGTCGGGAAGGTAACGATCGCTGACAGAGATTATGTGGAGTGGAGTAATCTCCAGCGCCAGCAGCTTTATACCGAAGACGATGTCAGACAGGAAATGCCGAAAGCCGCGGCGGCTGAAAAACGGCTTCGGTCTATAAATAGTGATGTAGAGGTCGAGGGATTTGTCATGGATGTCACTGCGGAAAACGCACCCGGATTGATTCGTGGCGCCTCCCTCATCGTGGATGCCGCCGACAACTTTGAAACGAGACTGATTGTGAACGATGCTGCTGTGCAGAAAGGGATTCCCTTTCTGTACGGCGCCTGTGTCGGCAGCTACGGGCTCTCTTTTACCGTCATTCCCGGTGTCACGCCGTGCCTTCACTGTCTGCTTGAGACATTGCCCTTAGGCGGTATGACATGCGATACGGCGGGAATCATCAGCCCGGCTGTATTGCAGACGGCCGTTTTTCAGGCAGCAGATGCGCTGAAGCTGTTAACGGGCGGATCTATCGAGCATGTTCTCCGTTCCTTTGATTTATGGAAAAATGAACGGTCAGAAATAAACGTCGCCCGTCTTAAGTCGGCTGATTGCCCAAGCTGCGGCACAAACGATTTTCCGTTTTTATCCTATGAAAATCAGACAAAGGCGGCGGTTCTGTGCGGACGGAACACGGTGCAGATCAGAACGGGGATTTCCGAACAGTTTGATCTGCAAAACCTTGCGGGACAGCTCAGACGGGCAGGGCTTGATGTTTCAGCCAACCCGTATTTAATTTCGTTTTGCACAGACAATTTCAAGATGGTACTGTTTCGTGACGGCAGAGCATTAATACACGGCACAAGTGATATCAGCAGAGCGAAATCCTTTTATCATAAATGGATCGGATAATGCGAAAGGAGCGAAAAACATCATGAGCATATGCAAAGCATTGACGATTGCCGGATCAGATTCAGGAGGCGGCGCCGGTATACAGGCGGATCTCAAAACCTTTCAGGAGCTCGGCGTTTTCGGAATGTCAGCCATTACAGCGGTAACCGCCCAGAACACGTTGGGCGTTCACGGCATTTATCCGCTCACCCGGGAGGCGCTGGGCAGCCAGATTGACGCGGTGGCGGAAGATTTGCGGCCTGACGCTGTAAAAACGGGAATGCTGTGGAGCGCGGAAATGATTGCGGAAATTGCGGAAAAAACGGATCAGTACGGGCTTGATCATCTCATCACCGATCCCGTCATGATTGCCAAAGGAGGCGCTTCCCTGCTGCGTGAGGAATCTCAGGCCGCGTTAAAAGAGCTGTTAATTCCGCGCAGCTATGCGGTGACGCCGAATGTTCCGGAAGCTGAGGTATTGACGGGGATGGAAATCCGCACGTTTGAGGACCGGAAAAAAGCGGCCAAACGCCTTTACAAGCTTGGGGCAAAGCATGTCATCATAAAAGGCGGACATCAGCCTGAACAGGGGAGAATCGTTGATTTATTATTTGACGGTTCGTCTTTTACCCAAATCAGCCACGCTTATATTGACACGAAACACACCCACGGAACAGGCTGCACGTTTGCAGCCGCGCTGACGGCGGAAACGGCAAAGGGGAAAAACATTCAGACCGCGTTTGAGACAGCCGTCAATTTTGTGCGGGAAGCCGTGGAACATACGCTCGGCATCGGAGCGGGACACGGCCCGACCAATCATTTTGCCTTTAAAAGGAACAGTCTGCAGACGAGATAAAAAAGAGGCCGCGTCAACATCCGCGGTCTTTTTCCCATGCTTTCAATCTGGACAAGGTTATGATATGATAAAAATTAAGATCAGGTACTAAAACTATGTCTTTAAGACGATTACAGGAGGCTTTATACATATGAATTTCTCACTTGAAGGCCGCAACATCGTTGTGATGGGCGTTGCCAATAAACGCAGTATCGCATGGGGAATCGCCCGTTCGCTGCATGAAGCCGGAGCGCGCCTCATTTTCACTTACGCGGGAGAGCGCTTGGAAAAATCAGTTCATGACCTTGCGGCTACATTAGAAAGAAAAGATTCCATCATCCTTCCGTGTGATGTGACAAATGACGCTGAGATCGAAACTTGCTTTGCAAGCATTAAAGAGCAGGTCGGCGTGATTCACGGCATCGCGCACTGCATCGCGTTTGCAAACAAAGAAGAGCTTGTCGGCGAATATTTAAATACGAACCGCGAAGGATTCCTGCTTGCGCATAACATCAGTTCTTACTCTCTGACAGCGGTCGCAAAAGCGGCGCGTCCGATTATGACTGAAGGCGGAAGCATCGTTACACTCACTTACCTCGGCGGAGAGCGCGTCGTTTCAAACTATAACGTAATGGGTGTGGCAAAAGCGTCTCTTGATGCGAGCGTGAGATATTTAGCCGCTGACTTAGGAAAAGAAAACATCCGCGTCAACAGCATTTCAGCAGGGCCGATCCGTACGCTGTCTGCAAAAGGAATCAGTGATTTCAACTCTATCCTGAAAGAAATTGAAGAGCGCGCGCCGCTGCGCCGCACGACAACACCTGAAGAAGTGGGCGACACGGCTGCATTCTTGTTCAGTGACCTGTCAAGAGGCATCACGGGCGAAAATCTTCACGTGGATTCAGGATTCCATAT
Organism: Bacillus sp. JK62; assembly: GCF_053663455.1. Taxonomy (NCBI): domain Bacteria; kingdom Bacillati; phylum Bacillota; class Bacilli; order Caryophanales; family Bacillaceae; genus Bacillus; species Bacillus sp. JK62. The sequence goes on from NZ_JBSJQA010000003.1 coordinate 281,525, forward strand.
TACCGCACGTTAAATAACAAGCAGTCCCTTTCAGGGATTGCTTTTTTCTTTCTTCTGATTTTAATCATTCCGTCATATAAATAAAACATGACAGAATCGGAGGGATGAAGATGTCAAAACAAAACAGAAACGCGGAAAAAAAACCGCTCATGTATATTGTTCAGGCGGATTATTCAGACACGCAATCATCAATGCAGGACATATTAATCAAAAAAAGGAAAGCGCCGCAGCCGCCGGAAGAAGAGCCGATGCATGGAAAGCGGGAGGAAGAATGTAAAACTCAGCCTGAAGGAGCAGTGGCTGTCGAACCAGAAAAGCAAGTACCTGAACAGCACAGCCGGTCAGAAGAAGCCGTTCAAGAAGTTCCGGTGCAAGCGGAGCAGGACACTGCCAAGCCTGACGCCGCTAAAAAAGAGCCTGATGCCGCTGAAAAAGAGCCTGAAGCGGTTCACAATGCCGCCCCAGAGGAAAAGGTTCCGCCAAAACGCGTGAAAAAGCCGATGAGCAGAATGTCCATTCTTGAAAAAATTGATTTCTTAACGAAGCTGCCGCATAATATGCCGCGGACCCTTTGTCTGATAGAAGCCAACGGAAAAACCTACAGAGGCGTAATCGTCGGCAGAAAAAATAATGCGATCTTCCTGCGGACGACAAGCAACGGAGCGCCGGCAGAACTCGCAATAGACGATATCACCTCGCTGCATCCGCTTGGATTTTAACCATACAAAAAGCTGCCTGAATTCTTTAATCCGGCAGCTTATTTTTATGCTTTTTGATTTAAGAATGTGTGCGGTTGATCAGTCTCGGGTTCAGGCAATTGATGGCGCAGAAGCTATTAAGATCGACTTCAACGCAATAGTTCGTTTTTTCTAAACGGAATACATCGCAGAGAGAGTCTTTATCTGTAAAATCAAGAATGTGTTTATGCTCATCAAAAGCAATAAGCAGGCTTAATGTGGCACAGCCGTCACAGACCCTTTCAACTCTGAAAAAAACGGTATTAAAACACGGACCGTTATCCAGCTCGCCGACGTTTCCGAATGCGGTGAACGGTTTCGATTTTGAGGTGAAGATGGCGAACGGCACTGTATTGCCTAATGTATAAGCCGGAGATAAAAGGTTAGAATAACAGCCTGTCGGGCAATCTTCTTCGACCGCATTTTGCAGGTCTTCAATATTTTCTACCGCTTCACGCACACAGTATGTTGTTTTCTGGTTCATAATATCCCTCCTGCCTTAACGTTTTAAATGGGACCGGATTAAACGATATCGGAGAGTCAGCCGCCCGGAAGTCCGGGCGGGCTGATGATTGCATCTGTAATAGAAGATTGGAAGGGGATTCTCTTTAGAAAAGATGCGAATCAATGACTATCCGTGATGCTTTTTCTCTTTGTGCGGCTCAGGCCGGTTAACAAGCTCCGGTGAAAGGCACTGAATGGCGCTGAAGCAGCTCAGATCAACTTCAATGCAAAATTCTGTTTTTTCTAAACCGAAGAAATCAGGATCACAAGGATGGCAGACGCTGAGGGTGTCGCCGTGCACATCTACGGGGCGCAATACTGACAGCGTCGCGCAGCAATCGCATAGTCTTTCTACACGAAAGAAAATGGACTCAAAGCACTGGCTGTCATCCGCAAATCCTCCGACGTTCCCGAATGTGGAGAACAATCCGCCTTTTTTATCAAATACGAGAAACGGAATGGTGTCTTTACCTGCAATCGTCGGGCTCAAAAGATTCGTATAGCATCCAGTCGGGCATTGTTCTTCAACAGCCTCTTGTTCTGCTAAAATCTTCTCGACTGCATCGCATACACAACTTTCATCTCGGCCATGGTGTTTTCCGCAGCTCATGGATTTCAGCTCCTTCTTTTAGGGTATTTGACTTTTGTCTTTAACAACATATGTACGCGAGCCTCACTTGGTGTGGGTGAACGTCTATATATTCATCATATGCGGAGAAAATAAGAAAAAGCAGAGCATTTTTAGCTCTGCTTTTTCTTTTTAGAGGACGAGGGTGATGACTAAGACGGCAATCAGTAAATTTGTGGCTGTTGAGATCAACACTGCGATATCGGCATCTACTGTTGTCACGTTTACGCCGCGGGAGTTTTCGATGAGCAGTTTTTGACGGTTGATTTGTTTGTTAGCTGTTAGCTGCAATAAGTCTTGTGCGACCAATTCGGCGATGACTCCGTCAGCAATTGAAGTGAGAGTGGCCGTTACGACTGCTGCATTAATCGCTGTCATGACTGAAGCGACTGCTTGAACGTCTGTTGACGTCACGTTAATATCACAAGAGTCTCTGATAATAATCGCTTCTTCAGAAACTTGTTTGTTGAGATTCGCCTGAGCCAGGTCTTGGTCAAGGAAGGCATTATCTTCGCCAAATCCATGTCCGTTACAGCAAACATTACATCTTCTTCCTTCTTTTTCTTCTTTTTCTTCTCGCGGATGTTCGCATTCAGGATCAAGTGCAACCCAAGAGTATGGTCTGCTTTCCATATCTATTCCTCCTTTTCTTTTACTATTATTAAATGAGCCGGCCTCTTATTTTGACTCAGGCATCTATCCTGATAAAAATCACTATTTTTTAGTTATTGACCGGGATTTTGGCGTCTTTGCCGGAGCTGTTCGATTAATTGTTCTCTGCGGGTTTGCGGATTTGTCTGCTGTTCTTGCGCTTTTTCCTGCTCTTTTTTCTGTTTCTGGCTTTCAAGAAAAGCTTCTGTTTTTGCCTGCATGTCTTTGACTAATGCGATCAGCATTTCTTTTTCTTCATCAGGTATTTCCCGCATTTTATCCTTTGTCACGCCGTGTTTTTTGAAGACATTGCTGACAAGCACCTTTAAAAGCGGATCCACTTCTGGTAGATTTTCGAGTTCTTTTTTTAATTTTTCGTTATCTGCCATTTGTTCTCACCTCTATTTAAATATTTGAAAAGAAAGGTTAAAGGATGTCTAGTTCAGCAAAAAGTATATTTAATAATTGAAACAAAATTTGTACAAAGGCCATGATATCGTCTGCTGTCAGTGTGATTTTAATATTGCGGCTGTTCAGGACTTGAATGACGGTCCTCTTTTTTATTTGGCAATCATCCAGGATCAGCAGTTCGGTTGCGATTTGGTCGGCTGTGTCTTCATCTGCGATCGCGAGCTGTGTCGCGAGGATAATCGCCGTAGTAACTGAGGCTTGTATAGAAAGAGCGGCCGTTATATGTGTTGTATCTATTGTGACATTTTCGCAATCAATCACTTCGATCGTCTGCTCGAATTCGTTGGATAATTGTTCGTATATTTGCGGTTGCAGTGTTTCGACTTTTTCTTCAAACGACATAACCTTCACTCCTTTCTCATTCATACTCTATATAATGCAAATGAAACGCCGAGCGGAATAAGAAAAACAACTAAACCGCACCTATTTTTTTACCGGACAAGGTGCGATTCATGGAGATCAGGGTTTTCGCATATGTATAAAGAGGTCAAGTTTTGAAAAGGAGTGAACAGGTGGTTATCAATTGGCTTTCATTTATTCTGTTATCGTTTGCCGTTTTCCGGCTGGCCAGGCTTTTCGTATTTGACACCATTATGGCGCCGCTTCGGAGCCTTTTTCACGAGGAAAAAACAGAAACCGCACCCGACGGCACGACAGAAACCTACATTGTCATAAAAGGTAAAGGCATCAGGGCATTTATCGGTGAACTTCTCAGCTGCTACTGGTGTACGGGCGTATGGTGCGCCGCCTTTTTAATTGCGGCGCAGATTGTGATCCCCGAGGCCGCGCAATGGCTGATTTTGCTGTTAGCCATAGCCGGCGCGGCCGGGATCATTGAAGCTGCGGTTTCTCGTCTTCTGCAGGAATAAGGCGGTTCCACCAGCAACTTACCGTCACTTTCGGCATAAACTGGCATATATGACATAAGGAAAGGAAGGATCACCATGAATCAATCAAGCAAACCTTCCCAACACTCTCCATACAAATCAACTGTGCATCAGCCTTACGAAAAAAAAATTAAGAAAAAAGGCTGCGGCTGCGGCCAAAAGAAAAAACCGAAATAGCCGTTTTCTAAAAAACCGGAGCTTCCGGTTTTTTTTGTTTTATGCCGAACGCCTGCCTCTGTCCGGCATAGATCATAGGAGGAGGGGATGTTATGAATATATTTGAATCATTCATAAACGGTAAATACCGCCGGCACAATCAAAAGCAGCGGGAGCATGACAACTATATCTTATCTATTGAAAAACAGCTGTCTGAGTTTGATGAAGCGGGATCGCGCTTTGAGGAATGGATAGATGTGTTTGCCGCCGAAACAGAAGCGAAATTGAAGAAAAATGAGCATTCTCACTAAAATGAATGAAATCCGCACCGGCCCTATGCATTTATCCAAGCCAAACAAGTCGGCTCACATAGAGTATAGAGAGTAAAGGAGGTGCTTAGATATGGGATTCGGATATGGCGGATTCGGCGGCGGCTACGGTTACGGCGGCTGCGGCGGATACGGAGGCGGCTATGTCGGAGGCGGCTACGGCTCAACATTTGTTCTTGTTGTCGTATTGTTCATCCTTCTGATCATTGTCGGTGCATCCTTTTTTGGCTAAACCTTAGCAAGACTTTGGATAAGCGCGGGACCGTTCAGTCCCGTGCTTCCCTGATGTATGAAGGAGTATAGAGACGGGGCACTCTGAATTTTTTCCTTGTCTTACGGGCACATGTTCCGCTCTTTATTCATACAATATCGTATTACTCCACAAAAGGAGGCACACCATGGATAATCAATTTTTCAAAAATATTGAGAAGAAAACAGGCGTCAGCATGAAGGATGTCATGAACCTTGCAGGATCATTGCAAAATGCCAATTTCAAAGATGAAAACACGGTGAGAGGCGTCATTCAGAAGGTGTCCCAGCTGGCTAACAAGCGTGTTCCGAAAGAATTGGAAGACAAAATCGTTCAATCGATTACAAGCGGTAAAGAGAAACTTGATTTTGGCACCATTTCTAAAATGTTGAACAATAAATAGGCGTCAGCCGGCCTTGCTAAAAAGGCCTTTTTATGTGAGAAAAACCCGGCAGTGATCTGCCGGGTTCTTTATATCCTGAGTGCGCTCCGTCTGTCCGTCCGGAGAAGGGGCTCGAGAAATCTTGAGCTGCGCGCTGTTTTTCCCCGCCTGTACGCGGGACAAGATACATATAAATGCTGCATGGCCCTTGTCATTGCGACATACAGGAGCCGTCTTTCTTCTTCGAGCGGAGCGGGATCGCCCTGTCTCGCCGTCTCAAGCGCGAAGTCATGGGGGATCGAGCCGTCAGCCGCGCCTAAAATATAGACCGTATTGAATTCAAGACCTTTAGAGCGGTGAATGGTCAGCAGTTCGACGCCGTTTTCATCGGTTTTCTGATTCTCAGCGGCGCGCATATGATCGACATGCGCAAGAAAATCGGGAATGGTTTTGAATTTTTTGGCGGCCACTTTGACATCCCTGAGATCATCAGAGCCTTTTTCCAGTTTGTTTCCCTCATTGCCCCGTTTTTTTAAATACTCGGAAAAACCCATTTTGCTTTCTGCAAAGGTGATGGCTTCAACCGGCTTCATTGTCCGGATGCTTGCGAAAAACGGAACGATCTGCTTGATCTTCCCTATTTGAAAAGGCTTCAGGTCAGGCAGTTTCGTCAGTGCCTTAATCATCGTGCAATCTTCCGTGATTGACAGCGCCTTTAACGTTTGCAGGGCGGATTGCTTTAAAAATAAGGCGGGCAGCAGGTCTTTCACCGCATCCGTATCATCTTCATTCTGACTCGCATATAAGTAGGCGAGGATCTGGCGTACGATTCTGCGGCTGTAGAACGTCTGCACGCCACGGTCGGCATGATAAGGAATCGATGATTGGTGAAGTCTTTCATAAATGGCCCGTCCGGCGCTGTTTGTCCGGTAAAGCACGGCAAAATCGTCAGGACTCGCCCCGTTTTGAATTTTCTCTTTCATATCCGAAACGATCATGGTCGCCTCTTCTTCTTCATCGTAAGGATAAAATATCACGGGATTGTGAACGCCGTCTTTGACGGCAGAAAGTATTTTTTCATACCGTTTTTTATTTTTCTTTACGACGGCATGAGCGCTTGAGACGATCGGATGCGGCGAGCGGTAATTTGCCGTTAAGTAAATGGTCTTTGCTGCCGGATAATCCTTTTGAAAATCAAGAATGAAAGACGGGCTGCTGCCGCGGAACGCATAAATGGATTGGTCGTCATCACCCACGCAGCACAGGTTATTCTCCGGGCTTGCGATCATTTGCATAATGTTGTACTGGACAGGATTAATATCTTGAAACTCATCAATCAAAATATGAGAAAATCTGTTTTGGTACTGCGCGAGAATATCAGGCCGGCTTTGAAACAGTTCATAACAGCCTTGGGCCATGTCATCAAAATCAAATTGCCGTTTTTCCCGCTTCTGCCGTTCGTAACGTTCGTAGAGCCGGTACACTTTTTTCTCCCAGTCGTCCGCAAGCGGAATGGTCTCATGGGGGAGATACGTGTTTTTCCAGCAGCCGATAAGCTGTAGCGCCTGGTCGACGGGAAACTCTTTTTCATCCAAATTTTCTTCATAAAGCGCCTTTTTCACATATTGCTCTTTTTGCCACTCCATTTTTAAAAGCTGGCTGCCGTTCCATTTTGAAGAATCATAATGATAGAGTATTTTATAGAAAAAACTGTGGAATGTTCCGGTCACGAGACGGGAGACTTTTCCGGCTGCCAGCCCGTACTCATTCGCCATCCGCTCTTTCATTTCGGCGACGGCTTTTGTCGTAAAGGTCACAAGCAGCATATTCTCAGGTGAAATGCCGAGGTGTTCAATCATATGGGCGGCGCGGGCTGTCAGCACCCTTGTTTTTCCGCTTCCCGCTCCGGCGAGCACCAACAGGGGGCCGTCCGTTTCAGTAACTGCCGTCATCTGTTCGCGATTCAGGCCGATGCCGGGGAATAAAGATGTATCAGCTGCCTCGGATGTTGGTGAAAACGGTTCGGTCGCAGGCACTTTTTTCGGGCTTTTCCATTCTGAGACGATCGGTTTCGGATTCTCTGAAATCGCTTTTCCTTTCGGCAGGCGGAACATGCCTGCTTCCTTATACTCTTCTTTTTCTTTCTCCGCTTGTGGTTCCTCGGCCGCGCATGCTTTTTCACAGGCGATGAAGTCTCCCTTTTGCCGATGATAAAATGCCGGCTGCTCTAAAATCGAAAGCCGCATTAAGACAGGCTGGTCACAATGTGCGCAAAAAATATTTCCTTTCTGAGCTTCTTCAAAAAGGAATTGGTAATGTTCTCTAGAATATGTATGTAAATGTATCGTTCGGTTATTCAGTCGGGCGCATTTCAAAAAGGGGTCCTCCCATTAAAAGGTGTTCATTCATTTGATAGACAAAGAATATCATAACAAAAGAACCGCGTTTCAAAAAGTAAGATTAAGGGAAATGAAAAGCGAAGGGGAGGGGTACATATGATTTATGCAGGACGGATTCAAAACCAGCAGTATTCTCAATACGCAAACCGGGCAGCAGGTTATAAGCCTGATTACGCCGGTATTACGAAAGCGGCCGCCCTCGCCAATGACAGGGTGTACAGAGAGGTGGAGCGCCGCCAGGAAAACACCGCAGCCGCAGCAAAGAAAGTGCATGAAGAAAAACGTAAGCGCTCTCTTTCCCGTCTGCCGCAAATCATGGGAAAAGGCCGGTTGATAAATCAATACGTGTGAAAAAGCCCGGAAATGTCCGGGTTTTTTTGAGCCGTATAGATGAAAGATGCGGAAAGGAATGATTCAATTTGAGAAAGCTTTCATTATTAATTGCGGGGTTATTTCTATTCGGCCTCTTTACTGCCGGAATGAAACCGGCACACGCGGCGGAGAGCTCCGCAGCAAAAGATGTCACTCTTACACAGCTGGCGCCGCATGTCTGGATGCATACAAGCATCGGTACGGCAGACGGAAGTCCCGTCCCTGCGAACGGATTGCTTCTTGAAACTTCCAAAGGAATCGTACTGATTGATACTCCGTGGAATGACAGTCTCACAGAGCAATTAATGACAGAAATAAAACAGCGGTTTCCCGGCAAAAGGATGACCGATGCCATTGTGACACACGCCCATGACGATCGCATCGGCGGGCTGAACACACTGTACAAATACGGTGTAAAGGTGCACAGCACGAAGCTGACCGCCGACTTCGCCCGGCAGCAGGGATATCACCGGCCGCTCGGAGATTTGAAAAACGTGACAAAGCTGCAGTTTGGCGATATGAAAATTGAAACGTTTTATCCGGGAAAAGGGCATACGGAAGACAATATGACCGTCTGGCTGCCTGAGGATAAGCTCTTATTCGGCGGTTGCTTAATCAAGGCTTTCGAAACAAAGGAAATCGTGCCAACTCCGGGCTTTTATCCGGATCAGTGGCCGCGCGCCGTCCGCAAAGTCATGAAAAGATATCAGGACATCAGCATTGTCGTTCCGGGCCATGGCAGTCCGGGGGATGACCGTCTGCTGCCGCATACGATAAGCCTTCTGAAAGAAACGTAAAAAAGAAGACCGGCGCTCCCATTACGGAGTGCCGGCTTTTTTTATCTCTTCCTGATTTTCATAAAACTGAGGAAAGCAAGTGCAAGCGCCAAAACGGTATATCCCGCTATCGGCCAAATATGCTGATGAAAGGAAGAATAATCTCCGGATATGACTTCCTGGGCCAGCTCGATCGAGTGAACAAACGGTAAGGCATAAGCGATATGTTTGAATGTGTCACCGAGCAGGCTCACCTCCATCCAAGCTCCGCCCAGAAATTGCACGAGTGTAATATAAATCGTTCCGATACCTGAAATTTGTTTGTCCGTAAACACAGCCCCTAAACATAAACCGAAGAAAACGGACATCATCGCAATCGGCAGCAAGACAGCGATACCTGCGAGAAGATTCATCCACTCGGCGGATAAACCGGCAGCCGCAGCTGCGATAAAACAAATGACGATTTGTAAAATGGCTAACGGCAGCATCGGCATTGCGTAACCGATGACATAATCGGCTGTTTTTAAAGGGGAAGCAAACAAACGGGTCAAAAGGGCGGTCTGTTTGTCTTTTGCGATCAGCAATGCAGAGAACATCGTAAGGAAAGCGAAACCGAAAACAATGAGTCCGGGTGCTAAGTGCTGAATTTTAAAGGTATCAAGCGGCGCATTTTTTTCAATCGCCGTAAACAGAAACAATAGAATAACAGGCAGTGCGATTCCAAGGATGATAGATAAGGGATCACGAAAAATCTCTTTGCGGTTGCGAATGGCGAAATCAAGCATAAAGACCCGCCTCTCCGTCACAAATCGCTAAAAAGGCATCTTCAAATGTGGCTGAATGTGTTTGTTTTTTCAGATCCTCCGCCGTGCCCAGTGCTTTTAAAGTCCCATTTTCTAAAATGCAAATACGGTCTGCCAGGGCTTCAGCCTCTTCTAAATAGTGTGTTGTTAAAATAATCGTCATGTCACCCTTTAATGTCTCAAGATTTTTCCACAACTCGCGGCGTGAACGGACGTCCAGCCCTAATGTCGGCTCATCTAAGAAATAAATATCCGGTTTTGTAATCATGCCCATTGCGATGCTGAGACGGCGCTGCATTCCTCCTGATAAGGTTTTTGTTTTTGCTCTTTCTTTCTCTTTTAATTGAAACAATTCGAGCATCTCATCTGTTCTTTTTTTTGCTTCTTTTTTCGGAATTCCGTAGACTCCGGCTATAAACTCTAAGTTTTCCCGTACGGTTAGATGAGGAGCGATGGCTGTTTCCTGCGGGGACATATTCAATTTCGGTTTTATTTTATCCAAATCAGTCAAAATACTGTGTCCAAGCACTGATGCATCACCCTCATCCGGAGAAAGAAGTCCGCAAAGCATACTGATTAATGTCGTTTTTCCGGCTCCGTTCTCACCGAGTAAAGCGAAAAATTCCCCTTTCTCAACTGAGAACTCAAGACGGTCAACGGCGGCGGTTTCTTTATAATGTTTCGTTAATTGCTTCAGCTCAATCGCGTGCATTTACTCATCCTCGCTATCTGCGTCGATTTGCTTAGCGTTTAAAATATCTTTTGCAAACTCGAAAAAGAGTTCTTGTTTAACAAGTGCGATACCTTGCTGGTCATCCCCAAGCATAAGCAGTGAATCCCCCGGATTTATATCGAAAACATCTCTTGCTTCTTTAGGAATGACAATCTGTCCTTTTGTGCCCACTTTAACAGTCCCGAATATGTGCTTTCCTTTTGGTGCCGTCATGTTTATCCCTCCGAAATATGAATTGTATTTTTTGTATGAATTGTAATACTTAGTATACTAAACATACATTAACCTTCCATGAAATACAATAAAATTCATGAAATGGTATGATTTTCATAAAAAAAGCACTCCTGTCATATCAACAGGAGTGCTTTTGATTTTATTGTTTGTATTCCTTTATCATTTCCAGATGGGGGATGCCCGCATCGAGAAATTCTTCGCCGGATGTGACGCGGTATCCTTGTTTTTCGTAAAACGGAACCGCCTGCGTCTGCGCATGTAAGATAAAGCTGCCGGCACCCTGGGCGGCCGCCGCTTTTTCAAGCGCCTGCATCATGATGGCCCCGACGCCTAAAGAACGATGGCTTTTCATTACGCAGATGCGCTCTAATTTTCCATGCCCGTCTTTCAAGCGCCATCTGCCGGCTCCGACCGGCTGGCCTCCGTCATATATGACTATATGCTCTGACGTGTCTTCGAATTGATCAATCTCTTCTTCTTCCGGAACGTGCTGTTCTTTCACAAAGACCTCTTTTCTGACGAAAAAAGCGTCGTTCAGCTGTTTTTCAGTTTTTACGATGATGGATTCCAAGCAGTTATTCTCCTCCGCCTAATAAAAATGTTTCGTACACAGTCCATGAGCCGTTATCCAGCTGATAGAGCAGGTGAAAACGGTCGATGACTTCTTCGTGGGAAATGTCCTGCATTTTCAGCTGTCCGAGTACGTCGGAATGTTCATCTGACGACAGCTTCTGGCCGACCGTGACATGCGGAACGAAGCTGTATTCCGGCTCGCCGGATAATGCTCCTGAGTAGCATTTCTCACTCAGAGATTTTAATTCCTCCGTCGGCTCTGCTTTCATATATATCACATTATTCACAGGAGAAAACGAGCTGTATTTTGTGATTTTCAGAACGAGCGGATGCGACTCTTTCGCCGTCTGTCTCAGCTGTGATACGACCTGCTCGATTTCCTGTTCTGTCGCTTCAAACGGATCTCTTACCGTCAGATGCGGCGGAATGAGCGCGTAGCTCGGGTCGTAGCGTTTCCGGTACGAATTGGCGAGATCCTGTAATTTTTTTGATGGAAATAAAACAATACCGTATTTCATGAAAGTTCCCTCCTTAAATGAATGGTTACAGCATTTTTTTCAGCGCCGGCGTGATGAGCGGCTGCCAGTATGTCCATTTATGATCCCCGTCAAAGGTTTCATACGTGTATTCGGACTGTTTGCTTTCCAGCAGCTGTTTGAGCTCTTCGTTCGGCGCGGTGAAATCAAGCACCTGGCCGTCCGTCGTGTGGACGGCGGTTTCTTTTTCTCCGATTTGATGATAAACGGAAATCTGTTTGAGATCCTCCGACTGCCGGACGGCATCCAGCACGTGCCCGTCAACATACGGAGACTGCATGATGACGTTTCCAAACATGTTCGGATAGTCAATCGCCGTCATGAGCGAGACGGTTCCGCCGAGGGAATCCCCGATCATGGTGCGGCCGTATCCGACTTGATAAGTGGGGTATTCTTTGTCGATAAAAGGAACGAGCTCATTTGCGATAAACCGTTTATATGAGGCGAACTTAGAGCCTTCGGGATGGTATGTGTTTCTTCGCTCCCGCACATTTTTATATGGGACGCCGATAATGATGCAGCGGTCAATTTCCCCTTTTGACATGAGCTCTTCCGCCTGCCGCCCGATCCTTCCTAATCTGAAATAATCATGGCCGTCCTGGGCGATGACCGTATGATATTTATACAGAGGGGAGTAAGTGTTGGGCAGGTAGACCAAAACGGTCATTTCTTCTTTAAGCTCATGAGAGAAAAGTTTTTTCTCATGAATGATTCCGGTTTTCGGTGCCACTTCGCATTCCTCCAGGCCGCTTCTTGTCTTGATGGTTTTTCCCTATTGTACCATGAATTATTAGAAATTTCTTTCTTCAGATGCACTTCTTGCGAGAGTTCAGAAAATTAAAAAGTTGTTGAAATCCATTTTATAGTGCGTTAATATAGAACAATCAGAAAATACAAAACAATATTCTTATCACGAGAGGTGGAGGGACTGGCCCTTTGAAACCTCAGCAACCGGTTTGCTTTGCCGCGGGAAGGCAAAGTGCCAAGGTGCTAAATCCAGCAAGCGATTCACATGCTTGGAAGATAAGAGGAAGAGAAAAGCTCCTTCTTCTTATGAAGAGGGAGCTTTTTTATTTTTGAAAAGGATGGTGCTTACTGATGACGCAGCATGTTGAAACAAAATTAGCCCAAATTGGAAATAGAAGCGAAGAAGCAACAGGAACGGTCAGTCCGCCGATTTATCTGTCCACCGCTTACCGCCATAGAGGAATAGGAGAATCTACAGGTTTTGATTACGTGCGCACGAAAAACCCGACACGCCAGCTCGTCGAAGACGCTATCGCCGTGTTGGAAAACGGTGCGAGAGGCTTTGCTTTCAGCTCGGGAATGGCAGCCATTCAAACGATTATGGCTTTATTTAAAAGCGGGGATGAATTGATTGTATCCTCCGATTTATACGGAGGCACATACCGTTTGTTTGAAAATGAATGGAGAAAATACGGCTTAAGCTTTATTTACGATGATTTCAGCGATGAAGACTGTTTACGCTCCAAATTAACGGAAAACACGAAAGCGGTATTTGTTGAAACGCCTACAAACCCGTTAATGCAGGAGGCGGACATTGAAAAAATCGCCCGGATTACGAAAGAAGCCGGCCTGCTTTTAATTGTGGATAATACGTTTTATACTCCGGTGCTCCAGCGCCCGCTTGAACTGGGAGCGGACATCGTCATTCACAGCGCCACAAAATATTTAGCCGGGCACAATGATCTCCTTGCCGGTCTGGCTGTCGTTAAGGATGAAGAGCTCGGCGACATCATGTTTAATCACCAAAATGCGATCGGCGCCGTTCTCCCGCCGTTTGATTCGTGGCTTTTAATGAGAGGGATGAAAACACTCGGACTCAGAATGCGCCGTCATGAAGAAAACGCCCGTGAACTTGCAGAATTTTTAGAACAGGAAGAGGAAATCGCCGACGTGTTATATCCCGGAAAAGGCGGAATGCTGTCTTTCCGGCTGCAAAAAGAAGAATGGGTCAATCCGTTTTTAAAGGCGCTGAAAACGATTTGTTTCGCAGAAAGTCTCGGCGGGGTGGAAAGCTTTATTACATACCCCGCGACACAGACGCACATGGACATTCCGGAAGACATCCGTATCGCAAACGGCGTCTGCAACCGCCTGCTGCGTTTTTCAGTGGGCATTGAACATGCAGAAGATTTGAAGCGGGATGTAAAGCAGGCATTACAGCAAGTAAAAGAGGGGGCCGTGTCATATGAGTAATCACAATTGGACGTTGGAAACCCAGCTCGTGCACAATCCATTTAAAACAGACGGAGCCACCGGAGCCGTCAGCGTGCCGATCCAGCATGCTTCGACATTCCATCAGTCTTCATTTGAAGAATTCGGGACATATGATTACAGCCGCTCCGGCACACCGACAAGAACAGCGCTTGAAGAAACGATCGCAGGTCTTGAAGGCGGAACGAGAGGTTTTGCTTTCAGCTCCGGTATGGCGGCGATTTCGACGGCATTTCTGCTCTTATCCCAAGGCGACCATGTTCTCGTCACGGAGGATGTGTACGGCGGAACATTCCGCATGGTGACTGAGGTTCTGTCCCGTTTCGGAATCGAACATACCTTTGTCGATATGACGGACACAGAAGCGGTCGCCCGCGCCATCCGTCCGAACACGAAAGCCATTTATATGGAAACACCGTCAAACCCGACGCTCGGCATCACGGATATTAAGGGCGTCGTCAAACTGGCAAAGGATCACGGCTGTCTGACATACCTTGACAATACATTCATGACGCCTGCTCTGCAGCGTCCGCTTGATCTCGGTGTAGATATCGTGCTTCACAGCGCGACGAAATTTTTAAGCGGCCACAGTGACGTGCTGTCAGGCCTTGCCGCCGTAAAAGATGAAGAGCTCGGCAATCAGCTGTATAAGCTGCAAAACTCGTTTGGAGCGGTGCTCGGTGTTCAGGACTGCTGGCTCGTATTGAGAGGCTTAAAAACATTGCAGGTCAGACTGGAAAAAGCGAGCCGGACGGCTGAACGGCTGGCTGCCTATTTTGACGGGCATCCCGCCATCAAAAACGTTTACTATCCCGGCCTTGCCGGACACCCGGGAGCCGATACCCATAAACGTCAAGCGAGCGGAGCGGGCGCCGTCCTGTCCTTTGAATTGGAAAGCAAAGAAGCCGTCAAAAAGCTGGTCGAAAACGTATCGCTTCCGGTATTTGCCGTCAGCCTCGGCGCTGTCGAGTCCATTCTCTCATACCCTGCAGCCATGTCGCATGCCGCCATGCCGAAAGCAGAGAGGGAGAAACGCGGCATCACAGACGGCCTTCTGCGCCTGAGCGTCGGAGTCGAAAACGCCGAAGATTTAGAACGGGACTTCGAACAGGCATTGAAAAAAATAACCCCCGCCCAAGTGAGATCATAAACGAAAAGGGCGCCGTCAATTTTGCGACGCGCCCTTTTTTATTTTAGATAAAAAAAGTGTTGACGAATGAGAAATCAGGATATATAATTATAAATGTCAGAGAGACAACAACATACCCAGCAACACATACATATCATGATTCCGTAGCTCAGCTGGGAGAGCGCTACCTTGACAGGGTAGAGGTCGCTGGTTCGAGCCCAGTCGGAATCATACACTGCGGTTAGAGGCGTTATATCAACGTTTCTAGCCGTTTTTTATTGTGTTGACTTAGTCGTATTAAGGCGCAGGGTAGCGGTTTTTATTTCGGTGACTTAACCGAAATGGAGGCGGTAATATGTCCGCAAATAGAACAGAAAACGCGTCAAAAAGGAACGTACTTTACGGAAGACTACGCGCAATCTCGATGTGCTTTTCTACGGACTGAAGAAAGTCTATCCTATTGAAAACATAGATAAAGCCCTTCTCATAAGAGAAGGGCTTTCTTTTATCTTGGGGAATTCAATGTGTTGTTTTATTTGTCTGTAACTTGTTTAAGGCATTAGGAGGTCTATTATCAGAATTAGAGAGCCATTTTTTTATTTTACTAATGTTTTTTGGATCACTCAGAACGGAACTATACTTTCCGACCTTATCGGCAAGTGGGGTCTGACATGTTACTCAAATATCACGCACTATGAAAGCCCATCTCTTATGAGAAAGGCTTTAATATCTTGGTCTCTGGGAAATTTGAATACCGGCTCAATAAAGGTTAAGAACCAAATTTCACCGCGTAGAATAATGAATGTACTTAACCTTTAAATATCTCAGGAATTTTGTTTCTCCATATTAATAATAGCTCTTTAAATTGGTCTGTTTCTATTGAGTTTTTATAAGGGTCATCGATCAAAAAAGGGTTTTCAACATCGGTAACATCTTTTTTTATCAATACACTTATCCCGTTTAAATCAATTTCAAAATCCTCATGTATCCCCTTTAAAACATTTTGAATGTATTCTATATACTCATCAGTTTGTTCTATTGTTGTAATATTTTCAATGAAGTCAGAGAAAAGACTGATTTCTTCTGGTAAAACTATTTTTATATCACCAAATGGATCTTTATCAAACCTGTATGAATATTTCATGTATCACGTTCACCTTTTAGATTATTTTTTATATAATGGATATGCTGTTGCTATTGTTCCGTCACTATTTAAATACATTTCAATTTTAATTCCTGTTGAAGTGATTCCCCTATACTTATTTGAACGTACTTGTTTTCTAGTATGATAAGCTTCGTCAATTGCTTTTAATACATCAACGCGGTTCCATTCCCTTGGAAAGAAACTTGAATCCGCTATCTTTTTTACAGACCCGACTTCAACTTTCGCCATATACACTCCATTTTTGTCAGGTTTCTTTTCTGTACCTGGTATAATCTTCCCGCCCATCATTCTTTCATGGTGGTAGCCAACTGCTTTACCGCGTTTATTAACTTCTCCATGATAAATATGTTTCATTGTACCGGCGGTATACTTGCTTTTTCCTGTACTAAAATTTGAAGTCACAGATTTACTGAGAACACTTTCTTTCTGATCTTCAATAATACTTTTCAATAAAGGCGTATTCTTCACATTGTGAGTATTTTCAATATCCTGTGCTATTCCGGCAAGCGCGGGTTGGTACTTATTTTTCGAAACGGAATTGATATAATTTTTTCCTTTTTCAATCCCGGTTTTTACATGTTTTGCAGCCGCTTTTTCACCGGCTTCCAAGACGTTATCCACTTTGGCGGCACCTGTTTTGGCGAGCTTGCTTGATACTTTTACAGCTGAGCCGGAACCTTTTAGTCCGACGATGCTCCCGATGGCGT
>NZ_JBSJQA010000004.1:0-250523 GCF_053663455.1 Bacillus sp. JK62
TTTCCAAATACTCATCCGGATCGGTGACACCATCGGCCAGCTTTTTCTTCAGATCCTTGATTTCACGCTCTTTCGCCTCTTCCTTTTTAATCGTCAAATAAGCATCCGAATGTCTTGCAATCTCGCCTTTTTTCTTATGGGTGTCGCTTTCACGGTACGCCTTGGCGTTGTAGTGAAGCGGCGTGGCGTTTTTTCCTTTGCCCGTAGCGTTTTGAAGCTGCTCAAAGTCGGCTTGGATGAACTGTTCGTTCGCTTCGGTTTCTGCGTATTCTTTCGTAAGATCGTGATCAAGTTTGCCGAGTTTATGTATCGTTTCGCTTCTTTTTTTGTCAGCTGAAGACAGCTTTTGATCCGTGCTTTCCGTTGAAAACAGATCAAGCGAGATGATGTCTTCGATCTCTCTGAGGATGGACCCCATGTCCTTTTTTTGCCCTTCCATCATCGCCTTTGATTTGCTGAGGGCGTGGGTGAGTTCATGCTCCAGGAAAGATTCCTCCACATGTGAACTGGAAAGTCCGGCATCTTCGACCTTGCCGGGAAGGCTTGTGAGAAATGCGATTTTCATGTCGATCAGATCAAGCCAGCTGTCTGTGACGCCGGCGTGGTCTTGGAAAAAGGCTTTGATGTTGTCAGCGCCCCGGCCTGAAAAGTCGCTGTCACCGAGGTCAGCCATACCTTGAAACGCTTTTTTCAGATTGACCATCTGGCCGCGCAGTTCTTTGTATTCACTCGCACGCTGTTTGGCGGCGGCGAGGAGGGTGGTTGCTTCGAAAACTCTCATGACCATATCCTTTCATACGAAATACTTTAACAAGATATTACCATGGAAGAATGAAGGAAAAGCCAAATAAGTATTTTGAAAGTGCAAAATGATTAATTTGTTCTGGGTAAATTTACTTATTTTAAGATCGGGAATTGGGGTAGAGTTAGCTTTGGGTTGAATCGGTTGTTAGAACATCATGTGACGCACCTCCTTTGAAAAGCATACACACATATTAGAGGGCTGAAATTCACCCGAATGAATTGGGATACGGCGGCCCAAACGGCTTTCCGCATGGAACCAACCTGGGCAACTGGTCAACAGCTTTAAAAACTTCATCTTAACAGGGAAGTGCGGCGGGCATTGGGAATATAAAGGAATATAGGCTTACAGCTATGTAGGACGTAGGAAAATCTGTCAGACGGCGAAGGAAAGGCAATCTCCATGTGTTGTGACAGTTCGAATGCGGGTGTATGGAACTTCCCATTCATCCGAGTTATGTCAGAGGGACGAAAAGACTTTTTTTGAGGAGGAAGCGGAATGATTGAATTTACACGGCCATCGCCTATGAAGAAAACATGCACGATGCACCCGGGAAAGGAATCTGTCAGATCGGTTTCGTTTACTGATTTTAACGGCAATTCTGTAACAGTAACCCTTTGTCAAATGTGTCTGGCTGAATTAAAAATGAAAGCCGCGACTGAATACAGGAGCATGACCGAGGAGCGGGCCAAACTGAATCGTTTCAAGATTGGTGATCATGTGTATTTAGAGCATTTGGGAGTCGTCAGCGAGATAAAAAACATGGAAGGCGCTCAAGTGGCAAACAGGACAGACACAGACGGAGTCCGAAAGGCTACCCCTAAGGAAATAGCAGAATATAAAAAGCAGGAGGAGCATTAAAATTGAAAAAACAATTCAAATCAATCATTCTATCAGCAGTATTACTTCCGGGAGCGGCGGCCGTTGCGCCGCCTGCTTCCGCCGCATGGTCCAGATGGCAAAATGAATTCGGGTGGAGCGGCCGGCCATGTATACCGCGACATACAAGGCCGGCGCCTCCACTGTGGACTGGAAAGCCGAGAAAAAAGGATCAAGAACACTTTATTACACGGCCGGCGTATACAAGAAGCGCAGTGGCAGTGGGCTGACTGATACGAATTTAGTGCAACGGGGTAGCTTCAGAACGGCAACGCCTCTGAAATCATTCAACGTGAAAACGATCCGGAATAAGACCGGGAAAGGAACCTATGTCATTCAGTTGGACTGTTATTCTGATTCCGGCAAGAGGAACTATATCGGAACATTTGAATCAGCTGAATTTCAAATCAAATAAGGGGGATTCGATGGCGCTGAGAATAGTTTTTCTGCTGATGGGGTTAGGATTCTGGTTTTTATTTTCAGTACGAATATAGGCCGGACATGAAAGCGAACATCACATTAATAGGTGCAATCATTGCATTCACGGCCCCGGCGTTTTTTCAAGATATTGATAAGTATACGGAGAAAAAGAGGTGATTATTGCTGGCTTCTAGGTTCTGTTCCCATAAGGAATAGGATATCACTAACCTTGGTCACTTCCTAAAAAAAGTGAATCTTTTTAATAATTCTCTTCGTAAGAATGTACAGAGGTGGTGTGACATTATGATAGATGTTGAAAATGAACTGTTCAAGCTTTATCAGGAAGTGAGTAGGGTTAAGAAATTTAAATACTTTTATATTGATTCACCCTTTTTAAAAGAAGAAGAAGAAAAAGTCCAAAAGAATAGGATTTTTGTTGTACTAATTTGTAAATTAATATTTTATTTAATCGCTTTAATATTATGTGTTTTTGTCTTATATCATTACCTTCAGGGAAAAACGTTCTTAATTGGATTAGTAGCTAGTTCCTGGGTTTGTTTAATTATCGCTTTTTTTAGTATAAGGAAGGCCTTAACTAAGTTTGCATTGTTATCTGGCTATAGTAAAATCTATCTTTTAAGAAGAGCAAAAATTTATGAAGCTTTTAAAGAACATCTGGAAACTCGTAAATTTAATATAAACCAAATAGAGAAGTATCTTTTACCTTATTTGAAATCAAGTAATGAAGATAGACAAGCAGGTTCTGTAACAACTTTTTTAAAAATTATCATTCCTACTATTTTTGTTTCAATGATTACCAGTTTTTTTACACTTATTATTAATAGTGCTGTTGAAGAGACATATTTTAGACAAGAAGAATTTAATCAAGCCATGTGGCTATGGGTTATATTAGGGATTAGTACAATTGTATTAGGATCTATGGTTTTTACAACAATACATTCTTTTCACAACAAATCAAGTTATAATAAAAATTACAAATTGCTGGAAACACTTTTTTATAATTATCTATTAGAAAAAGGTAAGCGATCTATAAAAAAACCAAAGAGAAGATCTTAATATCTAAGTCCAAGACGGAAAGCCTGCGTACACTGAACTTACAGCATTAGCGCTGTTTGTTTGGTGTCCGTTTTTTATTTGAGCGGAGGGATGACATGAAGCAGAAAAAGAACAAGCCCAATAATAACACGCAGAGCGCTCAGATCGTTTCTGGCAACAAATGATGAGACGAACATGCAAATACTTAAACGAGGCAAGGGCGGCGCATTTAAGCGCAAATAAGGGAGGAATCAGAATGCAGGATTTAATCATTGAGTACAAATGAGCATTAAGAGAAATAAGAAAAATGTACCGGCTCTACAAAGATACGGCTGAAGTCAATCTGACGGCTGAACAGATCAACGACAAAAAGATGATCAGTAGCATGATCAGCGATATTGCATTCACTCTTGAATGGCTGCAGAACGGAAGACAGCCCGGCGCCCGCCGAGGTGCTGACAGAAGAGACGCATATCAAAGGACGATTCTTACTGATCCTCGCTTAATTGATGCGCTGCCAGAAGAATACGCAATCGTTCAAGAAGCTGAGGGAGAGGTAAGTGTTGGGATAAGGAAAGAATTGCTGACGCCCTTTTTTAAAGTGGAAGATTGTTGGTCAGCTGTTGTCCAAACAGATGCAAGCGGGTGCGCTGGCGGCTATCTATCCCAATCCGAATAAAAAGGTAAAGAATTTGGATTGCTGGTGGTAATGTTCCGAAAAACGGAAAAATGCGTATAGAAGGTTTCAGGTCTATAAAAAGGTAGGTAGCTGAACTAATACTTTACAAAGTAAAGATCAAAGATCATTCTTTATAAATAAATTTAAAAATTTACCGATAATAGTATTGTTCTTTTCTAGATTAACTTTTCGGAGAGTGATTTTTTTGAAGAAAAACATACTTATAGTTTTGTTTCTTATTTTTTTAAGTGCGTTACTCACTACTACTGCATCAGTAGAAGCTCAAAATGCAGATCAAACTGAAGTGAAAACTTGGGAAGGTAAAGAGGATTTACCAAAGGAACTATCTCTTTTTAGTACTGCGGTTATTGACGGTAAAATCTATGTAATTGGTGGTAATAATAACGGCAAAGTTCAAAACCAAATTTATGTATATGATCCTAAACAAAATAAATGGATTGAAAAAGTTTCTATGAATGAAGGGAGAGAAGGTGCAGCTATTGCAGTTGTTGATCATAAAATCTATGTAATCGGAGGTTATGGCGAGGATAATTCTGGTTCGAAGACCTATTTAAAAACTGTTGAAGTATATGACATTAACACAGATTCATGGACAAAAGGTATAGAATTACCTAAACCTCTAACGGGATCATCTGCAACAGTTATAGGGAAGGATATTTATTTAATAGGTGGATTTAATCCTAGTGAAGGTCCAACTTCCAACACTTATATTTACAATACTGATACTAAAACCTGGTCTGAAAAAAGTTCTCTGCCGATTCCATTAAGAGCTTTAAGCACAGCAACAGTAAAAGAGAAAATTTATGCTATTGGTGGCGAAAATAAAAGTGGTTTTAGTAATAGCATTTTTGAGTATGATCCCAAAACTGATAATTGGACCTTTAAATACTCTTTGAGGGATAAATTAAGCTATATAGCTTCTACGGTTTACAATAATAAAATTTATTTAATGGGAGGATCAGATTCAAGTAAAAAAGCATCAAATAGTTCAGTAATTTATGACCCTGTTGCAAATACAGTTAACGATTTTCAAAATCTAACCAGTTCTCGAGTAGCTGCAGGTGCGGCGACAATAAAAAATAATATTTTTATTATCGGGGGAACTACTAAAGGTGGCTCTATTGCTGTAGATACATCAGGTATGGTGAAAACAGTTCAGGTGTATACAGAGAAAAACCCAGATGACAACTTGGGAGATCCGAGTTCTGGTGGCAATATTCCTGAGGAAGGGCACGCTGATCGAGCTATCCTTACTATAACAATGACAAACGGACTTGAAAAAGAATTTGATCTTTCGATGGAAGAGTTAAATAGTTTCGTTAACTGGTACGATCAAAAAGACTCGGGAACAGGCCCTTCTAGATACGAGGTGGACAAACACGACAATAATATTGGTCCGTTTGAGAACAGAAAAGATCATGTTATTTTTAAGAATATCCTTACTTTTGAAGTGAATGAGTATTCAACGAATAAAAGCAGTAATCAGAGTAACAAAACCTCTTAACAAAAAACAGATTTACATAAAATCACCTCAAATTATTTGTTAAATGGTTAATGCTCTTTTGAGCCGAGGATCTTTCCTGTTAGAGTATTATCTATTAATCTAACGTTAAATTGCGGGCTTTGACCGCCTTCGTGGGGGCAGTAAACATTTCTGCTCGATTGATTGACTCTGGTTGTTTACCGTCAGCGAGTGTTTTAATTGAAAATTTCAGCTGATTTCCTAACTGTCACGGAAAACATCTCACAGGAAATATATTGACTTTCATCCTGTTTGTAATGTTAATTAGAAGATGTATACAAAAACATTATAATGAGGAGGCCTGAGTGTGAAAAATAAAGCGAGAATACAAGTTGGACTATGCATTGGACTTTTATGTTTAAGCTTTACCGGTTTCAGCCCTTTATTCGGCTCTACGCACGCTGAAGCAAAATCCATAGAAGACACAAAAATGACAAGCTGTACAACGAACAAAAAATTTGTTCAGCTTGAGAAAAAATTTGATGCCAGGATTGGGGTTTATGCGATTGATACAGGTTCAAACAAGACAATCGCCTATCGGCCGAATGAACGGTTTGCTTACGCATCAACCTATAAAGTTTTGGCCGCAGCTGCTGTTCTGAAGAAAAGCTCAAATGAAAAACTTAATGCCATCATCCGCTACAGTAAAGACGATTTAGTTACATATTCTCCAATCACAGAAAAACACCTGGATACAGGCATGAGCCTGAAAGAAATCTCAGAAGCCGCTGTCCGTTACAGCGATAATACTGCCGGGAACCTATTGCTG
This sequence comes from Bacillus sp. JK62, assembly GCF_053663455.1. Lineage (NCBI taxonomy): Bacteria > Bacillati > Bacillota > Bacilli > Caryophanales > Bacillaceae > Bacillus > Bacillus sp. JK62. The sequence goes on from NZ_JBSJQA010000004.1 coordinate 6,149, forward strand.
CAGCAGCTTGGCGGCCCTAAAGGTTTCGAAAAATCACTGAAACAGATCGGGGATCATGTAACGAAAGCGGATCGATTCGAGACGGATCTAAACTCTGCGATTCCCGGGGATCGTCGTGACACAAGCACAGCAAAGGCACTGGCAACTGATCTTAAAGCGTTCACTTTAGGTAACACTCTCACGACTGACAAGCGCACGATCTTAACGGATTGGATGCGGGGCAACGCTACCGGCGACGAACTGATTCGGGCAGGCGCTCCTGCAGGATGGGAAGTCGGCGATAAATCCGGAGCCGGAAGTTACGGGACGCGAAACGACATTGCGATCGTGTGGCCGCCTGACAGAGCTCCAATCGTTTTGGCAATCCTGTCAAACCGATTTACGGAAGATGCCGATTATCATAATGCTCTTATCGCTGAGGCTGCAAAAGTCGCTCTTAATGATCTTAAATAAACATTGCCGTTCATTTTTTATGGACGGTTTTTTATATGTTGAGAATGCGGTATGCCGGTTTCGATGTTATAATGTAAAGCCATAAAATGATGGGAAGAGGGGGAGTTTCGATGCATTACATAACGGCATGCTTAAAAATCATCAGTGATAAAGACCTTAATGAAATAATGAAGGAATTCAAAAAACTTGAGGAAGAAACGAACAAAGAAGAAGGCTGTATTCAGTTCCATGCTCATCCGCTTGAACCATCAGAACGCAAAATTATGCTTTGGGAGATTTGGGAAAACGAAGAAGCTGTTAAAGTCCATTTTACGAAAAAACACACAAAAGACGTTCAAAAACAAGAATTAACGGAAGTAGAATGGTTAATGAAAAGCAATGTGAGTGAGTAAAAGGCTTTGTCTGTTGTTGGCCGACTCTGCCGGTAACAATCATCAGTTTCATTCATTAAAACCCTTGCTGCGCAAGGGTTTTTTTCTTTGAAAAGTTCTTTATATCACAGTCTTTTTATGGGTAAGGAACAGACTTGGAATGAAGATGGCCGCAAGGATGATGACGGATACTAAGAATCCGGCATGGTAGCCTTTTAAACTGTTCGGAATCGTTGGCTGCAATCCTTGTATGACAGTTGCGGTAACGGTTGCGATCACAGCTGACCCAAAGCTGGAACCGAGGTTTTCAATCATATGAATACCGACACCTGCTTCCGGAAGCCGTTTGCTGTCAAGACCTGTATAAGCGTCACTCATTAATGGGAGCATAATTCCTCCAAAACTGGTGCCGCGGATAAATAATACGACGGAAATCCAAATCATACTTGTGTTATCGGTGATAAAAATAAGCGGGATAGATCCGATCAGCGAAAGAACAAGACTGACCGTAACCACGTATTTCGCACCGATCTTATCAATCATTTTTCCGATCAGCGGACGAGTCACGAGCATTCCGACTCCTTGAGGGATTAAAGCGAGTGCTGCTCCGACTGCCGTGAAATGACGAATGTCTTGAAAAAACAGCGGAAGTATTAACATCGGCCCCATGATGGCAACATTCGCTAAGAACAACCCGATCGAAGATGCTAAGAAGCTCTTGTTTGCAAACAAATTCATAGGCAGCACGGTTTGGTTTTTCTTGATCATATTATATACAAGATAAATGACTGCTGAAACAAGACCGATGCCCGCCCATAAAATGGTGTCGCTATTGTTAAATGATGCATGATCCGCCGCTTTCGTAATACCGTACATCAATGCCGCGCTCATTAATGACAAATTGATAATCCCGAAAATATCGAGTTTACGATCTTTGTTGAATGGTTCAAAGTCTGGAATGGTTTTCATCATAAGCGGTGCGGCAATCAAAGTGATGAACACGTTGATGTAAAAAATCCAATGCCATGAAGCGCCTTGGACGATGAAGCCTCCGATGACAGGTCCTAAGATCGGGCCGAAGATCATAGGGGTGCTGACAATTGCCATCACTTTTCCCAGGTTTTCCGGACCTGCCGTTTTAACCAAGAGTGTTGACATAAGCGGAGTGATAATGCCGGCGCTGAATCCTTGAAGCAAACGGAAGAAGATGAAGCTGGAAACGTCACGGCTCATTCCCGCAAAAACAGAAATGACACCAAAGGCGATGACTGAGCCGATGAAGATTTTCTTACCGTTATATTTATTCATAAGCCAGCCGGATACGGGTACTGCAATCGCAAGTGCTAACATATAGCCTGTAACGGACCACTGAATGGTATCCAATGTTGTGTTGAAGTCTTTGGTCAGTTTGGCGATGGCGATGTTTACCATCGTAGAGTCAAGCATTGGAGCAATTGCTCCCAGTGCAATAGCCCAGGCGGCTGTGAGAACTTCTTTTGGCAGCCGAAGTTCCTTTCTTTTATGTGTTGACATATTATTCTCCTCTCAAAATTGCTGTATTTGTTTCCTTGTCAACAAAATAATAGAGTGATTTTGTTTCTTTGTCAACAATAAGAGGGATATAAAAAGGCAGCCCGTTTTCATGGAGCGGGGCTGCCTATGGTTTTATTCCGATTTGATGTCTGCACCAAGTTTCTTTATTTCTGAATCCAAATGCCTGCTGTATGTTTCCACGAAGCTCAGCATTGTGTCAAATTGTTCATCAGTTACTTGTTCAAACACGATTTTGTCCCGTTCTTGAAACTCTTTGTGCAATTCCTCGTGAATTTTATAAATGACTTTTCCTTGCTCGGTAAGCCTGAAATAGATTTCTTTCTTGTTAAGCGGCTTCTGATAGCTTTCGATAAGGCCTTTATTGATAAGCTTCTTCGTTAATTTACTTATAGCGCCTCTTGTCATATAAAGGGACTCCGCAAGTTTTGTCACATTGGCGTCTTCAATTTTTTCGATGAATTCGATGCAATGCACTTCAGAAGGTTTATGCCCCTTGAGGCTTTCTTCCATCTTCAGCCTATTCAGCCACACCATCTTGTTAAAAAAGTCCCTGAAATCCGTGAGGAGCTGTTCTTTTTTGTTCATGGCCCGTCCTCCTGCTCGGTGGTGCTTACACAATATTATAAAATGTTTGTTTCTTTTTCAACAATCGTAAAGTTATTATTTAGGAACTGAGAGATAGTGCGCAGAAATAAGAAGGAGGGGGAACAGAAGAAGTTTTTTATTTAAAAAGCGGTTTTTTAACCGAAACGTGGTTTTTCGGGTATGTTTCTTTCCGTATTCGTTACTTGCTCTTTTTCATAACAGGCCAACTCTGCAGCCTTACAAAAAAGCAGGCTGCGAAAAGAGCCTGCTTTAGAATTGCATCAATCATTTTCCTGTTGCGGCGTCATGAAAAGCGTCAATTGCGGTTGTGTATTTCAAGACGTTTTTAGACACTTTGGCGGTTGCGCCTAATGGATACGCGTCTGACAGAACGCTGGAGTGAGCTTCGGGTTCCCAGTAAAATACGCCGGTTCCTTTGCCGTTCGGAACGGCTTTCACCAGTTTTATGGTGTCTTTTATGGTCCAGTAGGAATCTTTCGGATTATTTTCATCTCCGCCCAGTTCAACCACCATGACTTCCTTGTTATAGCGTGAGGCGATATCATTCAAATTAGATGATAAATGGCCGGTGAGCTCCCAGTACGGCTTACCTTCCCAATAGGGATAGAACGAAACGCCGATGATGTCGGTTTTTCCTCCGTTTTTAAAGAATTGATCAAACCACCATCTGAATAGGCTGTTGTCCGTGCCGTGTGCCAAATGGCTGATGACCTTGGTGGCCGGGCTGACGGATTTCACGGCGTCATAGCCTTTGTTCAGTAAGCCGGTCAATTTGCTGAAATCTCTCGTGCTGCCGTCGGGCAGTAAAATTCCTGAATTCATTTCATTTCCTACTTGCACCCAATCAGGGGAGATGCCGTGATTTTTAAGTTCTTTCATGACATCGTACGTATGGTTATACACGGCTGCCTGCAGCTGGCTGTTTGAATAGCCGGTCCATTGGTTCGGCTTGATCTGGTGGCCGGGATCAGCGAACACGTCACTGTAATGGAAGTCAACCATTACTTTCATTCCTAACGCTTTTGCCCTTTTGGCCGCCGCAAGTACGCCCGCTTTGTCACTATAGCCGAGCATGGTCCATGTTGTGCCGTCTTTCAGCCAATAATAGCTGCTCGGCGGATTCACAAACACTCTCAGTCTCACGGCATTTATTCCGTGATCTTTAAGAATCTGCAAGGCATCTTTCTGTTTCCCGCCGTCATCCAGCCAGCGCACACCTTCATCCTCCATTTGTTTCAGCCATCCTATATCCGCGCCATAGGCAAACGAGGCATCCGCTTTTGCTTTAGGAGACTTCTCAAGAAATGTAAAAGCGGTGAAAATGAGAGAAAGACAGATTGCGTTTACAAATACACGTTTCAATCGGTTTTTGAACATCACAATACCTCCTGATAAAAAAGATTGTTGATTGATTTCACTCTGAATGTTTCAGCTGTCATTCTCCAATAACGTCGTGAAACGCTGAAACGCCTGAATTCCTTCGGGTGTCATTTTAAAAACGCCTGCATCGGTCAGCGCGCGTAAAAATACATTCGCGGTTTCTTTTTGTAAAACAGCGGCTGCATTTTCCGGTGTCACGTCTTTATCCGCTTTGATGTTTTCAGCCCACGGAAGATGAATGTCTTTGATGTCATGAGGTTCATTCAGTAAATACTTTTTCACTTCTGCCAGCTCATCTTTCAGGCGGGGAGGTAAAACGGCGAGCCCCATCACTTCAATCAGACCGATATTTTCTCTTTTGATATGATGAACGTCTTGATGCGGGTGAAAAATGCCATCCGGATATTCTTCGGAGGTGCGGTTGTTTCTGAGAGCGAGATCAATTTCAAAATCCGTTCCCCTGCGTCTGGCAATCGGGGTGACGGTATTATGGGGTTCATTTGTCTTCGCGATGATGCTGACGGTTTCGTCTGAATATTCCCGCCACTTTTCAAAAACATACGCAGCGGCATCTGTCAGCAAATCCGGATCTTTTGCGCGAAGGCGGATCACTGATACCGGCCACTTCACGGTTTCGGCCTGAACGTCTGGAAAATGACGCATATGAAAAGGGTAGAGGGAACCCGCTTTTGCCATCGGAAACTCATGGGCGCCGCCTTGATAATGATCGTGAGAAAGAATGGAACCTCCTACGATCGGCAAGTCTGCGTTTGATCCCGCGAAATAATGCGGGAAAATTTCCGTAATGGCCAGAAGCCTTCTGAAGCTGTCGCGGCTGATGTTCATCGGCTTGTGCACGCTTGAAAGAAAGATGGCATGCTCGCTGTAATACGCATAAGGAGAGTATTGAAACCCCCACTGTTCTCCCGCTAAGTCAAGCCTGATGATGCGGTGGTTTGAACGGGCGGGGTGATGCGGTGTTCCGGCATACCCCTCGTTTTCCATACAGAGCAGGCATTTCGGATACCGGTTTTCCGGACTGTTTTTTACCGCGGCGATGTCTTTGGGGTCTTTTTCGGGCTTTGATAGATTAATGGTGATGTCCAATTCCCCAAAAGGTGTTATTGAGCGGTACACGATATTTTTTCGAATGGCCCGCGTCTTAATATAGTCGTTGTTTTGGCTCAGTCGGTAAAAATAATCTGTTGCTTTTTTCGGGCAATCTGATAACAATTCGCTGAAGGCGGCATTGATCAGAGAAGGGGCCGGTGTGATCACGTCCATGATTCTGCTTCCCAGCATGTCTCTTTCAGCCGGCGTATCGTTTATGATTGACCGTTTTACCGCGTCTTTCACCATTTCGTCCACATAGTGAAGCCTGTTTTGTTTCTTGATACGTTTCGGTTCTGCATAATCCGTCAGTCCGAGCAGATCGAGAAGTCTGTTTCTTGTATAAATCACATCTGTTCCATTTATGTCGCCTAAGACAGTGCTTTCTTTCAGAAACCCTGCCACTGATTCAAAAACGTCAATGACCGCCGCCTCCATTTCATTTGTCCTTGTATCCGTTAGGATGATGCCGATGCCAATTCCATGCTGACGCAATGATTTCCGATATGTCCGTTTGTTTCGGATTCCAGCCGAGAATGTTCCGCGCTTTATCGCTGGAAGCGATGAGGGCGCTTGGATCACCGGGTCTTCTTGCGGCCGCTCTTACTTTTATGTCTCTTTCGGTCACTTGCCGGGCCGCTTCCGCCATTTCTGATACGGAAAACCCGCTGCTTGATCCTAAATTGAAAATGCCGCTGTCTCCGCCGTTTTGCAAATATTCCAGAGCGAGAATATGGGCATCGATTAAATCGGAAACATGAACATAATCGCGGATGCACGTGCCGTCTTTTGTATCATAGTCAGTGCCGAATATCAAAACCTCCTCGCGCTGACCGAGCGCGGTTTGTAAAAGGATAGGGATAAGGTGGGTTTCCGGATGATGATCTTCTCCGATGGAACCGTCCGTTTTCGCGCCGGCAACGTTAAAATACCGAAGTGAGACATATTTTATGCCGCAAGCGGTATCGCACCACTTCAGCATTTTTTCTGCCATGAGTTTTGATTCGCCGTATGCGCTTTCCGGCTTTTCCGGCATGTCTTCTGTGATGGGCACTTTTTCAGGTTCGCCGTAAACAGCGGCGGATGAAGAAAACACAATGTGTTTCACCCCGAATTCCTGCATGACCTCCAGCGTAATTTGCGTACCGTACACATTATTATTGAAATATGAAAGAGGGTCTTTCATTGATTCGCCGACAAGGGATTGAGCGGCAAAATGAAGAACGCCTGTTACGTTCTCCTTCGCAAACACAGAGCGAAGAAACGGTTTGTCACGGATATCTCCATGGTAAAAAACGACTTTTTCATGAACGGCTTTCCGGTGGCCTGTCTGGAGATTATCCACAGCTATCGTTTTAAATCCTTTGTTTACTAATTGATCAACCGCATGAGAACCGATATAGCCGGCTCCGCCGAGAACGAGAATCGCCATGGTTTATTTTTCCCTCCATTCAGCCGCGCCATCGCTTATATCCGCGATGTAGAAAGAAGCTTCAAGACCTGTCCTGCTGCGGTAGTGAGATGAAACGGCCCGGATAAAGCCGGCGGTTTCTTCACTTTCCACAATGGCTATGGCGCAGCCGCCGAACCCCGCGCCCGTCATCCGCGCTCCGAGTGCTCCTTCTTTCCAGGCTGCTTCAGCCAGCGCGTCTAATTCGTCACCGGTCACTTCGTAGTCATCACGTAAAGAACGGTGCGACGCATTCATCAGCTCCCCGAACGTTTTCAAATCATTCGATTTGAGAGCTTCCGCCGCTGAGAGGGTCCGCTCGTTTTCATTGACCGCGTGCCGGGCTCTTTTACGCAAAGTTTCACGGGAGAGAAGAGGTTCGAGTTCGTTGAATTCTTCTCCCGTCAATTCCGCAAGTGATGCGATATTCCGATATTGCCGCAGTTCCGTGAGAGCCGCGTCGCATTCGCTGCGGCGTTCATTATACTTTGAAGCCGCCAGCTCCCGGCGTTTGTTCGTATTCATAATGACGATTTTATATCCGTTAAAAGCAGCCGGAATCATTTCGTGCTCAAGCTTATCGCAGTTTAAAAGAATGGCCATGTTCTTTTTGCCTTTTTGCACTGCGAATTGATCCATAATGCCTGAATTCACGCCGATAAATTCATTTTCGACTCTTTTTCCGATAAGCGCCAGTTCAGTATCGGAAACATCCAGGCTGAATAACTTTCTTAAAATGGAACCGGTTAACATTTCAATGGAAGCAGAGGAGCTTAAACCGGCTCCGTTTGGAATCGTACCGTGAAAAAGAATATCCATTCCGCTGTCTATTTGGCCGCCGGCTTCAAGAAGATAATGGATCATCCCCTTCGGATAATTGGCCCAGCCGTCTTCTTTTTTGTATGCTGTGGCGGAAAGATCAAGGCAGACAATGCCGCTGTCAGGAAAGTTTTCTGAGTATAACCGGATCTGGTGATCTTCGCGTTTTGCGCATACGGCATATGTTCCGATCGTAATCGCGCAGGGAAGAACGTGGCCGCCTATATAATCCGTATGTTCCCCGATCAGGTTGATCCGGCCGGGTGCGAAAAACAGTTCTCCGTTACTTCTCTTGAAAATGTCTTCGAATCTTGATTTCAAAAGTTTGGCATCCATGATAAACCTCCGATTCTATTTTGAGGTATGCTCCAGTATGAACTGAATGGCTTTTTGTGAATTTCTGGTGAGGCTGATATATTCCGCTCCTTTCGTTGCGATGAGTTTCACTTGCAGGCGATCCGCATCTTCTTTAATGTCATCGTAATAAGAGCCGACCTGCGGAGCCAAAATGATCATATCGAAGTCTTTCATGATGTCGTAATGGGAACCGTAGGCGCCTGCTGAGGCGGTAATCGGCACGTTGTATTCTTCGGCTCCTTCTGTCAGTGCGTTCGCAAGCATGGCGCTCGTTCCCGCTCCGGCGCACAGCACTAGCACATTGGTGCCGTGTTCCAAGGCGGATGAGGATTCCTGAAAATTTGTGCTGATGACGGAAGCCGCGTCTTCTGAGGCGCCGGCTATTACGGGCTGTATCTCCCGGGATTTTTGCGGCGCGGTTTCAGGCTCGGTGTGTTGGGCTTCTTCCGCCGCTAATACTTTGTCATAAGCTTTACAGAATGGCAGGTATATCAGGAAATCGACAATGATTAATACAGCCGTCAGAACAAAAGCCGAGAGCCCCATGCCGGTTCCGAGAATCAAGCCGGCGGGCGCCGGGGTGGCCCACGGAAGAACATACATAAAACTGTTCATTCCGATGACATCCACGAAAAATTTAAACAGACAGACATTCACCATCGGCGTTACAACAAACGGAATGAAAAAATAAGGATTTAAAATGATCGGCGCAGCAAAGAGAAGAGGTTCGTTTACTGCGAAAGACACCGGAACTGCGGATGCTTTTCCGACTGCTTTCAATTGCTTGGATTTTGCGAAAAGCAGAAAGATAAACGGAACAACAAGGGTTGCGCCGGTTCCTCCCATTGTGCCGACGAAGTTCCCGAGTCCGACGGTCAGCACGTTGGACGCCTGCTCACCGGCATTATGAAGCTGCAGGTTCGCCTCCACATTTGCGTAAATAATAGCTGCGATGGCCGGCTCCACAATAGATGGTCCGTGAACGCCGACAAACCAGAACAGCGCCATCATTCCCCAAATGACACAAATCCCGAGATAACCGTCTGCGGCGGTAAAAAACGGCGATAAGAGAGAGGAGAGAGCCTCTGCAAAAGATACGTTCAGCGTATTCCTGATCAATAAATCAACGCTCACCATGGCCAAAACGGAAAAAGCGAACGGAAAAACATCTTTAAATGTTTGTGAAATGGTACCCGGCACTTCTTTAGGCATTTTAATCGTAATATTTTTCAGCACGCAGAATCTGTAAACGTTCACCGTTATGAAAGCGGATACAAAAGCGGCTAAAAGACCTTTTGTGCCGAGATATTCCGTGGAGAACCCGCCGTCGATTTGAGTGACGCTTAAAATGAGAAACCCGACGACTGAAGCAAGCATCGCTGAAACGGGGTTGATCCCTTTGTTTTTCGGCATTTTTCGGTTCATTGATTCACTCAGGCATTTCGCACTTGTTGCCGCAACGATCAGGCCGAGGGCGCCCATTGAATAGTTATAAACTTTCCAAAGCCATTCAGAAACACTTTTAGGCCAAGTGAAACCCAACACTTCCGGCACAGCGGCGGTGAGGATGAAAATGCTGGCGAATAAAATAACAGGCATGGCAGTTAAGAAGCCGTCGCGGATCGCGCCTAAATAAATGTTTCGTGAGATTTTTTCGAAAAACGGTTTTCCCTTTTCGATTTGCTTGATGATACCGTTCATTTTTCCACTCCTTATCGGCGGCTTCGGTAGAGTTCTATAAAATCCTGAATAAGATCACGGAGCAAAAGGGTTGTCATCAAGTGGTCCTGACCGTGAACGAAAATAAACCCTAATTCCATGTCCTTGCCGTCAGCTTCTTCAGCTAACATTTTCGTTTGCGCATTGTGGGCGAGGGTTAAATTTTCATCGGCGCTTTTCAATGCTGCTTCCGTGTTTTCGAAGTTTCCGGCACGGACTTCTTTCAGGACTTTCAATAAAGTGCTTCTGGCGTCGCCGGCATAGGCGACGATTTCAAAACCGAGCATCTGCAATTCTTCCTTTGTCATGAAAAAACCTCCTAAAGACGGCACACATGATGAAAAGAGACTCTTTTCACCATGTATGATCGTTAAATGATTGTTTTTGTTTCACTTACAAGTTTGTACCAGTAGGCCGATTCTTTCGGATACCGTTTTTGGGTGTCGAAGTCGACGTAAAAAAGACCGTAACGTTTGTTGTAGCCGTTGGTCCATGAAAATAAATCCATTAAGGACCATAAGAAGTACCCCTTTACATTGACTCCGTCGGTAATCGCTTTACTGACGGCTTCTAAATATACTTTTAAATAGTCGATTCTTGCCTTATCCATAATGATGCCGTCTTCAAACTCATCTTTATAGCCCATGCCGTTTTCGGTAATGTAAATTTTGTTATATTGCGGATAGTCCCGTTTGATGCGCATCAGCATGTCATACATGCCTTCAGGGTAAATGAGCCAGTCCCAATCGGTCCGCTTCAGGCCTTCTTTGTAAATTCGTTCGCCGATTCCTTTTACTTTATAGACCGAAGTGCCCTTATCGCCCGTTCCGTTATGGTGAATAACGGTTTCTCCGTCGTACGCTTTGACGAAATGGCATTGATAATGATTGATGCCGAGATAATCATTGCGCGTCGAGGCTTTTTTCATCACGTCAAAGTCACTGTCTGAAAACTCGTATGAAGCGCCGTTTGCCTCACAGATTTCATCCAGAGCACGCATGGTTTCCTCAGAATAATAGCCGAGGTAGGTGGCATCGAGGAGGAATCTCACTGATAACGCGTCATCCAGAAAACAGGCGTGGCGGTCTTCTTCTGTGCCGCTGGCGGGATATTTTGTTTCCAATGAATGGACGACCCCGATTTCTCCCGGATAACCGCCGTCTTTAAAAAGATTGACGGTCATCGCATGCGCTACCATCATGTGATGGAGGCATTGAATGACTTTTGTAATATCACTTTTAATAGATGGCGGGAAAACCCCGAGTAAATACTGGTTGGTGGCTGTGGGATAAATTTCGTTAAACGTGCTCCAATATCTGATTTCGCTGAATTCTTTAAAGCAAAACTCCGCATAGCTGACGAACGCTTCTATTGCAGCGCGGTTGAGGAAATCTCCCTGATCAAATAATCCTTTCGGTGTATCGAAATGATGCAGCGTGACAAAAGGGGTGACGTTGCGTTTATGGCACTCTGAGAAAATACGATGATAGTAGTCAACACCTTCCTGATTGATTTTGCCCGTGCCGTCAGGGAAAATTCTCGTCCAGGCTATAGAAAGGCGGATGCCGTTTATTCCGAATTTTTCACATAGTTTAATATCTTCCGGAAACTGGCGGTAAAAATCACTTGCCGGATCAGGGCTGAATCTTCCCTGTTTTTCAAGAAATTCATCCCAGGCCGCAGGCCCTTTGCCGCCTTCTTTTGTGGCGCCTTCCGCTTGATATGCCGCAGTCGCTCCGCCGAAAATAAAGTCATGAGGTAATTTGAGCATTACTGAATCCTCCTTCGCCAATGTGTGAATTGTAGTTTGTTAATGTTTGTAATTGTTATCTTTTGTTTAATAGTAAACGCATACATTTTTGTTGTCAATAGCTTCATAAAGAAATAACATCTGTATTTATAGGGGTTATGTAAGTTTGTCGTTGTTTTTTATGTTGATTGTGTTGTTTATTAGTGTTTGTTTTTGTTGACCGGATTGCCGCAGTATGTTAGATTGTGTGTAAAGTTGAGGGGATGATTGAACATGTTAAAAAAAGAGCGACTTTTAAAAATCATCGATATCGTAAACTCGCGGGGGTTTATTACGGTGAGTGATATTATCGATGAACTGGAAGTTTCTGATATGACAGTGAGAAGAGATCTGGACGAGCTGGATAAGGCCGGAAAAATCGTACGTATTCACGGAGGCGCACAGAGCATATCTTATTCCATTGATCACGAATTATCGCATAATGAAAAACTGGGTGTTCAAATGGAGGAGAAGGGGAAGATCGCGGAACTCGCAGCTTCCTATGTAAATGACGGCGATACCGTTTTTTTAGGGCCCGGCACGACGATTGAACTTTTAGCGAAACACCTGCTGCATAAGCGAATCAGGATTATCACAAACAACTATCCCGTATTTGATATTTTGAAACATGGCGACACTGCGGATACCATCCTGATTGGAGGCGACTTCCGAAAAAATACCGGTGCCTTCGTCGGCCCCATCGTGAACGGCAATCTGCAGAAATTCAATTTTACGAAGGCTTTCATCAGCGCCAACGGCATACATAATGATGAGATTTCTTCTTACAGCATTGAAGAAGGGGAAGCTCACCAAATCGCGCTGAATAATTCGCGGACGAAATTTTTGCTGGCGGATAATAAAAAATTCAACCGGGAAGATTTTTACGTGTTCTATAACTTGCACGATATGGACTATCTGATTACGGATGATAAAGTCATGAAAGATGTTCAAATTCATTACGAGCAATATGTAGATGTCAAAATCGCAAAAAAATAAAAAAGGCGGGCGGTTCGATGAAAGGGGTTATTTTTGATTTCAACGGCACGATGTTTCAAGATTCGCATCTGCACGAAAAAGCATGGTTTTTCATGGTGAAAAAATACGCGCCGAAAACCATTTCTGATGAAGACATTTTCGTTAACATTCACGGGAGAACAAATAGTGAAATCCTGACGTATTTTATTTCCGGCGATTTAACAAATGAAGAAATCAAGAAGCTGTCTTTTGAAAAAGAAGCCTACTACAGAGAATTATGCCTTGAAAACAAAGACGAGTTAAAGCTGACGAAGGGACTGACCGGCGTATTGAACCATCTGAAAAAATCGGAAACGCCGATGACCATCGCCACGGCTACGGTAAAGGAAAATGTCGAGTTTTACTTTGACGTCTTTCATTTGGATCAGTGGTTTGATTTTGACAAAGTCACGTTTGATGACGGGAGCTTCCCCGGAAAACCGGCGCCGGATATTTTTCTCATCGCATCGGAAAAATTAGGCCTCAAACCTGAAGAATGCTTAGTCATTGAAGATGCCTTTTCAGGGCTCACAGCGGCGAAAAAAGCAGGTGCGGGCAAGATTATGGCCATTGACCCGCTCGGAAAAAACCGCGCGCTATTTGAAGAAAAACAGCTGGCGGGTGACGGGATACTGACAGATTTCACCTCGTTTTTTGAGGTGATTGCCGGACATTCTGTTTGAGAGATCAGCCGGTTTTCATGCGGGTATGGCTGTACAGGCTGCAGACTCCGTTCGCAACACGGGATGTTTTTGTGTTTGGCGCTTCTCGTGAAGAAAGGAGTTTCGCTTTTTATTCGGAGTCACTTTTAAGACAGGGATATCCCTGTCTTTTTAATTCTTCTTATTTCTTCCAAAGAAGCGCTAAGGTGCCTATTGCTGACTGTTTATATGTTTCACGATAAAATCCTGAGCATACAAGAAAACCAGCCATCCTGTAAGTCCAAGCCCTGATGCGGCAATGAAAGACAGTGAATGGCGAAGGGCGATGCCGATAATGACCAGCATAATGACTGTAGAGGGGATGCCGGAAGCCACGCTGAATGCAAAATGACTTAATGTCTCCTTCGTTTCGCCTTGGATGTACAGCCAAATCATGCTCAGCATACTGACAATTGGTAAAGCCGCTATAATACCTCCATAACTCGGGCTTCTTCTTGATATTTCAGTGATAACCCCAATAATAGCAGCGGAGACAATGATTTTAACGATCGTAAACATCTTCAGCACGCTCCTTCATCAAACTGAATGCTTTTAAGACAAGTGTTCGTTCTTCATTATTCATGTTGTCAAAAAGAAGCTGTTTAAGCTTTTCTTCATCAAGACCGGAATGCCGGTAAAGGACATCCGCCCCCAAACTGGTAAGTTTTAAAATGACTTTCCTCTCATCTTCAACACTTCTGGTTTTATAAACATACTTTTTCTTCAGTAACCGCTTTATATGTTCCGAAGCGGTATTATGCGATACTTGAATCGCTCCGGCAATGTCTTTTATTCCGACTGCCTTCTCTTTTTGAATGACTTGCAGAATCCGTACACCTTGGTGAGTGATTTTTTCATGGTGCTGATAACGGAGCCGATAGTAAATATCTGTCCAGAGGTCATTTAATCGTATAATTTCGTTAGACATCATAAGCCACCTTTTATCGTTTATTAAGATTATATCTTATATTACGATATATTTTCGCGGATTGAAAGCAATTTTTGAGCTGAGGGAGCGGCATTCGTTCTGTTTTTAGAAGATTGGAAGAGACAAGCGGCCGCAGTTTCAACGAATAAACTTATTTAATATACTCTCAATAAGTCATTTTCCTTATTTTAAGAAACGGCAGCTTAATACCTTCCGCATATAAATAAGAGCACTGACAATATGATAAAGAACCAAAGTATATATTCAAATGCAGTTTTTTTCAGCAGGCAGTCCTGTGCTATTGAAAAAGATACGGGGGGTAAAAAGCGGGTAAGAAGATAAGGAAAGGAGAGAGACGGATGGAACTTGATTTTGTGATTCGTCTGGCGGTTGCGGGTCTGCTTGGGGCTCTTATTGGATTGGAGAGAGAATTCAGGGCGAAGGAAGCCGGTTTAAGGACGCATTTTTTAGTGGCCGTCGGCAGCGCCTTGATGATGATCGTTTCCAAATACGGCTTTTTTGATTTGTTATCCAACAGCCATACGTCCTTTGATCCGAGCCGGGTGGCGGCGCAGGTCGTCAGCGGTGTCGGATTTTTAGGAGCCGGCACGATTATTTTGCAGCGGCATGTCGTGCGGGGGCTTACGACGGCAGCGGGGATTTGGGCTACGTCGGGGATCGGGCTGACGATCGGGGCAGGTATGTATGTCATCGGCATCAGCGGCACGATTTTGGCGTTAATCGGGCTTGAACTGTTAAATTTTCTGTTTAAACCGGCGGCGCATTCTTTGTCTGTCAGTTTCAGGATTGAAGAGAAAGCCGTCATGCATGATATTTTAACTTCTCTTGAGGAAAAAGGAATTCTGATTACGTCCTATGAATTGAATAAGGCGGTGCTTGAAGTGAAGGGAAGGGTGAAAAGCAAAAGCGGGAAAGCAGCGGTAATGGAAAAAGTTCAAGCCCTCCCGTATATCCTGTCGGTCAAAGTTGAATAGCAGACAGGGGAAGCCTCCTGTCTGCAGTCATTTCTTTTCAAACATTAATACCAAGGATAGAACGGGATATACGGCCGCGGATAGTATGGGTATGGTCTGGGGTAATAATAAGGCGGCCGCGGATAGTATGGATATGGTCTGGGGTAATAATAAGGCGGCCGCGGATAATGATATGGCACCCGTTCGTGGCTCTCGGCTGTGTATTCATGATCGAAAGGATCGTACAAGAGGAAAACCTCCTTTTCAAATGTTGGTTCCGTTTACCTTATTCCTGTATGCCCGGTATGGTGTATGTACAATGGGCAAAAAAAAGACGCCGGTTATCATCCGGCATCTTTTTTTACACTTTCACATCAATTGAATGGCCGGCAGTCGGGTGCTGGGACGGCAGCATTTTCACTGTTTCTTCCGCCGCAGCCTGTGCATGCTGCATGACCGTTTTTGTTAAAGCGATATTTACATTCTGCGCCAGAGATGCCTGATGCATTGCGATTGATAACGCAGGGATATCCATAGCTTCCACCTCCTTATCCCTTCATATCGGCGGCGTGCTCCGATTATGAAGAGGGCTGGCGGTTTCTTTTTACGGCCCATTCTAAAAGTGCGGCAGCGCAAACCCCGAGGGTATAGGCGAAAATGTCACTCCAGACAAATTGCCAGCCGAGGATCAGCCCGCCGAGCGTGCTGCTTCTGACCGCGTCAATCCACGGCGCGTGATACAGCTGGCTGCATTCAATCAGACAGCAAAACGAGAGGCTCAAAATTGCGGCTGTTTCCGTCCGGATGTGCCGAAACAAAAGCCCGAATCCTGTAAAAATCATGGCCGCCCACAGGGCATCTCCTAAATAAGCGTTTATGATGCCGGGCAATAGGGCGGTGATGTATGCGGTTCTGGACAGCAAACCGAGGGCGATGATAAAAACGGTACATATTCCGTATGTCAATGGATGTCTATTCACTTCACACTGTTCCCCTTTTTTTGTACTCCCATGTATTGTAAGGAACGACGGAGAAGCTGTCTATGAAAAAAACGGCCCGGGAGGCCGCTTTTTTGCGTTATCTGGCTTTTAGGTTGACATGATCTGCTTTTTGATCACTGCCGATGACGAAGCGGAGCTCATACTGCCCCGTATGGTAGACGTAATCTGTTTCGCCCGTTTCTGGCACTGTCAGGATTTTGTCAGCGCTGCCGATTTGTTTGCTTAAGACGTCAGGTGTGACGCTGCCGAGGTTTAAGCGCCGCTCAACCCCCGTTCCAAAATAGCGTATTTCCGAGATTTTTCCGTTTTTATGATAGGAAAATCCATACCCGGGGTTTCCCATGTTCCAGCTGTATAAATCAAATGGATTGCGGCTGTCTGCTTTTTGTTCCGGCTCGCCGATTTTATTATAAACGTCCTGTCTTGTGCTTTGGTTGATTTTCAGGCCTTTCACATTTTGCGGCATTTCCCCTTTAAATGCCGATTGGTAAAGGCTGTTCACCAGTTCTTGTGCACGCTGGTTTTCCGTTTTTGAAGCGGCTGCGGCATGGATGGGCTGTGTATCCGAAAATGCTTCTGCTCCGAAAGCGCATCCCGTGAGCATCACTGCCGATAATCCCGTGACGAGTGTTTTTTTCTTCAACATGTGAACGCCTCCTTTTTACCGCTCATACCCGTATGTTTCCTGAGATAAACGAGATGTTTTAGTGAAAGGCCGGTTGGGAATCATAGAGGATGTATAGAGGGGTACAGAAAGGGGAAAGAAAATGGCTGATACAAAGAAAGTTACAATCAATGGGGTTGAAATGGAAGCGCCGGACGGCCAAACCGTTTTGCAGCTTTTGAACAATAGTTCAATTGACGTGCCGCACGTGTGTTATCACCCGAGTCTCGGGCCGATTGAAACGTGCGATACCTGTATCGTCAATGTTAACGGGGAACTGGTGCGTTCGTGTTCCGCGCAAATAAAGGACGGAGATGTCATTGATACGCTTTCGTCCGATGTAAAAAAAGCGCAGGTTATCGGCATGGACAACATTTTGCACAACCATGAATTGTACTGTACGGTCTGTGATTACAACAATGGGAGCTGCGAAATACATAATACCGTAAAGGAAATGAAAATCAATCATCAAAGCATTCCGTTCGATCAAAAACCGTATCCTAAAGATGAATCAAATCCGTTTTACCGATATGATCCCGATCAGTGCATTTTGTGCGGACGCTGCGTCGAAGCCTGTCAGGACGTACAGGTAACCGAAACGTTAAGCATTGATTGGGAGCGGAAACGCCCGCGGGTCATTTGGGATCAGGATGTGCCGATCAATGAATCATCATGTGTTTCCTGCGGACATTGTTCGACGGTATGTCCGTGCAACGCCATGATGGAAAAAGGCATGGAAGGCGAAGCTGGGTATTTAACAGGCATTAACCAAGAGACGCTTCGGCCGATGATTGACATCACAAAAGGCGTCGAAACCGGATACGGATCAATTTTAGCCATATCGGATATGGAATCGGCCATGCGGGATGAAAGAATCAAGAAAACGAAAACCGTATGCACATACTGCGGTGTCGGCTGCAGTTTTGATATATGGACGAAAGGAAGAGACATTTTAAAGGTCGAGCCTCAGGCTGAGGCGCCCGCAAATGGAATTTCGACGTGTGTGAAAGGGAAATTCGGCTGGGATTTCGTCAATAGTGAAAAGCGCCTTACCAAACCGCTTATCCGGGAAGGAGACTCGTTTCGGGAGGCGGAATGGGATGAAGCGCTGCTGCTGATCGCTGATAAATTTACCGATATAAAAGAACATTTCGGTCCGGACGCGCTTGCTTTTATCACATCTTCCAAATGCACGAATGAAGAATCATACGTGATGCAGAAGCTTGCAAGAGCCGTTATCGGAACAAATAATGTTGACAACTGCTCACGCTACTGCCAGTCTCCCGCCACGGCCGGATTGTTCAGAACGGTCGGATACGGCGGCGATTCAGGATCAATTACAGATATAGAAAAAGCTGAGCTCGTGCTGATTATCGGTTCAAATACATCTGAGTCTCACCCCGTCTTGTCCACACGCATTAAACGTTCTCATAAGCTGCACGGACAGAAGCTCGTCGTCGCTGACTTGCGAAAACATGAAATGGCCGAGCGCTCCGACGTGTTTTTCCAGCCGCGTGCCGGATCAGATATTGTCTGGCTGAATGCCGTATCGAAATATCTGCTTGATCACGATTTGGCGGATACTGCATTTCTGAAGGAGAGAGTGAACGGATTAGATGAATTCGTGAAAAGCCTTGAACCTTATACGATGGAATATGCGGAGAAACATACCGGTGTGGACAAGAATACCTTAATTAAAGTGGCCCGGATGATTCATGAAGCCGGCAGCGTATGCGCACTGTGGGCGATGGGGGTCACCCAGCATATCGGAGGAAGTGATACGAGCACGGCCATTTCCAACATGCTTCTTGTGACCGGAAATTACGGCAAGCCCGGCGCAGGCTCATATCCGCTTCGGGGCCATAATAACGTGCAGGGAGCCAGTGATTTCGGCAGTATGCCTGACAGCTTTCCCGGCTATGAAAAAGTAACGGATGAAAAAGCCCGCAAAAAGTATGAACAGGGCTGGGGAACAGACCTGCCGAAAGAAATCGGAATGACAAATCATGAAATGATCGAGGGCATCCACTCGGGAAAACTGAAGTGTATGTATGTAAAAGGGGAAGAAATGGGGCTTGTCGACTCCAATATCAACCATGTTCATGCCGCCTTTGAAAAGCTTGATTTCTTCGTTGTGCAGGATATTTTTCTCTCGCGGACGGCCGAGTTCGCCGATGTGGTGCTCCCGGCAAGCCCGAGCCTTGAAAAAGAAGGGACGTTTACGAATACGGAACGGAGGGTGCAGCGCCTTTACGAAGTGTTTGAACCGCTGGGCGATTCAAAGCCTGATTGGCAGATCATTACGGACATCGCCAACCGGCTGGGCGCTGATTGGCGCTATGAACATCCGGCAGACATTATGGAAGAAGCGGCAATGCTTTCGCCGCTCTACGCAGGCGTCACTTACGAACGTCTCGAAGGCTATAATTCACTGCAATGGCCGGTTGCAGCGGACGGAACCGATTCACCGCTTTTATTTACGGACAAGTTCCCGTTTTCAGACGGCAAAGCGATTCTATATCCCGTTCAGTGGACCGAGCCGAAAGAATTTGGTGAAGAATATGATATCCATGTGAATAACGGGCGGCTGCTCGAGCATTTTCACGAAGGGAATCTGACTTACCGATCAAAAGGAATATCCGAAAAAACACCGAGTGTGTTCCTTGAGGTCTCGCCCGAACTCGCCGAAGAAAGAGGGCTGGAAGACGGAACGCTTGTCCGTCTGACATCACCGTACGGAAATGTGAAAGTCAAATGCGTCATCACAGACAGGGTAAAAGGCAAACAAGTCTATCTCCCGATGAACGATTCAAAAGACGCCGCCATTAACCTTTTGACAAGCAGCTATGCGGATAAGGATACCGATACACCGGCTTATAAAGAAACATCAGCGAAGATGGAGATTTTGAAAAAAGAAGGCGTTAATCCGCTTCCGAAAATCAATTTCCGTTACGGAAACCCGCAGCCGCAGATCGGTGTCCGGGTTGATCGGAAATGGGCGCGTCAAGATTATGTATTTCCGGGAGACGCCGTAAAAAGGGGGAAACAGCAAAATGGCTAAAGCAATCAGCGGCATCCGAAAACA
The DNA here is from genome assembly GCF_053663455.1 of Bacillus sp. JK62. Lineage (NCBI taxonomy): Bacteria > Bacillati > Bacillota > Bacilli > Caryophanales > Bacillaceae > Bacillus > Bacillus sp. JK62. The sequence continues at coordinate 26,124 of NZ_JBSJQA010000004.1, forward strand.
GACCGTCACAGAAGAAGACAAACGAAAAAAGGACTTAGAAGAGATCGAGACGGCTCTTTTACGAAATAAAGACGCGATTTTGGAATCTCTGCACATTCTTCAGCACATGAACGAGCGCGGCGTTTTGGCGCTTCTGCGCGGGCTCTTCGGCCAAGGAGACAAAGTGATGGATATCCTGGTGAAGAAGGCGAATACGCCGGAAACGGCCAATATGCTGAAAAATCTCCTGCTGTTAAGCGGCGTTCTCGGCATGCTCGATGTAAAACAGCTTGAGCCGTTTATCGTTAAAATCAATGCGGGCGTCACAAAGGCCGTCGAAGAAAAAGACAGCGGCAGGAAGACGGGGTATTTTGATATCGTCCGCGCTTTAAAAGACCCGGAAATCAACAAGGCCGTCACTCTGCTGTTTTCTTTTCTGAAAGGCATGGGCGCTGATACGGACGATATGGAAAGAAATACGCAGCCTCCTGAAGACCAAAAGCAGCACCAGAAACCGCAGACGAATGAGTGAGCATTTCTCCCGAGCCTGGCCGAAGGCTCGGGTTTTTTGTGCACTTCTGCTGTTTTCTTGGGAGAAATTTCACCTCCGGATTCATGACTTTTGTTGTGTTATGTTAATAGTTAAGGTTATGAATAGAAAAAAATTGAAAATATGTGCTAGGATAAAATTCAAGGTACGTCAACTATTCAAATATGAAACAATCAGGAGTGATGTAACATGAGTAAGCTGAGGAGCACGAGACAAGCCATCCAAAGAACCCTGATGAAAGGAAAAAACGGCCTGGACGTGTACAACCCTTTTCCTTGGTATGAAAAAATGAGACGGGAAAGCCCTATATACTTTGATGAAGAAACGAAGGTTTGGAGTGTGTTTTTATACGATGATGTCAAAAAAGTCATCAGTGATAAAGAGACGTTCTCAAGCCGCATGACTGATGTGAAAAGCTCGATTGCAAAGTCCATGCTGAATATGGACCCGCCGAAACATACCCAAATCAGATCTGCCGTCAATCGCGCTTTCACTCCCCGCGTCTTGAAGGAATGGGAGCCGAGAATTAAAGACATTACCGATCATCTCCTGAAACAGGCAAAGAACAAAGGGCGGATTGATATCGTTAAAGATCTCTCTTACCCTTTGCCGGTCATGGTGATTTCAGAATTATTAGGCGTTCCGTCCGAACGTATGGATCAGTTTAAAAAATGGTCGGATATTCTCGTCAGCATGCCGAAAGATGCGAGTCCTGAAGCGGCGGAGAAAAATCAGCAGGAACGTGACCAATGTGAGGCGGAGCTGGCGGCGTTTTTTGCGGGAATAATAGAAAGCAAACGAAAACAGCCCGGCCAAGATATTATTTCTATTTTGATAAAAGAGGAAGAAGAGGGAGAGAAGCTCACGCCAGAAGATCTGATCCCGTTTTGCAATCTGCTTTTAGTGGCGGGAAATGAAACAACGACTAATCTCATTTCAAATGCGGTTTACAGCATATTAGAGACGCCCGGCCTTTATGAAGAGCTGAGACAGGACCCTTCTCTCATCGCGCAAACGGTGGAAGAAACGCTGCGTTTTCGCGCTCCCGCTCCGTTTGTCAGAAGGACGGTCCGGCACGACACTGAGCTGCGCGGACGCCGCTTGAAAAGCGGGGAGATCGTTCTCTGCTACGTTGCATCTGCCAACCGTGATGAAAACAAATTTGAGAAGGCGGGCGTATTTGATATTCATCGCCAATCGAATCCGCACCTTTCCTTCGGATTCGGCGTACACTTCTGCTTAGGCGCTCCGCTTGCCAGACTTGAAGCGGAAGCCGCGCTGAAAGGAATTGTAAAAACCTTTTCACACCTTGAGCCCGTCCGGATTGAGCCGATCCGAAACAGTGTCATGTACGGGCTGGAGTCTTTAGAAGCGGAGATAAACGAAAATGAAGGAGAAGAAAAAAGATGAGAAAAACACACATCGCCATTATTAATGTGGCCGCTCACGGTCATGTCAATCCCACGCTGCCTGTGGCCGAGGAACTTGTCAATCGCGGGTATAAAGTGACATTCGCTACGACTGAGGAATTTGAAGCTTCCGTTGCCAAAACGGGTGCTATTCCCGTTTTATACCGCACAAGCATAAAGGCGGACCCGAAGACGATAAAAGAACGGGTAAATAAAAGTGACGCGTTTGTAATGTTTCTGGAAGAAGCGGTTGAAGTGCTTCCGCAGCTGGAAGAGCTGTACAAAGACGACCTTCCTGACATCGTCCTGTTTGATTTTTTAGCGCTTGCCGGAAAATTGTTTGCGGATAATGGCGGCATCCCGGCCGTAAAGTTCTGCCCAAGCTATGCAATGAATGAGTATTTTCAATTAGGAAGAGACGAAGAAACGATGGAAGCGGCCAAACAGGCGATAGAAGAATATCAGGAGAAAATTGAAAATGAACAAGTGAAACGGATGACAATGGAAGAATTTTTCATGCCTGAAAAATTGAATATCGTCTTTATGCCAAGGGCCTTTCAGCCGAAACAGGAAACCTTTGATGAACGATTCTGTTTTGCGGGTCCGTCTCTTGGAGAACGCACAAATACGGGAAGTCTGGAAATTGATGCAGCCGATGACCGTCCGCTTATGCTCATCTCACTGGGAACGGCGTTTAACGCCTGGCCTGAATTTTACCGGATGTGTATTGACGCGTTTCGGGACTCGGACTGGCGGGTTATTATGTCAGTCGGCACAACAATTGATCCGGAAAGTTTTTCGGATGTGCCCGATCACTTTATCATCCGCCAGCACGTTCCGCAGCTTGATGTGCTGGAGAAAGCAAAGCTGTTCGTATCTCACGGCGGGATGAACAGTACAATGGAGGCGATGAATGCGGGTGTTCCGCTCGTTGTCGTTCCGCAAATGCACGAACAAGAGGTTACCGCAAAGCGTGTGGATGAATTGGGGCTTGGCGTGCATCTGCCGCCGAAAGAAGTCACTGTGGCCCGTCTGCAAAAAGACGTTCAGAACGTATACAGCGATAAAAACATCCTCAGCCGCGTGAAAAGCATGCAGCAGAAAATAAAAGAAACCGGCGGCCCCAAACAGGCTGTTTGCGCCATTGAAGAATTTTTGGAAAAGGCGTCCGTCGAAAATTGATTAGGAAAACAGGCAGCACCGGACGGCTGCCTGTTTTGTTATATATTTTTCTTCATGCCGCATCTCCGGCATTCCCTCAAAAATTTTCCACCCTTCACTGAACTTTTAAACAGCGTGTAATCGCAATTGTCACATCGGCCGCTGTGAACATCAGGATATTCATTGAACTCATAAATGACCGAAGTATCGTATCCTTTTGTCTCGAACTCTTTTTTTGTTTCCATGATTGAAAGTCCCTCCGCGAATCAAATCGTTCTGCCCGGTTAATGATACAGCAACTGCACGGGGGATTCAACGGGAGCATAGCTTGATTTTCCCGGCTGATTGCGTAACAATAATAGAAATAAATGACGGCCTGCCATAGGGCGCCCGGCATCTGAAGGGAAGAAGAAAACAGCGATGGGAAAAGGATTGAACGGGAAACGGATTGCCATCGGCGGTTCGCGGAAAACAGAAGAGATCACAAAATTAATAGAAAAGCAGGGCGGAACGGCAGTCATCCGTTCCCTCCAAGGAACCGTATACCTGGCGGAGGATCAAATGGAACCCGACGTAAGAACATTTGCCGAGCAAAAAGCTGACTGGGTGATATTCACCACAGGCATCGGTACGGAAACGTTATTGTCGGTATCGGAAAAAATCGGTCTGAAAGAAGAATTTTTAGCGGCCGTTCATGAAGCGAAAATCGGCTGCAGAGGCTATAAAACATATGCGGCCTTAAAAAAGCTCGGCATCACGCCGCATGCCTCAGATGAAGACGGTACAACAAGAGGGCTGATCCGCTCCTTGGAACGATTTGACTTTAAAGATAAAAAAGTCATGATACAGCTTCATGGCGAGAAAGCGCCGGTTTTAACGGAGTTCCTTGAGAAAAACGGAGCGAAGGTATTCCCTGTTCTGCCGTATCAGCATATTCCGCCTGAAAGGGAGACGGTCGATAAACTGCTGGGAGAGCTGTTAAACGGAGAGGTCGATGCCGTATGTTTTACGACAGCCATTCAAGTGCGCTCTCTCTTTGATTATGCAAAAGAAAAAGGATCCGCAAAAGAATTGCAGCAGGCATTCGAAAAACACGTGCTTGCCGCCGCAGTCGGTAAAGTGACGGCTGAAGCGATCCGGGATGAAGGGGTAAAGAGGGTCCTTGCTCCGGACATTGAGCGGATGGGAGCGATGATTATTGAATTATCCCGTTACTATGAATCTCTGACCTTGTCATGAACCACCATTCAGCAGGGAAAAAGCTTACGCTTCCCTGCTGAATTTTTTTAATTGCCAGTGTTCCGTGAAAAGGGAAGGATATGTCAAGGCGCTGAGTATGATACATGTAAGAAGAGCGGAGGCCATCGTTGTAAAAACGATCAGCAGCTGAAAGCGCACCGCCTGTATCGGATCAGCCCCCGCTAAAATCTGCCCCGTCATCATGCCGGGAAGCTGAACGAGACCCAATGTTTTCTGGCTTTCAAGCGTCGGGATCATACTGAGCTTCATACTGGACGTCAATATCTGCCGGACGGCCTGCTTAGGCGTTCCTCCGAGAGAGAGAATCAGCTGGATTTCTTCTTTCCGCAGGTCTGCTTCCGAACTGAGCCGGCTTAAAAACAGGCTTGAGAGCACCATGGAGTTTCCGATGACCATGCCGCTTATCGGAATGACATATCTTGAAGTGAACGGAATGATGTGAAGGGTCAGTAAAAGTCCCTGCGTCACGGTTTCCGCGATTGCCAGTGTCAGAAAAACGCGCCAAAATGAGCCGATCCGCATTTTTTTCCGTTTGGCGACATTGTGCGAAGCGGCCGTGAGCATGAGAAGCACCATTAATATGATAAATATCGGGTGATCACCGCGAAAAATCAGCGACAGCACATAGCCGATGATGAGAAGCTGAATGACGGCCCTGACGGTTGCGACGATCATATCCTTTTCGACGCCGGCTTTAAAAGATTTAGACAGGAATAAAGCGATAATGACAAATATACTTGTTAGTAACAGTGAAAGATCATTCATATCAGCACCCGCTCCCTTGTAAAAGCGCCCGGGCCTTTTCGTGTTTCGGTTCCTTAAAGAACGTTTTCGTTTCCGCGGTCTCTAAAAGCCGTCCCTCAGCCATAAACCATACCGTATCGGATAATCGTTCCGCTTGTTCAAGGTTATGGGTGATCCACAGGATTGTCAGCTGTTTTTGCCGATGGAGTTTCGTAATCAGTTTCTCAATGGTGAGAACGGATGAGGGGTCGAGCGCCGAGGTGATTTCATCCAGCAGCAGGATGGAAGGCAGTCCGGCGAGAGTTCGCGCTAATGAGAGCTTCTGCCGCTGACCTCCGGATAATTCTTTTGCATTCCGATCCAGAAGCCCGCGCGGAAGGTCTGTAAAATCTGCGAGCTCTTCAGGGGTATAGTGCTGCGCCCCGTGGAGTTTTTCTGCGAGCAGAAGGTTGTCCCGCACCGTGCCCTCCGTGACGGGAGCTGATTGAAATGCAAGGCCCGCGGTTTTTCTGAGCTCCCTGATATCCCAGCGCCTTATTTCTTTTCCGAATACAAGCACTTCCCCTTCATCAGGTGTATTCATCAGATTGCAAAGTGACAGCAATGTGCTTTTTCCCGCGCCGGAAGGCCCTATCAAGGCCGTGATAGAACCTTTTTGAATATGTCCGGTTACACGGCTCAGGACATCAAAGGACGTATTGTTTTGTTCAAGGCGTTTGCCGGCTGACAGAAAAGATATTGCCGGAATTTCTTCTTTCATTTGGGATGACACCTTTCGTAAAAAATCAGGAACCAGTGAGATTGGCTGACGTTTGCTCCGCCGTTTTCTGGTCTATCTGCCGGGAAGCGAATGTATGCATGACCATTCCCCCAATAATAATGAACAGTCCGGCAAATGAAAGAAGTGACGGAAACGCTGCGGATAAAAAGACGATTTCGCCGATCAGTGCAAAAAGAACCTCTCCGGACTGTGTCGCTTCAACAGCAGCGAGCTTCTGCGGCTCATTCCTCACCATATCGGTGGCGCGGAAAAATAATACTGTTGCGATAACGCCCGAGCTGAGTGCGACGATAAAGGATTGGAATGTCTGTCCCATTGAGGGAAGCCCGTCTCTATGCCAGCCGAAAGCGGCGATCAAAAGCCAAAACGGAAGGCTTGCGAGCGTCATGCCGAGCACCCGCTGAAACGTATCGAGTTTTCCGCCGTATTGTTCCAGCATTTTGCGGTTGCCGAGCGGATAGGCAAACGCCGCGATGACGACCGGCGCCACGCTGAATAGTATCGTGCGGCCGGACAGAGAACCCGCATGCTGAAGCTGAATCAGCCCGGCTCCGATCAGGATGATGACGGAAGTAACCAGCGAAATCAGCGGGATCTTTTGTCTGACGGAAACCGGGCCCGCCGGTGAATTTTTTGTTTCGTAGAAAAACGGCGACAGAAGCACACCCGCGACAATTGTAATCTGCCACGTGCCGGCGATCAGCCAGCCAGGCCCATATGCCGCCGCAAACGTAATCGGGGCATAAAAAAGCACGAACCCGGTAAAACTCCACTTCAGCCAAAAAAACGGTTTTTTCCGGATTTCATGCCAGAGCGGCGCCCATTTTCCTTTCGCATAAACGATCAAAAATAAAAACGGAATCATAAAAAGAAAACGCAGGGAAGAGCTCCACATCCAGCTTCCGCCGGAAAGCTCCATCGCCCTGTTTAAAATAAATGTGACTGCAAAAAACAGAGATGCCAATATTCCGATCACGATGGCTTTCATTAAATCCCTCATTTTGACACATATTTTTTTATACTATACTATTCACCGGCAGGCTTCGCAATGGAATATGAGAAAATAGCGTTTTAATAAATGATGAATGGGAAACAGACATATACGGAGGTGAACACAATGCAGAAAGAGGATATTCAAGTGCTTTATTTCGAAGATGACGGCCGCATTCCGAATAACCCGAATCTTCCGCTTGTTATTTATAAAGCGGTATTTAATGAAGAAACGGTACAGAAAGCAGAGTCCGTCCTCAGCCGGCACGATTGGTCGAACAGCTGGACGGGCGGAGTATTTCCGTATCATCATTTTCACAGCACCACGCACGAAGTTCTTGTCGCGGTAAAAGGAACCGCGGTTTTGAGGTTCGGCGGGGAACAAGGGGCGGACGCCGTTCTTCAAACGGGAGACGCAGCGGTCATTCCGGCCGGCACCGGACATAAAAAACTGTCGGGCAGTTCTGATTTTACCGTGATCGGGGCTTATCCGGGCGGCCGGCAGTACGATACAAAAACGGAGAAAAATGATAGAACTTCAGAAGAAATCAGCCGCGTCCCGCTCCCGGAATGTGACCCCTTTACGGGAAAAACGGGCCCGCTTTTAAAATTGTGGGAAAAATGACAGGGGAAAAGCGGACGGTCTGTAAAAAAATAGCCTAAAAGAAACGTTATTACACCCCCGCCATATAAATAATTTCATAAACGAAACAATTCACGTTCAAATTTTGTTCAAAAAGTGTTATTATATAAGAGTAAATCAAATTGGGGTTTTTTATGTTTGCTATTTTCAGAGAGGAAAAAGAAATTTTGACTTATTCAATTGTTTTTGTTGATATAAAAATAATACTGGATATGGCAAAGTGAAAAACTGGGTAGTAAACATTTATTTTTGTAAATGATTGTGCATGAATTCACAATCTTGCTTTTTCATGCTTTTCTGCATGAAGGGGGAAAGGCTACCCTTTCCAAAAAAAATCAGCATACTGCTTATAGTAAAGGAGAATCGGATATGCCAGAAACAATCGATCAAACAAATGCATCTGTCAGCCAAGGCCAACGCGATCTTATTGATCAGCTGCTAAAACCTGAAGTTCAAGAATCACTGACTGTTTTAGTGGATCAGCTTCCAAAACTGACTGAGTTAGTAAATATTTTAACGAAGTCTTATGATTTTGCACAGTCTGTAGCGACAGACGAAGTATTGAAGAGCGATACAGTGGGTGCGCTTACAGAAATTCTTGAGCCGGTGAAAGAAACAGCGAAAGAAGTGGCGGCTACTGCGATCGAAGCAAAAGACCGCGCGGATGCAAGCAATGAAACGATCGGACTTTTCGGCCTGCTGCGCATGCTGAAAGATCCTCAAGCTCAAAAGCTGTTCCGTTTTGCTAACAGCTATCTTGAAATCATGAACGAAAAACAAAAATAATCTCAGATTCAAATTGATATAAAGGACGGAGGATATACGATGTCAAAACATATTGTCATTTTAGGCGCTGGTTACGGCGGAGTTCTTTCTGCTTTAACCGTTCGCAAACATTACAGTAAAGATGAAGCACGCGTAACCGTTGTGAACAAATACCCGACTCACCAAATCATTACGGAACTGCACCGCCTTGCAGCCGGCAACGTGTCTGAACAGGCTGTTGCTATGCCGCTTGAAAAACTTCTGAAAGGAAAAGACGTCGACATTAAAATCGCAGAAGTCAATTCTTTCTCAGTTGATAAGAAAGAAGTTGCCCTTTCTGACGGTTCTAAGCTGACTTATGACGCGCTTGTTGTCGGACTTGGTTCTGTTACGGCTTATTTCGGCATTCCTGGACTTGAAGAAAACAGCATGGTGCTGAAATCTGCTGCTGATGCCAACAAAGTATACAAACACGTGGAAGACCGTGTGCGTGAATACTCTAAAACGAAAAACGAAGCTGATGCAACAATCCTTATCGGCGGCGGCGGCTTAACAGGCGTCGAGCTTGTCGGTGAGCTTGCTGACATCATGCCGAACCTTACGAAAAAATACGGCGTAGATCCGAAAGAAATCAAACTGAAATTAGTAGAAGCAGGTCCGAAAATTCTTCCTGTTCTTCCTGATGACCTTATCGAACGCGCGACAAAAAGCCTTGAAAAACGCGGCGTTGAGTTCTTAACAGGTCTTCCTGTTACAAATGTTGAAGGAAACGTTATTGATCTGAAAGACGGTTCAAAAGTCGTTGCCAACACATTTGTATGGACAGGCGGCGTACAAGGCAACCCGTTAGTCGGCGAATCCGGCCTTGAAGTGAACCGCGGCCGTGCGACGGTTAACGATTTCTTACAATCTACTTCTCACGAAGATGTATTCGTTGTCGGAGACAGCGCTGTATACTTTGCGCCGGACGGCCGTCCGTACCCGCCGACAGCGCAAATCGCTTGGCAGATGGGTGAACTTGTCGGTTACAACCTGTTCGCTTACTTAGAAGGAAAAACGCTTGAAACATTCAAGCCTGTAAACTCTGGTACGCTTGCAAGCCTTGGACGTAAAGACGCGGTTGCCATCATCGGAGCGAACTCTACTCCGCTGAAAGGCCTTCCGGCATCTTTAATGAAAGAAGCAAGTAACGTACGTTATTTAACACATATCAAAGGATTATTCAGCCTCGCTTACTAATCCTTAAGATCATACAGAAGACATTGCCGGACTTTTCTCGGCAATGTCTTTTTTTTGCATAAAAATGTTAATGAATACAATTTTCTGAAAAATAAAATAAAAATGATTGATATGTGAGAAAGAGGAAGCTAAAATAAAAAAGAACCATTTTGTTAACGTTAACATTTTTTAAGAGGGAGGATGAGAGTGTGAAAGCTTTTATGGGTGATGACTTTTTACTGGATAGTAAAACGGCCGTAAAGCTGTACCGGGAATACGCTGAAAACATGCCGATCATTGATTATCACTGTCACTTAAGCCCAAAGGAAATCTATGAAAATAAAACCTTCGCAACCATTACGGAGGCATGGCTTTACGGTGACCACTACAAGTGGCGGATCATGAGGGCCAACGGCATTGAAGAGCGCTGCATTACCGGAAACGCTTCAGATGAAGAGAAGTTTTTCGCCTGGGCAAAAACGGTGCCGATGGCGATAGGCAATCCGCTGTACAGCTGGACGCATTTAGAGCTGCAGCGCTGGTTCGGCATTTATGACGTATTGAATGAAAAAACGGCCGCGGCAATTTGGAAAAAAACGAATGAGCTCCTGCAGGGAGACGGGTTTGGCGCAAGGGATCTCATACTGAAATCAAATGTCAAAGTCATTTGCACAACCGATGATCCTGCCGATGCGCTGACATACCATGAACTGTTAAAAGAAAGTGATTTTCCGGTTCAAGTGCTGCCCGGATTTCGGCCTGACAAAGGACTGGACATCAGCAGCCCGGGTTTTGCCGATTGGGTCCGGTCGCTGGAGAGCGCTTCCGGAATGGCTGTCACCACCTACCAATCGTATTTGGATGCGTTGGAATCCCGCGTCCGCTTCTTTCACAGTGCCGGGGGAAGAGTGTCGGATCACGCATTAGATCAAATGGTTTATGCCGAGACGACCGAAGAGGAAGCGGCCCGGATTTTTGCCGCCGGATTAAGCGGAGAGCATGTGTCTTTTGAAGATGAAAAGAAATTCAAAACACGGACGCTGCAATATCTTTGCGGTCTTTACGCCGAACTGGACTGGGCGATGCAGTTCCATATTAACGCGTTAAGAAATACCAATACAAATAAGTTCAGCAGCCTCGGTCCTGATACGGGATATGACTCGATTAATGATGAATGTATCGCAAAACCGCTTGCCCGGCTGTTAGATTCCGCCGAAAAAAAGCGGCAATTGCCTAAAACGATTTTGTATTCTCTGAATCCGAATGACAACTATATTATCGCCAGCATGATCAACAGCTTTCAGGATGGGAAAACACCGGGGAAAATTCAATTCGGCACAGCCTGGTGGTTTAATGACACGAAAGATGGAATGCTCCAACAAATGAAAGCGTTATCAAACGCAGGTCTGTTCAGCCGTTTTATCGGGATGCTGACGGATTCAAGAAGTTTCCTGTCCTATCCCCGCCATGAATACTTCAGGCGGCTTGTCTGCACGCTGATCGGCGGCTGGGCGGAACAAGGCGAAGCGCCCTGTGATATGGAGCTTTTAGGGAGGATTGTCGAGGGAATTTGTTACCGGAATGCTGAGGAATATTTCCGCTTTTAAAAAATGGAATGAAAGAGGTGGCCTATGAGTAATGTGCCTGTCGTGACAGCACCTGCCGCAAAAGTGAAGGAGCATAAGCTGAGTCTGAAAGAAAAAGTATCCTATGGTTTCGGAGATTTTGGGAACGGATTTATGTTTGATCTCGGGCAGATCTATTTGCTGAAGTTTTTCACAGATGTCGCAGGCATTCCGGCAGCGTTCGCCGGCAGTATTTTTTTGGTCAGCAAGCTGTTTGCGGCTTTGACTGATCCGATTGTCGGCTCGGCCATTGACTACAGAAAAAAGATCGGACCCCGGGGGAAATTCAGGCCGTACTTATTATTCGGAAGTATTATTCTTGCGGTCATGACCGTATTGATTTTTGTGTCACCGGACGTGAGCGTCACCTGGAAACTTGTGTACGCCTATGCTTCTTACATGCTGTGGGGGGTCGCTTATTCTTTTGTCAATATTCCGTACGGCTCCCTCGGCGCAGCCATTACACAGGATGCGGAGGACAGAACGGCGCTTTCCGCATTCCGCCAGATCGGCTCTCTCGGCGCGCTACTCATTACAAGTGTCATCGTCATCCCGATTCTCGTTCATTTTGATAACGTTCACATCGGCTACCCGGCAGTCATGGGAATGATGGCCGTAATCGGAATCGCGGGATTTATGATCTGCTACCGAAACTGCAAAGAAAGAATTATCGTCCGTGAAGCGCCGAAAGAAAAGCTGTCCGTCATGTCGGTTTTCAAATGCTTTATCGGCAACAAACCGCTTCTGACTGTCGTTTTCATGACGATTTTCTCAATATCGGCATACAACATTAAATCCGCTATGCTTGTTTACTTCGCCCAATACAATCTCAACAATGCGGAGCTGATGTCCTACATGAGTTTTATCATCATCGGCTCTTCATTTTTAGGTGTGTTGTTTATGCCGAAACTCGTCAAACGCTTCGGAAAAAAGCAAACGGTGATGATCGGTTTTGCCGTCAGCGCCGCGGCTGATGCGCTGAATTTCTGTCTCCCGTCAAATGTATATATCTTTACGGCGTTAGCGAGCATTGCTTTTATCGGGATCAGTATACCAAACGGCATTACGTGGGCGCTTGTGTCGGACATTATTGATTACGGAGAGTGGAAGACGGGTGAACGGAAGGAGGCGACGACATATTCGCTTTTCAACTTCTCCAGAAAACTCGCCCAATCTTTATCAGGTTTTCTTTCAGGCATCGGGCTGAGCGTTATCGGCTATATCCCGAATGCGTCTCAGACAAAAGGCACGTTAATCGGGATTAAAGGGCTTCTGCTGCTGTACCCGGCTTTCGCTTTAGCGTGCGCCATGCTGATTATCGGTTTAATGTATAAACTGACGGACCGGCAGCATGCTGAGCTCGTTCAGGACTTACATCATGCAAAACCTCAACTTTAGTGATTTTATGGACTGTCCGTTAATGATACAATAGAAATAAATGACAGCATACAGAAAGAAAGGAAAAACGATGGTAACCATAAAAGATATCGCAAAACTCGCCAACGTATCCCACACAACCGTATCCCGGGCACTTAACGGCAGCCCCTACATTAAAGAGCATACAAAACAGAAAATATTAGAGCTCGCTTCACAGCTGAATTACACACCGAATGTAAATGCAAAAAGCCTTGCCATGCAAAAGTCCCATACGATCGGACTGTTTTTTACAAGCATCACAAACGGAACCTCACACAGCTTTTTTTCCGATACCATCAAAGGTGTAAACCGCACAATCAGTGAGGAATACAATTTGTTCGTCCGCGCGATTGACGATCTGAAAAGCTTTGAAACCATTACGCCCATGAGATATGACGGAATCATTTTAATGAGCCAAAGCGACAGTGATAATTCATTTATTTATCATATCCGCGAGAAAAACATCCCGCTCGTCGTGCTGAACCGGGACATTGATGACCGGAGCATCACGAATATCCTGTCAAACGATAAAGAAGGCTCCAGACAGGCGGTCGACTGCCTGATCGCAAACGGACACAGAGATATCGCGATCATTGAGGGAAAGGAAGGATTCAGGTCAGCTTCTCAGCGGAAAGAAGGCTATTTGACATCTTTAATTGATCATTCTATCCCGATTAAGCATGAATACAGTGTAAAAGGCCGCTATGATATGGAAAGCGGCAGTCAGGCGATGGAAAAACTTTTGGCGCTTCAATCACCGCCTACGGCTGTTTTTTGTTCAAACGATGATATGGCGATCGGGGCGATGAATACCATTTTCGCCAAAGGCCTGAACGTTCCGGAAGATATATCCGTTATCGGGTTTGATGACATCGGCATTTCCCAATACATGACGCCGAGGCTTTCGACAGTAAAACGCCCGGTTGAAAAAATCAGCATACTCGGCGCAGAGAAAATTTTGGCGCTTATCACCGACCCGGATACGGCGGCGGAAAAAATATACGAAAACACCGAGGTGATGATAAGAGATTCAATTAAAAAACTCACATAACGGCCCGTCTGACTATCCGGGTTTTCGTACGGAAAAATGTTAACGTGTGCATAAATGCAGAAGGAGGCGGACAGCTTGCGGCAGCTGAATAAAAAGATGTGCGGTGAATACATTCAATATCCTGAAAAAGTCCTTCAGTTCGGCGAAGGCAACTTTTTGCGGGCCTTTGCAGATTGGCAGATCGATCAATTGAATCAATTGACGGATTTTAACGGAAGCGTTGTCGCCGTACAGCCGAGAGGCTCTGAGAAAATAAAACGTTTAAACGAACAGGACGGTTTGTTTACGCTTTTTTTGCAGGGGATAAAGGACGGAAAACCGGCTGAAGAACACACGATTGTCAAATCCATCAGCCGCGGCATTGATCTTTTTTCTGACTATGATTCCTTTAAACGGCTGGCAGCACAAGAGGATCTTCGTTTTATCATCTCCAATACGACAGAAGCGGGAATTACGTTTGAGAAAGGCGACCGGCTTGAGGATAGGCCTCAAAAAACATTCCCCGGGAAATTAGCGGCGTTCCTTTATTTCCGCTATAAGGCATTTGCGGGTGACGCCGAGAAAGGGTGCATTGTGCTTCCATGTGAACTGGTCGAAGAAAACGGACGGAAACTGAAGGCTGCCGTGCTTCAATATGCCGGGCTGTGGAAGCTGGAGCCTGATTTTACTCAATGGATTCATGATGCGAACATCTTCTGCAATACCCTCGTGGATCGGATTGTTCCGGGATTTCCTGTTGATACCGCGGAAGAACTTACCGATTTTCTCGGATACGAAGACCGTCTGCTTGTGGTCGGAGAGCATTATTATTTGTGGGTGATAGAAGGGCCGGAACAGCTACAGAATGAGCTTCCTTTTGCTGATGCCGGGCTGAACGCACTGATCACGTCTGATCTTACGCCTTACAGGACAAAAAAGGTGAGAATCTTAAACGGCGCTCATACGGCATTGGCGCCAGTGGCTTTATTATACGGACTCCAAACCGTCCGGGAAGCGGCTGAGCACGAGGTGACGGGCAGATTCATCGAAGAACTGATCAATGAAGAAATCCTTCCCGTGCTGCAAATGGAGGGTGTCACCCAGTATGCGGCAGATGTGTTACAGCGGTTTAAAAACCCTTATATCCAACATTATCTGCAAAGCATCACCCTTAACGCCGCCGCGAAATTCAAAACAAGAAACCTGCCGACGCTGAATGCTTATATCGAACAGGAGGGCCGGCTTCCTGAGAGACTGGTGTTTTCATTCAGCGCCATGATCTATTCATACTGGAACGGGCCGAACAAACCGGCAGACGGCGAGGAGGTTCTGAACCGTTTTCAAATGGCGCGGTCCCGTTGCAAAGATGATATGTTTCAAGCGGCATTTTCTATATTAGGAGAAGAGCGATTGTGGGGAAAGAATCTGAACCATCTTCCGGGGCTGACTGAACGAACGGCTTTTTTTCTCTCTGTCATTCATAAGCGGGGGATGAAGCATGCGTTACATGAATGCTGCGGCAATAAGGGGGAAGTGAAATGAAAGAGGTCATAAAAATCCATAAAAACGATAACGTGCTTCTCGCTATGCGCCATTTTAACAAAGGGGAGCGGCTGCATACAGACGGACTGACGATTGAAGTGAAGGACCTTGTAAAGCGGGGGCATAAAATCGCGCTGCAAACCATTGAAGAAAACGGCAGCATCATTAAATACGGTTTTTCGATCGGGTGTGCGACAAGGCGGATTTCGGCCGGCGAGCATATTCATACCCATAATCTGCAAACGAATTTATCCGATGTGCAAGAATACACGTATTCACCGCGCTTCGAGGACAATCCTTTTACAAATGAGAACCGGACATTTAAAGGCTACAAAAGAGAAAACGGTACATCCGGCGTCCGGAATGAACTGTGGATCGTGCCTACAGTCGGCTGCGTAAACGGCGTCGCTGAGAAAATCCTGCAGCGCTTCGTAAAAGAGGCGAAAGACATTGCCCCCTTTGACAATGTGTTGGTTTTAAAGCACCAATACGGCTGCTCCCAGCTTGGCGATGATCATGAGAATACGAAACAAATGCTGATTAACGCCATTCGCCATCCAAATGCGGGCGGTGTGCTGGTTTTAGGGCTGGGCTGTGAAAATAATGAGCTGGCGGCAATTAAGGAAACGCTTTCTGAAGTGAACGGAGATCGGGTGAAATTTCTCGAATCACAGGCTGTCACAGATGAAATTGAAGCGGGGACAGCGCTTCTTAAAGAGATACACCTTGCGGCAAAGGGAGATAAACGTGAGGAGATTCCGCTGTCAGAATTGAGCATCGGATTGAAATGCGGCGGGTCGGACGGTTTTTCCGGCATCACCGCAAACCCTTTATTAGGGAGATTTTCAGATTACTTGATTGCACAGGGAGGGAGCACGGTCTTAACGGAGGTGCCTGAGATGTTCGGCGCTGAGACGATTCTCATGCAGCGTGCGGCGAGTGAAGAAGTGTTTCATAAAACAGTCCGATTGATCAATGATTTCAAGCAATATTTTATGAAGCACGAGCAGCCGATTTATGAAAACCCGTCACCAGGGAATAAGGAAGGCGGCATTTCAACGCTCGAAGACAAGTCGCTCGGCTGCACCCAAAAAGCCGGTCTTGCACCGGTTTCTGATGTGCTGACATACGGTGAAACACTGAAAACAAAGGGATTGACACTGCTCAGTGCGCCCGGCAATGATTTAATCGCTTCTTCAGCGCTCGCCGCGGCTGGCTGTCACATCGTGTTGTTTACAACCGGAAGAGGCACGCCGTTTGGCACATTTGTCCCGACTGTGAAAGTATCAACAAATACCGATTTATTTCAATCAAAACCGCATTGGATTGATTACAACGCGGGGAGATTGGCGGAAGACGAAACAACAGAAGATCACATTGTAAGAGATTTTATTCAATACATTATTAACGTTGCAAGCGGACAATTCGTCAATAACGAAAAAAACGATTTTCGGGAGCTTGCAATCTTTAAGTCCGGTGTGACGTTATAAGAGAAAAGGCGATCTGACAACAGACCGCCTTTTTTAGATTAATTTTATCCCGCTGATTAAAATAATCGCCGCCATCACAAACTGCAGCGGGCGCGGTGAGAATTTCGGCGAAAAGAAGCTGCCGAGAAGCACACCCGGCACAGAGCCGATCAACAGATTCAATACAAGCAGGTAATCGACGCTTCCGAAGCTTGCGTTTAACAGACCGGCAACAGTTACGAGCAGAAAGGCATGTGCGATATCCGTTCCCACCACTTCTGCCGTTTTCATTCTGAACAGGTATAACATGGCGATCGCAAATAATGAGCCGGACCCAATAGATGTCAGGCCGACGATGAAGCCGAAAATGACGCCGATCAGTATCATGAGTGTCCGCTTTTCTTCAAGTGTTTTTTGCTGCCAGCGGTTCGGCCGCAGTTTTTTATCGAAAAAAAGGCGGGCGATAATGGAAATAGCGACAAGGGTCAGCACGTAGCCGAGCGCCTGTTTGATAATCTGCTCCTGATGCTGGTGAAAAGCGGGAAACAAGTGAAGAATACCGATGGCGGCTGTTGCGCTGGGAATGCTCCCGAGCGCCAAGTAGCCGACAAGTTTAAATTGAACGGTGCGCTGCTTCCAATGAGAAACGACACCGAACAGTTTGGTGATGGAATTATATAAAAGGTCAGTGCCGACGGCGATTGAGGGGTTGATCCCCAAAACGATCAGTAAAGGAGTCAAAAGCGCCGCTCCTCCCACACCCGTCAATCCGACCAGCGTTCCGACAAAGAAACCCATAAACACAATGCTTACAGTCATCTGTGTGCCTCCTGAATAATCCTACTATTTTTATCAGATTATATATGATTAAGAGGCGGTAATCAATTAAATTTTCGGAAAATTTTATACAGAACGAAAAAATCCGCCAGCCTGCTGTTATTTCGCAGATCGGCGGATGATGGCCGGATTATGATTTTTGCTGATAAAACGGAAGTTCCGTGTGGCCCATTTCTCTGACATACACGAAAAGATTGCCTTTATGATGAATTTCATGCTCCATGGCAAGCTGAAGGAGAGCCGCGCCGGTTATTTTTCTGCCGAAAGAGGCAGTCAGGTCAATTTCGCGGTTCAGCTGCTCTTCAGTCAGCTGTGACAGGATGTTTGTCGTTTTTTCAGTACATGCTTCAGCCAGTTTGACGAGGTCTGTTTCCGCTTCTTCTTTCGGTTTGTTCTGGATAGCTGATCCGTTTCCGTCGTTAATGACGTTTGCAAACATAAGAAAAGAATAAACGATGTGTTTTACAAGTTCCTGAGCGGACATTGATGTCTCTGCCGGCTTGTAGTCGTAATGCTCGCGGCTGATTTTTTCCGCCAGC
This sequence comes from Bacillus sp. JK62, assembly GCF_053663455.1. NCBI lineage: Bacteria > Bacillati > Bacillota > Bacilli > Caryophanales > Bacillaceae > Bacillus > Bacillus sp. JK62. The sequence continues at coordinate 44,082 of NZ_JBSJQA010000004.1, forward strand.
TCAATCGTCACGTTTCGATGTGACAGAAAGTGGCTGACCAATTGATTTTGTGCTGTCATGTGAAAACCCCCATTTAATACAGAATAAAAGCTGCAAGGATATGCTATATCAACGGCACGGAAGAAACAAGCAATAAGCCTGTGATGGAGATAAATCGTTGCGGATATCCGAAATTCGACAATTGCGGTCTTTTTGCGTTCTTCTTTTTCTAGCAAATATGATAAAATATGACATATCTCGGTCATTCCAAAAGGGGGGATTTATTGAGGATGAAGCAGACTATTCCGTCCTCTTTTGTCGGGCTCAAAATTAATGAATGGTATACCCATATCCGGCAGTTTCACGTCCTTGAGGCGGAGCGCGTCAAACGTGAAGTAGAGAGAGAGATTGAGGATATGGAAGAAGATCAGGATCTGCTGCTGTATTATTCATTAATGGAATTCAGACACCGCGTCATGCTGGATTACATCAAGCCCTTAAAGGAGGACCCTTCTCAGCCTGAGTTTTCAGAATTATTGGAAGACATTGAAGGCAACCAGTATAAACTGACAGGACTGCTTGATTACTACTTTAATTTTTTTCGAGGAATGTACGAATTTAAACAGAAAATGTTCCTAAACGCCATGATGTATTACAAACGGGCTGAAAAAAACCTTGCACTCGTTTCTGATGACATCGAGAAAGCTGAGTTTGCTTTTAAAATGGCCGAGATTTTTTACAACCTGAAACAAACCTACGTCTCCATGAGTTATGCCGTTCAAGCCCTTGAAACGTACCAATCGTATGAGACGTACAACGTCCGCAGAATCCAATGTGAATTCGTTATTGCAGGGAATTATGATGACATGCAGTATCCAGAAAGAGCATTGCCCCACTTAGAACTTGCTTTAGATCTTGCAAAACAAGAAGGCAATCCCCGTCTTATCAGTTCAGCCTTATATAATCTCGGAAACTGTTACGAAAAAATGGGAGACCTCTCTAAAGCAGCCGAATATTTTGAGACATCCGTTTCCATTTGCAGGTCAGAAAAGTTCGATAATCTTCCGCATTCTATTTACTCATTAACACAGGTTCTTTATAAACAGAACACTACAGCCGAAGCAGAGAAGCAATATCGCCTCGGGCTCAGTATCGCCCGCGAATACAATGATGAATTGTTTGTCAATCTGTTCCAATTTTTGCATGCGTTATACGGCAAGGAAATGGATAACGCATCCGTCAGGCACACGTTTGATTTTCTGGAAGAACACATGCTGTATCCGTATGTGGAAGAATTGGCGCATGACGCTGCCAAATTTTACATGAAACACGGACAGCCTGAAAAAGCGCTCACGTTTTATGAAAAAATGGTGCACGCCCAAAAACAAATCCAGAGAGGAGATTGTCTATATGAAATCTAAACTGTTGTCAGGATTGCTGCTTGTTGCTGTCGGGTTCAGCTTTACACAGGTGATCGGCCATGAAAGCCATTTGGAAAACCAAGCGGACGGCACATTCCATATTGCCGCGCGCAACCAAACATAACATAAGACCCTTCTTTGGAAGGGTCTTATTTTTTGCATGCGTATCCATTCCATTTTTATCCGAATGCAGGGTCTATATACTCAGTTATCTGTCCTACGAATGCCACCTATTGATGAAAAAGGCATAAGGAGAGATGAAGAGTGGGGATTGAAGTGAAAAAACGGCTCGTATCGGCTGATAAATATGCGTTAAAATGTCCGAATCCGATGACGCCGGAGTATATTACCATTCATAACACGGCAAACGACGCATCCGCCGCTAATGAAATCAGCTATATGACGGGAAACAGCGAATCAACGAGCTATCATTTTGCGGTTGATGACAAAGAAGTGATCCAGGGAATTCCGTTGGACCGGAATGCCTGGCATTCGGGAGACGGCACGAACGGTACCGGAAACCGAAAGTCGATTGCTATAGAAATCTGTTACAGCAAGTCAGGCGGCGAACGGTACAGAGCCGCAGAAGAACTGGCGATTGCGTTTGCGGCGCAGCTTTTGAAAGAACGGGGCTGGGGGATTGACAGAATCAGAAAGCATCAGGACTGGAACGGAAAGTACTGCCCGCACCGCATTTTGTCTGAAGGCCGCTGGGATGAAGTGAAGGCGAAGATTGAAAAGAAATTAAGCGGAAGTATGCCGGCGAAAAAAGCCTCTATTTCTTCTTCTGCGTCTGAATACCATGTGAAAAAAGGCGACACCTTATCGGAAATCGCCGCATCGCACGGTGTCAGCGTAAAATCGCTGCAAAGCATCAACCATATCACCGATCCGAATCACATTACAGTCGGACAAGTGATCAAGCTCGCTCAGACGGGTTCTTCTTCAAAAAGTCAGGCTGTGTCTTCCTATCCGCTTCCATCCGGTGTGATCAAAGTGACGAAACCGCTGACGAAAGGGACAAACGTAAAACAAGTGCAAAACGCTTTATCCGCTCTTTATTTTTATCCCGATAAAGGAGCAAAAAATCATGGGGCGGACGGCGTTTACGGCCCGAAAACGGCAAATGCCGTAAAACGTTTTCAATCCGTCAGCGGATTAACGGCAGACGGAATTTACGGCCCGAAAACGAAGGCGAAAATTGAAGAAAAACTGTAATCAATAAAACGGAAGCTCCCCGGGCTTCCGTTTTATTCTTACATACAAACTGCGGCAAGGGCCTTTTGAATATCATAAATGCTTTCATCTTTTTTAAACTGCTTTGAGACAGCGGGAAGTTCCGCGCCTGAAATCCAAATTTTCAGCTCTGAATCAAGGTCGAAGCGGCCGGCGGTTTCTACGCTGAATCTGGAAATGCTCTTGTACGGAATGGATTGAATCTCCGTTTTCTTCCCCGTGAGTCCCTGTTTATCAACAAGAATAAGACGCTTATCCGTAAAGACAATGATATCTCGGACAAGCTTAAATGCGGCGTTGACATTCTCACCTTCCAGCAAAATACGGGCCAGTTCTGCTTTTGCTTCAGCCGTCGATATTGTCGACGCATTGCCCAGCAATCCGTTGATGAACCCCATAATATCTCCCCCCTGATACGTATTCTATCAAATCATACTATAAAAAGGTTTCCATTCCCAGATGAGTAGAGTAAACTGGTGCTGACTGGAAAAGGAGAGCATGTTACACATGAAAGATAGATATGACAGCTTCGCAGCTCTTTCCGCTGCTGAATCGGAATACAGAATTATTTATGAAGAAAAAGAGGGAAGTAAATGTATCGTCCTCGCACCCCACGGCGGCAGGATTGAGCCGGGTGTCAGTGAGCTGGTGCAGGCATTTTCTGACCAAAGCTCAATTTATTTATTTGAAGGGACGAAGCGGTGCGATAACCGTTCTCTCCACTTGACAAGCACACGCTTTGACGAGCCTCTGGCTTTAGAAAAAGTGACCGCCCATCATTACGCATTGGCTTTTCACGGGTATCATGATCTGAAAAAGGCAAATACACTCGTCGGGGGCGCGGATCTGGCAAAAGCAAGACTGATTTGTGATCTGTTGCGTGAAGCGGGGTTTGATGCCGAGCTGACAGAGAAGAATGATCGGCTGGCAGGTGTAAATCCCGGCAACATTGTCAATCGGACAAAAAGGAAAATGGGACTGCAATTGGAAGTGAGCACGGCGCAGAGACACGCGCTGTTCAGCAATTTTGGCTGCCGGGGAGAAAAATATACGCCAACCGATCTGTTTTTTCGGTATGTAGAAACCGTGAAGGCCGGTTTTTATGATAAATGAACAGGGGCCCGTTCTTACATTCACTGGAGCTAGGCGGCGCATGAAGTGCTTGGCGGGCAGCACGGTGATTACAGCGTCATGATGCAAAAACCTTTCCTCCGATGTCAAAATGATGACATTCTGCCGGCTGCGTTTTAAGCCGGCGGAGAATCGCTAATTTTCAATAAAATACGGCGTTTTTTCTTCAGCGGCATGCAAGTGTGTCTGTCCGCTTCCATAATACACATTCGGCCGTTTGTCGGATAACAGACAAGCGAGCCGCTTCTGAAATTGAATACCTGCTTTACGCCGTTCAAACAGCTCCAGCCTTTTTTCCGCAAATGATGCCGTCACCCGGAAAGCGGCTGCGATTAAAATAACGGCGTGGCTCCTCCGCTGGGGCAGCTCCATGTTTAACAGCATAAAGGTCGGCACACAGAAGTGGTACATAAAATGGTTGGCCTGAAATTCCTGCAGTTCCCTGAACAGCTTGTTCATATGAAAATGGTTCCCGGTATGCTTCAGCACATGGCACAGTTCGTGCGCAAAATCCTGCCATTGCTCTTCGGGTGACTTTTTTTGATTCAGGACGATGCTGTACATGCCGTCCCGCTTCAGCATCATACTGTGCGTATCTTCAAAATGAATCCAAATGTCAAGCTCCTTGGCAATCATCTGCATATCAATATGGAGAGGGGCGGTCATTCCCATGCGGCAATATAAGTTTTTGACGTATTCCTCAAGATGTGTTAAAAAATCGCCCAATTGAATACACCCTTTCGAACATATGTTCTTTTTTAAGCGAGAAAGAAAAGCCCTGATCGGACTTTGAATCAATTCCCTTTTCTTTTAAAAATAAACATTCAGCTTTTATATCGGCTGAACGTTAAGCAGTTTAAAGGAAAAGAGCGGATTATTTATGTTTCGGCCTGCGGTTTTTCTCTTTTTCTTTTAAATAATTAATGAATTCAATGGCCTGCTGCTTGCTTTCCGGGGAAAAGTCCTGCATGTCCCGATATGCGATCTGCAGGTCGGGATCGGCAAACATGTCTTCATCTGAAGGTTCTTTTCCGGTTAACAAATAATCAGTCGACACTTTGAAATAATCCGCAAGCTTTTGCAGCGTGTCGTAATCGGGTTCAGATCGGCCGTTTTCATAATGAGAATATCTGGCGCGCGAGACACCGATATGATTTGCGACTTCTTCCTGCGTTTTCTTACCTCTGAGACTCTTTAATCTTCCGCCTATCATCCGAAATGACCTCTCTTTTTTCAACACCCTAAGTTACTTATGATTATAGATACAAAATGTATCAAAAGAAAGGGATGATAAAAAAAGTATCAAAAAGGTCTTGATGATACGAAATGTATCGTATATAATCAACATCATAGGGATACAAAATGTATCAAAATACGATAAGAAATTGATCAGGAGGGTGAGAGATGCAGGCGATAATCATCCGTTTCAGCAGCAATCCGGCTGACCAGAGATGTTTAGGAAAAGCAGGCGGTTCGATATCTTTTACCGCTTGCGGACTACCGGTATTCCGATTTGATAACCGATTGCAGTATGAACGCTATATAGGTCTGAAGAAAAATGGAGATGTCCCTTATGAATCGTAAAAGCTGCCCGTTTTTCATCTATTCCGGATTATTGAATTCAGAACATTATGACAAAATAGGGTCCGCCATTTGGCTGTTTTTATGGTTCATCAGCTCAACGACAAAGGAACATGTAAAAGACGGCGTAAAGTGGGGGATCGTCCTCGGACATAAGCCCGTAAAAGCAAGAGAAATGGCCGATGTATTCGCGGTCAGCGAAAAAACCGTCAGGCGGTGGCTCGAGAGCTTGGAACAGCATGATTATATCAAAACCGTCCGCGCCCCTTACGGACTCATCGTCTCCGTAAAGCACTCGAAAAGATTCACGCCGAAAAAGACATTGACCCGTCCGGAAGTTACAGACCGGACAATATCGGCGGATCACCGGGACAAAAATGTCCGGAGAGAAATAGATATAACAAAAAATCATACTGCTGAAGAAGCGATTAACGAAATTGCCGCCCATTTTATCAGATTAAGGTCTGCGCAGGAGGGGCGGAGCGTATACCCGTCGCCCCGGGATTATCAGGCCATCGCCCGTATTGTTTCCCTCGGTGCGTCAGCACAAGAAGCAATCAAATGGCTCGGCGAATGCTTTACCGCTTTTGAACAGCGGCGCACCTCTTCAGCTGAAACGATCAAGGCTTTCAGCTATTGCGCCAAGTTTATGGAAGACCGCTTGAATGCACGAATTGCGGGAAGGACAATCACAACAAAAAAAGAGAGGAATACGATACATGACAAAACGAACGATCGAGCAGATACTGGCCGACCTGAAAAACGGAAAACGTCCATTACTGGCGGACAGACCGGAAGAATCAGACGAAAGCCGCTTTGACTGCCCGCTCTGTAAAGATCAGGGCGGTTATCTCAAAAACCAGCTGGGCATGGAAGTGTGGGTGAAGTGCCGCTGCGCCGCCGAACGAAAAGTAGAACGCATTCTCGGCGCAAGTGAAATTACAGATGCCTTTCGGAAGCTGGATTTCAAAGGATTTATCACGCGGGGCAAGCCTCAGGCAGTCGTCGACGCATATGAGTGCGCCCTTGAATATGTTGAGAACTTCGACAAGGTGAAAAACTGCCGGAAAAACAGCATTGCCCTTTTAGGGCGTCCGGGATCGGGAAAAACCCATCTTTTGACCGCTCTCAGCAATTATGTCATGAGACAGAAGCAGACACCGGTGCTGTATTTTCCTTTTGTTGAGGGCTTTACGGATTTAAAAAATGATTTTGATCTGCTTGATGCAAAGCTTGGCCGTATGAAACAGGCGGATGTGCTTTTTATTGACGATCTGTTCAAACCGCTGAACGGAAAACCCCGGGCGACCGATTGGCAGATTGAACAAATGTACGCCGTCGTGAATTACCGCTATTTAAATCATAAGCCGGTTCTTATCTCGAGCGAGCTGGCCTGTGACGGATTGGTGCAGGTTGATGAAGCCTTGGGCACAAGAATTTATGAGATGTGCAGCGATTATTTAGTCATCATTAACGGCAATTCATTTGACGTAAACCACAGATTAGAGGGGGCGAGATAATGTGTAAGCTGTGCGGACCGAAGAAGGTCATTGTGATGGAAACGGGTTTCGGCGCTGTCTTTCACCCTTGCCCGAACTGCAAAACAGGCACTGATTTAACGCCGGTCATTAAACGGCTTGAACGAATGGTTCAAGACGCAAAAGCGAGGCTTGATGCACGTGTGTAAATATATCAAATGGCTTTTTTGCCTGCTGTTCAGGGCAAAACGGATAGAAAAGCAAATTGAAGCATGGCATGAGGCTGATGGAAAGTGAGGATCACCATTGCAAGAAAAACACAGCCCCGCTCCATGGCGGGCCGTACACAGCGGAGAAGAAAAACCCATTTACATTTATTCCGCTTACAGCGAAGCGGATAAAGAGAAGTTCCCTTATTCAAACGGAAGGCTCATCGCGGCCGTTTTCAACTTAAGTTCATACTCACAGCAGATCAACGCGGCATTGATGGCGAAAGCCCCGGAACTCTTTGAGGCGGCCGAAACGGCTCTCCGCCTGCTCCGGGGAGAAAGTTCTGAAGAAAAAGAAGCGTTCATAAATAAGCTCGGAAGCCTCATACATGAAGTGAACATTTTGAAAAAGACGGAGGACGTAAAACATGAATCCTAAAAAACTGACTGACATTGAACATACAACATTAAAAAGCCAGCTGGAAGAAGGCAAGGTTCGGGTGATTATAGTAGACGGACTGAAGAAGGAAGCATGGCTCGCCGAAGCGCCGGAGCACGGCAAAACGCTTGTCGAAACGCGAAAAGGGGATCTGGCCCGGGTCGAATATGAAATCGGCTTTAAATTGAATTAATCGAAAAAAACAGAATACGTCCAAGACGGAAAGCCTGCGGACACTGATCAATCGCGCACATGCTGCGCATTGGTTGGTGTCCTTTTTTTGTTCCGAAAAAGAGGAGGATCTACATGGAAGACTTACTATTTGAATATAAACGCACGCTGAAAGAGACGAAAAAGTGGTACAAGCAGCTGGAGGCAGCCGATGAAACGGTGCTTACTTCAGAAGAACTGAAAGATAAAAAAATCATCAGAACGATTATTACAGATTTGGAGTATGTCATCGAATGGCTTGAAAAAGGCCGGCAGCCCGGCATAAGAAGAGCGATAGACCGCAGAGACGCTTATCAGAGAATGCTCATTAAAGATCCGAGAATCATAGAAACCTATTCGCAGGCGCTGATGTTTGAACCGTCCGCAAATGTGACTGAAGAAGACAGAATCAGACTGCGGGACGCATTAGCCGTTTTAACGGATAGAGAAAAAGAAATGCTGCTGCTCCACAAAGCGGAATGCTTTTCGTATGAACGGATCGCCGCCTTGCTGAATGTAAAGAAATCAACCGTACAAACGACGGTCAAACGGGCGCTTCTAAAAATTCAAAAACAGCAGGAACAAAGAAATCAATCGCCTGCTTCATAAGTTGTCATACGTTTGCCACCTAGAAGTGAATAGTAGATCACAAAAAGCGGCCCGATTAGAAGCCGCTTTTTATTATAGACAATCATGTCGGAGGTGGCGGTGATGCCGTAGCATGAAAAACGCAAAAAGAGAACAGGCATTTACAATCTATCAGTCTCATAAAGGCCGCATCACAAATCGCGCCCTTGCCGGCAAATCAGGCGTATCCGCAAGAACGATCGGCAGATGGAAAAAAGAAGGGCGCTGGGACGAGGCGCTTAATAAGAACGCGGAAAGCGGCGGAAAAAACACCCCGGGCGAAGGTGATGAGTTAAACGAACGCCAGCGGCTGTTTTGTCTTTATTATGTGAAAAGCTTTAACGCCACCCAATCTGCGATAAAAGCCGGGTATTCACCGGAAAGCGCGCATGTGACGGGAAGCAGGCTGTTAAAAAACGAAAAAGTCGCTAAAGAAATCAGCCGCATGAAAAAGGAAATGGTCAATAAAGTGTTTGTCGAAGCGATGGACGTTCTTCAAGTCTATGTGAAAATCGCTTTCGCTGACATTACCGATTATGTAACCTTCGGAAAAAAAGAGGTTCAGGCCTTCGGAAAATCAGGGCCGCTCTTTGACGAAAATGATAATCCGATTATGCAGGAGATCAGCTACGTTGACGTTAAAGATTCGCACCTTCTGGACGGAACCATCGTCACGGAAGCAAAACTCGGGAAAGAAGGCATTGCAATAAAGCTTGCCGACAAGATGAAGGCTCTTGAAAAGCTGTCCTTGTACTTTGACCTTTTCCCCGATCAATTTAAACAAAAAATCGAAAATGAAAAATTAAAGCTGGCTCAGCAGAAGATGGAAAAAACAGAAGACAGCCAAAAGCCGATTGACATTGTCATTACGCGGAAAGAGGAACGGTCATGATTGAAAAAGCGGTCAACCCGCGCTTTGAAGATTATTTGTTCAATTGGAATGAAACGTACCAATTTCTCGTTGGAGGCTACGGCTCGTCAAAAAGCTATCATACCGCGCTGAAAATCATCCTGAAGCTGCTTCGTGAAAAGCGGACGGCCCTTGTCGTGCGGGAAGTATTCGATACGCACAGGGATTCTACTTTTGCCTTGTTTGAAGACATTATCGGGGAGCTTGAGCTGGGACATGCCGTAAAGGCCGTTTCTTCGCCGATGCAGCTGAGATTTTCAAACGGAAGCCGGATTATGTTTAAAGGGATGGACAACCCGGCCAAATTGAAATCCATTCATCATATTTCACTGATTTGGATTGAAGAATGCTCTGAAGTGAAGTATGAAGGCTTTAAGGAGCTGATCGGCCGTCTGCGTCATCCCGAGCTTTCGCTGCATATGATATGCACCACAAATCCCGTCGGCACCTCCAATTGGACGTATCGGCATTTTTTTCGTGATGAGCAAAAAAAACGGTTCGTATTGGATGATCAGACGCTGTATGAAAAAGGCACCGTCGTTAAGGGAGATACGTATTACCACCATTCCACAGCGTGCGATAATCTGTTTTTGCCGAAAAGCTATATTAAGCAGCTGGACAGCTTACGGCATTACGATCCCGATTTATACCGGATCGCCCGCAAAGGACAGTTCGGCGTCAACGGCATCCGCGTGTTTCCGCAGTTTCAGGTCATGGAGCACAACGAAGTAACGGAGCGGATTGCTTCCATCAGGCGCCCCCTGTTTCGGACGGGCATGGATTTCGGTTTTGAAGAGTCATACAATGCGGTCATCCGGCTTGCCGTCGATCCGGATCAAAAAGAGCTTTATATTTTCTGGGAGTATTACAAAAACAAAATGACCGATGATCAGACAGCTGAGGAGCTTCAAGAATTGGCGGATCAAAAAGAGCTGATCAAAGCGGATTCGGCTGAGCCGAAAAGCATCCAATATTTCCGCAGGCAGGGATTTTGCATGGTTGCGGCCAAAAAGTTTCCGGGCTCAAGACTTCAGTATACAAAAAAGCTGAAACGGTTCAGACACATCTATTGCTCAGACAGCTGTGAAAATACGATCCGCGAATTGCAGAACTTAACGTACGCAAAAAACAAAAACGGTGCTCTGCCGGAAGATGAGTTTTCAATTGATCCCCACACACTTTCAGCCATTTGGTATGCGCTGGATGACTATGACGCGGCGGATCTGAAAGATGCATCACAAAAACGGAGACGTCCGAATCGGGAAAGGAGGAGATAGGCGTTGCCTAACTATCAAAACGTTAGAGCCACCGTCTTTAAATCAAAAATGGCCGCGCCGCAGGCAAGGCAGATGAACGAAGATCAATTTGCCGATCTGTACGGCGAAGACATCATTTCACCGCCCTATAATCTCATTGAACTGAAAACAATCGCCGAATACTCGACGATTCTTCAGCAGTGCATTGACGCGTATCGGGTCAATATTACGGGTTTTGGGTTCGATGTGGAATATACATTTGATGTAAATAGCCCAGATTGCTCCCCGTCAAAAAAGGCCCGGGCCGAAAAAAACTGGATGAAGCTGGAGAGCTTTTACAAATGTCTTCATTTTGATGAATCGGCCGAGACGGTCCTCGGATATGCGATAGAAGACCGCGAAAAAACGGGCAACGGTTTCCTCGAAGTGCTTCGGGACGGCGCGGGAAAACCGGCGGGGATTGAATATCTGGATGTGAAACATATGCGCGTCTGCGGTGTGACTGATCCCGTTGAAGTTACATTTTCATATGAAGAAAACGGCGCATCCAAAACGATTAAAAGGCAAAAACGGTTCCGTAAATATGTTCAGATGCTGAACGGACGGAAAGTGTTTTTTAAGGAATACGGCGATCCCCGCATGATGGACATGAGAACCGGTGAATACGTAAAGACCCTGTCTGAAGAATACCGGGCAAATGAAGTCATTCACTTAAAAATCGGCAGCGGCACTTACGGCATTCCGCGCTGGGTCGGCAATATCGTCAATCTGTACGGCGCCCGGAAAGCGGAAGAACTGAATTTTATGTATTTCAAGCAGGGCCGTCACGTGCCGGCCGCCATTACGGTTGAAAACGGCATGCTGTCAGAAACCTCGTACAAAGAGCTTCAGGATTATATGAATGACCTGGAAGGGGTGGAAAACGCCCACAAATTTCTGCTGATTGAGGCGGAAGGCATTGCGAAGGAAAAAGACCTACACGGAGGCGAAGACATTACGCCCGTGTCTGTGGAAATTAAATCACTTGCGGAAATTCTGCAGGATGATGCGCTGTTTCTTGAATATGACGACAGAAGCAGAAATAAACTCCGTTCCGCTTTCCGTCTCCCGCCGCTTTATACGGGCGAGGCGCAGGAATACAACAAAGCCACAGCCGATACGGCACGGAAAATCACGGAGGAGCAGGTGTTTCAGCCGGAGCGGAAAACGCTGATTAATAAGCTCAACACGTTATTTTTGCCTGAACTGGGTCTCCACGATGTACAGCTCACATTAAAAGGGCCTGATTTTCGCGATCCGCTTGAAATTGCGAAGGTGCTTACGCCATTTATTTCCGCCGGCGCGGTCTCTCCTAATGACCTCCGTGATCTGGCGGGAAGAGTGCTCGGCAAGACGCTTGAGGAATGGCCTGAAGAGTACTACAGCCGGCCGGTGCTGAAAGGGAAAAAGGAGCAATTCTGAAAGGGGGTGAAAACATCTCGTGCCGAGAGAGTTGAGAAATGCTGTCATCAGTTTTGTGAGCTATGTCGATAAGGCGGCGAACCAAACGGAATTCTTTTTTACAAAATCAGCCGGAGGCCTTCCGTCATTTGAAAAAAAGGTGCAGGTGTTTACAAAAAACGAATCGGATGAGCAGAAGCTTGTTTACGGCATCGTTTACGAGCCGGATGTCCCGGATGCACATGGCGATTATATGACGGCTGAAGAGATTGAAAAGGCCGCTCACGGTTTTTTGGCGGACGCCCGCAACATCGATACAAATCATAACTTTGAAGGCGGGACCGGCGAGGTGGTGGAGTCGTACGTCGCCCCGGATGACTTTGAAATCGGGAATGCTGTGATCCGGAAAGGATCTTGGGTGCTTGTCACCAAAGCTTCCGATGAAGTATGGGATCAGATTAAAGCCGGTATCATTACGGGCTACAGCATGGCGGGAACCGCTGACGTTTACGAAGAGCCGGCAGAAAAGCAAGCCGGCTTATTCGGCGCGGTCAAGCAATTTCTCGACCGTGACCGCAAATCAAGAAACCGCAAGGGAGAGGACTTGAACAAGATGAGAAAAGAAGACGTAAGAGAATCGATTGAACACGCGCTGCACCCGCTTTTAAAGCGGCTTGACAGTTTGGACCAAAACACGGAAGACAAAGACGGGGCGGCTGCGCCGTCTGATGAAGAAAAGCTGAAAACGCTTGTTGAGGACATGCTGGCGCCGATTATTAAACGCATTGAAGCGCTTGAAAAAGTAAGAGGCGCATCAAAGCAGCCGGAAGAAGAGACGGGCGGGCAAGAGCCTGTTAAAAAATCCATTTGGAGCGGACTGCTTTAAGCCCAGTCAGAAGGAGGAACTGTAGAGTGAGAAATCAAGATATCATCAGAAAGGCGGAAATGTCACTTTCCGCTTTAAAAAGCGGCGGTTTAATGAACCCCGCACAAGCTTCAGCATTTATCCGCATGGTGCAGAACACGCCGACCATTTTCAGCGAATCGCGTGTGATTCAAATGGAAAATGACTCGCAGAAATTTGAAAAAATCGGTTTCGGCCAGCGTATTCTGCGTGCCGCTGAGGAAGGAAAAGCCTTAACTGACGATCAGCTGACCGTCCCGGCAACAAGTACGGTGCAGCTGAATACGAAAGAAGTCATTGCGGAAATTAATATCACCTATGACACGCTTGAAAACAATATTGAAAAAGACGGCCTGCAGCAGACGATCATGCAGATTTTGGCGGAGCGGGCGGCAGTCGATATTGAGGAGCTTGTCGTAAACGGCGATACATCTTCTTCTGATCCGTACTTGGCACAGCTTGACGGAATCCGTAAGCAGACTGTATCTCACGTCATTGACGGAAACGGGGAAGAGCTGTCCAGAGCGACATTTAAAAAAGGCTTAAAAGCCATTCCGGCAAAATATTTGCGCCTGCCTCAGGAATTCAGATTTTACACATCTCAAGGCATGGAGATTGAATGGAAAGACCGTGTGGCTGACCGTCAGACCAATCTGGGAGATCTTGCGGTGCAGGGCGGTTTGTCTTCAGCATTCGGCGTTCCGGTCAAAGGAGTGTCCAATCTGCAGCCGTACTCAGTCGGAGAAGGTGATTCCCAGTACGATGCGTCTGACATCATTCTGACTCACCCGAAAAATATCATTCTCGGTTTTTCACGGAATATCCGAATCGAAGTAGATAAAGATATTCGCAGCCGCAAATTTATTATCGTACTGACGGCTAAACTTGACAGCAAATTTGAAGAAGAAGATGCAAGCGCCAAAATCGTAAACGTTAAAGAATAAGACGGGGGTGGCAGTTATGTTAATTCAGCCGTCTGACGTTGTTTCATATTCAGTTTATGATCAAGTCAAAAACAGGCCGGAGCCGCTTCTTATACAGGACATTCTGGAGGCGGAGGCGGAAGCGGCCAGAATGGCGGGGCATTCGTTCACTGACCCTGTTTACTCACCGCTTCCCGAAAAGATTAAGCTTGCGTTATTAAAGCTTTCTCAATATTTTGCGCTGATCAACCAGAATGAAGCAGCCGCTTCCGCCTATCAATCTGAAAAGATAGGCGACTACTCGTATACGGTGGCAGGTGAAGGCGGAATCAGAAAACCGGCGGTGCGCCATCTGCTCTGTGAATATATCGCGCCGGGTTATTCCCCGGTTTCTGCACACGCAAAGGTGAGGCCTTTATGAGCTACGAACGGCTGCTCACTGACAGATGCGATATTTATCATGAGACGGTGTCAGTTCCGAAGGCCGGACGCTTCGGGATTCCCGCCGAAAAGCTCCAGCCTGTCTTTTCTTATCCGGAAGTGCCCGATGCTGAAGACGTGCCGTGTCTGTTTGTTGAAAAACAGCAGCAGCTTATTCAGCTTGAGCCTGATCATAAGGTATATCAGCGGTTTCTCGTTCATTTTCCGAAAGAGGCCGTTGTGCGTGTCAATGACAAAATCATTTGGGAAGGCCAGGCGTATATTCTGGAAATGCCGAAGAAAGCAAGACAGCACCATTGGGAGGTTATCGCTGTGAGAGATGACAGACTATGAACATAAAAAACCTTGAACAATGGAGTCGGTCGCTGCAAAAGGCGTCATCCGGAGAATTTGCCCGTCAGGCAGGCGAATGGCTGGAACAGTCAGGAGAGGATTTTCTCGACTTGGTACGGGAGGAGCTTATTCATTCGGGCGGGATTGATACAGAAAGCCTGCTGTCTTCTTTCCGAAAAGGAGCGCAGGATCACGTATGGATCATTGAAAACGGGGGACTGACCCTTGAAATCGGCACCAATGTAGAGTATGCCTCATTCATAAATGACGGACATTGGACCGTCTCAGATGAAAATGTCAGATGGGTGCCCGGGTATTTTCAAGGCTCCCGGTTCATCTATGATCCGTCAGCTTCAACGGGAATGGCGCTCAAAAAACAGTGGATCAGCGGAAATGGGTTTTGGGACAAAGCCCTTCTTTTGTATGAAACACTCTTCGCCGAATCGCTGGACAAGCGTTTCAATCAGTGGCTTAACACGTTGGGGGGAGATATCGGATGAATCGCGAGACCGGTTCAATCGCCGCTTTTTTGTATCAGCAGTGCGGCGTGCCCGTATATGAAAATGAACTGCCTGAACAATTTCAGGTGCCGTCACTTTACATCCCGCCCCCGTACGCTTTTGACGAGAATGACACAGTCTCCACCTTTAAGAAGACATACAGTCTGAATGTGAAGCTGTTCCATGCCGACTCGGTGCAGGCGCTCTATGCAGCCGACCGGATCGCCGATGCGGTGAGAGAATCAAGACAGCTGATCCCGCTGCTTACGGAATCAGGGGAGGATACCGGTGATTTCGTCCGCATCAGCCGTATCGAAACAAGAGTCGGAGACAAAGGCGAGGCAGTGATCACCATCCGCTGGACGAGCCGCTACTACTATCAGAAACAAACATCTCCCGCACTGCGGGATGTGGACATTAACAGCGGGGTGAAAGAAAAGTGAAACAATATAAAAAGAAAAACGCCGCAACTGCGGAACGAGCGGTTCTTTATGACACGGCGGATTTAACAAAGCACGCGAAGGAGCTTTTCGGCGTAAAACCCGAGATTCTCCAGGGGGCTTTATTCGGCGTGAAGCAAAAACAAATGACAAAAGCGCAAGCCAAGTCTTACATTGAAGCATTTTTAACCAAGGAGGTCATGCAATAATGAATGGCGGAACATTTACGCAAGGAAAAGAAAAAGAACGTGCCGGAATCTATTTTAACTTTAAAACAACCGCCCAGGAGCGGGTTTCGATCGGTGAACGCGGGATTGTCGCCCTTCCCGTCGCATCCGGCTGGGGGGAAGCGAAAACATTCGTTTCCATTTCAAGCGTTGAAGATTTGAATAAAAAAGTGGGGCTCAGTATTGAAGATCCGTCACTGATTCTGCTTCGTGAGGCGAAAAAGAAAGCAAAAACCGTTTTGATGTACCGTCTGACAGAGGGAATCAGAGCGAGCGCAGATCTTTCGCAAGGTGTTAAAGCAACCGCTTTGTACGGGGGTTCAAAAGGAAATGACATCATCATCCGCATCAGTGAAAATGTCCTTGATCAGACCGCTTTCGATGTGACCACTTACATGGATGAAGCGGAAGTTGACAAACAAACGGTGAAAAAAGCCGAAGAATTAAAAGCAAACGGCTATGTCACATTTACGGGAACGGGCGAACTGTTGGCTTCCATCCCGCTGACAGGCACTGAGGAAGAATCCGGGGAAACGTTAAACCCGCAGGCAGGCATCCGTCTCGCGGGAGGAACTGATAAAGCACCGGTCAACTCAGACTATACGGATTTTTTAGCTGCGGCTGAAACGGAGAATTTCGATGTCATCGCTCTTCCTGTCGCGGAAAACGATCAGCTGAAAGCGACATTTGCCGCATTCATTAAACGCCTTCGCGATGGGCAGGGACAGAAAGTGCAAGGGGTGACCGCCCATTACAGCGGGGATTATGAAGGCATTATCAATGTGACTGAAGGTGTGCTGCTGGAAGACGGAACTGAGATTAAAGCTGAAGATGCGACCGCCTGGGTGGCAGGCGCAAGTGCCAGCGCCGCATTTAATCAATCCTTAACATTCGTTGAATACGAAGGCGCCGTCGATGTGCTGCACCGCCTGACTCATGATGAAGTGATCGAACGTCTTTCCAAAGGTGAATTCCTTTTCTCTTATGATGCCCGTGATAAGTCAGTCAGCGTTGAAAAAGATATCAACTCATTGGTGACATTTACGGCAGAGAAAAACAAAAAGTTCGCGAAAAACAAAATCGTCCGTGTGCTTGATGCGGTGAATAACGATTTGACACGTGAACTGAAAGCCTTAATCAAATCGAAAAAAGGCACCGGAAGCGATCTTCCAGCGACAAATGACGGCCTTCAATTCGTCAAAACGATGATTATTCAATATTTGACAACGCTTCAGGATGCGGGCGGCATCGCTAACTTTGATTCAGACAAAGACATTACAATCGGCCTTAATGAAGACCGCGACGGCTTTTTAATCGATCTCGCCGTGCAGCCTGTGGATGCGGCAGAAAAATTCTACTTTAATGTGGAGGTAAACTAAGATGGCATTAAAAGCGCAAAACACAATTTCAGGAAAAGAAGGCCGTTTATTTCTCGACGGAGAAGAGATGGCGCATATTAAAACGTTTGAAGCAAACGTGGAAAAAAACAAATCAGAAGTAAACATCATGGGCCGCCGCATGACGGGACATAAAACAACAGGCGCCAACGGAACGGGCACGGCAACATTCTATAAGGTCACATCCAAATTCGCCGTGCTTATGATGGATTACGTGAAAAAAGGCAGCGACCCGTATTTTACGCTGCAAGCCGTTCTTGACGACAAATCATCAGGCCGCGGAACAGAACGCGTCACCCTGTATGACGTCAACTTTGATTCTGCAAAAATCGCCGGACTGGACGTAGACTCAGAAGCCCTCGAAGAAGAAGTGCCGTTTACCTTCGAAGATTTCGATGTGCCGGAAAAGCTTTCTGAAACGTTTTAATCAGAAACATTATGAGTGAAACAGGCCTTTTACAGGCCTGTTTTTTATAAAAAAAGAGTAAGGGAGTTTTCATCATGAGCGAAAAAAACGAACAAGTATATGATCTGTCATTCTTTATGCCGGGTAAAACAGTCGAGGCTGAGGAGATTCGGGTTCCGCTTTCAAAGCGTTTTGTCGATAAAAAAGGAAACATCGTGCCTTTTATTTTTAAAGCCATTACGACTGAGCGCATTGACGAACTGGAGAAGGAAAGCACGACATATAAAAATGTGAAGGGCAGAGGCCGCGTAAAAGACTTAGACAGCCAGCGCTTCTATGCGCGGATCGCGGTTGAATCTACGATTTACCCTGATTTCCGGTCTAAGGAGCTCCGCGACGCTTACAAAACGGCAGATCCGGTCGAGGTGGCAAAACGCGTTCTTTCAGTCGGCGGTGAGTATGCAAATTGGCTGAATAAAGCGATTGAGATCAACGGTTTTGAAGATGAATTAGAAGATCTGGAGCAAGAAGCAAAAAACTGATAAAAGATGGGAATAAGGAAGCCGTGTATCTCTATTACGCGATGCATGAGCTTCATTATTCTCCATCAGAACTGAAAGAGTTATATGAAGCACCGAGACATTTTAAGGCGCTGTTGTACGGTTTAATCGGTTACAAGCTGGACATTCTTGAAAAACAAGCGAAGAAAGGGGGAGCGACATCATGGCAAAGCTGACCGCCCGTTTTGAATTGGAAGATCGGGTTTCAAAGAAAATAAGGAAAATCCAAAATGGCTTCAGAGCGCTTGAGAAATACAGGAAAATGACAAAACGCCAAAGTGAAATTGATATACGCAAAGAGAGTAAATCTGTTTTAAGAACAATTGACCGCATCCAGCGCTCTATGAAAAGAAAGCTGGGCGCACAAATGATCTCTATTTCAGCTGAAGACGGAGCCAGTGCCGTCATTCAAAAGGTGCAAGCCCAATTAGCGGGTCTGCCTGCGTCTTTAACCGTTAAAATAGGAGCAAAAGACAGCGCGACAGCGGCATTTGAGAGATTGCGGGATCTGGCTGCCGGTTTTAAAGGATTTACCGTTTCACTGTATGCGTCAGACGAAGTGACTCCTGCCATGGAACGTATCAAACGCTACATGCAATCTGCGTTAAAGAACGGGTACTCTGTCACTATACGCGTCATAGATCACGTCATGAAAACAGTCGGCCGAATTTCAGCGGGGATTGATTCGCTGACGGGGAAAAACAATGTCATTCAATTATCGTTAAACGAAACGGTGACAGCACAGCTGGCTGCAATGCAAAAGAATATGCCGGACGTCGGAAAAGCTTCTGCATCTGCTGCTCCTGCTTCGCCGAAAAATGATTTTTCAATGCTTGACTCCATTGCAGACACCTTCATGAAAAAAGTCAATGACATCGCATCCAAATTTTATCCGGAAACAATCATAGCGGAACTGGATAAATTCGCTGCAAGCTTTATGAAGAAAGCGGACGAAATCGCAAGCAAATTCAGCCCGGCAACGATATTAGCCGAACTGGACAAGTTCACGACCTCATTCATGGGAAAAGTGGACGAGATTGCAAGCAAATTCAGCCCGCAAACGATATTAGCAGAGCTGGACAAGTTCACGACCTCATTCATGGGGAAAGTGGACGAGATTGCGAGCAAATTCAGCCCGGCAACGATATTAGCCGAACTGGACAAGTTCACGACGTCATTCATGGGAAAAGTGGACGAGATTGCAAGCAAATTCAGCCCGGAGACGATATTAGCAGAGCTCGATAAGTTCACGACCTCATTCATGGGGAAAGCGGACGAAATCGCAAGCAAATTCAGCCCGGAGACGATATTAGCAGAGCTGGACAAGTTCACGACCTCATTCATGGGGAAAGCGGATGAAATCGCGAGCAAATTCAGCCCGGCAACGATATTAGCAGAGCTGGACAAGTTCACGACCTCATTCATGGGGAAAGCGGATGAAATTGCGAGCAAATTCAGCCCGGAGACGATATTAGCAGAGCTGGATAAGTTCACGACCTCATTCATGGGAAAAGTGGACGAGATTGCGAGCAAATTCAGCCCGGCAACGATATTAGCCGAACTGGACAAGTTCACGACGTCATTCATGGGGAAAGCGGACGAAATCGCAAGCAAATTCAGCCCGGAGACGATATTAGCAGAGCTGGACAAATTCGCTGATTCGTTTATGAAAAAGGTAGACGGGGTCGTGAGTAAATTCAGTCCGGAAGCCATATTGAAAGTACTGGATAAATTCACTGATTCATTTATGAAAAAGGTTGATGACGTTGTCAGCAAATTCAGTCCGGAGACCATATTGAAAGAGCTGGATCATTTTACTGATTCGTTTATGAAGAAAGTCGACGACGTTGTCGGTAAATTCAGTCCTGATAAGCTAATCGACCGCGCCGAACAATTTGTAAATGACACGATTGACCGAATTTCTGAGAAATTCGATTTTCTCAATCCGGATAAGATTCTGGAAAAAGTGGAGCAGTTTACATCATCACTGTTCGGAGGCATTGATAAAAAGTTCGGCAAGTTCAGCCCTGATGCGATCATCGAAAAAGCCGAGGCATTTGTTGATAAAATTGTCAGCAAGATTGCCAAGAAATTTGAGAAATTCAGCCCGGACAAAATCATCGAAAAAGCCGGGGAATTAATAGAAAAAATATTTTCAGGAATCGCTGAAAAATTAGGCAAACTCAATGTCGGCGGATTATTAGGAGGCGGCACGAAAAAAGAAAAGAGTAAGGGGAGCCTTTCTGCCGGCGGCACCAACAGCCCGAAGCGTCCTGATCTGACAAAGGGTCCGCAGCGCACGGGACCATCACCGAAATCTTCAGGAAGGTCAGCCAAAAAAACCGGCGGGGCTTTGGGGGGCTGCTGCTGCTGTACCGGAGTGACGAGGGGTAAAAGCAGTAAAGTCGAAGGGCGGAATAAATCTTCGAAAAGAGGTTCCTCCGTAAAGGAAAGCAAACAGGCATCCGTAAACACGCCGAAAACAAAAGGGGCAGGTAAAGGCATCGGCGCGCTTTTGAAAGGCTTAGGGAATTCAAAGGCGCTGAAAGGCGGTATGAAAGGGTTAAAAGGTGCCGCTAAAGGAATTCCCGGCATAGGTGAATTGTTATCACTTACTGATTTAGCCGGCATCAATAAAGATAATGCAGGAGAGAAGGTCGGCTCAGCAGGCGGCGGTCTTGCAGGAGCCGCGGCCGGAGCGGCAATCGGCAGCGTTGTTCCCGGAGTGGGCACATTAATCGGCGGCGCGGTAGGCGGCATCGCCGGCAGTCTAGGCGGTTCCAGCTTGGGAGAGGCCTTTGATTCAGGGGCTTTGAAAGACACATGGAATGATATTTCCGAAGCGGCGCAAAGTGCTTGGACAACAATACAAGATACTTGGGGAAGCGTTTCATCCTGGTTCATGGAAAATGTATGGACGCCGGTTTCATCGGCTGTCGTCGGAGTGGCAACAAGCATCTGGTCAAATATCGTGAATGCGTGGACGACGATTCAAGGTGTCTTCAGCACAGTATCCGGCTGGTTTATGAGCACTGTCTGGGAGCCCGTAAAATCGGCTGTCGTCGGAGTAGCGACGTCCATTTGGAGTAAAATCACAGGAGCTTGGGATAAAATTAAATCTGTTTTCAGTACGGTATCCGGCTGGTTCATGGATATTGTCTGGAACCCGGTGAAAAACATGGTGGAAAAAGTCGGAAAAGGAATATCAGACGCTTTCACGACTGCTTTAGATACGGTAAAGGATATATGGAAAGGGTTAAGCGGCTGGTTTGAGAAACATATAAAAGAACCTCTTGTCAAAGTGGGAACAGCCATATCAGATGCTTTTTCTGCAGCATTCGACTGGGTGAAAAAGATTTGGGATAAAACCGGCGGCAAATTGATTTCAGGCGTAATGGACTTCGTCACAGGCGGCGGAGATAAAAAGAAAAAACCGGACAAAAACGCCACGGGCGGCTACATTACAAAGCCGACCATTTCCTGGATCGGTGAAGCCGGAAAAGAATTTGTCATCCCCGTCGACAACAATCGCGGCCGCGGGAAGATGCTGCTTTCACAAGCTGCGTCTAAGCTCGGCATGCGTGTTGTCGATGATATGGGTGCGGCTTCAACTCAATCTTCTGCTGTGCCGGCGGGAGCGGGCGGTGTTTCTTCTTCGGCGTCTGTATCGGCCGCTGCGTCTGTGGATGCTTCCGGATTTGCGGGGACGGCTTCATCACTCGGCAAACAGTTTACTGAAGGCTTTGACAGCGGAATCAGCAATAAAGCGGTGGATATGGACGGCTGGAAAGAGAAAAACATCGGTACGCCGTTTAACGCCCTTATTTCGTCTTCGCCCGATTACGGAAAGCAAGTCGCTGCGGGCTATGCCAAAGGTCAGAATACGTCACAGACGGGCACTGATTCGTTTTTAAAAACAAAGGTGAAAACACCTTATCAATCGGCGGTTAATCAATCGTCATCATGGGGCGCCGCCACAGTGAAAGGTTATTCGGCCGGACAGAATGCAAAAGATACGGGAACGTCGCAATACGTAAGCACACATATCAATAAACCGTTTGTTCAATCAAGAGATTCCGCGAACGGCTGGGGGTCAGGCCTGATCGGACACTTCGTATCAGGAATGACTGCAAAAGGAAGCGAAGTCAAACAGGCGGCCAAAGATATGGCCAAAAAAGTCGAGGACGCATTCAGGGAAGAGCTTGATATTCACTCTCCTTCCCGTGTCATGATGAGTCTCGGACGCTTTGCCTCAGTCGGCGTCGTCAAAGGTCTCAGCTCAGTTGACGTGAAAAAATACGCCGAAAAACAGGCAGGCTCGCTTGCAGCGGCCTTTTCCGGCATGGGTGCAGCGGGAGGAAGCGTCAAAGAATGGCTTTTGGCCGCAATGAAAGCAACCAATACGCCGATCAGCTGGCTTCCGGGATTAATGACGATCGCACAGCATGAGTCAGGCGGCAACCCTAATTCCATTAATCTATGGGACAGCAACGCCAAAGCCGGACACCCGTCACAGGGGCTTATGCAGACGATTCCGAGCACCTTTGAAGATCACAAAGCGCCGGGCATGAATGATATCAGAAATCCAATCCACAACGCCGCTGCCGCTATCGGCTATATTAAAAGCCGATACGGCTCGATCAGCAATGTCCCCGGGATTAAAAGTATGGCTCATGGCGGCCCTTACGTCGGTTATGCCAATGGGGGTCTGATTACCAAGGAGCAGATCGCCCGTGTCGGCGAAGGGAACAAACGGGAGTGGATCATCCCTGAAGAGCGGGGCATCCGCGGCCGTTATCTGCTGCAAAAAGCGGCTCAGGCGCTCGGAATGGAAGTGTCCGATCCGTCCCAGACGGAACCGGCGGCGCTTTCAGCCGGCACGGTATCCGCAGCCGTTAAAGGCGGCGGACAAACCGTTCAAAAAACGGGAACAAAAGAAATTAAAATCGAATTCAGCGGCGATCAGCATTTCCATAACGGACAGGACGCCGACAGCCTCGCCGCCAAAATCAAACAGGCGCTGATTGATGAACTGCAAAAAGACATTTATACCGGAGCAAAGGGGGCCGTTGCTTTTGACTAAATCTGTTTACGAATTTTGGCTGTCTCAGGGGAAGGACAAGCTCCGGCTTCCCGTTCTCCCTGAAGCGATTGATATCGCAAACAGCGTGCAGAATGATTCCGTGAAAGTCACCGGACTTGGAGAGGTGACGTTTATCGAAGAACCGGGAGCGAAAGAAATTTCGTTCTCTTCTTTTTTTCCGAAACGGTACAGCCCGATTGCCGAATATCAAAGCATTCCTTCGCCGGAAAAAGCCATTTCAGCCATTGAAACATGGATGAAAGCGAAAAAACCCGTTCAGTTTTTGATTACAGGGACAAAAATCAATGTCACATGCAGTATTGAAAGCTTTAATTACAGCGAAGGTGACAATGAAATCGGCGACCGGAATTTTGATATCGTACTGAAAGAATATAAAACCGCTTCGCCAAGAAAAATCAAACAAAAGAAAAAAACGAAAGCGAAGCGCCCGTCCAAAGCTTCACCCAAAACATATACCGTCAAAAAAGGGGATACGCTTTGGGACATCGCCGGTAAGTTTTACGGAAAACACACAGAGTGGCGGAAAATCTGGAACGCGAATAAAACCGCCATGATTAAGCGCAGCAAACGGAATATCCGGCAGCCGGGGCATTGGATCTTCCCGGGGCAGAAGCTGAAGATACCGCAATGAAACGGGTGAAAAGATGATTGAACTATTTGTCATAAAAGAAACGGAGTGGCTCGAGCTTGTCACAGAAAGCGTAACGCTGGAAGGACACAGATATCAGGCGCCCCGCTCCATCGAAGCGACGATTGTCGTAAAGCAGGGCAGCCAGACGTATTACGGCGTATCAGAAGGGGATACGGTTTTGTTCAAATGGAACGGAAAAGAGCTGTTCCGCGGCATTGTTTTTGCAAGAACGCCCGATGAGCATACCGTCGCCTTCACCGCATACGATATGCTCCAATACCTTGTGAAAAACCAGGACGTTTACGTGTTTTCCAACAAGCGCGCCGATCAAATATTAAAAAGGATCGCCAGCGATTTTCAAATTCCCGTCACATCCATTGCCAACACAGGCCATACCATTAAATCACTCGTTTTTAAAAATGATACAAGCCTTTACGATATGATGCTAAAAGCGTTAAAGCAGACAAAAAGCCAGACGGGGCGCAATTATCAGCTCTATTCAGAAAAAGGCAGGCTCGGCTTGCGTGAATGGCCGGAGCCGTCTGACATATGGGTGCTGGAAACAGGAGTTAATATTACAGGGTATCAATACAGCACCTCAATTGATGACACCGCAACCCGTGTTGTCATGCGGCTGCAAAAAGACAATAAAACGATAAAGGCTTCCGCCTCAGACAGCGCCGGCATGAAAACATTCGGCGTTTTGCAGTATACCGAAACGGTTTCTGACGACATTAACGAAGCCCAGCTGAAACAGCGCGCAAAAGTGAAGCAGGCTGAGAAAAAAGGCATTAAAAAAGAGCTGAAAAATATACAGGCGATCGGTATTCCTGGGTTGGAAAGCGGATTGCCTGTCTATATTTCAATTCCGGAAATCGGGCTGAAGAAAACCTATTATGTAGATACGGACCGCCATGAATTCCAAGGAACAAAACATACCATGACGATTGACGTCACGGAGAAAAATTCACTTCCGGAGGGGACATCCTGATGAGATTAAGTGATGCCATTAAACATTTAGCCGTCGGAGCGGTTGACGCCGAAGCGCCGGTGGAGCTGATCCCGGCCGAAGTGACCTCCGTTTCGCCGCTCGAGCTGAAACTGAAAGATCACGACAAACTTTTGATTCCGTCTGATGCACTCATTGTGCCGAAGCGGCTGAGATCCGGAGAAGATGATCAGCTCCAGGCGGGAGATCGGGTGATGACCGCCGCTTTAACAGGAGGACAGTCTTTCTTTGTACTGGACAAAATTTAACCGGCATCCGGACGGAGATATACGAGAATATCAGCCTATTAAAGCCGCTTCATCTGCCGAAGAGGGCTTTTTTACATGAACAAATCTAAAAGGAGCGGGTGCAATGGCCCTGACACCGGAAATCGAATTTGAAGATTTGGAGGATGCGAGTGAGGCCGTTGAGACTTCACAAACCTACCGAATTGATTTTGAAAACAACCAAATTACCAATGAACTGATAAACGGACTGGACGCAATCAGACAATTCGTCTATATCGCTCTTCACACAGAACGGTATTCATATTCGGTTTTCAGCCATGATATCGGAAACGAACTTCAGGAAGTGCTTTCAGATCAGAACACGACGGATGCTTATAAAAAAATGGAGATTCCAAGACTGATAGAAGAAGCCTTGCTGTATGATGACCGGATTTTGGCCGTTACCAATTTTGAGATTGAGAAAAAAGATGATGCCTTCATCGTCTCTTTTACCGTTGAAACTGATGAGGGCATGCTTGAGATAGAGGAGGTGCTGGGTGAGGATGTTTGAAGCTCAGACGTTTGACGACATTATGGACAGAATGCTGGCGCGCGTTACGGCGGACATTGATACGAGAGAAGGCAGCGTCATTTACAATGCGCTCGCGCCTGCGGCCGCTGAGCTCGCAAAGTCTTATATTTGGCTGGATACCGTGCTGGAGCTCGTGTTTTCCGATACGGCTCAGGGAGAATTTCTGGACAGGCGTGCTGCTGAAGCGGGAATTGAACGAACACCTGCCACAAAAGCTGTCAGAGCCGGAGAATTCACAGCGGGCATCACCATTCCGCCAGGCTCCCGTTTCTTCGTTGATAACCTGTATTTTCAATATACGGGGGATGGAACGCTTGAATGTGAAACAGCCGGTGAAGCGGGCAATGCCGGCATTTCAGGGCAAAACCTGCTGCCGCTTGATACGATACCCGGGCTTGAGAAAGCAGTCGTGCGCGATATATTGATTCCCGGCCGTGAGGAAGAAGACGACAACAGCTTAAGGGCGCGCTATTTTACCCGTGTCCGCCGGGAAGCAGTCAGCGCAAATAAACAGCATTATAAACAATGGGCCGAAGAGGTTGACGGCGTCGGCAGGGCGAAAATCTTCCCGCTTTGGAACGGAGACGGAACGGTGAAAGTTGTCATCACAAATGCGAATTTGGAACCGGCATCAGATATTCTGATCAAAAAAGTAAAGGATTATATTGATCCGGACGAAGGGCAGGGAGAAGGACAGGCGCCGATCGGAGCGGCAGTAACGGTGGAAAGCGCCGTATGGAAAGAAATCGAAATCTCCGCTTCCGTGCTGCCTGAGCTGAACAGCTCGATCGATGACGTAAAAGCGGAGATTGAAAAAGGCGTCCTGAATTTATTTAAGAAAATGGCCTTCGAAGAAAACACCGTCCGTTTATCACAAATTAACAACATCGTTTATAACTCGGCATCCGTCAGTGACTACGCCGATATCAAAATGAACGGTGCGGCGGAAAACCTCGTGCTCAGTGACGTGGAAATTCCTAAACTCAAAGAGGTGAGAATCCTTGAGCAGACTCGATGAGATGACGGCGTACCTCCCGCCGTTTTTAACCCGATTAAAAGAGATGGCACAACTGCTTGAGGCGGAAGCTCCTGAGTTTGAGCGGCAGAATAACGATATTTTCGATTTGACCGATCAGCTCTTTATCACGACGGCGACATGGGGGCTTGACCGCTGGGAAAAAATATTAAAAATACCGCGGGAATCAGGTGACACGGAGGATATGAGACGGCTCAGGCTGATTTCGAAGATGTCGAATATTCCGCCCATCACCCATCAAGCGATCGAGCAGGCGCTAAACCGTTTTTTAAAACATCCGTCAGCTTATGTTCGGATGTTCCCGGGGCAGTATCGTTTTTATGCCGATATCGGGCTTGATGACCTGCAGCACATGAACGAGCTGATTGAAACGCTTGAAAAAATCAAACCCGCTCATTTGGCGTATACACTGAGAGCCGCATTAAACGAAACACTGGAAATCAAAGACCGGGTCATTCTCAACAATCGGAGATACCGAAAAGTCAGTGAACTGAAGGTCGGTTATTCCGTCACACTCAACAATAACGAGGTGGTCTTACCATGATATCAGCTGCTTACAGACAGCGTGCCGCAGCCGATCTGAAAAACAGGATCACAAAAGTGCTGTTAAACGGCAAAGAAACTCCGATTGCGGACATTTCCGTAAAAGATGCCGCAGTCACCGTTCTCACACGCAGGGAAGAAGACGTCAAACACATTGAAACCGTGCAGATGCTTGACGAAACAGGAAGCGTCATTACAGAACGAAAAACAAATTTAGATCTCAGCAATAACAGAACGCTTGATTTAAGATTTACCTTTGAGGTGGTGTAACGATGGCTTACGAAGAAAAAACAGACTGGCTTCCGGACGATCCGATTAATGAAGATGATGTCAACCGCTGGGAAAAAGGCATAAAAGACGCCCACACGGATCTGGCGGCCCATAAAAACGACATGAACAACCCGCACAAAACGACAAAGGCGCAAATCGGCCTCGGAAACGTGGACAACGTCCAGCAGGCAGCAAAAAAAGATTTCGACCAGCACAATCAAGATCTGGACCGGCATGTGACGAAAGAAGAGCGGGCTGTTTGGAACGGTGCTCAGCTTTCTAAAATCACAAAAGATAATGGCTCCGCTTTTATTAATATCTCTGACGGACAGGATTTTCATCAGACCGCTGCCAGCCAGAATAAGACCTTTACTTTCTCAGCAGCTGCAACTGGAATAAATACCCCGCCTAAACCGTCAGAGGGTATATACCTTTATTCTTCAAAGAATAACGGAGAGGCGGTCGCTTTCTCAGATGACGGGGGATTTTGGAGAAAAACACTGAAAAACGGCATCTGGACGGAATGGATGCCATTTGAAACAGCTGCCGGAGCACAAGCAAAAGTAAATGAGCATGCCGACAAAACAGATCTTCATGTAACCAAATCTGACAAAGACAAATGGAATGCAGGGCAGTTATTCAATCTGACTGACAATGACGGGAATGCTAAAACGGTAACGGAAACAAACTTAGACAATATAAAAACGTCCGGCATCTACTATATATCAGTTCAGCATACGGAAAATAAGCCTGCGGAATACGGACAATTAATTGTCATGCAAAGAACCCGCGGAGCATCACCGACTTTTGTCCAAATGTTTATAGACACAGTGGCCGCCGGAAATCCCATATACGTCCGAAGTTTCAGCACTAAAGGCGTATGGTCGGAATGGAGCCAACAAGAAACAGATTCAGGCTCTCAAGCAAAAGTAGACGCTCACGCCAATAAAAAAGATATTCATGTCACACAGGCGGATAAAGATATGTGGAACGGCGCACAGCTTTCGAAAATAACAAACGATAACGGCGGCTATCTTCTGACAATTGGTGATGATGATAACTTTCTTGAAAAAATCGTTAAAAACGGCAGGGCGTTCGGCACCTTTTATTCAACCGGCAAAGCGGCAAACAGTCCGAGCAACGCTTCAACCCGCGGCATGTTTCATTTTACCTCTCTTGACAGTGAGGGGAAAGGAACGTTTGGGTATGTCCTTGCCGTCGATTATAAAAATAATATGTTCACGAACTATTTGGATTTGAACTTGGGCTGGCAGGGCTGGCGTCGCCTCGTTACCGAACTTGATACTGAGAATGTACCTTGGATAAATGTTCCTTATAAAAATGGGGCTAAATCAGGAGACAGGCCGCTTCAATACCGCAAAGTGGGAAACACCCTTCACCTGAACGGACACGTTCTTACGGACAGAGAAGTGGTGTTCGGGAGTGTGCCGTCCTCTTGTGCGCCGGCCAAAGGCGTTGTGACTATGGTTGCAGCCAGCGGCACCACCGGTTACAGCAAATTTATTATCTATTCTAATGGAGATATGAAGCTGACGGGAATTATGGCCAATATAGAAAATAACGTGAACGGCTATTATATTGACCTTGTTTTGGCACTCACGTAAAGGAGCGAGAATATGAAATTAATATTTCCGTATGACAATGACAACATTTATACAGGCACTCCGGTTGAGCTTTATCCGGATTCTGAGACAGGAGATTATATGATGCCGCCTAACGCTGCGGACTTTCCGCCGGAAATAAACGGCGAAGGCATGTGGCGCCCATTTTTTGATGAAGAGAAACATGAATGGGTGGAAACCGCTGACGAAGCATATAAAGAGAGCTTAAAAAAAGATACGGCTCCCGATTCAAACCAGCTTGCGGGCCTCGGCGGACAGCTGGCGAATGAGAAATTGGCCAGAAAAGCAGCCGAACAAGCGCAGCAGTCACTCGGCAGGCAATTAGCGTCTTTAAAACTGGAACTCTTACACGTAAAAGGAGAATGAAAAAATGAAAAAGCTTAACTTTTGGGTTTACGCCTTGTTTTATGAGTGGGCCTCAACAGAAATGGTAAAACAGGCTATGGGCTATGATGACTGCTCTGCCGAAGATCTGGCTGAAGGTGTGGCCGCGAAGTATGTCACACCTGAGGAATTTCAAGAAATAACGGGTGAAACATACGAAGACTATAAAAATGCTGTGTCATAAGCCAGACGGCTTTTTTTATTTGTCATTTTTAATAAATGAGAAAAGGAGGACGGCCGATGAAAAAGCATCCATTTGAATTTCCCGCCGATCAACTTGGCAGGCCCGGCGCTGTAAAAGCTTATCGCGGTAACAAAAACGATTATGTCACACCGGTTGCTGATTTGTCCGGAATGGCAGAGCTTCTTACCAATACGCCGCTAGAAGCGATTGAAGTTTACAGTCAATTCGGACAAGACCGTTTAGGAGCCGTCTTAATAAACAGAGCACAGGGGTGGGCTTATTCGGACCGCAGCGGAACTCTTTTTATCGAAGAGAGCGAGGATAACAATTCGTGGACAGCTTCACATTCTGTCGCAGTAAAAGGCGGAGTGCTGACCGCTTCGGGGTGGGTCTGCCTGACAAAAAGATATTACCGGTTCCGTTTTGAAAATGGAAATCAAAAACAGTCCGAATTTGTTTTATACCAATCTGTCGGTTCGGGCGGTGATATGGCGTTTTCATATACTGACGTGATTTTTCATGAAAATGCAGCAGAGGCGGGCGTGGGAAGCATCTTCTCAGCGGGCGCTTGGAAAAAACTTCTCGTCGAAATCACCGGCACGGCTGAGTCGGGCCATGTCGCGTTTTGGGGGAGATCCATCTCGGGAAAAAATGTGCCGATCAGAGGAATCAGGTCTGATGACGGGACATCAGCCGCCGGTACGTCAGGCACAGAAGAAGTGTGGTCGTTTGATATTGCCGGCTTTAAGGAAATCGTCATGGAAATCAAGAGCATTTCCGGCGGGAGCCTTTCTGTCAAAGGCACGGCATTTTCTTAAGAATGAAGCTTCCGAAGGGAGGTGAGAACAATGTAAGAGGGGGGAGCGGAAGTGCTTCTGGATGAACAAGCGGTGCAAAAAGAATTCGCAGGCATCAAAGGTGAACAAAAGGTGCTTGAACAGCGGGTAGCCGCATTAGAGCGGGTATCAGACCGGCAGGATCAGCAAATCATGACGCTGAATGAAAAACTGAACAAAATTGACGAAAACACAACATGGATTAAGCGGACCATTACAGGAGCGATCGTGACAGCAATCTGCACGGGCGTCATTGGCGGAGCCATCGCCATCATGTACAATCTGCTGCAAAAGTAAGGGGGAAACCGATATGAAATTCGCGGACAAAGGCACGGTCGTCAGGACGGTGCTTCTTTTGCTTGCTTTATTGAATCAAACTTTGCTGATGTTCGGCAAATCGCCGCTGAATATTCAGGAGGACCAGGTCAGCCAGCTTGCAGATACGCTGTATGCCGCCGGGTCGGCCGTTTTTACAATCATAACGACTGCCGCCGCCTGGTTTAAAAACAATTATGTTACAGCAAAAGGGAAAAAACAGCAGGCTTTATTAAAAATAAACAATTTATCGAAATAGGAGAGATGAGAATATGGTAAAAATCACACAGGATTTTATCCCGGCAGGAAACAATAACCGCCCAGGCTATGCAATGACACCGATTTACATTACGGTGCACAATACAGCCAATACCGCAGTCGGAGCTAACGCCAAAAGTCACGCAAGCTATGTGAAAAATCCCGATACACCGACAAGCTGGCATTTCACAGTCGATGATACGGAAATTTATCAGCATCTTCCGCTGAACGAAAACGGCTGGCATGCCGGTGACGGAAACGGGGACGGCAACCGTAAATCCATCGGTATTGAAATTTGTGAAAACGCAGACGGCAACTTTTCACAGGCCGTGGCAAACGCCCAATGGCTCATCCGCACATTAATGACGTCGCACGGCATCCCGCTTGCGAATGTCGTTGCGCACAAGCATTGGTCAGGAAAGCTTTGTCCGAGAAGACTGCTGGATACATGGGATGAGTTTAAAGCGGGAATCGGTTCTGAGGAAAGACAGACGTATACCGTCCAAAAAGGAGATACGCTGTCGGCGATCGCGCGGAAATTCGGCGTCAGCGTGGCCGATCTGCAGAAATGGAATAACATCGCTGACCCGAACCTGATTAAAGTCGGACAAGTGCTGATCGTCAGCCCGCCGGTTGAAGCACTGTATTCTCTTCCGGACGAGGTGATCAAGCTGACAGAGCCGTACACGTCCGGTGAAAAGGTATACCAGGTGCAAAACGCGCTCGCAGCGCTTTATTTCTATCCTGAAAAAGGAGCTGTCAATAACGGCATTGACGGTATCTACGGTCCGAAAACGGCAGATGCCGTGGCCCGCTTCCAATCTGTAAACGGACTGACGTCTGACGGCGTCTACGGTCCCGCTGTAAAAGCGAAAATTCTGATGCAGCTTTAACAAAAAAGGCTGAGTCCCGTTCACATTGCGGGATTCAGCCTTTTTTCTTTTTCAACCGGTTCAATAGCCCGAGATTCCTCGCCCGCATCCTCAGCGAATAAGCGGAAAGCCCGAAGCGTCCGTAATCCACAAACTTTACACGCCTGACAATTTTCTTCACATCATCACCTGTCGCATCTCTTTGTTGGTTTTATTATATGAAAGATAAGGAAAAAAGGAATAAGGACAAGAGCCGTGTCTCCTGTCCTTAGTGTAATCAAGCTTTTTTTTGTTTATACTTGTCAATCAGCCGCTCGTTTTCTTTGAAAATTCTGGCGGTATGAGGGCTGACCTGGTAACTTGCGATACTTGTCATTGAACGTTTTTTAAACATTTTGAACGGTTTCGCTCTTTGTTCCGGCTGCCCGTTTTGAAATGCCTGCTCCATTTAACCGTCACCTTCCTCTTCTATTGGCAGCATTAAATCATAAATGCTCGTTAGCGATGTGAAAAGCAAATAATCGAATTCCGTCAACAGGTTTTCCGACGTGAGTTTGATCACGTAATGGCGGTTCTGGACTGTAAACGGAATAAGCACAAGCCTGCCTTTTTGATCATAGTAGACGTCTTTACGGTTAAGACGGGACTGAACGTCCGCCGCATCAGGCATATGCTCCGTCAAGCGGTCCTTATCCGATTGTGCGGAATAGTCGCACAAGGAAGCCGTGACATTCATTTTTTCTCCATAAGCTGCCAGCAGTCTGCTGATGCCTTCCGCATAAGCTTCTGTACTTCCATAATATACATGGATCGGTTCATTTTTCAACAGATATTGATAGGTTTTCAGTTTTTCAAGATAGGAGTGAAGCATTTCGTTATTTTCTTCTAAAATTTCCCGCGTATCCGTCTCTAATTCATTGCCGGCGAGCTTTTTGATATACGCGCTCAAAAAGATAAACGCATCAATAAGGGCAAAGCAGACGGCAACAATCAAATATTGTCTCCATGCGGCAAAGAGCGATTCGGGATCATATGTCCAATAGACCATGGCGCCTACTACAAATAGTAAATACCACGTTTTACGGATGGCAAACATTTTTTCTTTTACCTTTGCCTCATACCGCCAGGATGCGTACACATATAAAATGAGTGCTGCCGCCATCGTCCACACCATGATCTGAAAAAACAAAAGCATGAGCATCCCTCACAATTCGAAAAATGGTCTGCTATGTTCATTCTATGTCATGACATCATTTTCCTGTCACAAAAAAAACCGCTTCTGTAAAGAAGCGGATGTCATCAGAAAAAGAGA
The DNA here is from genome assembly GCF_053663455.1 of Bacillus sp. JK62. Lineage (NCBI taxonomy): Bacteria > Bacillati > Bacillota > Bacilli > Caryophanales > Bacillaceae > Bacillus > Bacillus sp. JK62. Next base: position 77,325 of record NZ_JBSJQA010000004.1, read on the forward strand.
TCTAAGATGAAAAAGGCGATGGCGCCGAGTGTACCTGCAATCGGCAGGGTGATGACCCATGTAATGAGCATCCGTTTAGCCGTTCCCCAGTTTACGCCTTTTACGCGGTGGGAAGCGCCCACACCGAGAATGGAAGACGAAATGACGTGCGTCGTGCTGACAGGGAGATGAATAAACGTGGCCCCGAAAATAATGGCTGCGCCGGTTAAGTCGGCAGATACGCCGTTTACCGGACGGATTTTCATAATTTTTCCGCCGACGGTTTTAATGATTTTCCAGCCGCCGATGGATGTGCCGAGACCCATTGCCAGGGCACAAGAGAGCTGCACCCAAAAAGGAATGGCATCACTTTTATGTAAATTGGCCGTCATAAGCGCCATCGTAATGATACCCATCGCTTTTTGCGCGTCGTTCGTTCCGTGTGTATAGGACTGAATGGCAGCCGTCAAAATCTGCACTCTGCGGAAGCGTTTATTTGTTTTCGCCAGATTGCTGTCTTTAAAAATCAGCTTCACGATCGAATATACGATAAAGCCGAGAACAAAGGCGATAATCGGCGATAAAATAAGTGCTTCGATAATCTTAATGAACCCTTTATAATTAAGCGTCGCAAAACCTGACGCTGCAATGGCCGCTCCGGCGATCGCTCCGATAATCGCATGTGAAGAGCTGCTCGGAATGCCGAAATACCATGTGATCAAGTTCCAGGCGATTGCGGCGAGTAGAGCCGCCAGAATGACAACTGACCCGTTGTCTAATGTATAAGGATTCACAATGTCCTTCGTAATGGTTTTCGCCACACCGGTAAATGTCATCGCTCCGAGAAAGTTCATGATGGCGGCCATGACGATTGCGTGCCGCGGCTTCAGCGCTTTTGTCGAAACTGAGGTGGCGATTGCGTTTGCGGTATCGTGAAATCCGTTAATGAAGTCAAATACCAAAGCGCATATGACAATTAATATCGTTAAAAGTAATAGAGTATCCATTATAACCCCTCGTTACGCGTTTTTCATAATAATGGTTTCAAGGTTATTGGCAACGCTTTGGCAAGAGTCGGCAATTTCCTCAAGCGTTTCGTAAATCTCGCGGTACTGAATCACTTTAATCGGATCGGTTTCTGTGCCGAACAGATTTTTTAATGATTTACGGTGCAGGTTATCACAGCTGTGCTCGTATTCCTTAATTTTAATGGCGTGAGGGTGAATGTCCTTCAATCGGTTTTCTGCAAGCAGCTCAATCGTGATTAAAATTTCCTTCGCGCACTCTCTGATGTATCCGCTGAACTTATCGATATGCTCATCTGAAGAAGTGATCGAGAAAATCTCCATCATTGCAGAAAAATGTTCGATTCCGTCAAGCACGTCATCGAGGCTGTTTGTCAGCTCAAGGATGTCTTCACGTTCAATGGGAGTGATAAAAGCTTTGTTCAGCTCTTTAATCATGACATGAACATGATTATCTCCTTTTGTTTCAAACTCTTTTAACGTATCGGCAAATTCCTTTAAAGTCGTCTGGTTCGTCACTTTAAAGTTGACAAAGTATTCTGCGGTTTCGTCTATGTTTTTTGCGATTTCTGTTAAAAGGAGTGAGAACTTATCTTTTTTTCTTTTTATCATTAAAAACCCTCCATTGTTTGAATGAGACAATGCACACATCAAATTATTATATAGCCTTTTGTCGAAAAAAAACAGATAAAGTCGAAAAAAACGCCTCTTGATTTTTTCGTAAAAACGTGTCTCATCCTGTTTTTCTTATGTTACCCACTTCGCCAAAAAAACGTAACATACTTCGAATTCAGACATCTTGCTTAAAAAGTATAACAAAAGATGTGAATTTGCTGTCAACTTTTGCACGTGATTTTGCCAGAAAAAAAACGGCTCCCGTAAAAGGAACCGTTTTTGTCAGTTTTTTCTGCCGTTTTTCAGCCAAAAATAAAGCGGCAGCCCGGCGAGGCCGATCAAGAGGGACAGCGCGCAGCTCAGTGTATCTGTAATGATCGTGCTGATCAGCACAAACAGTGAACCCGCGATGGCCAAAACAGGAATGATCGGATACAAAGGCACGCTGTAGGCGCGCGGTTTTCCTCCGCTTTTTTTTCTGAGGATAAACACGGCGAAAAAAGCCATGACGTAAAAAATATAAATCATGAAAATAGAGATTTCAGACAGCTTATCGGGATTGCTGGCGATCATGAAAATAATGGCCAGCGCGATCTGAAATGACACGGCAATCCACGGGGTGCGGAATGTCGGATGCACCCGCGAAATCTGTCCGGCAAACGGCAGCTGTTTCCGTTCCGCCATCGCAAACGAGACACGCGGAAAAGCGAGAATCTTTCCGTTTAAACAGCCGAAGATGCTGACGATGATTCCGACGCTGATCAATTTTCCCCCGATGTCGCCAAACAGCATTCCGGCAGCTGTGCCGGTCGCATTTTCACCGAGTTTGACGATGTCGGTCGCAGGAAGAATGTGCAGCAGCGCAAGGTTAATGAAAAGATAAATGGCGGTGACGACCAAAAGTCCGCCCGTCATCGCTCTCGGGAGCAGCTTTTCCGGATTTTTCATTTCGCCGCCGAGTGCCGCAAGCAGAATCCATCCGTCATAAGCAAACAAGGTGGCCAGTATGGCAGCGCCGAAATTCATTTCCGACATGCTGCTTGTGACGGCTGTGAAAATATGCTGATCGCCTTTCCAAAGGCCGAACACGATCATGCAGATAATCGGAATCAATTTGCCGACAGTCGTAATTCCCTGTACGATGCCGCCATATTTCGTTCCGATAATGTTAATGATGCTTAAAAACAAAACGGCTGAAATCCCGATCAATTTAGACCAGCCGGAATCCCAGCTGAACAGATGGGCCATCAAGGAGCCGAAATACAAGCCGATTGCTCCGATAATGGCGGGGCCGTAAATGATAATTTGAACCCATCCGCACAAAAAGCCCCAAAATTCGCCGTACACTTCTTCGAGATATGTATAAAGTCCGCCCGTTTTCGGAATCTGAGTGCCGATTTCCGCAACGGTCAAGCCGCCGGCAAGCGTCAAAATGCCTCCTAACAGCCACGCGATAAGCGCGGTTTTCGCATCACCGGAGTAGGCAAGCACGGCGCCTGGTTTCATAAATACGCCGGAACCGATGATGGTGCCGATAACAAGTGAGAGGGCGATGGTAAGGCCGATCTCTTTTTTAAGTCCGTTCTCTTCAATCTGCATATCCTTTCCCTCCAGATGTAAAATCGTCATGCTGAAAAAACTATTTTCCATATTGTAAACCCTAATTGCTGAAACACGAATAAAATAAATTTTCTGATTTTGGTGTTTTGCCTAAAAGAGAGAGGTTTCTGCTTTTGAGAAGGAAAAAATTCGGTTTTAAAAGCGAACATTAATGGTTTTTTAATTTCAAAAGTTCGTTATTTTGAGAGCGGCAGTCTGCAGACCGTCTGTGAAGCAGATGGGTTGACTTTACGATCCGGATAACATAAATTGTATATATAAAATATCTCGAAATCGAGATAATTGACTGGAGGATAATATAATGAAAGTTAATGGAATACACCATGTATCAGCATTGACGGCTGATGCGCAGAAAAATTTAGATTTTTATCGAAATATCCTGGGGCTGAAGCTTGTGAAAAAATCGGTAAACCAGGATGAACCGACGATGTATCACTTATTTTACGGTGATGAATCAGCCAATCCGGGATCGGAATTGACGTTTTTCGAGATTCCGCGGATCGCGCCGTTCCATGCGGGGACAAACAGTATTTCTTCAATCGGCCTGCGTGTTCCGGATGCACAAGCGCTTCAATATTGGAAAAAACGATTTGAAGAGCATCAGGTCTCTCACAGTGAGATCGTGAAAATAGCGGGCAGGGACACACTCGCTTTTCAGGATCATGAAGGACAGCGGCTTGTGCTGACAGCTGACGAAAAAGGAAAAGACATCGGTGAAGCGGTGAAGCAAAGCGGCATACCGGAAGAATATTCTTTCCGCGGTCTTGGTCCCGTTGAATTAACCGTCCCGTACGCAGAACCGACGCTGCGTGTGTTAACCGATGTGCTGGGCTTCACTGAAATCGGGAAAGAAACACATGAAGACCGGGGCACGGTTACGGTGCTCGAATCCGGAAACGGTGGCGCGCGTACAGAAGTCCATCTCATTGAAAGAAACGATCTTCTGCGCGAGCGTCCTGGAAAAGGCAGCGTGCACCATGTGGCCTTCCGTGTTCAGAATGAGGAGGAGCTTGCTTTATGGCACCGCATCATTACGAAAGAAGGTTTCAGCAACTCAGGCATTGTAGAGCGTTATTATTTCAAAGCGCTGTACTTCCGGGAACCGAATGGAATTCTGTTTGAATTGTCAACGGACGGTCCGGGATTTATGGTTGATGAAAAACCTGAAGAGCTAGGCAAAACGGTTGCGCTCCCGCCTTATCTCGAACACCGCCGTTCTGAAATAGAAGCGCGGCTGAAACCGATTCAGTAAATCAGAAATAATGAAAGATGCCTTCCGGCTTGACGGGGGCATCTTTTTTTTGCTTTTTTACCCGTTTTGTCATTCTTTTTACCTATTTGTAAACGGCAAAATAATTGTCTTTGTTTATTAATAAATTTTTCACATTTGGTTGTTACACTTGTTCAAAGTTAAACAAAAGGAGTGAAAACACAGGTGAAAATGAAAAAACGCGAGATAGACGCAGTCTTAATCCTCATTTTACTCGCTTCCGCATTCTTGAATATGTACAACATCTGGAATGACGATACGGTGAATCCTTATTATACCGCAGCGGTAACGAGTATGCTTCAAAGCTTTCATAATTTCTTTTACGCTTCATTTGACGCAGCCGGATTTATCACGGTAGATAAACCGCCTGTTACATACCAGATTCAAACGATCAGCGCGCTGATATTCGGTATGCACGGGTGGAGCGTCATCCTGCCTCAGGCATTGGCGGGGGTAGGTTCAGTTCTATTCATGTACTTATTAATAAAGCCGACGTTCGGAAAAACGGCGGCGCGCATCGCTTCGTCTGTCATGGCGTGTACGCCGATTGCTGTAGCCGTAGCGCGCACAAACAATGTCGATGCGTTACTGGTCTTTTTCCTCTTGTTCGCCACATGGCTTCTCTTTAAAGCGATTCGAAAAGGAAAACTGATCTGGCTTTTGGCGGCATTTTTTGTCGTCGGAGTAGGCTTTAACACAAAAATGCTTCAGGCTTATATGATCTTACCGGCCTTCTTGCTGTTCTATATGATGGCGGCAAATACCACGATTAAGAAAAAAATCATTTCACTGGTAAGCGCGCTGGCCGTATTAGCAGCCGTTTCATTGTCATGGCCGCTCATTGTTGACAATATTCCTACAGACAAAAGGCCATATGTCGGAAGCAGCCAGACAAACTCCGTATTGGAATTGGCTTTCGGATATAACGGGATTCAGCGGCTGACGGGGCAAAGTTCCGGCGGCCAGGGCGGGCCCGACGGAAACGCATCGAAAGAGATGTCTTCTTCCGGCGGTTCTTCACAAATGCAAAAACCGCCCGGCCAGTCAGCAAGCGGAGACAAATCACAAACCGGCAGTATGACGGCACCTCCATCTAACGGCCAAATGCCAAGCGGCGGTCAAGGAGGCCCTCCAAGCGGCGGAGATGGCGGCAATGGCGGTCCTGGCGGAGGAAAAAGCGGTACAGGCACCGGCTCGAAAATGCAGTCAGGTTCAGGAATGTTCGGTACGGGAACACCCGGTCCGCTGAGACTCTTCCAACAAGAATTATCAGATCAGATCAGCTGGCTCCTGCCGTTTGCGATTTTTGGATTGGCCGGTTTATTGATCGCCGGGGCGAGAGAAAGAAGAAGATTATCAGCAGAACAGAAGGAAACGATCTTTTGGGCAGCGTGGCTTGTGCCGATTGCCGGATTCTTCAGTGTGGCGGAATTTTTCCACCATTATTATCTCATTATGCTGGCGCCTCCGATTGCTGCTCTTACCGGTGCGGGATGGGTCGCCCTCGTTCATCTGTACCGCGAGCAGACAGGCTGGAAAACTTGGCTTCTGCCGGCCGCTATTTTTGTGACAACCGGATTTGAGCTGTTTATCCTCAGAAACTACAATGATCAAATCGGCGCGGGCTGGAGCATCGGAGCAGGTGTTATCGGCGCAGTGGCTGCAATCGCCCTGTTCGTGTTCAAACAGCGTCAAAAACCGCTCAGTTACTATGTTTCACTTGCAGCCCTTCTCGTCTTGATGGTGATGCCGATTTATTGGGCGAGCACACCGCTTCTGTACGGAGGCAACAGCTCATTGCCTGAAACAGGCCCTCAGCTTGCGTCAGCAAGCGGAAAAGGCATGGGAATGGATAACGCATCTGTCAATACAAAACTGATCAACTATTTAGAGAAACATAACGCCGGAGCGGACTATCTATTTGCTACAACCGATTCCAACACAGCGGCGCCTTACATTATAAAAACGAAAAAAGCGGTCATGGCGATCGGCGGATTCAGCGGGTCTGACCCGGCCATTACGCTGACTCAATTTAAAAAGCTCGTAAAAGAAGGGAAAGTAAAATACTTCTTAACATCCGGAATGGGCAAAGGCGGAAACAACGATATTGTTGAATGGGTTGAGAAAAACGGAAAGAAAGTATCTTCAGACAAATGGCAATCAAGCACAGATCAGAAAACGAAAAATCATGATGCAGCTGATACAAAAAGCAGCAAGGCCGCGGGTAAAAACAGCCGGATGAGCGGCGGGCCGGGCGGAATGAATCAGTCAGCTTCACTATACGAACTTCAATCTGATGAATAGGAGGAAAAAACATGAGCAGACATATTCAATATTCAATAGTCGTCCCGGTTTATAACGAAGAACTCGTCATTCAGACAACCTATCAGCGCCTGAAAGAAGTCATGGATCAAACAAAAGAGCATTATGAATTGATCTTTGTTAATGATGGAAGCAAAGACCGCAGTATTGAGATTTTAAGAGAGCAAAGTCTGATTGATCCGAGAGTGAAAATTATTGATTTTTCCAGAAACTTCGGACATCAGATCGCGATCACAGCGGGCATGGATTATGCAGAGGGGAATGCAATCGCCGTCATTGACGCCGATTTGCAGGATCCGCCTGAATTAATCCTTGATATGATTGAGCAGTGGAAAGAAGGCTACGATGTGGTGTACGCCGTCAGAACGAAACGAAAGGGAGAAACCTTTTTCAAGAAACAGACGGCCTCTCTGTTTTACCGGCTGCTGCGGAGCGTGACTGATATTGATATTCCGCTTGACACCGGAGATTTCCGCCTGCTGGACAGAAAAGTCTGTGATGAGATGAAAAGATTAAAAGAAAAAAACCCTTTTGTCAGAGGACTCGTCAGCTGGGTCGGCTTTAAGCAGACTGCTGTAGAATATGAACGAGATGAGCGGCTTGCGGGGGAAACGAAATACCCGCTTAAAAAAATGCTGAAGCTTTCCATGGACGGGATCACAACGTTCTCTCATAAACCGCTCAAGGCGGCAAGCTATGCGGGAATGCTCATGTCCGGAGCGGGTTTTCTCTATATGTTTATCGTTTTATACATGAAGCTTTTTACAGACAGCACCATTACGGGCTGGTCCTCTCTGATTGTGATACAGCTGTTATTCAGCGGCATCGTTCTATTAATGCTCGGAATGATCGGCGAATATATCGGAAGGATTTATGACGAAGCAAAAGACCGTCCGCTCTATATCGTGCAAAAAGCGTACGGTATGAAAAACGAAAAGATTTATCGGGACCAGCATATGTCTTAACAAACACCCTGTCCGGCCGGCGGACAGGGTGCTTTTATGTAAAATAAAAGCCGCGGGATGACAGAATGTCCCGCGGCTTTTTTCATTCATCTGCGGCCGGTCTGCGTGTGCAGAGAGCGCATGATCAGTCCGGTTCCCGAAAGGTTCAGTAAAATGCTTGCACCAAGCGTCATTCCCCAAGCAGCGTTTTGCTGAGGAAGCTGAATGCTCAGCTGCAGCAAGATCAGGCCGGTAACGACCAGCAAAAGTCCGGTTTGTTTCATGTGTATGTATCCTCCTTTGCACACTGAGTCATACGGCTGATCCAGGCCTAAAGTTTCAGCTGTATATAAAAAAATCCAAGGCGGCTGCCTTGGATTTTTGTTAAGAAGATGTTTCTTCTTTTTGAGTCAGTTTCATTTTTTTCGTCATTTCCTTGCCGTTTCTGATAATCTTCACGTCAACGGTGCTGCCGACTTTCGTATTCTTGTAGAGAATATTGCGAAGTTCGCTGCCCGTGTCAGTTTCTTTCCCTTTTAAGCTGATAATGATGTCTTCTGCTTTTAATCCGGCTTTGGCAGCAGGGGATCCCTGCGCCACTTCGCGAATGTAAACCCCTTTATTCAGCTGTTTGCCGAAGAGGCCGAGTGTGCCTTCCTGATAGTTTTGCGGCACTTGTTCCAAGTCGATCATGCTCACGCCGATATAAGGGCGCTCCACCTGTCCTTTCGTGAGAAGCTCTTCGGCGATCGGTTTTACATCGTTGCTCGGAATGGCAAAGCCGATGCCTTCTACATCATTTTCGCTGATTTTCATGCTGTTGATGCCGATGATTTTGCCGTCTGTATTCAAGAGCGGTCCGCCGCTGTTTCCGGGATTGATGGCGGCATCGGTTTGGATGACGTTGATGCTTGACTCACCGGCTGACGTGGAGATCGAGACGGTTCTGTTTAAGCCGCTCACGATGCCCTGTGTGACGGTGCGGGAAAGGTCTTTTCCGAGCGGATCACCTATGGCGATGACGGATTCACCCGTTCTGAGAGCGGATGAGCTGCCGAAGCTTGCCGTTTTTGTTACGTGTTTATCACTGATTTCTAAAACGGCCAAGTCTGTCAGAGAGTCGCTGCCGACGAGTTTAGCTGTTACATCGGTGCCGTCATATAATGACACTTTAAGGGAAGAGGCGCCTTCGACCACGTGGTTATTCGTAATGATATACGCTTTGCCGTTTGCTTTCTTAAAAATAACGCCTGAACCCGATCCCGTTTCCGCATCATCACCCGATGAATTAGAGTTTGAATCTGAGCTTGATCCGAATCCGAATAAATCGGAACTGCTTTGCTGCTTTTGCAGATTAGTGATTCCGACGATCGCCGGTGAAATGTCTTCCACCATATTCGAAATGCTGCTTGAATTTGCCGATGAGCTGTTTGCCGATTTGCCGCTGCCGGATTCAGAAGATGTCTGCTTAGCGGTTACCGATGACGTTTCCTGAGCGGGAGCCGGATTGGAAGTATCTTGAGTCTGATGGTCTCCAAGCGGCGTAAATGTATAGATGCCGAGGGCGAGCCCTCCGCCGATCACTCCGCCGAGAAGCGGTCTGAACCAGCCGAAGCTTCGTTTTTTCTTGTCCTCGTCCGGCGCGGAATATCCGGCCGGCTGCGGGTTTTCTTTTACTAAAAGGACTTCCTGTTCTTTTTGGTCTGTCCGATTTTCATCACGATAGTTATCCATCATGTTCACTCCGTTTCTCTATTTCATCATAGCATGATTTGCCTATTATTACTGACTCCATCTTAAACAAAAAGTGTGGGATAATAATGAAAAGATTGTGGGAAATTGTGAAAAAGACGAAATCGGACGGCGGCGCTTTATATTGACAATTTCCATCGGATTTGAAATAATAAATGAGATATTATGTTCAATCCTTCACATGAAAAGATATGAAAAATTCTGTTAAGCTAATGGGGGAAATCTGTTAGCTTTTTCACTTTGTCAAATAGTAAGAAAGGAGCTGTCAAATGAAAGAAAAACATCACTGGATCATTTCTCTGCTTGCTGTGCTGGCGGTCGGGCCGGGGCTGATGTCGAATACCGCTCTTTCGGCTGTCCAAAGCCTTGTCCGGCAGACGGTCGGCGGGGAAAACTTTGACTCTCTTCATCCGATTATTATCGGTAATATGGCATTTGCCTTATTCGTGCCGGCGGGGCCGTATTTAAGAAAAAGATTCGGCTCCCGGCCTGTCTATATGATTTCGATGGCCGCGGGTGTCATCGGAGCGCTGCTTGCTGCTGTGACAAATGATATTTATCCGCTCGCCGCGGGCCGTTTTTTACAGGGAGCTGCGGCGGGCACTATGCTGATGATTATGATTCCGATGCTGGTGCTTTCGTTTCCGATTGAACGCCGGAATTACGCATTATTTGTGTTAATCGGCGGATTTTACGGGTCCGTCATTATGGGGACCGTTTTAGGCACGGCGGCGGCAAGCGCCGGCCATTGGCATTGGCTGTTCGGCATTTTTGGCCTGCTGTCTTTTTTCGGCCTCATTTTCAGTTATATGTGGCTGAGGGATGACGTTCATAAAAATGCTGAAAAATCTCCATTTGACGGCATCGGTTTTCTGTTAGCGGGTGTATCAGCTGTGCTGACCGCCTATACATTTATTCATCTGCCGAAATGGGGCTTTTCATCATGGCAGACATTGGCGGGATTTGGAGGAAGCATCGTCATTCTTCTGATCTTGCTGATTATGCAGTACAGAAACGAACATGCGCTGATTTCGATTAAACTTATGCTGATTCCAAAGCCGATTTTGGGTGTTTTCATGATCGCTGCGGGCAGTATTTCCATAGCGGTCAGTCTTTCTGCATTTCACGGGGAGCTTCAGACCGCATATCACATGTCACAAACTCAACAGATATTCCTTTATGCGAGCCTTTTGGGAGGCGTGGCCATCGCCGCTGTTATCAGTGCATTAGCATATGATAAAGTCGGTCCGGGCATGCTCGGCATAACAGGCTCTGTTATACTGGTGTTCGTGAATTTCCAATGGATGACGGCGGATCATCATATACCCCTTATTCTATTTGCGGGGCTTTTCGTGATGCTGGCGGCCGGGACAGGGCTTATCGTGGCAGCCGGACTGATGGGAGCCGCGTTGGGCGGACCGCTTCCGGAACTGGTGAAACGCATGACGGCCGTTCAGTTTTTGAGGCTGTTCATTTATATGGGCGCACCTGTTTTAATAGGGTATTTTACGAAAAGAGATGCTTCCGGCATGCTTCGGGGCGCGCGCGGCACACAATCGCCGCATGACCTGCTGATGGGGACATACAGCGATTTGTTTCTTATTGCTTTCATCTTAAGCTTGCTTTTAGTGTGTTTATCATTTGTCATGAATGCGACCGGCATGGGACATAAGCTGGCGCATAAACCGCATGCCGTCCGTAAGCAGGCGGATGAAGAGCCTTCGCCGCAGGCTCCTGGACCGATCAGGCATCAGGTCATTCCCGATCGCGAATACAGAAGTGCGGTCAGACAGTTTCGGGGTCACCCTATCAACAAAAACGGTATGTAACTTTTTCTATCAGCAAACCCTTTTCCCGGTGAAAAGGGTTTGTTTTTTCCTATAATGGCAGAATGGTATATTGCATGTTTCATCCTTTTTTAATATAATTTGTTAGAATATTCATAATTTAATATCGAAATTTTAAGTAAAAAAGGAGGCATTACATGAAACTGTATCTATCTGTGGATATGGAAGGGATTTCCGGACTGCCTGATGAAACATTTGTCAATTCCCGCATGCACAATTATGAGCGCGGCAGGGTTCTGATGACCGAAGAAGCAAACTGGTGCATCGCAGAAGCGTTTAATAACGGATGCACGGAAGTGACCGTGAATGACAGCCACTCAAAGATGAATAATCTGCTCGCGGAAAAGCTTCACCCTGAGGCAGAGCTGATTACGGGGGATGTCAAGCCGTTTTCCATGATGCAGGGGCTTGATGAATCGTATTCAGGTGTGATGTTTATCGGCTATCATGCGAGAGCGTCGATGCCGGGCGTCATGTCGCACAGCATGATATTCGGCGTCCGCCACTTTTACATAAATGATAAGCCGGTCGGTGAACTGGGGTTAAATGCCTATCTCGCCGGATTTTACGATGTCCCGGTCATCATGGCTGCCGGAGATGATTGCGCCGCAAAAGAGGCGGAGGAGCTGATCCCGAATGTGACGACTGCCGCCGTCAAACAAACCATTTCAAGAACTGCGGTCAAATGCCTGTCCCCTCAAAAAGCCGGACGGCTCCTGACGGAAAAAACAGCCTATGCGCTCAAAAATAAAGATAAGGTCAAACCGCTGACTCCGCCTGAAAGACCTGTATTAGGCATTGAATTTGCCAATTACGGACAGGCTGAATGGGCCCATTTAATGCCGGGCACAGAAATCATCCCGGGAACGACAATCGTTCAATTTCAGGCAAAAGACATGCCGGAAGCCTATCAGGCCATGCTCGTCATGACAGAACTCGCCATGAGAACAACATTCTGTTAAAGGGGTGAACGGCATTGCTGCGGTATTTTATCAAACGTTTTATCGCCATGATGATGACCGTCCTCGTCATCACCACTCTGACATTTGTCATGATGAAAGTGATACCCGGCTCGCCTTTTAACGAAGAGCGGGGCACAAACGAAGCGGTCCAGCGAAATCTTGAATCCTACTACCATCTGAACGAACCTCTTATCACTCAATACGCCATCTATCTAAAATCCATTCTTACCTTTGATTTCGGTCCTTCAATCAAAAAACCGTCAGACAGTGTAAACGCCATGCTTGAACGCGGATTTCCGGTTTCCTTCGAGCTTGGGATAACGGCGATCATCATCGCTGTGATTTCCGGACTCGCGCTCGGCATAACGGCCGCTCTCAGGCGCGGCGGCTTTCTCGATTATGCGGCCATGAGCCTTGCGGTGCTCGGGATTTCCATTCCGAATTTTATAATGGCTACGCTGCTGATTCAGCAATTTGCGGTTCATCTGAAATGGTTTCCGGCAGCTACCTGGACGAGTCCAGTTCACATGGTTCTGCCGACTGTTGCGCTTGCCGTCGGTCCCATGGCCATTATCGCGCGGCTGACAAGATCAAGCATGGCCGAAGTGCTGACTCAGGATTACATCCGCACGGCAAAAGCAAAGGGGCTTTCTCCCGTCAAAATTGTGATCAAACACGCATTGAAAAATGCTCTTATGCCTGTTGTGACAGTGCTCGGGACGCTTGCCGCAAGTATTTTAACGGGCAGTTTCGTCATCGAGAAAATTTTTGCCATACCGGGAATGGGCAAATATTTCGTAGAAAGCATCAATCAGCGTGATTACCCGGTCATCATGGGAACGACCGTATTTTACAGTGTGATTCTGATCGTCCTGCTGTTTCTGGTTGATTTAGCATACGGCCTGTTAGACCCGCGCATAAAACTTCATAAGAAAGGGTGATCCTGATGAATCTCCCGCAAGAAACGGTAAAACACACAGAAGTGCCTGATGACTGGTTTCAGCCGGGCGCGGAAAGAAAGGGTGAAACCGAGTCGGTCAAGCGTCCGAGCCTGTCTTACAGTCAGGATGCGTGGCGGCGGCTTAAAAAGAACAAATTGGCGATGGCCGGACTTGTGATATTATGCTGCCTGTTTCTATCGGCTGTGTTCGGCCCGCTGATATCACCGCACAGCGTGACGAGGCAGACGCTCGCCGAGCAGAATCTTCCGCCGTCTTTTTCACACTGGTTCGGAACCGATGAACTTGGCCGGGACGTGTTTACAAGAACGTGGTACGGAGCGAGAATCTCTTTATTTGTCGGTGTGATGGCGGCACTGATCGACTTTTTGATCGGCGTTATCTACGGAGGCGTCGCCGGCTACAAAGGGGGCCGGACAGACAGCGTCATGATGAGAATCATCGAGGTTCTCTACGGATTGCCGTATCTGCTCGTTGTCATTTTGTTAATGGTGCTGATGGGGCCTGGGCTCAGTTCCATTATCGTCGCTCTGACCGTGACGGGATGGGTCGGCATGGCGCGGATTGTGAGAGGGCAGGTGCTGAGGATGAAGCATGATGAACACGTATTGGCATCGAAAACGTTTGGAGCGAAAACATTTCGGATCATTAAGAAAAATCTGCTGCCGAATACGATGGGAGCCATTATTGTCCAAATGACGCTGACGGTGCCGGCGGCGATTTTTGCGGAATCATTTTTAAGTTTTCTCGGACTTGGCATTCAGGCGCCGTTTGCAAGCTGGGGAGTCATGGCAAATGACGGGCTGCCGGCGATTTTATCAGGCCATTGGTGGCGGCTGTTTTTTCCCGCTTTTTTCATTTCCTTAACGATGTACGCGTTTAACGTGCTTGGAGACGGCTTGCAGGACGCGTTAGACCCGAAACTGAGGAGGTAGGAAAAATGGCGCAGCAAGTTCTTTCCGTTCAAAATCTGCATGTTACTTTTTCAACATACGGAGGCACTGTAAAAGCCGTGAGAGGCGTCAGCTTCGATTTATATAAAGGTGAAACGTTTGCGATCGTCGGTGAATCGGGATGCGGAAAAAGCGTGACGTCACAAGCCGTGATGGGTCTTCTTCCGAAACATTCGGCAAAGATTGAATCCGGAAGCATACAATTTAAACAGAAAGACCTTTGCCGAATGTCGGATCGGGAAATGCGGGGAATCCGGGGGCGCGATATTTCTATGATTTTTCAGGACCCGATGACGGCGCTCAATCCGACTTTGACCATAGGGGATCAGCTTTCAGAAGCGCTGTTGGAACACCGCGCCATGACAAGAAAACAAGCTGAATCCGAGGTTCTCGCCATGCTGGATCTGGTCGGTATCCCGGACTCGAAATCCCGCCTGAAGCAGTACCCCCACCAATTAAGCGGGGGCATGCGGCAGCGGATCGTGATCGCGATGGCTCTGATCTGCGAGCCGGAAATTATGATCGCCGATGAACCGACAACGGCTCTTGATGTGACAATTCAAGCACAAATCCTTGAATTATTTAAGAAGATTCAAAGAAAAACAGGCGTGTCTATTATTCTGATCACCCATGATCTCGGCGTCGTCGCTCAGACCGCCGACAGAGTCGCCGTCATGTATGCGGGGAAAATCGCCGAAATCGGCACGAGGCATGATATTTTTTACCATCCGGCTCATCCATACACAAAGGGGCTGCTTCGTTCAGTGCCGCGGCTGGATATGGAGGATAGTGAGCTTTCGCCGATTGACGGGACGCCGCCTGATTTATTCGATCCGCCGGCGGGCTGCCCGTTTGCCGCCCGCTGCCCGGACAGGATGATCGTCTGTGAAAAGGTATACCCGGCAACAACCGTGAAATCCAAAAGCCATATCGTCAACTGCTGGCTTCAGGATCACCGTGCAGAGCGGCTGAAGCAGCAGCTGACGGCAGCAGAGGAAAAAGGGGGATTGAAATGAAAAAGAGATGGGCGATCGGTGTGATTGCTGTTGTTTCGTTTGCTCTGATGGGCTGTACAGCCAATGAACAGGCGGGGACAGAACCCGGCAAAGCAAAAGAACAGGGGGGTGAGACGGTGCTGCGGCTCAATAACGAAAATGAGCCGACCTCACTTGATCCGCCGATCGGATTTAATAATGTTTCCTGGCAGCCGCTGAATAACATCATGGAAGGATTGACGAGGCTCGGAAAAGATAATAAGCCCGAACCGGCCATGGCGGAAAGCTGGGAGGTGTCCGCTGATAAGCTGACATATACCTTCAATATCCGTGATAACGCCGAATGGACAAATGGCGATCCTGTCACGGCGGAAGACTTCGTGTACGCCTGGAAGCGGATGCTCGATCCGAAAACGGGCGCATCTTCCGCTTTTCTCGGCTACATGATCAAAGGCGGAGAAGAATTTAACAGCGGAAAAGGCAAACGAGAAGACGTGAAAGTCACGGCAAAGGATAAAAAAACGCTTGTCGTCACATTGGCGGCCCCGCAGGATTATTTTTTGAGCGTCGTGTCCAATCCGGCGTATTTCCCGATTAATGAGAAGGTCGCCAAGGCTGATCCGAAATGGTTCACTGAAGCAAAAACTTTTGTCGGCAACGGGCCGTTCAAACTGACGGAATGGAAGCATGACGACAGCATGACGATGGTCAAAAACGAGACGTATTGGGATAAAAAGACGGTGAAACTGGATAAAGTGACATGGGCGATGGTCAGTGACCGGAATACCGACTATCAGATGTTCCAGTCGGGGGATTTGGATACCGCCTTTGTGCCGGCAGAGCTGAGCGAGCAGCTGATGGGAGGAAAAAATGTCCGCACGTGGGATCAGGCCGGACTCTATTTCTATCGTTTTAACGTTAAAATGGAGCCGTTTCAAAATGAAAAGATCAGAAAAGCGTTCGCTGCAGCGATTGATCAGAAAGAAATCACGGATTATGTGACCAAAAACAGTGAAAAGCCGGCACATGCCTTTGTATCCCCGGGATTTACTCAGCCTGACGGGAAAGATTTCCGCGAAGCGGGCGGCAGTTTACTAACTCCGGATGAATCAGAAGCCAAAAAACTGCTGGAAAAAGGCATGGCGGAAGAGCATTATGACAAGCTGCCCGCCGTTACATTGACATACAGCACAAAACCGGAGCATAAGAAAATAGCGGAAGCGATTCAGCAGAAGCTCAAAAGTGTGCTCGGTATAGACGTTAAGCTCGCCAATATGGAATGGAACGTCTTTTTAGAAGAGCAGAAAGGACTGAAGTTCCAGTTCTCTCAAAGCTCATTTTTACCGGATTACGCAGATCCGATCAGTTTTCTTGAGGCTTTCCAAACGGATAATTCCATGAACCGCACCGGCTGGGGCAGCGCGGCATACGACGGCTGCATCAAGCAGGCAAAACAGGAAGCCGATGCCAAAAAACGTTTTGCGCTCATGCATAAAGCGGAAAAGCTGCTCATGAACGAGGTTCCGATCATTCCGATTTACTTTTACAATCAGGTGCATCTGCAGAACAGCGGCGTGAAGGGCATTGTCCGGCACCCCGTCGGGTACATTGATCTGAAATGGGCGGAAAAGTCCTGATCTTACAGCGGAAACATATGCCGCTCTTTTGCCGTTAAAGGAGCGGCGTGTTTCACTTTTCAATCCGGAAAGGAGATTGAAAAAGTCATGAACCATAAACCGAAAGCACTGCAAAAAGGCGACACGGTCGGTGTGATTGCGCCCGCAAGCCCGCCTGAGAGCGGGACGCTGCAAACCGCGCTGCTGTTTTTAGAGAATGAGCTTGGCCTTCAAGTGAAACTCGGCCGGGCGCTGAAGACCCGTCACGGCTATTTGGCGGGAGAAGACCGGGCGCGCCTCGATGATCTCCATGACATGTTTAGTGATCAGAATGTCAAAGCGGTGATATGCGCGTGCGGAGGATTCGGCACGGGCCGCATTGCCGCCGACATCGATTTCGGCTTAATCCGCCGCAATCCGAAAATTTTCTGGGGATACAGCGATATTACGTTTTTACATACCGCCATTCATCAAAATACGGGGCTCGTCACATTTCACGGCCCGATGCTGAGCACGGATGTCGGGCTTGAAGATGCTGATCCCCTGACAAAAGCGTCGTATCATCAGCTTTTTACAGAAACGGAATTCACCTATACGGAGGACATTTCTCCGCTGGAGGTGCTGACAGGCGGAAGGGCCGAGGGAGAGCTTTCGGGCGGCAATCTGTCGCTCATTACATCCACACTCGGCACGCCGTTTGAAATTGATACGAAAGACAAATTGCTGTTTATCGAGGATATTGATGAGGAGCCGTATCAAATCGACAGGATGCTGAATCAATTAAAGATGGCCGGAAAACTGTCAGACGCAGTCGGAATCCTGGTCTGTGATTTTCACCAATGCGAACCGAAGCATAAAGAAAAGTCTCTTACTTTAGAGCAAGTGCTGAACGATTACATTGTCAAATCAGGAAAGCCAGCGCTTAAAGGCTTTAAAATCGGCCATTGTTCACCGAGCTTCGCCGTTCCGATCGGGGCCCGCGCGGTTATGGATACGGCGGCCAAAGCGGTAACGATTGAATCGGGGGTTTCCGGAAGGGAGTGATCAGGTGTGAGGATTACAGATATTCAAACGGGACGGATGTCCGTGCCGCTGAAAAAGCCGTTTAAGACCGCTTTGCGCACGGTTTACAATGCTGAATCGGTCATTGTGAAGCTCACATTTGACAACGGTCTGACCGGCTGGGGCGAGGCGCCGCCGACGGTTGTCATTACAGGCGACAGCACGGACGGTATTGAAAGCGCAGTCCGCGATGTGCTGAAGCCTGCTCTCTTGGGGCGGAGCCTTTCCGGCATGGAAGCTGTTTTGTATGATATCAGCCGGCTGTTGGAAAGAAATCAAAGCGCAAAAGCTGCGGTGGATATGGCTGTATATGACGGATGGGCGCAAATGCACGGACAGCCGCTTTACCGGCTTCTCGGAGGCTATCGGAATACACTGGAAACAGATTTTACCGTCAGCGTCAATTCTCCTGAGGAGATGGCGGGGGATGCAGACCGCTATGTGAACAAGGGATTTCATATTTTAAAGATAAAAGTCGGCATAGGTGACATATCGGACGATGTTGCCCGGATTCAGGCGATCAGATCACGTGTCGGCGGTAACGTCAAACTGAGATTGGACGCCAACCAAGGCTGGACGCCGAAAGAAGCCGTGACTGCGATCCGAAAGATGGAAGACGCCGGCCTCGGCATTGAGCTGGTCGAGCAGCCTGTTCATAAAGACGATATCGCCGGGCTGAAGCAGGTCACCGATGCCGTAGACACGCCGATTATGGCGGATGAGAGCGTCTTTACCCCCCGTCAGGCCTTTTGCGTGCTGCAGACGAGAAGCGCCGATTTAATCAATATTAAGCTGATGAAAGCGGGCGGCATAAAGCAGGCGGAAACAATCAATGCCATGGCCGAAACATGCGGCGTGGAATGCATGGTCGGCAGCATGATTGAGACCAAGCTCGGCATCACCGCCGCGGCTCATTTTGCCGCGGGCAAACGGAATGTGACAAGGTTTGATTTTGATGCGCCGCTTATGCTGAAAGATGATTTGATTAAAGGCGGCATCACATACAGCGGCAGTCAGATTACGATTCCCGATGAACCGGGTCTCGGCATTATCGGTGTGTCGATACAAGAGGAGGCGAAAAGATGAGAGCAGCCGTTACAGCGGCGGCAGCCAACGTATGGACGCTGCCGTCATCTCCCCGTTCGTATGATGCGCCGATGCTTGAAAACCCGCCGCAGATCAGAAAATGGTTAGCGTCTATGGGATATGAAGAGCGGCTGCAATTATGTACAGACAACCTTGTCCAAACGCAAGCGCTTTTCGGGGAAGAGGTGATCATTCTCAAAGAGGAAGGGGAATGGGCTTTTGTTGCCGTTCCCGGCCAGCCTTCAAACAAGGATGCGCGCGGATATCCGGGCTGGATGAAAAAAAGCCAGCTTTCAAAAGACGGCTTTTATACATCTTCCCCCGCCGTATGGATTACCAAACCGACAGCTTTTTTATATCACACAAACGGCGAACCGGACTTGGAAGTAAGTTTCTTAACGCGTCTTCCGGCATCAGGACGTGAGAACGGCTTTTTTCGGGTTGTGACGCCTCTCGGAGAACGGTTCGTAAATGAAGCTGACGCAGACGAGTACCGGCATACGGAAGGACGGGTAGCCGATGTCATCGAAACGGGCATGATGTTTCTCGGGCTTCCGTATTTATGGGGAGGACTGAGCGGTTTCGGGTTTGACTGTTCCGGGTTTATGTATTCGATATTTAAAGCAAACGGCTATACCCTTCCCCGTGATGCAAAGGACCAAGCAAAAGCCGGGTGCGGCGCGGCGGTAAACGATATCCGGCCGGCTGACCTTTTGTTTTTCGCCTATGAAGAAGGAAAAGGCGCGATCCACCATGTCGGTTTGGCGCTGGGAGACGGCCGAATGCTGCACTCCCCGAAAACGGGAAAAACAATCGAAGTGCTGTCTTTGGAAGGAACGATCTATGAAAAAGAATTATGCACCGTACGCCGCTGTATAAGCGAAAAGGGGGAATAGAAAATGACGGCATCTCCGCTCCTTGAAGTCAGCGGGCTGAAAATGCATTTTGACGCAGGAAGAAAGAAAGCCGTAAAAGCAGTCGACGGTGTCAGTTTTCACATTAAAAGAGGGGAAACATTCGGACTTGTCGGAGAATCGGGATGCGGTAAATCGACGCTCGGAAGAGTTATTCTCCGTCTGTATGACCCGACGGCCGGTTCGGTATCATATGAAGGGACGGATATACACCGTGCCGCGGCAGAACAGCGGTCGGTCTTCTTCCGCAAGCTGCAGATGATTTTCCAAGACCCTTACGCCTCGTTAAATCCGCGCCTGACCGTAAGGGAAATTATTTTAGAGCCGATGGAAATCCACAATCTTTACAATACAAGAAAAGCCCGTCTGATGATGGCGGATGAACTGCTTGAAGCTGTCGGGCTCCACCCGGATTTCGGCAGCCGGTATCCCCACGAATTCAGCGGCGGACAGAGGCAGAGAATCGGAATTGCCAGAGCGCTCTCTCTGCATCCTGAATTTATCGTGGCGGATGAGCCGATTTCCGCGCTGGATGTGTCGGTACAGGCTCAGGTCGTCAACCTTTTAAAAAGGCTTCAGAAAGAGAAAGGGCTGACATTTTTATTTATCGCCCACGATTTATCAATGGTCAAGCATATCAGCGACCGGATCGGCGTGATGTATTTGGGCCGCATGATGGAAATTACAGAAAGCGCTGCGCTTTACCGGGAACCGCTTCACCCTTATACGAAGGCCCTTTTATCCTCAATCCCGATTCCTGATCCGCTTCTTGAGGACAAGCGTGAACGGATTATTCTGAAAGGGGAGCTGCCGAGCCCCCTTAACCCGCCGAGCGGCTGTGTATTCAGGACGCGGTGTCCTGAAGCGATGGAGCTCTGCGGTAAGATAACGCCTGAGCTTGAAGAAGTGAAGGCGGGGCGTTTTGTCGCCTGCCATTTATACAAAAAAGAAAGCTGACAATATAATGTCAGCTTTCTTTTTGATTAAACCTGATGCAGAAATGACACGCAGACCGGATACGGAACCGGAATGTCAGATTGAAGCAGAGTCAATTTGCCTGTTTCCGGATCGCGTTCAAACAAAACCAGATTTCCCGTTTCTTCGTTTGACGCGACAAGGAATGTCTCGGAAGGGTCAAACGCGAAATCACGCGGCCAGTTGCCTTCTGTCGGCACCCATTCAATAAGAGACAATTCACCGGAATATTGGTTGATCTTAAAGATGGCGATGCTGTCATGTCCGCGGTTGGCGGCATAAAGAAATCTGCCGTCTTTAGATATGCGGATTGCGCTGCCTTGCGATTTGTCCGTAAAGCCTTCAGGCAAAGCGGAAATGACCTGCAGCTCTCTGAATTCACCTAAGGTCGGGTTGTATTCAAGCGCGATGACTTCATTGCTGATTTCCGTCATGACATAGGCGTATTTTTCCGCCGGATGGAAAACGATGTGGCGCGGCCCTGAACCCGGTGCGAAAGAATGAGTTTTCACCTCTGTGAGCGAACCGTTTTTCATTTGGTACGTATACAGCGTATCCGTCCCTAAATCGACGGCTGCAATGTAGTTATGCTCAGGTGTATAGCCTGCGAAATGGGTATGCGGTTTCTCTTGTCTTTCATGAGGACCTGTTCCCGTATGAGCGGCTTCGGCAGCCGGCTCCTGCAGACTTCCGTCCTCATTGACGGGAAAGGCGTGCACTTTTCCGCTGTGGTAATTAGCGGTTAACACATATTCATGTTTATCATCAATGCTGACGTGGCATGGAGACGGGCCTTCAATCAGCTGGTGGTTTACAAACGTTAATTCCCCGCTGTTCTGATGAATCTGATAGGCTGCGACGCCGCCTTTTCCGTCTGCCTTTTCAATGGAATACAGCATGCTGTTATCAGAATTCGGAGTGACGTATGTCGGGTTGCCGAGCTTTGCTGCCAGCTTCGGCCGGCTGAGCCTCTTCGCTTCTGTATCAAGTTCAAAACAATAAATGCCTTCGCTTCCGCCTTTTGTATATGTTCCCGCGTATCCTATGTACTTAGCCATTCGGTTTCCCCCTTTAGAGTCTTGTCTTCTCTATATTAACGTATCTTGAAGGAAACTGCCTTGTAAATGTTTAAGATGTTCTGACAAGCGGCAAGGTGCAGCAGCGGAAGGAACCGCCTGACTTAATAATTTCGGAAAACTCGGTTTCAATGACTGTATAACCTCTTTTTCTGAGCTCGCGGTTCGTATGGCGGTGCTGCGGCAGGCTGATAATTGTCTGATTCCCGATGGACAGGATATTCGGGCCGAGCGTGAATTGCTCTTCTTCAGGCACTTCTATCATCTCAAAACGTTCGGCGAGAAGATCAATTTCTTTCTGCCGCAAGCCATTTTTGCAGTATAGCGCTTCTGTTTCCGAGATCATATTAAATACACAGTCCAAATGTAAGAAATCCTCCTTGAGAGGGATCGGCACAACAGTCATCTCCGGCAGCGCCTCCCGCAGCTCCCGGACAGCCGCTTTATCCGTGCGCTTGCTCAGCCCGGCGTAAACGGTGCCGTCTGCGATCAAGATGTCGCCGCCTTCAATGTTCGCTTTTTTCAGTTGCGTATAAGGGATTTTCTTATCGTCAAGCAGGTCTTGAAACACTTTTTCTTCTCCCTGCCGGACTGAAGCCGCCATGTTTGAAATAAACGCCGTCTCGCCTAAGACAAATCCGATATCCCGGGTGAATACCTGCTCAGGCAATGCGGGATCGGCAGGCAGCAGGACGACTTCAATCTGATGAGATCTTAAAATGTCAATAAACTCACTATGCTGTTTGAGGGCAACGGGTATGTTAATATTTTCTTGTTGGAAATGTTTCTGCGTTCCGTTAATAATATCCTTGATGGTCATGTGTTCCGGCCGGCATAAGATGACTGTCTGCAAAGCATCAAACTCACTGCGGCAAGCCGGTTTCCGCGTGGATTTGGGAATGGATACGTCCATGTGATATCCTCCTATCGGTATTCAATGTGCGTTTATTATTCCCGGATGTGATGAATAATGAAACATTTCTGATAGAATATCTAACCAACTTAATATTTAAAATTTTAGACAAAACGAGCAAAGTATTGTTTAATAGGGTACAGATGAAATGTCAAAACGACCAGACACCAAAGGGGAGTTTAAATAATATGAAGTTGCCAGAATCAAGATTTTGCAAAGAAACAAGGGTTGTCAAGACAAGCAGGGTTTTTCCGCTTGATACGAATAATCACAATACGCTGTTTGGCGGAAAGCTGATGAGCTATATTGATGATATCGCTTCAATTTCCGCGGCCCGCCACTGCCGGTGTGAAACAGTCACGGCCTCAATGGATTCTGTAGATTTTTTGCGCCCGATCGGCCAACAGGATTCCGTATGCCTTGAATCCTACGTCACATGGGTCGGCACATCCTCTATGGAGGTGTTTGTCAAAGTCATTAAAGAACACCTGATGACGGGTGAACGCGAGCTTGCGGCAACGTCGTTTCTGACATTCGTCGCGCTCGATTCAAATGGGAAATCGGTGCGCGTTCCGCGAATCGTGCCGGAAACCGAGGAAGAAATCATGCTTCACAATACGGCCGTACAGCGCGCCGGAGAACGAAAAAACCGCTTAAAACACAGCAAGGCCCTGGCCGAGGCGCTCGGAACAGATAAGCCTTGGTAATCGTCAAACCGCTTTTTTGAAAAGCGGTTTTTTTATGCTGAAAAAGGACTTTTCCTGCCGGATCCATAATCTATTACAGGGAAAGGAGACGTGGCGTGCATGATGAAACATAAGTCTTCCGGCACCATCCTGACAACCGGGCGTATCCGTCTGCGGACTATGCGGGATGACGATGAAGACAATTTGTACGGGCTGTTTACCGACAGAGAGGTCATGAAATATTATCCTTCTCTTAAAAGCAGACGGGAAACGAAGGAATGGATTGCCTGGAACAAACGATTGGCCGCAGGATACGGCGTCAGTCTTTGGATCGCAGAGGATAAAGTGTCGGGCGCATTTCTCGGTCAATGCGGAATCGTTCCGCAGACGATAAGCGGAAACACTTTGATGGAAATCGGCTATATGTTTGCCCGCCGCCGCTGGGGCTGCGGCTATGCGACAGAGGCGGCGAACGCCTGTCTGGACTACGGTTTTCATACGCAGCAATACGGACGCATAGCGGCGCTGATTGATCCGGAAAACGCTGCCTCCGTCCGCGTCGCGGAAAAAATCGGCATGGTGCCCGGTGAGACCGTTACCAAATGGGGGAGGCGGCTGACGGTATTTGACATCACATCTGACGTTGAACGTTTCGGCGAAATGTAGTATGATACGAACAGACATGTTTTCTAGGGTTCCGCATGTTCATACATGGCCTGGTCCGAGAGAAAACACATATGCGGACATATCCCGCATATGCACACGGAGGGAAAAAAGCCCGGGAGAGTCAATCTCATGTGAGACGACTATTCCGGGCTTTTTGTATTGTCCGGAAACAGAAAGGATGAAGAACATGAAATGGGGTTTAGTGGTCATAGCGGCCGTATTTGAAGTGGTATGGGTCACCGGCCTGAAACATGCTGATTCAGCACTGACGTGGAGCGGTACGATTACGGGAATCATCATCAGTTTTTATCTATTAATCAAGGCGACGGACAGCCTGCCCGTAGGAACGGTATATGCGGTCTTTACCGGACTCGGGACAGCGGGCACCGTGCTCAGTGAAATCCTGCTTTTCAAAGAACAGGCCGATCCGGTGAAAATCTTGCTGATCGGCGTTTTGCTGATCGGTGTCATCGGATTAAAGCTGGTCACACAGGATAAGCCTGAGACGAAGGAGGAGAAGGCGTAATGCATTGGATCAGCCTGATAGCCGCGGGTCTTTGTGAAATGCTCGGGGTCATTTTAATGAATCAATTTCAAAAAGAAAAGAAATTCAAGTGGATTCTCTTCATAATCGTCGGATTTGCGGCTTCTTTTTCCCTGCTTTCTTATGCGATGGAGACGATTGCGATGGGCACGGCCTATGCGATCTGGACCGGTATCGGCACGGCGGGCGGCGCTTTAGCCGGCATTCTTTTCTACGGCGAGCAGAAGGATGCGAAGCGCATCTTTTTCATTGCGCTTATTTTGTGCGCAGCCGTAGGGCTGAAAATTCTTTCGTAAATTGATTTTTATCAAATTTTCAGTATAATCTATAATAAGTTACGAATTATGAAGATACGAGGGATTAAAACAGATGAATTCATATATGACACAGCGGCTGAAAGAATACCGCCGCGGGAATGAGGAAAAAGGGCGCCTGCTTGTCAGCTGCCCCGATCAGCCGGGAATTGTATCGGCTGTGTCCGCGTTTTTGTTTGAACACGGCGCGAATATTATTGAATCAAATCAATATACGACTGACCCTGAAGGCGGACGTTTTTTTCTCAGGATCGAATTCGACTGCAAGGGCATTCGTGAGAAAAAAGAGGATTTAAAGCAGGCGTTCGCCTCAATCGCCCAGACATTCGGCATGACATGGAGCCTCTCTCTGGCAAGTGAGCTGAAGCGAGTGGCGATCTTTGTATCCAAAGAGCTGCACTGCCTTCATGAACTCATTTGGGAATGGCAAAGCGGCAATATGATGGCCGAAATTGCGGTCGTCATCAGCAACCATGAAGAGGCGAAAGAAGTGGTCGAGCCGCTGAATATTCCGTTCCATTACATGAAAGCTAACAAAGACATCCGCGCCGAAGTTGAGCGGCGCCAGCTTGAGCTGCTGGAGCGGTATAAGATTGATGTGATCGTTCTGGCCCGCTACATGCAGATTTTGACGTCTGATTTTGTATCTGCCCATCCGAATCGGATTATTAACATCCACCATTCATTCCTGCCGGCCTTTATCGGCGCTAATCCGTATAAACGGGCTTATGAGCGCGGAGTGAAATTAATCGGCGCGACCTCTCACTATGTGACGGACGATCTTGACGAAGGGCCGATTATTGAACAGGATATTGAACGCGTCGATCACAGAGATCACGCAGAGGATCTGAAGAATATCGGCAGAACGATTGAGCGGAGCGTGTTGGCAAGAGCCGTAAAATGGCATCTGGAAGACCGCGTCATCGTTCACGGAAACAAAACGATCGTATTTAATTAATGACGGTCCGCCGGGGAGGCGGGCTGTTTTTTATGGATGAAAATGTCTTGACAAGAACCTGTTTTCTTTGCATAATATAAAAAAATCATTGAGCGTTGAAGAGGATCAGTACGCAGAACTTTCTGTGACAGAGAGCAAAATGGCCCGCTGAAACATTTTGCCGCATGAAACCTGCCGAACCTGCCTTGGAGTCCTGAGGGGAAAACTCAGGCGCGATACCTGGCGTTACAGGAAAGCGGGACGCGTGAAAAACGCGTTCAAACAAGGTGGTACCACGGAAAGCCCATTTCGTCCTTATTTTTCAGGACGGAATGGGCTTTTTTTTATTGACGAGAGCCGGTTTGGATTGATTGCCACGGAGGAGAAACGATGAAAAAACAAAGAATTGTTGTGAAAATCGGGAGCAGCTCGCTCACCAACAGTAACGGAAGTATTGATGAAGCAAAAATCAAGGAACATACGGAAGCCATTTCTTTATTAAAAGAAAACGGGCATGAAGTGATCCTCATTACCTCAGGCGCGGTGGCAGCGGGTTTTTCCGCTCTCGGCTATCCGTCGCGACCCGTTACGATAAAAGGAAAACAGGCAGCTGCCGCAGTCGGCCAGACGCTTTTAATGCAGCAATATATGGACCATTTAAAAAGATACGGTCTGACGCCGGCACAAATTTTATTAACAAGAAATGATTTCTCAAAAAGAGAGCGGTACAGAAATGCCTATGCCACCGTAATGGAACTGTTGGAGCGCGGCGTCGTGCCGATTATTAATGAGAATGATTCCACATCAGTCGAAGAGCTGACGTTCGGTGATAACGACATGCTGTCGGCGCTTGTAAGCGGTTTGATTCATGCAGACCAATTAATGATTCTCACAGACATTAACGGGCTGTACGATGCCAATCCGAATGAAAACCCGGACGCAAAGCGGTTTGACTATCTGAATGACATCACACCTGAATTGCTCGGATATGCCGGGTCAGCAGGCTCAAAGGTCGGCACCGGAGGCATGAAGTCAAAACTTCTCGCCGCTCAGACCGCATTGTCGCTCGGGGTGAAGGTGTTTATCGGAACCGGCTCCGGACGTGAAAAACTGATGGTGATTTTAGACGGAAAAGGCGACGGCACTTATATCGGCGATAAAGATCTGTCCTCAGTGAATAATACACGGCAATGGATCATGTTTCATTCTCCGATATCAGGGGAAATCATCATTGATGGGGGAGCGGAGCAGGCGATGATCCATAACGGGTCAAGTCTACTCCCGGCCGGCGTCGCCGATGTCTGCGGCAGTTTTCCGAAAGGAGCCGTAGTGGAAGTCAGAGGGCCCGGCGGCATTATCGGCAAAGGGCAGACGCAGTACTCATCCGATGAAATTTTAGAAGCCAAAGGGAAGCGGAGCGACCAGCTTTCAGGAACGAAGCAGGTGGAAGTGATTCACAGAGATGATTGGGTGAATTTATTTGACGAGGGGGAACACAAATGAGTGAAGTATTGCAAAAAGCAGCTTTGGCAAAAGAAGCGGCTGCCGAAATGGTCATGAAAACGACGGCTGAAAAAAACGAAGCGCTCCAATGTATTGCAGACGGCCTCAGAAATGAACGGCAGCTGATTTTAACAGAGAATCAGAAAGATATTGAAGCAGGACAGAAAAGAGGATTGACACCTGACATTATTGACAGGCTGACGCTTGATGAAAAACGCCTGCTCGATATCGCGGACGCTGTGGAACTGTTAATCGGTCTTGAAGATCCCGTCGGTGAATCATTGGAGACCATTCAAAAAGAGAATGGATTATTCATTGAAAAAATCCGCGTGCCTCTCGGAGTAGTAGGCATGATCTATGAAGCCAGACCGAACGTTACCGTAGACGCGGCCACACTCTGTCTGAAAACCGGAAACGCGGTTGTGCTCAGAGGAAGTTCTTCCGCCATCCACAGCAACATAGCGCTTGTCAGTGTGATGAAGCGCGCACTTGGGCTGTCAAAGCTTCCGATTGATGCCGTTCAGCTCATAGAAGATACAAGCAAAGAAACCGCCAAACAGCTCTTTACATTAAATGACGGGCTGGATGTATTGATCCCGCGCGGCGGTAAAAATTTAATTGATCTTGTGGTCAGGGAATCAACCGTACCCGTTTTAGAAACCGGAGCGGGCAATTGCCACGTGTACATAGATGAGTCAGCAGATCCTCAAATGGCAAGCGAGGTCGTCATCAATGCCAAAACACAGCGTCCTTCGGTCTGCAATGCGATTGAATCTCTTTTGATTCATGAAAAATGGGCCGAAGAACACGGACGAAAGCTGCTGAATCAGCTGACAGAAAAAGGGGTGGAGCTCCGAGGAGATCAGGTGATATGCGGGCTGGAGCCTCAAGCGAAACAAGCAGAAGAAGCCGATTGGGGAGCGGAGTACCTGGCGCCGATTCTCAGTGTGAAAACGGTGCAGGACGTACAGGAGGCGGTCCGCCACATTCAGCAGTACGGCACAAACCATTCAGAAGCCATTCTGACGGAGAACGCCGAGCATGCGGCTTACTTCCAGACCGCCGTGGACGCCGCCGCCGTGTATCATAATGCTTCAACCCGGTTTACGGACGGTTTTGAATTCGGATACGGAGCCGAGATCGGCATCAGCACGCAAAAGCTTCACGCGAGAGGGCCGATGGGGCTTCCGGCGTTAACATCTACAAAAATCATCATCAAAGGAAACGGACAAATCCGGATATAATCTTTTAAGCTTATCCTTCAAAAGGGTAAGCTTTTTTTATGCGGAAAGATTGACGGCTTCTATTATATTTTGTAAAATTAAGTTGTACACAATATAATAGAGGTGAATTTACATGACAAAACCATTATTTACTGCAACCGTTTCAGCCGCAGGCGGACGTGAAGGGAAAGTCACGTCTTCTGACGGGGTGCTGAATCTTGATGTTGCCATGCCGGGAACGCCAAGAGCAAAAAAGCTCGAACAAGCTACAAACCCTGAACAGCTGTTTGCCGCAGGATATTCAGCCTGCTTTGACAGCGCTCTTCAACTCGTAGCAAGAAAAGAGCGTCTGAGTATTGAAACAGAGGTCACTGCGCATGTCAGTCTGCTGAAAGATGAAAGAGACCAAGGATATAAACTCGGTGTTACGCTTGAGGTCAAAGCATCCGGCATTGAGAAACAGGAGCTTGAAGCCCTTATCCAAAAAGCGCACGGTGTCTGCCCGTATTCAAAAGCGACGGCGGGAAATATTGAAGTGAAGCTTCTGGCAGCAGAATAAAAATAAGGATGCCCATTCGGGGCATCCTTATTTTTTGCCGTGCAGCGTTTTCAAAACCTCATAAAGCGACTGTTTTACCTGCTTTAATTCCTCTTTTGACAGTCCCGTCTGTTCCAGCATGGCAATGGGGATATCCGCCGCTGTATTCTGCAAGGCCCGTCCTTCATCTGTGAGCCTGATCGTCACGGATCGCTCGTCTTCAGCCGACCGCTTTCTCATGATGATTCCGTGCTGCTCCATCCGTTTCAGCATCGGTGTCAGCGTTCCGGAATCCAGGTGCAAAAGCTCACCCATCCGTTTCACATTCAGTTCTTCGTGCTCCCATAATAAAAGCAGCGCCAAATACTGGGGATAAGTTACGTTGAGCTTATCAAGCAGCGGTTTGTACCGTTTCGTCATTTCCCTTGAGCTTGCGTACAGCAAAAAACATAGCTGATTCTCCAGTTTCATATGTTCAAAATCTTTTTCTGCCATTACTTCTTTCACCAACTCTTTTTTGTTAACGTTACCCCTATTGTAGCCGAAAAACGGCCCATTTCCTATTGCAATCATGTTTAAAAATATGAGCAGGGGCAATATATACAGTAAGTACAATGAGGAGGCTGATAATAATGGCATTATTTACTTCAAAAGCGACCGCAGTCGGCGGACGAGCAGGACATATTAAATCCGAAGACGGGGTGCTGGATTTTGACATCATCATGCCGAATGCAAAAAAAGACGGAGAAACCGGCACAAACCCTGAACAGCTCTTTGCGGCAGGATATGCTGCCTGCTTCGGGGGAGCGCTTGAGCTCGCCGCCCAAAAACAAAAAATCGACATGACCTCTGAAATTGAAGGACAGGTCAGCCTTTTAAAAGATGAGAGTGACGGAGGTTACAAAATCGGTGTAACGCTCGTCATTGATACAAAAGATCTTGATAAAGAAACGGCGGAGAAGCTAGTGCACGCCGCTCACGAGTTCTGTCCGTATTCAAAAGCAACAAGAGGAAATGTAGACGTCAAACTTGAATTGAAATAAAGAAACGAACGAATATCCCGGATTTCATATCCGGGATATTTTATTAACGAAAACATCAGTAATGATCTCTTCCCTCCCGGAATAAGAATACGATATAGCACTTTTGCATAATGACACCAAGAGAAAAGAGGGAGAAATCGATGTCTCTTCCAAACATACCGAACATCACCCCCGACATTACACTCTCCAGATGTGAGACCCTGAACCTCCTTCTTTCATCCGTGGCTATGGAAGAAATCGGACTATCCCATATTCTGCAGGCGGAAGCGGAAAGGATTCAAATGTTTCTCAGCGCTTCCGGCGATCCCTCCTTAGGGGAATTATCATCAATCAATAGAAGCACTGAACGGCTCCTGCGCACCGTCATGAAATCACAACTCCTTTTGCAGACGAAGCTTGAAGACATTATCTACTTACAGGATGCTGAAGCCTGTATAGACCCGGACGATCCAAGTAATCCGAGTGATCCAGGCGATCCTGATGACCCGTGGAATCCGGATGATCCAAGTAATCCGAGTGGTCCGGGTGATCCTGATGACCCGTGGAATCCGGACGACCCAAGTAATCCGAGTGATCCGGGCGATCCTGATGACCCGTGGAATCCGGACGATCCCAGTGATCCGGAAGATCCGTGTGACGACCTGTTTTACGGCCGCATTGGCTGCTGTGAGTGCGGGGATTGTGAGGAATGCGATTGGAAGAAAAAAGGCGGGGAGCGTTCATAAAAAAAGACGGGTGAAGCATATGCCGTATCAAAACATCTCAAAAGCGAAACAGACATCTTTTGAAGCCTTGCATTGTCTCACGATGGCGCTGTTAAATATATTATCTGTGACCGTGGATAAAAGAAGGGGTTCAAATTACAAAGAAGAAATCAGGCTGTTCTCCGCATTGTGCCGCTGGCAGATGGAAACAGGCGGCCGGCTGTTTTTAATGATCAGCTTGGAAGAAGAACAGAAGCAGATGTATGAGCGGCACTTTCATGAAATGAAGACAGTGACGGAACGAACGAAAAAATTCATTTGTGAAAGCCCGCGCGAATTTCGGGCGCATCCCATTACGAAGCGGGCTGTCAGGCAGCTTCAGGAATGGGATGCAGAATCAACTGCCGAACCTGCCGTCAGATGGGTGCGGCCTGTCATCATAACGATGAACGGCACTCCTGAACGGCCTTGGTTCAATCAACAACTCCAAAATCGGGAAAGGTGAGAAAATGAGCGGAAATGCTGAATGTAAGCTGACTCTTTGCATGATTGTGAAAAACGAGGAGAGATACATCTCCCGTTGTTTATCAAGTGTACAAGACATCGCTGATGAGATCGTCATCGCAGACACCGGATCACAAGATAATACAAAAGATATATGCAAAAGCTTTCAGGCAAGAGTGTTTGATTTCGAATGGGAGAATGATTTCGCAAAGGCCAGAAATTACGCCCTTCAGCATGCCGAAGGGGATTGGATTTTAGTGCTTGACGCGGATGAAGAGCTCGATCAGGAGACGGGCCGTTTTTTAACTTCGCTGCTTCATGACGGATTACCGAGCCGGGGACTTTTGAAAATCATCAATTATACGGGGAAGCAGCTCGATGAAAACGAAGCGTTTGAAAGCATGCAGCCGAGACTGTTCCGCAATCATAAAGGCCTTCTGTATCAAGGCAGAATTCACGAGAATATCTCGGCTCCCAATGAGGAAGAAAACAATGCTTTTTTCACGCTCCCATGTGTGATTCATCACTACGGCTACTTGGAGCAGGAAGAAAAAATCAAGCAAAAACATAAACGGAATATCAGCATATTAAATGAAGAACTTTCAGAGGAAAATCCTGATCCGTGGCTAGTCTATCATTTGGCAAGTGAATGTTACAGAATAAAAGACTATGAAAAAGCATTACATCTTGTCAACGGCTCGATATTTCAATTTTTAAGTGAGAAACGAATGCCTCCGTCTCTTCTGTATTTTCTAAAATATACAATATTGCTTGAGCTCAAGCGATATGAAGAAGCCGAACAAGGAATTGAAAAAGTGCTCAAGCTTTATCCTGATTACAGCAATCTTCATTATTATAAAGGCCTTGTATTATATCATTTGGAAAAGTACAGAGCGGCAATCAAAGCATTTGAAGCCGGAACGCAGGTTGAAGGAGAAAACGCTGATCACTTCATTTTAAAAGGTGCCGCCGATTTCAGAGCTTTTTATTATATGGCGAAATGCCATGCTGCATTAAACCATGATATGACGGCCATCGCTTACGCCAAAAAATCCGTGAAATTCAATCCGCAATTTAAACCCGCGCAAGAACTTCTGTCTCAATTAAAAAAGGATCAGCGGACAAACGCCTGATCCTTTTTTTGCATGTTCCATTAAGATAATCGAATAATGTTTAAAGCTGCGCCGGCACTTCCTCCAAGCAATGTGGCCGCACCCAATAATCCGAACAGCTGGAGCTGAATGGTGCTGCCTGCTGTCAAAGTCACAATAAAGGAGTTATTGAAGTTTGCCAAAGACGCGACCGGGGCAATAATCGAACTTGCAGCCGGAGTGCCGTTGATTAAGATGCGCGAACTTACTAGCAGGCCGGCCGTTAAATTAATATGGTAGGAAATATAGTACCGTCCTGCCGGAGCAACGGTGAATACAGTATTTGCGGCATTAGCGGTAATATCCGCTGAGAGGTTTTGTTCATTCGGTAAGGAAATGGCCGTGCCGCCGTTAATAACTGCGACAACACCGCCGCCCGTATTGCTCGCATAGCCGGAAGTGGCTGTCAGACTTGTTCCGGTGCTTCCCGGAGGCCCTGTAATGCCGGTAGCCCCGGTAACACCGGTCGGTCCTGTAACGCCAGTAATTCCAGTTGATCCAGTACCGCCAGTAACCCCGGTAACACCGGTAGGTCCTGTGGAGCCAGTAGCGCCGGTGCTTCCCGCCGCAGCTAAAAGTGTATAGTCAGCTGAGGTTCCAGGGGTTCCCGACGGGCTGTTTACGTTTGCCACATAAGAGCTGCCGTTATACAAGACAACCTGTCCGGTCGTGTAAGTAGGGGCGGTCAGCGGATTAAAAGCAACAATCCCTTGAAGACCCGCACCGGTGACCCCTGTCGGCCCGATCGGTCCGGTTGGCCCCGTCGCTCCGGCCGGGCCGATTGCTCCCGTCGGCCCCGTGGCACCAGTCGGCCCCGCCAGTGTAGGGATATTTGAGATACTGTCCAATTTTGAACCGAGAAGAAGCTCCTGTTTCATTAAGCTGTCAAGCGTATCCCGGACGCTCTCATTCAGATTAAGAATATCCGCAAGACTTGACGGGGGTCCTGTTAATCCGGGAATCGTCCCGAGCGCGTATTGGATTTTTTCCCCTTCCGCATTCAGAATATGTGCCATTCCCAGCTCTTCCATAGCAATTGACGAAAGAAGAAGGTTAATGGTATCGTCTCTGGAAAGTGTAACGACAGGGGTGATATTGGGCAAATTAGGCTGTGACACAATGTCCCTCCTTATGAGTTGGCTGAAAATCATTTTATTACGAACAAAGTTCCCCCAAATGAGCGTAAGCAGTACTGTATCATTATATTCACTGATTCTGTCCAAGTTTCTGAACGAATTCCCTTCATTACTTTCATCATATATGAAGGAAATACTTTAAATATAGAGAAAATACATCGCACAGCATTCGCAAATCGTCAAAATGACAGCGGGACATGTGATCGTCTATAAAGCGATGGCTATATATCTTGTGCGTTTCCTGCAAAAACGCTCTTTTTCATTTCAAGTTTTCTGTATAAAAGGGCGAGAAGCATGGACGGTATCGTACAAACAATCATTCCGATAAAGGCATACCGGGGTTCAATTTCATATAAAAAACCTCCGAAAATAGTAAATACCGCAGTGCTCCAGCTGAGAGCAAGCGCTGAATATATGCCTTGGGCTTTCGGGATTTGCGCGGGTGAAATATTTTTAATTAAGTATTTCATAAATGCATAGTGTCCCATCGCGAATGAACAGGCATGCAACGTCTGCGCAATACAGAAAATGATGACATGCGGAAAGGCAAATACGAGTAACCAGCGTACGGTAGCACCAAGCGCCGCCAGGGCGAGCAAAGAGCCTGCCGTAAATTGATGAAAGTATCGGTCAGCGATTGCAAAGAAGATAATCTCCGCGATAACGGCGATGTTGATGATGATTCCGATGGCATATGCGGGCGCATCGATTTCCTGCAAAAAGAGATAACCGTAATTGTAGTAAGATGCATGTGCCGCCTGCAGTAAGATAACGATTGCGAGCACCAGACCGAAATATTTGATGCGAAATAAGGCAAACATGCCCTCTTTTCTTGCACGGTCTGTTTCCGGCCGTTTTGAAAGAACAGCTGGCGCATGCATAAAGCTGAGGCATGCGAATATCAGGGCGCCCAAAAGCAGTGCCCATAAAATCGCTTGATCTCCGAATATACCTGTAAAGACGGACAGGATGACGCCGGCTGAAACAAAACCCGCGGACCCCCACTGCCGGCTTGTCCCATAAGCCTTTAATTCGTTATGCTGTACAAGGACGCCGCAAGCGCTGTCTAAAGCAGGCATTAAAGCCGGGTAAAACACATGCAGCACTAATGTGACAAGAAGCAGGCTTTGAAAAGAATCAGCGGGAATATAACATAAAAGTGCGAGAAGCGTCCCGATTCTGGCGCCGTTTAATAAGGCTTTGCTGCTGAATTTTCCTGATAAATAAGGGAAGAAAAATAATGTGGAAATCCCTCTTGCCGCCAGGCCCAGACTCATAATGAAACTGGCTTCGGATACGGAAACCCCTTTTATATGCACCATCCATCCCGTCCAATAGGGCAGAAAAACACCCCATGTCATAAAAAAACTAAAAAAATGCAGACTCATCCAGCGATATGCTTTCATTCCCGTTCCTCCTTTAATTGGCATGTTATCATGTAAGGACATAAAGACAATATGAGATATCTCATATTTTTGGGGTGGACGATGGAAATTTATAAAGGCGAGAAAAAGCGGCATCAGTTAGAAAAACACTCAATCGCGCATTTATTCTCTTTCCCCGCTGAAGAGTTTATGGAAGTGCGCGAATATGAGCGGGACGAATGGATTATTCAAGAGGGCAGGAGACCTGACTTCCTGTTTTACGTGATTGAAGGAAAAGCGAAAATATATGTAACCCACCAAAACGGGAAAGTCTCTTTAATTAATTTTATCAACAAAAATGATTACATCGGAGAGATGGAACTATTACATGAAGTGTATTACACAAAAGGAATTCAAGCCTCAGCGAAAACTGTTTGTTTTGCTCTGCCTATTTACCGCTGCCGCGCGCAATTGCTGCAGGATGCGAAATTCCTGCGTGAGCTGGCTAAGTTTTTAAGTGCTAAGGCAACGCTTATGGCTTCGAAATATTCACAAAGTCTGGCGTTCCCGCTTGAAAACCGGCTTGCTGATTTTATTTTGCAGACGGCTTATAAAGGGGTTTATAAAGAGAAGCACGTAACGGTCTGTGATTATTTGGGTGTATCTTACCGTCATCTCTTGCATGTGCTGACGCAATTCTGCCAAAAAGGGTATTTGCAAAAAGAAGGGCGGGGCTATCAAATGAAGCAGTATGATTCATTGTATGAACTTGCAGAAGCGCTGCAGAATAAGTAGCACGCCCAGAAAAAACAGCCATCCGCAAATTACGGATGGCTGTTTTGATTATACAAGCTGAGCTTGTTTTTTTCGTGCCTGTTTCGCGGCGTCGACCATATTTTTTAATGCCGCAACGGTTTCTTCCTGCTGTCTTGTTTTCAGTCCGCAGTCCGGGTTTACCCAGAAGCGGTCAGTCGGACACACTTCAAGCGCGTCATCAATAATTTGATAGATTTCTTCAGTTGCCGGCACACGCGGGCTGTGAATGTCGTATACACCGAGTCCGAGGCCTTTCACGTAAGGATGTTCTTTCAGGTACTCTAAAAATCCTCCGTGGCTTCTGCTGTGTTCGATTGTAATGACATCCGCGTCAAGATCATTGATCGTATCTACGATATCTTCAAAGTTGCTGTAACACATATGCGTATGAATCTGCGTCTCGTTTCGCACAGAAGATGTCGTTAACCGGAATGCTTCTGCGGCCCAAGTTAAATATTCATCCCAATCCTGCGTTTTTAACGGCAGTCCTTCGCGGAGCGCGGGTTCATCCACTTGGATAATCTGAATACCGGCATCTTCAAGCGCTTTTACTTCTTTTCTGAGGGCAAGCCCGATCTGGAAGGCGATTTCTTTTCTTGAAATATCCACACGCGGGAATGACCAGTTTAAGATGG
The DNA here is from genome assembly GCF_053663455.1 of Bacillus sp. JK62. Classification (NCBI taxonomy): domain Bacteria; kingdom Bacillati; phylum Bacillota; class Bacilli; order Caryophanales; family Bacillaceae; genus Bacillus; species Bacillus sp. JK62. Next base: position 113,974 of record NZ_JBSJQA010000004.1, read on the forward strand.
TGACAGGTCCCGTCAGCATGCCTTTCATGTGTTTTTCAGTCAGCGATTGGGCGTAGACCGTATCTTTTACCGTCATCGGTTCGATAAATTCGACATCTCCGAAAATGACAGGCGGACGTACGCAGCGTGAACCGTAAGACTGCACCCATGCATATTTCGTAAAGGCGAATCCGGCCAGTTTTTCACCGAAGTATTCGACCATGTCCGTCCGCTCAAATTCTCCGTGAACGAGCACGTCTAAGCCGATTTCTTCCTGAATGTCAACCCAGCGCTTCGTTTCCGCATTAATAAAGGCTTGGTACTGTTCATCCGTCCAATCTTTTTTGCGCCATTTTTGCCGTGCGCTCCGCACCTCGGCAGATTGAGGGAAGCTTCCGATTGTCGTCGTCGGCAGAAGAGGAAGACCGAGTGATTCATTTTGCAGCGCCAATCGTTCTTCAAAGCTTGCCGGACGGGAGAAATCTTTTTCCGTCAGCTGATTCAGCTCTTCTTTTTGAGCTGAGTTCGCTCCTGTTGCGAATGCTTTTAAAGCCTTAAGTGCCGCTTTTGATTCTTCGATCTGCTCACTGACGGCCGCTTTTCCGGACAGAAGCCCTTCTTTTAAGACGCCGAGTTCCGCCAGTTTTTCTTTAGCGTATGACAGGCCGTTCAGCAAATCCTTTTCAAGATGCTCGTCAGGGTGTTTCGCCACCGGCACGTGCAGAAGACTGCTTGAAGGCTGAATCCATAACTCCTCAACATCAGCGTGGCTGAGGATATCCAAAGCTGCATCAAGGCGTTCTTCAACATCGATTTTCCAAATGTTCCGGCCGTCGACCACACCGGCTGCCAGCACTTTATCTTTCGGGAAGCCGTGCTTTTTCAATTGCTCAAGGTTTCTGCCTTTATCATGCACGAAATCAAGTCCGATTCCCTGTACGGGATAAGAAACGAGTTCTTCATATGCATCAACTGAATCAAAGTATGTCTGCAGGAGGACATTCAGTCCTGAAAGCTCTTTTGTAATAGATTCATAGAGGTCTTTTGCGGCGCGGACATCTTCAGAAGAAGCTGTCACAAGGGCAGGCTCATCAATCTGAACCCATTTGACGCCTTCTGCTTCAAGCTCTTTCAGCAGCTGCACATAAAGAGGAACAAGGCGTTTTTGAATCGCTTTCGCTTCTGATTCTTCGTATCCTTTCGCAAGCGTGACGAATGTATACGGACCGACGATGACAGGTTTCGTTTCCGCTCCGAATTCTTCTTTGATCCGGCGGTAGTCGTCAAGCTGTTTGTTTCTCGTCAGACGGAATTCAATGCTTTCGTCATATTCAGGAACGATGTAATGGTAGTTGGTATTGAACCATTTCGTCATTTCACTGGAAACGGCGTCTTTTACACCGCGGGCAATCGCAAAGTATGTATCAACGGGATCCGTGATGCTGCGGAATCTTTCCGGAATCCAGTTAAAGCTGACGGCGGTATCAAGCACATGATCATAATGAGTGAAATCAGAGACCGGCACGATATCGATATGTTGGTCAAGCTGTGTTTTGACAGCTGATAAGAATAAACCGTCAAGCTTTTTAAGAAACGTTTCTTTATCAGTGTTTCCTTTCCAATAAGCCTCAAGTGCTTTTTTCCATTCTCTGTTCAAGCCGATTCTCGGAAAACCGAGGTTCGAAGTTTTGATTGTTGTCATTAAGTCTCCTCCTTTAAGTGAGATGTAACAAAAAAGCCTCTTTCTCATGAGAGAAAGAGGCTTTAACTTCAAAATGCAAGCCTCTCTTATCTCTCAGATCACGTCTGATGGAATTAGCACCGTGCCTTATGAGACAATCGTCTCGGCGCAAAAATCACGCGCCCCATTTCACAATGGAATTACGGTCGGTTGCTGTTGGGGTCAAAAGGCCAATCCCTCGCCCAACTCTCGATAAGAGAAAGTATTTCAATTTTTTTGAAAAGTTACATCATTTGTTGGTTATCTTATCAGCTTATTCAGATCACTGTCAATAGAAAATCTCACAATTTAAAAATTGGTGATGTGACAAACTGATCAATCATTATACGAGAAAAATATCAGAAAGACAGCAGCTGTGCCTGTTCGGCTCTTTCCATCAGTACTTCAGGCGCGTCTAAATACAGAAATCCGTTCCCGGCCAATGTTTTGGCGATGTCCAAAGGAAGGGTCCGCCGCACGAGCTGGGCGTAGACTTCAGCCTCAGAAAGCGTCCGCTGAAACGCGTCCTGTTCAAGCCCTTTTATTAAGGCAAGCGCTCCGCTCACATGCGGGGCGGCCATTGAAGTGCCCGTCAGCTTCCCGTATTTATGGTTGGGAAGGGTGGAGAGAATATTTTCTCCCGGAGCCACCAGGTCAATCTCTTTATTAGCGTTTGAAAATTCAGACGATTTACGGGCGATTGAGACTGATCCGACTGCGATCACTTCGTTGTAAGCGGCCGGATACGACAGTTCCTCTGTACGCTCGTCTCCGTCGCCTTCGTTTCCTGCCGCGCAAACGACCAGAACACCGCTTTTTACCGCATTTGTGACCGCTTCTTTCAGTTCAGGCACATCGCTTGGCCCGCCGAGTGACATGGAAATAATGTCCGCCTTTTGTTCAACGGCGTAGTTGATGCCGTTAATAATCCATTCGTATTTGCCGCTGCCGTTTTTCCCGCCGAGAACTTTAACGATTAAAAGGCTTGCTTCCGGCGCGACACCCGAAATTCCGCCGTTTGAATCATTGGCTGCAATCGTTCCGGAAACGTGTGTCCCGTGTCCGTTGTAATCGGAAATCACGTCTTCTTTGCCTCCGTCATCATCGGTGAAGTTTTTCCCGCCGACAATCCGGTCTTTCAAATCAGGATGATTGATGTCGCAGCCTGTGTCAAGCACCGCGATTTTAATATCCTTGCCTTTAAACCCTTTTGCCCACAACTCTGGCGCCTTAATCACTTTAATCCCCTCAGGAAGCTCGTTCACATCCATGATCTGTTCATCCGTGACATAAGGAATCAAATGCATTTCACCATTCATAAAAAAGCCCTCCTTTTTTATGCTTGCGAGTGGATACAAGGGTGTTGCTACTATTTTATGGCAGAGCATGCCGGCCGGAAAGAGTCATTTGAAGCATTTTCATAAAAAAGGCGTAATCTATCGGACTAAAAAATTTCAAATAAATGGATAGTTTGACAGCTTTCATTTTCATTCATGACCCGCTGACGCTATAATTGGAAATGGGAAAGGAGAAGAGAGATGAAGATAAATGAAGCGTTATACAGCTATTTTTCAGAACAAGTGGATCAAATTGCGAAAGAGTGGATCGAAACGATGGAAGATTCGGATCCGAATTCGATTTATTCTTTGACAAATCCCGTCATCACAGAAGAACTGACGGAGCAGGATAAAGAATTTTACCGGCATATTAATAAAATGTATATCATGCCGGAAAAAGAATTTTTAGAAGAGTTCGAGCGGTGGGTGATTGAGCTTGCGAAAGACCAGAAGCATCTGGATACTCCCGTCCAGTATGTGGTCCGTGAATTCATGAGAAACCGGAGACTATACATCAGTTATTATGATGCGTTTGCCGATAAACATGAATCTTCGTTTGCTCAGGGAGAAAGGAAGAAATGGGAGAATTTAATTACGCAAGTATTTGATTTTACGATTTACACGTTTGTCGATCATGCTGAGCATAACTCAAAAATGCAGCTGAATGCGCAAAGAGAAATGATTTTGGAGTTAAGCTCGCCGGTTATCACGCTGAGCAAACGGACGGCGCTGCTGCCGCTTGTCGGCGATATTGACACGGAGCGCGCCAAATTCATTCTTGAAAATACGCTGAGCACATGTGCAAAACGGCTGATTGAACATCTGTTAATTGACCTGTCGGGTGTAGTGGTTGTCGATACGATGGTGGCGCATCAGATTTTTAAATTAATTGAGGCGCTGAAATTGATCGGCGTCACGTCCACTTTATCCGGAATCAGGCCGGAAATCGCTCAAACCGCCGTACAGCTCGGCATTAATTTCTCAGATATTACGGTCAAGTCCAATCTCGCTCAGGCTCTCAATTATCATCAATAACATACATAACAAAACAGGCTGCCGAATCACTCCGGCGGCCTGTTTTTATATAAACAACAATGAAATGAGCCAGCTTGCCCCGAATAACAGAAGCACGAGCAGGAAAAAGCACCAGTCGGCGCGGCGCACAGTAACAGTTCTGTAAAACGTGCGGTTTCGGCTCCCCGTAAAGCCTTTAGATTCCATCGCGATCGCCGTGCGTTCCGCCTTTCTGATTGCGCCTGCCAATAGCGGAATGGTGAAGCGCCTGAAGGCGGAGAGCTTCCCTTTCAGCCCGGAATCAGACGCCGCACCCCTGATTCTGTGCGCCTGCCGGATGATCAGGATTTCATCTTTCAGAAGAGGGAGAAACCGGAATCCCGCGATAACGCCGTATGCAAGCTTGGGCGGCAGCTTACACTGCTGAATCAGACTGAGCATGAACAGAATCGGATCGGTTGTAAAAAGAAACATCATCGACAAAGCGGAAAAACATAGAATACGAAACGCGATAGAAATCCCGAGCGCCGCGTTATCACTGTTGACGGCAATCGGCCCGAGCTTAAACAGCAGATTGCTTCCGGTTGTCGGGACGTTTCCGAATACGGCGGCTGTCCATAAAGAACCGAAGGCCAGAATGACAAACGGAATCGTGAACAGCAGCCATTTTTTCAGCGGCACACGCCCCGCCGAGAGGACGCCTCCCGCAATGATGATATAAAACAAAGCAGGGGTGTACGGATTATAAATAAATGACAGCATAATGACGCATAACAATACAGCCGCCGCCTTTATTGACGGGTTAACAGCCTCCAGCCGCAAGTTCATTTCTCCGCCTCCTGTCGTGTTTCATCCATTCATACCGCAGCGGCAAAGCCAAATGTGCCTGCTCGGCGATCCCGATGTTATCAGAAAACAAAGCGTCGGGAGTTCCCCGGAATACCAGTTTCGTGCCGCAGAGCACAAGGATCGTGTCGGCATAATCCGAGACGAGTTCCATATCGTGTGTCACCATCAAAACAGCCGTTCCTTCCTTTTGAATCTCACGGAGCATTTGCATACACTCCCGCGCCGTTTTGGCATCCTGTCCGAAAGTCGGTTCATCAAGCATCAAAACGTTCACATTGTGCATAAGCATCGTCGCGACGCTGAGCCGGCGTTTTTGTCCTTGGCTTAAAGAAAACGGATGCTGTGAGGCATGGCGTCTCAGGCCGAATCGGGTTAACAGCTGAAGAGCTTTCTCCTTTGCGGCTCTGTTGCTTTCAAAACTGAACATCAGCTCTTGAATGACGGAATCTGTGACAAACTGGTGTTCAGGATTCTGGAAAACATATCCGATCTGCCGCCGCAGCTCTTTTTCAGAATAGGAATCAATCGGTCTGCCGTCTATTTTGATGTCTCCGCCCAGCGGACGGATGAGCTTGGCCGCAGCAGAAAGGAGCGTGGATTTTCCTGTTCCGTTAGGGCCGGCAATCGCGGTGATTGATCCTTTTTTTACGGAAAAGCTCACATCCTGAAAAATGACGTCTGCTCCTCTTGAGAATGACAGCCCGTGAACGCTCAGCGCGTCTTCTGCCGAAAGCGCAACGGGCCTGGGTTCAGGCAGAGATGGTACAGGTTCGTGAAACAGATTTTCTTTACACAATGTAAAAGGAATGCTGACGTGCTCCTGCAATGAGATCACACGCGGAATCGGAATGCCGAGCTGCATCAGCTCTTCAATCTTGGTTTCAAAGATAACATCCGTCTCTCCGTCCATCACCTTCTGACCCGTTTCGTCAAGCACAATCGTCCTGTCCATCCACGGCGCCCAGTGATCAAGCTGATGTTCGATAACGAGAAGGCCGAAGCCTTTTTTTGCTTGAAGATCTTTGATCAGCCGCACTAATTCACGTGCGGAATATGGATCAAGCTGTGCCGTCGGTTCGTCCAAAATAATGAGTTCCGGTTCCATTGCAATGATACAGGCAAGCGCCACTTTTTGTTTTGAACCGCCTGACAGCGAAGCGATCGTTCGCGTTTTCAGATGAGTGATCTCTAATTTTTCTAAAACGTCATCGATGATTGCGTCCATATCTTCTTTTGTATATTGCAAATTTTCCAGGCCGAAGGCGATTTCATCTTCAACCGTCAGCATGCAAAACTGCTGGTCCGGATCTTGAAACACGACGCCGATGGATCTGGCGGCGGGTTCTGTCAGATGTGAAAGAGGTGTTCCGTATAAAGAAACGGTTCCCGATTGAACCCCATCGCATGCTTCCGGGTACAGACCGTTTAAACAGAGAGCGAGCGAGCTTTTGCCGCATCCGCTCGGCCCGAGCAACAAAGCCCGCTCTCCTTTGCGGAGCTGAAAGGACACGTTTTGAAAAATCGGCTTTTCATCCTGATCATAAGAAAAGGTAAGACAGCTGGCCGATAGAAGGGGTTCAGATGCCTGCATCTTGGTTCACCTGTTTCTTTTTCTTCTTGAATTGTTTTCCGAGCGCCATGCCGTTCAGCACTCCTGTGTAAGCCAGCGCATCACTGATTGCTTTGCCGAGAAGGCCGGCAAGAAGCGCACCTGAGACCAGACGGATGAGAAGCATGACGGCTAATAAACCCGGATTCAAAACAGAGTATCCGGAAACGAACAAGTCATAAATGAAGCTTGTCACAGAAGACCCCATACCGGATAAAAGAAGCACGGGCAGGGTATACACCCGCCAGCGTGTCGCTAAAAAGACCGCTTCCGCACCGATTCCCTGTGCGATCCCGATCAGAATCACCATCGGTCCTGACGGATTTCCGAGTAAGCACTCCACAAACGCGGCGATGATTTCAGAAACGAGAGCCGCTCCCGGTTTTTGAATAATGTACGCGGCAATCACCGAGACGATAAACCAGATACCGTAAATCGGTTCATAACTCATCCGGCCGAAAAATCCTGCCGCTATATTGCTTGCATGAGTTGATACTAAATAAATGACAGCAAATACAACACTGATGACGGACATGACGACAATTTCTCTCATTTTCCAATTTTTCATTGTGATCTCCTGCTTTCTTATCGGATAGTTGTTTGTATGAAAGAGTTGATTTTACGAAAGACGATTGATCGTAAGTTTCATATTGCGGTGTCCTCCCCCGTTTTTTAATGAAAAATAAAAAACTGCATATCCGAGGGAATATGCAGCAGCAGAACGAAAACGCATGGGGAAAAACCCTGCGCTCCGGTCAATCTGCACTTCCCCACGCTGGTATTATCCAGATCGGGTTATAAGGGATCAAAACACGCTTGCCGCATGTTTTATCTCAGCCGATAACAGCACCCCTAGTGCGTTTCCTATACAGTTTTTTATGATGACATCATCATAGTTGATCATGTCTGATTTGTAAACAGCCTTTCTCCGAACAGAGTTTGGAATCGGACCGGAGGATCATTCATAAAGATAAGAAGACCCCTTTTGATCAAAAGGAAACGGAGGACATCTATGTTTGTTCATACAGTGCAGTCTGGCGACTCGTTATTTTCCATCAGCAGAAAGTACGGATATCCTGTTGACAGCATCAGAAGCGTCAACGGGCTTGAGGAAACGAATATCGTGCCGGGACAGGCGCTTTTAATCCCCCTTAATGAATATACGGTTCAGCCGAATGATACGTATGCCGTTATCGCAGGTAAGGCTTATGTGCCGCAGATGCAGCTGATGCAGGCAAACCCGGATATTCCGCCGAACCGGCTGCGGACGGGTATGAAAGTGAAGATCCCTGATATCTCTAACTATCTTGCGGGAACCCTGCAATTTTATGTCATTCGGACGCCTGAAGCGGATAGAGAGCTCATTAATGATTTTGCACCCTATTCATCGGCGATTTCTTTGTTTGAATATCATTTCGGCCCGAACGGAGATATCATGAATGATTTAAACGACAGAACCGCAATAGAAACCACATGGCAGAACAGAGTGCGCCCGCTTGCCGTCATTACGAATCTGACAGAAGGGGGATTCAGTCCGGAATTAGCCCATCAAGTGCTGCAAAATCCGGCGGCAAGAACGAATCTCGTCAACAATATCGTCTCCTTAACCGTAAGAAAGGGGTACGGCGGTGTAAATATCGATTTTGAACGGGTCAGAGAAGCTGACAGGGATCTCTTCACAGGATTTCTCCGGCAGTTAAAAACCCGGCTTTCAGAGCATCAGCTCGCGTTAACGATATCGGTTCCGGCGAAAACAAGTGATGCAGTGCCGTGGCTGAGGGGATATGATTACGGCGGAATCGGAGCCGTCGTCGATTACATGTTCATTATGGCGTACGACTGGCACCACGCCGGCAGTGAGCCGGGACCCGTGGCGCCTTTAACAGAGGTCAGGCAAACGATCAATTTTGCCATCAGCAGGGTGCCGAGAAGAAAAGTGATTCTCGGTGTTCCGCTGTACGGGTATGATTGGGTGATTCCGTACCGTCCGGGAACGATCGGATCCGCCATCTCCAATCAGCGCGCCATGGAAACGGCGATGAAGCATCAATCAATGATCCGTTATTCCCAGCAGGAGCGTTCCCCTTACTTCCGGTATACTGATGAAAATGGAAGAACGCATGAAGTGTGGTTTGAGGATGTACGGAGCATGAGTGAAAAAATGGTTCTCGTTCGGGAGTTCGGACTGCAGGCGATCGGCGCGTGGCAATTAACGCTCGGTTTCAAACCGGGCCCGTGGCTGCTTAGGAACTTTTTCACGATCCGAAAAATATAGCTGCATGTCCTTCTCCGCAAGTGATTTTTTCTTTCCTATGATAACGGAGCTTCTTTTGGACAATCTAAAATTGAAAAGGAGGTCTGTCATATGAAGAAAAGGGAAGAGCAGTATATCAACGAGGCTGAGTATGTACCGCACCCGACGAAAGAAGGGGAATACGCGCTCATGCTGCATGAATCCTATCATTTCCTTTCAGAAGAGGATGAAAGCGATTTGCCGGAATAAGGGTTTTATGCCTTTATTCCGTTTATTTTATAGGCATGTGCTGAAATCACAAATTTAAGGTTGACACATTCCTTTTTTTTCTGTAATCTCAGTGTGTCAATTCAAATAAGAACTTCGTTAGGTGAGGCTCCTGTATGGAGATACGCTGCTGCCCAAAAATGTCCAAAGACGCCAATGGGTCAACAGGAATCATCGACATAAGGTGATTCTTAACGCAGCTGGATGGCTGTCCTATGCCATACAGTGCTAAAGCTCTACGATTGGAGGCCCCGCACGTTTATTTGCCGTGCTTGTTTTCGCCTTCATATCGGAAGGTTTTTTTTATGCCTCAAAACGTACACGACTGAGCATGATAAGGAGGTGCGGAGTATGGATTCTCCCCATTCGAGTATGTCAGAAGAAGTACCCATATACAGCCAGATAACCAGTGACGACATGATGAGGAGACAAACCGCCGCACTTCCCTTGACGGACGGCGCGTCTCCGTAAAGGAGGTACGAGTCCCGATGGTCCAAAACATGACCTATGACGAACTCATATTACGCATTATCATTTTATTGCGGGACGGAAAAATAAAAGAATTCCGAAACATGATAGATGAGCTTCAGCCCTATGACATGGCATTTTTATTTAAAGAAATGCCGGAAAAGCACCGGGCCCGCTATCTGTCATATATGACGGTTGATGACATCACCGACATGATCGGAGAGCTGGAGCGGGAATTTCAGCTTGCCGTTTTGCATAAAGTCGGTAAAACGAAAGCCACTCTCGCAATGAATAAAATGGATAACGACGATCTCGCCGCTTTGCTGGAAGAGATGGATGAAGAACTGAAAGAACAGCTTTTATCCAGCATGGAGGCTGAGGAATCAAAGGCCGTACAGCTTTTGATGAACTATCCGCAAGAATCGGCGGGCCGGATGATGACGAACCGCTTCGTCTGGATTCCGCAGCATTATACAGTAAAAGATGCGGTCGTGAAGCTGAAAAGCTTTGCGGAAATCGCAGAATCAATTAACTACTTGTACGTGATTAATGACAGCAAGCAGCTTGTCGGGGTGCTCTCTTACAGAGATTTAATTCTCGGCGAGCCTGACGATAAAGTGCAGGATCTCATGTTTACGCGTGTCATCTCGGCCGGGGTGCTCCAAGACCAGGAAGAAGTCGCCCGGCTGATCCAGCGGTATGACTTTTTAGCCATTCCCATCGTGGAAGAAAATAATGTGCTTGTCGGTATTGTCACTGTCGATGATATTATCGACGTCGTGATCAAAGAAGCCGATGAAGATTACGAAAAATTCGCAGCCTCCGGTAAGGCGATTACATTTGATACGAAAGCATACGTGGCGGCGTACAGACGTTTGCCGTGGCTCATTCTGCTTTTGTTTATCGGATTGATTTCCGGAAGCATTCTGAATTATTTTGAAGATACATTGCAAAAAGTAGTCGCCCTCGCGTTTTTCATGCCGATGATCGCGGGAACGACGGGTAATACAGGCACACAGTCACTCGCCGTCGTCATCAGAGGACTGGCTAAAGAAGAAATGAATAAAAAAACCATCTTTAAACTGATTTTCCGTGAATTAAGAACCGGTATCTACATCGGCATCGTCTGTGCGATCGCGATAACGATTGTCGCAACCGTCTGGCAGAAAGACTTAACGCTCGGTTTTGTCGTCGGTTCATCGCTGCTTGCAACGTTGATTATCGGTACGATGGCCGGAACGATCGTCCCTATTATTCTTCATAAACTGAACATTGACCCGGCGATTGCGTCAGGCCCGCTGATTACGACACTGAACGATATTTTGTCCTTATTAATTTATTTCGGCATTGCAACTGCATTTCTTCATGCTTTATAAAAAAAGTCCGTCTCACAGGAGGCGGACTTTTTTGATCAGCGGTTTTTATACTTAAAATGAGCATTAAGCTGTCCTTCCAGCATTTTTTTGCGGAGCTGTGGGTCGTTTTTGAGAGCCTGTTCTTTTTTTCGCATGTCTTTTAAAATCTCGGCCGTCTGCACGCCGTCTTCCCGTTTGTTGGCAATATCCATCAGCCGCTCAACGTCCGCGAAGGAATACTTTCTCGTTCCCCGTGATGATCGCTGCGGGTAGATTAATTTCCGTTCTTCATAGTATCTGATCTGTCTGACTGACAATCCGGTTAATTCGCTTACAATGCCGATCGAGATTACTTTTTTATCTTTGTAAGATTGTTCGTCTGTCGTCATTTTTCCACCCCTGGATGTCTTTTACTCATATTATATAAGAAAAAAAGAGAAAAAACCTGACGCTTGTCAGGTTTTCTGACGCGGAATAGAAAATTTTAGAAAAAAAGCGGCAGAAAAATTGACAAGGTTAATGCATGGTCCTGTGCCCCGTTTTATTCTGTATTATACAGACACAATGAGGAGGAAGGATAGGAATGGAGAAAGAAAAAGCGGTTTCACTGGCAAAAGAAATCATTGAATTAGATATGAAACGCGATGAAATGCTGGAGGCGTTCATGCAGCTTGCCGGGGAACACGCTTTTCCGCTGCTCAGAGCCGTCCAGAACGGTCTTTACCGAAAAACATCATAATCTACAGAAGTTTTACAATGGCTTTATACATCCTTGATATAAAAGCGTTATTCTGATCATAGAATAACGGAAAACAAAGGAGGCCGTCATGAGTCGTTTGCTTCAAAATGCATTGGATAAAGAGAGAAACCATTATTCCAAAAAGCTTCTGCAGATCGGAGTCTATACGAAAGAAATACTTAATTCCATGACAATTACGGAGCTGAGAAAGGAATACGCGTATTTTTTTCGGAACATTCCCTATAAAGAACGGAACCCTTATACAAATTAAATGATGTATAAGGGTATTTTTTTATATAAAAAAGAAGGAATTCTGAAAAACGGCACGAATAGAATATAAAACAAAGAACGACTCTTATGAATTGTAAGGGTTTACATTATTTTTTTATAAAAATCTTAAATACGGGGTAGATATGATGAGATTATCATTTAACGAAGAAGAAGTGATGCGTTCGATGAATTTGTACAAAGTTTTTGCAAGGGCTTTCAAGAGTGTGTCTGAACACAGCATCCGCGACAGTAAAGAACACGGTTTTAATCCGACTGAATTTGCCGTTTTGGAGCTGCTCTATACGAGAGGACCGCAAAAGCTTCAGCAAATCGGGTCGCGTCTTTTGCTTGTCAGCGGGAATGTCACCTATGTCATCGACAAGCTTGAAAGAAACGGGTTTTTGGTCAGAGAACAAGACCCGAAGGACAAACGGTCTGTTTACGCCCATTTAACTGATAAAGGAAACGAGTATTTGGATAAAATTTATCCGATTCATTCATTGAGAATTGCGAGAGCGTTTTCAGGACTTATGCCTGAGGAACAGGAACAGCTGATAGCCTTACTGAAAAAAGCGGGAATTCACAGCCAGCATTTGCTTTTCCGTTAAAAGAAAGCGGATACAGACACTCTTCTTCATGAAGAGTGTTTTTTTCTGTTTCGGACAGTAGAGCCTGACGCGGTTTTTGCATAAGCTGATACAGGGCGGCATCATTATTTACCAATCATAATGTGACATGCCCCATGCCAAAATATGAGGGTGCTTTGAATATAAAGAAGGTGAACATGTGAGAAGCTGTCTGCTGTCTATATGGTACTTACTTGATCCGCTTTATTTCTTCTTTACCCGGCTGACGCTGATTGATAAACGGCAATCGAATGTATTCCGCGTCCGTTTGACTAGATATAAAGGAAAAGAAGTCATCCTGAGCGACGGAACCAGAATTAAAAAAAACGACGTGTTAGTTAAGATTCATCTTCATAATGTCAAACTCCTGAAAGAGCTGCAGCCTATTGAAAGCGCGGTCAGAAGGGGGATTATGCTATATCAGAAGGTATATCAATCCATGCCTCATTTAGCGGATTATATTAACCGGCATAAACGGAAAGACGAGATTAAGGGAGTCGTCGGCATTACAATGCTTCATAAAGGAGCGGCGAGACTCGGTTTTGATGTGATAAAACCGTCCAGCGGCTGCTACAGGCTGTTTAAGAAAGCGGCCCATCTTCCGATTTTATACTTTACTGCAAAACAGCTCACCCTCAAAAACATTCCTTACTCCTGCTATTTATTTATTTCCAAAGAAAAATTGATGTGCACGTATCAGACTGAAAAGAGCTGACAAAAAGCGTCAGCTCTTTCTCTTGATTTGCTCAAGCACGATTGAAAGCGGGCCGTCCTGCGGATTCCGGTAAAAATCATAAAACGGATCTCCCTCTGTCCTGACGCGGTTCACTACTGTATCGATCGTATAATCATCAGGTGTTAAAGAGGAGTTGACTTCGCTCCAATAAAGGGGAGCCGCAACCGTTCCCAATTCGTTGCCCCGGGTCGAATAGGGGGCGATAATGGTTTTCCCTTCGGCATGCTGCAAATAATCTAGGTAGAGCCTGCCGTTTCGGTTTTTGATAAACCGCTCTGTCGTAAAAAGATCCGGGCGCGTCCTGACGCAATAATCGGCGATGAGCATTGTGAAGGCACGGGTTTCTTCATAGGTGAATGCTTCCGGTGAAAGCGGGATGTAGAGCTGAATGCCTTTATTTCCGGAGAGCTTCGGGAATGACGTCATGCTGAATGAGTCAAACAGCTGTTTCAGCACATGCGCAGCCTCTACTGCCATGGGAAAATCATTCCTTGACGGAGGATCAAGATCAATGACGATTTCTGCGGGCCTTTCAGAATGAACTTTCTGAAACGGAACGTGAAATTCAAGCGCCAGCTGATTAGCCAGCCATAGAAGTGACGGTATGCTGCTGCATACGATGTGCTCGTGGCTCCCGTCAAACACGCTTGAGACAAAGTCCGGCGTGTAGTCCGGTTTGTTTTTTTGAAAAAAAGATTCGCCAGGCGCGCCGTGCGGATAACGGATCACCGTGACGGCCCGATCTTTAAGAAAGGGCATCAGAAAATCGCTCATTTTTACCATATAACTAAGGAAATCTGCTTTCGTTTTTTCACGTTTTTTAAAAACGATCTTATCCAGGCTTGTGAACTGCAGCTTCGGCGGCAGCGTTTTAGAGCGGAGGATAAGCTGCTGATACGTGCATTCCGTCCAATCCATTTCAAACTGAAAGGACACAAAAGATACTTCACGCAGCGTGTCCTGCAATATGGTTAAATACTGCACGGTCATGCAGATAGAAGGCTCAAGTGTATACTCGCCGCTTTTTTGTTTTTTTCCGTGGGTCTCCATAATGGTTCTGACGGCGTTTTTTTCTTCCGCCTGCATGCCGTGGGAAACGGAAGCGATCGGGACGACGATGCCGTCTTTCAAAACAGAGGCCGTCACATACCCGTTCTTCGGATTGAATCCGGTTAATAGCACGTGAGCCGTTTTCATATGTTTATACTTCTGCCAGTCGGGAGACCGTTTATTTTCCGACCAGCCGCTGGAAGCCCTTTTGGCTACGATACCTTCTCCGTCATGGCGGACGACCTTGTCCCAAAGCGCATTAAAGTCAGTGTGCTCCGGAATGTATTGAATCGCTTCTTCCGCTAAGTGATGAGGGCAGGCGGGAAGATTTGCTTCTTTAAGCAGCTTGGAAAGGGCGCGCTTCCGTTTCACATACGGTAATGAGACGGTGCCGGCGCCTTCCAGAACGAGGAGATCAAATGCCAGAAAGCGGCACGGCCGTCTATCAGCGGTGCTTTCAATTGCTTCCGTCCGTTTTAAACGTCCGCGGATTTGAAGATGCTCAAAGTCCGCTCTGTACGGATTGATTAAATAGACAAGCTCTCCGTCAAGCGTAATGGGGAACCTGTCTTTCATGTGCTGAAAACACCGGGCCGCAAAAGCCGTGATTTCCGGAAATTGATTCGTCAGCGTCTGTCCGTTTCTGCTGGTTAATGTAACACCGCTTTCGTCTATGCGGAGAAGACAGCGGAATCCGTCATACTTTACCTCATAGCGCCACTCGCTGCCTTCAGGCGGTACAGAGGTCAAAATCGGCTGCATCGTCAGCACCATGATTAAGACGTTCCGGCTTTTTGTCTGGTCGTCTTCTGCTTTTTGCCTCCGCCGCCTGCTGACGCTGTGTCTTTTGTCCGTGCCGGTGCAGCCTGTTCGCGATTCGGCCGCTTCGTCCGGTCAATGCTTGCCTGAAGCGCGCTGACAAGATCAATGACATCTTCTCGCGGGCCGGCAGGAGCAGGTGTCACACCCGCTTCTTCATGTTCGAGCTTATCGTTAATTTTGGCGAGAAGGGCTTTCCGGTATGTGTCTTCATATTGTTCTGGGTCAAACTCGGTTGTCAGCTCATTAATTAACGTAATCGCCGTCTGCAGCTCTTTTTCATTAATGGCTGTCTGCTCAGGAACGCCCGGCACATGTCCGGCATTTCTGACTTCATCCGGATAATGAATGGATTCCATCACGATACAGTTGTCATACACGCGAAGAATTGCAAGCTGCTGTTTAGAGCGGATCGTAATGGAGGCAATCCCGATTTTACCCGTCGTCCTCAGCGCTTCCCGCAGAAGTGTATAGGCTTTTGTGCCGTTATCTCCCGGCCCGACATAATATGATCGGTTAAAATAAATCGGATCAATTTCCTGCAGCTGGACAAAGTCAACAATCTCAACCGCTTTTTCTTCATGTTCCTGTTTTACGTCTTTCAAGTCTTCGTCTGTCATAATGACGTATTTCCCTTTTACATACTCATAGCCTTTCACGATTTCATCAGGCTCCAGACTCTTTTCACATCCGGTGCAGATTTTTTCGTATTTAATCGGCGCATGGTCTTCTTTATGAAGACTGCGGAATTTTATATCTTTATCTTCAGTGGCCGCAAAGAGCTTGACCGGGATATTGACGAGGCCGAAACTGATCGAACCCTTCCACATCGTGTGCATGAATAAAAACTCCTTTTTGTCTTTATTGTGGATAAACGGGTCCGTTCCATGTGTAGCAACTTATGGGTGATGCGGCGCTTCATGGAGCGGCTGTTCCATTTCCTCATGCGGTAATGCCCGGCTGAAAAGGAAATCGCATTCTTATTCATCTATTTACAATCAGTGAATCGGTAAGTTCTTTAAAGCGCTGAAGTCCCCGAAAATCATCAATGATAATCAAAAAGAGTATACAGAATCATTCCCCGGGAAATGCCCACACATTTCCATGTAGTGACTGAGAGTTTCCCGCTCCCATAAAACAGATTCGGTGGCAAAGATCCCGGCAAAACGCACTGCCCATATGAACTGAATCCCGGTCAGCCGCCGCTTACCGCGAAGGGTAACTTTTCCAGAGATCTTAAGTGATGTAACCGCCGCCAGACGAGCAATCAGGAGAAAGGCGGGATGTTGTATTGCGCATGTCATTCCCTCCCGCTATACCGATCTGAAACGACTCACATTTATAACGGGCATGTCTAAAAGATATTTCAGCCTCAAGGTTTTGTGTTAAAATCATTCTTAAGTTTCAGAATATAGACGTAAGCCGGGAGTGATAGATCATCGAAGATTTCATCATATCAATAATTGAAGCGTTTAAAAGCTTATCTTACGCCGGAATTTTTTTGGCGCTCAGTATAGAATTCATCCCGGCGGAAATTGTTCTTCCGCTTGCGGGCTATTGGGTCTCAAAAGGGGATATGACGCTTGCCGGAGCCGTGTTTGCCGGTTCGCTCGGCGGTGTTTCAGGTCCGCTTGTCTTATATGGGATCGGCAGGCTGGGCGGTCGGCCGTTTTTGCTGAAATATGGAAAGTGCATATGGATAAAACCCGAATCCCTGCAGAAATCAGATGATTTCTTTCAGAAGCACGGAGGTTTGGTAGCGTTCAGCGGCCGTTTTATACCGGGGGTCAGGACGCTGATTTCTTTGCCGTGCGGCATTGCAAAGATGAATATCTGGGTGTTCTCTCTATATACATATGCAGCGATGCTGCCGATTACATTTGCTTACGTATACCTCGGAATGAAACTCGGGGAAAATTGGAAAAGCGTCGGTTCCATTCTCGATCAATATATGCTTCCGCTAGGTATATTCATTGTGTTGCTTCTCGTTCTTTGGATGTTTTTGAAGAGAAGAAAACAGCGGATCAAAACAGAAAAAATTTCTCAATTTGTTAAAAAAGTTAAGCGTTGACAAATGATGAAACAGGCTTTATTATGAGCGTATAAACAAATATTTCTTGAAATCCCAAAGGGGAGTAGCGTCCGGATATTCCGGAAACAAAGTCGTCAATTCATGGATCATATCCATCGGCTTTGTTGGCATGCCAATCATTCATGTCTAGCAAGACCTTTGCCTTATATCGGCAAAGGTCTTTTTTGCGTAAAAAAACCGCCGGTATAAGCTCGGATGATAGAAAAAAGAAACGGAGGGAATGGATTGGACTTTGCATTATTATTGGAGTATGGATGGGTTCTTCTTGTTTTAATCGGGCTGGAAGGGATTTTGGCGGCGGATAACGCGCTGGTGATGGCTGTGATGGTGAAGCATCTTCCAGAAAAACAAAGGAAGAAGGCTTTATTTTACGGATTGGCGGGCGCATTTATTTTGCGTTTCGGGTCGCTGTTCGCTATTTCTTTTCTGGTGAATGTTTGGCAGGTCCAGGCCGTCGGCGCTTTATATCTGTTTTACATTGCGGTCAGCCATTTGCTGAAGCGGTATGTATTCAAAGATAACGCCGGTCAGAAAAAGCAGAAAGAAAGCGGGTTTTGGCAGACTGTCTTGAAAGTGGAGCTCGCAGACATCGCTTTTGCCGTTGACTCCATTTTAGCGGCGGTCGCGCTTGCCGTAACGCTTCCGGGGACACGGCTTCCCGCCATCGGCGGCTTGGACGGCGGTCAGTTTCTCGTTATTTTAGCCGGCGGCGTAATCGGTTTAATCATTATGCGTTTTGCGGCATCAATGTTCGTATCCTTACTGAAAACCAGGCCGGGCCTTGAAACGGCGGCATTTGTGATTGTCGGATGGGTAGGCGTGAAGCTCGCTCTTTATACGTTGGCCCATGAGGAACTCGGTATAATTCCGGCAGATGTCATCCATTCGGCGGCCTGGAAAATCATTTTCTGGGCGGTTCTGGCTGCCATTGCGGTTTGCGGATGGTTTATGTCAGGAGCAAAACAAACAGAGTCCGGCGCGGCATCGGAAAAAAGAGAACACGCGTAAAATGATCAAAAAGGGAGTCTGGCTTTTTAAAAAGCAGGTTCCCTTTTTTGTTTGAAACGCTTACATTTAAGACATATGATAACAATTTTATAACAGCATTGTTACAAAAAACACAGAGAAAACCCCCTTAATTCTGCATGGGGGCACGAAATCATGTATAGTACGTCTTATTGGCTTGTCATAATTGAGACAAATGAAATCGATTTCTCTTTTTCTTCCTTTGCGAATCCCTACTAAATTAGCTATGATTATGAGTAGTTATAGGGAGGAACTGAGGTGAAACCAGTGCTTAGCCTTTTGTTTAAATTGGGAAAAAAGAAGCAAACGCTTGAAACATCTGTTGAAAAAATACAAAAAGGCGACAAAGATCTGCAGAACGATTTAATACAGCAATATAAGCCTTTTATCGCGAAGACGGTTTCATCCGTTTGTAAACGATATATAGATGAAAAAGACGACGAATTCAGCATCGGGCTGATCGCGTTTAACGAAGCCATTGAAAAGTATTCGGCTGAAAAAGGTAATTCGCTGCTTGCATTTGCAGAGCTGATTATAAAAAGAAAAGTGATAGACTATATCAGAAAAGAAGCAAGAACCGCTCAGCATATCAATATGGATGTGCAGGAAGGCGACGACCAGGAATCTTCGCAGAGCCTTATCGAAGCGGAGCTTTCCATTGATGAATACCGCAAACAGATAGAGCAGGAACAGCGCCGGGAAGAAATTCTTTTTTTTCAGAAGCAGCTGAAAGAATACGGCCTGTCTTTTAAAGAGCTGCTGGAACAATCGCCGAAGCATACAGATGCGAGGCAGAATGCGATTAAGGTAGCCTATACGCTTGTTGAAAATGAAGAGCTGGCGTCCATTTTGCACCAGAAAAAACAGCTTCCTGTCAAACAGCTGGAGCAGCTCGTATCGGTCAGCAGAAAAACGATCGAACGGAACCGAAAATATATCATCGCCATGAGTATTATTATTACAGGTGATTATATTTATTTAAAAGATTATCTTAAAGGGGTGTTGCACTCATGAGAAGAGGGATCATAGTAGAGAAAAATAAAAAATTCGTCACGTTGCTAACCCCTGACGGACAATTTTTAAAAACAAAAAATGATCACCGCACTTGTGAAATCGGAGAGGAAATTACGTTCGAAGGCGAAACGCGTATGGGAAGAAGGGCCAGCTTTTTTGATTTTCTGAAACTGCGCCCTTTTAAATTGGGAGTGTTTACGATGACTGCTATTATTTTGTTTATTTTAATTTTGCTCCCGGTTTTTTCTGATAACAAAGCTTACGCGTATATGACGCTTGACATTAATCCCAGCATTGAAATGGCTTTAAACAGCAAATATGAAGTCATTGAACTGACACCGCTGAACCATGACGCCAAACAGGTCATCAGTGATATCGGAGATTGGAAAAGCAGCGATTTTAAGGAAGTCATCAGTAATATTATTACCGATTGCAGCAAGCATGGATATGTAAAGGAATCAAAAGAGATTTTAATTTCCACGGTTTATGAAAATACAGATGACAATACATATAAAAAAGGCGTTAAAAAACAGCTGGCTGACATGACTGAAAAATATAAGGGCACCTACCAGGTCCAATCGCTTGAATCTGATATGGAAACAAGAGAAAAAGCAAAACAGGAAGGGATGTCAACAGGCAGCTACATAAGAAGAAACGAAAAGAAAACAGAAGAAAAACAGTCTGAAAAGCAAACCGACAGCAATGAAACAGATCAAAAAGATACCGAAACAGACGCTGATCAAAGCAAGCAGCCGGACACAGAAAAGCCGGCGGCTGATGAAAAGACAGCTCCTGATGAAGAAAAGGCAGCAGAGAAGCCGGAAAACAATGAAACAACGCCCGGCACGGAAGAAGCGAAGCCGGACAGTCAGGACGGCAGTCAGCAAACCGACAAAAATGCAGCTTCCGGATCAGAAGAAAACACACAGAAGGAACAAGATGGGGAAACAGAGCAGCCCCCAACACAAAATCCTCAGGAAAACGGAAATGACAAAGAGCCTAAGCAAAAGTATTACAATCATTACTGGAATCAGCGGAATCATGATCGCAATGAACATTGGGACTCCTATCGGCATCATGAAGATTCATCAGACCGCAGGAATCCGAACGGCTACCGGCACGGAAAGGAGAATGCCGATAAATATCAAAATTCGCCGAGAAGTCCCGGCGAATAAGCTGCATTATTGATTTTTCCCGTTTAATTGTGATTGAGCCTGCTGTACAAGACGTTTTGTCATTTCCCCGCCTACAGAGCCGTTTGCGCGTGCTGCTGTATCAGAGCTAAGGTTCACGCCGAATTCTTGAGCCACTTCGTATTTAAATTGGTCAAGTGCCTGCTCAGCCCCTGGAACTAAGAGTTTATTTCTGCTCGCCATCTTTTTCATCTCCTTTTCTCTGGCAAGATGTGTTTACGCATTTTAGTTTCAAACGGAACGGTATTGATTATGCTGGCAATTGTTGTACAGCAAAAAACCCCGGCGCAGACACCGGGGCGAAGAAGCGTTATGAATTATAATAAATGGCTGGTCATTTTGTAGGCTGAGGCTTGAATATGGAAAGTCAAAACGGAGAGCACCGTGACCGCGATGATGGATCTGATATCGTTCCATTGTCCGCTTCCGAGTTCTTTAAAGCAGCCTTTGAGCTTGTCCGTCTGCTCTTCAACGAGCTCCTGCAGGCTCGTTTCCTTCATCGGCGGGTTTGCCTTATGATGAAGATAATCAATCACTTGGGCGCAGCTTTCATAGTAGCTGATCGGGCTGATGACGTCGTCTGATCTGTCTGTGATCGTGTTAAAAGCGATTTTTAATATGCCGCGTATATGTTCGAAGTCATAAATTGATTTTAAATCACGTACAATGAGAAGGATGACAGCTTGTTCAATTGTATATTTTTTGCCGAGTAAGGGGTGGCCGATTAAATCTTTAATATCGCGTTTCACCCAGTTTTGGACGGCGGTTGATTTTAAAGACGTCAGCTCGCACAGATTTCCCAGCTCGACAATCTCGTTAGTTGAAAGCCCGTATTCCTTTTTCTCTTTTTTTCGTTCGAATCTCGTCAGAAATTCAGGGATATGCAGACGGCTTTCCGCTTCATCCAATGTCATATCCGCTGATTGCAATAAGATTTGGAGAGGAGTTGCGTCTCCTTGGCCTTTTAACGCGTAAAGAAGCCGGACCATATCAGTTCGGGTCAGTTTAAACGTGTTCATGGTTCACCTCTGATTGATTACGTGTTCACTTTCTAATATCACTGAGAATTACATTAACATCATACGTCGAAATTGTTGCATTTTCAAACAGATCATTTATAATTTAATTAAATAAGTTCTTTTGATCTTAAAAAAGACGGAGGTAATTATGGCGAAAAGAATATTTCTGTTTATTTTAACGAACCTTTTGGTCATTACGACAATCGGAATTGTGCTTACGATTATTACAAGCGTTACCGGTGTCGGCTCGTATATACAAAATGGCCGCATTGATCTGATGGCATTGCTCGTGTTCAGTCTTGTCGTCGGTTTTGTCGGTTCTTTTATTTCTCTCGGAATGTCCAGATGGATGGCCAAAACGATGATGGGCGTCCGGGTGTTAAATCCGAAGAAACAGTCACTCAGCTATGAAGAACAGCAATTGGTTGACCGTGTGCACAGATTGTCCCGTGCCGCAGGGATGACGAAAATGCCTGAAGTCGGCATTTATCATTCCCCGGAAGTCAATGCTTTTGCGACCGGACCTTCTAAGCGCCGTTCGCTTGTCGCGGTTTCTTCAGGTTTATTGCAGCAGATGGATGATGCTGCGGTGGAAGGGGTTCTTGCCCATGAAGTCGCACACATCACAAACGGTGATATGGTCACGATGACGCTGCTGCAGGGAATCGTCAATACGTTCGTCGTATTCCTTTCCCGAATCGCGGCATGGGTTGCAAGCCGCTTTGTCAAAGAAGACCTCGCACCGGTCGTGCATTTTATCGCGATGATCGTATTTCAGATTATCTTTTCCATTCTCGGCAGTCTTGTCGTCTTTGCCTACTCGCGGCACAGAGAGTTTCACGCTGACCGCGGCGGTGCAGACCTTGCCGGCAAGGATAAAATGATTCACGCTCTGCGTACGCTGAAGTCTTATACAGGACATGTGAATGAAGAAGACCAGACGGCGGTGCAGACGTTAAAAATTAACGGCAAAAAGCATTCGTCACTGTTCTCCACACACCCTGATCTCGATGAGCGTATCCGCAGGCTGGAAGCAAAATAATAAACAAAACCTCTGACAATCGTTTCAGAGGTTTTTTTGTTTAAAGATCGGCAAATTACATAAGGTAATGAAAAATCTTTCTAAAAAGACCTTTAAAAATTCTCCCAATATCATTAGAATAATTACGTACTACATTTGAGAGGCAGAAGGAACTATCTTATGAAATTAAAACTGAAAAAATTCATACAGATCTTGTCGCCTGCACAGCTGATTGCATTATATTATTTTCTTGCTGTGACGGTGGCATTTATTTTGCTAAGTCTGCCGGCCGCCCACAAACAAGGGGCCAGCTGGTCGTTTATAGACGCGCTGTTTACGGCTGTCAGCTCAGTCAGTGTCACCGGTTTAACGGTCGTCAACACGGCTGATACATTCAGCACGGCCGGGATTGTCATTTTGGCTTTCGTGCTTCAATTCGGCGGAATCGGCATTATGACGCTCGGAACATTCGTCTGGCTCATTATGGGCAAACGGATCGGTCTGCGGGAACGGAAGCTCATTATGGTGGATCAGAATCAATCGCAGTTTTCCGGTATCGTCAACCTGATGAAGCAAGTGCTGTTTTTGATTTTATTAATCGAGTTTTTAGGCGGCATCATCTTAGGAACATATTTTTTAACGTATTATGATTCGTTTGAACAGGCGTACTTGCACGGATTCTTTGCGAGCGTCAGCGCCACGACAAACGGCGGTTTTGATATTACGGGAAATTCACTCGTCCCGTTCAGACATGACTATTTCGTGCAGTTTATTACGATGCTTCTGATTATTTTCGGTGCGATCGGTTTTCCGGTGCTCGTAGAAGTAAAAGACTTTTTGTTTTCAAAACAGCGCAGATACTCATTCACGCTGTTTACGAAAATTACGACCGTTACGTTCGGAATGCTCGTTTTGTTCGGAGCCGTGGGCATTTACGCGCTTGAAGCAAGCCATGTTATGAAGGGGAAAAGCTGGCATGATGTTTTATTTTTATGTCTCTTTCAATCAACTGCTACGCGAAGCGGCGGGCTTGCGACAATTGATATCAGCCAGCTGTCGGCGCCGACATTATTTTTCATCTGCGCCCTCATGTTTATCGGCGCATCACCGAGCTCGGTCGGCGGCGGAATCCGTACGACGACGTTTGCGCTTAACCTTCTTGCCCTGTTTCATTTTGCCAGAGGGAATAAAGCGGTCAAGGTCTTTAAACGCGAGCTTCATCAGGCTGATGTCATGAAGTCGCTGGTCGTTACGATGATGGCGATTCTGCTCGTGTTCGGGTCGACGCTGATTCTTTCCGTGACGGAGACAAATCAGACGCTCCTCGGACTGCTTTTTGAAGTGTGTTCCGCTTTCGGAACGACGGGCCTGTCGCTCGGGATTACTCCGCATTTAAGCGATATCGGAAAATGTGTGATCATGATTGTGATGTTTATCGGCCGGAT
This sequence comes from Bacillus sp. JK62, assembly GCF_053663455.1. NCBI lineage: Bacteria > Bacillati > Bacillota > Bacilli > Caryophanales > Bacillaceae > Bacillus > Bacillus sp. JK62. Next base: position 137,876 of record NZ_JBSJQA010000004.1, read on the forward strand.
CGGCATTTTGACTTTCCTTTATTTGATCGGCCGAAAAGAAATCGAAGCAAATTATCATTATCCGAAGGAAAGGATGATTATCGGCTGACACCGCTTTTCAGAAAGCGGTGTTTTTTTATTGCCGTAAAATGGATGAGTGGAAACAGTTTCTTTGGAGATTCTACTTGTAAAGAGGTGACGTCATTGTTTGCCGTATTTTGGAAGTCGGTAGTTATGATAGCGGTCGGTACCTTTTTATTGCGGATCGCCGGACGGAAATCAATCAGCCAGCTGTCGGTGACCCAAACAGTCATCATGATTTCGATCGGTTCGATTATTATTCAGCCGTTTATTGAACATAATTTATGGGAAACCATTTTCGCGGCGGCGATTTTTATTGTGGTGTTAATCCTGATGGAATATTTAGAAATCAAATCAAGCTTTTTTGAGTTTTTATTTTCAGGAAAAACCGTCGCCGTTGTCAGAAACGGAAAAATCATCCCGGAAAACTTAAAAAAAATGCGTTTTACCGAAGACCAGCTGTCAATGAGGATCAGGCAGGAAGGCCTCGGAGACATTCAAGATTTTAAATATGTGCTGCTTGAGCCGAACGGACAGATCGGCTATGAACTCATTGATGAGGCCAAAAACGTGACAGTGCGCGACTTAAAAAAAATGCTTAATGAATTCAAAACAGATTTGCTGACAGAAGGAGGAAATCAAATGAAACGCAAAGCAGCAAAGAATGAAGCTTTGACCAACAACAACACACCGACTGAGAGCATGGACAAAGATGCATACAAAACACAATATGACGGTGATCCCGGACTGAGAGGCGCAAACCGCAAATCAAAACACGGCAAACAAGGAGGCGAGTAACATGACGAAAAAAAACCGCCACAGCAAAGACATGCAAAACCATAAAAAGCCGATGGACCCTAAATTGCTTGAAGAAGAGTTTTCAAGCGAGCTCGGTGATTATAACGCCGGAAAATGGATTGAAACGCTTGAACAGACGAAGCCGAAGAAAAAAGAAGACGGCAAAAAATAAAAAATACCTCTTAGGCGGCAACGCTTAAGAGGTATTTTGCATTATTTCGAATAAGCACCGTTTCTTGTTCCTTTCACCGCTTGAAGCAAGCCTGTTATCCGCAGCTCAATAAATGGCTGTGCGGCCGTTTTCACCGCATTGCTGGAGAGAATGGACGTAAGGGCGGCCGTTAACATTAAGAGTATGACTAAATTCTGATAATCAGACAAGTGATCTTCAAGCCCGATCTGCCGCAGCGTTTTTATAATGAATCCATGCAGCAGATACACGTAAAACGTTCTCGTACCCCATTTCGTAAAGAAATAACGCTTTTGCGGAACGAGCGCCAAAAAGCTGAAAGTGGCGGCAAAGGCCAAAACATACCAGCCGATCCGTGACAGACCGCTCAACAGCGACACTGTGCCGAATGTAGAATAAGGCTCCGATCCGAACAGCCACGAGTAATCAAAATCAATGCACCAGCATAAGAGGAAAACAATCCCCAGTACGCCCGCGGCAATCTGCCTGCCCCTTTTAGCCCGCAGTAAATCAAAGTGCTGTTTTTTCAAATAAAACCCGACGAGGAACATCGGAAGAAAGACAAACGTCCGTGAAAGACTCAGCGTGCTGCTGATAAAATCAAGATACCCAATCATGACGGCAAGCCCGCAGCTCACACCAAGCGCCCACATTTTCGGCAGCTTCGTAAAGGGATAAAGCAGCAGATTCCAAAAGAATAAGCTGACTAAAAACCAGAGAGACCATTGCGGATCAATCGGATTGACGCTTGTCATGCTTTCATCCTGAATCAAGTAGTAAAAAACCGAGTAAATGCCCTGAAAAATCAGGTACGGAATAATCAGCTTCACAGCGAGCTTCTTCACATAACCTTTCCGCTTAAAGTTTTTTGCGAAATAGCCGGAAACCAGGATAAAGGCCGGCATATGAAAAGTATAAATGAATTTGTAGAGATGGAGCATAAACTCATTTCCGTTAATAAATGACCGGAGGATATGGCCGAACACCACCAGAAAAATCAAGATAAACTTGGCGTTGTCAAAGTAACTGTCTCGCGATTTTGTCATAGCATCACCTTCTCTTCAAAAATCATCCACTGCATGATTATTTCCTGTTGGTGTTCATTTTAAAATAAAAAACAAAAAATTGAAGGAGGACAAAAGGGATTGTTAGGATGATGTAACGGGGAGGTAAGGATCGTAGAAAAAGACTTTAACTTGTCATATCATTGAAATTTTCTGAAATGTATAGGGCGAATGAAGGAAGATGAGGTATTTTGTAGAAATATTGAGGGATAGGTTTTTGAAGAAGGAGTGTACTGAATGGCTGAAACTCTGGATTTGCAAACAAACGAGTCGCTGAAAGAGCAGCTGAAGCGGATGAAAGAGGAAAATGACCGCCTGAAGAGTGAATTGAACCGGTATCATGTGATTATGAATAACACGCTTGATGCCATTTTTATATGCCGTAAGGAAATGAAAATCGTCCAGGCGAACGAGGCTGCGGCCCGGATGATGCAGATTGAGGCAGAGAGCCTTATTAACCGCTCCGTCCTGGACTTTTTATATTCCGTGCCTCAGGAAGAACTGAATAAGGCCGTGAAAAGGTTTTTAAAAAAAGGCCATCTGTGGAAAGAGGTGCCGATTAAGCTTGACAGCGGCGCGACGAAATACATTGAATTCCTCGCCAGAGACGGAATTGGGGAGGATTATTTTTTTGTGGTGATGAGGGACATCTCCTCTAAAAAAATATTAGAGCGCGAATTCTCCATGAACGAGCAGCTGTTTAAAGATTTGTTTGACAGGGCTGTCGACGGCATCGTGCTGTTTGATAAGGACGGCGGGTTTATTGATGCGAACCTCTCTTTTTGCAAAAGCTTTGAGATCGGCCAGAATGAATTGTCCCATCTGTCGCTCCGCCATTTTACCGACGGAGAAAACAAAAAGCATCTGAAAGAAATCTGGGAAACCCTCCGCAGAAAAGGAAACGCCAAAGGAGAACTGCCCGTCAAGCTTCGGTCCGGTGAAGAGAAGCTGTTTGAATTTACGATTACGTCCAACTTAATCAGCGGGTTCTACATGTCCATTATGAGAGACATAACAGAGAAACGGTTGATGGAATTGAAACTCTTTAAAAGCGAAGAGCGATTCCGCGAAATTTTTGAAAACGCCATGGACGCGATTGTCATTTGGTCTGATGACGGAAAGATTGCCAAAGCAAACGAATCGGCGTGCCGCATTTTCGAACTGCCGATGGATAAGCTGGTGGAGACGAATTTATGTACGTTTATCGTTGATCCGCAGAAAAAATACAAGCAGATTAAGAAGAAATATGAAAAATACGGGGAAATCCGTGAAGAAATGCTGTTTCAGATGGCAAACGGCCAATACAAAGAGCTTGAGTTCACATCAAAACGAACCATACTTGAAGGTCAGCATTTAACCATTTTAAGAAATGTCAGCGATCGTAAGCGGATGGAAAAAGAATTGCGGGAAAGCGAGCTGAAATTCAGAAAAGTATTCAACGGCTCAATGGACGGCAAGGTCTTATTTGACAACCAATTCCGTATTATTGACGCGAATCCTCTCGCAAGCCGTATACTCGGCATGCCGGATGAGGAGCTGAGAGCGTACACCGTTCCGGATATTCTTTCTTTATTTGATATTGAAAACGCGGGTGTTCCCGCCAGAAAGATTGATTTAGAAGGAATGGATAATGAAATCCCCTTCCTGTTAAGCAGCAGTGACAGCCGCAAACTGGAATTCTCCTTCAAAAGAAATATCATTCAAAATATGAATCTGGCCATCTTTAAAGATGTCACAGAGGCCAAAGAGCTTGAAGAGAGGCTGCGGAAATCCGACACTCTTCATGTTGTAGGGGAGCTGGCGGCGGGCATCGCCCACGAAATCAGAAACCCGATGACGGCGCTGAAAGGGTTCATTCAGCTTCTTCAAGGAAGCATTGAAGGCGAATATTCTCTGTACTTTAACGTCATTACCTCAGAATTAAAACGCATCGAGTCTATCATCACTGAATTTTTAATTTTAGCGAAACCTCAGGCGATATTATATGAAGAAAAAGACGTGACGCAGATTATGAAAGACACGGCTGATCTTTTGAATGCCCAGGCCAATCTTGTCAATGTGCAGATTCATCTGAACCTGACCGGAAACATCCCGCCGATTTACTGTGAACCGAATCAATTAAAACAGGTGTTTATCAATATTTTAAAAAACGCCATTGAAGTCATGCCGGGCGGCGGCAATATCTATGTGACCATCCAGCCTTCTGATCAAGACCACATTTTGATTTCTTTTCAAGATGAAGGAACGGGTATTTCCGAAGACAAATTAAAACGTCTGGGCGAGCCATTTTACACGACAAAAGACAGGGGAACGGGCCTCGGTCTCATGGTCAGCTATAAAATCATCGAAGAGCATCAGGGACGCATTCATGTGGAAAGTGAAGAAGGGAAGGGCACGGTTTTTCATTTGACACTTCCGATCCGGCAGAATACGGAAGAAAGAAGGAGCGGGGAATGATCTGTTTTACAAGTGTAAAAGCGCCATTTGGAACCGTCATCGTAACAGAGGAAGAGAGCTTTATTACCGGCCTGTTTCTCACCGGGGAAGATTTTGAGGAATGGCAAAAAGACGCACCCGGCGTAAAGCCGTGCGAAACCGCTTTGCTGTCGGAGGCGAAACAGCAGCTGGCATCATATTTTTCAGGAGAAAGAAAGCAATTCTCTCTGCCTCTTAGACAAAAAGGCACAGCCTTTCAGGAAAAGGTATGGAACGCGCTGACGATGATTCCTTACGGGGAATCCCGAAGCTACGGCGATATGGCTGAAGCGATCGGAAAACCGAAAGCGGTGCGCGCCATCGGACAAGCCAATAAACGAAACCGGCTGCCGATTTTTGTCCCGTGCCATCGGGTAATCGGCAAAAACAGCGCCTTAACGGGATACGCGGGCACGAAGACGGATGTAAAAGCGGTGCTGCTGAACATCGAACAAATATCCTATAAAGAAAAATAAAACATATGGCACGTTCCGTTTTTTCGCGTCCGACATATCATTTTATTAAGTGAAAAAAGTTGGTCTGGCGAAAAAGGAGGACGAAGCCTGATGAAAATGAGCCGTCCGCAAAAGATAGCCGGTTATGCAGAGCTGTTTTTTAAAATGCATCTCATTACAGCCGCCCAAAAAGATGAAGTGATTACATTGTGCAGACAAAAAAACCGCTGAGATTGCCTGAGGCAACATCATCAGCGGTTTTTCAGCTCAACTGGCAGTCAGCGAATAATTGTTCAATTTCTTCCGTGTAAGAACCGGTCACAATTCCTTTCTCGGTGATAATGCCTGAAATCAGGCTGCCCGGTGTGATGTCAAAGGCCGGATTGAAGACCGGCACATCTTCGGGAGCGGTGCGTATGCCTGAGATCTGTCTGACTTCATCCGGATCTCTTTCTTCAATCGGAATCTGATCGCCGTTTTCAATCTGCAAGTCAAAGGTCGAAAGCGGTGCGGCCACAAAAAACGGAATCTGAAAGGCGTTTGCCAAAATAGCGAGGCCGTACGTTCCGATTTTATTGGCCGTATCTCCGTTTTTAGCAATTCTGTCAGCGCCGACAATGACTGCTGAAATATGTTTTTCCTTCATTGTATGGGCGGCCATGCTGTCCGTAATGAGGGTGACATCAATTCCGCCCTGCATCAGCTCCCACGCCGTCAGCCGTGATCCTTGGAGAACGGGTCTTGTTTCACATGCGTAGATATGAAGGCCGAGGTCTTTTTGTTTCGCTAAGTAAAAGGGAGCAAGCGCCGTACCGTACCGGCTTGTAGCAATCGAGCCCGCATTGCAGATGGTCATGATCTGATCGCCTTTTTTAAAAAGGTGCAGCGCATTTTGGCCGATCATTCGGCAGGTTTCTTCATCCTCAATCTGAATTTGAATGGCTTCATGAACGAGTGTTGTCTTCGCTTCATTGATTGAAATCGCATCCCTGATGGAATCCGTCAGTCTGTCAAGCGCCCACGCGAGGTTGACGGCAGTGGGCCTCGAACTGTTTAAATACGCTTTGACATCCGCGAACTGACGTCGGAAATCTGAAAGGTCGCGGGCTTCAAATGACTTGGCGGAGAGCGCGAGTCCGAATGCCGCGGTTATACCGATGGCAGGGGCGCCCCTTACTTTCAGCGTGACAATCGCGTCGAATACATCTTCCTTTGTTTCAAGTTCCACATACTCAGTGACGTCGGGAAGCTTTTGCTGATTTAAAATGCGGATGTAGGTTTCTTTCCATTCCACAGAACGGGGGATGGCAAATTCATTGGTCATGCTGCATCATTCCTTTACACGGAGCTTAAATTGGTCCAGAACCTCGGTGATATGCTTCAGTTCTTTTCTGTTTTCGATATAATAGGCGCCGATCTCAAGCGCCAGCTTCTTCCGTTCGATTCGTTTGTCAAACGGAGTGATTTCATCTAAGTCAGCCACATGGGCGAGTCCGATCGTGCGCCGGATCAATTCGCATCCCGCAAAACCGACCGCTTCTTCAAACGCGTTTTTCAGTGTGTCTTCCAGCAGGTGTCTGCGGGAAGGCAGGCAGTCTTTCTCCCATGCTTCACTGAATGTTTTCACAAATGTATCCCATACGGCGGCAGTATGGTCATATAACGGCTGTCTGTCGTCACCGTCGCGGCTGAGGGCGTTTAACAGCAGATTGGCGATAAATTGGCCGATATCAAACCCGATCGGTCCGAAGAAAGCAAACTCGGGATCAATCACCTTTGTTTCAAGTTCATCGGCGAAGATGCTTCCCGTGTGCAGATCGCCGTGAACCAATGTTTCCGCGGAATTCAGAAAGATGGCTTTCAATTCGTCAGCGCCTTCTTTCAGCCGGGAATTGTTCCAAACTTTTTCTGCGTATGGGCGCAGCTCCTCTTCAAAATCGTTTGTCTCATGGTCGAGAAACGGTTCTGTAAACACAAGCCTTTCTGTAATATTGCAAAGCTCAGGATTTGTAAACTGCTTTGCGAGCTGCTGCTTTACTTTCGCATCGAGCGCATAATCGGATGAGTAAAAAAGCGTTTTCCCTAAAAATTCACCGATATGAACCGATAAGTTCGGATAATGCTGCCCTTCCAGCAGCCCTTTTCTTGAAATCTGCAAATGTGAGAGGTCTTCCATTACCGTGACGGCCATTTCAGTATCGGAATAGTAAACGGCCGGAACGAGGTGCGGCACGTGTTCGCCCTGGCGGATGAGGGCGCTGCTTTCGATTCTCGCCCGATCAATTGTAAGCGGCCAGCTTTCACCGACGACTTTCGCGTAAGGAATCGCCTGTTTGATAATCAGTCCTTTTTGGTTTTCTTTATCGTAAACATGGAAGACGTAATTTAAATTGCCGTCGCCGATTTCACGGCATGTCAGAGTGCTTTTGCTTTGGAATAAGCCGAGCTTGACAGCTAACGCGGCGGCGGAGCTTTCTGTTAATTGTTCATAAAGACTTGTTTTAGTTGCTGACATGGATTTACCCTCCAATTATGTAGTGGTAGTAAGAGATCGTGACGGAGAATACGCCCGAAAAAAAAGCCTCCTTCTCTGAAAGAGAAGGAGGCTGAAACAGTGCAGTCCGCCTCTTATCTCTCAGATAACATCTGATGGAATTAGCACCGTGCCTTATGAGACAATCGTCTCGGCGCAAAATGTACGCGCCCCATTTCACAATGGAATTACGGTCGGTTGCTGTTGGGGTCAAAAGGCCAATTCCCTCGCCCAACTCTCGATAAGAGAAAATATATTGATTTGTATCACAATTCGGATTAATCAGTTGATGAAAATATTAGCAGGTGCCGGATATTCTTGTCAACGTTTTTTTGAAAATTAATATAAATCACGCCGCAAGTCTTGGAAAACCGGAATGGTTCCGCGGACGGCCGCGCTTTCTGACACATCAATTTCCGCCCGGACTGAGCCTTCCGTCCGGTCTCCTTCGGCTAAAATCCGGCCCCACGGGTCAATAATCAGGCTGTGGCCGGCAAATTCATTATCGGGATTGGACCCCGTGCAGTTAGAGGCTGCGACAAAACATTGGTTTTCAATTGCTCTGGCGATAAGCAGGCTTCGCCAATGATCAAGGCGGGGCAGAGGCCATTCCGCAGAGATAAACAGGACATTCGCGCCCTGGGACGTATGCTTTCTGATCCATTCGGGGAAACGGATATCATAGCAGATCAGCCCGGCGCACTTGACACCGTCAAGCTCAAAGGAACCGTCGCTGTTTCCTGCTGACAAGTAAAGGTGTTCATCCATCAGCTGAAACAGATGGGCTTTCTGATACCGCTTCACGATCTGTCCGCTGTTATCGGCGATGTACATGGTGTTATAGACATCTTCGCCTTCTTTGACCGCAAAAGATCCGGCAACGAGGTGTACGTTGTATGTTTTTGCCGTTTCTTTAAGCCACTGTTTCGAAACTTTGCCGTTTTCATCCGCCAGCTGGTCTAGCCGTGTGAGATCATAGCCGGTCGTCCACAACTCAGGAAGCACGATTACATCCGCATGGCGGCTTTCTTGCTCAATCAAAGATTCTGCTTTTTTAAAATTTTCTGAAGGATTTCCGTATGAAATATCAAATTGCAAACAGGAAACGGTCCATTTCATTTTTTAACACCTCAAGTTTCTCTTTACTTTTTTTATTTAACCATATATGATGATGGACTATCATTTCAAGACATTTTTAGAAGGTGAAAAATATGAACTTTGAAATCTCAGATGTACTCAAACAGCTGCCGGAACAATTTTTCGCATCATTGGTGCAAAAAGTGAATCAAAAGCTGAAAGAAGGCAGAGACGTCATCAATTTAGGGCAGGGAAACCCTGATCAGCCGACGCCTCAGCATATCGTTGAAGAAATGAAGCGTGCCGTCGAAAGGCCGGAAAATCATAAATACTCCTCATTCCGGGGCGCTTACAGCTTCAAAAAAGCAGCCGCTGCATTTTATGAAAGGGAGTACGGGGTCACGCTTGATCCGGAAACGGAAGTCGCCGTGCTGTTCGGAGGCAAGGCGGGACTTGTTGAGCTTCCGCAATGTCTTTTAAACCCGGGAGATACCATTCTGGTGCCTGATCCCGGATATCCTGATTACTGGTCGGGCGTCGCCCTTGCGAAAGCGAAAATGGAAATGATGCCGCTGACGGAAGAAAGAGGGTTTCTCCCTGATTACAGCGTAATTCCTGAAAAGGTGCGGAGCGAGGCGAAGATGCTGTATCTCAATTATCCGAATAATCCGACCGGCGCTGTGGCGACTGAGGCGTTTTTTGAGGAGACGGTCGGTTTTGCGGAACAAAACGGCATTTGTGTCGTTCATGATTTCGCGTACGGAGCCGTCGGTTTTGACGGGCATAAACCGCTGAGCTTTTTACAGACGGAAGGCGCAAAAGAGACGGGAATCGAAATCTATACCTTGTCCAAAACGTATAATATGGCGGGCTGGCGGGTCGGATTTGCCGTCGGAAACGCTTCTGTTATCGAAGCGATCAACCTTTATCAGGATCATATGTTTGTCAGCCTGTTTCCCGCGGCGCAGCAGGCGGCGGCAGCCGCTCTTTTAGCGGATCAGGCATGCGTCGCAGCGCAAAATGACAGATATGAATCAAGACGCAATGCATGGATTAAAGCCTGCCGCGGTATCGGCTGGGATGTGACGGCTCCGGCGGGCTCCTTTTTTGCATGGCTCCCTGTGCCCGACGGTTATACGTCACAGTCGTTTTCAGATCTGCTGCTCGAGAAAGCGGATGTCGCCGTCGCTGCCGGAAACGGGTTCGGAAAATGGGGGGAAGGCTATATAAGAGTCGGTCTTCTGACAAGTGAAGAAAGACTTAAAGAAGCTGCGGAACGGATCGGGAAACTGAATCTTTTCACCTGAAAAAGCATTGACATATCAGGATAACAATGCGATAATTCAAAATACTTTATAAAATCATTATTCTTATCAAGAGCAGGCAGAGGGACGAGCCCGATGAAGCCCGGCAACCGACTGATAAAGCACGGTGCTAATTCTTGCAGCAGGAGCTGAGAGATAAGATTCGGACATAACACGAAGCCTCTTTCTGCTCATACGGAAGAGGTTTTTTATGTTTTGTGAAAGAAAGAGAGGCGTTCACGCATGAGCGAAGTATTGGCAACATATCTTCTGACAAACACAACGGACAGTGAAAAGCGGGCGGAACAGATTGCGGCGGGGCTGACGGTAGGCTCCTGGACTGACCTGCCCCTGGTGAAGCAGGAACAGCTCAGAAAACATAAAGGCCGGGTCGTAAAAGTTGAGGAGAAAGAAGGAACCTCAGAAAACGAAACACAATCCGTCATCACTATCGCCTATCCTGAGGCGAACTTTTCAAGAGATATTCCGGCCGTCCTGACGACGGTATTCGGAAAGCTGTCACTGGACGGAAAAATAAAATTGACTGATCTTGAATTTTCCGAAGGGTTTAAACGCTCCCTTCCCGGGCCGAAATTCGGTATATACGGCATCCGCAAACTGCTGGGCGAATTTGAAAGACCGCTTCTGATGAGCATATTTAAAGGCGTGATCGGACGGGATCTCGCCGACATTAAAGAACAGCTCAGACAGCAGGCGCTCGGCGGCGTGGATCTGATTAAAGATGACGAAATTTTCTTTGAAAATGAACTGGCTCCGTTTGAAACCCGCATTATCGCAGGAAAACAAGTCCTGAAGGAAACCCGGGAGGAGACGGGGCATAAAACGCTGTATGCCGTAAACCTTACGGGAAGGACCGCTGAACTGCGGGATAAAGCGAGGCGCGCGGCAGAACTCGGGGCGGACGCGCTTTTATTGAATGTGTTCGCTTACGGTTTAGATGTGATGCAGAGCCTTGCCGAAGACAGGGAAATCCCGCTTCCGATCATGGCGCATCCGGCAGTCAGCGGCGCGTTCACATCATCTCCCGTTTACGGCTTGTCGCATGCGCTTTTGCTCGGCAAGCTGAACCGCTATTGCGGCGCTGATTTCAGCTTATTTCCGTCACCTTACGGATCCGTTGCTCTTCCGAAGGAGTCCGCGCTTGCAATCCATGATGAATGTGTAAAAGACGATGTCTTTCATCCGTCGTTTGCCGTCCCGTCAGCAGGCATTCACCCCGGTATGGTGCCATTGTTGATGCGCGATTTCGGCATCGATCACATCATCAATGCCGGCGGTGGCATTCACGGCCATCCGAAAGGAGCCGAGGGCGGCGGAAAAGCGTTCCGCGCCATCATTGATGCGGTGCTTGAAGCGCAGCCGATTGAAGAAAAAGCCGCGTCGTGCAAAGATCTTCAGCTCGCATTAGACAAATGGGGAAGGGTGGAAGCCGTATGACCCGCACACCGCTGATTATTTGTGATTTCGACGGCACGGTCACCATGAACGACAACATTGTCAGCATGATGAAAGAATTCGCGCCTCCTGAGTGGCTTGAATTAAAAGACGGTGTTCTGTCTAAAAGCATATCAATCCAAGAAGGGGTCGGCCGGATGTTCGGACTGCTGCCGAGCAGCTTAAAAGAAGAACTGACCGGCTTTATTCTGAAGGATGCGAAAATACGGGACGGCTTTTTGGATTTTGTCTCGTTTGTCCGGTCAAACGGCCTCCCGTTTTATATCGTAAGCGGAGGAATGGACTTTTTTGTGCATCCGCTTTTGGAAGGGATCGTAGAAAAGGAGCGGATTTTCTGCAATCATGCATCCTTTGACAATGAATATATTCATATAGACTGGCCGCACGCCTGTGACGGAGGCTGCACCAATCAATGCGGCTGCTGCAAACCGTCAGTCATCCGGAAGCTGTCCGATCAGCAGAAATTTCTCATTATGATCGGTGATTCGGTCACGGATGTCGAGGCTGCAAAGTTATCCGATATGTGTTTTGCGAGAGATTATCTTTTGACTGAATGCAAAGAACTCGGCCTCCGGCATCTGCCTTTTCAAGATTTTCATGAGGTGAGAACAGGCATTGAAAACATCGGGGAGGTGCAGGCATGGCTGCAAAAGAAGAACGCTGGCGCGAACTTGCCGAGGTAAAGCGCGAGCTGGCCGAAAGAGACTGGTTCCCGGCAACGAGCGGGAATCTTTCCATCAAAGTATCCGACGCGCCGCTGACTTTCCTCGTTACGGCGAGCGGAAAAGACAAACGAAAAGAAACAGACGAAGATTTTCTCTTAATCGATGAGAACGGGAAGCCCGCTGAGACCGGCCATTCTTTAAAACCTTCAGCGGAAACGCTTCTCCATACTTACTTATACCAAAAGACAGACGCAGGCTGCTGTCTGCATGTCCATACCGTCAATAATAATGTCATCTCAGAGCTTTACGGGGATGAAAAACAAATCACTTTTCAGGGGCAGGAGATGATTAAGGCGCTCGGATTATGGGAGGAAAACGCGTCCGTGACCGTTCCGATCATTGACAACCCGGCGCACATCCCGGCATTAGCCGAAAGCTTCGCGCACCATGCGGACGCCGGCTCAGGCGCGGTGTTAATCCGCAATCACGGCATTACGGCATGGGGGCGGACCGCATTTGAAGCGAAAAGGGTGCTGGAAGCCTATGAATTTTTATTCAGCTGCCACCTCAAGCTTCTGTCACTTCGGCCGCAGCTAGTAAAATAAAAGGAGGAATAGAAAATGGCGACCATCAGAATTCATGACGAAAAGAATACGCTCATTGAAAAACAGGAAGAAGTAGCGCGCTTCTTAGACGAACAAGAGGTGATCTATGAGCAGTGGAACATTGAAAAACTTCCGTCTGAGCTTTCGGAGAAATACAATCTGACAGAAGATGAAAAAGAAAGGATTCTCGCAGTGTTTGACAAGGAGATTCAGGATATTTCAGCCCGGCGCGGATATCAGTCTCAGGATGTCATTTCTTTATCAGATACCACGCCGAATCTTGATGAATTATTAAAAAATTTCCAAAGAGAACATCACCACACGGATGATGAAGTCCGCTTTATCGTCAGCGGACACGGCATCTTCGTCATTCAAGGCAAAGACGGCACATTTTTCGACGTCCGTTTAAATCCGGGAGATTTGATTTCAGTTCCGGAGAACATCCGCCACTACTTTACGCTTCAGGAAGACCGCCGGGTCGTCGCAATCCGAATTTTCGTGACGACAGAGGGCTGGGTGCCGATTTACGAAAATGAAAGTGTGCAAAACTGATAGACGCCCGAACCTCTCATGCCCCCGCCGGCATGAGAGGTTTTTTATTGTAATATAAAGTCAGCTGTGGCTGTTTTTTAAATCTTGAATATGCCGCATTCTGTTTATATCATTACCTGAATGGGTATTATTCTCGTATTCATGCTAAAGATTCCAATATGAAATGAAAAAATAAGTTATTTAGTAAAAAAATGTTTACAAATAAAGTATAATCTGTAATAATGCTCAATAACCCAATCAAACTTGTTTCCTATTCTTTTAGCGGTGAGGGGTGAAGTGAATGGGCAGTTATTCTGAACAAGAAAAATTGCTTGTATCTATTGATAAAAAAAGAAAAATGATGATAGATGCGGCTAACAGGCAAGGGTTTACAGGATATGACACGATCAGGCACAGCCAGGAACTGGACTGTCTGATGAACGCGTATCAGCAGCTGGTAAACCGTGATCGTACACATCACCAAGGAATACAGGGCCTTGTGAAGAAAATAGGCTTGTTCTCCCGCGGTGACGTCATGCCTGCATATGAAGCAAACAAATGATTGATGATAAAACAGATAACGAAGACTGAATGCGCTTCCTGATCAAGCGCCGCATCCGAAAGATGACCGCGTACAGTCAGCAGATTTTTCCGCTGGCACGGCTCACGAAGCGCCTCGTACTATCTGCCGGCTATGATGCCGTTCCTCTGGTATATCCTCTTACACATATTCTTCTTTAAATAAAAAACACCCCGATCCAGGGTGTTTTTTTCATCGTGAAGCGGCAGGGAGGGTAATGGTGACCTCTGTCCCCTTATCGACTTCGCTTTGAATGTCAATCGAACCGCCGTACATCAGCATGATTCGTTTACATACGACAAGGCCGAGGCCGGTGCCTTTTTCCTTTGACGTTACAAACGGAAGAAAAATGTGTTCAAGCATATCTTCAGAAATGCCCATTCCGTTGTCGGCCACCTTAATGACTGCTTTATGGTCGCGGGCTTCTAAATAGATGGACAGCCGGCCGCCTTCCTGCATGGATTCCAGTGCGTTTTTTGCGACATTTAAAATCACCTGTTTAATATGGTCTTTCGTACAGTTGACCTTGAGCGGCCGATTGACGAGAATCTCCACATTCACTTCCACATTATACAGATTCCCTTCAGAATAAATAATCGGCATAATCTCATCAAGAATATCCTGCAGCGAGTTCACTTCCAACCGTTCAGCAGTAGGTTTACCGAGCACTAAAAACTCACTGACAATCTGATTGATCCGTTTAATCTCCTGCTCAATAATTGAGAAATACAGCTGATCTTCCTCCGATTTGTATTTTTTCTGCAAAAGCTGAATGAAGCCGCTGATCCCTGTAAGCGGGTTGCGGATTTCATGGGCGGTGCTGGCGGCAAGCGTTCCGATCAGCTCCAATTTCTGCGCTTCATTTTGAGCGCGCTCCAGCTGGGTCTTGCGCTTAAGCAGATAATATTGAACGAGGATGAACAGAATATTCAGCAGCACGGCAATACTGGACATCGGCAGCAGCACGCTTTTGGTCAGCTCGTTCAGCTCAACCGGTTTCGGATAAACATTGATATTCCAATTAATATCATCCAGATAGCCGCTGACCGGTTGCACCCCTTCTGATTGATCAGCCCGTCCGCTGGCAAATATCACTTTATTCTGATTGGTTGCCTTGACATAAACGTCAGGGCTCAGCATATTGATCATATTTCTCAAATAATCGACTTGAATGGCGGCTACTAAATAATCCGTGACTTCCCGTTTTGCGTCTAACACCGGCACGCAGATCGTGAAGATGCGCTGGCCTGTAATTCTGCTGGAGTAGTCATTTGTGATAACCGTTTTTTTCGTCTTTTTCGCCTTCGTAAAATACGGTCTGTCGGCCAAATTCACCTTTGATTTCAGATCAGTCGTGCTTGCGATGACATCACCTTTGGAATTCAGCATATACAGACCGCTGAATCTGGGTTCATCCTCAAAAGCCTGATCGAGAATATCAATGATCTTTTCTTCATTGACAGGCTTATCGACAGCGATCGCAAGTGTTGTCATCCGGGCTTTTGTTTCACCGATTAAATAATTGAGCTTATTGCGGTGAAGGTTGAGCATCATACTGGCTTCCTGTATGTGTTTATCGGCTATTTTCTGCTTTTCTTTTTCATAAATGAAAAAGCTGATAATAAGTGCCGGGATGATCACCAATATGAGATAAAGTTTGATCTTTCCCCGGGCACCTTTAAATGTATTCACTCTGCATCGCTCCAACATTACACTTGAATAGAGGTATTATATCATTTTTATACTTCTTTAATAAGAAAAAATAACCAAAATGATAGAAAAACAAATTATTTTATTAAGGCCAGACAAAAAGAAGAGAAATTTTGGAAACATTTTTGTTGACATTTTTCATTTTGTTTATTAATGTTTCTCTGTAACGGTTTCTTTTGTAAAAGGATGATTGAATGTATGACGGATAAAACAGAAAACTCATTGAAATTATTTATTGTACTGTCACGTGCGTACCGATCTATTAACGACCATATGAATAAACATATTCATAAGCACGGTCTGAACCCGACGGAATTTGCGGTGCTTGAGCTGCTGTACCACAAAGGCAACCAGCCGCTTCAGCAGATCGGCGACAAAATTTTATTAGCGAGCGGAAGTATTACATACGTTGTTGACAAATTAGAGAAAAAAGAACTTCTCATCAGAAAAGCCTCGCCGACTGACAGAAGAGTGACTTTCGCACAAATTTCCGAAAAGGGAATCCGTCTTTTGGACGATATTTTCCCTAATCATGCTGAAGAAATTAAAGAAATGATCAGTGTGCTGAGTGATGAAGAGATAGAAATGTGTACGGAAATGCTGAAAAGAGTGGGGTTAAACGCTAAACATTTTCATCAGAAATAAAAAAGGAAGCCGTTTGAAAGGCTTCCTTTTTTATTTTACTGATTTTGGTCAGTCGCGGCGTTTCTAGGCTGTATCAATACCTCGACGCGCCTGTTTTTGCTGCGCCCTTCAGCGGTTTTGTTCGACACGGCCGGTTTATACTCTCCGAAACCTTTGGCGCTGAATACTTTTGCGTCAAGTTTCGGGTTTTCCGTGAGAATAGCCATGAAGTTGACGGCCCGCATGACGCTTAAATGCCAGTTAGATTGATATTGTGAGTTTTTAATCGGCACATTGTCCGTATGTCCGCTGATGATAATGTTCCTCGGCGGATTCAGCACAAGGAGATTCGAGATTTCCTTGGCAAGCGGAATATCTTCCTGACGGATATCCGCCCGTCCGGAATCAAAAAAGATACTGTCTTTAATGGTAATTAAGAGCCCTTCTTTAGTCATCTTTGTTTCCAGCTGAGTTTCAAGCTTTTTGTTTTTTATAAATTGATTGACTTGCTTTTGCACGCCTTCAAGTTCTTCGCGGTCGGCTGCTTCTCTTTCTTTCTTTTTCTGTTCTTTATCTTTTTCCTTGTCTTTTTTTAACTGATCAATGCCGTCTTTTTCGTTTTCAGGAGGGGTGACGCTTGAATATTCAAGAACACCCGTGCCTCCGGTAAACACGGCGTTAAATGATTTAGACAGCATTTGGAATTTCGCCGCATCGACCGAGCTCATGGCGAACAATACAATGAACAGAGCCAAAAGAAGGGTGAGCAAATCCGCGTACGGGATCAGCCAAGACTCATCCACATGCTCGTCATCATGCTTCTTCTTCTTTTTTCTCGCCATTGTTTGCCTCTCCTTCTTGTTCAGCGACTTTTGCGCGTTCATTCGCAGGAAGATACATGAGAAGTTTTTGTTCGATCACTTTCGGGGCCTGTCCTTCAAGCACTGACAGAACGCCTTCGATCATGATTTCACGCAGTTTGACTTCCTGCTTTGATTTGCGTTTCAGTTTGTTGGCGAAGGGATGCCAAAGTACATACCCTGTGAAAATCCCGAGAAGGGTGGCGACAAACGCCGCACTGATGGCATGTCCGAGCGCCTCGGTATTGTTCATGTTGGAAAGAGCGGCGATAAGGCCGATGACCGCACCCAAAACGCCGAGTGTCGGCGCATATGTGCCGGCTTGTGTAAAGATGGCTGCGCCGGCCTGGTGTCTGTCTTCCATCGCTTCAACTTCCTCAGTCATAATATCTCTGATAAATTCTGCGCTTTGTCCGTCAACCGCCATGCTCAGGCCGTTTTTCAAAAATGCGTCATCCACGTCTTCAATGCTTGCTTCTAATGCGAGCAGACCTTCACGTCTGGCGATTTGCGCCCATTGAGAGAACATAGGAATTAATTGCGCAATTGTCAGCTGTTTGTTTTCTTTAAACAGCACTTTAAAAAGGGCAGGCACTTTTTTGATTTCTTTTCCGGGGAATGCGATGATCACCGCAGAAATCGTACCGAACAAAATAATCAGAATAGCTGCCGGGTTAGCGAGTGCGCTTAAGCTGACCCCTTTCAGCACCATGCCCACGCTTAAAGCAATCACGGCGAGGATGATACCGATAATCGATGTTTTATCCATAGTTTTCACCAAATCCTTTATACTAGCTTTCTATGGTTAATATCGGTGGCAGTGCATGGAACTTTAGGGTGATTGAGAAATTGTTCCCGAATTCTTCACAGTTTCTCCCTTCCGGCATGGAGAAAAAACAAAAAAGCGGCTCCCCGCGAGGAGGGAACCGCTTTTTTCTTATTGTGCCCGGACTTTGATGCCGTCCTCTTCCATTACGACATGGAAGGCATTGATTTCGTTGTCATCCAATAGAAGATCTGTCATTTCGTCCTCGATCAATTCTTGGATGGTTCTTCTGAGCGGGCGTGCTCCGAAAGCGGGGTGGTAGCCGATTTCAGCGATTTTTTCTTTCGCATCATCGGTGACGCTCAGGCTGATGCCGCGCTCTTTTAATGTGTCTTCAAGCTCTGTGAGAAGCAGGCTGACGATTTTCACGAGATGTTCTTTTTTCAGGGATTGGAATTCAATAATGCTGTCAAACCGGTTTAAAAACTCCGGTTTGAAGAACGCGCTCAGTGAATCAATCAGCGTTTGTTCTTCCATGACGCTCTCTTCAGATTGGAATCCGACTTTCACCTGTTTTTCGCCGGTTCCAGCGTTGCTAGTCATAATCAAAACGGTATCTTTGAAGCTGACCGTTCTGCCCTGGCTGTCTGTCAGACGGCCGTCCTCCATAATCTGCAGAAACATATGCTGGACATCAGGATGGGCTTTTTCAATCTCGTCGAGCAGCACGATGCTGTACGGATTGCGGCGCACTTTTTCCGTTAATTGACCGGCTTCATCGTGTCCGACATATCCCGGCGGTGAACCGATAATTTTTGATACGGCGTGTTTTTCCATGTATTCACTCATATCGAGACGGATAATGGAATCTTTTGTACCGAACAGTTCATCTGCGAGTGTCTTTGATAACTCGGTTTTTCCGACTCCGGTCGGTCCGACAAAGAGGAAGGAGCCGACAGGTCTGTTTTTGGATTTTAAGCCGGCGCGGCTTCGTCTGACCGCTTTCGCCACTTTTTTCACGGCTTTTTCCTGACCGATGACACGCTGATGAAGATGCTCTTCAAGTTCCTTCATTTTGACTTGTTCATCAGCCTGGAGTTTTCCGACCGGAATGCCTGTTTTCTGTTCAATGATGGCTTGAATATGCTCCGCGCCGATTTCAGGTGAAGAGGCCGGTGTTTCATGCGCCAGCTGCTTTTCCAAAGCCGCTTCTTCATCACGCAGTTTCGCGGCAAGCTCATAATTTTCTTCCCGAAGCGCTTTTGTTTTCTCCGCGTCAATTGCTTTGAGTCTCTCAGCCGCATCTTCTTCATTTACGGTATCAAGTTCCAGGTTCGCCTTAGAGCCGGCTTCATCTAATAAGTCGATCGCTTTATCCGGCAGGTGGCGGTCCTGAATGTAACGGGATGAAAGCGTAACACAGGCGTTTATCGCTTCATTGCTGAATGTGACGCCGTGGTATTTCTCGTATTTATCTTTAATGCCTTCCAGAATGCTGATGGCTTGTTCTATTGTAGGCTCGTGAACCATGACAGGCTGGAAGCGTCTTTCAAGCGCCGCATCTTTTTCAATCTGGCGGTACTCTTTCAGCGTTGTCGCCCCGATGACCTGCAGCTCGCCTCTGGCAAGGGCCGGTTTCAGGATGTTCCCGGCATCCATTGATCCCTCGGCAGAGCCGGCGCCTACGAGAAGGTGAATCTCATCAATGAACAAGATGACATTTTTCCGTTCTTTTAATTCGTTCATTAATTGTTTCATTCTTTCTTCAAACTGGCCTCTGATCCCTGTATTGGCGACGAGAGAAGCGACGTCAAGCAGGTAAAGCTCTTTGTTTTTCAATTTGTTCGGCACATCGCCTTCAGCGATTTTAAGCGCGAGGCCTTCTGCAATAGCCGTTTTACCGACGCCCGGTTCACCGATCAGCACCGGATTGTTTTTATTCCGGCGGTTCAAAATTTCAATTACGCGCGCCACTTCATTATCGCGGCCGATCACAGGGTCAATCAGACCTGCTTTTGCGCCGTTTGTGACGTTTTGAGCGAGCTCGTCGAGCAGGCCTTTTTCAGGGCCGGCCTGCTGTTTATTTTGATTGGGAGCGAAACCTTGCTCAAACGGGAATCCGAATGATTGCGGCCCCATGCTCATAGACGGTTTTCGGGTTAATTCTGTATAACATGTTTCACATAAAACGAATTGTTTTTGAATGGAATTGACTTGCATGTTCAGGCGAATCGTCGCCTCGTTTTTCTGACAATGTTGACAACGCATTTGCCAAAACCTCCTCGAAAAATGTTTGATCATCTTTGACCAAATGGGTTAGAAAATAAGGCCGAAACTTTGACCTTCTTTGATTATTAGTATACTCTGACCTTCTTTGACTTTCAAGTATTTTGTTTCAAACCCCGAAAAATAAATGTTTACAGCATGATAAGTGATATTCGTGAGGTTTGATTATTTTTGACCAATATAGTCGGAAAGGAAATGAAATGCTTTGACCTTTCTTGATGAAGAGTATACGCCGGCCCTTTTTTTCTTTCAATATTTTTGCTTAGAGGAGAGAGCTGAATCTGTTTTTTCCGGGGAAGGACGATTTGTTCGTCTTTTCGGGAGACTTGTCTCATAAGCATATATAAAGGCCTGGACAAATCTGCGTTTAGCCGGAGGGTGAAATGGGACAAACAAAAGGTTCTGCAAGTCAGCTTGCATTTGTATACGTAGGCACGGTTGTAGGAGCCGGTTTTGCCACGGGACGGGAAATCGTTGAGTTTTTTCTGAAGTTCGGCTGGATCGGTCTGTTCGGTATCGTGGTAAGCGGTCTGATGTTTACATATTTAGGCGCCAAAATCATGATTATTTCCAAACGGATTCATGCAGCATCTTATCAGGAATTGAACACATATTTATTCGGCCAGTCCATCGGCCGCGCCGTGAACATGTTTATGATGTTTATATTGCTGGGAGTGACCTCTGTCATGCTGTCCGGAGCTGGAGCGCTGTTTCATGAACAGCTTGGCTGGCCCGCACAAGCGGGGATCCTTCTGACGATCGTACTGAGCCTTGCCGTCATGACAAGCGGTGTTAAAGGTGTGTTCGGCGTCAATATATTGGTGGTGCCGCTTTTAATTTCTTTCTCTTTTATCGTGACAGCTGATTCATTTGTATTTACAAGCACGAGAAACGCGGACGAATGGGTATGGCCTGATAAGTGGAACTGGCTTTTGTCCGCCGTCTCTTACGGCGCGTTAAATTTATCGCTCGCCCAAGCCGTCCTTGTGCCGCTTGCGAACGAAATGTCTTCAGAGAAGGTGATCAGAAGGGGAGCTTATTTAGGCGGCGTTCTGTTGACACTGGTGCTTGCCGCGAGCTTCTTATCATTATCGGTGCTGCCGGATGTGCTGGAGTTTGACATTCCGATGGCTCAAGTTGTCTATTCGTATTCGCGTTCGCTTCATATCATTTATTTGTTTATTATTTTCGGGGAAGTGTTTACGTCGGTTATCGGCAATTTATACGGATTGGAAAAACAATTAAACAGTTTTCTTCATATAAAAAGTACATATATTTACGGCGGCATTTTGGCGTTTGCTTTCATTATCAGCCAAATCGGTTACGGTCAGCTGATTTCCACCGTTTATCCAGTGTTTGGGTATGTGAGCCTCGCTTTCATCGGCGCATTGATTTGCAAAAAAATCCCGAAAGAAAAATAAGGATATAAGGAAAATGTCTGTATTTTTTGGGAATTCCCCTTCTTTTTCCCTGCCATTTCTGTATAATAAATTGGGAAATGATGGGGAGGAGTAAGAGATGAAGGATCGACGTGTATTATTGGGATTTATTTTTATTTGTATCGGCATTGCGTTTTTTTTACAGAAGGCGGGAGTTATACATATATCCGCAGGTTCGGCGTGGCCGTTTCTTTTCATTATAATGTCCGCAGGATTTCACGCCGGATTTATTTTTGCGAAAAAAACGCCTGAACAGGCGGGACTGCTCGTTCCCGGCGGTATGTTTCTTGTGCTGGGCTGCCTGTTTTGTTTTGAGACCGCAACGGGATGGACGTATTCAGGCGTGACGTGGCCTGTTTATATATGGGCGCCTGCTCTCGGTCTGTTTGAGCTGTGGTATTTCGGCGGGAGAAAGATCGGCGTATTGATTCCTGCTTTCATCCTGACAGCCGCGGGAGCACTATGCTTTGCCGGAATGCTGATGACGGGGCTGTGGCCGCTTTTGATCATCGCAGCCGGGCTTTTGTTTCACGCCGCTGCCTTTATGCAGCCGAAAAAAAGATCGGGCCTTC
This sequence comes from Bacillus sp. JK62, assembly GCF_053663455.1. Taxonomy (NCBI): domain Bacteria; kingdom Bacillati; phylum Bacillota; class Bacilli; order Caryophanales; family Bacillaceae; genus Bacillus; species Bacillus sp. JK62. The sequence continues at coordinate 159,946 of NZ_JBSJQA010000004.1, forward strand.
TTATTCCGGGCGGCATTTTGCTTGTGACGGGCGGCTTGTTATGGTTTGAAACGCTGACGGATTGGACATACGCAAATGTGACATCGCCTGTCTACCTCTTTGCCGTTGCGTTCGGCCTGTTTGAAGCCTGGCTGTTCGGCAGAAGGCAAAGAGGGCTTTTGACTGCTGCGGCGGTTCTGTGCGCCGCGGGCATTTTCGGCATATTCACCAATGCAAATGAAGTCATCAGCGAACGCGGCTGGCCCGTTCTCATTCTTTTGCTGGGCGCCGCTTTTCACATTCCGATTTTCGGCCCGAAACCTGTCAAAAACGCGGGGCTTCTCGTACCGGGCGGCATCTTATTGATTACGGGGTTCTTGTTTGTCTTTGAAACGGCAACCAATTGGTCCTACTCCGATGTGACATGGCCTGTTTACCTGTTGGCAACGGCATTCGGTTTATTTGAGCTGTGGCTGTTCGGCGGGAAACAGAAGGCGCTGCTCATCCCGGTTGCGGTGCTGACCTTGACAGCACTTTGCTTTATGATGACGTATCAGCCGATTATTCCGGTTTCTGTTTTCTGGCCTGCTTTATTTGTTCTGATCGGGATTGCGCTGATGGTATTTCCGGGGAAAAAACGCGGGGCTTAAATCCGCTTTTGCAGCCTGACACAGGTTTCAGGCTGTTTTTTTATTGTCACGGGAAACAATATTATGGTATGATAGCAAAAGTGAAAAAAGAAGAAAATCCGTATTGATGCGGGAGAGGTTCTAGCTACACCCTCTATAAAAAACTAAGGACGAGCTGTATCCTTGGATACGGTTTTTTTATGTTTTTTAGGGCGCCTTCTCCGAAAAAGGCGCTTTTTTTATGGAATGATAGATAAGGGAGAGAAAGACATGAAAAAAGAAAAAGCAGTTGTGGTGTTCAGCGGAGGCCAAGACAGCACGACTTGTTTATTATGGGCTTTGCAAAACTTTGAAGAAGTGGAAACCGTTACATTCCATTATAATCAGCGTCACCAAGAAGAAATCGATGTGGCAAAATCGATTGCCGAAAAGCTCGGTGTCAAAAATCACTTGCTTGATATGTCTCTTTTAAATCAGCTTGCGCCGAATGCGCTGACAAGAGATGATATCGAAATTGAAGCGAAGGACGGGGAATTGCCGACAACCTTTGTACCGGGACGCAACCTTGTATTTTTATCCTTTGCATCGATTCTTGCATATCAAATCGGCGCGCGCCACATTATTACCGGTGTTTGCGAGACTGATTTCAGCGGCTACCCGGACTGCCGTGACGAGTTTGTCAAATCCTGCAATGTCACCGTCAACTTGGCGATGGAAAAGCCGTTCGTCATTCATACGCCCCTTATGTGGCTGAACAAAGCAGAAACGTGGAAACTTGCGGATGAGCTCGGCGCGCTTGATTTTGTAAAGAATAACACACTGACTTGCTATAACGGCATCATTGCGGACGGATGCGGCGAATGCCCGGCATGCCTGCTCCGTAATAAAGGATATGATGAATATATGAAAATGAAAGGAGAGCGGAACTAATTGCTTTCTCAAATTTACCCGCAGGTTCAGCATCCTTATTCGTTTGAGTTGAATAAGGACATGCACATTTCAGCCGCGCACTTTATTCCCCGCGAAAGCGCCGGAGCGTGCAGCAGAGTCCACGGGCACACGTATACAGTAAATATTACAGTTGCGGGGGATGAACTGGACGATTCAGGCTTTCTCGTGAATTTCAGCGTGCTGAAGAAATTGGTGCACGGCGCTTATGACCATACATTGCTGAATGACCATGAGGAATTTTCTGATGATGACAGATATTCACTGCCGACGACCGAGGTCGTGGCCAAAACGATTTATGATAAGGTGCAGTCCTACCTCGAAACACTGGAGAATCAGCCGGTCTGCGTGCAGGTTTTTGTCAGGGAAACCCCGACAAGCTATTGCGTATACCGCCCGAAAAAAGGTGATAGGAATGGCTAAAGGAATTCCGGTATTAGAAATTTTCGGACCGACGATACAAGGGGAGGGCATGGTTATCGGCCAGAAAACCATGTTCGTCCGCACGGCGGGCTGCGACTACTCCTGCAGCTGGTGCGACTCCGCTTTTACATGGGACGGCTCAGCCAAAAAAGATATCCGCTGGATGACGGCGGAAGACATTTACCGCGAGCTGAGAGAAATCGGCGGAGACGCCTTTTCCCATGTCACCATCTCAGGAGGAAACCCGGCGCTGTTAAAGCAGCTTGATGCGCTGATTCTGCTGCTGAAAGAGCACGGGGTGCGCGCCGCTTTAGAAACGCAGGGAACGGTCTATCAGGATTGGTTCACAATGATTAACGATCTGACGATTTCACCGAAGCCGCCAAGTTCGGGGATGACAACCGATTTTGCAAAGCTCGATCACATTGTGTCTTCGCTTGATGCGGCAGAAAGGCTTAACGCGGTCAGCTTAAAGGTCGTCATTTTTAATGATGAAGATCTGCAATTCGCGAAAACCGTGCACAAGCGGTATCCGAATATTCCGTTTTACCTTCAGGTCGGAAACGATAACGTCCATACGACGGACGACCGGGCATTGATCGCACATCTGCTCGGAAAATACGAAACACTTGTTGATAAGGTTTCTGCCGATTCGGATCTGAATCTCGTCAGAGTCCTGCCTCAGCTGCATACATTGCTTTGGGGCAATAAACGGGGAGTTTAATAGAAAGGGAGATTTATATGACAAGAAAAGAATCAGAATTAGAAGGAGTTACGCTCCTGGGGAATCAAGGGACAAACTATTTATTTGAATATGCGCCGGAGGTTTTGGAATCATTTCCGAATAAACACGTGAACCGTGATTATTTCGTTAAATTCAACTGCCCGGAATTTACGTCGCTTTGCCCGAAAACGGGACAGCCGGATTTTGCAACCATCTACATCAGCTATATTCCGGACGAAAAAATGGTGGAAAGCAAATCGCTGAAGCTGTATCTTTTCAGCTTCCGCAACCACGGAGATTTCCACGAGGACTGCATGAACATCATCATGAATGATTTGATCGAATTAATGGACCCCCGCTACATTGAAGTATGGGGCAAATTCACGCCAAGAGGCGGAATCTCCATTGACCCGTATACAAACTACGGCAGACCGGGAACAAAATATGAAAAAATGGCCGAACATCGGATGATGAATCATGATATGTATCCGGAGACGATTGACAACCGTTAATTTCAGACGGAGTACGGACTCGGAATATAACCTAAATACCCCCGGTTGCGGTCCGAAGTGTGAAACGGAGTGAGGTCACGATAAAACCCGAACATTTAGCGTCAGTTTTAGACGGAAATGTGAGCGAGTCACAGCGAAGTGTGACCCGACTGTGACCCGAAGAAGCCATAGTGTGACCACGATCCCTGTCTTTCTAGGCGGGGATTTTTCAATACGTTCTATTTATTCAGCGTCCTCAATTTCGAATAGCTCATCGACTTCTACGTCGAGCGCTTTCGCAATCGAAAAAACGTGCCAGTCTTCGTGGCGACTATTCTTATCGAAGCGCGATATCGAACCTTGTGGCACACCAGATGCTTCCGAAAGTCTTACCTGCGTCCACCCTTTCGCCTTCATAACGGCGTTTAGGCGCGGCGCTGCATTTAGTTTCATTTTGACCACCTCTGCGACCATTATAAGTCTTTTTAAAAGAGCAAGTATAGTCTATTCAGTTTATTTCTAAGGTTGCTTACGCTCAGGTATAAAAATATATAAAATGCTATTCACCTAAATGGTGAAAACGAAAGCAATTGCAATAAGAGCAGTTGCTTTTTTTAGCCGGGCAGCATTTCTGTAATAAATAAAATTTAATTTACGGAAGAAACATGGCAGTTAGCACAACAGAAAATTATAAAAAAGATATAATAGTTCTAAATAACATCAACTTGGAGGGAAAAAATGAAGTTAGAAATACGATTAGCAAGTGCAGAAGAATATCAGATTGTGCATAAAATTATGTTAGAGGCATTTGAAGAATATAGATTTCTTGAAGTTCCCTCTAGTGCATTAAATGAACCGTTAGATCATCTATTAAATGCAATGAAACAAGGATTAGAAAAAGCATTGTTGTGCTTTGTAGATGGGGAACCAGTTGCTTCTTCTAGAATCACATTAAAAGATACCTCGATATATTTTTCAAGATTATCCGTTACATCACACGCAAGAGGAAAAGGGATAGCGAAAGCAATATTATTATGGATTGAGAATTATGCTATTGAAAATAAAAAAAGAAAATAGAATGCCGTGTTCGTGCATCATTACCAAAAAATATAAGCTTGTACGAAAGAATGGGTTACATAGTTTATAAAGAAGAAACGGTTACCAACCCTAATGGTTATGAAGTTAAAACAGTAGTAATGGAAAAACCTATACTTTAGAAACTAGGTGAACTTCTTGTAACAAATGAACTGCAAATTGGATAGTTTGTGAAGTAATACACTTAACAATCGGGTGCATTTGCATATTATATATGTCTAATATGTATGACCCCTTATTTTAAATGTAGTCTTGATAACAGCAGGACGATGTGATAACTGCGACTATATGCTATTCAAAAGTTCGGTGAAGAAATGGGAAGTTTCCTCGGGAGTGCCGGCGGTCTCGGAATATAACCTAAATACCCCCGCCTTTTAAGCGGGGGTATTTTTCGTCTGTGCCACGCAGCCAAAAAGGTGCATGATATTCGCACAGAACTTCTATAAGGAAAAGAGAGATCATTTGGAGAAAAGAAAAAGACGAGTAAACCCGGGGGGAGTGTACTCGCCGCTTCAATACGTGACGGGTGCTGGATGGCAGCTCGTCTGTTTCATTATAAAATAGGGAACGTATGTTTGTAAAGGCCTGAGCTGTTTTTTCTTATTCGGAGCGGATCAATTGTAAAGGAATGGCCAGCATGGTAGCATGTCCTGTAAAAAGAAGGAGTGTTCGTTATGGAGCCGTTAGAGTTAAACGGTGTAAGGCTGAAAATGTATGATTGTAAAGAAAGTGCGGGTAAAAACGGCCGTATGATTTCATTCGTATTGAAGGTGACCTCTGAAACGTATCATGATATTGCCGTCCTTTTGTACGAAAAAACATTTGACATCAAGGCGCCCGAGCGTGGGCTTGAATTCCGCGGTAAAATAACCAACTACTATACATCCGTCACAAATCTTTACAATAAAGATGAGACCGGTGATTTTTTTGTGGAAATGACTGAGATCTGAATTCATTTGAAAAAGCTGCCGGGCGGCAGCTTTTGTGCGGGATATGTAAATGGTTCGGATTGTTCGGGGGGTTTAATAGGAGTCTCTGATGATTTTATAATTCTTATGGTTGACGACAGTGAGGGAATCTAATTCAAGGTCACGATAATTATCCATGATGGTTACATCAACGATGACGGAGTTTTCATTTACTTTTTCAACAATACCGGTTAATCCGTTTTTAAATTCAATGACGTTTCCAACCTTAGCAATTTTCACGAGCTTCCTCTCCTTTATCATAAATCCTGTTTGAAAATATTTTGCAGTATTTTCTTTAAGAAGTAAAGCGATATGGGTATCAGCCCGCTCAATCATTGTCCCGGCGGGGGAAAGATGGTATATTGTTTTTCGGGAAAAAGCCGAGAAAAGGAGGCTGTATTCGTTGCTGCCTGAGGAAATTTCAGAACGTATCAACCAAATGCGCACCGGTGAAATCAAAGAATTCAGGGTGCAGAAAGAACATTTTCTTGCATTTCGAGCGGTTTTGTCGAAGCAGGAAGATTTTAAGCATTTCCGCGGTATTGCCCAGCAGGGCGGAGATGTTATCTTCCAGTATTTAGAACAGCCAAGAAGCTGACGGCTCCTCGCCCTTGAGGAGTCTTTTTTTGGTTTCAGTTTCTCATTTCATCTGGCTGTAACAGATGTAAACAAAATGTAAAATCCCTCCGATGGATACTTTTACTGCTATTTGGTTAATGTTGTGAAAATGACGGCTGTTTTCCTGCCAATAACAAGGCTGTTAACAAACTTCTTCCATCATAAAAGCTGATTGGGAGCACTGGAAAATCTTTAAACGTGAATTTGCGCACAGCTCTTGTTAAGGTAGTGAAGTATTTAAGGAGGAAATCGTATGACGACAAAATTTGCTGCCTTGGCTGTCTTTTTTCTATGTTTTATGCCTGCATCAAAAATTGAACATACAGAAGCTCTGTTTACTTTTGCGAAGAAGCCAAAGCAAGAACCCAGCACCCTGGTTGCTGATTTAAATAAAAAAAGCCCGGTTCCGAAGCTTTCAAAAACGGATCATAAGCATTCTATCCAACCGATAAAGCTTTCATCTCACCAAGAGATGAAAGCAAAACCGGAAGAGACGGCTTATCAGCCGCCGAAAAAAACGTATTCCCGCGCTGACAGACAACTCCTGTCACGTCTCGTTCACGCAGAAGCGAAAGGTGAATCTTATAAAGGGAAGGTTGCCGTAGCCAGCGTAGTGCTGAACCGCACTGAAAAAAACGGTTTCCCGGATACTATTCGGGGCGTGATCTATCAAAGGAATGCATTTGAACCGGTAGCAAACGGAAGCATTAATCAAAAGCCGGATAAGGATTCCATCGCCGCTGCAAATGAGGCGCTTGACCATCCGGGCAGAGAAACGAACGCGTTGTTTTTCTACAATCCGAAAACGGCATCTGATCACTGGATCCGTTCCCGAAAAATTATCGAACGGATCGGCAGACACGTATTTGCGATGTAAGCATAGCGGGATCAAAAATATCCCCGCTATGCTTTTTTCAATTTTGAGAAATCGAAAATATTTTCAGAACTTGTCTCATATGATGATGGAAGAACGAGAGACAAGGAGAGACACCATGAATCGATTTGTGAAAGGGATCATTCTTTTATCCATCGCCGCCTTTTTCGCGGAATGTCTGGAATTTGTCGTGAATATGATACTGGCGCGGGAGCTTGGCGAGCATGGGATGGGGCTTTACATGAGCATTCTGCCCACCATCTTTTTAATTATCGTGATCGCCAGTCTGGAGCTTCCGATCTCTATTTCAAAATTCATCGCGGAATCCAATCAGAAGCTGCATGAAAGCATGCTCCGGCATGCCTTCAGAATGACCGCCGTTTTTACCGCGTTTTCAACCGCGGCCGCAAGCGTCGCGCTGCCGTTCATTCCTGTATTCGATACGTATCACCCCTTTATTAAAGGGATTGTCATCGGGCTGATTCCAGTCGTCGCTTTTACATCCATCGCCAGAGGTTATTTTATGGGTGTGCAGCAAATGGGAAAAATCGCGGTTGCGAATGTCTTGAAAAAAATCATTCAAGTGCTTTGTCTGTTTATCTTTTTTCAATGGTACTCTTTTGAAATTGATATGGCCGTGCTCATTTCGTTATTTGTGCTGGTCGCAAGCGATGTTGTGGTGTTCGTTTACTTGTATACGCAGTTTATTTTGGCGCGGAGGGCGCTTTCCGGCCATCAGCACATTCATCTTCGCGGGAAAGACGTGCGGAAACGCCTCCTGGCCGTATCCATCCCGACAACGGGACTTCGTATATTTCATGCGGTGACAAACGCAGTTGAACCCTTCTTGGTTAAAGGAGCGCTGCTGGCGTCCGGGGCAGCCGGGACAGCCGCGATTGATCAATACGGCATGCTTGCCGGTGTAGCGATGACAATCGGTTCGTTTCCCGCATTTATCGCCCATTCGCTGATGGTCGTCATGATTCCCAGCATTTCAGAAGCATATGCGCTGTCCCAATATGATATTGTGCTGAAACGGCTGAGACAAGCGATTTTTATTACATTCGGCTACGGCATTCCGGCGGTCTGGGTCATGTTTCAGTTCGCGGGCCCGCTGACCCATTTGTTTTTTCAGTCTCCGGAAGCGCAGTATTATTTGCAGCTTTTGTGGCCGTTTTTTCTTTTTCATCTGTTTGTGATGCCGCTTCAAGCCTGTCTGATCGGCATCGGCCACGTGAAAACGGCGTTTTATCATAACGTATGGAGCAGCATTGTAGGGCTTTCGATGATGTATGTGCTCGGTTCTATGCCGGAATTGCAAATGCTCGGCATTATACTCGGTATGAATACCGGCATGATTCTTCTGACAAGTTTACATTACGCGACGATCTGCAAAGACCTCGGTGTCTCCGTGTTTTTGACGGGCGGCGGAAGAACAGCGCCCCGGATCGAAAGCTGAAAAGGCTGATACATTTCAATAAGGAAGGGCAAGCTATCCGAAACGCGTGAAAGGAAGATCATATGCATAAAACCCGCCTAATTGTATGTGCAGTCCTTTTGATAGCTGCCGCCGTCTGGATGCCTGAAGCAAAAGCCTCATCAGAAAAACAGGCAGTTCCCGCCGTGTTTCTGATGAAGACGATTGAAGGAGACGAAATATCGATTCCGAATAAAGGGCAGAAAACGATTTTACATTTTTGGACATCGTGGTGTCCTCCGTGCAAAAAAGAACTGCCGCAATTCCAAACCTATTTTGAACAGCATCAGTCTGATGATGTAAGCCTTGTAACGGTAAATTTGATGAATGCCGAGCGAAATAAAAATACCGTTCAAAACTTTGTCACTCAGCACCATCTCACATTCCCGATTGTTCTTGACACGAAAGGCGAACTTATGAAGGAATACGATGTCATGACGATTCCCACGTCATTTCTGCTGAATGAAAAAGGAGAAATCGAAAAAAAGATCGTCGGTCCGATGACCGCCTCACAATTAAAAGAATGGTCAGAGAATTAAAAAGGCGCGGGAGGAATTCCTCCCGCACCTTTTTTTGCATATAATGAACAGCTGAAGAAACGCTAATGATAATTATTATCAAAAAGAAATTAAAACAATTATAATTGAAATCTTCCGCCGGCATGCTATAATAAAGAAAACACTGCGATAACACTGTGAAAATGCTGCCTGTCAGGCGGCTGTTTTACTTTTATCGGGGAATTGAAGATGATTTGCGTTCTCAATTAGAGAGGAGAATTCATAATGAATGAACAAGTGATGACACAAACCCATTCACAACAGCAGATACAAGAAGAGCGGGCCGGAAAAAAGTGGCTCCAGCATGCAGAACTCATTGCGGCGCTCGTATCCGGCGTCCTTATTCTTGCGGCCTGGTTTTTTACCGAAACAAAAGGCCTGTCCGTCACTTTGTATATCCTTGCCTTCCTGATCGGGGGATTTGCAAAAGCGAAAGAGGGAATTGAGGATACCATTGAGACGAAGGCGTTAAATGTGGAACTGCTGATGATTTTTGCGGCTGTCGGCTCCGCCCTGATCGGTTATTGGGCGGAAGGCGCTGTTCTTATCTTTATTTTTTCGTTAAGCGGCGCGCTCGAAACATATACGATGAATAAAAGCAGCCGTGATTTAACATCTTTAATGAAACTGGAACCGGAGGAAGCGACCCTGCTTGCGGACGGACGGGAAAAGCGGGTGCCGGCTGCTGAACTTAAGATCGGTGACATGATCGTCATTAAGCCGGGCGAACGCGTAGCGGCAGACGGGATCATTGAGTCTGGCGTGACGAGCCTCGATGAATCGGCGCTGACGGGTGAAGCGATGCCGGCGGAAAAAACAGCAGGAGATTCTGTGTTTACAGGAACGGTAAACGGAAACGGCTCCTTAACGGTCCGTGTGACGAAAACAAATGAACAGTCTTTATTCAGAAAAATCATCCGGCTGGTGGAATCAGCCCAAAACAGCGTGTCACCGGCTCAGGCATTTATTGAGCGATTCGAAAGTGTCTATGTCAAAGGCGTGCTGTTAGCCGTGGCTGTGCTTTTATTCGTTCCTCATTTCGCTTTAGGCTGGAGCTGGAGTGAAACCTTTTACCGGGCGATGGTGTTTATGGTGGTCGCCTCCCCGTGCGCGCTTGTCGCTTCTATTATGCCCGCTGCGCTTTCCCTTATCTCAAATGGGGCCCGCAACGGATTATTGGTTAAAGGAAGTGTGTTTTTAGAGCAGCTGGGAAGCGTACGGATGATCGCATTTGACAAAACCGGCACGGTCACAAAGGGACAGCCGGCAGTCGCGGCATTTCAAGCAGCGGAACATGTGAGTGAAGATGAGATCATGCAGGCGGTGTATGCGATAGAAAAGCAATCAAGCCACCCGCTTGCAAAAGCGATAGCTGAATTTGCCGAAAGCCGGGGCGCCGCGCCCGCAGGCCATCTATCGATTGACGAGACGTCGGGATTCGGCGTTCAGGCTGAAATAGAAGGCGTCAAATGGATGGTCGGAAAAGCGGGATTTGCAGGTGAACATGCGGCAGATGCTTTTTTGCAGACATCGGGAAAAGAATTAAAGGATAAAGGCTTTACACTGGTCTTTGTTAAAAAAGATGACCGGATTGCAGGCTGCTTCGCCTTAAAGGATCAAATCCGCCCTGAAGCCAAAGCCGTGATGGCTGAGCTTGAATCACTGGGCATTCAAACAGCCATGCTCACCGGCGATCAGTCTGAAACTGCGGCTGCCATCGCGAAAGAGGCGGGCATGACGACGGTTGTTGCCGATTGTCTGCCGGACCAAAAGGCAAAAGAAGTGAAGAAGCTGAAAGAAACGTACGGCACAATCGCCATGGTCGGAGACGGCATTAATGACGCGCCCGCTCTGAAAACCGCTGACGTCGGTATTGCGATGGGCGGGGGAACGGACGTGGCTCTAGAAACGGCTGACTTAGTCCTTATGAAAAATGATCTTCACAAGCTTGTGAAAATGTGCAGACTCTCAAGGAAAATGAACCGGATTATTAAGCAGAATATTGTTTTCTCGCTCTCGGTCATCTGCCTTTTGATCTGCGCCAACTTTCTGCAGGTGATGGAACTGCCGTTTGGCGTAATCGGGCATGAGGGGAGCACGATTCTGGTCATACTGAACGGACTGAGATTATTAAAATAAACATGACAGCCGCACATCGGGCGGCTGTTTTTTTAAATGTTCGTTCACAGCATAAACGCCGGAAAACTGATAGAATGAATAAAGAGTCACTTTGGTAAGGAGGAAAAGCAAAAAATGAACAGATTAGAACGTGTTTCATCTTGGCTGAAAAAAGAAGGACATGATGCGGCGTTTATACATACAAAGGAAAACGTATTTTATTTAACTGATTTTTACACGGACCCGCATGAGCGGTTAATGGGATTGTTCCTGTTTCAGGAACAGGAGCCGTTTTTCGTTTGTCCGGGAATGGAAGCCGGACAAGCCCGAAGCGCCGGATGGGAGCATGGTATTATCGGCTACGGCGATCACGAAGATCCGTGGGAGCTGATCAAAGCCGAGCTCACAAAACGAAATGTGCGGCTTGATTCCATCGCGGTTGAAAAGGATTCGATCTCTCTTTCCCGCTCAGAACAGCTCAAACAAGCTTCTGGGGGTGCGGCATTTGTTTCGGCGGAAGAAACGCTCAACCAATTCCGCCTCGTAAAAGATGAGAAGGAAATCAGCATTCTCAGGGAAGCGGCAAAACTCGCGGATTACGGAGTTGAAGTCGGTGTCGCGGCGCTTAAAGAGGGTGTGAGTGAAACCGAAGTACTCGCACAGATTGAGTTTGAGCTGAAGAAAAAAGGTGTGCAGGGCATGTCATTTTCAACGATGGTGCTGTTCGGGGAAAAATCAGGCCAGCCCCATGGGAATCCGGGTGCAGACCGGTTGAAAAAAGGCGATTTTGTTCTGTTTGATCTGGGCGTTATTCTTGACGGCTACTGTTCAGACATTACGAGAACATTCTCATACCAATCAATCAGCCCGAAACAGGAAGAGATTTACGAAACGGTGCTTAAAGCTGAACAGGCGGCGCTTCAATTAAGCAAACCCGGCGTCAGAATCGGCGATCTTGATTTAAAAGCCCGCGGCATTATTGAAAAAGCCGGATACGGAGACTATTTCCCGCACCGCCTCGGCCACGGACTCGGGATTTCGGTTCACGAATATCCATCAATGAGCAGCGCGAACGACACACTCCTCAAAGAAGGCATGGTGTACACGATAGAACCGGGGATTTACGTACCGGATGTCGGCGGCGTGCGCATAGAAGACGATGTGTTTGTCACAAAAGACGGCGCCGAAGCATTAACGCAGTATCCAAAAGAATTGACGATTCTGAAATAGAAAGCTTTGTGATAAAAAAGGACGGTTCTGGAACGCAGCGTCCTTTTTTATCACCTTTTAAATGAAAAAATCATCAAAATGCTGAAATGGTTTGATGTCATGCTTTTCATTCAGGGGCCGCAGGGCAAGGTAACTGCCGCCGAGTATGGCCAGACACAAACCGATTAAGCAAAGAATCCCCATCGCTGTTCTTCTCCTTTCAAACGAATAGGATGTATCTGTTTCTAGCTTACTGTATGAAACGCATTCCAGATCAAGGGAAAAAAAGAAAGGGGACGCCATGGCTACGATCAGAGACATTGCCGGCGCTGCCGGGGTTTCCGTTACAACGGTATCAAGAGTTTTAAATGATCATCCTTATGTAAGTAAGGACAAAAGAAAAAGAGTGAAAAAAGCGATGCAATCGCTCGGATACACGCGCAACATTCATGCTGTGCATTTATCCAAAGGTTTTTCCGATATGATCGGCGTTGTGCTTCCGTCGGTGAACCTTCCGTATTTTGCAGACCTTGTTGCAGGTATTGCCGAGGCTGCCGAAGCGTCAGGCGTGCATCTTTGTTTATACCAGACAGATTATGAGCAGCAAAAAGAACGTTTTGCCTTATCACAATTACAGGAGCGCCAAGTGGACGGCCTGATTATCTGCTCCAAAGCAATTCCTGATGAGCATCTGCTTGCCGTGAAAGAACCGCTCATCCTCTGCCAGTACACTGATGCGGCAGGGCTTTCATCCATCAGTAATCCGCATCGGGAAGCATTTCGGCACGGTCTGGATTATCTGATAGAAAAGGGACACCGGAAAATAGCGATCTGCCTGGCCAGAAAAAAGGGAAAAAACAGTCAAGTCCGCATCGCCGCATACAAAGAGGCGCTGAAGAAGATCGGGCAGCCTTACAGGGAAGAGCTGGTTGTGGAAAAGGTGCTGACGCTGCTTGACGGGAAAGCCCTTTTTCATAGATGGAAGAGCTGGGATGACAAACCGACTGCGCTGTTTGCGGCGAATGATCAAGTATCCGCGGGTCTTTACCTTGAAGCCAAGGCAAACGGGACGCGCATCCCGGAAGAGCTTGCGATTTTGAGCATCGACAATCATGATATCAGCAAGATGTTAGGTATTTCCACAATAGATATACAAACGAAAGAAATGGGAAAGCAGGCTTTTCACATGCTTGAGGACCGGATCAGCGGCGGGCCTCCGGCAAGGAAAGTTCTTGATTACCGCCTTATTGAACGATCAACCGTCTAAAAAAAGAATTGACGCGCTTTCCGTTCGTTTTGTACGATATGAGGTATTGAATGACAAAGGAGCTGAGGATCATGAAGGGGTCCTTTACAGTTGAAAAGGTATTAAATAACAATGTGCTCATCGCAACACATGATAGATACAGTGAGGTCGTCTTAATCGGAAAAGGGATCGGCTTTGGAAAAAAACAAGCGGATGTCATTGAAGATAAAGGGTATGACAAGATGTTCATCTTAAAGGATGAAAAAGAACAAAAACAATTTAAAAAGCTCCTCGGTTATGTGGACGAGACACTTGTCGACATCTCCAATGACGTCATTTATCATATCAAGAAGCGGACAAGCCAACCGTTAAATGAGCATATTCATATTGCGCTGACTGACCATATCGCCTTTGCGGTAAAGCGGCTGCAGCAGGGGTTTGACATTAAAAACCCGTTTCTCATGGAAACCGAAACGCTTTATCCGGAAGAATTCCAAATTGCCCGTGAAGTCGTCGGCATGATTAATGAAAAGACGGGAATCTGCCTTCCGGAAGGAGAGATCGGCTTTATCGCTCTGCATATCCATTCCGCCCTGACGAATCGGCCCCTTTCAGAGGTCAATCAGCATTCACAGCTGATGTCCCGCCTCGTTCAGGTGATTGAGGAATCTTTCCAGATGAAAGTGAATAAAGAAAGCGTCCACTATTTGCGGCTGATCCGGCATATCAGATTTACCATAGACAGGATTAATCGGGAAGAGCAGACAAAAGAACCAGAAAAGTTAATGTTATTATTGAAAAATGAATACCCGCTATGCTACAATACTGCTTGGAAACTGATAAAAATCTTGCAGCAAATACTGAAAAAACCAGTTCATGAGGCGGAAGCGGTTTATCTCACGCTTCATTTGTACCGATTAACCAATAAAATTTCATAATTTCAGTTGAAACCTTAAAAACGTGTCACTGATTCGATCAGGCATGAGTGATTGAGGGTAAAAAACGGGAAGAACGATCCCGTTATTTTGCACACCCTTTTTACTCATGCCTTTTTTGTTGTGTAAAAGGGCAAATGTAAACGGTTAAACTGAAGACTTGCGCCAGTGAATTCGTTGTCATGAATTTTCGCTGTAAGGTCACACTAGCTAACAGAGGAGGTACATCTTTTATGTTTAAAGCATTATTCGGCGTTCTCCAGAAAATCGGCCGTGCTCTTATGCTTCCGGTTGCGATTTTACCGGCTGCGGGGATCTTGCTTGCGTTAGGGAATGCCATGCAGAACAAAGATATGATTCAAGTCATGCATTTCTTAAGCAATGATAACGTTCAGCTTGTGGCGAACGTCATGGAAAGCGCCGGCCAAATCGTATTTGACAACCTGCCGCTTCTTTTTGCAGTAGGGGTTGCGATCGGTCTTGCCAACGGAGACGGTGTTGCCGGAATCGCGGCCATTATCGGATACCTGGTCATGAACGTATCCATGAGCGCCGTGCTTATGGCGAACGGCAGTATTCCGTCTGACAAAATTGAACGGGCAAAGTTTTTTGCGGAAAACCATCCGGCCTATATTAACATGCTGGGGATACCCACTTTGGCGACGGGCGTGTTCGGCGGTATTATCGTCGGGGTTCTGGCCGCGTTATTGTTCAACAAGTTTTATAAAATTGAACTTCCGCAGTACCTCGGATTCTTTGCGGGTAAGCGGTTCGTCCCGATTATCACATCAATTTCCGCATTAATTCTCGGACTTATTATGTTAGTGATCTGGCCTCCGATCCAGCACGGTCTGAATTCCTTCTCCACGGGTCTTGTGGAAGCGAATCCAACCTTGGCGGCCTTTATTTTCGGGATGATTGAGCGGTCATTGATTCCGTTCGGTCTTCATCACATTTTCTACTCGCCGTTCTGGTATGAATTTTTCAGCTATAAAGATGCCGCAGGAGACATCATCCGCGGAGATCAGCGGATTTTCATGGCTCAGATCAAAGACGGCGTACAGCTGACGGCGGGAACATTTATGACGGGGAAATATCCGTTTATGATGTTCGGTCTTCCGGCGGCGGCGCTTGCAATCTATCATGAAGCGAAGCCTGAAAAGAAAAAACTTGTAGCCGGAATCATGGGTTCTGCCGCTCTGACAAGTTTCTTAACGGGAATTACCGAGCCGCTTGAATTCTCATTCTTATTTGTGGCTCCTATCCTGTTTGCGATTCACTGCGTATTCGCGGGACTTTCCTTTATGGTTATGCAGCTTCTGCATGTAAAAATCGGTATGACGTTCTCAGGCGGTCTGATTGACTACTTCCTGTTCGGAATTCTCCCTAACCGGACGGCTTGGTGGCTTGTCATTCCGGTCGGCTTAGGACTAGCACTCATTTACTACTTCGGTTTCCGGTTTGCGATCAGAAAGTTCAATCTGAAAACGCCGGGCCGTGAAGAAGAGACTGCGGATGAAGGTGCGGGCGCCTCAGGCGAAGCCGGCGACCTTCCTTATGAAATCCTGCAGGCAATGGGTGACCAGGAAAACATTAAGCACCTTGACGCTTGTATCACGAGACTCCGCGTTACGGTCAACGACCAGAAGAAAGTGGATAAGACTCGTTTGAAACAGCTTGGCGCCTCAGGCGTTCTTGAAGTCGGAAACAACATTCAGGCCATTTTCGGCCCGCGTTCTGACGGTTTAAAAACACAGATGCAGGATATTATCGCCGGACGCACGCCGCGCCCTGAACCGAAAGTATCCGCACAAGAAGAAGTCAGCCAGCAGGTTGAGGAGGTTATCGCAGATCCGCTCCGAAACGAGCAGGGTGAAGAAGTGTTCGCTTCTCCGATCACCGGCGAAATCCATCCGATTACCGATGTGCCTGACCAGGTGTTCTCAGGAAAAATGATGGGTGACGGTTTTGCGATTCTTCCTGAAGAAGGAATCGTCGTATCGCCTGTCCGCGGAAAAGTGCTGAATGTTTTCCCGACAAAACATGCGATCGGTCTTCAGTCTGACGGCGGAAGAGAGATCCTGATTCATTTCGGAATCGACACAGTCAGTCTGAAAGGCGAAGGATTCACTTCTTTTGTTTCTGAGGGTGACCGGGTTGAACCGGGGCAAAAGCTGCTTGAAGTTGATCTTGAAGCGGTTAAACCTCATGTTCCTTCATTAATGACACCGATTGTCTTTACAAATCTTGCCGAGGGTGAAGCGATTTCCCTTTCGGCCGAAGGTACCGTAAAACGGGAACAAAAAGATATTGTGAAAATCGGAAAATAAGCATATAAATACGCCGTGCTTGTCAGATGACAAGTACGGCTGTATGATATAATATTGTGTAGTAAAATAGCTTTAATTTAAAGGAGAATGATAATCATGGCACAAAAAACATTTAAAGTAACAGCAGATTCCGGAATCCACGCTCGTCCTGCGACAGTTCTTGTACAGACTGCAAGCAAATACGATGCTGACGTAAACTTAGAATATAACGGCAAAACAGTAAACCTTAAGTCAATCATGGGCGTTATGTCTCTAGGTATCGCTAAAGGCGCTGAAATCACAATTTCCGCTTCAGGCGCTGACGAAAACGATGCTCTTAACGCTTTAGAAGAAACAATGAAAAGCGAAGGACTCGGCGAGTAATGCAAGAATTAAAAGGAATAGGCGCTTCAGCCGGAATTGCGATTGCGAAAGCATACCGGCTTGAAGAGCCGGACTTAACGGTTGAAAAGAAAAACATTGCTGATGCTGCGGCTGAAGTAAGCCGTTTTGATGAAGCGATTGTACGTTCTAAAGAAGAGCTTGAAAAAATTAAAGAGCATGCTTTAAAAGAACTGGGACAAGACAAAGCTGACATTTTCTCCGCGCACCTTTTAGTTCTGAGTGATCCTGAGCTGTTGAACCCGGTAAAGGAGAAAATCAGCACAGATTCAGTCAATGCTGAATTCGCTTTGAAAGAAACAGCTTCCATGTTCGTTACTATGTTTGAATCAATGGATAACGAATACATGAAAGAGCGTGCGGCGGATATCCGTGACGTAACAAAACGTGTGACGGGGCACCTGCTGGGCGTGGAAATTCCGAACCCGAGCATGATCTCAGAAGAGGTTGTTATCGTGGCTGAAGATTTGACACCGTCTGATACGGCGCAATTAAACCGCCAGTTTGTAAAAGGTTTTACAACTGATATCGGCGGACGCACTTCACACTCCGCGATCATGGCCCGTTCGCTTGAAATTCCGGCTGTTGTCGGCACAAAAGCGGCTACAGGGACAATTGAAAACGGTGTTACGGTGATCGTAGACGGCATCGATGGTGATGTGATCATCGATCCTTCCAGTGAAACGTTAAAGAAATATGAAGAAAAGCACAGTGCTTACCTGGCGCAAAAAGCTGAGTGGGCGAAGCTCGTCAATGAACCGACTGTTTCAAAAGACGGCCATCATGTAGAGCTTGCCGCAAACATCGGCACACCTGACGATGTAAAAGGCGTTCTTGAAAACGGAGGAGAAGCTGTAGGGCTTTACCGTACGGAATTCCTTTACATGGGACGCGACCAGCTTCCGACAGAAGACGAGCAGTTTGACGCTTATAAAACGGTTCTTGAGCGTATGGAAGGAAAATCAGTTGTCGTGCGGACATTGGATATCGGCGGCGACAAAGAGCTTCCTTACCTGCAGCTCCCTAAAGAAATGAACCCGTTCTTAGGCTACAGAGCCATCCGCCTTTGCCTTGAAGAGCAAGAAATCTTCAGAACTCAGCTTCGTGCGCTGCTTCGTGCAAGTACATACGGAAACTTAAAAATCATGTTCCCGATGATTGCGACAGTAAACGAGTTTAAACAGGCGAAAGCGATTCTTCTCGAAGAAAAAGAAAAACTCGTCGAAGCCGGCGTAGCGGTTTCTGACGATATTGAAGTCGGTATGATGGTAGAGATTCCGTCTACAGCCGTTATCGCAGATCAGTTTGCTACAGAAGTTGACTTCTTCAGTATCGGAACAAATGACTTGATCCAATACACGATGGCTGCTGACCGCATGAACGAGCGCGTAGCTTATCTGTATCAGCCATACAATCCGGCGATTCTCCGTCTGATCACCCTTGTTATTGAAGCCGCTCACAAAGAGGGCAAATGGGTCGGCATGTGCGGAGAAATGGCGGGAGACGAAATTGCGATTCCGATTCTTCTCGGCTTAGGCTTAGATGAGTTCTCAATGAGCGCTACATCCATCCTTCCGGCAAGAACGCAGATCAGCAAGCTTTCTAAAAAAGAAGCTGAATCATTCAAAGAAACAATCTTGTCTATGAGCACGACAGAAGAGGTTGTCGCATTCGTTAAAGAAACATTCAATAAGTAATACAACAGCCAGACGGTGTAAGCCGTCTGGTTTTTTTCATATTCGGAAAAAAGGGGGGAACAATAACGTTCAACAGGAGGGATTATCATGACAAAATCATTTGCAGCGGGGGATACGGTCTATGTGATTTACCGCAATCCGCATGCCGCCAATGTTGCCCATATTAAAGAGGCGGAGATCGTCCATCACCCGTATCATGAGGGAGAACTGTCTCTGTTTTTATACGAAACCTATCATCCGCTGGCCGAAGATGACGCGGTCTTTACGACATATGAGGAAGCGGAAGCGCTTTACAGCGAGCTTTTTGAAGAAGACCGGTATCATTGATCAAAGGAAATGTTTACAACGCATATTCACTCTCTTTTAAACGGAAAGTAACAACATGAGAAAATGTAAAAAGGGAGTGTCAGTTCATGCTGAAGCCGTTTGTGCCCCAGCTTGTTTATATAGAACCGAGAGCGCTCGAATACCCGTTAGGACAAGAGCTGAAGAATAAGTTTGAAAACATGGGGCTTGAGATCAGAGAAACAACATCGCATAATCAAGTCCGGAATATTCCGGGGAAAAACCACTTGCAGCAATACCGGAACGCGAAATCAACATTGGTAATCGGCGTCCGGAAAACACTGAAATTCGATTCTTCAAAGCCGTCCGCCGAATATGCCATTCCATTTGCGACAGGCTGTATGGGGCATTGCCACTATTGCTACCTGCAGACGACGATGGGATCAAAGCCTTACATCCGGACATATGTCAATGTGGAAGAGATTCTGGATCAGGCTGATGAGTATATGAAAGAACGGGCGCCGGAATTTACAAGATTTGAAGCCTCTTGTACGTCTGATATTGTAGGAATCGATCATCTGACACATACATTAAAAAGAGCCATTGAACATTTCGGACAAAGCGAATTGGGGCAGCTCAGATTCGTGACTAAATTTCACCACGTCGATCATTTGCTTGATGCAAAACATAACGGAAAGACTAGGTTCAGATTCAGCATCAATGCGGATTATGTCATTAAGAACTTTGAACCGGGAACTTCTCCGCTCGACAAACGGATCGAAGCCGCCGTCAAAGTCGCTAAAGCGGGCTATCCGCTCGGTTTCATCGTGGCGCCTATTTATATTCACGATGGCTGGGAGGAAGGCTATAAGGAGCTGTTTGAGAAACTGGATGCGGCGCTTGGTGAAGACGTTCGGCATGACATCACATTTGAACTGATCCAGCATCGTTTTACAAAACCGGCCAAACGGGTGATTGAGAAGAACTATCCGAAAACAAAGCTTGAGCTTGATGAAGAAAAGCGCAGGTACAAATGGGGACGCTACGGAATCGGCAAATATATATACCAAAAAGACGAAGAACATGCCTTAAGGGAAACACTCGAATCTTATATCGAAACCTATTTTCCGAAAGCGAAAATCGAATATTTTACGTAAGGCGGAGCTGTCGGCATGACGGCTCTTTTTTTTGCTGCGCCAAATGACGGAAATGTTTGATATTTATTTCAAGATTTATTCATTTTCTTGGCCGAAAGACCGATATAACTCTCAGGAGGGGATGGTTATGTTTAAAAAAATGCATATCAAAATTGCTGTGTTTGTCTCGGCAATGCTTATTGTAACGGTTGTTTTTTTAACGGTTTCTTCATATTTGACATTAAAGCCGATGATGACGGAGGAAGCAAAACGTACGACAGAGAATGTCACCAATTCACTCGGTCAGAACATTGAGCTTCAGCTGAAAAATGATGAGACCGTATTAATGAGATTAGCAGACGGTGAATTGTCCCGGTCTTTTCTATCAGATGGGAAGAAAGAAACCGCGCGGCTTTTTAACGATGAGTTAAAACAGATCGGACAGAATGACAAATATGTCGCGCTTGCGTACGTCGGAACCGCAAACAAACAAATGTTTACATATCCAAAGGCCGATTTTGCCAAAGACTATGATCCGACAAATCGAACGTGGTATAAGATGGCGGCTGAAAAACCCGATAAGGTTGTCTGGACTGACCCTTATAAAGATGCAGTGACGGGAGACATGATCGTGACGGCGTCAAAAGCCATTCAAAACAGCGGAACCGTCGTCGGAGTGGCGAGCTTAGATTTGAAGCTGTCCTCTATTCAGAGCATGGTCAACGAGCAAAAGGTTCCGTATAAAGGATTTGCCTTTTTAGCGGATGAAAACGGCTCTCTTCTGGCCCATCCGGCAAAACAGGGAAAAAATATTTCGGAAGATCAGACGTTAAAAGACATCACTGCGGACAAAGAAGGCATCAAAGAGCTGCAGGGGAACATGGTCGTCTACCAAACGGTAAAAGAAACAGGGTGGAAAGTCGGAACGCAGTTTGAAAAAGATCAGCTGATGGGAGTAGCCGACAAAATGAACACGGTGAGCATTTTTATGTCACTGATCGCCCTTGTGATTACGATCGGACTCAGCTATTTCCTCGCAAAAACGATAACCGGGCCGATTCAGCAGCTGATCGCAAAAACAAATTCAGTCTCAGCGGGAGATTTAACCGTCCGCGCTCAGACGAAATCAAAAGATGAAGTAGGCGAGTTAACAAAAGACTTTAACCAAATGGTTGAAAATATGAAAGAGATGGTCGAACAGGTCAAGGCCTCCTCAGAAAATGTGTCTGATACATCTGACCAACTAACTGTCATCTCACAGGAGACAAATGAAACGAGCGGACAAATCGCAAAAGCGATAGAGGAAGTCGCCGCCGGAGCGACAGAGCAAGCGTCAGAGGTTGAGACGATCAACGAAAAATCAGAAAATCTCTCAGTCAAAATAAAAGGAATCGCAGATCGTGCAGGCAGCATAAAACAACTCTCAAAATCTTCAGAGGATGCCAGCTACAAAGGATTGGACGCGCTCGGGCAGCTGCTGATGAAGTCAAACGAAGCCAATTCAGAAACGAAAAAAGTAGAGGCAATGCTGAATGACCTGGAAGAACAAACGAAAAACATAGAAGAAGTCGTGACGGCAATATCCGCTATTTCAGACCAGACGAATCTCTTGGCGCTGAATGCGAGCATAGAAGCCGCAAGAGCGGGAGAAAGCGGACGGGGCTTTGCCGTCGTCGCGGAAGAAGTCCGCAAGCTTGCTGAACAATCAGCTCTTTCTTCCGGCCATATCAGTGAGACGGTCCGTCTGATTCAATCAGAGACAAAAGAAGCGTCACACGCGATGATTGAGGCAAGCAGAATGAATGATGAACAAAACAGCGCCATTCATGAAACGGGTGAGGTTCTCAATCTGATTACGACGGAAATGCAGTCTCTCGTTCAAGGTATAGATCATATTTACAATGACATTCAAAAAATGAGTGAAGAACAAGCCGCGATTCAAGAAGCGATTCAAAGCATCTCCGCCATTTCTCAAGAATCTGCGGCAGCGGCGGAAGAAGTGAATGCTTCTACTGATGAACAGCTCGTTACGCTTGAAAAAGTGAAGCAATCGACTGATATGTTAAAGAGCGCAAGCGAAGATCTGATCAGCGCCATTTCTAAATTCACCTTGTGACGCGGTCTCTATCAGCCTATAATATGGTAATATAGACATGAAAGAGTGATATATGAATCGCATCAGGGGAGGAAAGCGCAGTGAACAAAACGGTCGGATTTATCGGTTTGGGCGTCATGGGAAACAGTATGGCATCGCACATTTTAGAAGCGGGCTATCCTGTTTTAGTCTACACGCGGACGAAACAAAAAGCGGAAGAGATTCTGAATAAGGGAGCGGTCTGGCAGGAGACGGTCAAAGACCTTTCGGAAAAAGCTGACATCATTATTACCATGGTCGGCTATCCGAGTGATGTCGAGGAAATCTATCTCGGCGAAAACGGCATTCTCCGGCACGCAAAAGAAGGGGCGTTTGTCATTGATATGACGACATCAAAACCATCTCTGGCGAAGAAAATAGCGGAGAAAGCCAAAGAAAAGTCCATTCACGCCCTGGATGCACCCGTTTCCGGCGGAGACATCGGCGCGAGGAACGGAACGCTTGCCATTATGGCCGGAGGAGAAAAAGAAGCGTTTGAAGCATGCCTGCCGCTTTTCTCCGTTATGGGGGAAAATATTCAGTATCAAGGGCCGGCTGGCAGCGGCCAGCATACGAAAATGTGCAATCAGATCGCGATTGCAGCGGGGATGGTCGGAGTGGCTGAAGCGATGGCTTACGCGGAAAAATCCGGTCTGAACCCGGAACAAGTGCTGAAAAGCATTACAACCGGAGCGGCTGGCAGCTGGTCATTGTCAAACCTCGCTCCCCGTATGCTGAAAGGCGATTTTGCGCCCGGATTTTACGTGAAACACTTTATTAAAGACATGGGCATTGCCCTTGAAGAAGCGGAGCTCATGGGAGAAGAAATGCCCGGATTGGCGCTGGCCAAATCATTGTACGACAAGCTTTCCGCGCAAGGTGAAGAAAACAGCGGAACTCAAAGTATTTATAAGCTTTGGGTGAAATAAAAAAGATTGCCCGCCGGGGCAATCTTTTTTTATTTATTTTCCGATGAATTGCTGTGTCCAGATGTTTCCTGATTCTACATAACCGACACCGATTTGAGTGAACTCAGGATTCATGATGTTCTTTCTGTGGCCTTCACTGTTCATCCAAGCTTTAACGACAGCTTCAGGAGTCGGCTGTCCTTTGGCGATATTTTCACCGGCAGTTTTATAAGTGATTCCGAAAGACTTCATCATATCAAACGGTGAGCCGTAAGTCGGACTTTGGTGATCGAAATAGTTTTTGTCTTTCATATCTTGTGATTTTGCGTGAGCTGATTTGCTTAATTTTTCATCAATCTGCAGAGGTTTTAAGCCTTGCTTTTGTCTCTCTGCATTTGTCAATTCAACGACTTTCTTTTCGTACGCACTGACAGATGAAGGAGTTTTCTCGCTGCTGTTGTTTGTGTTATCTGTCTGCTTTGCATTGTCAGCAGCCTGGTTTTGCTGGTTTTGATCGGCTTTCGGTTTTTCGGCAGCTGACGGAGCCGTTTTTGCCGGTGTTTCTTTTTGAACGTCTTTAACTGTCATATCAGAATGCTTGGCGTGTTTTTGCAGCAGCTGTTTCAGTTCTTTCTCATTTTTAACGTTCAGCTGTTTCGCGCTCGTTTTCATATGTAGTTTTTCAACAGCCTCTTGAAGAGTCAGATGCTGTACGGTGTTTCCTTTTTTCACAGTAACGACGTGCTGGCATGACAGCTCTTTTGCAGATGCCTGCTGAATGCCTCCGAATGTAATCAAACTGACTGCCGCGGCAGCAGATAAGAGAAATGCTTTTTTCATAAGTTTATAGCCTCCCAGAGAAGTTGTTTTTTTCTACATGAAAAATCTTATCACAGCTTTTTTGTCATAATGCAGGCAGCCATTTCCTTTGACAACAAACGTTTGTCATAATTGTAATTGAGCACAGAAAAATGGCTTTATATCAGGAAAAACGATCTGTATTTATTTTTTAAAATCCGTTACATCTCTTCAAATTATTTGAAGTGTTAGATATATTTTAAGATAATTTGATCTTGACAGTTTTTTTTACCCGTTTTCGCTGTAACAACTTTTACAAAAATGTTACAATTAAAATCTGTTTATGTAAATATATTCAATGATTTGAGAGGTGTAACAGAAAGTGGCTGAAGTCGCGCGCGAACCAAAGAAAAAAACGAAACGTTACAGAGCGCTGAGAATGAATCTCTATTTTTTGATTGTTTTTCTTCTCTTTACGGCACTGATTTTTAAACTCGGCATCGTCCAGATTGTCGAAGGGGATAAACACCGCCAGGATGCGGAGAAGGCAAATGCAAAAACCGCCTATTATCCGACACCGCGGGGAAAAATGTATGACAAGCGGAACAGAGTGGCGGTTGATAACCAGGCCGTGCCCGAAATTGTATATGTATCCACCTCAAAAACCTCGGCAAAGGACAAATTGAAAACGGCAAAAAATCTCGCTGCACTGATTCATATTGATACTGAATTTATGAAGGATCGAAATATCATTGATTACTGGCTTGCCGCACATCCGAAGAAGGCGGAAAAGCTTATGAAGGATTCAGAAAACAGCCTGAAATCCCAAGAAGTGTACAAACGCCAGATTGAACGCGTCCCGAAGCAGGAGATTGACGCGATCAAAAAAGATAAAAAAGAGCTGCAAATTGCGGCGATTTATACGCGTTTTTCAAGCGGCAACGCCTATCAGCCGCAAGTCGTCAAATCAATGGACCCGAATAAGCTGAACGGAAACGGAAACAGCGGTTCACTGCTTGACGAGCATGACAACAACAAGCAAAAACCGAAAAGCGACCTGACATATGAAGAAGTTTCCGTCGTATCCGAGCACTTGAAAGAGCTCCCCGGCATTGACGTAATCAATGACTGGACGCGGAAATATCCGTACGACAAAACACTGTACTCTCTGTTCGGCGGTGTGACGACACCGGAACAGGGATTGTTGGGCGAACGGAAAGATTACTATGTCACAAGAGGCTACTCACTGAATGACCGGGTGGGTAAAAGCTACATTGAATATCAGTATGAAGACTATTTAAACGCACATAAAGAAAAAGTAGAGTATGTGGAAAACAGCAAAGGTGAAGTCGTCAGCCAAAAGCCCGTCGATGAAGGCAGCAGAGGCTACGATCTGCAGCTCTCGCTCGATATGGAATTACAGTCGAAAGTCGAAAAAGTCATTGAAAAAGAGCTGAGAAGAAGCCGCGCTGCAGGCAACTATATGGTTGACAGAGGATTTGCCGTCATGATGGACCCGAACAACGGGGATATTCTCTCAATGGCGGGGAAACGCATCGATCTCGAAACAAATAAAATACAGGATTTTGCGATCGGATCATTTACGACACAATATGAGATGGGCTCTGCTGTTAAAGGAGCGACTGTTCTCGCGGGTTACCAAAGCGGCCTCCCGCATTATAAAACGTTTGTCGATGCACCGCTTGTATTTAAAGGCAACACGAGAAAACAATCGTGGACACAAATGGGAGCCATTACTGAGCTGACCGCGCTGCAAAGAAGTTCAAACGTATATATGTTTCATGTGGCCATGCATATCGCCGGCATTACCTACGTCCCGCATGGCACGCTGCCTGCCGGATTAGACGATATTAAAAAAATGCGCAACTACTACGCCCAATTCGGTTTGGGTGTGAAGACCGGAATTGATCTTCCGCAGGAATCAGCGGGCATGCAGTCAAATCCGCAAATGGTCGGGGGGTTGCTGCTTGACTTTGCGATCGGACAGTTTGATACGTATACGCCGCTTCAAATGGCTCAATATATTTCAGCCATCGCAAACGGCGGGTATCGCGTCCAGCCGAGGATCGTCACAAGCATTCATGAACCGGACAGCAAAAACAAGATTGGAAAAGCGATTGAACAGCGGGATATTAAAATTTTGAACAAAGTAAATAACAGCCCGAGCGATTTTGATCAAGTTCATAAAGGAATGAAACTGGTCACAAGCTCACCTCAAGGAACGGCTTATTCAACATTCCAGGGGTCCGGCGCCGATGTTTCCGGAAAAACGGGAACCGCGGAGACCCACTATTACGGCACGAACAAAAACTGGTGGGGGAAAGACACGTATAACCTGACCTTTGTCGGCTATTATCCGTCAGAACATCCACGAGTGGCATTCAGCGTCGTCGTACCGTCTGTTCGAGATGATCACGATCCCGTCAGCAAAAACATTGCCAAGGGAGCAATTGACGCTTACAAAGAACTTGAAAAGAAATACAATAAAAAATAACAAATGAAAGGGCGGCCGAACATCTCGTGCGCCCTTTCTTTCATTCAGGAAAATTGACGTTCACAATAAGAATAGAAGGAGAATGCTCATTTTTTAGCGAATCAATCTAGTGGAATTTCTTTTTATATCAGTCCGTGTCCAGCCTGCAGTGCGAGTATAATGCAAAGGAGGGATTCTGTGGAACAGGATACTCAGCATGTCAAACAGTTTCAATCGAAAACCGATCTTCATGCCGTTTTGACGTCTAACGGGCGTATTATGTATATTTCTGCAAACTGCAAATCGTACTTCAGTTATTCTCAGGAAGAGATGATCGGGTCATTTCTCAAAACATTCCTGCATGAAGAAGATCAATTTTTGGTTGAAAGTTACTTCTATAATGAGCATCATTTGATGCCTTGCACCTTTCGTCTTATTAAAAAAGATCATACCATCGTATGGCTTGAAGCGGGTGTGGAAATTGTCACACCGCAAATGGAGGGGACGGATCGGGAAATCATCCTCAAAATCAAGGTGCTTGAGGAGAAGACGCCCCGCCGGCCTTATATGTATGAACAAAAAAAGCAAAAGGCAGAACAACAGTCTGAAGATGCGGCTGGAAACGGCGAATTCGAGCGTCTTGTCGAAATGCTGCCGAATCCTTTATATGTCAGCATCAACGGCACAATCGCCTACGCCAACAACGCTATGCTTGCCATGCTGGGAGCCGAAAGCAAAGACGAGGTAATCGGCAGGCGCTCTTATGAGTTTATTGAAGAAGAGTATCACGACATTGTGAAAAACCGAATTGTGCGGATGCAAAAAGGAATGGAAGTCGGAATGATCGAACAGACGTGGAGAAGGCTCGACGGCACGCCCGTTCATTTAGAAGTGAAGGCGGCACCGACGACATATAAAAATCAGCGGGCGGAATTGCTGCTTCTGATTGATATTTCTTCACGGAAAAAATTCCAAACGATTCTGCAAAAAAGCAGAGAACGTTATCAGCTCCTCATTCAGAATTCAATTGACACGATCGCCGTGATTCACAATGATAAATGGGTATTCATGAATGAATCGGGCATTTCGCTGTTTGAGGCTGAAACATATGAAGATTTAATCGGGAAAAACGTCTATGATCAGCTTCATCCCTGTGATCATGACGGCGTGAAACAGCGGATCCAAAATATTATCAACCGAAAGACCGAGTCAGAAATCATTAAGCAATCGTGGTTTACCTTTAAAAACCGGCTGATCTACACGGAAATGGTCTGCATTCCGACGACGTTTTTCGGAGAAACGGCCGTGCAGGTCATTCTGCGTGACATTTCTGAGCGGAAGCAGACGGAGGAATTAATGCTGAAGTCGGAAAAGCTGTCTATCGCAGGGCAGCTGGCAGCGGGGATCGCTCACGAAATCCGCAATCCGCTGACGGCGATCAAAGGATTTTTACAGCTCATGAAGCCGACGATGGAGGAAAACGAACATTACTTTGAAATTGTGTTTTCTGAACTGAGCAGAATCGAATTAATTTTAAGTGAGCTTTTAATGCTTGCCAAACCTCAGCAAAACGCCGTGAAAGAGCGTGTAAACTTAAAGAAAATTATAAGTGAAGTAACCGCTCTTTTAGAGACGCAGGCGAATCTTAAAGGGATTTTTATCAAAACGGATTACGAACATGACAGCATGTATATTAACGGTGATCAAAATCAGCTGAAACAGGTGTTTATCAATCTGATTAAAAATGCCGTTGAGTCGATGCCGGATGGGGGAACGGTTCACATCATCATGACAGAAGATGAGTATTCCGTTAATGTGACGGTGAAAGACGAGGGTGACGGGATACCGGAAAACGTGCTGAAACGAATAGGCGAACCGTTTTTGACAACGAAAGAAAAAGGAACCGGCCTGGGGCTGATGGTCACATTCAACCTTATTAAAAACCATCAGGGAGCCATCCAAGTAGACAGCAAACCGGACAGAGGCACGGCCTTTCACATTACATTCCCGAAACAATAAAAAAACAACGGCGTTATGCCGTTGTTTA
Organism: Bacillus sp. JK62; assembly: GCF_053663455.1. NCBI lineage: Bacteria > Bacillati > Bacillota > Bacilli > Caryophanales > Bacillaceae > Bacillus > Bacillus sp. JK62. The sequence continues at coordinate 188,447 of NZ_JBSJQA010000004.1, forward strand.
AATAGTCTGCATGGATTCTCTCGTTTTTAAAATAAATGCTTCCAGCCGGTCCAAGCCTTCTCTCAATGTATCCAGTGAATATGCGAATGACAGCCTCACATACCCTTCACCCAATTTTGAAAACGAGCTGCCGGGCACAAGAGCCACACCTGCATCCTCTAAAAGAGCCATACTAAAATCAAACGATGACATTCCGAATGACTTAATGGAAGGGAAGATATAAAATGCGCCTGACGGCTTTACGACGTCAAGCCCCATTGAGACAAGACGGTCATATACATAGTCAAGCCGCTTTTTATACTGTTCTCTCATAATAAGCGCATCATCAACACCGTTTGTCACCGCTTCAAGAGCCGCTTTCTGAGAGATTGAAGACGCGCATGTCACACTGTATTGGTGAACTTTTAAGATGTGCTTGGCAATTTCTTTCGGTGCGAAAATGAAACCGATTCTCCAGCCCGTCATGCTGTGTGATTTTGACAGGCCGTTGATGACGATCGTCTGGTCTCTCAAATAAGACGCGATCGAATAATGCGGTCTGTCATAGGTTAATTCGCTGTAAATCTCATCAGACAGGACAAAAACATTTCTGCCCTTCAGGACGGATGCGATGTTTTGCAGTTCTTCCTCAGACAATGTCACTCCGGTCGGATTTGACGGATAAGGAAGAATGACGCATTTTGTTTTTGGTGTCAGCGATTCTTCAATGAGCCGCGCCGTCAGCTTAAATCCGTGTGTCGTCGTATCCACATGGACCGGAACGGCGCCCGACATGCGGATGATCGGTTCGTAGCCCGGATATATCGGTCCGGGGAGAATTACTTCATCGCCCGGAGATAAAATCGTCCGCAAAGCCGCGTCAATCGCTTGGCTTGCCCCGGTTGTGACAATGATTTCAGTTTCAGCCTCATAATTCAAATCAGCTTTTTTCTTCATATAAAGCTGTACGGCCTGTCTCAGCTCATGGCAGCCCGCGTTCGGAGTATATGCCGTTGCGTTCTCGTCGATTGCCTTTTTGGCAGCCGCTTTGACATGGTGCGGCGTGAAGAAATCCGGCTGGCCGATCGTAAGCGAAATGACATTGTCGTGCTGAGCTACAAGATTTGAGAATTTGCGAATTCCTGAAATTTCAATTTCTTTTACATTCGGATTAAGCAAATGTTCCATAATTCATCACCTTATACTATATATTGAGTTTATCCTATTTTACCACTAGCTGAGCATTTGTCATCTTTTTATTAAACTATCCCGAGTATATGTCCGATATGTGAAAACATACCTTCTTTCAGAAAAAAATAAGACAACCAGCTGAAATGATTGTCTTCATTGTATCATGATCTATCTATTGTGATATGTGGCGAATGTCATTAATACCCGTATTCAAAGCTGACGTCTTCCCGCCATAAGATGTATGGAGCAGGCTTGTCGGGACGATCTTTCGCCTCTTTTTTCATTTGCAGGTAAGCCGTTTTGCTGATATCTTCTAACACCGTCATTTGATCTTGGTCGAATATGACTACTGTACCCATTTATTACACCCTTCTTCCTGAAAAATCCTTGACTATTTTACCACTCGATGTCAAAAAGTCAATGGGATATCAGAAAAAAGCATCTTTTTATAAAGAGTTCATGGCCAGTTGGCCCGAATACATTCACTTTTTCCGTTTACAGCCGATATATACAGTACAATACTGAATGCGGATAGCGAGGGATTGAATTGTCTTTACAACAATACGATATTTTATTGGATTCAGGCACAAACGAATTAGAAATCGTCAAATTTGAAGTAGGCGTCAATACATTTGGCATAAATGTGATGAAAGTCCGGGAAATCATTCAGCCGGTAGATGTCACATCTGTGCCTCAGTCTCATAAAGACGTAGAAGGGATGATTAAGCTGAGAGGCGAAATTCTTCCCGTCATCAGTCTGTATACCTTTTTCGGCGTTGATGCCGAAGGAGCAAAAGACGATAAATATATCGTAACGGAATTCAACAAGCGGAAAATCGTCTTTCACGTCGGTTCCGTTTCACAAATCCACAGGGTGTCCTGGGAGGCGATTGAAAAGCCGACTTCCCTGAACCAGGGCATGGAGCGGCACTTAACGGGAATCATCAAACTGGAAGACACGATGATCTTTCTGCCTGATTATGAAAAGATCATTTACGATATTGAATCAGCATCCGGTGTTGAGACTTATCATGTCCATCAGGAAGGATTTGATGAAAGACGGGCGGGTAAAAAACTGATTATCGTTGAAGACTCGCCGCTTCTGATGCGTCTTTTGACGGATGAGCTGACTGAGGCGGGGTACAGTGAAATCGTTGCGTTTGAAAACGGAAAAGAAGCGTATGATTACGTCGTGGAACTGACGGATAACGGAGCAAACCTGTCAGATCATATTGACATGATTATCAGTGACATTGAGATGCCGAAAATGGACGGGCATCGTTTGACGAAGCTCCTTAAGGATAACCCGCAAAGCTCTGATGTGCCGATTATGATTTTCTCGTCCCTCATTACGGACGACCTGCGCCACCGGGGCGAAGTAGTCGGAGCGGATGAACAGATCAGCAAGCCTGAAATCAGCGAGCTCATTAAAAAAGTGGATACGTACGTGATTGAATAAAAAAAGCCGATGCATGACGCATCGGCTTTTTTGCGGCAGAATTAAAAATAACTCTCACCAAGTTTTTTAAATACGGGTTTATGATAAGTGGGCTGCTGCCTGTTGGCGGCAAGCGGTTTTTCCTTTAAGCCCACATATTTTTGCAATACGTTTTTCGCTTTTGTCAAAGACATTTGTGCTTTAGGATTGCGGTACGATTGATTTAACGTACCTAAATGCGGAAGATGCTGGAAGTCTTCTTTTGTTGGAGGCATGTGAAAATAGTAGTCTCCGATAGAGATAAGTACGTCTGACTGCTGTTGGCTAAACCTGGGATTATTTGAAAAGTGAAGCCCTATTTTTTTCCCTTTGCCTTCTTTCACAAGCTTTTGTAATGCCCGTTTTTTCAGCAGATAAAGGTATTTAGGGTTGGGGGCGGTTTTTGCATGGCGGTTCACAGTATAAACAGCTTTTGAAAGATTCTCGATGGTTGGCTGCAGCTCTTTCGAATAAGCGTGGTCGTCCATTATTTCTCTCCTTTGCATTGATCAAGTTCATATATAGATTATACTTTTTTAGCGTTGAAATGCAAATATTGATTATAAAAATACGCCTTTTTCTGATGAAAAGGGCGCATTTTTTTCCTTTATTAGACAGGTTTCGCATGTTTTTCGGAATCAGCCTTTAATGATTGCTGCACATCGACCTCTGCTGCCTCGGCGCTGTATTTCGGAAGAGCGATAAAATAGAACACAAATACCGCTAAAATCACGATTCCCATGCCGTAATAAAGGTAATCAATATTGGAAACGAATTTCGGAAATAACAGGGCAACCAGTCCGAGTGTAATCGATTGGGCAAACATCATAAAAGGATCCTGCCAGCCGCTGACCCGGCCCATTATTTTCGGATGAACGATTTTCGGCATCCAGCCGCCGATGGCGATATTGACAGGGCCGATGCACATGCCGAGGATGAAAGCCGCCGCATAATAAATCCACAGCTTATCCGTATAGCCGAGGACAAAAATGAGCAGTCCGGCTGCTAAAATAGGAATCGACATCAAATGATGCGGTTTGACTTTTTTTGCGATCATCGTTCCGATCACACTTCCTGCAAGCAGGCCGAAGCCGAGTGCGACGGTGAAGATGGAAGTATGTGATTCGTAATGATCAGGCGCAAGTCCGTATTTCATCGTAAACATCGGCAGTACGGCAAAGCCGCCGTTGACAAAACCAAAGATAAAAAAGCCGAAAATAAGGGAAGCAAGCAATTTGTTTTTAACAATATATACGATCCCTTCCTTAAAATCAGCGACCGAGTCTTTCAGAAACGAATCTCCCCATTTAAAAGGGCCGTTCGGCTGACGGGCTTCTTTCGGAATGCGGCAGGCGCGGATCAGAAAGCCTGATACAATAAAGCTGACAAAATCAAGGATAATGGCTCCGTGAATACCGATCGTTTTATACATAAACGCGCCCATACCGACGCCGAATACCATAAAGATGCTGAACAGGATCTGGTTAAGTCCCGCCGCTTTCGCATAATGCTCCTTAGGCAGAATAGCTTGTACAAGGCTGGCTTCCGCCGGGAAAAAGAACTTGGTCACGGCGCTTCTGATGAACAAAATACAGAACACGAGAGGGATGCTCCCGGTGTATAATGCGGCAAATAATACGATCGTCAGTCCGGCTCTGATCCAGTCACAATTCTCTGCGACCTTTTTCCTGTCAAGCCGGTCAGCTGCGACACCGACAATCAGAAATACGAAAACTGTCGGCAGTGAATACATCAGCTCAGCCAAAGTTGTATATGCCGGCTGGTTTGAAAAATGGTCCAGCAAGTAAAAAGCGAAAGCCATATTACCTACAGTCGTTCCCATTTGAGAAGCGAGTGCTGCGAAAAAGAGACGGACAAAATTGCGATTTTTAAATATATCCATAAACACGCTCCTTACCCTAAAGGTCCCACTGTAATATATTATCATCAGCTCGTTCCATTAACAAATAAGATCTTTCTATCTTATAATGGTCACCCTTGTTCCATTAGGAACGGTAGCGGCAAGTTCAGTGACGTCCTGATTATACATCCGGATGCATCCTTTTGATACCGCTTTGCCGATGGAGGAAGGGTTATTTGTTCCGTGAATGCCGTAATGAATTTTAGAGAGGCTGAGCCAATAAGCGCCGAACGGGCCGCCGGGCTTGGGCTGGCGGTTCACAATGTAAAATTCTCCGGTCGGCGTGGTCGTCAATATTTTTCCGACTGCGATGGGGTACGTACGGATGAGCCTGCCGAGGCGGTATAACTCCAGTTTCTTCGCTCCGATATACACGACAATGGAATAGGGAATGGTGGATGGGTCGGGAAGATTCGGTATGATAATGTGCTGTCCCGCGTATATGACCGATTGGATTGAGGGATTTGCCTGAAGGAGAGCAGCAGTGCTTATTCTGAAGTCTTGCGCAATGCTTGAGATGGTTTCTCCTTGTTTCACTTGATATGTCAGCAGTTTCATCACCCTCCTTTTTGCTCTTTTCCATATACATATTACGGAGGGGGTGTCTGTGCATCGGGATAAAAGTCTTATTTTTGTACGGTTTTCAATGTGAACAGCGTAATTTCCGGTCTGGCTAAAAATCGATAAGGCAGTCTTGTCGTACCGAGCCCGCGATTGACGTAAACGGCTGTGTCATGCAGCCTATACATGCCGTCGGTATACGTTTTTCCGTATGGAGGCGTAATGAGAGGGCCGAAAAACGGGAGCTGGACCTGGCCGCCGTGAGTGTGTCCCGACAGCTGGAGGTTTACGGGATATCCGCCGATCTTGAGAGCGGCATCAGGCTCGTGGACGATTAAAATGGAAAACGCATCTTCGGAAAGGCGGGACAGGGTGCCTTCATAATCGGGTTTTCCGAGCATTACATCATCCAAAAACGCGAGTTCAATCCGGCTTCCGTCTGTCAGCTGCACCTGACGGCAGCCATTTCGAAGCACTTGAAAATCAGCAGCTTCCATCAGAGCCTTGTACGTGTTCGTACCGTAGCCTCCGTGGTCATGGTTTCCGTAAACACAAAGTTTGCCGAAGGGAGCTTCAAGATTTTGCAGCACGGCCAGTGCATGCTGGTGATCATTAAATAAATGCGGCTTATCAATTAAATCTCCCGTAAAGATAAGCAGATCGGGTTTCAGCTGATTGATCTTTTCCGCTGCTTTATTCAAGTCACCGGATGTAAACACATCACTGAGATGCGTATCGCTGAATTGAACGATTTTAAAATTGTCAAAGCCGCGGGGGATCAGGCGGCTGGTGATTGTATGACGGGTGATCTCAATCATGCGCGGTTCAATATACCGGGCATAGCCGTAACCTCCGCAAGCCGTTGCGAGAGTTGCACCCAAAATGCCGAATCCTCTTTTTAAAAATGTTCTTCTCGTCATTTTCTCCATCTGTAAAACCAACCTTTGTCAGAGTTGTTCTATTATATCATCAGCTTGGCTGAAAAATCCCTTCTCAGCATGTAATGACGCGGAAAGACATCTATGATAAGATTATGAATGATTATTCATTCAATAAAAGGGGTGGGTTTGTTATGGATAAGAAAGCGGTAATCATTACAGGCGGTTCAAGCGGCATGGGAAAAGCAATGGCGAAAAAACAGGCTGAATTAGGATGGCACGTCATGGTGACAGGGAGGAACCATGAAGCACTTGAGGAAACAAAAAAAGAAATTGAGACCTTTGAGGGGCAGGTCGCCTGTTTTCAAATGGATGTCCGTTCTGATTCCGCCGCTTCAGACATGATTACAGAAGCGAAAAAAGTCTTTGGCCGACTAGATGCGCTGATTAACAATGCGGCCGGCAATTTTATTTGCCCGGCAGAGAAGCTGACGCCCAATGGATGGAAAGCTGTTATTGAGATTGTTTTAAACGGCACATTTTTCTGCAGCCAAGCCGCGGCAAGGCATTGGATCGAGCAGGAGCAGAAGGGCGTCATCTTAAATATGGCCGCTACATACGCATGGGGAGCGGGAGCGGGTGTCGTTCATTCCGCTGCAGCCAAAGCGGGGGTATTGTCACTGACAAGAACGCTGGCCGTTGAATGGGGGAGCAAATACGGCATCCGGACAAACGCGATAGCCCCCGGCCCGATTGAACGGACAGGCGGTGCGGAAAAGCTGTTTGAATCGGAAAAAGCCGTGTCCCGCACTATGAACAGTGTGCCGCTCGGCCGTCTGGGGACACCGGAGGAAATCGCCGCTTTGGCAGCGTTTTTGCTATCCGATGAAGCATCCTATATAAACGGGGATTGTATCACAATGGACGGGGGGCAATGGCTGAATCCTTACCCGTTTTAATTTACATGACATATTTTGCGAAGCAAGCGAACGTTAAAGGTGAACGTTCGCTTGTTTTATTTTTCTATTCAAAATTATGATATAATTTTTAAAGATTAAGAGGTGAATAAGTGAAGAAATTATTAAAATGGTTCGTTGTACTATTTGTAAGCAGTTGCGTTATCATCTTTAATATTTGGTACTTTATCATTTGCGCTTTTACTCCGGAGTATTATCAAAATACCAATCTTACATCTGATGAAATAATCAGATTTGAAAAGCTATATCATATAGATTTTCCTGATGAAACGAAATTTATTAAAGCCAGGGAGTATTTGAGTGGGCTCGGAGGCGATACATCGGCTGTATTATATGTGTCTCTGCCAACCAAGCTGGCGGAAACAATTTTATCTGATTATACGTATATGCCAATAAATCATACTGATCATGCCGGTTCAATGTATGGAGTTGACGTTTCCAAGAGTGCTGGCGGGTTAACAACTCTTACATTTGGCACTTTAGATAAAAAAGGAACTTTCTTTCAGTTGAAACATGATGATGATTGGATATTTAACAGTACTGATTGGAGCCATTATTTTTGGACAGCCGCCGGTTATAATGCTCTTATATTTATCCTTTTATTTGTGATTGTGAAACAAATGAATAACGTCCTTAATTAACCGGTCTGAAGAGTGATCTTAAAAATGTCCCCCTTTTATTTTAAACTGCTGCCATACTGCCTCCTTTTCCCCTAATCTAAACATTTGTAGTGCTGATATAATTGTGTATAATCAGACAAAGATAGAGAAGCAGGTGATAACATGTTGGACCCACTTGATATACTGACGAATATTGATGATGTCATTCCGTATTACCAAGCGATTTTTAACGCTGAGGAACAAAGAGTCGTAGGCTACGAAGTGCTTGGGCGGATTTTGGCAGATGCGGAGATTGAGAGCCTCGGGCCGTTTTTCTTAGATTCCGGCATTCCGGAAGAATATAAGCTTGAGGTCGATGACAGAGTCATCAGGCAGGCGCTGGAGCGGTTTAAAGAAGCTGATCGCGATCTGTTGATTTTTATCAATCAGGATGCGAATGTATTGATGCTTGACCACGGCGAGAGCTTTCTTGAGCTTTTGAAAGAATACGAAGAGCAGGGCATTGAATTGAACCGTATTGTGCTTGAGATCACCGAGCACAATTTCGAAGGCGACATTGAACAGCTGTACCATATGCTTGCCTACTATCGTACATACGGCATTAAAATCGCGGTGGACAATATAGGTAAGGAGAGCAGCAACCTGGACAGAATCGCGCTCCTTTCACCGGACCTTCTGAAAATAGATTTGCAGGCGCTGAAGGTATCTCAGCCGTCACCATCATATGAGCATGTGCTGTACAGCATTTCATTGCTGGCGAGAAAAATCGGCGCCGCGCTGCTGTATGAAGATATAGAAGCTGATTTTCAGCTCCAGTACGCATGGAGAAACGGAGGCCGATTTTTTCAAGGCTATTATCTGCAGGCGCCGAGCGGCGATTTTATAGACCGGAGCCTGTTAAAAGCACGCTTGAAAACGGAGTTTCAGCAATTTATCACGAGAGAAAAAAAGAAGCTGGAGACAGTATACGAACACTCTGAGAATTTTTATAAGCGGGTCAATCAGGCAGTTTCCGAACTGAAGAAAACCCATCAGGCGGACGATGAGTTTATTAAAAAACTGGCGGAAAACCTGACCGACTGCTGTTTCAGAATTTATATGTGTGATGAAGAAGGCTATCAGCTGACGGGAAATGTGTTCAAGCAGTCCGGCGAATGGCTTTATCAGCCTGAATACGTGGAGAAAAACTGGAGCTGGCGTCCGTACTTTTTAGAAAACATTATGAAGATGCGGAATTCAAGAAAAGGCTTTTTCAGTGACCTGTACAGTGATATTGAGACGGGTGAGATGATCAGAACCTTTTCATACCCGATGGATGACAATATGTATTTATTTATCGATCTGCCTTACTCTTATTTATATGAACAGGACGGGTTACTTTAAAGCGGCTGCTGTATGCCGCTTTTTTTATAAATGTGAAAAAGTTTTAAAAAACGATTGACAATGATAGTGATAATCATTATCATTTAGTTATAGAGAGAAGTTACTCTCTGTTCCCCAACCCCTCTATCAGATCAAGATCCGAAAAAGCTTGGCGCTACCCCCGCCAAGTTTTTTTATGCTGTCTCCTCATAAAAGGGCTTCTCCTCACATACATCTGACAATGGCGGCTCAAAAAGCGAAAAATTATTTTTGAAAGGTGTATGACATTCCGAAAAAAGCTTCAAACTATTCGAAAACACGGTTTTCCCGTTTATTTTCTTATTGAAAATCCAGCGGGAAAATGCCATCCCGGTCTACTTTATGGTATGATGCTCTGTAGGACTTGTATTATAATAAATACTTGTTGATTTGAAGTTGTTTTTTGAAAGGAGTCTTTTTTTAGAATGTCACAATTAATGGGTATCATCACGCGGCTGCAAAGTCTGCAAGAAACAGCGGAAGCGGCTAACGAGCCGATGCAGCGTTATTTTGAAGTTAACGGCGAAAAAATTTGCAGTGTTAAATATTTCGAAAAAAATCAAACGTTTGAACTGACGGTTTTCCAAAAAGGTGAAAAACCTAACACATATCCGTTTGATAACATTGACATGATTTCTATTGAAATTTTTGAGCTCCTTCAGTAATGTGATTTGATTTTTCAGGCTGACCAAGCTTCCGGTCTTCCGCAAGCGGAGCTTTATTAAATCATGCAAAGGAACGTGCTTGTTCGTTTGGTTGTAGACTCTGGAAAGAGGAGTGTCCGTACATGGCTGATTCTTTTCTGTTTTATAATCTTTCTGAGGCACAGATGACCTTTCAAGACGTGACGGAGCGGCTGAAACGCTTTGTCAATAAAGACCCCCGTTCAGCATACGTGCTGTCTGTAGGGACGGATTCACAAGTTTACCGTGACTTCACAAAGTTTATTACGGCTATACACTTGCACCGTACAGGCAAGGGAGCTTGGGGCTGTTTGAAAAATCACGATCTTGCAAGACCGATACATAGCCTTCGCGAAAAAATTTCGCTGGAAACCGCGTTCAGCCAGGAGATGGCTGCGCATATCCTCGACGGCCGTCTTATGGAACTGACAGATTTGCTCTTGCCTTTTGCGGATGAAGGGGCGGATCTTTCATTTGAAGTGCATCTGGATATCGGTCAAAAAGGGCTGACAAAAGAATTGATACAAGAAATGACCGGCCGCATTACCTCGATGGGCATTGAAGCGAAAATCAAGCCCGATTCCTGCACAGCATTCAGTTATGCCAATCGTTACACAAAATAATATTTCATACAGAATCCGCAAAATGTCGAATTATGCGGTTGACGATTTTTTTCTGTTTACTTATTCTAGCGGTAGAGCTGAAAGCAAATTTCACCTTGCTTTCGGAGGTATTCAGTTAAAAATAGGGGGCCTGATTACGTATGAGTCTTATCGGTGAACGATTTACGGAAGAAGAACAGAAACTTCTGCTGAATATCCTGATCAATCAAGAATATGCCATTGAGCTTTTGACCAGCGAAATCAACGATATAGAAGCAGGGTCAAAAAGCGTTGATGGAACCACTTATAAAAAACTCGTAACGCTCTATGACCGTTTTCGGAACGAAAATTAATCAGCGGCCTATAAATTGATACTCGATTGCAAAGAGTATCTTTTTTATTGACGGAAACTTTTCGACAAAAAATGATAATGTTTATATTATTGCAATATAGGGAATACATGCTTTGATGAAAAATGTAAAGGGGTCGAAGTGACATGATTAGCTTACAATCAGATCAGCTTCTTGATGCAACAGTCGGACAATTTATGATCGAGGCGGATAAAGTGGCGCACGTTCAAGTCGGAAACAACCTTGAGCATGCTCTATTAGTGCTGACGAAAACCGGCTATACCGCCATTCCCGTCCTTGACGCTTCGTACCGTCTGCACGGTTTGATCGGGACAAATATGATTATGAACAGCATTTTCGGACTTGAACGGATCGAGTTTGAGAAGCTGGATCAAATTACGGTTGAGGAAGTCATGCTGAAAGACATTCCCCGTCTCCACATCAATGATCCGATTATCAAAGGGTTCAGCATGGTCATTAACAACGGCTTTGTCTGCGTTGAAAATGATGAAGGCGTCTTTGAAGGCATTTTCACGAGAAGAGTCGTATTAAAGCAGTTGAGCAGTCATATCAGATCATTGAATAAGTAGGCTCGCACGATCAGCCTATTTGTTCTTTCGCATGCCAGAAAAAGAAAACGCATACATATGAGTGGCGCTTGCCTCGGCAGCCTTTATTTGATTAGAATGGTAGATAAGAAATATGAAAAGGCATTGAAAAGGAGGACGACATGCAGCTTCAAGAGCTTCATATGCTCGTAGTTTTAGCTGAGGAATTAAACATGAGGAAGGCTGCCGAACGGTTATTCGTGTCACAGCCGGCTCTGTCCCAGCGATTGCAGACCATTGAAAAAGCCTGGGGAACAAAGATCTTTCTTAGGTCTCAAAAAGGACTTACGGTAACGCCGGCAGGAGAAAAAATCATACAATTTGCAAATGACGTCACGGATCGGCAAGAAAGAATCAGAGAAAACATTGATGAACTTGAGGGTGAGATTCACGGCACATTAAAGCTTGCCGTCGCCTCGATTATCGGGCAGCACTGGCTTCCGAAAGTGTTAAAAACATATGTGGAACGATATCCGAATGCAAAGGTCTCTCTCATTACAGGGTGGAGCAGCGAAATGCTGAAAAGTCTGTATGAAGATCAGGTACATATCGGCATTATCCGGGGAAATCCGGAATGGAAAGGCCGGAAAGATTATTTAATGACCGATCATTTATATTTGGTCGATACGGAAATTTCCTGTATTGATGATATTGCCCATACCGACCGGCCGTTTATTCAATTCAAAAGTGACAGTACATATTTTCAGGAAATTCAGCATTGGTGGCATCAAAAATTCAAAACTTCGCCGAAACAGACCATCCTTGTCGATCAGATTGAAACGTGCAAGCAGATGGCGCTGCACGGGATCGGTTATGCCATTCTGCCGTCAGTCACCTTAGAAGAGGAAGACAAAGTAAATAAAATGCCCCTGCTTGATACAAAGGATCATCCGATCGGCCGTGACACATGGCTGCTCGGATATGAGCCGGCATTTGAATTAAAACAGGTGCAGGCTTTTGTTTCTGTCATTAAAGATATGCTGAAACAGGAACGCCCATTTTAGAAAGACAGCAATCATGCTGTCTTTTTTTATTTTTTATTGACAATGAAAATCATTATCATTTAAAGTGTTATATATGTTAATGAAAATCATTATCAATTACGAGGTGATCATATGCAGAAAGCATTAATGATATACGCAAGCATGTCGGGGAATACAGAGGATATTGCCGGCATTATAAAAGAAACACTGAGCGGGCATCAGATAGCGGTTGACTGTCTTGATATGGACGAAGCAGATGCGGATTCTCTCAAAGCATATGATTATGTTTTTGTCGGCACATACACATGGGGGGATGGTGATCTTCCTTACGAAGGGGAAGATTTTTACGAAGATATTCTGCACAGCCAGCTCAACGGACTGAAAACGGCCTGTTTCGGTTCAGGCGATCACGCCTACCCGAAGTTTTGTGAAGCGGTCACGCTGTTTTGCGATGCGTTTGAACAGGCCGGAGCCAATTTATACCCGGAAACGCTGAAAATTGAGCTGGCGCCCGAGACGGCTGAAGATCAAGAATGCTGCAAAGAATTTGTCCGCGGTTTTCTTGCATGGGCCGCTCACCACGGAGACCGGTGCCATGTTTCATAAAGGCGCGACGGCTGTCATGGCATCAGTATCTTCGGGATTTTTTGTCGCTGTGAAAGACGAAGGTATTTTTCATTTTTCGGCGGAAGAAGGCTGGAAAAGACTATTCCGAGTGAAAAGCAGGATTCATGTGCTGACTTATATAGGGCCCTACATATTCGCAGCTGGAGAAAAAGGCGCCGTCCTCAGATCGGCCGATCAAGGAAAGACTTGGACGGCCTCCCGATTTCCGACCAGCGCCTCCGTATGGGCCGTTGCCGGACGGAATGACGGATTTGTCTGTGCGCACGGCACATACTGCCTCTACTTATCTGATGATTTCGGCGTCACTTGGCATGTGGCTAAGCCCTTTTCACAATTAAAGGAGCCGCCTGTCATCCGTTCGCTTTGTTTACACGGTCAGACGATTTATATCGGCACCCGGATTCATATGAATCATGGCGGCATTTGGGCGTATGATCTGACGGAAGGCCGCATCCGGCGTATAAGCCGTGAAAGGCAGCGCATGACGGCTTCAATGATGATGTATCAGAATGACTGGCTCATTGCAGCAAAGGGCGCGGCAAAGGGAGAACGGGGGGAGGTTGCCGTTCGAAACGTGCGGACGCAAGAGGAGTTTGCCATTACAGCCGGGGACGCTGTAAGGGAAAAGTCATTTCTCGACGTTTCTGAGGATAACGGGACTATTTATGTCACATCGTCACAGGGCGAAAGCGGATTTTCGCGTATTTATCAAGCTGATCTTGCCGCCGGTGAATTAAAGTGGTTTGATACGATCCGCGGTCACGGATGGCGGGTGGCCAACCGGGAAGAAAACTTTTTTTGCGCGGGCCTTTACGAAAGTAAGTTTGTCAGACCGTATGAGGCGGTTCGGCTCGCACATTAGTTTTTATGCATAAAGGAGAGACGAAGATGGGGAATGTATTGCTTGTTTACGCTACAATGTCAGGAAACACCGAGGCGATGGCGGATTTAATTGAAAAAGGGCTGATCGAAGCACAAGCATCCGTAGACAGATATGAAGCGATGGATATTCATGCCGAACTTTTTAATGATTACGAGTATATTTTATTAGGCACATATACGTGGGGAGACGGGGATCTTCCTGATGAAATGCTCGATATTGTAGAAGATATGGAAAACCTGGAGTTTACGGGAAAAACATTTGCTTTGTTCGGTTCCGGAGATACGTCCTATGAGTTTTTTTGCGGAGCGGTTGACGAATTGGAAAAAGTAATCACGGCCCGCGGCGGACGGGTGGTGCTGCCGTCGGTCAAAATTGAAAACAACCCTGAGGGCAGTGAGGAAGAAGAGCTCCGGGAATTCGGAAGACAGTTTGCTGCGCTGTGCAGCCAGCCGGCAGAATAAAGGCTTGTTCCTTTTTTTCTTGTCTTTGTATCCTTCCTTTGTTACAGTAATGAGGTAGAAAATCAGAGGAGGACAATACATATGAAAATGATGGATGCAAATGAAATTATTTCATTTATTCAAAATAGTACAAAATCAACGCCTGTAAAAGTGTATGTAAAAGGCGATCTTGAAGGAATCAGCTTTGGCGATTCCGCTAAAACATTCCTGAACGGCCAATCCGGCGTCGTTTTTGGCGAGTGGGCTGAAATTAAAAGCGCAATCGAAGAAAACAAAGACAAAATTGAGGATTACGTCATTGAGAATGACCGCCGCAACTCTGCGATCCCGATGCTTGATTTAAAAGATGTTAAAGCGAGAATCGAACCCGGCGCTATTATCCGCGACCAAGTCGAAATCGGCGACAATGCCGTTATCATGATGGGTGCATCTATTAATATCGGTTCAGTCATCGGCGAAGGTACGATGATTGATATGAACGTTGTTCTCGGAGGACGCGCGACTGTCGGCAAAAACTGCCACATCGGAGCGGGTTCTGTATTAGCGGGCGTTATTGAGCCGCCTAGCGCTAAGCCTGTTGTCGTAGAAGACGACGTTGTGATCGGCGCAAATGCGGTTGTGCTTGAAGGCGTAACAATCGGTAAAGGCGCGGTTGTCGCCGCCGGAGCCATCGTTGTAAATGACGTCGAGCCGTATACCGTTGTAGCGGGAACACCAGCGAAAAAAATCAAAGATATCGATGAAAAAACAAAAGGAAAAACAGAAATCAAACAGGAATTACGCCAGCTGTAAGGAATGGTTTGATAGAATGGGCGTGGATGATAAAATCCACGCCTTATTCTTATCTCAAGGAGGAATACATATGGAAAAAGAGCGGCTCATTGCCATCCGAAGAGATCTGCACCGCATTCCGGAGATCGGCTTTCAGGAATATAAAACCCAGCAGTACCTGCTGAATCTATTAAACCAATATCCGGAAGAAAGAATTGAAATCGAAACTTGGAGAACCGGCATCTTTGTCAAAGTCAACGGCACGGCTCCGGAAAAAATGCTCGCCTACAGAGCGGATATAGACGCTCTGTCGATTGAAGAGCAGACGGGGCTTCCGTTTGCATCTGAGCACCCCGGTTTTATGCACGCATGCGGCCACGATATGCACATGACCATCGCGCTCGGCATTATTGATCATTTTGTCCATCATCCCGTCAAACATGATCTGCTCTTTTTATTCCAGCCGGCTGAAGAAGGACCGGGCGGAGCGGCACCGATGCTTGAAAGCGATGTGCTGAAAAAATGGACGCCGGATTTGATCACCGCCCTCCATATAGCACCTGAGCAGCCGGTCGGCACCATTTCCACCAAAAGCGGATTGCTGTTTGCCAATACGAGCGAGCTTGTCATCGATCTTGAGGGGAAAGGCGGACATGCGGCATATCCGCATACAGCAGACGACATGGTCGTTGCCGCGAGCACGCTTGTCACGCAGCTGCAAACAGTCATATCCAGAAATACGGATCCGCTTGACAGCGCTGTAATTACTGTCGGAACGATTACCGGGGGCACGGCGCAAAATATCATCGCAGAGCATGCTCATTTGGAGGGAACCATCCGGACGCTTTCCGAGGAATCAATGCGTATGGTGAAAAAGCGGATTGAAGAGCTTGTCAAAGGAATTGAAATCGGCTTCCGATGCAAAGGAAAAGTCACGTATCCGTCCGTTTATCATCAAGTTTATAATACAAGCGGCCTGACCGAAGAATTTATGCAATTTGTCAGCGATCATCAGCTTGCTGACGTGAAAACGGCGAAAGAAGCGATGACCGGAGAAGATTTCGGATATATGCTGAAAAAATATCCCGGCTTTATGTTCTGGCTGGGGGCCGATTCATCCCACGGGCTTCATCACGCCAAGCTGAACCCGGATGAAGATGCGATGGAAACCGCGGTAAATGTCATGGTCGGATATTTTTCGAAGTATGCCAATTAAATCCGAAAAGAAGAATAATCTAACAAAAATTGAGCATTCTACATAACGGAGGTGTTCAATATGACGAAAAAAATTGGAATTGAACAATCTTTATCGGATGTAGAACAGGCGTTAAAACAAAAAGGATATGACGTAGTGATGATGAAGACTCCTGAGGATGCGAAGAATTGTGACTGCTGTGTCGTAACCGGACTTGACAGCAATGTTCAAGGAATTGCCGATACGTCAACTCAGGCTCCCGTCATTACGGCTTCCGGAATGACCGCCGACGAAATCTGCAGCGAAGTGGAAAAAAAATTTCATTAAAAAGAAAAAACCGAAGCTTACGCTTCGGTTTTTCTATTCGGCGGAAGCGGCGTTTTTAAAACGGTCGAGCGCGATTTTTATTTCTCTCCGCAGTACGCGTTCAACCCGCCATTGCTCCATATTTTCTGTTTTGGCAATGATTCTGATCACCATTTCTGACGTGCTTAAATCTTGAACCCCGATGACGTCCGGCCCTTCCTTAATCTGCGGGAGCTCAGCGGCTGCTTTGTCACACGCGGTTTGCAGAATTTGAATGGTTTCATCAAGATTTTTTTCAAGCGGCACTTTAATATCGACAAGCGCCTGCATCGTTCCGCGGGAATGGTTGCTCACATTCGTGATGCCCCGGTTGGGAAGATAGTGAAGCGTGCCGTCAAAGCTCCGGATTTGCGTCGTACGGAGACCGACCTGCTCGACAATGCCGCTGTAGCCGGCAACCGTAATATAATCACCGACGTCAATCTGTTTTTCCAAAAGGATAAAAAATCCGGTGACGATGTCACTGACAAGCCCCTGAGCCCCGAAGCCGACTGCGAGACCGACCACGCCGGCGCCGGCAATGAGAGCGCTCGGATTGTAGTGAAATAAATCCAAAATCATCACAATAAAAACGAATATCAGGATGTATCCATACACATTGAGCGCGAGGCTTCGCAAAGTATAAGCGCGGCCCGTGGAGAGGTTGTTTTGTTGCTCGAATTTCTGAAACAGATGCTTGATCAGCTTTTTTCCTGCCGTCCGGAAAATAAAGTACGCTAAAATAATGAGAGCCAGCTTTATGATGAAAATCCCGGCAGATGTGAGAAGCCCGGCCCAATCAAAGTGTTTTAAATCAATCATAGTGATGTCTTCCTTTCAAGTCTATTGCAGAAAAAGCTAAAAGTGATATACCCGTTTTTTAAATAAGATAAACCTTTTCATAGAAACCAGTTATTACATTTATGATTTGTTCATATTGCCCCGGTTTCAATATCTTCATTTTTGTGAAGATATGTACTAAAGAATCTCCACACTCATTTTAACATGGTGATTCAGCCAAATCATATCCTTTGGAGAGAAAACAGGAGGACGTGGCCCGGCGGACTGAAAGCCCCGGCAAAAAACTTTTTCATAAGGAGGGAAATGAGATGAAATTACATCAGCAAATGCCTGAATTGCCCGGCGCTGAAGCATGGATTAACAGAGAAGTCACGAAGGAACAGCTGGTCGGCGGAAAGCCGGCACTGATTCACTTCTGGTCCGCCAGCTGCCGCATGTGTAAAGAAGCGATGCCTGAGGTGAACGGGTTTCGTGATAAATATAAAGATCAGCTGAATGTGTTGGCCGTCCACACGCCCCGTTCCGAAGACGATCTTGATCTTGAGAAAATCAAGAAAACAGCGGCTGAGCACGATATCTCTCAGCCGATTTGCGTCGACAGCGATCATACGCTGACTGACGTATTTGAAAATGAATATGTGCCGGCTTATTACGTTTTTGATAAAAACGGACAGCTCCGCCATTTTCAAGCGGGAGAGAGCGGGATGAAAATGCTTGAAAAACGCATCAGCCGGGTACTTTCAGAAACGGAGCAGGCTTCTGAGTAATCGGGACAATCTCCGTCGGACTATTGTCTCGGTTCTGCAAACCCTTTGCCGTTAGGTAACAGGGTTTTTTTGTGTCTATTGGATAAAAAAATCCAATATGACATGTGTGGCTTAAAAAATAAGAGAAACAGCCGTAAACACGCTGTACCGCTTGTTTCATCCATATCATTATCTTTTACATATTATAGTCGAAAATTGTAGATATCACGCTAATTTTCATTAAACAAGTAATTTCAAGTTATATTTTGAAATGGTTGAATAAATTGGAACTTTGTCCAGAATCCCCTATATGATAAGGGATTTTTGTATATAAAGTACCATTTTCAGAAAATAAGCAATTTTTCATAGAGTAAATAAAATAGTAAAATGATAAAATAATAGTTGATAAAATTACTTTTGTAATCTAATATCTTAATAAAAGCGTTTAAATTTTTGACAGGGGGTTTTACACATGTTTAATGAAAGAGAAGCGCTGCGCTTACGTTTAGAACAATTGAACGAAGCAGAGGTAAAAGTCATTCGTGAATATCAAATAGAACGTGATAAAATATATGCAAAACTGAGAGAATTAGACAATACGGGCAGCCTGTCCGATACAAAAAAAGAGTTTCGTCCGGAGAAAAAAAATGACTCCCTCCCGGTACTTGCAGAGCTTGCAGCACAGGAAATGAGAAGCTATCAAAAGCCGCAGACACAGCCTCAATCCTCCCAGCAGCAGATGCAGTCTATTACGTCTCTTCCCGCAGGCATTCCAGACGGTTCTACAAGAAGAAGAAGAGGGACGGCGAGACCGGGATCGAAAGCGGCAAAACTGCGCGAAGCAGCGATTAAAACATTGAAACGCCACAATGCAGCGATCAAAAGTTCCGAACTGCAAAAGGAAATTGAAAAGGAAAGCGGCCTTGAAATTCCTAATATGACAACATTTATGCAAAGCTTAATTAAAATGTATCCGGAAGTGAAAAAACCATACCGCGGCCAATATATTCTTGAGGGAGAAATTTCTCAGGAAACAGCAGAAACGGCAAATGATACGGCTGCTGAATAAAACAGTAAAAACTGCTTGCGTTACTCAAGCAGTTTTTTTGCGCTTTCCCGTTTATTCTGCGGAAGTGACGCATCTTTTCCAGGCTTTTTTTCAAGCTTGACAACATATTTTTGGAAAGGCTTTTCGCCGTCAGCGCGTTCTTTCAACGCATCCAGTTTTTCATCAAACGACTGATCGCGGGACTCTGATTGTACAAATTGTTTTTGAAGGGAGATGACTTGTTCGGTAACGGCTGTAAGCAAGTCTTCTGCCTGAACAGTCTCTTTGGAAACGGAAGGAATTTCCAGAGTTTGTTCCGCCGGTTCCGCCGTGCGGCTGTCAATATCAGCAAAATGGCCGGCAATCCAAGCATCACTTTCGTCCAGCTGCCGTTTATACGAAAGAATGGTTTCTTGAAATAACTTTTCTTTCGTTTTTTCTATTTCTACAAGCCGTTCTTTTGTTTCTAGTATTCGATCTCTCATATGATTAATTTCTATTTTAATATGTTTGAGCTGGTATTCTTTTTCTATCATTTGTGTTTGGAGCCGGGTATTTTCGTCTGCAGCGGCATGATAACGCTGTTTCATATCTTCGTGAGAAGTCCGTTCGGTTTGAATGGCGGTCTCAAGTGAGCGGATGCGGGTATGTAAGTTTTTATTTTCTTCTTCAAATTTTATATTTGTAAGATGCAGACGATGCTTTTCTTCCATCTCATTTTTCCGACGAAACGTTTCCTGCTGAAGCAGTTCTTGCAGAATGACGATTTTATCCAGCAGCCCGGCTCTGATTTCATGCAAAGAACGCTCCGTGTCACTTGTCTGTTTGTGTTTTTGAGCCATGGCTTCCAATTCGTCAGAAAGCTTGTGAAGCCGCTCTTTAATATTGGCGTTTTCCTCCTGAAGCTTATTATTTTTTTGATGGAAGTAGCTTGCTTCAAATTCTGAAATTATTTTTCTGCATCTGGAAAGTTCGGATTTCAAGTAAAGGTTCTCTTGAGAAGTGTCGTGGAAAAACGGACCTGATATTTTCATAAGAACCATCTCCCTCATGATGTTAACACTACAATATGGGAAAGGAACAACGGCTATTCCTCTTAATTAAACAGACAAGCAACGTAATATTGTATTTCGGCTGAGGCGTTTGCTATGCTTTTATATAGAATGGGAGAGAGATGACATGAAACGGGTGAATGTAATATTAGCGGGGGGAGCTTCCCGAAGATTCGGAGAACCGAAAGCTTTTGCAAAGTGGAAGGGCGGCATGTTTTATGAACAGGCGAAAAAAGCCTTCGGCGGCGGAGAAACGGTAATTATCAGCCGCCCTGAGCATATAAAAAAGTTCTTATCAAACACGGAGCGGCATGTTTTTCCCGATGAGCCGCGGTTTCGGGGAATGGGCCCGCTTGCCGGCATATATACGGCAATGGAACAAACGGAAGGCGAAACATATACGGTCATATCCTGTGACACGCCGCTCGTGACAAGAAAAACGATGGCTGCGCTTGAAATGAAGCTGACCGGAAACCTGGACGCTGTCATACCGGTTTGTGAAAACAGAGAGCAGCCCCTCTTGGCGGTTTACCATAAACGGGTGCAGGATGTGCTTTTTGATCAGCTGACACAAAACAAACTGAAAATGACAGACACGCTGAAACGGCTGTCTGTCTGTTATGTGCAGGCTGAAGACATCGGCGCCGGGCCGGAGGAGTTCGCTAATGTCAACACATGGGATGATTACACCAGACTTTTGGCGCATGTCGAGTCTTCAAATCAGGACTGATCGGGAAGAAACATGGTATGATGGAAATAAAAATGCAAGGGGACAACACAGATGGAAGAGCGCTATTCGCGGCAGACAAGATTTAAGCCGATAGGGGAAAAAGGGCAGCAGGCGCTGGCTGACAGCAGTGTCCTGATTGTCGGAGCCGGAGCCCTCGGAACAGCCGCGGCAGAGGGCCTGGCAAGAGCCGGAGCGGGCCGTATGGCGATTATTGACCGGGATTATGTGGAGTGGAGCAATTTACAAAGACAGCAGCTGTATACAGAAGAAGACGCGAGACAGCGCCTGCCGAAAGCAATGGCGGCCAAGGCGCGTCTTTTAGAGGTAAACAGTGATATACATATCGATGCTTACGCGGCGGAAGGTACGGCGGAAACACTTGAACCGCTGATCGAACAAGCGGATTGCATCGTGGATGCGACAGATAATTTTGAAACGAGAATGGTCATCAATGATCTGGCGCAGAAAACGAAAACACCTTGGATTTACGGTGCCTGTGTCAGCAGTCAGGGAATGTGCATGACGATTATTCCGGGGGTTACGCCGTGTTTATCCTGCCTGTTTGAGCAAATGCCCGTGGGCGGAGCGACATGTGATACAGCAGGCATCATACCTCCGGCGGTTCATATCGTCTCCGCTTATCAGCAAGCGGAGGCGCTGAAATTGCTGACAGGAAATCATGCGGCGGTAAATCGGCGCTTTTTCACGTTTGACGTGTGGAATAACACCAATATGAGCATAAATGTGGATCAGATCAAACGGGATCATTGCCCTTCCTGCGGCGCGGAGCCTGTATATCCGTATCTGCAGCCTGAAAACAGGCCGAAAGCAAGCGTGCTGTGCGGAAGAGACACCGTTCAAATCAGATCGGAAGCCTTAAAGAGGCTGGATAAAGAAGAGCTTGTCAAACGTCTGAAGCAGATCGGTAAAGTGGAAGCAAATGAGTTTTTGCTGCACATGGCGTACGAGCGCTTCAGAATCGTTATTTTTCAGGACGGACGGGCTCTGATTCACGGTACAAACGATATAAAAGAAGCAAATTCAGTTCTGGCCAGAGTGATCGGATTGTAGGAAGGGGATGTATTGCTATGCTTGAAAAAAGAACGCCGATTCAGGTGGACGAAGCAGTCCGCCGGGTGAGCCGGTATAAAAAACAGGGGGATACCGAATGGGTGGCGCTGGAGGACAGTCTCCACCGCTATTTGGCGGAGGATGTTAAGGCGGATCATGATGTGCCGGCCTTTAACCGTTCTCCGTATGACGGGTTTGCCATCAGGGCGAGCGATTCAAAAACGGCTTCCCGTGACAATGCCGTCACCTTTGAAGTCATTGACCATATCGGAGCCGGCGCCGTGTCAGAAAAAGAACTCGGCCCTTATGAAGCGGTCCGCATTATGACGGGGGCGCAGATTCCAAAAGGCGCGGATGCCGTAGTGATGCTTGAGCTGACAAAAACGTTTTCTGAAAACGGCACGAATTACATGTCAGTGAAACGCCCTTTTGATGCGGGCGATAATATTTCATATCAAGGAGAAGATGCGAAAAAAGGCAGCTCGCTATTAAAAAAGGGGACGAAAATCACGCCGGGCGTAACCGCTCTTTTAGCAACCTTCGGCTATGCTTCCGTTCCCGTGGTCAGAAAGCCGGTTGTCGGCATTATCGCAACGGGAACCGAGCTTCTTCATGTCAGCGATCCGCTTGAGCCGGGGAAAATCCGCAACAGCAACGCTGCCATGGTGTATGCCCAGGTCATTGAAGCGGGTGCGGTACCGCTGAACTTAGGGAAAATTTCCGATGATTTTGATGACAGCTATGCTGCGGTGAAGGAAGCTATGAAAAAAGTTGATTTTCTGATCACGACCGGCGGCGTGTCAGTCGGCGATTTTGATTTTCTTCCGGACATTTATAATAAGCTCGGAGCGGAAGTTCTTTTTAACAAAGTGGCAATGCGCCCGGGGAGCGTGACAACTGTCGCCCGGGCCGATGACATGCTGCTGTTCGGCCTTTCAGGCAATCCGTCCGCATGTTATGTCGGATTCACCCTGTTTGTCAAACCGATGATTCAGACGTGGCTTCTGAATGAAAAACCTCATTCCGGATGGGCGGAAGCCGTGTTAACAAACGACTTTCCGAAGCCTAATCCATTTACGAGATTTGTGAGGGCGTTTGTTTATCATAAGGACGGAAAAATGATGGCGTCACCGGTCGGTCTCGACAAATCAAGCTCAGTCACATCTCTTGCCGAAGCAAACGCGTTTATCCTTCTGCCGGGAGGAACGAGGGGATATGAAGCGGGCCGGACGGTTCACGCGCTCCTCATCCGTGATGAGAATGGAAGTGAATGGCCGTGGTCAATTCTTTCCCGATCGTCCAGATCGTAGGTTTTCAAAACAGCGGTAAAACAACGTTTATTGAACGTGTGCTGAAAGCGGCGCCGAAAGAGTGCGATATTGGATGTTTAAAACATCACGGACATGGCGGAGAACCGGAACCTTTTTCTGACGGAAAAGACTCGGAGCGTTTTTCAAAAGCCGGAGCCGCGGTTACGGCAGTAGAAGGGGACGGCGTCCTGCAGCTTACGGCGCGAAAAAAATGGGATCTGGCGGGTTTGATCAGTCTGTATGAATGTCTGGGAATTGACGGTCTTCTCATAGAGGGGTTTAAACATGCGCCGCATCCGAAAATCATTATGATCAAAAACAGCGAAGATTGGCAAAAGCTGAAGCATTTGGAGCGCGTGATCGCGGTTGTCAGCAGAAATACGGAGCATATGCCGACAGATGCAGGCAAGCCCCTATTCCATGCGGACGATCCGGCTGCCATTATGTTTGTGCTTTCGCAGCTGAAAGGGGAATCTGCTTAAATGGAACGTTTTCAAATTACAAGGGAACCTATCATTGCGGAAAATATCGTAAAAAAAGTTGAAAAGCGTGAAGCCGGCGCCATCACAACGTTTATCGGCACGGTCAGAGAGTGGACTGCAGGACGGCGGACGGTGCGTCTCGAATATGAAGCGTATGAACCGATGGCTGTTCAAATGCTTTCTCAAATCGGCAGTGAAATCAGCGCGAAATGGGAAGGAGCCGAAGCTGCAATCACTCACCGTGTCGGCGTCCTTGATATCGGAGAAGCAGCGGTCGTAATCGCCGTGTCTTCTCCGCACAGAAAGGCGGCATATGAGGCGAATGAATATGCAATTGAACGGATAAAACAGATTGTGCCGATATGGAAAAAAGAAATCTGGGAAGACGGGGAAGAATGGATAGGCGATCAGCTGGAAACGACGCCCTATCCGAACGGAAAACCGGATTTGGATAAAGGGGAATCGCGATGATTAAAGTATTGTTATTTGCCGGGCTTGCGGAGCAGGCGGGAACACCGGTCATTGAACTTGACGAAAAAGAGACGGCGGCGTCTGCTGTAAAAACGCTGTTAAAGGAACGGTACGGCCTTCAGACGATTGACAATGCCATGATCGCAATCAATGAAACATATGTAAAAGACAACAGCACCGTAACAGAAGGTGATACCATTGCCTTTATCCCTCCTGTAAGCGGAGGGTGAAAAAAGAGCCGGATGTGCATCATTGCCATCCGGCTTTTTTGTTTATAGGCGCTGAATTTCAGAGAATATCTAAATGGGATTTAAAGGGTTTTTCAATTGAGGCGGTTTTCACTGCATGAATAGGCTGATAACAGTGCCTTTACGAGGTTTTGAGCCACCCGTCATACCGGTCTGACGATGCTTTTTTTTACATAATTATGGAACGTAAAGCTGAGAATTTGTGTTACAATTTAGCATAAATACGCAAACGGCAAAAAAATTGAAACTTCTCTCAGCCTAAAGCGTACGTATAAACAGAATAATACATAGGAGGCATCAGCCATATGGAACCAAACCTGGAAAAAAGCAATACGGCAGTAACGGAAAAGCCGTCAATTTTCGGCGTCATTACAAGTCCTGTTGTGCAGTTTAAAAGATTAAAAGAAAAGCCGGTCATCGGCATTCCTCTCCTGATTGTCATCATTCTCATTGCGGCGGGGAGTATTTTGCGCGGGCTCGGAATGAATTATGAAGAACTGCTGAACAGCTCATCTCTTGACGGATTGACCGATGATCAGATTGAAATGACCAAAACCATTGCGAAATTCGGCTCGATTTTCGGAGGGATTTTCGGAGGCATTATCGGTCTCTTTATCGTTCCGCTTATTTATTGGCTGTGCGTCAAAATTTCAGGCGGCGTGACAACTTATAAAAAAATGCTCTCACTCGGCCTCTTTACTGCATTTATTACTAACATCGGCTTAGTCATTAACGGACTTGTCATTTATTTTACCGGTGCAGGCTCACTGTACCCTGTCACATCTTTGGCGAGTGTCATACCGGCCGGAGACGGCGTATCGGTCTTTTTAAGCGCGATCGATATTTTCAGCATCTGGAGCTATATTCTGCTCGCTTTGGGACTTCGCTATACAGGCGGTATTTCGAAAAAAGCGGCCTGGACTTCCGCGATTGTCCTGTTTGTTATTATGCTTTTGGTTTCGGCAGTCGGAGGACTGTTAAGTTCAGTGACAGCAGGTGTATAACATGAAAAAAATTTGGATCGGAATCGGCATCGCCGTAATTGTTGCAGTATTCATCGGTATCAATATTTATAAGTCTGCCGCTCCCGCGGGCGGCAGCGCCGGAAAAAAAATCGAAACCGGAACCATGGAAAACAGAGAAATCTCATCTACGGTTATGGTTCCGGGAACACTTAAATTCTCTAAAGAACAGTATGTTTTTTATGAAGCAGATAAAGGAACTCTTGATAAAGTGAAAGTAAAAGAAGGCGACAAAGTAAAAAAAGGGTCGTCGTTAGTCACTTATACAAATGAGCAGCTCAACCTTGATAAAGAACAAAATGAGTTGACAGAACAATCAAAACGGATGCAAATCGAACAAGTTGAAGAAAAACTCAGAGCATTAAACAGCAAGGAACAAGATCTGGCAAAACAAGTGGGAGAAGCGGAAGCCAAAAAACAAATTGAATCCGAACGGACTGATCTGCAGCTTCAGCAAAAAACGGCGGAAATCGAATTAAAGCAATCTGATTTGCAAAAGCAGTCTCTTGAAAATCAAGTGTCGAATCTCAATGTTAAGAGTGAGATGGACGGGACGGTTATCTCGGTAAATCAAGAAGCGGCTTCTAAAAAATCGGATATTCAAGAACCGGTTATACATATAGGAGACCCGGAACACCTGGTCGTTGCCGGCAATTTGTCCGAATACGACACGCTGAAAGTGAAAAAGGGCCAAAGCGTTACAATCACCTCAGACGCCATCCCCGGCAAAACGTGGAAAGGGAGAGTGGCGGCTGTCGGCCTCGTTCCGGATCAAAAGTCAAGCGCTGCTTCGGGGGAAAGCACGGAACAAGCCGTCCAGTACCCGTTTCAGGTTAAGCTGATCGGAAACCTTCCGGAAGGCAAGCCGGGATTTAAATTAATTATGAACATTGAAACCGACAAACGGAAAGCCGATACGCTGCCGTCCTCCGCAGTCAAAAAAGACGGAGATGAGCACTGGGTCTTTACGGTAAAAGACGGGAAGGCCAAACGCGTGAAAGTTAAAGTCGGCGATACCGCAAATCAGCTTACGGAGATAAAAGAGGGGCTTTCAAAGGATGATAAAGTCATTCTGAATCCGGCTGACGGTTTGACTGACGGAACGGATGTGAAAGCATAGATGATTCAGCTTTCAAAGGTGAAAAAAAGCTATCAGATCGGCAAGGAGACGTTTGATGTTCTCCGTTCAATCGACCTGACGATTGAAGAAGGAGAATATGTGTCAATTATGGGACCGTCGGGATCGGGAAAATCTACGATTATGAATATCATCGGCTGTCTGGACAGACCGACGTCCGGCAGTTACAGGCTTGCGGGCGAAGATGTTTCTTCATGCACCGAAAAAGAGCTTGCGGCGGTCCGGAACAAATCAATCGGATTTGTCTTTCAGCAGTTTCAGCTGCTGCCGCGATTGAATGCAAGAAAAAATGTCGAACTCCCCATGATCTATGCCGGTATCGGCAAAAAAGAGCGTGAGGAACGGGCTGAGCACGCGCTGGAAAAAGTCGGTTTGGCGGATCGGATGCGTCACATGCCGAATGAGCTGTCCGGCGGCCAGAAGCAGCGTGTCGCGATTGCAAGAGCCATCGTGAACGAACCGAAGCTCATTTTAGCTGATGAACCGACCGGCGCGCTGGATACGAAAACAAGCATTTCCATTATGGAGCAGTTCACAGAGCTTAATGCAGAGGGCGTGACCGTGGTGCTTGTCACTCATGAGCCTGAAGTGGCGGACTGTACAAACAGAGTGATTTTCGTCCGTGACGGCATGATCGTTTCCCGCGATTCTGAGCAGAGGAGAGTGGGGGAATGAGCCTGTCAGAAAATCTCCGGATGGCCCTCAGTTCCGTAAGAGCTCACAAGCTGAGATCGATTCTGACAATGCTCGGAATCATTATCGGCGTCGGTTCAGTAATCGTTGTTGTGGCTGTCGGCCAGGGCGGAGAGCAAATGCTGAAGCAATCCATCAGCGGGCCGGGCAATACGATTGAATTGTTTTACCTGCCGAGTGATGAAGAATTAACAGCCAATCCGAACGCCTTACAGCAAGCGAGTTTTACAGAAGAAGATATTAATGGATTAAAAGGAGTGGACGGCGTAAAGCAGGTTGTCGCTTCCGCGGTAAAATCCATGACGGCCCGTTACCATGAAGAAGACACGGATATTACGCTGAACGGCATTAACAGCGGCTACTTGGACGTAAAAAAGCTGGACGTTCAAGATGGACGGACATTTACGGACAATGATTTTCTTTCCGGGAAAAGAGCGGGAATCATCTCGAAAAAAATGGCTGAAAAGCTGTTCGGGAAAACGTCTCCGCTCGGAAAAATCGTCTGGGCCGGCGGACAGCCCGTAGAAGTAATCGGCGTACTGAAAGAAGAGAGCGGCTTTTTATCGTTAGGACTCAGTGAAATGTATGTGCCGTTCAACATGCTGAAAACGTCTTTCGGTACTAACGACTACAGCAACGTTTCCGTTCAGACGGAGTCCGCTGATCAAATCAAAACAACAGGAAAAGAAGCGGCCCGTCTCTTAAATGACAATCACGGTACAAAAGAGGCCTATCAAGTCATGAATATGGAAGAAATCGCGGCGGGAATCGGTCAGGTCACGACCGTTATGACGACGATCATCGGTTCGATCGCCGGTATTTCTCTCGTTGTCGGCGGGATCGGGGTCATGAATATTATGCTCGTATCAGTGACGGAACGGACAAGAGAAATCGGCATCCGCAAATCGCTCGGTGCCACGAGAGGACAGATTCTGACACAATTCTTAATTGAATCTGTTGTGCTTACATTAATCGGCGGCTTAATCGGAATCGGTCTCGGCTACGGGGGAGCAACACTCGTTTCCCTTATCGCAGGCTGGCCGTCGCTCGTTTCCTGGCAGGTGGTTTGTATCGGCGTGCTGTTCAGTATGCTGATCGGTGTCATTTTCGGCATGCTGCCCGCCAACAAAGCATCACGCTTAGATCCGATTGAAGCGTTACGGTATGAATAACCGGCGCCCCATGCAGTCTGCATGGGGTTTTTTGTGTTTTAATGATTGAATGAATATAATAGACTTTTTTCATTTATGATAAAAAGAAAATGTCATACAATTGTCCCCCTTTTTGTCGAATTTACAGTTTACAAACCCTATGTACATACGTTAATATGAACAAATGTGAAAGATTTTGATAGTTATTGAATGAATTTGAGTGATTTTAGTTGCTTGAAGTAAAAAAAGCGTTTACAATTATCTTGCAGCCGAAATGAATACGTTTTCAAAGGAGGCGGAATATGCTCACTCCTGAAAGGTATCAGCTGATTATGGATCAGATTGAAAAGCGAGATGTGGTGAAGATTCAAGAGCTGATAAGCATGACAAACGCTTCTGAATCAACGATCAGAAGAGATTTATCAACACTTGAAGAGCGCGGGTTTTTAAAGCGCGTTCACGGCGGGGCGTCTAAACTTTCCAACAGCAGGCAAGAACCCGATATGCTTGAAAAATCCTCCAAAAACCTTCAGGATAAACTGAAGATCGCTGAAGAAGCGGCATCTTTATTAGAAGAAGGTGACTGTATTTACCTTGATGCGGGAACAACTACATTGCACATGATTGATTTTATAGATCATACAAAGGACATTGTGGTTGTCACAAACGGGGTTATGCATATCGACGCTTTAATAAGGAAAGGGATTCCTTTTTATCTTCTCGGAGGATATGTGAAGCATAGAACAGGTGCGATGATCGGCGGCGCCTCATTAACGGCGGTCAGCCAGTACCGTTTTGACAAAAGCTTTCTCGGGGTGAACGGCGTGCACATTGAAGCCGGCTTTACAACACCCGATCCGGATGAGGCTCTTCTGAAGACAAAGGCTGTGAGACAGGCGAAAAATGCGTATGTTTTAGCCGATCCTTCTAAATTCGGCGAGATTTCTTTCGCAGCGTTCGCCGCCTTGGGCGATGCAGCTATCATTACCACTGAAGCTGAAGAACTTGCATTCGATAATTACCAAGAAAAAACTGTCGTAAAGGTAGTGAAACCATGATTTACACTGTAACCCTCAATCCGTCTGTTGACTATATCGTTCACGTTGAAGATTTTGCCGTAGGCGGTTTAAACCGTTCCAGCTATGACACGAAGTATCCCGGCGGAAAAGGCATCAACGTTTCGAGATTACTGAAAAGACACCATGTGCCGTCAAGAGCATTGGGGTTTGTCGGCGGATTTACCGGAAATTATATCACGTCATTTTTGCAGCAGGAAGGTCTGGAAACGGCTTTTTCTGAGGTGGATGAAGACACGCGTATAAATGTAAAACTGAAAACGGGCGATGAAACGGAAATTAACGGACAGGGCCCGACGATTTCAGACGAAGTGTTCAATGCCTTTTTAGAACAGTTCTCCGCTCTGGAAGAGGGAGACATCGTCGTTTTAGCGGGAAGCATCCCTTCCTCCCTGCCGCATAACACGTATGAAAAAATTGCTGAGGCATGCAGAAAGCAGAATGCCCGGGTAGTGGTGGACATCTCCGGTGAAGCGCTGATGAAAGCGACAGAAATGAAACCGTTTTTGATGAAGCCGAATCATCATGAGCTTGGGGAAATGTTCAATACGGTCATTGATTCAGCCGAAGCTGCCGTTCCTTACGGTAAAAAATTAATTGAACAAGGCGCTGAACACGCGATTGTTTCGATGGCTGGCGACGGTGCGCTTTTATTTACGAAAGAGGCGGTTTTCCTCGCCAATGTTCCTAAAGGAAAGCTTGTCAATTCGGTAGGCGCGGGTGATTCCGTCGTCGCGGGATTCCTTGCGGGAATTTCAAAACAGCTGCCTTTGGAAGATGCGTTCCGTTTAGGAGTTGCTTCCGGAAGCGCGACGGCATTTTCTGAAGAACTCGGAACTGAAGAGTTTGTACAGCAGCTTCTTCCTGAAGTTAAAGTCACACGTCTATAGAGGAGGAAAGAAAAGTGAAGATAACTGAGCTGTTAACAAGAGATACAATTCATCTCAATATAGAAAGCAAAGAGAAAGAAAACGTTATCGATGAAATGGTGACAGTGCTTGACAAAGCCGGCAGATTAAATGACAGAGAGGCTTACAAAGCAGCCATTTTAAATCGTGAAAGCCAAAGCTCGACGGGAATCGGCGAAGGCATTGCCATTCCTCACGCGAAGACGGCGAGCGTCATTAACCCGGCCATCGCATTCGGCCGTTCAAAAGATGGTGTGGATTATGAATCATTAGACGGTCAGCCGGCACACCTGGTCTTTATGATTGCGGCAACCGAAGGAGCGAACAATACGCATCTTGAGGCATTATCAAGACTTTCAACGCTTCTTATGCGTGAGGAAATCCGCAAACAGCTTCTTGAAGCTGAATCAGAAGATGCGATCATTGACATCATCAATCAGCATGACAAAGATGACGATGAGGAAGAAGAAGAGCAGGAAGAACAGGCAGCGCCGTCAGGAAAAGGGAAAATCCTTGCGGTTACGGCATGCCCGACAGGTATCGCTCATACGTTCATGGCAGCTGACGCACTGAAAGAAAAAGCGAAAGAGCTCGGCGTTGACATTAAAGTCGAGACAAACGGCTCAAGCGGTATTAAACATAAGCTGACGGCTCAAGAAATTGAAGACGCGCCTGCGATTATCGTGGCGGCTGATAAACAGGTTGAAATGGAGCGCTTTAAAGGCAAACATGTTCTTCAAGTGCCTGTGACGGCCGGTATCAGGCGTCCACAGGAACTGATTGAAAAAGCCGTTAACCAAGATGCGCCGATTTACGAGGGCAGCGGCGGAGGATCTTCCGCTTCAAATGAAGACGGCCCGAAACAGAAATCAGGCACAAGCATCGGAAGTACTTTCTATAAACACTTAATGAGCGGTGTCAGCAACATGCTGCCATTTGTCGTCGGCGGCGGAATTCTCGTTGCGATTTCATTCTTCTGGGGAATTCATTCAGCTGATCCGAAAGATTCGACATACAACACGTTTGCTGCCGCGCTGAACTTTATCGGTGACGGTAATGCGTTAAAGCTGATTGTTGCAGTTCTTGCCGGATTCATCGCAATGAGTATTGCGGACCGTCCGGGATTTGCGCCGGGTATGGTCGGCGGATTTATGGCTACGCAGGCGAATGCCGGATTCTTGGGCGGACTGATTGCCGGATTCTTAGCCGGTTATGTCGTAGTCCTTTTGAAAAAGCTGTTTGTCTTTATCCCTCAGACTCTTGACGGATTAAAACCTGTATTGATTTATCCGCTGCTCGGTATTTTTATCACCGGTGTCCTGATGCAGTTTGTCATTAACACACCTGTAGCAGCGTTTATGAATTTCTTAACAAATTGGCTTGAAAGCCTTGGAACTGGAAACCTTGTCTTAATGGGGATTATTTTAGGCGGTATGATGGCTATCGACATGGGCGGCCCGCTCAATAAAGCGGCATTCACTTTCGGTATCGCGATGATCGATGCCGGAAACTATGCGCCGCATGCGGCCATCATGGCGGGCGGAATGGCTCCGCCGCTTGGAATCGCACTGGCGACAACATTCTTTAAACACAAATTCTCTAAACGTGACCGTGAAGCCGGTATTACGTGCTACTTCATGGGAGCAGCTTTCGTTACAGAAGGCGCCATCCCGTTTGCAGCGGCTGATCCGCTTCGCGTCATCCCTGCAGCCGTTGTCGGTTCTGCGGTAGCGGGCGGACTGACAGAGTTTTTCAGGGTAACGCTTCCTGCACCGCACGGAGGAATATTCGTTGCATTCATTACGAACCATCCGCTGCTTTACTTAATGAGCATCGTGATCGGAGCGATTGTAACTGCGGTTATCTTGGGAATCATCAAAAAACCGGTAGTAGAGAAATAAGCGAAAAGCGTCCTTTACGGGCGCTTTTTTCAATCATATGCGCATAGAAGCGTTATGTATTTTGTGATGAGTTGTGATAAAGTAAAGATGGTACATGAACCGAAACAGTGATCGTCTAGGAGGAACCACGTTGACTGAAGAACAAAAACCTACTTCTGAAAAATCGGTAAAAAGAAAATCCAACACATATTGGGAATGGGGAAAGGCCATCATTATAGCGGTTGCACTTGCGCTGTTAATCCGCCATTTCCTGTTTGAACCGTACTTAGTGGAAGGATCATCAATGTACCCGACATTACATGACGGTGAAAGACTGTTTGTCAACAAAAGCGTCAATTATATCGGAGAAATCGAGCGGGGGGACATCGTCATTATTAACGGCGATACATCGAAAGTCCATTATGTAAAGCGGCTCATCGGAAAACCGGGAGAAACGGTGGAAATGAAAAATGACACGCTTTATATAAACGGCAAAAAAATCGCAGAACCGTACCTCGCGAGCAATAAAAAAGAAGCGAAAAAACTGGGAGTCAACCTGACGGGAGATTTCGGCCCCGTAAAGGTTCCGAAAGGCAAATACTTCGTCATGGGCGACAATCGGCTGAATTCAATGGACAGCCGGAACGGACTCGGTTTAATTGCCGAAAACCGGATCGTCGGCACCTCGAAGTTTGTGTTCTTCCCGTTTCATGATATGCGTCAGACAAAATAAAAACGCCGCGCTGCCCGATTCGGACAGCAGGCGTTTTTTATTTGGCAAACGAGGCGGCGACGGCGATGAACAATACTGTGGCCAGCACTGATCCGACAATGGCCAGAACGCTGAAAAAAAGATTCACCTGCTTCTTCTCTTTGCCGCGTTTTTCAAGCATCCGTTTTGAAAAGAGATGCGAAAACGTATAAATGAGGGCGATTCCGACGTACAAGCCGATGTCACGTGCCGTAAAGCCTGTGACGGCCAGAAAAACCCCGGTGAAGAAAATCATAAGACAGTATTCTGTGAGTGTTAAAAGCTTCAACTTGTTCCTCCGTGATGAATATGTATATATATCTATTGTATCACAGCGCTCCGGGTTTGACGCCTGCATCTTTTCAAACCCGTATATTCGCAGGGAAACATTTCTCTTCCCCTTTATTCATGGTATACTTTTAATGATGATAGACACGATGGAGGATTCTAAATGATTGCTGTAAATAATGTGAGCTTGCGTTTTGCGGATCGCAAGTTATTTGAAGATGTCAATATTAAATTTACGCCGGGCAACTGCTACGGATTAATAGGCGCAAACGGTGCCGGAAAATCAACATTTTTGAAAATTTTATCCGGTGAGCTGGAGCCGCAGACCGGCGATGTCCATATGAGCCCGGGCGAACGTCTTGCCATTCTGAAGCAGAACCACTTTGAATATGAAGACTGTGAAGTGCTGAAAGTCGTCATCATGGGGCATAAACGTTTATACGAAGTCATGCAGGAAAAAGACGCGATTTATATGAAGCCTGATTTTTCAGATGAAGACGGCATCCGCGCCGCTGAACTTGAAGGAGAGTTTGCGGAATTAAACGGATGGGAAGCTGAAAGTGAAGCCGCTATTTTGTTAAAGGGGCTGGGCATCTCTGAAGACCTGCATACGAAGAAAATGGCCGACTTAGGCGGTTCAGAAAAGGTGAAAGTGCTTTTGGCACAGGCGCTGTTCGGCAAGCCGGACGTTCTGCTGCTTGATGAACCGACCAACCACTTGGATCTGAAAGCGATTCAGTGGCTGGAAGAGTTTTTAATCAACTTTGAGAACACAGTCATCGTCGTATCCCATGACCGTCACTTTTTAAATAAAGTGTGCACGCACATCGCCGATCTTGATTTTAATAAAATTCAAGTGTACGTCGGCAACTATGATTTCTGGTATGAATCAAGCCAGCTTGCTTTAAAGCTTTCTCAGGAAGCCAACAAGAAAAAAGAAGAGCAGATTAAACAGCTTCAGGAGTTCGTGGCCAGATTCAGCGCCAACGCCTCTAAATCAAAGCAGGCGACATCAAGAAAGAAACTCCTTGATAAAATCACGCTTGATGATATTAAACCGTCATCACGCCGTTATCCTTATGTCAATTTCACGCCGGAACGCGAGATCGGAAATGACGTGCTGCGGGTTGAAGGCTTAACAAAAACGATTGACGGGGTTAAGGTGCTTGATAACGTCAGCTTTATTATGAACAGAGAAGACAAAATTGCATTTACGGGCCGCAACGAACTTGCCGTTACGACATTGTTTAAAATCATTTCCGGGGAAATGGAAGCAGACAGCGGCACATTTAAATGGGGCGTGACCACTTCTCAGGCGTACTTCCCTAAAGACAACAGCGAATATTTTGACGGCAGCGATGCGAACCTTGTCGACTGGCTCCGCCAATACTCGCCGCATGACCAAAGCGAAAGCTTTCTGCGCGGTTTCTTAGGACGCATGCTGTTCTCAGGAGAAGAAGTCAACAAAAAATCAAACGTCCTTTCCGGAGGAGAAAAAGTGCGCTGCATGCTTTCAAAAGCGATGCTTTCCGGCGCGAATATCTTAATTCTGGATGAACCGACAAACCACTTAGATTTGGAATCCATTACGGCGCTTAACAACGGCTTAATCAGCTTTAAAGGCGCTATGCTGTTTTCATCTCATGACCATCAGTTTGTACAGACAATTGCCAACCGCATCATTGAATTAACGCCTAAAGGCATTGTTGATAAACAAATGTCTTATGACGAATTTCTTGAAAACGCGGATGTGCAGAAAAAGCTTGAAGAGCTATACGCGTAATAAAGAAGCAGGGGAGACTCTGCTTTTTTATTTATGAAAAAAGTTTTCAATCTTCTGACTTCCCGTTACAATAAAGGCAATACATAAATTGAAAAGAGACGGAGGAATGCATCATGAAGTTTTTAGTTGTCGGAGCTGGGGGAGTGGGCGGATATATCGGCGCGCGACTTGCAGAAAAGGGAAATGACGTTACGTTTCTCGTCCGTCAGAAGCGGGCGGAACAATTAAAAGAGACGGGATTGACCGTCAAAAGTGCAAATGGTGATGTTTCAATCAAGCCGAAAATAATCATGGCGGGCGAAGATGGAGAGTTTGACGCCGTTATCATCGCATCAAAAGCGTATTCTTTGCAGGACGTCATTGGGGATGTCAAACCGTTTGTCAAACCTTCGTCGGTCATTATTCCTTTTTTAAACGGATACAGGCACTATAACCAGCTGTTTGAAGCTTTTTCAAAACGGCAGGTGCTGGGCGGCCTCTGCTTTATTGAGAGCGCCCTTAACGACAAAGGGGAAATTCTTCATACGAGCGCTGCCCACCGCTTTGTTTTCGGTGAATGGAACGGGGAGCGCACAGAACGTATGAACGAGCTGGAAAACGCATTTGCAGGCGTGAAAGCGGATGTCATCATCAGCGGGGATATTGAAAAGGACATTTGGAAAAAATATATGTTTATTGCCGCGCAGGCGGGAGTGACCACTCTGTTTCAACAGCCGGTCGGACCGATTTTAGAAACAGAAGGCGGCCGCAGCACGGCAAAGCGCCTCTTTGCTGAAATCGGAGCCATTTTCAAGGCTGCCGGCATCCCGAAAGATCCTGGTCTGGAAGAAGAGAGTTATCGCACATTGACAAGCATGTCTTACCATATGAAATCGTCGATGCTGAGAGATATGAAAAAGGGCAGGGTGACGGAAGGTGATCATTTACACGGCTTTTTGCTTGAGAAAGCGAAAGGCTTGTCAATTGATACACCTGTTTTGGAAACCGTCTGCGCCAACTTGCAAATGTATGAAGCGAAATAAAAAGGAGGCCTGATCGCCTCCTTTTTTTATTAAAATGCCCAGTTTCCGTTTCTGAAGATCGGTTCTCTTTTCCCGTCCGCGGTAATACCGTCGATATTCATGTCTTTGGAACCGACCATAAAATCTACGTGTGTAATGCTTTCATTTAAGCCCTCTTTAACAAGCTCTTCCCGTGTCATTTGTTTGCCGCCCTCAATATTAAAGGCATACGCACTGCCGATCGCCAAGTGGTTAGAGGCGTTTTCATCGTACAGTGTGTTGTAAAATAAAATATTTGATTGTGAAATCGGTGAATCGTAAGGCACTAAGGCCACTTCACCGAGATAGTGTGAGCCTTCATCGGTTTCGACGATGCCTTTTAAAATCTCCTCGCCTTTTTCAGCTTTCACATCGACAATGCGGCCGTTTTCAAAGGTAAGAGTGAAGTTATCAATAATGTTGCCGCCGTAGCTCAGCGGTTTCGTGCTGGAAACCGTGCCGTTCACCCCGTCACGCTGCGGAAGGGTGAAAACCTCTTCTGTCGGCATGTTGGCCATGAATTCGTGACCGCTTTCATTCACGCTTCCCGCGCCTGCCCATACATGTTTTTTCGGCAGTTCAATGGTTAAGTCTGTTCCTTCAGCCTGATAATGCAGGGCGCTGTAATGTTTTTTGTTCAGGTGTTCCACTTTTTCATGAAGATTTTGATCATGTTTTTTCCATGCTTCCACAGGGTTTTCTTCATTTACGCGGGTCGTTTTGAAAATTTCTTCCCATAAAAGCTGAACGGCTGTT
The DNA here is from genome assembly GCF_053663455.1 of Bacillus sp. JK62. NCBI lineage: Bacteria > Bacillati > Bacillota > Bacilli > Caryophanales > Bacillaceae > Bacillus > Bacillus sp. JK62. Next base: position 225,405 of record NZ_JBSJQA010000004.1, read on the forward strand.
TCTTCCGGCTGATCCGGGAACACTTTTTTCGCCCAGCCTGTTGAAGCAGCTCCGATCACCGTCCAGCTGACCTTATCTGATTGAATATATTGTCTGTATGTATGCAATGCTTTTCCGGCGGCTTTTTGGAACGCTGCAATCCGTTTGCCGTCAGTGCCTTTTAACAGGTCGGGGTCGGATGAGACGACAGAAATAAACGCAGCCCCTTTTTTCGCGAGCTCTTCTTTTCCTTTTGCTTCCCATTCAGGATACTCTTCAAACGCTTCAAAAGGTGCCATCTCGTATTTTAATCTGGACAGTTCATCGTCCTGCCAATTTACGGTGACGTTTTTTGCGCCTTTTTCATAAGAATGTTTGGCAAGCAGTCTGACAAGTTCCCGGACATCAGTTGAGGCATTGATTACGACATGCTGTCCTCTTTGGACATTGACGCCGACTTCTACCGCCAGCTGAGCATATGTATTTAACTTTTCAGTAAACGAACTCATCGTTCATTCCTCCTCATCGGTTTTTCTCATCATATCAAATAACGCCTCATAAAGGAAAGAAAGGAGCACAAACGAAAAAGACACAGCTTTTGCTGCGTCTTTACGGGTGATTCAGTTTTACGGCGCCGCCGGCCGGAGAATGGGGCATATTGGCCAGTGAAATGCTCATACCCCCCAAAATAATTCCGCTTAAAATGACGGCTACTGCTACGCGTCTTCCCACATCTCTAAGCATATGCTTCCTCCTTAATGTTTCTCCAGTTCTCACAATATGAGCCGGCCGGAGAAAAAAGAAGCACAATCTTATTATTTAATCGCTTTTTGCAGCTTGTCGATGACGTCTAATGAACGCCCAGTGCCGATAGCCACTGATTCAAGCGGATTTGCCGCCAAATGAACGGGAACGACGATTTCATCTGTCAGCCATTCTTTCATCCCGTTTAAAAGGGAGCCTCCGCCGGTTAACACGACGCCGCGGTCAACGATATCACCGCTGAGCTCCGGCGGACAATCTTCAAGCGTCGCTCTGATCGCTTCAAGAATATGCAGGAGCGACTCACGCATCGCGTGCTGAATTTCATTAGACTGCAGTCTGATTGTCTTCGGCAGACCGGTTACAAGGTCACGCCCGCGGATTTCCATCGTTTCCGGCACATGTTCGATCAATGCAAATCCGATTTCCATTTTCACTTGTTCTGCCGTACGTTCCCCGATCAGCAGGTTGTATTTTTTTCTGACGAACGAGGCGATATCTTCATCAAGCTGGTCGCCGCCGATTCTGATCGAATGGCAGGATACGACGCCACCGAATGAGATGATGGCGACTTCAGTCGTACCGCCGCCGATATCTACGACGACGTTTGCGACCGGCTCGTCAACAGGGAGGTCGGCCCCGATTGCAGCGGCTACGGGTTCTTCAATCAAGTGAACGTTTTTCGCTCCGCAGTTTTTGACAGCGTCACTGATGGCGCGGCGTTCAACGGCTGTTGAGCCTGAAGGCGTGCAGACGACGACATTCGGTTTGCGGAAGGTCATTCCGATTTTTTTTCCGGCTTTTTTCATAATGTGTTTTAATAAGTCAGTTGTCATATCATAATCAGCAATGACACCGTCTTTCATCGGCCGTACGGCGACGATTTTCCCCGGCGTCTTTCCGATCATGCTTTTGGCATCCGTTCCGATGGCAAGCACCGCTTTCGTTGTTGTATCTACAGCGACAACGGAAGGCTCGTTTAAAATAATACCTTTATTTTTACTGTAAACAAGTATATTAGCGGTTCCTAAGTCGATTCCGATCTCAGTTGATTGAAACATGTTTTCACCCAATCCCTATCCTGATTTAATTGATTCTACATTTAAAGTTTCTGAGAAAAACCACGATTTTTGGGGGTTTCCGCCGGGAATGAAATGTTTTTGTAAAAAAGGAGGGAAAGTCTGTATCCCGTACTTCAAAAGGCTTTTTTTCTGTAAAAAACATTCATTTCCGGATGCTGAGAAACTTTTGCTCCGTTCCTTTCGTCTACGTTTATGAAGGATTTTCCTTGGACATAAAGAAGAGACATTAAAGGAAGTAGGGGATTTCTATGAAATCAATTGGTGTAGTAAGAAAAGTAGACGAACTCGGGCGTATTGTCATGCCGATTGAATTGAGAAGAGCATTGGATATCGCTATTAAAGATAGTATTGAATTTTTCGTTGACGGAGACAAAATTGTCTTAAAAAAATACAAGCCGCACGGCATTTGCTTAATGACCGGGGAAATTACCTCCGAAAATCAGGAGTACGGCAACGGCAAAATTATTTTAAGTCCTGAAGGAGCGAAAATGCTGCTTGAGGAAATCGAGGAAGCGTTAAAAGATAGATCATAATCAGCAAAAAGGGCGGGGCATCATTCCGTCCTTTTATTATGAACTTGTGCAAAAACTCACGGGAAAAGTAAGCGAACCTGCTCAATTAATTGGGAATAGTTATCATTTTTTAGTCAATAATGCAGTCAACAATGTTACAATATATGTAGAAATGCTAGCGGCAGGTGGGACTATGGGAAAATATCAAGCGCGTATCATTTCCTTAATCTTGGCAATGATTTTTATTATGTTTTGGGATTATTTATTTTATATGATTGAACGGAATCCGATTAACTGGCCCGTTGACATCACCTTTACCGCCGTCACATTAATCAGCGTCTGGCTGCTGGCTTATTATGTGGACAATAAAAAGCAGCTGCTGGCGGAGCTGAAGGACAGCGAGCAGAAAGCAAAGGCGCTTTCAGATGAGAAAAACCGGATCATGGACAATTTGCAGGAAATCGTTTTTCAGACGGATTCACAAGGGAATATTACATATTTGAATCAGGCCTGGACGACGATTACGGGCCACTCCATCAGCGAATGTATGGGCACGATGTATAATGATTATTTTATAAAAGAAAAACATATCATTGATTATATTATCTCCCAAATCAAGCAGCAGTCCCCGTCAGGAATGTTTACGGCCAAATATATTAAAAGAGACGGCACGATTTTTTGGGGGGAAGTCCATTATAAGCTGTATTATGACCGCAGACAGAAATTTGTCGGGAGCCTGGGGACGATGTCTGATATCAGTGAACGGAAAAAAGCGGTCGACGAGCTTCTGGAAACGAACGAACGCCTTGCCATGCAATCTCAAAAGCTGGCCATTGCCGGAGAGCTTGCGGCAGGAATCGCCCATGAAGTAAGAAATCCTTTAACGTCAGTCAGCGGCTTTCTCCAGCTGATGAAAGCCCAGTATCCGGAAAGAACGGATTATTTCGATATTATTTTTTCGGAGATTAAAAGGATTGATCTCGTGCTGGGGGAGCTGCTTCTGCTCGCCAAGCCGCAGACCGTGACGTTTACCGCTCATCATCTCAACCATATTTTAAGGCAGGTGGCGACGCTTCTTGACACGAACGCGGTGCTGTCGAACACTGTGATTGAGAAGGATTTCAGGCAGACTGAGTCCTGTATGGTCAACGGTGACGAAAACCAGCTGAAACAGGTATTTATCAATATTATTAAAAATGCGATTGAAGCGATGCCTGACGGCGGGAATATTCATATTTATACAGAACGGGATGAAGAATACGCGGTGATCAGCATACAGGATGAAGGAAACGGCATGTCGAAAGAAAAGCTTGAAAACATCGGGAAACCGTTTTTCTCAACAAAAGATCAGGGAACGGGTCTCGGGCTTCCGATTTGTTTGCGAATTCTGAAGGAGCATAATGGTAAACTTAACATTAAGAGCAAAAATGGAGAAGGCAGTACGTTTCAGGTGATTCTGCCGTTAGAAGCGGCTGCTGTCCAAAAGGAGGAAAAATAACTTGCTTCTTTTTGTATACGGTTTGTTACGGAAGCGTGAAGAAAACCATGAACTGCTGAAAGGCGCTCCGTGTGTGTGCGAGCAGGCCGCGATAAACGGTGTGCTGTACGAAACGGATAAAGGTCAGCCTGCGGCGTCTTTAGCAGAAACAGCTTTTGTGTACGGGGAATTGTATGAAACAGATCATCAGATGATCCGTAAGCTGGATATGTATTATGCTGATTTTGACCGGAAAGAGGTTGCCGTGACGACGGATGCCGGGAATAAAACCGCCTTCGCATATGTCGTAAAGCCCGACCAGTGTGCCTCATTCAGCCGTATCAAAAGCGGAGACTGGAAAGAATACCGTTTTATGAAACGGGAGGATGACAGTCCGGTTTATTATTTTGCTTACGGCTCCTGTATGGACAATGCCCGGTTTAAACAGGCGGGGGTCGACCACTTCTTTGCCGAGCCGGTCGGAGGGGCGGTTGTTGAAGGGTATTCGACGAGATTCACGTTAAGGCGTCCTGACGGTTCCAGAGCCGATCTTGTTGAAGACGGGGGACGAACTGAAGGCGTGCTGTACAAGCTCCCGTTTGAAGCGGCAACCTATCTGTACAAAAGAGAAGGTGTTGATAACCACACATACCGTCCCGCGTTCATAGAAGTGTGTGCCGGCGGCCGTGTATACAGAGGCGTCCTGACGTTTCTGGTTCTTGATAAAGCTGAGGAAATTGCGCCTCCGGGTCACTATCAGGAAGAAATCGAACGCGGAGCGGACCTGTATTTATCACCCGCCTTTTCAGAAAAGCTTAAACGCTATATGAACTCATTGCCGAAAATGTGATACTATTCCTATTAGAGATATTGTTTAAAGGAGTACTGTTATGAGAAAAGAGTTTGCCGTTATCGGTCTCGGACGCTTCGGCGGAAGTATCTGCAAAGCATTAAGTGAAGAAGGCCTTGAGGTCATGGCGATGGATATTGATGAAGATAAAGTAAATGAATACGCCAAAATCGCATCACACGCGGTCATCGGCGATTCAACCGATGAATCGGTGCTGAAAAACTTAGGGCTGCGCAACTTTGACCACGTCATTGTGGCAATCGGCGAAAATATACAGGCGAGCATTTTAACGACGCTGATCTTAAAGGAACTCGGCGTGAACACGATCACGGTTAAAGCGCAGAACGATTATCATGAGAAAGTGCTTGCGAAAATCGGGGCCGATCACATCGTCCACCCTGAACGTGACATGGCAAAACGCATCGCCCACAACATCGTATCAAATAATGTGCTTGATTATTTGGAGCTGTCCGACGAACACAGCATTGTGGAGATCGTGGCCAACAGCAGGCTTGCGGGCAACACACTGCTTGATCTGGACATCCGGGCGAAGTACGGCATTAATATCGTGGCGATCAAGAGAGAAAAAGAAGTGATCGTATCTCCGCTGGCGACTGAAATGATTCAAAAAGAAGATATTCTCATCGTTATCGGCTCTCTTACGGACATTTCCCGATTTGAAAAAAGAGTGCTTCATACAAAGTGAAAAGCCGTCCGTAAAAGGACGGTCTTTTATTATGTCAGAATAGAAAGACATTTATCATGTAAGCGGTATATTCTGCAATTTTTATTGACTATGATCAGGCGATCCGATAGCATATTGTACCATATAAAGAAAAAGAGGAGGCCTCATTTTGAACAAAGAAACACTGGCTGAACGGCTGAATGCATCAGCCGGCAGACAAAAAGCCGATACCGTCATTAAAAACGGAAAAATCATGGATGTATTTAACCAGGAATGGATCTCTGCAGATATCGCCATTACGGACGGAGTGATCGTCGGGCTGGGCGAATATGAAGGGGAAGAAGTCATTGATGCAGAAGGCCAAATGATCGTTCCGGGCTTTATTGACGGACATGTTCATATCGAGTCCTCTATGGTTACTCCGATTGAATTTGCTAAAGCCGTCCTCCCTCACGGAGTGACGACTGTCATTACTGATCCTCACGAAATTGCGAATGTTTCCGGAGCAAAAGGCATTTCATTTATGATAGAGCAGGCGAAAAAGGCGCCGCTGAACATCCGTTTCATGCTTCCTTCCTGTGTTCCCGCCGCTAGCTTTGAACGCTCGGGAGCTGTATTAAAAGCCGAGGATTTAAAGCCTTTTTATCAGGAGAAAGAGGTGCTCGGGCTTGCGGAAGTAATGGATTATGTGTCTGTTGCGGAAGGTGAAGAGGATATGCTTCAGAAACTGCTTGATGCCAAGCGTCACGGAAAACGGATCGACGGGCATTTAGCCGGACTGTCTTCAGATATCATCAATATATACAGAACCGCAATGGTGTCAAATGATCATGAAGTGACGACAAAAGAAGAAGCGCTGGACAGAATCAGACGGGGAATGTACGTCATGCTGCGCGAAGGATCGGTGGCAAAAAATACGCTCAATGTGCTGCCGGCGGTGAATGAAAAAAACGCGCGCCGCTTTTTCTTTTGTACGGATGATAAGCATGTAGATGATCTGCTTTCAGAAGGAAGTGTGAACCACCAAGTCAAAATGGCGATAAAGGCCGGACTTGATCCATTCCTTGCGTATCAGCTCGCCAGCTTAAATGCGGCTGAGTGCTACGGCCTTGAAACAAAAGGGGCGGTAGCGCCGGGTTTTGACGCAGATCTGCTGTTTATTTCAGATGTACGGGAGGCTGCCGTCACGAAGACCATGGTCGCCGGCCGGACCGTTGCCGAGAACGGGCGAACGGTTGATGAACAGTCTGCCGGTTCCTATTCGCCGGACCAGGCGCTGTTGGATACAGTGCGGTTGAAATCGCCGCTGACTGAATCTGATTTTTATATGCCGATTCATGAGGGCAGGAAAATGAAAGTAATCGAAATGATACCGAATCATTTGGAGACGAGAAAAAAAGAAGTGCCTGCACCGTCTGCTGACGCGTTTCGTTCTGATACAGATAATGATTTATTAAAAATCGCCGTAGCAGAGCGGCACAGCGGCGAAAAAATGATAGGACTCGGGATTGTACAAGGGTTCGGGTTAAAAGAAGGCGCCATCGCCACAACCATTTCTCACGATTCCCATAATATCATCGCCGTCGGTACAAACGATGCCGATTTGGCAAAAGCAATCAACAGGCTCCGTGACACCGGGGGCGGATTAACAGCCGTGAAAAACGGAGAATTGCTTCACTCCGTTCCGCTTCCGATCGCCGGGCTTTTGTCTGATAAGTCGGCGGAATGGGTCAATGACAGCTTGGGCGTGCTTCATGAAAAGCTTCCTCTGCTCGGATTCACCGGTGATTTCAATCCGTTTCTCACCTTATCGTTTTTAGCCCTTCCGGTGATTCCGGATATTAAAATGACGGCGGCCGGTCTGTTTGATGTCAAAGCCTTTCAGCATATTCCGCTGCAATAAAAAAAACTGCACTCGTAATGAGTGCAGTTTTTTTAGACCTCCATAATGATCGGAAGGATCATCGGGCGGCGTTTTGTTTTTTCGTATAGGAACGGAGCAAGCGTATCGGTAATTTCGTTTTTAATTTCGGACCACTGCGTTGTTTTCCGATCCATTACTTTCTCCAGATGGTTCGAAATGAGCTGCTGCGCGTCATTGATCAAATCACCGGATTCTCTCATGTATACAAAACCTCTTGAGATTAAATCAGGTCCCGCCGAAACCTTAAAGTCGTCCATATTGATGCTGACAACAACGATAACAAGGCCTTCTTCTGAAAGAATGCGGCGGTCGCGGAGCACGATATTGCCGATATCACCGATTCCGCTTCCGTCAATGTAAACGGAGCCGGACGGAATTTTGCCTGCCACAGCGGCTTCTTCGCCTTTGAGGGCCAGCACTTCGCCATTATCCATGATAAAGCAGTTTTCTTCAGGTATGCCGCAATCAGTCGCGAGTTTGACGTGCATTTTCTGCATTCTGTACTCACCGTGAATCGGCATAAAGAACTTCGGTTTGATCAGGCGGAGCATTAATTTCTGCTCTTCCTGTCCGCCGTGTCCGGATGTATGAATGTCATTCAATGAACCGTGAATGACTTCTGCGCCCGCACGGTACAGCTGGTTGATGGTGCGGCTTACGCTGATTGTGTTTCCGGGTATCGGAGAGGAAGAAAAGACGACTGTATCTCCGGGATTAATGGAAATCTGCCGGTGCGTCCCGTTAGCGATGCGTGATAACGCCGCCATCGGTTCACCTTGGCTCCCCGTACATAAAATCGTTACCTTATTGGCAGGCAAACGATTGATTTCGTTATGCTCAATAAACGTATTTTTAGGACAGGTAATGTAACCGAGATTTTGTCCGATTTCAATAGCCGATTCCATACTGCGTCCGAATACGGCAACTTTTCTGCCGTTTAAAACGGCTGCTTCAATCACCTGCTGAAGACGGTGTATATTCGAAGCGAATGTCGCAAATATAATTCTGCCGTCCACTTTTCGGAAAATATCGTGAATGCTTTCGCCTACGCGGCGTTCTGACATGGTGAAATCAGGCACCTCACTGTTTGTACTGTCAGAAAGCAGGCACAAAACGCCTTCTTTCCCGATTTCAGCCATCTTTGTCAAGTTGGCCGGTTCGCCTACCGGTGTGAAATCGAACTTAAAGTCCCCGGTATGTACGATATTGCCCGGCGGTGTTTTGACGACGATTCCGTATGAATCCGGAATGCTGTGTGTTGTTCTGAAGAAGGATACAGACGTCTTGCGGAACTTCACGATGTCGTCTTCACCGATGATGTTTAATTTGGTCTGTCTTAACAGCCCGTGCTCTTCAAGTTTATTCCGAAGTAAGCCGATCGCGAGTTTACCGCCGTAAACGGGAATATTTACTTGTCTGAGCAGGTACGGAATACCGCCGATATGGTCTTCATGACCGTGGGTGATAAACAGACCTTTAATTTTATCTTCATTTTTTACTAAATACGTGTAATCGGGGATTACGTAATCAATGCCGAGAAGTTCATCTTCCGGGAACTTGATTCCCGCATCAATCAGTACAATTTCATCCTGAAACTGCACCCCGTACGTATTTTTCCCGATCTCGCCCAATCCGCCGAGGGCGAAAACGGCAGTCTGGTCATTTTTTACAAATTTCATTCCGCTCATAACTCCAATACTTTAAAATTTTCGCTCTGCTTCTCATATTCTAAAAAAGCACCGTCCACAGGCTGAACAAATTCAATGTTGTATTTCTGATCTTTCAGTTTCGTTCTGACGTCCCGTTCTGAAACGCCCTCAATGTAAAGTGAATCTGTTTTTTCCCGAACAGGTACTTCGTCAGCCTTCTCTTGATAAAATACCTTATAAATCATCCAAATCTCTCCTTAAATGCCGTATGTTAGACTCGCTTATTCTATTATATTCGAAAACGGATTATAAGGAAAGTCTCGAGCAAAAAAGGGACTTTCAAAAACCGAAAGATCCCTTCTACGCGATGACTTTTTTCCGGAGCATTCCGCCCCACTGTCTTCTGAGTTTCTTCCGTAATCGGCGCAGCATCGTATACCTCCTTTAAAGCCCTTTATAGCAGTAGTATGCGGAAAAAATGAATTTGTTTTCGTGGGTAAAACTGGAATTTGATCAAGGCGGTTTTCCGGAAGAAAAACTTTCTGTATGATGATATTGAAAAAGACACGACTGATAAACGGGAAAAAGGAGAAATTGACATGAAACCAAAACTGATCTTTTTTGATATTGACGGCACGATCTATGACCATGATAAACATATTCCCGATAGCGCAAGAAACGCCGTGACGGCGCTTAAAGAGGCTGGCCATCACGTTTTTATCGCCAGCGGAAGGTCCCCGTTTATGGTAAAACCGATTCTGGAAGAGCTTGAGATTGAATCATTTATTTCATACAACGGCCAGTATGTCGTATTTGAAGGTGAGGTCATTTATAAAAATCCTCTTCCTGAAGATGCGGTTGCGCGTTTATTAAAGCAGGCGGCAGAAGGGGAGCACCCCGTCGTATTTATGGCGGAAGACACGATGAAAACGACCGTCCCCGGACATCCGCACGTCTCGGAAGGAATCGGCAGTCTGAAAGCGCCTTATCCCGAAGTTGATGAAACATTTTATAAAGGAAAAGAAATTTATCAGCTGCTTTTATTCTGCCGCGGACATGAAGAAAAAGCATATGCCGCTTTTCCGGAGTTTGATTACGTCCGCTGGCATGAATTGTCCACGGATGTGCTTCCGAAAGGCGGTTCAAAAGCGGAAGGCATTAAAAGAGTGCTTGAGCGGCTTCCGTACGGCGTAAGTGATACTTATGCATTCGGCGACGGACTAAATGACCTTGAGATGATCCGTTTTGTCGGCACCGGGGTGGCGATGGGAAATGCGGTTCCGGAATTAAAAGCTGCCGCCGATTTCGTCACAAAGCCGGTGGATGAAGAGGGAATCAGCTGGGCCGTCAAAGAACTGGGCCTTTTGAAATAAAGAAAACCGGCACTTTGGGAAGTGCCGGTTTTTTTAACGGTCAATGGCAATGGCGTTTTCAGGTTCTTTGAACGGATCTTCTTTATCGATATGGTCGTAAAACATCACGCCGTTCAGATGATCGATTTCGTGCTGAAACACGATGGCCGGAAAACCTTTGAGGCGGATGTCAATCTGTTCTCCTTCAAGCGTCACCGCCTTCACGCGGATACGGGCGTAGCGCGGCACATAGCCGGGAATGGGTTCGTCTACCGACAGGCAGCCTTCTCCGCTCGTCAAGTAGCTTTTTTCCACTGAGTGGCTGACGATTTTAGGGTTAAAAAGAGCATAGCTGTATAAAGTGCCTTTCGCATCTTCTGCATGGACGGCGATCATCCGTTTTTTTACGTCTGTTTGCGGAGCGGCAAGACCGACGCCCGGACGAAGCTTGTATTTCTCGGCTAATTCAGGATTTTGGCTGTTTTTCACAAACTCAATCATATCAGCAAGATGCTGTTTTTCTTCGTCAGAAGCGGGAAGCTGAACCTCTTCAGCGATCTCTCTGAGCGCGGGATGTCCGTCGCGTACAATATTTTCCATAGTAATCAAGAAACTTCACTCCTAAAGCTTAATATGTAAATTATAGCGAATTTCTTTATCGCGGCGCAACGAAACAATTGGCCGGCCATAGCAGGCCGGCCGATTTTCATGGTGTATAAGGTCAGCAGCCGCAGCCTAAATAAGCGGCACCGACGATGATTAATAAGATAAACAATACGACGATTAATGCGAATGTGCGGCCATATCCGCCGCCGCAGCCATAACCGTAACCGCCATAACCGTATCCGCCGCCGCAGCAACCGCCGCCAAATCCGCCGCCAAATCCATATCCGTACATAAAAAAACCTCCTCTTTTAATTACGCTGACCCTTTGTCAGCAGGGCCGGCGTCTACTATAAACTATGTAAAAGCCAAAAAGATGTATGGTCATCCGCCCTGTTTTCTCAATTTTTTACGCCAGTATTCTTTGACAGCACCGTAAGCGTCTTTTTACCCGGTCATGCCAATTACAGCTCAGCTATTGTCAAAAAGCGTTCGGGCTTCTATAGTGGAAATTGTCAAGATTGGGGGATTTTAAGTGAATATGATTCAAAAAAAGGTATTAGCAGGAATCGGAGCGCTCGGCGCCGCAAGTATGCTGCTTGCGGGCTGCGGGGGAAAAGATCCGGTTGAATCGCTTCATGACTCGATGGAAAAAGCCGTTCAAGCGGAAAAACCGTTTCAAAAAGAGCAGAAAACATTGGAAAAATTGGAGAAAAAAGAGCACAAGCTTTACGACAGCGCGGTTAAACTGAATATGGATGATTACAAGAAAATCGTCACACTGTCTGATCAGGCTCTGAGCAATGCAAATCAGCGAAAAAAACATCTGAAAGCAGAAAAAGACAGTATTGATGATTCAAAAAAAGCATTTGAATCCGCAAAAAAAACTTCTCAAGAAATAAAGGATAAGAAAGTAAAAGAAAAAGCCGGGCATGCTGTCGCTTTAATGGAGAAAAGATATGCATCTTATGATCTTTTGTACAAAAAGTACGAAAAAGCCATTTCACTTGATAAGGACCTTTATAAACTGATTAAAGATAAAAAGCTCACATTAGCGCAGCTGGAAGAGCAGATCAGCAAAGTAAACTCAGTTTACGAAAAGGTGCATAAACAAGCAGAGGAGTTCAATCAATTTACTAAAGACTACAACAAAGAGAAAGAACTATTATTCCGCGAATAGTATAGTGAAGGCATATCGGCATGGGCTGATGAACTGATAACAACCGAGTTCAGCCGCCTGTAAAATGGCGGCTGAAGAATTGGTATATACGTGTGTTTCCCATTGACAACATGTAAATCATGGTATAGTATTTATTTAGGGAAATATTCACATAAAACCAATCGTTGTTTCGGCACGTTGGAATGTTTTTATTATATTGATATATAAAAAACAGAATGAAAATGCGGTTTTAATTATCAGAAAATTCTTTCTATTTAGATTTGAGCAATATGATCTTTGCACATGCTTTTTGCTTTTAAACCTTTATCCGGCATAAAGGTTTTTTTAATTTGCTTCGTATTGCTTATTAAGTAAATGACAATTTTAAAATTGAAGTGAAAAATGTTAATCAAATAACAATCGGAACGAAAAGAAACGGCAGAAATACGGAACAAGGAGGAAAACAAATGCTTGCTTACGTCTTTCCCGGACAGGGAGCGCAGTTTAAAGGAATGGGCAGAGGCTTATTCGATGAATTCAGTGAGCTCATTAAAAAGGCAGATCATATTTTAGGATACTCCATAAAGGATTTATGCCTTTCAGATGAAAAAGAGAGGCTCACTGATACGAAGTATACACAACCTGCAATTTATACAGTGAGCGCACTCCAATATTTAAAGGGTTTAAAAGAAGGTCATACACGCCCTGATGCTGTTGCAGGACATAGTCTGGGTGAATATACTGCGCTTTTTGCGGCCGGCGTTTTTAATTTTGAAACAGGTCTCCGGCTGGTTGCTAAAAGAGGCGAGTTAATGAGTGAGGCTTCCGAGGGCGGAATGGCTGCCGTGATCGGACTGGATGAGCATCACATAAAAAAAATACTTCAAAAGTATGAATTCGGCCAAATAGATATCGCCAATTACAATACATCTTCACAAATTGTGATAGCAGGGGCTGCAGAAGAGATAAAGCGGGCAGCCTCTTTTTTTGAAAAAGAAGGGGCGAAAGCTTATATCGTATTGCAAGTCGGCGGAGCTTTTCATTCTCGTTTTATGGAAAGTGCACAGCGTGAATTTGCGGAATTTATCGAGGAGTTTCATTTTTCTGAATTGAATTTCCCGGTCATCTCTAACTATACGGCAAGACCTTATAAACAAGAAGATATCAAACGGAATTTAATTGAACAAATAACAAACTCGGTGAAATGGACTGAAAGCATCAGGTACTTAATGGGACAAGGCGTCACTGTGTTTGAAGAGATCGGTCCCGGAAACATTCTGACTAAATTAATTCAAACCATACAAAGAGATGAGGAACCGCTTAATATTAGTGCGCCGGAAGACAGTCTCTTGTTTTCTGAAGGGAACAAGGACAATTCGGAAAGCGGGAAAGATAAGGGCCTCTTGGCCGAAAATATAGAAAGCAGTGCGGCTTCACCGGTGTCCCGATTGGGTGATCAATCTTTCAAAGAAGATTACGGTTTGACATACGCGTATTTGGCAGGTGCGATGCATAGAGGGATCTCTTCCGCTGAAATGCTGATCCGCCTCGGGAAGAAAGGAATGCTGGGGTTCTTTGGCACAGCGGGTTTAACTATAAGGGAAATTGAACAGGCCCTTATTTCTATTAAGAAGACACTCAAAAGTGGCCAGCCCTATGGAATGAATCTGCGATTTGAGCCGGATCATCAAGATAGAGAAAAGGAATTGATAGATTTATATATCAAGCATGACGTACGGGTAATAGAAGCGTCTTCGTATCTTTCCGTCAGCGCGCCATTAATTTATTACAAAGCGCATCAGTTGAAGATGGACAAAAGCGGCAGGGTCATACCTCATAATCGGATCATTGCCAAAGTTTCACGGCCGGAAGTTGCGGCCGCATTTCTGAGTCCGCCTCCTCAAAGTATCGTAAAGAGAATGTGTCAGCAGGGTATGCTGACGAAAGAGCAGGCGGAGTGGCTCAGCCGTGTTCCGGCAGCAGACGATATCATTATTGAAGCAGATTGCGGCAGTAATACCGAACAGGGCTCATTGACGGCGATGCTGCCGTTTTTTGTTAACCTGCGGGATGAAATGATGGAAACACACAAATACGCAAGGAAGATCAGAGTCGGGGCCGCGGGAGGAATCGGAACTCCCGAGTCTGCGGCGTCTGCTTTTTTAATGGGCGCTGATTTTATTATGACGGGATCCATTAATCAATGTACAGTTGAAGCCGAAACAAGCGGTTTTGTTAAAGAAATGCTGAGTGAGACAGGAATATGCGACACTGCTTATGCGCCTTCGGAGACTCTGTTTGAGTTCGGAACAAAGGTGCAGGTGCTGAAAAAGGGCACGCTGTTTCCGGTCAGGGCAAATAAATTATTTCAAATCTACCAACAATATGAGTCTTTGAGTGAGATAGATGAAAAGACAAAAATTCAGATCGAAAATGTTTATTTTAACAAGACTTTTGATGAAATCTACGAAAGCATAATAGAAAAACAGCCGAACCTGGCCCAAAAAGCTGAGCGCAATCAAAAATATAAGATGCTGTTACTATTTAAGTGGTATTTGCAGAGAGGATGTCTGCTTGCTTTGGAAGGGCAGGAAGAACAAAAGGTGAATTTCCAAGTTCATTGCGGCCCGTCTTTAGGCGCTTTTAATCATTGGGTAAAGGGCACGGATTTGGAATCATGGAGAAACAGACATGTCGATGACATTGGTGAAAAAATGATGAATGAGACCGAAAGTCTGCTAAGGCGCAGATTGGATACGTTATTTCTACACTAAAGAAGGGGCGGGTGGAGGCCAATGGTTCATTTGAATAAACAGAGTGCGGATATCGCGATAATCGGGGTTGCTTGCAGATTCCCCGATGCAGATCATTATCATGAATTCTGGGAAAACATAAATAGCGGCAAAGATTCCATCCGGGAAGTGCCGATTGAACGGTGGGATCCCGATCTTTATTATTCAGCTGATATCAGTATACCGAACAAAACAATCAGCAAGTGGGGAGGTTTTATTCATAAAGCTGACCATTTCGACCATAAGTTTTTTAATATCTCTCCCCGGGAAGCGAAAAACATGGATCCTGAGCAAAGAATCCTTTTAGAAGAAACTTGGCGGTGCATCGAAGATTCCGGGGTCTCTTTGCGGGATCTCCAGCGTAAAACCACTTCTGTTTTTGCGGGTATTATGAATTCTGACTACCGGCAGACAGGTCATGCTGAATCGGAAATCGACAGTTACGCCTGTTTAGGAAGTTTCGAAGCTATGCTCTCCAACCGGCTTTCATACACATTCGGTTTGACCGGAAAAAGCATGTCTGTAAATGCCGCTTGTGCATCGTCGCTTGTAGCTTTACATGAAGCGGTTAAGTCATTGCGGACAAAAGAAAGCGATTATGCGATCGCATCGGGAGTAAACTTGAATTTCCAACCCGGAAAATATATTTCTTTTTCTAAAGCCAGAATGCTGAGTCCTGACGGCAAATGTAAAACCTTTGACGCAGCGGCGAACGGGTACGTTCCCGGAGAAGGGGCAGGCGTTGTATTGCTGCAGCGCCTTGGTGATGCAGTAAAAGCCGGTCACCATATATACGGGATCATAAAAGGGACAGCTGTTAATCATGGCGGTAAATCCCGTTCCATAACCGCTCCCAGAGCAGAAGCGCAGTGCCGGGTCATCTCAGAAGCTTTACACAACGCTGCTGTTGATGCTGCGACGGTTTCTTATGTAGAAGCACATGGCACAGGTACATCTCTGGGCGATCCGATAGAAATAGAAGCATTGACAAAAGCGTATCGGCAATATACTGAGGATACTCAATATTGCAGGATCGGAAGTGTGAAAACAAATATCGGTCATACAGAAGCAGCGGCGGGAATGGCCGGATTGATAAAAGTTCTAATGATGATGAAACATCGGAGGGTGCCGAAAAGCCTGAATGTACATACGGTAAATCCAATTATACAGTTTGAAAAAACACCGTTTAGGCCGGCGCTTGATTCAAGTGATTGGAAGGCGGCAGACGGGGCTCCGCTCAGGGCGGGAATCAGCTCCTTCGGTTTTGGAGGTGTTAACTCTCACGTCATCATCGAAGAATTTATACATACAAAAGACGAATCTGACAGAAAGGGAAGGGTTCCCTTCCTTTTTTCCGCTAAAAGTGAAGAAAGCATGAAACAAATGATACATAATTGGAGAACATTTTCTGACGATTCTGAGGAATTTTGCAAAATATCAAATGAAGTGATCAGCAGCACCCTTTTAACAAGGGCATCGTTTGATTACAGGGCTGGTTTATTGGCAGGCAGCAAGGAGGAATTTAAAAATCAGCTTAAA
This sequence comes from Bacillus sp. JK62, assembly GCF_053663455.1. Lineage (NCBI taxonomy): Bacteria > Bacillati > Bacillota > Bacilli > Caryophanales > Bacillaceae > Bacillus > Bacillus sp. JK62. The sequence goes on from NZ_JBSJQA010000004.1 coordinate 241,770, forward strand.
GAGGGATTAAGTTTTCGGAGGAAACAAGATTCTGAATGGGCGCTTGCCATCGGTGACTTCAAATGGGAAAGTTATAAACAATTTGCCGTTTTGAAACGCGTGTTCCCTGATTTAGAAAAGAACGTAAGGTCGGTGCTGAAGGGTATACCAACATTGCACAGTTCATTTAAAAGAAAATGGACGCCTGAGAAAATCCGCTTGTATTCTTTAGTTATCAATACGGAAATCATAAAAAGTATCCTGGCATCCGGTTTTAAGCCAAGCCTCATTACAGGCGCCGGAGACGGATATTACGTCGCTCTTGCAGCAGCGGATATCATCAAAATTGAAAAGGCCATTTCTGTCATCACAGGCGCTGAAAAACCTTCGCACTTATCCTGTGAGCCGCCGTCCATTCCATTTGTCAATCCGTACACTTCAAAAACGTACCCGCCGGTTCGATTAAATGAAGAATATGTAAGGATGCTGCTGAACGGTCTGAGCTTCCCGGCTGATTTTACAGACCGTCTGTACGGGAAAACACGGCTGCTTCTTGAGCACCAATATACGTTTAAAGGGTTTTTAGAAGAGTGGGATAAAGCGGGAAAGACTCAGGAAATCGAGATTTTATCTTATATTGTGAATCGCACGGCGGATAAAAGAAACGCGTTGCCGGCTGATGAGGAAGCGGCGATCATGGCTATCCTTGCCTCTATGAGAAGACTGTATAAGAGATGGGATTTAACAGATTATGATGGATTCTTTGATAATGATTATGTTCTGGAAATATTAAATTTACTGGATGAGGGAATCTTGTCTAAAGAACTTTTTCTGAGCATGTTATTGAAAAAGCAAGACGGAATTAAACAGGCTGTTGCTTGTATGAATGAGCAGCCGGCAGGTTTTTATGATAAGGCCCGTTTTCCGCTGATGACAGAATACAATCAAATGGATGCCGTGTCTCAGGAGATAGCTGACCATATGCCGCTTTACACGGAAGAAAAGGGAACGGAGCCGGATGTAAATATCTCTGATTTTTCAGTTTTTCAATTCGGATCGCTCCCTCCATCAGCAAAACTAAACAAAGCGGCTGCTTTTGAAGCGGACAAACCAGCCGATGAGGCTCTTTATCATTCATTTATGCAAATGTGGCTTTCAGGAGAAGAGATTGAATGGGCGAAACTAGGTGATTATCATAAAAGAAAAGCCCCGCTTCCGCCTTATCCGTTTGAGCGCTCTCAATTTTCTTTAAACCCTCAGCCGGTAAAATCAGACGCGGCTTTTTCAGAAAAGAAGAATCAGGCACTTTATACGCCGGTATGGAAAGAAACCGCACTTGAGAATGAAGCGGGCAGCGGACAAGCCTGTACTATTTTGTTGTTCTCCGGGAATAAAGACTATTTTGAAGAGCTGAAAAAAAGAGAGAATACGTCCGCATATCTTATTATGCCCGGTGACCGTTTAGAGCAGATAAGCGACAGTGTTTTCACCATCAACAGGCAGTGTCCCGAAGATTATCAAGGTGTCATTCGTCTGTTAAAGGAAAAAGGCGCAGCGCCCGATGCAATTTTGCATACTTGGTCTGAAAAACAGCCTGAACTGGAAGAAACACTCGAATCAGGAATTTATTCCGTGTTTTATCTGACTAAGGCTTTAATCAGCGAGAACCTTATAAACAAAGTAACGTTCATTTATACATTCAGCGCAGATCAAAAAGAAAAATTGCCGTATTTTGAAGGTGTGAACGGTTTTTTAAAATCGGTAAAACAAGAGTACCCGCAGCTGCATTGTAAGACGGTTTGCTTTGAACATGATTCTGCATTCGTTTCATGTTCAGAGAAGGCTGACATTCTTTATAAAGAAATAAACACAGCGCCTGATCGGCATATTCATATCACTTACAGAGGCTGCGTAAGATATGCACGGATGTTAGAGAAGCAGAGAGAAACAAACAGAAAGACCATTCAATACCCTGAAAAAGATAAAGTATATTTAATTACAGGGGGATTTGGGGGGATTGGCAGTAAAATCGCTGAATATTGCGCGAAAACTGAAAGATCCACCATTATCCTATCGGGGCGATCTGTTTTAAACGGAGATAAGCAGAAACATTTAGAATACCTGAACAGCTTTAAAGCGAAGGTTTATTATATACAGGCGAATATATCCGATAAAGAAGCGGTAAAAAAAATGATTGACGGTATTACCGATCAGCATGCAGGTCTTCATGGCGTCATTCATTGTGCAGGAGTTATCAGAGACTCGCTGCTTTTTCGAAAAACAAAGCAGGAACTTTCAGAGGTGATTGCTCCGAAAGTTCATGGCGCATTGAATCTTGATCATGCAACGAAGTCGCTCGAATTGGATTTTTTCGCCGTTTTTTCTTCAGTCGTCTCTATTGCAGGGAACGAAGGACAGTGTGATTATGCATATGCAAACGGCTTTTTAGATCATTTCGCCGAATATCGGGAACAGAAACGGCAAAATTCTCTGCGCAGCGGCCGCACCCTGACAATCAATTGGCCTTTATGGCAAGACATCGGAATGGGGGCGAACCTGTCAGGTCAAGGGCGGACGTCTCTTTTTCATGGTTCAGGGCTCGAAGAACTTCCTGCTGAAGACGGAACGCAATGGTTTTCGCGGATTGTAACTTCGGGTCAGCTGCATAATATTGCAGTTTGCGGTGATCACGAACGCTTTGAACAATTTATGCAGCAGAGATTTTTGACGGACGAAACAGAGACAGGCAGTGCCGTTCCTTTGGCTCAAGGCGATATTTTGGATCAGACAGTTTTGTTTTTAACCAATATCATCTCCTCTGAGGTCGGTGCAGAACGGGAAGAGATCGATCAAGATGTGCATCTGGCTGAATATGGAATGGATTCGGTTATGATTCATCAATGCAACACAAAGCTGGAGCAGTCACTGGGAGCAATTTCGAAAACGCTTTTATTTGAATTTCATACAATCAGAGATTTAGCAGATCATCTTGTAAAGGAATACCCGGATCGGCTGGGACGTTTATTTTCACGGGAGGAAAAAGGAAAACAGATTCAGAGCATTACCCCCGCCAGGCCGGAACAAAACATCACTGCACCTGCGGCGGAGGAAAAAGAACATCTTGACGGGATAGCGGTAATCGGTATCAGCGGCCGTTATCCCGGGGCTGAAAATATCGAAGAATTGTGGGATCTTCTATCAAAAGAGAGAACCGCAATCACAGAAATTCCGAAAGAACGATGGAATTATGAGACCTACTATGATCCAGACCCCGCTAAAGCGCATGAGGGGAAAATTTATTGCAAATGGGGCGGATTTTTAAAGAATGCTGAATCATTTGATTCTTTGTTTTTCCAAATATCGCCGAGAGAAGCAGAAGCGATGGATCCTCAGGAACGAATATTTCTCGAAACCGTATGGAAAGCATTTGAAGATTCGGGATATACCATTGACGGGTTGAGAAAGCAGACCGAAAAACATGTCGGTGTATTTGCGGGAGTTACAACCAATTCTTACAAGCTGCTCGGCGAAAGAATACCGACGGACAAAAACGATGTACTTCCAAATTCGTTCCCATGGTCTCTCGCGAACAGAGTGTCTTACACATTTGATTTTACGGGTCCCAGTATCCCTGTAGATACGGCTTGCTCTTCATCCTTAACGGCAATTCACATGGCTTGCCAAAGTTTAAAAAAAGGTGAGTGCTCTGTTGCGGTTGCGGGAGGAGTAAATTTGTATCTTCATCCTTCTGACTATTTATACCGGTGTCAGATGGGAATGCTTTCAAAATCGGGAAAATGCAGAAGTTTTGGAGAAGGCGGCGACGGTTTCGTGCCCGGGGAAGGTGTCGGGGCCGTTATTCTTAAACCGCTTAAAGATGCCATACGTGATAATGATACTGTGTACGCCGTCATAAAAGGAACGGCAATTAATCATGGCGGAAAGACGAATGGCTATACGGTGCCTAATCCTGCCGCACAGGCGGATTTAATCCAAGGAGCTCTTAAAGCGGCCGGTTGGAGCGCCAGAAGTGTCAGCTTTATTGAAGCCCACGGCACGGGAACGCCGCTGGGTGACCCGATTGAAGTCCGAGGCCTGACCAAGGCGTTCAGAGCTTATACCGAAGATGTTTCATATTGCTCTCTCGGATCGATTAAATCTAACATCGGTCATCTCGAAGCGGCCGCGGGTATTGCCGGCCTGACAAAGATTATTTTACAAATGAAGTATAAAAAAATAGCCGCAACACTGCATGCTGAACGGGTGCATCCGGATCTTTATCTGGAAGAGACACCTTTTTGTCTCCAGCAGGAAACCGCCGACTGGATAAAACCCGTGAATGAAAAACATTCTGACAGCAAATATCCGCGGCGTGCGGGATTAAGTTCTTTCGGAGCGGGCGGGGCAAATGCACACATCCTTGTGGAAGAGTATGAGTCTGCTGCTGACTGTCAAACGGATTGTGAGGAAAGTGAGGAACTTATCGTACTCTCAGCCAAGCATTCACTGAGTTTACGGGAATCAGCAAAACAGCTGGAGGAATATCTTCAAAAGGCTCGTCATAAGCAGGGCGAGTGTTTACAGCCGGCGGGAACAAATAAGCCGCTTCACCTTTCTGATATTGCGTATACCCTTCTTGAAGGGCGGGAAGCCATGCCGGAAAGGCTTGCTGTCATTTCAAATAATATCGATGATCTGATGTTGAAATTAAATCACTTTTATAATGGAATTGACGATCACGAAATATTCAGAGGGAAAAAACCGAATCATAAACGCGGACAGCGGCAATCAGATCTTCCGCTCAAATCCGGCAGAACCACATTAGCCGAAATGGCTGAATTCTGGGTATCGGGAGGGAATTTAAGCTGGGAAGATTTCCGCACCGGCAGAAAACCGGCAAAAATTGCGCTGCCGACTTACCCTTTCTTAAAAAACAGACTGTGGTTGTCAAATAAGGCGCAAACAACATCAGCAGCCGGTACAGCTCCTTTATTTGATTTTTCTGCAGGTGAGTGCCGATTTTATAAAACGCTTTCAGATTCTGAATATTATTTAAAAGACCATGTTGTGCATGGGAAAACGGTTCTGCCCGGAGCGGCAATCATCGAAGCGGCCAGAGAAGCGGGAGAGAGGCTGTACGGAAAATCAGTCATAAAACTGAGTCAGGTTGTATGGGCGGTTCCGATAACCGTTGAAAAAGAAAAGACGATAATGATAGAACTGCTGCCGAATCAAAAAGACGGCAGATTTGTGGTGAAAACCGATATGCAGCCTGAAGCGGCAGTTCATTGCCAAGGAAACATTATCACATGCGGAGATAAAGACGCCTCTCATACAGAGCATTTTAAATTGGACAGCTGGTTAACCGGACAGAAAAGATTAATCAGCGGCGCTGAGTGTTATAGGAACTTCCGGCAGAGCGGTTTGGACTATGGAGCCGGCTTTCAGGTAATAAAACAGCTGTTTATCCATGAAAATGCTGTTCTTGCACGAATATCACTTCCTGAGAGCATTCATAAAAAATCCGGCGCGCTGCTGGAACCGTGTTTATTGGATGGCATTTTTCAATCCACAATCGGGTTTACGTCCACTCAGGAAGACGATCACACCGCATATTTGCCTTTTGAATTAGGTGAGCTGGAGATTCTTCACCCACCTTCGGCAAACGGCTATGCTTACATTACTGCTGCAGATGAAAGACAACATGATGATGTCAAAAGGTTTCATATACTATTTATGGATGAAAACGGATCTGTAAGTCTTAAAATAAAAAACTTAGCGTTGAAGGCATTAAGGGTTACACCGCAGACTCAAAATGAGCGGCATTCAGCTAAGTATTACACTGATATGTGGAAGCGGGCCCCTATGCTTCATCAGCCTGAAGCCAGTGGTTTAAACAGCTGCCTTGTGATTTCACTCCGTCGGGATATATCAGAACCGCTAATCCGCAAGGCATATAAAGATATCGGCCTGAACATGATCTTTGTCCGCCATGGCGGCAGTTTTCAAGAAAAAGAAGCTGATTCCTTTGAATTGAACAGCGTCAAACTTGAAGGCTATAAGAAATTGCTGGCGATTCTTAAAGAAAGACAAGTGACAATTGACCGCGTCATTTTAATCGGGATGAGCCCTGAAACGGGAATTGAGCATAACATTCATGAAAAGCTGGAAGAGGCTGTTTTGCCGGTTTTCAATGTAACGAAAGCTCTGTTAGCCACCATCCCAAGGCATAAAATCCTGATATCACATGTATTTTTCACAAGGAACAATCAAATCTTACCTTATCAAATGGCAATGAGCGGCTTTTTTAGGTCGCTTCATTTAGAACATCCTATGTTGTCCGGTAAAAATATTGAAATACACAGCGACGATATTCAGTTACAGCTGAACACCGGTCTGCCTGAATTAAAAAACCTTGTGAAAGAAACAGTCATCAGCGATGATGCTTCAGAGATCAGATACAGAGATGGAATCAGGCAGGTGAAACACTCTGCAGAAATTGAAAGGGCAGAGCCCTCCAAAAAGATGGAAGTAAAAGAAGGGGGAGTTTACCTTATTACAGGAGGAACAGGCGGCCTGGGCCTGATTTTTGCCAGACATCTTGTGCGAAAAGGGAGAATAAAACTTGTGCTTATCGGCAGGTCAGAGCTTTCTGAGGAAGCCGTAAGCAATGTAAAAGAGCTCGAAAAAAACGGATCAGAGGTTTTTTATGTAAGAACCGATATTTCTGATAAGGAAAATGTCAACAACCTGATAAAACTCGTCAAAAACAAATTAGGTCCTGTTAAAGGAGTTATTCACAGCGCCGGAGTGATAAAAGATTCATTACTCATCAATAAGCGTGAAGAGGATCTCGATTCAGTCTTGGCCAGCAAGGTTTACGGAACGATATGGCTTGACCGGTATACAGACAGAGAACCTCTGGACTTTTTTGTTATGTTTTCATCTATCAGCGCAATAATCGGGAATGCCGGACAAACTGACTATGCTTATGCAAACCGGTTTATGGATTATTTTGCGGAAATGAGAGCGGCGGAAAATAAACCTGGAAAAACAGTCTCGATTAATTGGCCTTTATGGAAAGAAGGCGGTATGCAAATTGACATTCATTCAGAGAAGTTCCTTTATGACCGTTTCGGAATGCTGCCTCTGGAAAAACGGGAAGGCCTTGCAGCATTTGATCAAGCAATGACAGGGTGTGAACATCAAATAATGGTATTTAGCGGTAATGAATTAAAGCTGGAACGAATGATAACGATTGACAGCGGAAAAAGTGACCCGGCAATCGCCGACGAAAATCACGAACCGAAAGAGCTGTCAATTACTGAATCTTTAAAAAGCACTTTGACGCGCATCATCACCGGCGTATTAAAAATTGAAGAACGGGAATTTGATTTTGAACTGCCGATAAGTGAATACGGATTTGATTCAATTATGTTTACAATGCTGGGCAACGAATTAAACGAAACATTAGGAATATCAATGATGCCGTCAGATTTTTTCGGTCTTACTGATTTTAATGAACTTCTTGAGTTTTTAAAGAGTGAGTATTCCGAAGAGCTTCATCTCTGCGGATCTTTTTCTTCAGATGAATCTGCGGCGAAAGACAGGAGAGAAAATCTGATTGAGGGCATCGCAAAGATGATGTCAAGTATTTTAAAGATTGACAGAAAGGAAATAGAAGAAGAGACTTCATTCGGCGAGTACGGATTTGATTCTATTACGTTTACCAGACTCGGAAATGAAATCAATCAACAATATGGTACGGAATTATTGCCGTCCATTTTCTTTGAATGCAATTCACTGGATGAACTGACTGATTATGTAATCGAGCAATACGGAGAAATCCTTTTTGCTGAGACAGAACCTTTTTCTGCAGCAGACGAAAAAACATTGTACAGCACGCCTCCGCCCGAATCCTATGAACATTCCCCTGAGCCTGAAAACAAAACCAGGCAAGAGGAAAGACATATGAATGAGCCGGTTGCAATAGTGGGAATAAGCGGCCGTTTCCCCCAAACAGATACGCTGGAAGACTTTTGGGAAGGAATTGAAAAAGGGCGGGATATGATTACAGACATTCCTGAAGACCGTTGGGACTGGAAAGAGTTTGACGGCGATCCGATCAGGGACGTCAATAGAACAAAAATAAAAAAAGGCGGGTTTATCAAAGGCGCGGACAGTTTTGATCCGTTGTTTTTCGGGATTTCTCCCGCCGAAGCAGAATTAATGGATCCCCAGCAAAGAATTTTTATGGAGACTGTATGGAAAACAATAGAAGATGCGGGCTATAAGCCGTCTGATTTGGCAGGGACGAAAACTGCGGTGTTTGCAGGGGTCGCCACAACGGACTATGCGGAACGTCTCAATGAAAATGGCGTCTCTGTTCAGGCGCAGACCGCAACCGGTTTAAATCATTGTATATTGGCTAATCGTATTTCTTACCAGCTGAACCTGACGGGTCCGAGTGAACCGATTGATACTGCCTGTTCAAGTTCGTTAGTTGCACTCCATCGTGCGGCTGAGGGGATTCAAAGAGGCGATTTTGAAATGGCGATTGCAGGCGGAGTGCATATTATGACAAGCCCTACTCTGTTTATAGCTTTTGATAAAGCAGGTATGCTTTCCAAAGACGGAAAGTGCAAAACATTTGATAAAAGCGCTGACGGCTATGTAAGGAGTGAAGGGGCGGCTGCAGTATTGCTTAAGCCGCTCAGCAAAGCACAGGCAGACGGTGATCATATTTATGGTTTGATTAAAGGGTCAGCTGTAGAT
>NZ_JBSJQA010000005.1:0-220805 GCF_053663455.1 Bacillus sp. JK62
GTCATGGTCGAACACCATGCGCTGGTGAACCTGTGCTTCTGGCACCACGACGCATTCGCCATGACGGCGGATGATAAAAGCGCCAAATACGCGGGCTTCGGTTTTGACGCCTCCATCTGGGAGATGTTCCCGACATGGACCATCGGCGCGGAGCTTCATGTCATTGACGAAGCGATCCGGCTGGATATCACCCGCTTAAATCACTATTTCGAGGAGCACGGCGTGACCATCACCTTCCTGCCGACGCAGCTGGCCGAACAATTTATGGAGCTGGAAAATACCTCTCTCCGCATGCTTCTCGTCGGCGGCGACAAGCTGAAGCGGGCGGTGAAACAGCCATACACGATCGTCAACAACTACGGCCCGACGGAAAACACCGTCGTCGCGACAAGCGGCGTCATCAATCCTGAGGAAGGATCGCTTTCGATCGGACGGGCGATTGCCAATACGAGAGCTTATATTCTCGGCGACGGAGATCAGGTACAGCCGGAAGGCATTGCCGGTGAATTGTGCGTGGCCGGCCGCGGTCTGGCACGCGGATACCTGAACCGTGAAGAAGAAACGGCTAAGAGGTTTACCGCAGATCCGTTCGTGCCCGGCGAGCGCATGTACCGGACCGGCGACCTCGTCAAATGGAACGCGCAGAGCGGCATCGAATACATCGGCCGTATCGACCAGCAGGTCAAAGTGCGGGGCTACCGGATCGAGCTTTCAGAAATCGAAGTCCGCCTCGCCCAGCTTGCGGACGTTCATGACGCAGCGGTGACGGCTGTGGAAGACAAAGCAGGCAATACCGCGCTTTGCGCCTATGTCGCGCCTCAACAGGACGATATTGAAGCGCTCAAAGCCGCGCTGAAAGACACGCTGCCTGACTACATGGTGCCGGCGTTCTGGGTGGAGATGGACGAGCTTCCGGTCACCGCAAACGGAAAGATTGACAAAAAAGCCCTGCCGGAACCGGACATTGAAGCGGGAAGCGCCGCTTACAAAGCGCCGGAAACGGAGATGGAGACGCTGCTTTCCGACATTTGGCAGGAAGTGCTCGGTCTTGATCAGATCGGCGTAAGCGATAATTTCTTCACGCTCGGCGGCGACTCGATCAAAGGCATCCAAATGGCGAGCCGCCTGAACCAGCACGGCTACAAGCTGGAGATGAAAGACCTCTTCCAGCACCCGACCATCGAAGAGCTCGTCTCTTATGTGGAGCGGACGGAAGGCAAGCAGGCCGATCAGGGACCTGTCGAAGGCGAAGCGGAGTTAACGCCGATCCAGCGCTGGTTCTTTGAGAAAAACTTCACCGACAAACACCACTGGAACCAATCCGTCATGCTTCATGCGAAAGACGGCTTTGATCCGGACCTGGTGGAAAAAACCCTGCAAGCATTGATTGAACACCATGATGCGCTCCGCATGGTTTACCGTGAAGCAAGGGAAGGCATCATTCAGACATACCTCCCTGTCACAGAATGCAAGGCAAGCTTTGAAATCGTTGATCTGTACGGAACGGACGAGGATATGCTGAAAAGCCAGATTCAGCGGCTTGCCGATCATCTTCAGGGAAGTTTTGATCTGGAGAACGGCCCGCTGTTAAAAGCGGAGCAATACCGGACAGAACAAGGCGATCATCTGTTAATCGCGGTTCACCATCTCGTCGTGGACGGGGTTTCATGGAGAATTCTGCTTGAGGATTTCGCTTCAGGTTATAAACAGGCGCAGCAGCAAAACAGCATCGTTCTCCCGCAAAAAACCCACTCCTTTAAAGATTGGGCGGAGGCGCTGAACACGTTTGCGCAATCAGAAGAGCTGAAAAAGCAGGCGGATTATTGGGCGCAGGCAGATGCGGAAGAACTCCGGCCGCTGCCGAAAGACCATGATCCGGACAAACGGCTCGTCAAACATACGGCGGCCGTGAAATGTGAATTGACTGAGGAAGAAACGGCACAGCTGCTGACAGATGTTCATCATCCGTACGGAACGGAAATCAACGACATTCTGCTCAGCGCACTCGGCTTAACGATCGGTGAATGGACGGAAAACGGCAAAGTCGGCATCAACTTAGAAGGACACGGCCGGGAAGAAATCATACCGAACGTCAATATTTCACGGACGGTCGGCTGGTTTACGGCCCAATATCCGTTAATTCTGCAGATCAGCAAGGAAGACGGCGTCTCTTCCGTCATTAAAACGGTAAAAGAGACAGTGCGGCGCGTTCCAGATAAAGGTGTAGGATACGGAATTCTCCGGTATCTGTCATCCGATGAAACAGAAAAAGGCGCCGCGCCTGAAATCAGTTTTAACTACTTGGGGCAGTTTGACAATGAAGTGAAGACGGAATGGTTTGAGCCGTCTCCATATGATATGGGACGTCAAGTCAGCGAAGAGTCAGAGGCGTTATACGCACTGAGCTTCAGCGGAATGGTTACAGGCGGCCGCTTCGTCATTTCCTGCTCATACAATCAGGAAGAATATGAAAGAAGCACCGTCGAAACACAGATGCAGCGGTTTAAAGACAATCTTTTAATGATCATCCGCCATTGCACGGCCAAAGAGGAGAAAGAATTTACGCCGAGCGATTTCAGCGCGCAGGATCTTGAGATGGATGAAATGGGAGACATCTTTGACATGCTTGAGGAGAATTTAACGTGACAAAAACAGTTAACAGAAGGGGGGAGCGGAGCAGATGAGCCAGTTCAAAAAAGATCAAGTTCAGGACATGTATTATTTGTCGCCGATGCAGGAGGGAATGCTGTTTCATACTCTCCTGAATCCCGGCCAAAGCTTTTACATCGAACAAATGACAATGAAAGTAAAAGGCAGCTTGAATATTAAATGCCTTGAAGAAAGCATGAATGTGATCATGGACCGGTACGATGTATTTCGTACCGTGTTCATTCACGAAAAAGTAAAAAGGCCGGTCCAAGTCGTATTGAAAAAACGGCAGTTTCAGATAGAAGAAATCGATCTGACACACTTAACGGGCAGCGAGCAAGCATCCAAAATTAATGAATACAAAGAACAGGATAAGATCAAGGGCTTTGATTTGACGCGGGATATTCCGATGCGGGCAGCCATATTCAAAAAAGCGGAAGAAAGCTTTGAATGGGTGTGGAGCTACCACCACATCATTTTGGACGGCTGGTGCTTCGGCATCGTCGTGCAGGATCTGTTTAAGGTATACAACGCCCTGCGCGAACAAAAGCCGTACAGCCTGCCGCCGGTCAAACCGTATAAAGACTATATCAAGTGGCTTGAAAAGCAGGATAAACAAGCATCACTGCATTACTGGCGCGGGTACTTAGAAGATTTTGAAGGACAAACGACATTTGCGGAGCAAAGAAAGAAACAAAAGGACGGCTACGAGCCGAAAGAGCTGCTCTTCTCACTGCCGGAGGCGGAAACAAAAGCATTTACCGAAGTTGCAAAATCGCAGCATACTACTTTGAGTACGGCGCTGCAGGCGGTTTGGAGTGTATTAATCAGCCGCTACCAGCAGTCCGGCGATTTGATCTTCGGCACAGTCGTTTCCGGGCGTCCCGCAGAAATCAAAGGCGTTGAACATATGGTCGGGCTGTTTATCAATGCTGTTCCGAGGCGGGTGAAGCTGTCTGAGGATACCACATTTAACGGCTTGCTCAAGCAGCTGCAGGAGCAATCGCTGGAGTCTGAGCCTCATCAATATGTGCCGCTCTATGACATCCAAAGCCAGGCCGATCAGCCAAAGCTGATTGACCACATCATTGTGTTTGAAAATTATCCGCTTCAGGATGCAAAAAATGAAGAAAACAGTGAAAACGGCTTTGATATGGAGGACGTCCATGTTTTTGAGAAATCGAATTATGATCTCAACCTGATGGCTTCTCCAGGTGATGAGATGCTGATTAAGCTTGCCTATAACGGGAATGTGTTTGATGAGGCGTTTATCCTGCGCTTAAAATCTCAGCTTCTTACAGCGATTCAGCAGCTCATCCAGAAGCCGGATCAGCCTGTCAATACGATCAGACTTGTTGATGAAAAGGAAAGAGAGCTTCTGCTTACCGGCTTAAACCCGCCGGCTGAGACTCATCAGGCGAAGCCTCTGACGGATTGGTTCAAGGAAGCGGTGAATGTAAATCCTGATGCACCGGCGCTTACGTATTCCGGCCAGACTCTTTCCTATCGCGAATTAGATGAGGAAGCGAACCGTCTTGCGCGCCGTTTGCAAAAGCAAGGTGCGGGTAAAGACACCGTTGTCGCGTTGTACACGAAGCGCTCGCTTGAACTGGTGATCGGCATTCTCGGCGTATTAAAAGCAGGAGCGGCTTATCTGCCGGTTGATCCGAAGCTGCCGGAGGACCGAATCTCGTACATGCTGACTGACAGTGCGGCAGCCTGTCTGCTGACACATCAGGAGATGAAAGAAAAAGCGGCTCAGCTGCCGTATACAGGAACAACACTCATCATCGATGATCAAGCACGGTTTGAGGAACAGGCAAGCGATCCTGCAGCCGCAATTGATCCCGATGATCCGGCGTATATTATGTATACGTCCGGCACAACCGGAAAGCCGAAGGGCAATATCACCACTCATGCCAATATACAAGGATTGGTCAAGCATGTAGACTATATGGCATTTTCTGAACAAGATACGTTCTTATCTGTTTCGAATTACGCCTTTGACGCATTTACTTTTGATTTCTACGCATCAATACTGAATGCGGCACGGCTCATTATCGCAGATGAACATACACTGCTTGATACAGAACGGCTCACTGATCTGATCCGGCAGGAGAATGTCAATGTCATGTTTGCGACAACCGCACTTTTTAATCTTCTCACCGATGCGGGAGAGGAGTGGCTGAAGGGGCTCCGCTGTGTGTTATTCGGGGGTGAGCGCGCGTCTGTGCCTCACGTCAGAAAGGCGCTTGAGATCATGGGGCCTGGCAAGCTGATTAATTGCTACGGGCCGACTGAGGGAACGGTGTTTGCGACAGCTCACATCGTGCATGATATACCGGATTCCATTTCCTCATTGCCGATCGGAAAGCCGATCAGCAATGCAAGTATTTATATTCTTAACAGGCAAAACCAGCTTCAGCCGTTCGGAGCTGTCGGTGAACTGTGCATCAGCGGAATGGGAGTATCAAAAGGGTATCTGAACCGTCACGACCTGACGAAGCAAACGTTTATCCCAAATCCGTTCAAGCCGGGAGAAACGCTTTACCGAACAGGGGATTTAGCACGATGGCTGCCGGATGGAACGATTGAATACGCCGGGCGTATTGACGACCAGGTCAAAATACGCGGACACCGGATTGAACTTGAAGAAATCGAAAAGCAGCTGCAGGAATACCCGGGTGTGAAAGATGCGGTCGTTGTTGCAGACCGCCATGAGTCCGGAGATGCATCAATCAACGCCTATCTCGTGAACCGGACGCCGCTTTCAGCTGAAGACGTAAAGAGGCACTTGAAAAAACAGCTTCCTGCTTACATGGTGCCGCAAACCTTTACTTTCTTAGAGGAGCTTCCTTTAACGACAAACGGGAAGGTCAATAAACGGCAGCTGCCGAAACCGGATCAGGCTCAGGCGGCGAAAGAATGGATCGGGCCTCGAAACGCGACGGAAGAAACGATTGCACACATCTGGTCCGAGATTCTCGGCAGACAGCAGATCGGGATTCATGATGATTTCTTCGCGCTCGGAGGCCATTCCTTAAAAGCGATGACGGCAGCGTCGCGCATTAAAAAAGAGCTCGGTACGGACATCCCGGTGCAGCTGTTATTCGAAGCGACGACAATCGCAGACATTGCCGGTTATCTGCTTCACGGTGAAGAAAAAGGAATGAAAGATCTCACCATCATGAATAAAAATCAGTCTGACACACTGTTTGCGTTCCCGCCGGTTCTCGGTTACGGGCTGATGTACCAGCCGCTGGCAAAACAGCTGTCCGGCTATAGAATCTGTGCGTTTGATTTTATCGAGGAAGACAACCGCATCGAACGCTACACAGAGCTGATCAATCAGCTCCAGCCGGAAGGACCGGTCAAGCTGTTCGGATACTCGGCTGGCTGCACGCTCGCCTTTGAAACGGCCAAACGGCTTGAATCCGAAGGACGTAAAGTGGAGCGGCTGATCATGGTTGATTCTTATAAAAAACAAGGCGTCAGCGACTTGGAAGGCCGCACCGTAGAAAGCGATGTCCAGGCGCTGATGAAGGTAAACCGGGATAACGAAGCGCTGAATGACGAAGCCGTCAAGGAAGGTCTCGCCAAAAAAACAAACGCGTTTTATTCTTATTTCGTGCATACCGTCAGCACCGGCACGGTCAATGCGGATATAGATCTATTAACGTCAGAACCGGACTTTGCGATGCCGCCGTGGCTCGCTTCGTGGGAGGAAGCCACGACAGGTGAATACCGTGTGAAAAAAGGCTGCGGCAGTCACGCAGAAATGCTTCAGGGAGCATGTCTCGAAAGGAATGCGGCATATTTGCTCGAATTCCTAAGGAAGGAACATCCGAAGCTGACAGCTTCACGATAGAAAAGGAGGAAGCCCGCCAATGGTCCAGCTCTTTAAATCGTTCGATACCACGGAAAAAACGCAGCTTATCTGTTTTCCGTTCGCAGGAGGCTATTCCGCATCATTCCGCCCGCTCCACACCTATCTTCAAGGTGAGTGTGAGATGCTTGCCGCGGAACCGCCGGGACACGGAACAAATCAAATGTCCGCCGTTGAGGATTTTGAACAGCTTGTCAGTTTATACCAGCAGGAGTTGAATCTCCATCCTGACCGCCCGTTTGTGCTGTTCGGCCACAGTATGGGAGGCATGGTCGCTTTCAGGTTGGCTCAAAAGCTGGAGCGGGAGGGGATTTACCCGCAGGCCGTGATCATCTCAGCCATTCAGCCGCCGCATGTTGAAAGGAAAAAAGTGTCTCATCTTGATGATGAAAAATTTCTCGCCCATATTATCGAGCTGGGCGGAATGCCGCAGGAGTTAGTGGAGAATAAGGAGGTCATGTCATTTTTCCTGCCTTCTTTCAGATCCGACTACCGCGCGCTTGAAAGCTTCCGTCCGTCTGATTCTCACATGATTCAATCACCCGTCCATATTTTTAACGGGCGGAAAGATAAAAAATGTATCAAAGATGCGGACGGATGGAAAAAATGGGCCGACAATCCCGTATTTCATGAGTTTTCGGACGGCCACATGTTCATATTAAGTGAAACTGAAAAAGTGGCGGAACGAATATATGAGATTATTAACAGGAGCACTGCAGGCCAATTGTTATAGGATATGACAGACAGCATTCGCTGTCTGTTTTTTGTAACAAAATCTGCCCGTGAGTTTTCTCATTTATCAAAAATTTTATGTTATGATTTGATGGAATATAATTTTGAAGGGATTGTCGTACATGAATGATGCAGCAAAAGAGCTGAACAGAACATTATCTGAAGAAAACCCGCACGTGCTTCATATGCTTTCTGATTTGGGCAGAGAGTTGTTTTATCCGAAAGGGGTGCTGACACAATCGGCGGAAGCGAAAGCCAAGGCCGGAAAGTATAATGCCACGATCGGGATTGCCACCTCACAAGGCGAGTCTATGCACTTTTCCCATATTCAAGAGACATTGTCCGCCTATAACCCCGATGATATCTACGATTATGCTCCGCCGCAGGGAAAAGAGCCGCTCAGACAGGAATGGCTGAAAAAAATGCGTCTCGAAAATCCTTCATTAGCCGGCAAAGACATCAGCACGCCGATCGTGACAAACGCTTTAACACACGGGCTGAGCATTGCCGCCGACTTGTTCGTCAATGAAGGGGATGCGCTGCTTCTGCCTGATAAATATTGGGGAAATTACAATTTCATTTTCGGTGTCCGGCGCAAGGCATCCATTGAGACGTACCCGCTTTTTCAGCAGGATGGGCGTTTTAATGCGGCGGGGCTGTCCGAACTGCTGAAAAAGCAGGAAGAAAAGGCGATTGTCGTGCTGAATTTCCCGAATAATCCGACAGGCTATACGCCGGGGGAAGAGGAAGCGGCAGAAATCGTCAGCGTGATCCTGGAGGCGGCGGAGGCCGGTAAAGAGATTGTCGTGCTCGTAGACGATGCGTATTACAATCTGTTTTACGATGAAACAGCCATTCAGGAATCCATCTTCAGCAAACTCGCCCAAGTGCACGACCGGGTGCTTTGCGTGAAAATAGACGGCGCGACGAAGGAAAATTACGCGTGGGGCTTCCGCGTCGGTTTTATTACGTACAGCACAAAAAGCGAAAAAGCGCTGCGCGTGCTCGAGGAAAAAACAAAAGGGATTATCAGGGGAACGATTTCAAGCGCCCCGCATCCGTCCCAAACGTTTATGCTGCGGGCGATGCAGTCACCGGAATACGAGAAAGAAAAATCGCTGAAATATAACATCATGAAAAAACGGGCTGACAAAGTGAAAGCCGTTCTTGCAGAAAACAAGCACTATGAAGACGTATGGACGCCTTATCCGTTTAACTCGGGTTATTTCATGTGTGTCCGGCTGAAAGACATAAACGCCGGCGAATTGAGAGTGTCGTTGCTTGAAAAGAGAGGAATCGGGACGATATCCATTAATGAAACCGATTTGCGAATCGCATTTTCATGTGTTGAAGAAGAACACATCGCGGATCTGTTCGAAGAAATTTATCAAGAAGCAAAGCAGCTGCAGAAACAGGCGGAAATATCAGGCTGACAAAAAAGGAGGGGGACACCCTCCTTTTTCTATGCTTACAGCAGCTCTTCATACGTTTTCATCTCAATCCCGTCACAAAAATCGGGATGCGC
Organism: Bacillus sp. JK62; assembly: GCF_053663455.1. Lineage (NCBI taxonomy): Bacteria > Bacillati > Bacillota > Bacilli > Caryophanales > Bacillaceae > Bacillus > Bacillus sp. JK62. The sequence continues at coordinate 8,793 of NZ_JBSJQA010000005.1, forward strand.
CGCACAAACGGCCAGCTTATATTCCTCGTCCGCATCATATGTGCGGATGAAACAAGGTTCATGTCCGTCCGGGAGCTCAATGGACACATGGCCGTCGTCTTTGAGACGGACGCTGAATGAATCAAGCGGCAGGGAAAGCCCTTTTCCGGCCTGCTTGATAAAGCTTTCTTTCATCGACCACAGGTGGTAAAAATAATCGGTCTGCTGATCGGGGTGTTTCGCTTGCAGATCACTGTATTCCGTCGGCGAAAAAAAACGTTTGGCGATATCAATCGTGCCGGGCTTCATTTTTTCAATATCAATGCCGATCGGTTTTGAATCAACGGCACACACGATCCAGCGCCCGGAGTGGGAAATATTAAAGTGCATGTCCGGAAGCGCGGGGATGTACGGCTTTCCGTATTCCTGGACGCTGAATGAAATCGCGGCCGGATCAAGTCCGTAAGCCTTCGCCGCAGCGGTGCGGATCAGCATGTCGCCGATCAAGGTGCGGTGAGCATCCTCCTTATGGTAAAAGCGCCGGCATTTTTCCCGCTTTTCGGCGGACACGGCTGCCATCATCCGATCCTCTTCCCCTGCAGAAAGCGGGCGGTCCATATATACTCCGTAAATCTTCATGTCCAGATCCTCCGTCTGAAAATATTGTCAAAACCATCCTATCATATCAAACGAAAGCTGTCCGAAAATAAAAAAACAAAACCGTTTCGGCTTTGTTTTTAATGCACGGACGTTGCCCGCCCGGAGATCGCGTATGTTAACAGTTTAGAGGACTGCGGCAAAGAAAAACGCAGAATCAGCCCCGTCAAAACAGCCGTAATAATGGTTCCGGCGCCGATCGGTCCGCCCATCACCCAGGCTGCGGCAAGAATCGTCAGCTCAATGCCGTTCCGCACCCATTGCACGTTCCAGCCCGTTTTTTCAGATATCAGCATCATCAGAGAGTCCCGGGGGCCCGCGCCGAGCCCAGCCGATACGTAAATACCGACGCCGCAGCCGATCAGCAGCAATCCGATAGAAAAAAACACGGCCGCTAAGGAAAAAGCGTGCACCTCAGGAAGCAGAAACGAGAAGAAATCAATAAACATTCCCATCAGCACCATGTTTAAGATAGCGCCGATTTTCGGGAGTGTCCTCGTGAACAGGCAGGTTAAAGCCACGATGACCGCGCCGACCAAGATGGACCATTGGCCGACAGATAGCCCGAAATGCTGAAAAAGCCCATAATGAAAGGCATCCCAAGGGCTGATGCCGAGAGCTTTTCCTTTAATGGTTAACGATACCCCGAAAGACAAAATCAACAGACCGGCAAAATAAAACGTCCAGCGCATCAAGAATTCCCGCTTCAAAGAGGTCCCTTCTTTCATAAAATTTCATTAATTGTCATTGTAGCATAACCGCCAAAAAAAAGAAGAAGCGAAATCAGTGTTTCGCTTCTTCTCCGGCTCCTACAAAGGATTCAGTATACGGTTTAAAAACCGCTGCGTGCGTTCTTCTTTCGGCGCGGAAAAAATCTGGGCCGGCGGTCCTTGTTCCACAATGACGCCGCCGTCAATGAAGATGACTTCATCAGCCACTTCCTGCGCGAATTTGATTTCATGGGTGACGACGACCATCGTCCAGCCTTCGTTCGCCAAATCCTTAATCACTTTGAGCACCTCGCCGACCAGCTCCGGATCAAGTGCTGACGTCGGTTCGTCAAACAGCATCAGCTCGGGCTGAATCGCAAGCGCGCGGGCGATGCCGACCCGCTGCTGCTGACCGCCGGAAAGCTGGAACGGATATAAATCCATTTTGTCTTTCAGTCCGACTTTTTCCAGAAGCTCTATCGCTTCTTTTCTGACTTGCTCCTTGTCGCGCTTTTGCACTTGAACGGGTCCTTCCATGACGTTTTCAAGCGCCGTGCGGTGAGGAAACAGATGATACGCCTGGAAGACCATGCCTGATTTGCGGCGGAGGCGGAGAATATCAGCCTGCTTCACTTTTTTAGAGAAATCTATTGAAAAATCGGAGAATGCCAGCTCGCCGCGATTGGGAATCTCAAGCGCGTTCAGACAGCGCAGAAGCGTCGTTTTTCCTGAACCGGACGGCCCCAGAATGGCGATGACTTTCCCTTTTTCTATCTCCATATCTATCTTTTTTAAAATTTCATTCTGTCCGAATGATTTATTTAATCCTTTGACGGAAAGCATATCGAAACCTCCTTATTTGGCCACGTAACGGTCGAGACGCCGTTCGATCACGTGCTGTACGATTGACAGCAAGAAGCAGATGATCCAATAAATAAAGGCGGCTTCAATATAGATGACCAAGATTTGATCAAGGTTTTGCGCGCCGATTTCCTGCGCTTTTCTGAACAGCTCCGCGACGAGAATCTGTGACGCGAGAGATGTATCCTTGATCAGGCTGATAAATGTATTTGATAATGGCGGAATGGACACGCGAAATGCCTGCGGCAGGATCACGCGGAACAATGTCTTGCGATAGGTCATGCCGATCGTATAACCGGCTTCCCATTGCCCTTTCGGCACGGATGAAATAGATGCCCGGATGATTTCAGAAGCATAGGCGCCCACGTTTAATGAAAACGCGATGACTGCGCTTGGGAAAGGGTCCAGCGTAATATTAAATGTCGGGAACAGATAAAAAATGATGAACAATTGAACGAGAAGAGGAGTGCCGCGCACCGCTGATACGTATACGCTGAACACCCATCTCAATGGTTTCATATTTGACATTCTGGCGAGCGCCGTAATCAGCGCGATGATCATTCCGAAAATAAAGGAAAGAATGGTAAGGGGAATCGAATAATAGATTCCCCCGGAAAGAATCGGCCAGAATGACTGCTGCACCAAATCCCACGGAATGGCTGTTGCAATCACGGGTTCCGGCATGTTACTTAGAAACATCTTCGCCGAACCATTTTTTAGCTATTTTAGAAAGAGTCCCGTCCTCTTTCATTTCTTTTAACGCTTTGTTGACGTGAGTCACAAGTTCGCCGCTTCCTTTTCGGAATGCGAAATATGTCTGCTGCGGCTGGCCTGCTTCAAACGCGATTTTCACGTTTTTATTGCCGGACGTTTTTAAGTAGTTCAGTACGGCAAGCTTATCGTTATAAGTCAGATCAGCGCGGCCCTGCTGAATGAGCTGAAGGGATTGCGCCATGCCTTCGACGCCTTCAATTTTCGCGCCGGCTTCTTTCGCTAATTTATTGTAATTGCTTGTTAATGACTGAGCCGCTGTTTTTCCTTTGACATCAGCCTCTTTCGCAATCGTGCTGTCTTTTTTCGTCACGACGACTGCATTTGACGTTGTGTATTTATCAGAAAAATCATATTGGTTCTCACGGCCTGTTTTGCCGACTTGGTTGGCGACGACGTCAAACCGTTTCGCGTTTAAACCGGCAAACATGCTGTCCCATTGTGTTTCTTTAAAGTCAGCTTTCAGACCGAGGCGTTTCGCGACTTCTTGAATCACTTCAACATCATATCCGGTCAGTTTGTCAGTCTTTTTATCATGGAAGGTAAACGGTTCGTACGTTCCTTCTGTACCGACGGTCAGTACGCCTTTTTTCTTGACAGAAGCCCAAAGATCGCCGTCTTTTGACTTAGATCCGCTGTCCTGTGAGTTTCCGCAGGCTGCAAGCATTGCGATGCTGACCATCATGAACAAAGCGAATAATGCTTTTTTCATCTTCTTTATTCCCCACTTTTCTGAGTAGTTTTATTGAGAAAAAATAGCTCCCAATTGTAAAGGATAACTTTTTTTTAGTATGAGTCAAGTAATTGGTTTTCATAAGCGGGAATTCATCGTGTTCCGGATCAAAATAATTCCAAAAACTGTCTGACAGGCTTCGGCAGGTAGCTGTCTTTTCTCCAGATGACGGCCGGTGTCATGACAAACGGGTTGTCTTCGATGATAACCGTTTTGACATGCGAGCGCATATGGACGGGAATCATCGTCAAAGGCAGAATCGTGGCGCCGAATCCTGATGATACGAGGCTCAAGAGCGTCGCGGAGTCATGGCATTCACAGACAACCTGAAGGTCGAGACTGTACTGTTCACAAACATGGAGGACTTGGTCATACACACCTCTTCCATTGACGGTGCGCAAAAGGATCAGAGGCAAAGAGGCGATGTCACTCAGTTTAATCGTTTCTCCGCACAGTCGTTTTGAATGCTCTGACAGCACCAATACACACGGAATGTCTTCAAGCTCCTTCGATTCAATGCCGTCGTTTTTAATCAAGGTGGTGGTGACGGCGGCGTCAATCTGCCGGGTTTCCAGAAGCTCGAGCAGTGAGACGGGTTCATCTTCCCAAATGTTAAAGGTGAGATGCGGAAACCGCTCTTTCATCTGTGACACTTTCTCAAGCATAAGCGCTGCGCAGTAAATGGTTGACCCGACGGCAAGTGTCCCGGCCACCTCCTCCTTCAGCTCTTGTACCTCGATTATAGCGTCCTCAAACTTATGAAGAATCTCTTTTGCTCTTTTCAAAAAGACATTTCCTTCATATGTGAGGGTCATTTGTTTCTTTTTATTGCGGTCAAACAGAATGACGCCCAATTCTTCTTCGAGCTGTTTCAACTGTCGGCTCAAAGGCGGCTGTGCCATATGAAGCTTTTTGGCGGCCGTCGTGATTTTCTGCTCTTGGGCAATGGTGATGAAATAACGCAATTGCCGGATATCCATGAGAACGCGCTCCTTTCTATTATACCTTTAAGGTATGATACATAGATTTAACGAATATTTTTCATATGGATATATCAGGAGTATGATGGATTTGACACCACATTTCAACCGTAAAGGAGGGGTCAATATGAAGCTCGTCATCGGAATGACCGGGGCAACGGGGGCCATATTCGGGATCAGGCTTTTAGAATATTTAAAAGCCGCGGAGATCGAAACCCATCTTGTCGTTTCTCCCTGGGCAAATGTCACCATTACACATGAAACCGATTATACGTTAAAAGATGTCGAGAAACTCGCATCCTATACGTATTCTCACAAAGACCAGGCAGCGGCGATTTCAAGCGGCTCGTTTGAAACGGACGGGATGATCATCGCTCCGTGCAGCATGAAATCACTGGCAAGCATCCGCACCGGAATGGCTGACAATCTGCTGACAAGGGCGGCTGACGTCATCCTGAAGGAGCGGAAAAAACTTGTGCTGCTGACAAGAGAAACGCCGCTCAGCCAAATTCATTTAGAAAATATGCTAGCGCTTACAAAAATGGGTTCCGTCATTCTTCCGCCGATGCCGGCATTCTATAACAAGCCGGCTGACATGGATGAATTGATAGACCATATTGTGTTCCGGACGCTTGATCAGTTCGGCATCCGTCTGCCGGAAGCGAAACGGTGGTACGGAATTGAAAAACAAAAAGGAGGAATCTGATAATGGCCTATCAGGATTTTAGGGAATTTCTCGCAGCTCTTGAAAAAGAAGGGCAGCTCTTAACCGTCAACGAAGAGGTAAAACCGGAGCCGGACCTGGGCGCCGCCGCGCGTGCAGCCAGCAATCTCGGGGATAAAACCCCTGCGCTTTTGTTTAACAATATTTACGGACATCACGATGCGCAGGTGGCTCTGAATGTCATCGGCTCGTGGCCGAATCACGCGATGATGCTCGGCATGCCGAAAGATACGCCTGTAAAAGAACAATTCTTTGAGTTTGCCAAACGGTACGATGCATTTCCGGTGCCGGTCAAACGGGAAGAAACCGCGCCGTTTCATGAAAATGAAATAACGGAAGATATCAATCTTTTTGACATCCTTCCGCTATTCAGAATCAACCAGGGGGACGGCGGCTACTATTTGGATAAAGCGTGCGTCATTTCCCGCGATCTTGAAGATCCGGACAATTTCGGCAAGCAGAATGTCGGCATTTACAGAATGCAGGTAAAGGGAAAAGACCGCCTCGGCATTCAGCCCGTGCCTCAGCATGATATTGCGATTCATCTTCGCCAAGCTGAAGAACGCGGCGTGAATCTTCCCGTTACGATCGCGCTCGGCTGTGAGCCGGTGATTACAACGGCTGCATCAACTCCGCTGTTATACGATCAATCCGAGTATGAAATGGCCGGCGCGATTCAAGGGGAGCCCTACAGAATCGTTAAATCTAAATTGTCTGATTTAGACATCCCTTGGGGCGCTGAAGTCGTTCTGGAAGGAGAGATCCTTGCGGGAGAACGGGAATACGAAGGACCTTTCGGTGAGTTCACGGGCCATTATTCAGGCGGCCGCAGCATGCCGGTCATCAAAATCAAACGGGTATATCATAGAAACAATCCGATTTTTGAACATTTATACTTAGGCATGCCGTGGACGGAGTGCGACTATATGATCGGCATTAATACGTGCGTGCCGCTTTACCAGCAGCTGAAGGAAGCCTATCCGAACGAAATCGTCGCCGTGAATGCGATGTATACGCACGGGCTGATCGCCATTATTTCCACGAAAACGCGCTACGGCGGATTTGCCAAGGCGGTCGGCATGCGCGCCCTGACGACGCCGCACGGACTCGGCTACTGCAAAATGGTCATTGTCGTGGATGAGGATGTCGATCCGTTTAACCTGCCGCAAGTCATGTGGGCGCTCTCAACGAAAATGCATCCGAAACACGATGCAGTCATCATTCCTGATCTGTCCGTCCTTCCGCTTGACCCGGGGTCTGATCCGGCAGGGATGACACACAAAATGATTCTTGACGCCACGACGCCTGTCGCGCCGGAAACAAGAGGCCATTATTCGCAGCCGCTTGATTCCCCGCTGACAACGAAAGAGTGGGAACAAAAACTGATGGACTTAATGAATCAATAAGAAAGGATGAGGTTGCTATGAAAACATGCCCGCGCTGTGAATCGAAAAAAGGAGAAACCGTCAGCCAATCGCCGGTCAAAGGCGCTTGGGAAATATACCAATGCCAAACCTGCTTTTTCACATGGAGATCCTGTGAACCGGAAAGCATCACGAATCCGGCGGCATTCAACCCGGCATTTAAAATCGATCCGAAAGAAACGGAGACGGCCACACATGTTCCCGCTGTCCCGGAAAGAAAAGCGTAATGCTGACGGAGCACTTGCCGGAGGCGCTTTACACGCTTTTAGACGGAACGGAGCTTGAAAAAAAGCAGCACGACGCATTTGTGCTCCAATCCGTGACAAAAGAAGGCCGTCCGCACGCGGCCATGATCAGCGCCGGTGAAATCGCGGCCGTGAGCAGAACAAATCTCCGGCTCGCTTTATGGAAAAACACGACGACCGTAAGCAGCCTTCTGCATTCGGGACAAGCTCTTTTCATCGCCTGGCACGGTGGAGCCGCCTATTACGTCACATTGGAATGTAAGGCGCTTCCGCCGCTGAAAGAGGCGAAACACGAGCGGGAACGGTTCAGCTGCCGCGTGATCACCGTCAAGGAAGATCGGGCGAAATACGCGGATCTGACATCCGGACCGGCCATTCAGCTCCACGAACCGGAAGTTGTCCTGAAAAGATGGAGAGAAACACTTGAGGAGTTAAAACGATAGACGCACAAAAAAAGCCTGCGGACGATTCCGCAGGCTTTTCTTTTATTGTACGCCTTTCATCGCCCGTTTAATGACGGGAGACAGAAGAATTAAAATAATACCGAGAATGATCGAAACAAGACCGATTGAGCCGAAGTAGGCCGCTTCAGAAATCTTATCAAACAAACCGACTACTTTTGCGTTCAGGGCTTGACCGCAGGCGTTTGTTAAAAACCACATACTCATCGTCTGCGCTGAGAAAGCTGCAGGCGCAAGTTTCGTTGTGACGGATAAACCGACCGGTGAAAGGCAAAGCTCACCAAGCACAACCAAAAGGAAGCTGAGCACAAGCCAAAGCGGGCTCACAAGCTCCCCGCTTCCGCCCATAACCGGAAGCACCATGACTAAAAATGATAATCCGGCAAGGATAATGCCGATCGCGAATTTAATCGGTGTTGAAGGCTGGCGTTTGCCGAGCTTCATCCAGATCCATGCGAACACCGGCGCGAAAATAACGATGAATAACGGGTTCAGAGACTGGAACCATGAAGACTCAAGATGCATGCCCGCAAAGGAAAGTCTCGTGCGCTGATCCGCATATAAAGCAAGAATCGTCGCGCCCTGCTCCTGAATCGCCCAGAACATTGCCGCTGCAATAAACAGCGGAACATAAGCCGCAAGCCGTGATTTTTCCGTTTTCGTCGCTTTTTTGCTTGTGAACATCACGATAAAGTAAATAACCGGAATGACAATGCCGAGGATACTGACGGTGTCAATCACACGCTGGATCGTCAGCCAGCCGGTTTGAATCAGAACGATAATAACGGCTGCTGCGATGACCACTCCGATTCCCGTGCCGATCACTGATGATTTAGAAATCGGATTCGGTACATTGGAGCCTGCTTTGCCGAGGTATTTCTTTCTCGTAAGAGCGAAAACAATCAGTCCGAGGAACATACCGGCCGCGGCGCATCCGAAGCCTAAGTGGTAGTTGTACTTCTGTCCGAGTGTTCCGACAATTAGCGGCGCAAGCAATCCGCCGAGGTTGATCCCCATGTAAAAGATGCTGAAACCTGAGTCGCGGCGCTCGTCTTCCTTCGTATATAAATCTCCGACAACGCTGGATACGTTTGGTTTAAGCAGGCCGGTTCCGATAATGATCAGAGCCATGCTGGTAAAAAACGCCGCCGTGCTGCCGGGGAAGGCAAGAGCGATGTGCCCGAACATAATTAAAATTCCGCCGTAAAATACGGTGTTTGCCGTGCCGAATACCCGGTCGGCCAGCCATCCGCCGATGACGCTCGACATGTATACGAGAGACCCGTATATGGACATGATGGCAACTGCGGTCGTTTTATCAAAGCCGAGACCGCCATGAGCGACTTCCGTGTATAAATAGTAAAGCAATATGGCTCTCATACCATAGTAGGAGAAACGCTCCCAAAATTCGGTGAAAAACAGTGTGAACAAGCCGCGGGGATGACCGAAAAAGCCTCGTTGCGGCACAGTTTCTGTTATAGATTCCTTATCAATAGATGCCACCTGAGCCAACCCTTTCTTAAAAAAGTGTATTACAAAAATCATATTCTTATATAATACTTGTGTCAATATAATTTATACTGAATTCAAAAAATTCCAGAATGAAAAGATATTAAAACGTTTAATATAGACGAATTTTCCTGATTCCAATGACTTATTTTGTTATATTATCTGACTAAACTATCTTTATAAACTTTTTTAATAAAATTTAAAGTATGTACAGGCGGAGCGGGATATGGCGGAATAAGATGACAATAAGAGAGGAAGGAGGAGATTATCACTTGCCGAATCGTATATTGGATATTACGGATTGCGGTGTGGCGGCAGACGGAAAAACCGATGTGACGGGCGCCATCAACCAATGCTTGGCCAGGGCCGTCAGCGAAGGCTGTCATACGGTGTTTTTTCCGCCCGGAACGTATAAAATCAACGGCACGCTTGGCGGGGACAGAAGCCAGCCGTTTCGGAACGCCGGGATTAACGTGCCGAGCCATCTCACCATCGTTTTAGATCCGGAATGCACGATTAAAGTGGCGCCGAACAGCTCCTGGGGCTACTCGGCTTTCTATATAGGCAGGCGGGAAAATGTCACCATCACCGGCGGCCGGATCATCGGGGAACGGGATGAACACACGTATACCAATGTCCCTTTGCGGTCGACCCATGAATGGGGGTTTGGAATCTGTATTGAAGGCAGCAGCAATGTGCTGATCGAAAATGTGAAGATTTCGGATTTTACGGGAGACGGCATAATTGTCAGCCCGCTCGGGTTAAAAACAAACAGTGATTACGAAACTTCAGAACAGGTGACCGTCCGCCGCTGTGAGATCAGGCAGTCAAGGCGGAACAACATTTCAATCACCGGCTGCAATACCGTTACAGTGGAAGAATGCGTGATTGAAGACGCCGGGCAAGGGAACGGAACGGCTCCGAAATTCGGAATCGATATTGAATCGTACGGAGAAGGCGATATTGATTATGAAGAAGCTCTTCATATTACGGTCCGCAACAACTTCTTTTCCGGAAACGCCGCAAGCTCAGTCACCAATTTTAACGGATATAATGTGTTAATTGAAGGAAATCATTCCGATAACACAATCAGCTACGGGTATGGGGCACATACCGTCATTTCGGGGAATGTCTTCTTTCGGTCAGACGGCGGCTCAAGGACCGCAGTCGCCGGACAAGGTGTGTCACAAGGACAGGACAGCAGCAATGCCGTCATTTCCAACAATCTGATTACCGGGTTTTCCACCGGAATAGATGTAAGGGGAAAAAGCGTCCTCGTCACTCACAACAAAATCAATCAATTTGAAAATACGGGCATTTCCGTCTATCAGGCAGAAGATGTGACCGTTGACGGCAATGTCATTGAAAACGGTCGTTCCGAAACGAGACGAAGCACGGGGATGCGGGCGACGCTGTCGGAAAACGCCGTCTTTACGAATAACACTCTGAATCAGGTGACAGACGGAATCACCATGTCGGCCGGCAGTATCATTGTAAAACAAAATGTGCTGAAATCGTTCAGCCGGGGCATATGGGTCACAGGCGGAAATGCCGTTATTGAAGGAAATACGCTCCTTCCGAATGCGTATCAGGGCGCCGCGGAGTCCTATGCCGTATCTGTGACAAATGACGCCAGGGCTGTCATCAAAGGCAATCTCTTTAAGAACTATAAAAACTATCCCGTATTCAGTTCAACATCCTCGGGAACCTCTGTCATCAGCAACCGCTTTGAATCATCACCGCTTATCGTTACCGTGTATCTGAACTCAGGCACGCATGAAGTCATAGACAATACGCTCACGATCAACCGAACAGCGGGCAGCCCGATCGGCATCTATCTGAACGGAGCCTCCAATTCCCTCGTTTCGGGCAATACCATCAACAACCTTTCCGCCGCTTCTGCTTCCGCCATCCAAACCAGCTCCTCCGCAAGTACTAAAATCATCGGCAACCGCATTATCAAAGGCGTCATTGTGAAACACGCGACAGATACGGAAAGCGGAAATATCGTCATCTGAGAACAATCTGCGCCGGAAAAATAAAAAGAACACATGAACTCCGAGAGAAGGAGGGATGTGTTCTTTTTTGACACAATACAGCCGTGCGCCTGTCAGGCATCTTTTTTACCTGATTTATATAAAGCGATCATTTCTCTGATTAAAAAGAGGGCGAATAAAAACAGCATCAGCCATTCTGAGAAGGTGGTCAATTTAAAAGCGGACAGGTTGTTTTGGACCGCTCCATAGAAACTGAAACCTTGCAGCATATCCATCGTTACTGAAATGATCAGGCAGGCAGTCAGCAAAAAAAATGAAACCCCCAATATTTTCATGCGCATCACTCTCCCTTTTTATCCTTTTCGATTACGCAGAACTTATGCAGACTTTCCGCCGTGCATAATCTTTTGCCGTACAGGAAGAATATGAAAAAAACGAGGAAAGGTTTTTTGCGATATGCCGCCATTTTTTAAGCAGAGGAAACAAAAAAAAGCCGATCAAAACGACCGTGACAATGAAGGCAGAAAAGAAGCGGACAGCCAGCCGGACAAAGAGCGGGATGAGCCGATCTCCCTCAGCTTAAAGCAAAATATGAAGAAGCTGTCTGAGAGGTTCGGTAACAGTGCCGATGTCGTCATCCGCCGGCTGAAAATCGGAAAAGAAGAGCTTCCGGCCGCAATTGTGTATATCGCCGGTTTGGTAGACGAACAGCTTGTCAGTCAATCCCTTCTGGAGGATTTAATTGACATCCCGTCCGTTCAGCCGGAACAAGCGGTCTGCCTGATATACGATAAAACGCTTGCGATCGGCGGGGTGAAAGAGGAAGAAAAATGGAAAAGCCTTTATGCCGGGCTGGTGGCGGGGAGCACGCTCATTTTTGTCGACGGGGCTGACAAGGCGCTGATCGCCAGCACGGAAGGGGGCGAGCACCGGTCCATTCAAGAGCCGAGCACTCAGGTCTCTTTCCGCGGCCCGCGGCAGGGATTCACTGAATCTCTGCAAACCAATATTTCCATGATCCGCAGGTATGTAAAAACGCCTGATGTATGGGTTGAAAAAATGGAGATCGGACACGAAACGAATACGGATGTCGCGCTGATGTATATTAACGGAATTTGCGATAAAAAGCTGATTAAGGAAGTCCGCAAGCGGCTGAAGCACATTGACATCGACAGCATTCTGGAATCCGGCTACATTGAACAGCTCATTGAAGACGCGCCGTTTTCTGTGTTCCCCACCGTATATCATACGGAGCGGCCGGACGTCGTGGCGGGGAATCTGCTGGAAGGACGATTTGCGATTATCGTGGACGGAACGCCGTTCGTTCTCATCGCGCCGGCTTTATTTATTCAATTTTTTCAATCCGTTGAGGATTATTATTCACGATTTGATATCGCCACAAGCATCAGGGTGCTGCGGGTTTTGATTTTCTTCATTTCACTGGTGGCGCCGGGGATTTATGTGGCAGCGACGACCTTTCACCAGGAAATGATTCCGACGCAGCTGCTGATTGTCATCGCGGCTCAGCGGGAGACGGTGCCGTTCCCGGCCGTGATTGAAGCGCTGACGATGGAAGTGGCCTTTGAGATTCTCAGGGAGGCGGGTGTCCGGCTTCCGAGAGTTGTCGGCTCCGCCGTTTCCATAGTCGGAGCGCTTGTCATCGGCCAGGCCGCCGTACAGGCCGGCATCGTCTCCCCGGCCATGGTTATCGTCGTCGCGCTGACGGCGATTGCCAGCTTTGCGACCCCGGCTTTTGACATGGCGATATCCGCGCGGCTGATCCGGTTTCTCTTTATTCTGTCAGCGGCGGTCATGGGATTTTACGGGCTGATTCTGGGCATTATCATGATGTTCGTCCATCTGTGCGGCCTGCGTTCATTCGGTTTTCCGTATATGTCCCCGCTCGCTCCTTTGACCCCGGGCGGGCTGAAGGATTCCATCCTCCGCGCTCCGTTATGGGCGGACGAAAAAAGGCCGGAACTGCTCGTGCAGGAAAACAACAGGCGCGAAGGGGAACATCAAAGACCGAAACCGGAGACATCCAGAGGAATGGTTAATAAAGATGTAGAAGAGGGCGACGGTAATGAAAAGACGTAAATGGATACTTATCCTTTGTACGATGGTTTCCCTTATGTTTGTATCCGGATGCTGGGATAAAAGGGAGCTGACTGATTTGGCTGTGATCTCCGCCATCGGTATTGACCGGACCGAAACGGGAAAATACGTCCTTCACTTGCAAATTATCAATCCGGGAAACGTGGCCGGCGGTCTGCAGGGCGGCGGAGCGGGAGACCGGCCTCCGGTTTCCGTCTATTCGGTGTCCGGAGACAATATGACGGAAGCTTTGAGAAAAGGCTCGATGAAAGTGTCCAGAAGGCTCTATTTTGCGCATACGAATCTCGTGGTGTTCAGTGAAAAACTGGCGAAAGAGGAAGGGCTCAGTTTTATTCTGGACAATCTTGACCGCGACACCGAATTCAGGACGACCGCAACCGCGGTTATCGCGCATAATTGCAAGGCTGAAGACATTATTAAAGTGCTGACGCCGATTGATAAAATCCCTTCCAATAAAGTGAACAAGACGCTCAGCTTCACGCAGGAACAATACGGCAGAGTCATTAAAACCAGCCTTCAGGACGTTCTGATTGATCTCGCTTCTCCGACCGGGTCGCCGTTTATACCGGGTTATGAAATGCACGGAGACGAAAAAGCCGGCCCTACAATGGAAAATACGCAGACGACTGAACCGAAAGCAGTGCTGTCAGCGGACGGACTGGCGGTGTTCAAAAAGGATGGGAGGCTGGATTACTGGATTGAGGATGACGACAGTGTGGGGGCTGTATGGCTGCTCAATAGGATCAAGCATACGTTCATCAATGCGGATTGGAAGAATGTGAAGCATGCAATCAGTCTGCAGGTCACCCGCCAGAATACAAAGGTGACGGCCACTTTTCCGAACGGAAAACCGCATATTCACGTGCATGCTCAGGTCGAGGGGCTGGTGGACGCTGTCAGATACCCTTTCCATCTGTCTGATCCGCAAGTGCTGATGACGATGCAAAAGGCGCTCAGCGTGCAGCTTGACAAAGATATCACCAAATCAATTGAAGATATAAAAGCCCGTAAGAATGACTTCGTCGGCTTCGGAGACCTGATCTATCGGAAGCATCCGGACAAATGGAAAAAGTTCAAAGGGAAGTGGGAGGAAGAATATTTCCCCAATCTCCCCGTAGATGTCAAAACGGAAGTCATTATCAGAAGAACGGGCTTGCGGAATAATCCTCTCTCAGACAAGCTTGAGCATGATTGATTTGAGGAGAAAGGAGCGAAGCGTATGGAAAATGCGAAAATCGGCACGCGTCAGCTGTTTATTATGATCATTTTGTTTGAATTGGGCAGTTCGTTATTGATCCCTCCGGGCACGATGGCCGGGCGGGATGCGTGGCTGTCCGTGCTTCTCGGGTGCGTTACCGGTCTCGGACTTTTCTACGTTTATCAGGCCCTGTATCAATTTTTTCCTGAGTCTTCACCGAGAGATTACATGAACGAACTGATCGGCAGACATCTGAGCTGGGCGGTCTCGCTTCTTTATATTCTCTATTTTTCTTATATCGCGGCCCGCGTATTGCGGGATTTTGGCGAAATGCTTGTCACCTTCGCCTACCAGGACACGCCGCTTTTAATTGTGAATGCCATGCTGATGATCGCCGCGATATTTGCGGTCAGAAAGGGAATTGAAGTGATAGCGAGGGCCGGCGAGCTGCTGTTTGGCATTATGTATTTTCTGACAGCTGTCGGGCTGATCCTCATTATCAGCTCAGGCACGATCAACCTCAGATTTCTCCAGCCCGTTTTAGCGGAGGGTGCAGGAACGGTCATTTATTCCGTGTTTAAACAGACGATGTTCATCCCGTTCGGTGAATTAATCGTGTTTGTCATGATTTTCCCTTATTTAAAAGATCGGAAAAAGGTGAAGAAAACCGGATTTCTGGCGATTATCATCAGCGGGCTGTTTTTGGCGATGTCAGTGGCGATTAATATTTGTGTGCTGGACGTCAACTTAATGCTCCGCTCTCAATTTCCGCTGCTGAGCACCATACAGACGATTAAAGTGGAAGAGTTTTTAGACCGGCTGGATGTCTTTTTCATGCTCGTGCTCGTCATCGGCGGTTTTTTCAAAGTCAGCCTTTTTACATATGCGGTTGTCGTGGGCGTGTCCACGCTGTTTAAAGAAAAAAACCCGTCCCAGCTGGCCTTTCCGGTCGGATTGGGGGTGCTGATTCTCTCCATCAGCATCGCAAGCAATTTTTCGGAACACATGAATGAAGGCTTAAACATTGTGCCGATCTATATTCATCTTCCGTTTCAAGTGCTGTTCCCCGTTTTGCTGCTTATCATTGCTGTTATTAAGAAAAAGGTCAAAGGGACCGTCTATACAGTTTCGAAGAAATAACCCGGCCGGTGCGCCGGGTTATTTTAAAAATCATGATTTTTGTCTTAATGCATTGACAAACTTGCGTGACAATTGTACATTTTGATTTATTCTTATAAAATTACTAGGAAATATAGGTTTAGTGGTGTTAATATTTTCTGAACCGTATTTCAGAATAGAAGGAGATCCATCATGACAAAGAAAAAAGAAATCAAACTCGGTGTGTTTCTCGCGGGCACCGGCCATCATGTCGCTTCTTGGAGACATCCTCAGGCACCGGCGGACGCGAGCATGAATTTGGATTATTTCAAAGAACTGGCGAAAACGGCTGAGCGTGGGAAATTGGACATGCTGTTTTTGGCGGACAGTTTATCAATAGACGGCAAATCACATCCGAATGTGCTGACGCGCTTTGAGCCGTTTACGCTGCTGTCGGCGCTCGCTCAGGTCACATCCCGCATCGGTCTGGCGGCGACCGCGTCTACCACATACAGCGAACCGTTCCATATCGCGAGACAATTTGCATCGCTTGATCATCTTTCCAACGGCCGCGCGGGCTGGAATGTCGTCACATCTTCGATTGAATCGACCGCGCTTAATTTCAGCGGCGAAAAGCATCTTGAGCACCATCTCAGATATCAGCGCGCGGAAGAATTCGTGGAAGTCGTCAAAGGATTATGGGATTCGTGGGAGGAAGACGCCTTTATCCGTGACAAAGAGTCAGGAGCATTTTTCGATAAAGACAAAATGCATGAATTGAACCATAAAGGAACATATTTCTCCGTGAGAGGGCCGTTAAATGTCGCCCGCACACCTCAAGGGCGCCCGGTCATTATTCAGGCCGGATCATCAGGAGACGGAAAAGCGCTGGCCGCCAAAACGGCGGAGGTCATTTTCACCGCGCAAAATCATTTGGAGTCCGCGCAGGAATTCTATCAATCTATTAAAGAACAAGCGGCTTCTTTCGGCCGTGATCCTGAAAAAATTGCGATCATGCCGGGGATCTTTCCCGTTATCGCCGATACCGAAGAAGAAGCGCAGGCAAAATATGAAGAGCTCCAAGACCTCATCATTCCGTCTGTCGGACTGAACATTCTGCAAAACTATCTGGGCGGCGTCGACCTTTCCGCCTGCCCGCTTGACGGCCCGCTGCCTGAATTGGATGCGGATGCGTCGAATGCCGTTAAAAGCCGGTTCAAGCTCGTTCAGGAGATGGCCAAACGCGATAACATGACCATCCGCGAGCTGTACAAATATGTGGCGGGTTCAAGAGGCCATCATATCTTTGTCGGAACGCCTGAACAGCTTGCCGATAAGATGGAAGAATGGGTCGGAAAACAAGCTTGTGACGGCTTCAACATCATGCCGCCGCTTTTGCCTGAAGGTCTCACTCTTTTTGTAGACAAAGTGATTCCGATTTTACAAGAACGGGGCGTGTTCAGAAAAGAGTATGAAGGAACGACGCTCAGAGAACATTTCGGACTGGAAAAACCGGCAAACCGATATGCCGACTAAAGGAGGGTCATCATGTCAAGACAATACCGGCTCGCAACGGAGGCAGACGCTGATGAGCTGCTTTCACTGACACTGCGGGCGTATGAACCGATCCGCAAGCTCGGCATCAATTTTGCCGCTGCCACGGCGGATAAAGAACTCATATTAACTAACATACAGAAAAACGCCTGTTACGTTTTGGAGGAAGACGGACGGATTCTGGCGACGATTTCTCTGCGGATGCCGTGGGGGCCGAATCCCGGGCCGTACGGTGTCCCTCATATTTGGTGGTTCGCCGTCGATCCTGAAACCGGTAAAAAAGGGACGGGCTCAGACATGCTGGCGTGGCTGGAGAACACAGTGCTCCGCGATACATTAAAAGCGCCTTTCGTGTCACTGGGCACAGCGGACAAGCATCCGTGGCTGATCGGCATGTACGAGCGGAAAGGCTACGTCCGCGCAGGCGAAAAGGATTTAGGAAAAGGCCACATCACCATCTATTTAAAAAAACAATTGCAGGATTAACATTTTAATAGGAAAAGGCGGGATTTCAATGAAGAAGAAAACATGGGCTTTGCTGCTGTCTGCCGCGCTTTTGGCGGTCTTAACAGCATGCGGAAACGGAAAAGAAAGCGAAGGCGGCGATAACGTGCTGCATGTCGGCGCCACGGGACAAAGCTATCCGTTCGCATATAAAGAAAACGGCAAGCTGACAGGCTTTGACGTGGATGTCATGGAAGCCGTAGCGAAAAAAATCAACATGAAACTGGACTGGAAGCTGCTTGAGTTCAGCGGACTGATGGGCGAGCTCCAGACCGGCAAACTCGACACCATTTCAAACCAGGTCGCTGTCACGGACGAACGCAAGAAAACGTATAACTTCACAGAACCGTATTCGTATGCGGGCACTCAAGTCGTCGTCAAAAACGATAACAAAGACATCAAATCAGTCAATGATCTGAAAGGAAAAACAGTGGCGGCCGTTCTGGGCTCAAACCACGCGAAAAACCTTGAGAGCAAGGACCCGGATAAAAAAATCAACATAAAAACATATGAAACACAAGAAGGTACGCTGAAAGACGTGGCTTACGGACGGGTTGACGCTTATGTAAACAGCCGCAGCGTCCTGATCGCCCAGATCAAAAAGACCGGTCTGCCTCTGAAATTAGCAGGAGACCCGATTGTCTATGAAAAAGTCGCTTTCCCGTTTGCGAAAGATGCGGCTCACGATAAAATCCGCAAAAAAGTAAACAAAGCCATTGAAGACCTGCGGAAAGACGGCACGCTGAAAAAGCTGTCTGAAAAGTACTTTAACGAAGATATCACAAAGGAAGCAAAGCATTAAGAAACGGCGGTGAAAATCGAGAATGAACAGCATTGATTGGGGATTTATGTTTTCAGCTTTTCCCGCGTTAATCGAAGCCTTGCCGATCACATTACTAATGGCCGTCGCGGCCATGGTATTTGCCGTGATCGGCGGCCTTATATTAGCGCTTATCACAAAAAATCGTATTCCTGTGCTTCACCAGCTGTCAAAGGTGTATATTTCATTTTTCCGGGGCGTGCCGACGCTCGTGCAGCTTTTCTTAATTTATTACGGCCTGCCTCAGCTCTTTCCCGGAATGAGCAAGATGACGGCGTTAACTGCGGCGATTATCGGGCTAAGCCTGAAAAATGCCGCCTACCTGGCTGAAATCTTCCGCGCTGCGCTCAACTCAGTCGATGAGGGGCAGCTTGAAGCCTGTCTGTCTGTCGGAATGACAAAATCCCAGGCGTACAGACGGATCATTTTCCCGCAAGCCGTCAGAAACGCGCTTCCCGCGACGGGAAATACATTTATCGGCCTGTTAAAAGAAACATCGCTCGCTTTTACATTAGGAGTGATGGAGATGTTCGCCCAAGGAAAAATGTACGCATCAGGCAACCTCAAATATTTTGAGACGTATTTAGCCGTCGCGGTCATGTACTGGATTCTTACGATTATTTACAGTGTGCTGCAGGATCTGCTCGAACGGGCGATCAGCAAGCCTTATCGCACATAGGAGGAGGCTCAGGATGATACAAGTCAGACATATTCGAAAAGCATTTAAAGACCTTACCGTACTTGACGGGATCGATCTTGAGATCAAAAGCGGCGAAGTCACGGCCATCATCGGCCCGTCAGGCTCGGGAAAATCAACGCTCCTCCGCTGTCTGAATCTGCTGGAGCGCCCGGATGACGGCATCATTGAAATCGGCGATGCAAAGCTGAATGCAGCGTCCTATTCGCGCAAAGACGTACACAAGCTTCGCCAGCAGACGGCGATGGTGTTTCAGAATTACAACCTGTTCAAAAACAAAACCGCCCTGCAAAATGTGACAGAGGCGCTGATCACCGCGCAAAAGAAACCGAAAAAAGAAGCGGAACAGATCGGTATGGACCTGCTGCGGCAAGTCGGTTTAGAACACAAAGCGGACAGCTACCCGATTACGATGTCAGGCGGGCAGCAGCAGCGGATCGGGATTGCGAGAGCCTTGGCCGTTGATCCTCACGCGATTTTACTCGATGAACCGACTTCAGCCCTTGACCCTGAGCTTGTAGCCGGGGTGCTCCAAGTCATCAAATCAATTGCCGAAAAACAGACAACCATGATCATCGTCACGCATGAGATGGCTTTTGCGCGTGAAGTAGCCGACAAAGTTATTTTTATGGCGGACGGACGCATCATCGAACAGGGAACGCCGGAGGAGCTGTTTGACAATCCGCAGAACGAACGGACGAAAAAATTCATTAAGCAAGTGGGAGAGCCTGCCGAACTTGTCTAAGAAGGGAAGAAGAAGAAATGGCAAATGAAACGTATGAATCATTAAACAAACGTTTAATCAATATCCGCCGCGACCTTCATGAACACCCTGAGCTGTCAGGCGAGGAATTCGAAACGACGAATAAAATCCGCCGCTGGCTGGAGGAAGAAGGAATCACGGTTCTTGATGTGCCGAAACTTCAAACCGGAGTGATCGCTGAAATCAAAGGAGATAAAAGCGGCCCTGTCATCGCCGTCAGAGCGGACATCGACGCACTGCCGATCGAAGAGAAAACAAACCTTCCGTTTGCTTCGCGAAACAGCGGCGTGATGCACGCATGCGGCCATGATTTCCATACGGCATCTATTCTCGGCACGGCTTTCTTATTAAATGAGAGAAAGCATGAGCTGAAAGGAACGGTGCGGTTTATTTTTCAGCCCGCGGAAGAAATCGCCGCCGGAGCAAGACAGGTCATTGAAGCCGGCGCGCTTGACGGTGTATCGGCGATATTCGGCATGCATAACAAACCTGACCTCCCCGTCGGCACGGTCGGTCTGAAAGAAGGCCCGCTGATGGCGAGTGTCGACCGTTTTGAAATCACCGTGAAAGGAAAAGGCGGCCACGCCGGGATCCCCGACAACAGCATTGATCCGATTCAGGCGGCAGGGCAGATCATCGGCGGCCTGCAATCGGTTGTCAGCAGAAACATCAGCTCGCTTCACAATGCCGTCGTCAGCATCACAAGAGTTCAGGGGGGCAGTTCTTGGAATGTCATTCCGGACCATGTTGAAATGGAAGGCACCGTCCGGACGTTTCAAAAAGAAGCGCGGGAGGCTGTTCCGAAACATATGAAGCGGGTTGCTGAAGGAATCGCGGCCGGATTCGGGGCAGAGGCTGACTTCCGCTGGTTTCCTTACCTGCCGTCAGTCATGAACGACGCCCGTTTCATACAGGCGGCGGAACAAACGGCTGAAGATCTCGGGCTTCAAACCGTTCGGGCAGAACAGTCGCCCGGCGGCGAAGACTTCGCGTTATATCAAGAAAAAATCCCCGGCTTCTTCGTCTGGATGGGAACAAACGGAACAGAAGAATGGCACCATCCCGCCTTCACACTCGACGAAAAAGCGCTCCCGAAAGCGGCTGAGTTTTTCGCCCGGCTTGCCGTCAATGTATTGGAGCAGACGGAATGAATACGGAAAATCTGACGGCCGGACTTGCTCAGGCCGTCATGTCGTCTGTACCGGAAACATCCGCCGAAGCGATGAAAGAAGCGCGCAAAGGACTGCTTGATTTTACAGCGGCGGCTTTTGCGGGGAGACGGGATAAAGGAGTTGAAAAGCTGGTAAAACTGGCCGAAGAAGAAGGCGGGGTGCCGATAGCGCCGCTTATCGGCAGAAATCAAAAAACCACGCCGTCCCAATCCGCGCTCATTAACGGATTCATCGCACATGCGCTTGATTTTGACGATGTTCATTCTGATGTAAGAGGACATCCGAGCGCGGTCATCCTTCCGGCTTTGATTGCAGCCGCATCAGCCGGCCGGATAGACAAGAGCCGTTTTCTCGGCGCTTATGTGACGGGAATCGAAGTGATGGCGCGGCTCGGCGAGTCAGCTGGAAGGCATCATTACGAGAAAGGCTGGCACAATACAGGAACGTTAGGTGCCATTGCGGCCGCATGCGCCGTCGGATTTGCGGAGAATCTGAATCAAACCCAATTGCAGAAAGCAATCGGGTTTGCGGCTGCCCGTTCCGGAGGCATGAGAATGCAATTCGGGACAGAAATGAAGCCGCTCCACGCCGGCCTGGCCGCTCAAGCCGGGGTGTTCGCCGTAAAGCTTGCAAAGGCCGGTTTCGGCGGCTCAGCTCATGCGCTCGACGGAGAGAAAGGTTTTTTCGGACTGTACGGCGATCTTGAACGGGCAGAAACCCTGCTTGTAAACGGGTGGGGAAACCCTTGGCGGATTGTGAGCCCGGGACTTTGGTTTAAGGTTTATCCGTTTTGCTCGGCGGCCCATCATGCGGCGGACGCCATTCTCAAGCTGAAGGCCGAACATGGTCTCACTTTCGGCCAAACGGAACGGATCGACGTGATTTATCCGCCGGGAGGGGACGCCGCATTGACAGAACGGCGTCCGAAAACAGGCGAAGCGGGAAGATTCAGCGTGGAATATGTGATCACCTTAGCTTTGCACGGTAAGGATTTTTCAGTTGAACATTTCACATCCGAGCCGATCCCGGAATCCCTTCAAAAAGGATTTGAGCGGATTCACCGCAGCTGCGATGACCAAATTCAGCCGGCTGACAACGCCGTTCCGAAGGGCCGTTTTACAATTGTACGGGTCACGGCTTCCGGCGGTCATGTCTATGAAGCACGTATCGACTGTCCGAGGGGAGCGCCGGGAAACGGTCTTTCTGAAAAAGACATTCAAGACAAGCTCCGGCTCGCTTTGCCGGGAGAAGAGAAAAAGGCGGAAGAATTGATCAAAGCAGCCGGACAATCAAATATGGACCGTTATTTACAGCTGATATAAATAAAAAGAGCGAGGGGATGCAGCCCTCGCTCTTTTTACGTTCACTTCTATTGAATAGGGGGATATAGGGTGCGCCCCCGTCTGCGCTGGCAGGGGCGCGGTATCAGGAAACGGCCGTGCCGTTTTCTTTGGCCGTGAAACTTCCTCTTGATAAGCGGATGTTGATATCAGACACTTTGGCAATTTGTTCGTCGTGCGTAACCATGATGACGCATTTGCCGTCTTTATGCGCCAGATCCTGAAAGAGCCGGACGATTTCCTTTGACGTATCCTCGTCGAGATTTCCCGTCGGCTCGTCCGCGCAAATCAAATCCGTGTCACAGCAGAAAGCCCGCGCAATTGAAACGCGCTGCTGCTGTCCGCCGCTTAATGTCAGCACCCGCTGACGGGCCTGCTGTTCGGTGATGCCGACTTTATCCAGCATGCTGAGCGCGGACGCATCTTTGTTGTTCTCCTTAGATCCGGTAATCTCCATCGCGGTTGTGACGTTCTGGAGCGCCGTCATATACGGGATCAGATGATAAGATTGAAAGACGATAGAGACATATTGATTTCTGAATTTGGTTAATCCGATTTTGGAGATGTCTTCTCCGTTATAAAGGATGCTTCCCTCTTTAGGTGTGTCAAGGCCGCCCGCCAGAGACAGAAACGTGGTTTTTCCCGTCCCGGAGGCGCCGGCAATTGTATAAAACTTCCCTTTTTCAAAGCTGATCGTTATATCCTGAAACAGCGGCTGTGATTTATCTTGGTACCAGTAGCCGGTCTGTTGAAAGGTTAATAGGCTCATTATGCTGCCTCCTCTTATTCCTGCTTGGTCAGGATCGTTTTAGGGTGAAGCCGCATGACTGATACAGACGGCAGTAATGTGGCGATGACGGCAATTGCGACGCCGATCCCGCCGAGAATCAGAAGGTCATTCAGCGAAACGTTTACCTGCATTGTACTGATGACATCTGCACCGGATGAATGCTGACCGAACATGCCGCCTCCCCGCGGCATTTCTCCTCCGCCCCAGCCGCTTGTTTGCTGCTGTGAATCATCGGCTGAGCTGACCTGCTGGGAAAGAAGCTGATTTCCGAGCTGATTCGCCACAAGGCTGCCCGTGACGGATGCGATCCCGATGGCGATAACCGCGACAATCAGAATTTCCGTTAAGAATTGTCCGATGAGCTTCCAGCGCTTTTCGCCGATCGCCATTAAGACACCCATTTCATACTTGCGTTCCCTGATCGACATCATCACGATCAACCCGAGAATGACCGCCCCCGCGATGGATACAAGGTACACCACGTTTTTAGAAAATGACGCGACATTTTCAATCGGGCCGACCATTTGCTGATACACCTGATCATTTGTCGTCAGCGTGTAGGTTTTATCATCTATAGATGTTTTTTTCGCAGCCGCAACGAATGAGTCAATATATTTTGCATCATCCATATAATAAACGGCTGAGCTGATTTTGTTTTTGTTATCAGACCCTTTTAACGCCGCCGCGGCGGTGTAAGGCGTATAGATTTTATTGTCAGGATTTAAGAATGAAAAATGCTCTGCCTGATCGTCTCCTGATGATGTTGTTTTATAAATTCCCACAATTTTAAGCTTTGTACTCACAGAATCATCCGCTGCTGAGGAAACCGTAATGGAGCCGCCGACCTTCAGCTTGTTTTGATCTGCCAGCGTTTCATTGATCACTGCGACTTTTGCGTCCGCATCTGTTTTTGTGATGGCGCGGCCGTCAGTGATTTTTGAGCTCCCGCCTGTGAAATCATCAAGCAGCGCCGTAGAGAGCACGCCTTCGACCGAAATGTCCGCTGAAATCATCTGTCTTCCGCCGCCTTGAAAACGGCTTCCGCCGGAACTGTTATCGGCTGATTCGCCTGAGCTTTTTATCGCGTCAAAGCTTTCTGCGTTTGCTGACGCTGCCGTGAGGAAGTTGTAATTTTTAACGTGCTGTAAAGATGTAAGTTTCTTGGCATCCGAGACGGAAATCGGCGCTGATTCAAACGTCCTCTTTTCACCGTCTTTTTGCTGCTGCGACATTTGCTTTTGGCGGTCAGCCTGGAGTGTGACGCTCCCGCCGAGCTGCTGCCTTGCCAGTTCGCTTGATTTCTTTGCCGCTGACTGGATCGTAAGACCGGACAGGACAAAAATGCAAATCACTGAAAACACAACCAGCTGCAAAAACGTTTTTCCCTTTTTTGCCTTCATGCTCCAAAAGGCTCTTTTTATAAAGTTCATGTCTGTTCCTCCGTGTGGGTGTCAGATCTTGTAAAACCGACCTTCTTTAGAACCGGTTATCCGATATGTATATAGTAGGAGAAATGTGTGAAAAAAATATGAACAAACTATTTCCGGGTGATGAAATAAAAACTAACAATTGTGAAACCCGAAAATATCCGGGTAAAATGGTGCTATTATAAGTAAAAGCGTCAAGATAAGCGGAGGAACCAATGAAGATATTAATGATAGAAGACAATATAAGCGTATGCACCATGACGGAAATGTTCTTTTTTAAAGAAGGATTTGAAGCCGAATTTGTCCATGACGGAGTGGAAGGCTATCAGCGGTTCACGGAAGAGGACTGGGATTTGGTCATTCTGGATATTATGCTTCCATCTATGGACGGAGTGACGATCTGCCGGAAAATAAGAGAGACGAGCAGTGTGCCGATTATTATGCTGACCGCAAAGGACACGGAGTCTGATCAGGTGATCGGGTTTGAAATGGGGGCCGACGACTATGTCACCAAGCCGTTCAGCCCGCTGACGCTAGTAGCGCGGATTAAAGCGGTGATCAGAAGATACCGGGCGACGGGGCAGGCCGTAAAAAGCGACGACTTGATCGAAACGGCGTGTTTTTCAATCAATAAGAAGACGCGGGAAGTGTTTCTGCACGGAAAGCCTGTCGAGAATCTGACGCCGAAGGAATTCGATCTGCTCTTTTATCTCGCACAAAATCCGCGCCAGGTCTTTTCGAGAGAGCAGCTGCTTGAGCAGGTGTGGGGGTATCAATTTTACGGCGATGAACGTACGGTTGATGTTCATATTAAACGGCTGCGCAAAAAACTGTCCAGTGACGAAAAACCGTTTTTATACACGGTGTGGGGGGTAGGATACAAATTTGATGAGGATTAAATACTTATATCAGCTGCTGTTAAGCCATGTCAGCATTTTGATTTTGGCCTTTTTCATCATCATTTCCCTGTTTTCGCATTTTGTGAAAGATTTTGCGTATCAAAATAAAGTGGATGAGCTGTCTTCTTACGCCCAGCAGATCACAAGTGAGCTGAACGGACGCGATCTTGATCTGCGCCGCCTGTATCCGTATCAGGACATGTTAAAAACGCGCGAGACCAGATTTATTATTTTTGATGAACATCAGCGGCCGTACTTTTTTCCTGACGATATGCCGCCGCGCGAGAAGCTGAAAAGTAAAGAGTGGCACATGCTGAAGCAAGGGAAAACCGTTCAGATCAGAGCGGAGATGAACCGTTTTAATACGGAAGGCTTGGAAGTGTCGCTTGTCGCAAAACCGCTTTTGATCAACAATCAATTTAAAGGCGCGGTGCTGCTTGTGTCTCCCGTCAGAGGGGTCGAACAGATGATCAGCCAGGTCAACCGCTATATGATTTACGCGATCATCAGCACCCTTATCATCACGATTCTGCTGAGCTGGCTTTTATCTAAATTTCACGTCAAGCGGATTCAGACATTGCGGGATGCGACCGGAAAAGTGGCGTCCGGTGATTACGATATTTCGCTCAAGAACAGCGGCGGCGATGAAATCGGCATGCTGGCGTCCGATTTCAACATCATGGCCAAAAATCTGAAGCAATCGAGAGAGCAGATTGACCGCCTAGAAAAACGGAGGCGCCAATTTATCGCCGATGTCTCCCATGAGCTGAGAACGCCTTTGACGACCATTAACGGACTTGTGGAGGGGCTTAACAGCAACACCATCCCGGAAAAAGATAAAGAGAAATGCTTCTCTCTGATCAGTGAAGAAACGAAGCGGATGCTCAGGCTCGTGAAAGAAAACCTGGATTATGAAAAAATCAGATCCCAGCAAATCAAACTGGACAAGCTCAGTCTGCCGCTCATCGAGGTGTTTGAAATTATTAAAGAGCATCTCAATCAGCAGGCGGAGGAAAAACAAAATCAGCTGCGGATTCAGGTGAAGGACGGCGTCAAAGTGTTCGCCGATTATGACAGGCTGATCCAGATTCTCGTCAACATCACGAAAAACAGCATTCAATTTACGCAAAACGGAGACATCACGCTGCGCGGGTATGAAGGCTATAAAGAAACGGTGATTGAAATCGAAGACACCGGAATCGGCATCTCCAAAGAGGAAATTGAGCATATATGGGAGCGGTTTTATAAGGCGGACGTGTCCCGGACGAATACGGCATACGGCGAATACGGACTCGGCCTGTCCATCGTC
This sequence comes from Bacillus sp. JK62, assembly GCF_053663455.1. Classification (NCBI taxonomy): domain Bacteria; kingdom Bacillati; phylum Bacillota; class Bacilli; order Caryophanales; family Bacillaceae; genus Bacillus; species Bacillus sp. JK62. The sequence goes on from NZ_JBSJQA010000005.1 coordinate 35,530, forward strand.
AGGCAGCTCGTCGAAATGCACAAGGGCACGATAGATATTGACAGCGAAAAAGGAAAAGGCACGACCTTTACAATCCGCCTTCCGCTGAATACGAAACATGAATCATCTTGAAACCGGCAGTCCCGTCTGGCTGCCGGCTGTTTTATCTTCACTCGGAAAATTGCGCTCTGCCGAAACAAAGTTTGCGTGTTTTTCGGGATGGAAAGACACGGAAACGTGATAAAATAACTGGTAAACAGGTCTTGGATGGGGAGGGTGAAGGAATGAAGAGCGGGTTAATTCCTTCTTCAGCAGTCGGGCAGAAAATTAACGAGTGGTATCGATACATCAGAACATTCAGCGTGCCGGATGCGGAGATCTTGAAGGCCGAGATCAAACAAGAGCTTGACCGTATGGAGCCTGATTCAAACTTAGTGCTTTATTATTCCCTCATGGAATTTCGCCATCAGCTGATGCTGGACTACTTGGAGCCGCTGGAAAAACTGAAGATAGAAGACCAGCCGACCCTGTCGGAAATTCTTGATAACATTGATAACAGCCAGGCCGGCCTCAAAGGGCTTCTCGATTATTACGTCAACTTTTTCAAAGGCATGTTTGAATTTGATAAAAGAGAATTTATCTCAGCGATTACGTATTATAAACAAGCTGAGAAAAAACTGGCCTTCGTTTCGGACCACGTGGAACGGGCGGAGTTTTATTTTAAAGTGGCCGAAGCTTATTATCATATGAAACAAACGTATTTTTCTTTGATACATATAAAAAACGCTTATGAAATTTACGTAGAGCAGGACACATATAACGTCCGGATCATTCAATGCCATTTTGTATTCGGCGTCAATTTAATGGATGAAAGGCGCTTTGAACAGGCGGCCAAACATTTTCAGCACGCTCTGCAAATGGCCGAAAAAGAACAAAAAGCGCAGCTTGTCGGGAGGGCGCTGTATAACCTCGGACTGTGCTACTACAATCAGGACCGCATCGGCGAAGCGATTCCGTACTTTGAACGGGCGGTTGATACATTTGAATCACAAAGAATCGTCAATTCTCTTCCTCAAGCATATTTTCTAATCACACTCATTTACTTTAAACTCGGAAAAAAAGAAAAAGCGTCGGAATATCACAAGCGGGGATATGAATATGCTAAAGAAACAGACGATCCCGTTTACACGGTAAAATTCGAATGGCTGCAGGCTCTGTATCAGGCGAAACCGGATGAGGAAAAAATCAGCGCATGTTTCCGTTACCTGGAAGATAAAAATTTATACGCCGATATAGAGGATTTAGCACTAGAAGCAGCTAAATATTACTATGAACAAAATTGCTTTAAGATTTCTTCTGACTATTTTCTGAAAGTCGAAGAGGCAAGGAAACAAATACAAAGGAGTGAGGGTTTGTATGAAATTGAAATCTAAATGGTTTGTTATTTGTTTAGCAGCCGCCGCGATTTTTACAGTGACAGGTGCAGGCCAGACAGATCAGGCTGAATTCCATGTAGCTGAAAGAGGAATGACGTGAGAAGAAAATAACCTGAACAAAGGAAAAGACTGCCCGGGAATGTTCCCGGCAGTCTTTTTTTTTGCGCGGCCGGACTTGGACAGCGGCGGAAAACAAAAGAAAACGCCGCAGGTCAAAACCCGCAGCGTCCTCATATAGACGGAGTGATGCTTAGAAACCGCCAACATAGGCAGTACCTACAATAACCAACAGGATAAATAAAACAACGATCAAAGCGAAAGAGCTGATTCCAGAATATCCTGACATGAGCTTCACCTCCATATTGTCTATACCATACAATATGTAAAAGAAGCTGCTTTGTAAGGGATATTAGTGGACAAGAGAAAAAAGAGGCGGTGTCCTATGAGAGTAAGACTCCGGCAAAAAACTCGTCATACAGCGCCCGCACCGCTTGTTTTTCCTGTTCTTCTTTCACCCCGAACATCATGCTGACTTCCGATGACCCCTGATTGATCATCTCGATGTTGACGCCGGCTTCGGACAGTGCTTTGGATGCCCTGGCGGTTGTGCCGACATTATGGCGCATCGCTTCCCCGACGACCATAATCAGCGCCAGATTGTGCCTGACTGTGACTTCATCTGCTTGAAGTTCCTGCTTCAGACGGGTGACGAGCCTGTGTTCCAGTTCTGAGTCCATCTGATCGTGCCGAAGGATGATCGTGATGTCGTCAATGCCGGATGGAACGTGTTCATACGTCAATCCTTCTTCCTCCAAAATGTGAAGGGCTTTGCGGCCGAAACCGATTTCCCGGTTCATTAAATATTTGCTTATGTAAATGCTGCAAAAGCCCGTGTCGCTTGCGATGCCGATGACTGGCCCGTTCGTATTGTCACGGCTGCTGACGACGCGCGTTCCTTTCGCATCCGGATTATTCGTATTCTTAATCTGAACGGGGATGCCGGCCCGAAATGCGGGAATCAGCGCTTCATCATGAAAAACGGAAAATCCGGCATAGGAGAGCTCACGCATTTCCCGATACGTCAGTTCGTTAATTTCTTTCGGGTGCCGCACGATCGACGGGTTGACGGAATAGACGGCGTCCACATCAGTAAAGTTTTCGTACAGGTCGGCTTTTAAGCCGCTGGCGAGAATGGAGCCGGTAATATCAGAACCGCTCCGGGAAAACGTCACAATCTCATGCTCCTTCGTGTAACCGAAAAATCCCGGAAAAATGATCAAGCCTTCACGGTTTCTCAGACGGTACAAATGATCATAAGATTCAGGGAGCACCTGCGCGCTTCCGGGTTCATTCGTCACAAACAGCCCCGCTTCTTTCGGACTTACGTATTCCGCTTTCACGCCCTGCCATCGGAAGTAGGCTGCGATCAGCTTCGCGTTGTTGTCCTCGCCGCTCGCTTTCACCGCATCCATATACTGATCGGGATTGGCTTTGCTGCTGTTTAAAAGAGCGAATAGGTCACTGCGGATTCTTTCTATAATAGAGAAATCCAGGTTCAGCTCACGCGCGATGGCGGCGTACCGTTCAATGACCGGTTCGGCAAGCTCGGGCGCTGCACCTTTTTGCAAATAATGCTCCGCACAGCTGATTAACAGATCCGTCACCTTTGTATCGTCCGAGAAGCGTTTTCCCGGCGCCGATACGACGACGGCTTTCCGCGAGGGGTCAGCCGTCACGATTTGAAACACTTTCTCAAGCTGGGCTCCTGACGCAAGAGAGCTGCCTCCGAATTTTACAACTTTCATGATTTACATCCCCTAATATTTAAATTTTCTCACAAATTTAATTTTATTATCTCTCTTTCAAACATGTAAATCAAGGATTTTTTCTACGCAGGGAGAACATTTGTATTTTCCTGGAGGAATTTTGCCGCTGTTTGTCAGATTTTTTTCCCTCAAGCGTGTCATCATGTGCAAAAAATGATAAGCAGCCAAATGAAGGTTATAGAAAATCCTGCAAATTCTTGATAGACTGATTGTAAAACAATTTAGTGTACGGCCCGCGGATGACCCCTTTTGAAAGCAAAACTGTATTGACTGCGCTTGGAAAGATGATAAGATTATAGTTGTCGTTGATAATGATAATCATTACGAGTGGGGATATATGGGAGTTGTTTGGCAATCAGTCATACCGTTTGTGATGGGTGCAGGGAGGCAGCATGAAGCTACGTTACTTACTTTTGCTACTGGCGGTTTTGGCGTGTACTTCTATATTTATCGGTGTAGAAGATTTGTCGCCGCTGGATATTTTTCATTTAAATAAAGAACAGGCAGGTACATTGTTTGACAGCCGGCTGCCGCGTTTGGTGAGCATTATCATCGCCGGCATGAGCCTGAGCATCTGCGGATTAATCATGCAGCAGATCAGCCGGAATAAATTTGTATCGCCGACGACTGCGGGAACGATGGACTGGGCAAGGCTCGGAATTTTGATTTCATTAATGCTTTTTACGTCAGCGAGCCCGCTTGTGAAAATGTCTATCGCTTTTATTTTCGCGTTGGCGGGAAATTTCCTTTTCATGAAAATCCTCGAGAGAATCAAGTTCAATGATGCGATTTTTATTCCTCTCGTCGGTTTAATGCTTGGGAATATCGTCAGCTCAATCGCCACGTTTATCGCATATAAATACGACCTGATCCAAAACCTGTCATCTTGGCTGCAGGGAGATTTCTCACTGGTCGTCAAAGGCCGGTATGAGCTTTTATATCTGAGTATCCCGCTGGTGATCATCGCTTATGTCTATGCGGATAAATTTACGGTGGCGGGAATGGGAGAGAGCTTTTCCGTCAATCTCGGCCTGAAATACAAACGCGTCGTCAATATCGGTCTGATTATCGTGTCGCTCATCGCTTCACTGGTGATCCTGACCGTCGGGATGCTGCCGTTTCTCGGTTTGATCATTCCCAATATGGTGTCGATTTACAAAGGGGACAACCTGAGGAGCAGCCTGCCTCACACCGCTCTCTTGGGCGCTGTTTTTGTGCTGTTTTGCGACATTTTGGGAAGGGTGATCATCTTCCCGTACGAAATTTCCATCGGCCTGATGGTCGGTGTTATCGGCAGCGGCATCTTCCTGTATATGCTGTTAAGGAGAAAAGCATATGAGTCATAATAAAAAAATTACGCTGCTGGCGGCGCTCGCCATGATATGTATCGGATTCTTTCTGTTCTACGGACTGGGCAATTGGGAATACTCCCTGCCGAGACGATGCTTCAAAGTGCTTGCCATGATGCTCACCGGAGGAGCGATCGCGTTTTCAACGGTCATCTTCCAGACGATTACAAATAACCGCATACTGACACCGGGCATTTTAGGCCTCGATTCCCTGTATATGCTCATTCAGACCGTCATCGTGTTCCTGTTCGGTTCAATGAATATCGTCATGATGAACAAAAATCTTAATTTCGTCATCTCCGTCGGGCTGATGGTGCTCTTGTCACTCGTTTTGTATCAGCTCATGTTTAAAGGCGAGGGGCGGAACGTGTTTTTCCTTCTGCTTGTCGGCGTCGTGTTCGGCACGCTGTTCAATAGTCTGTCATCCTTTATGCAGATGCTGATTGATCCGAATGAGTTCCAGGTTGTTCAGGACAAAATGTTTGCCAGCTTTAACAATATCAACACCGATCTTTTAGGATTTGCCGGTGCTGTCTTTCTTCTGACAGGCATTTATGTCTGGCGGTTCACGCGGTTTTTTGACGTGCTGTCGCTCGGCAGGGAGCACGCCGTCAACCTTGGGATTGATTACGATAAGCTTGTGAAACAGATGCTCATCGTCGTTGCCATTCTTGTGTCTGTCTCTACAGCTCTTGTCGGGCCGATTATGTTTTTAGGACTGCTTGTCGTCAATCTGGCGAGAGAGTTTTTAAAAACCTACAGGCACACGTATTTAATCGCGGGTTCCGTCCTGATCAGCATCGTCGCGCTCGTCGGGGGTCAGTTCGTCGTGGAGAAAGTGTTCACGTTTTCCACGACGCTGAGCGTCATCATTAATTTTGCCGGCGGGATTTATTTTATCTATCTGCTGTTAAAGGAGAATAAATCATGGTAGAGGTCAAAAATGTAAGCAAACAATACGGAGGGAAAGTCGTCCTTGAGAAAACGTCTCTATCCATTCAAAAGGGCAGGCTCACCTCGTTTATCGGTCCGAACGGCGCGGGAAAAAGCACGCTGCTGTCTATCATGAGCCGGCTGATTAAGACGGATTCCGGAGAAATCACGGTCGACGGGCAAGAGATCGGGGCCTGTAAAAGCAACGATCTGGCGAAAAAAATCAGCATCCTGAAGCAGACGAACCAAATCAATATAAGACTGACGATTAAAGACCTGGTCAGCTTCGGCAGATTTCCGTATTCCCAGGGGAAACTGACGGATGAAGATTGGGTGCATATCAATCAGGCCCTCAGTTATATGAAGCTGGATGACTTAAAGGATAAATACCTCGATCAGCTCAGCGGAGGCCAGTGTCAGAGGGCGTTTATCGCGATGATCATCGCTCAGGATACGGACTATATTTTTCTCGATGAGCCGCTGAACAATTTAGATATGAAGCATTCCGTTGAAATGATGAAGCTGTTGAAGCGGCTTGTGGAAGACTTCGGAAAAACGGTCGTCGTAGTGATTCACGATATCAACTTCGCATCCGTATATTCAGACCATATCGTCGCACTGAAAAACGGCCGGATCGTCAAAGAAGGGCCGGCGGAGGAGATCATTGAAACCTCCGTGCTTGAAGATATTTATGATATGACCATCCCGATTCAAGAGATTGACAGTCAGCGGATCGGTGTGTACTTTTCTTAAAAACCAGATGAGGTGAAAGTCATGAAAAAATTCGCATTGCTATTCATTGCGCTAGTTACGATTTTTGTTGTTTCTGCATGCGGAAACGGGGACAAAACATCAGGCAAATCAAAAGAAACAATCACAATCAAAGATGATCTGAACAAAGAAGGAGTCAAAGTGCCGAAGAATCCGAAAAAAGTCGTCGTATTCAACTTCGGAATGCTGGACACGATGGATGAACTCGGTTTACAGGATCACGTGGCGGGACTTCCGAAACAAAACCTTCCAAAATACTTATCTTCATATAATAGTGATAAATACGCCAATACCGGCGGTTTAAAAGAACCGGATTTTGAAAAAGTCGCGGATATTGATCCGGATTTAATCATTATCGCCCACAGACAATCTGATTCTTATAAAGAGTTCTCAAAAATCGCGCCGACGATTTATCTTGATGATGACTATACAAACTACGTTGACAGATTCAAGCAAAACACTGAAGTGATCGGCAAAATCTTTAACAAAGAAAATGAAGTGAAAGATAAGCTTGCGAAAATCGACAAATCCATTGCCGATCTGAAGAAAAAGACAAGCAGCACGGATAAAAACGGGTTAGTGGTGATGGCGAACGACGGCAAAATCAGCGCGTTCGGATCTAAATCAAGATACGGCTTCATTCATGATGTGTTCGGCGTCAAACCGGCTGACAAAAACATCGAAGCCTCACTGCACGGACAAAGCATTTCCTATGAATATATCGCCAAAACAAACCCTGATTACATGTTTGTCGTTGACCGCGGAACAGCGATCGGCACAAAATCTTCAACAAAACAAGTGGTTGAAAATGATTATGTAAAATCGGTGAAAGCCGTGAAAAACAACCATGTTGTCTACCTTGATTCAGCTACATGGTATTTATCAGGAGGCGGCCTGGAATCCATGGCGCAAATGGTGAAAGAAGTAAAAGACGGAATCGAGAAGTAAAAAAAGAACCCGGTCACATACGTGATCGGGATCTTTTTGGTTTACCGCGTAACGGCCTGCTGCTGCTCGGGCTGACGCGGTTTTTTCTTCAATGTAAAAGATAGGAGGAAGCCGGCCAGCGCGATGCAGGCGGCTACAACAAATGCCGCATTCATGCCGTGCAGGGCAGCGTTTGCCGGAGTTGACGCATTGGCGTGCGCGGCCTGGCTGCTCATCACGGAAACGAGCAGCGCCGTACCGATAGAACCGCCGACTTGGCGGACGGTATTGTTCATGGCTGTGCCGTGCGGAATTAAGTGGCGCGGCAGGGCATTGATTCCTGCTGTCGTCACCGGCATCATAATCATGGCTGTTCCCAAAAGCCGCGCGGTATAAACGACGACAATCCAAATGAGAGACGTCGAGTCCGTCAGATTCATAAACGGCAGGGACGTGAGCAGGATGATGAAGAATCCGGTCATCGCAAGGCCTTTTCCTCCGATTCTGTCAAACACCCGGCCGATAAACGGAGACATCATCCCCATCACAATCGCGCCCGGCAAAAGCATTAATCCGGTATCAAACGCGGATACGCCCCGGACCTTTTGCGTGTAAAGCGGGAGAATGGTTTCCGTTCCGATCAGCAGCGCGAAAACAAGCGTTCCGAGCAGGGTGGTCAGGCTGAAAATCCCGAAAGAAAACACACGGAATTCCAGCATCGGTTTTTTGAGCTTCATCTGTCTTGCGATAAAGAAAATCAGCGCGGCCGCTCCGACAAGCAGCGAAGTCAGCACTTCAGTACTGGTCCATCCTGAGGAACCGGCGCTTGAGAAGCCGTAAAGCAGCCCGCCGAATCCGAGGGTCGATAAGATCACGGATAAAATATCAATCTGTGTTTCTCGTAATGTCGTGACGTTTTTCATCAGAATAATCGCTAAAAGCAAATCGATGACTGCGATCGGGAAGATGATGTAAAACAAAGACCGCCAAGAGAATGCTTCAACCGCCCATCCGGAAAGCGTCGGGCCGATCGCCGGCGCGAACGAAATAACCAAGCCGACCATACCCATGGCGCGGCCGCGCTTTTCCATCGGGAAAATCGTGAGAAATACCGTCTGCATGAGCGGAAGCATAATTCCGGCGCCGGCCGCCTGAATAATCCGGGCCGTTAAGAGCACCGGAAAGTTCGGGGCGAATGCGCCGACAATGGTGCCCGCCGTAAAAATACTCATAGCGGAAATCAGGAGGGTGCGGCTCGTAAATTTCTCTATTAAAAATGCGGTAATCGGAATCAAAATCCCGTTTGTCAGCATAAACGATGTTGTCAGCCATTGCGCTTTGTTGGCGTCTATATTGAAGTCATTCATAATGTGGGGCAGCGCCGTGATAAGCAGTGTCTGGTTCAAAATGGCGACGAACGCTCCCGCCAAAAGAATCCCGACAATGACAGAGCGGTTGTATGGTGCAGTTTCAATACTCTTATTCAAGCTGATTCCTTCTTTCTTTATAGTTTGAGCAATGTTTTAACGGCTGCAAGCGGCTGGTGCAGCGGTCCGGCCTGCTCCAAATAACCGATGAGCGCTTTTATAAGAAAATCCCGCGGCTGTTTGTCCGCTGATTCTTTCTCCAGCATAACCGCCGCGGAAGTGAGTCCTGCGGCATCATATTTTTCCTCCGGAAGGGCTGAGACAGCTTCTTTCAGTTCCTTCAGGCTTTCAGCCAGCAATACGGTTTTGTCTTTCGGCTCAAATGAGGAAGCGGAGGCGGTATAAAGGTCAATCATCTCCTGAGGCAAAGCCGTTTCGGTTTTCCTGTTTTCGACGATGAGATTGAGATGGCGGATGATAAAGTCCGTGAGCGGCTCCAGAGCGAGCGGTTCTTTTTCCAGCTTAATCAGCGTGATGCATTCTCTCAGGAGCCCCTGCAGGACGATCACCAGCTCCCATACATAAGGAATAATGTCTTCGCCGTACGTCTGAATCAGTGAATCGCGATGCCAGCAGATAAAGGTGGAGCGGGCCCTGTGAATATGCCGTTTTACCCGCTCATTAATGGAAGAGGGGCTTCCGTACATCAGCATATTAAAAAACTGCTGATTGCGCCTGAAGCCTTCAAGCTCAGCCATCAGTTTTTTGGCAAACCGTTCCTCAGGGGAGAGGCTCGTTTCTTCATTCAATAATGAAGCGGCCGCTACCATCTGTTTCTGGTTAAAATCGAGCAGCTCCAGGAGCAGGTCTTCCTTTGATTCAAACAGCTTATATAAAGATGCTTTGGAGACTTTGCACTCCTCTGCGATCGCCTGCATCGAAACCGACGAAAAGCTTTTCCCGGAAAAAAGCTTCCTTGCCGCCAGCAGAATATCCGTTTTCTTATCATTCATAAGCCCAGATTCCTTCTTTCGTCACAATAGAAAACCCATCGGTTCACAGAAAACCAATGAGTATATGATGAAAATATTAACAAAAATTTTCACATAGTGTCAACGCTTTTGTTTGAGAAATAGAAAAAACCTGCCGGAGTGTTCCGGCAGGCTGATACGTTTATTTATCCGTCTTAAATCCTTGTTTTTCAAGCATTTCACGAATGTGAGGATAATAAACCTGCTTATAGTAGGAAGTGATGCTTTGTGACCAGTTTCTTGTTTCCTGTCCGTCGGTGCGTTTTTTCATGTATTCGGACATCTGCTTGTCATAGGCCTCGATATGGGTTCTTAAATCTTCTTCTTGATACGTTTCATGATGCAGAACGGCTGCTTGCGGCAGACGCGGTTTTTTCGCGGAGCGGTCTGCCGGATGGCCGATGACGAGACCGGAAACCGGGAAAACGTATTTCGGAAGTTTCAGCAATTCAATGAGTTCGTCAGGCTTGCCGCGCACGGCGCCGATCGGCACAGTGCCGAGTCCCATTGATTCAGCCGCAGCCGTTGCCGTACCCAGCGCAATCCCGACATCTACGGCTCCGACTAGAACGGACTCTAAACCGTTCGTGATCTCAAGCGGTGTATCATTATATTCTTCAAGCGCAATTTTGGCGCGGTTAAAATCAGCGCAGAATAAAAGGAAAACCGGCGCTTGGTCAATCCACGGCTGGCCGCCGGCCAATTCGGATATTTTTTTCTTCCGCTCCTTATCTTTCACCGCAATAACGGTAAATTGCTGGCCGTTAATGGAAGTCGGCGCTGCCTGAGTTGCTTGGATGATAAGATCCAGCTGATCATCCGATACGGGTTCATCTGTGTAGCTGCGGATGGAACGGTGGTCTGTTAATATTTGAAGGACTTCGTTCATGTCATTCATCCTTTCGTTACTCTGACAGTTCTGTGCGGACGACGTCAAGCGGCGCACTCAGCACTTCTTTTGCTTTTGCCACGAATCCTTGGAAATGGTCAGTTGCGTTGTGGAATTTCATCGCTTCTTCATCTTTCCATTGCTCAAGCATAACGAATGTATTTTCCTCACCGACTTTTTCGAAAAGGTCGTATTGCACATTTCCTTCTTCCGCGCGTGAATGCTGAACAAGTGATTGCGCTTCTCCTAAAAATTCCTCGCGTTTATCCGCTTTTACTTTCATGTAAGCCTGTAAGACGATCATTGTTATTCCTCCTGATTGGGTTTATTTGTTATAGTTCGAATATTATCGAACTAACTGTAACATGTTTCGCAGTGAATGGTAAAGGAAAAACCCTCACCGCCTAAATTGTCACCCGCCGCTTTTATGTGTTACATTTGACTCATGAACATTCCAAACCATCCTGAAACCGACCGCTTACAGCTGACAAAGGTTCTTCATGCTCTGAGTGATCCGCTCCGCTTAGAGCTGGTCAAACAATTGGCGGAAACAACAGAAAAAACGTGCGGTACCTGCGCTGATGTCCGGGTCGCCAAATCAACGCTGTCCCATCACTTCAAAGTGCTGCGGGAAGCGGGGATCGCCCAAGTGCGCATAGACGGGAAGCACCGTTATTATTCCCTGCGCAAAGATGATTTACAAGCGGCGTTTCCCGGCCTGCTGGAGGCGATTTTGCAGACAGAACCGGACCGCTGGTAAATAAGTCCCCGAATTCCGGGGGTTTTTTTATGCGCCGAAAACCGCCCGGTAAAGCCTGAGGACGCCTTCTTGAATATCGCTCTCCTTCAGGCGGGCGAACCCCAGAATGAGCTGGGGCTTATTTGAATCGCCTCCCGTTTTCAGACGGAACCGGCTCATCGCAAACAGATCGAGCTGTTCTGCATCAGCCCGTGCCAATATCTCTTTTTCTGAACGGGCGCAGTCAAACTCAGTGACAAAATGAAGCCCCGCATTGGCGCCCTTTACACTGATTCTTTCTCCGAATGTTTCTTCCAAAGCCGAAATGAGGCGTTCCCGCATGTTCTTATAATGCTGCTTCATCTTTTTAATATGTTTCTGATATTCACCTGAGTCGATAAATTCTTTCAGCGCGAGCTGGGCAAGCGTGCTGCACGTATGCAGGTCATACGTTCTCTCTTTGAACGTCCGCAAAAGCCCGGGCGGCAGAACCATATAGCTGATGCGCAGACCTGGGAAAAGGGATTTTGAAAAGGTCCCCATGTAGATGACATTTTGAAACCGGTCAAGGCTTTGAAGCGCCGGTATCGTATCGGCGTCATATTTAAATTCACTGTCATAATCATCTTCAATGATGAAGCGGCCGTTCTGTTCGGCGGCCCAGTTTAAAAGCTGAATCCGCCGGGAAGCGGGCATGATCACGCCTGAGGGGAATTGATGGGAAGGCGTGGTGATCAATACACAGGGCCGGCGTTTTTCGATTTCGGCCATGGACATGCCTTTTTCATCAAGGCTGATCGTCGCAACCTTTTTCCCGAGGTTTTGCAGCAGCCGGTACATCCTCATATATCCCGGGTTCTCCATGGCGTACAGCGCGTCTTTTGGCAGCAGTTCCGTCAGCAGCTGCATCAGCATTTGCGTGCCCGCCCCGAGCACGATTTGTTCCGGGCGGCATGTAACGCCCCTTGTCAGGGAAATAAGCCGCGAAATGGTTTCACGGACTTCATATAAGCCTTGCGGATGGACGAGGTCTCCGAGTGTATGAAATGAACGGGCGGCTGCTTTATGCTCACAGCGGAACCAGCTTTTCAGGGGAAAATGCGCCGTATCCACGCTCATATGAGAAAACGAAATCCAGCCGCTCTTATCCGGCTCCCGCTCTTTTAAATCTTCAGGCAATGAGAGCGAAGGCGTTTCTTCATGATAAACCGTATCAATTTCCTCCACGAAAAAGCCTTTTCTTTCGACTGCATATAAATAACCTTCCGAAAGCAGCTGCTGATAAGCTGAATTCACTGAATTCACGCTGACCTTCAGCGTCTCGGCAAGCTCCCGTTTAGACGGCACCTTTGTATGAGGCATCAGGCTGCGTTTCAAAACGGCCGCTTTTATGTGCTGATAGATCTGCTGATAGATATAATCCGCCGTTTCCGAATGATCAATGGAAATCGTCAGCATCCAGACCCTGCTCCTTTCTGATACCATAGAAAAATTGATTTTGGTACTTTTCATCATACCAAAAAGAAGTCAGAATGATAAGAAAACAATGCAGGGGGATGCAATCTATGAGTCGAACAGCATCATCGGAAGTGACAACAGCCCAGTGGCAGCAAAAACGGGATCAATTCGTTTCCAAGGGGGTCGGCAACGGAAACCGCAGCATGGCGGTAAAAGGGGAAGGGGCGCTTTTGTACGATTTGGACGGCAGACGATTCATTGATTTTGCCGGAGCGATCGGAACGCTGAATGTCGGCCATTCCCATCCGAAAGTGGTGGAGGCCGTGAAGAAACAGGCGGAGGATCTGATTCACCCGGGATTTAACGTCATGATGTATCCGTCTTATATTGAGCTGGCCGAAAAACTTTGCGGCATTGCGCCGGGAGATCATGCGAAAAAAGCGATTTTTCTCAATTCGGGGGCGGAAGCGGTGGAAAACGCCGTGAAAATCGCCAGAAAATATACGAAGCGCCAGGCTGTCGTGTCATTTACAAGAGGGTTCCACGGCCGCACGAACATGACGATGAGCATGACGAGCAAGGTGAAGCCTTATAAATTCGGTTTCGGCCCGTTTGCCTCAGAGGTGTATCAGGCGCCGTTTCCTTACTATTATCAAAAGCCGGCCGGCATGAGCGACGAGCAGTATGACGACTTTATCATCAGCGCTTTTGAGGATTTCTTTATCGCCGCAGTTGCACCGGAAACCGTCGCCTGTGTCGTAATGGAGCCGGTTCAGGGAGAAGGCGGCTTCATCATTCCTTCAAAACGTTTCGTGCAGCACGTCGCCGCTTTTTGTAAAAAACACGGTATCGTTTTTGTAGCGGATGAGATTCAGACCGGTTTTGCCAGAACGGGAACGTATTTTGCGATTGAACATTTCGAAGCCGTCCCTGATTTGATCACCGTATCCAAATCACTTGCAGCCGGATTGCCGCTGAGCGGAGTCATCGGCCGGGCGGAAATGCTTGATGCCGCCGCGCCGGGGGAACTCGGGGGCACATATGCGGGAAGCCCGCTCGGCTGTGCGGCTGCGCTCGCCGTCCTGGATATTATAGAAGAAGAAGGGCTGAATCAGCGTTCCGAAGAGATCGGCCGCATCATCGAGCATCAAGCGCTCGAGTGGAAAAAAGAGCATGCCTGCATCGGAGAAGTGCGCAGACTCGGCGCGATGGCGGCCATCGAAATTGTCAAAGATCCGCACACGCGGGAACCGGACAAAGCAAAAGCCGCGGCGATCGCTAAAACGGCGAACGAGAACGGACTGCTGCTGCTGACGGCCGGCATTAACGGCAACATTATCAGATTCCTGACGCCGCTTGTCGTGACGGATGAGCAGCTCAAAGAAGGCCTTTCCATTATCGAAGCAGCTCTGTGAGTTCAATTATTGGAATGCCGCCGGATGTGTCTGCTATCATGAAAGTGTGAGATACATCAACAAGCATTCAATGGTTTTACTATAGGAAAGAAAGGAATGTTCAATATGCCAGAACAATTAACAGTGTACAACCCGGCAACGGGAGAGGCGATCGAAAGCATCCCCCAGCAGACGGCCGAAGATGTTGAAAAAGCGATTGAACGTTCACATCAAGCGTTTCAATCATGGTCCAAAACATCAGCGGGAGAACGTGCCTCACTTTTGAGAAAATGGTATGAGCTGATTGTTGAAAATAAAGAAGAACTTGCGGAATTAATTACGAAAGAAAACGGCAAACCGTACGAAGAAGCGGTCGGAGAAGTTTTATACGGCGCCGGCTATATTGAATGGTTCGCTGAAGAAGCAAAACGGATTTACGGCAGAACCGTACCTGCGCCGACAACGGGCAAACGGATTGTCGTCACCCGTCAGGCGGTCGGCCCGGTAGCCGCGATTACGCCGTGGAATTTCCCGAATGCGATGATTACAAGAAAAGCCGCGCCCGCTTTGGCGGCAGGCTGTACGTTCATCATCAAACCGGCGGAGGATACGCCGCTTTCCGCTTACGCCCTTGCGCGTCTCGCATATGAAGCGGGAATTCCGAAGGACGTGCTGCAAGTGGTGATCGGTGACGGAGCCGAAATCGGAAACGTCTTCACCAGCAGCCCGAAAATCCGCAAAATTACCTTTACCGGCTCAACGCCTGTCGGCAAAATTCTGATGAAAAACAGCGCCGACACCGTAAAACATATGTCAATGGAGCTTGGCGGACATGCGCCGCTGATCGTGGATGAAGACGCTGATCTTGATCTGGCGGTAGCCCAAACAATGGCCTCTAAATTCAGAAATGCCGGCCAAACCTGCGTCTGTGCGAACCGTCTGATCGTACACGAATCCGTGAAAGACGAGTTTGCGAAAAAACTGAGTGAAGAAGCTGCGAAACTCAAAGTCGGAAACGGTCTTGAAAAAGGCGTAAATGTCGGCCCTGTCATCAACAAAAAAGGCTTCGATAAAATCGTCGGCCAAATTAATGACGCCGTGGAAAAAGGCGCAGAAGTGCTGACGGGCGGAACGTATGACCAAAACGATGAAAAAGGATGCTATTTCGTGACGCCGACCGTGCTTTCAAATGTAGACACATCCATGAACATCATGCATGAAGAAACTTTCGGCCCGGTTGCGCCGATCGTTACGTTCTCAGATATTGATGAAGCGATCAAGCTTGCGAACGATACGCCGTTCGGGCTTGCGGCTTATTTCTTCACAGAAAACTACCGCCGCGGCATCTATATTTCTGAACAGCTTGAATACGGCATCATCGGCTGGAATGACGGCGGTCCGTCCGCGGTTCAAGCGCCGTTCGGAGGAATGAAAGAAAGCGGCATCGGCCGTGAAGGCGGTACGGAAGGCATTGAACCGTACCTGGAAACCAAATACATGTCTATCGGACTTTAATGAGCCGAAAAGAAAGCCCCGCTTCTAAGCGGGGCTGTTTTTATTGAGCGGTCTGCCGGTGAATATCGCCGGTAGGCTTTTTTGATCTTGCGGGAATAATCGGTTCGATTCCAGACAAAATAACAGCAAATACGATTGAAAGAAGGTCGCCATCATGGATATATTACTGGCTCTTCTCCCGGCTTTATTTTGGGGGAGCATCGTGTTATTTAACGTCAAATTAGGCGGCGGGCCTTACAGCCAGACGCTGGGAACGACAATCGGGGCGCTCATCGTTTCGTTTGTGCTGTATCTGTTTGTCCACCCGGTCCTGTCCGGGCGCATTTTTATTGTCGGCATCATCTCGGGGCTGTTTTGGTCGCTCGGCCAAAGCAATCAGCTTAAAAGCATACAGCTGATGGGCGTTTCAAAAACGATGCCGATATCAACGGGAATGCAGCTCGTCTCGACTTCTTTGTTCGGTGTGATCGTATTCAAAGAATGGTCAACCCCGATCGCGATTACGCTGGGTATTCTCGCCCTTATTTTTATCATCATCGGGATTGTGCTCACATCTTTAGAAGATAAAAAGGGGCGGGCGGACGGAGAACCGGGAAACTTAAAAAAAGGCATTGTTATCCTGCTGATCTCCACGCTCGGCTATTTGGTCTATGTCGTCGTCGCCCGGCTGTTCGGTGTATCCGGATGGTCAGCGCTTCTGCCGCAGGCGATCGGGATGGTCATCGGCGGACTGCTCCTGACGTACAAGCATAAACCGTTTAATAAGTACGCCATCAAGAACATTCTGCCGGGAATCATCTGGGCGCTCGGGAACATGTTTCTGTTCATCTCACAGCCGCGCGTCGGAGTTGCGACAAGTTTTTCCCTCTCTCAAATGGGGATCGTCATCAGCACGCTCGGCGGAATCTTCATTCTTCGTGAGAGCAAAACGAAGCGTCAGCTGGTCGCCATTGCCATCGGGATTATCCTGATCATTGTAGCCGCGGTATTCTTAGGCGTTGCGAAATCAAATTCATAACATATGCAGGAGGTTTGAACATGTACACGGATTTAAAAGGAAAAGTCGTTGCCATTACGGGAGCTTCATCAGGATTAGGAAAAGCGATGGCGATCCGTTTCGGACAGGAGCAGGCGAAAGTCGTCATTAACTACTATAGTAATGAAAAAGACGCCCAAACCGTTAAAGAAGAGATTCAAAAAGCGGGAGGCGAAGCGGTCATCGTTCAAGGAGACGTCACAAAAGAAGAAGATGTCAAAAACATCGTGCAGACTGCGGTGAAGGAATTCGGCACATTGGATGTCATGATCAATAACGCCGGCATGGAAAATCCGGTTCAGTCGCATGAAATGCCGCTCAAAGACTGGAACAAAGTCATCAATACGAATCTGACCGGCGCTTTCTTAGGAAGCCGCGAAGCCATTAAATATTACGTAGAGAATGATATTCAAGGAAACGTCATTAACATGTCAAGCGTACATGAAATGATTCCGTGGCCGCTGTTTGTTCACTACGCGGCGAGTAAAGGCGGTATCAAATTGATGACGGAAACGCTGGCGCTTGAGTACGCGCCGAAGCGCATCCGTGTTAACAATATCGGACCGGGAGCCATCAATACGCCGATCAACGCGGAAAAATTTGCGGATCCCGTTCAGAGAAAAGATGTGGAAAGCATGATTCCGATGGGATATATCGGTGAGCCGGAAGAAATCGCGGCTGTCGCCGTCTGGCTTGCTTCAAAGGAATCAAGCTATGTGACCGGCATTACGCTGTTTGCTGACGGGGGAATGACCAAATATCCGTCTTTCCAGGCAGGCCGCGGATAAGAAAAAAGCGATCGCAGGCTCTTTAGAGCCGGATCGCTTTTTGCTTACGCGCGTTTTTTCTTTACAAGCGCCGCGATGGAAAGGATAATTGCCGCAGCTGACAGAACGATGGCTGCAATATCAAGCGCTGATACGCCGGATTTGCTTTCTTCGTTTGACTGTTCAGCTCCGTGCGCATCCGTCACGCTGGCCGATTTCGTGATTTTCGTAATCGAGTGAGGCGTGTCGGCTTTCTCATCACCCGTCCATTCTACAATGCTGCCGTCTTTGTAATATTGGTAAGCGTCCCAAGCGGCATCTCCGCTCTTTTCAGGATTTTTCGCAACGAATGTGAACTGCTGGAATTGGCCGGGCTGAATGCCGCCGTCCTTTGCTTCCCAAGTGACGGAGACCGCTTTGTCATCATGTTTGGATACGGATGTTTTCCAGCCCGGAATCGGCTGATACTGCTGAAATTCAACGCCGGCGGGCATTTTCAGCACGACTTTCGTTGTCGGCTCATTCTTTTCCACAGGCACTTTCATCGTGTATGTTTCCCAAGAACCGGCCGCGGATTCCGCGGGTTTGACTGAGACGTGGGCGCTTGCTGCCGCCGTAAAACCGACGAGTGACAGGGTCACGGCGGATATGAATATTAAAGCCTTTTTTTTCAACATGAGATACACTCCTTAGTTTGTCGTTGAGAATATTTGGTTGATTTCATTAAAATCGTTTGTCAGCCCGTGGACTTTGATCTTCCAGTTTCCCTTTTCGGTGATGGACAGGTTGGCGGCTTCGAATGTGCCTTCCTTCGTTTTCTTCAAATCAAAGGTGCTTTCATGCTGTTTGCCGCTGAAGCCCGTCTGGTAAACAGTGACCGTAAATTGCTGAATGTCTTTTACTAAGCTGCCGTTATGATCGGTGACAATGACTTGAAATTCATTTTTACCCGGCTGGTTCGGCGTAATGTGCAAGGATAGGGTCTCCCCGTTTCCGATCGTTTCTGAGCCGTTAAAAGGCAATGGCGCAGGCGGCGGCGGGCTGGGCAGGCTTGTGAAGACGGCGGTTGTGAATAACACCGCAATACCAAGTGCCCATTCGGCCTTTATCGTTGCGCTGATGCTCCTTTTTCTGCTGAACTTCGTCATACATACGTGAACGGCGCCGAGCGCAAGCATGATGACAAACAGTCCGATTTTCAAAAGGAGCGTCTTGCCGTAAGCGGTGTGAAAGAGTGAATCAAACGAGCGGATAATGAAAAATCCGTTCAGCACACCTGAAAATAACAGCACGCCCACAGAGGCGAATGCCCAAGGAGAAAACCGTCTGACCGTTTCCCAAGCGATGGTTTTATCGGTTTTTCTCCACTCTGATGAAAGAAGCAGCACAAGAGCGGCTATACCGCCCATCCATACAGACGCGGCCGATAAATGGAGAAAGTCCATCGCGATGCCGACCGCTTTTTCGTCGATAACGGCTGCATGCCCGGCGAATGCTTTTGCCAAAAGCGAAGCGAAGAAGAATAACAGCGGCGCCGTCCAGTACGCAAATGACCGGAATGCTTTCTTCTTCAGCATCGGGATCATGGACAGGGCGAGCAGGATAAATAAGCTGATCTGGATCATCCAGACGTACCCGCCTGCCGTTTTCAGAAGCGTTTCTTTTACATAGTCCGGCTGAAACGCGGCGCTCCAAGCGCCGCCCGCGTTTTCTTTCGTCTGGATCGGGAGCTGGCACACGAGCGCGAGCCCCGTTAAACATAAAGAAATCACGAGCAGCTTTACAGTTCGTTTTGCTTTTGATGAATCTTTATTATTTCTGTACCAAAACAGATGGAAAAAAGCCGTGCCGATAAACAGGGAGATAGCGGTGTACAAAATACCGCGGTCGATGGCCGCTTCGGGATGAAGCGCCGCTTGCGATGATGTCTGCTCCTGAAGTTCACCGCCGGCTTTTCCGATACTGAAAGGGATGACGCCGGATACCGGATGTCCGTCGGCCGATACCGCGTTCCATTCCGCTCTGTAAATATCATGCGGCAGATTTTTTTTCAATGCCGCGGTCATGATGCGGGCATCATTTTTTTGAATCACCGTTTTGCCCGCGTCAACCCGTTCGCCGGATGAATTATAGACCTTAATGGAGTGGAAGCCTTCTTCAATCTGTTCATTAAACTCAATTTCAATCTGCTTCGGCGCTTGTTTTAATTCGCTGTTCTCTCCCGGATTTGAGTTTGTGATGTAGGCGTGGGCGAAGCTTGTTTTCGGAATCAAAACAAGGAACAGCAAAAAGATGAGCCAGCGTTTGTTCTGTCTCATGGATGATGACACCGCCTTCCGGTTGGTTGTTGTTATGTCTTGCTGCAGGTGCATCCCTTCTGCCTGTCGTGTAAGATGATGTCCGCCGCCTCGTCAAAGGTGCAAATGACCCCGCCGAATCCTTTTTGAAACCGTTCTGCGTAATCAAGCGTTGAGAAGGGAATCGCCTGAGGCCGGCAGCAGTGAAGGTCAATATCGGCATGGACTAAAAAGTATGCGGAAGCGGCCGTCAGTGTCGTCTGGAGAAGAAAATCCTTACAAATGACGTGGGACACTTCTTCCTTTTTATCCTCATACCGCAAAATCGCGCAATGAATGCAGCACATCTGCTCAACGGCTTGGGAAACGGTAATAAGCTGAACAGAATACGAATGCTGAATCGGCCGCAGGCAATAGCCGCATTGATTGGCGCTTTGTTCTGAAGCGGGAGGGAGCGTAATGCCGCCGGGTGTCCGGATAATCCGGTTTGCATCCGCCAGCTGATTGACGTCTCTGTACACGGTCATCTCGGAGACGCCGAATCTCTCGCTTATGTCAGAGATTTTCAGCGCGCCCTCTTCTTTCAGCCATTCAAGCAAGGTTTGCTGTCTGTGAATCGGAAGCAATTCTGCATCCTCCTTTTTATGCGAATGAGTGATGAACCTCCCTCTAAGAGTAGATGTTTTCACAAATGCACACAAGAGCCTGATGATAAAATATGTGAAAAAATGTTGAACAATCACAAATGTAAAACACGCAGTCGGACTCTGTTATAATAGAAGAGTTGAATGGAGGAATAAACATGAAAGAAACGACCTGCCCGAACTGCGGCAAGCCGATTACAGGCGACATGGTCAGATCATCCATGATCCCGTGCCAGTTTCAGTGCGGGCATTGCCATGTGAAATTGCGTGAATATAAAGTATCAGCTCCGATTATGGCTGCGGCCATTGCGATCACGGTGCTTTTGATTTATCTTGTGCAGATGGCCAGAACCGCCGTCATGCCGATGTTTCCGGCAGCGCGGTATGTGCCGGCCGCCATTTTCGCGCTCGTATGTGCGTATCCGGTGTTTATTGTCAGTGAGCGGCTCATTGCCAAGCTCGTCGTCACAAAAGGACACATTATATACAGAAAGCGGTAAGACACCTTTGATGAGGTGTCTTTTTTTTGTTAAGGATTTGTCACAGTCTCTGTGCCAAACTCCTCTTTACTTTTCATTGAATGGGGATTGTAAGCGTTTTATGATGAAGACACAGGGGAGAGAGAAACCCCGTGTCTTATTTATTTTCATCTGAAGGCAGGCAAACAGGGAGGGAATGAACATGCAGCAAGAACAGCAAGCTGGCATGAAAGTGAAGATACAGCGGTTCGGCAGTTATTTAAGCGGTATGATCATGCCGAATATCGGCGCATTTATCGCATGGGGAATTATCACCGCGCTGTTTATTCCGGCGGGATGGTTTCCCAATCCGCAGCTGAATACATTGGTAAGCCCGATGATTACGTATCTTCTGCCGCTTTTAATCGCATATACGGGCGGAAAAATGATCTATGATCACCGCGGGGGAGTCGTCGGAGCGACGGCCGCCATCGGAGTCATTGTCGGAGCGGACATTCCGATGTTCTTAGGGGCAATGATTATGGGGCCTTTGGGCGGTTATCTCATTAAACAATTAGATCGTGTGTTTAAAGATAAAGTCAGACAGGGTTTTGAAATGCTGATCAACAACTTCACGGCGGGAATTATCGGCGCGGTGCTGACGATTATCGCGTTTTATGCGATCGGCCCGGTCGTCCTGTCTCTTAACAAATTGCTGGCGGCGGGTGTGGAAGTCATTGTCCACGCGAATTTGCTGCCGATTGCAAGCGTTTTCGTAGAACCGGCGAAAGTCCTGTTCCTGAATAACGCGATCAACCACGGCATTTTAAGTCCGATCGGAATCGAGCAGGCCGCCAAAGCGGGTAAATCCATTCTGTTCTTAGTGGAAGCGAACCCCGGACCGGGACTCGGTATTTTACTGGCCTATATGTTCTTTGGGAAAGGCTCTTCAAGATCAACAGCTCCCGGAGCGGCGATCATTCATTTCTTCGGGGGGATTCATGAAATCTATTTCCCTTACATTTTAATGAAACCGATGCTGATCCTCGCGGCGATCGCCGGGGGAGCGAGCGGACTGCTTACATTCTCGATCTTTAACGCGGGTCTTGTCGCCGCATCATCTCCGGGAAGCATCATCGCCATTTTGGCGCTGACGCCGAAAGGAAGCTATCTCGGCGTGCTGGCGGGCGTCATCGTTGCCGCGGCCGTATCGTTTATCGTCTCGGCGCTTATTCTGAAATCGTCTAAAGCGGGCGAAGAAGATTTGACAGCCGCGGCGGAAAAAATGCAGGAAATGAAAGGCAGGAAAAGTGAAGCGGCGGCCGCATTGGCAGACAAAGAGGAAGAGCCGGAAAACAGCGCCGCTGATATTTCCGCTGACCAAGTCAGCCGCATTATCTTCGCATGTGACGCGGGTATGGGATCGAGCGCAATGGGCGCCTCCATTTTAAGAAACAAAGTGAAAAAAGCAGACCTGGATATTGATGTGACAAATACGTCGATCAATAATCTTCCGAATGACGCGGATATCGTCATTACGCATAAGGACCTGACTGACCGCGCGAAAGCGAAGCTGCCGCAGGCGGTGCACATTTCGGTTGATAATTTCTTAAACAGCCCGAAATACGATGAACTGATTGAAAAGCTTAAAAACTAATCAAACAGAAAGAGGGATCTTCATCATGGAAGTATTGGCTAAAGCGAACATCAAACTGAACCAGACAGTGAACTCAAAAGAGGATGCCATCCGCCTGGCGGGACAGACGTTGATTGATAACGGTTACGTGAAGAACGGCTATGTGGAAAAAATGTTCGAACGTGAAGAAACATCATCCACGTTTATGGGGAATTTCATTGCGATCCCGCACGGAACGGAAGATGCGAAGGATGAGGTGCTTCATTCAGGCATTTCCGTCATCCAGATTCCGAACGGTGTGGAATATGGTGAAGGCAATACGGCAAAGGTCGTTTTCGGTATCGCCGGAAAAAACAATGAACACTTAGACATCCTGTCAAACATCGCCATCATCTGCTCAGAGGGAGAAAACATCGAACGGCTGATCAGTGCAAAGACGGAAGAAGAACTGGCCGCTATTTTCAGCGAGGTGAACTGACATGATTGCCCTTCATTTCGGAGCGGGAAACATCGGGCGGGGCTTTATCGGCGCCCTGCTCCATCATTCCGGCTATGACGTAGTTTTCGCTGATGTGAATGAAACGATGGTCAGCCTTCTCAATGAAAAGAAGGAATATACCGTGGAGCTTGCCGACGGCGGCAGGCGGACAGAAATCATCGGCCCCGTTTCAGCCATCAACAGCGCGGTGCAAGAACAAGAGCTGTACGGGCTGATTAATGAAGCGGCGATCATTACGACGGCGGTGGGCCCGAACGTTCTCAGACTCATTGCCTCGTCCATCGCGGAAGGTCTGAAGCGCAGAACGTCCTCTGAGCCTCTCAATATCATTGCCTGTGAAAATATGATCGGCGGCAGCAGTTTTCTGAAAAAAGAAGTTTTCGGACATTTGACGGAAGCGGAGCGGGAACTCGTGAACCGGACAGTCGGCTTCCCGGATTCTGCGGTAGATCGGATCGTGCCGATTCAGCACCATGAAGATCCGCTGAAAGTATCCGTAGAACCGTTTTTTGAATGGGTCATAGACAGAACCGGCTTTGCCGGCGATCAGCCGGTACTTAAAGGCGCGTTGTTTACGGATGATCTTACGCCTTTCATTGAGAGAAAGCTGTTTACCGTCAATACCGGGCATGCCGTCACGGCGTATGTCGGCTATCAGCGCGGATTAAAAACCGTCAAAGAGGCCATCGGCCATCCTGAAATCCGGCGTGTCGTGTACGATGCACTTTCAGAAACGGGCGAGTACTTGGTGAAAGCGTACGGCTTTAAGCAATCCGAACACGAGCAGTACATGAAAAAAATCATCGGCCGCTTTGAAAATGAATACATCACGGATGATGTGACAAGAGTCGCCAGATCACCGCTCAGAAAACTCGGAGCGAATGACAGATTAGTAGGGCCGGCCAAAAAAATAAAAGAACCGAACGCGCTGGCAGAAGGTATCGCCGCCGCCCTGCGCTTTGACTATCAGGATGATCCGGAAGCGGTTGAGCTGCAAAAGCTTATCGCGGAAAAAGGCACGAGCGGCGTTCTTCAAGACATTTGCGGTATTCAGCCGCATGAACCGCTGCATGGCATCGTGCTCAAAAAGCTCAATCAATAAAAATGAACCTGCGTCGGGGGGGACGCGGGTTTTTTCTTGCGTTATAATGAGAGGGAAGGGAGGCTGCGTGATGAATCAGACGCTATTGCCCCATCGTTTTCCGTTTCTTTTGATTGACGGCACGACGAACAGTGAAGCCGGAAAATGGGCGGGTGCTTACAAAAACATCAGTGAAAATGACTGGTTTATAACTGAATCCCAAAAAGAGATGCCATTTTCGCTCGTCGTTGAAGCAATGGCCCAAACGGCGGCTTGCGCGGGAATTACCGGCGGTGACGGTCTCGGTCTCTTATCCGCGGTGAAGAAAGCGGAAAGGTTAGGTGCCGCTTTGCCGGGAGACCGTCTGGATCTTTTTTTTGAGGTCACGCGAATCAGACGCGGTTTTGTGTTCGGCCGGGCGAAAGCGTCCGTTGCCGGGAAGCCTGTGGCGGAAGCGGAGCTCAGCATATTTATCCAGCCATCGTAAAAAAAGCCGCCTCCACCGGCGGCTTTCGGACAAGCGTGTTATTTTGTATCATAATCTCTCTCACTTTGTGAATTGTCCCTCTGGTCATGTTTGTGTTTTTCGTCATTGGCGTTTTCCTTCAGCTCTTCTAGCGGAATCGGATCCGTTAAATCATGATGTTCAGGATTTTCATTCGGTTTGTTCTTTTGTTTTCTTTCTTTCATCCTCCATCACCTCAATATTTCTTTTCCTCAACGCTCGCCCCGCCAAACGCAGGAAGCGGTTTTTTGTTCCTGTGGGTCATATGTATTAAAATAGAGACGACTACAATATAAAAAGTGAGGTACATATATGCCGATACAAAGAGAAGACGCAGATATTAAACTGATCGCGATTGATATGGACGGAACCCTGCTCAATGACGAGCAGCTCATCCCGGAGGAAAACCGGCGGGCGATCAAGGAAGCGGAGGCGAAAGGAATTCACGTCGTCATCAGCACAGGACGCACGCTGATGACCTGCCGCGAACTGGCTGAGTCTCTCGAGCTGTCATCCTTTTTAATCACGGCAAACGGCAGCGAAATCTGGGATTCCAACTTTGAGCTGGTTGAGCGCAAGCTTCTTCATACCGATCATATTCAAAAATTATGGGATCTGAGGAATAAGCACAACACGAATTTCTGGGCTTCTACCGTCGATAGAGTGTGGAGAGGGGAATTCCCGGAAACGATTACGGATCATCAGTGGCTCAAGTTCGGGTTCGAAATCGAGGATGACGAAGTGCGGAATGAGGTGCTGAAAGAGCTCAAGGAATACAAGGAGCTCGAAATCACAAACTCAAGTCCGATCAACATCGAAGTCAATGCCCTCGGTATCAACAAAGCGGCTGCGCTGGCGAAGGTATCGGAAAAACTCGGCTTCACGATGGAAAATGTGATGGCCATGGGTGACAGTCTGAATGACATTGCCATGATCGAAAAAGCGGGTGTCGGCGTCGCCATGGGGAACGCGCAGGACATCGTGAAAGAAACAGCTGACTGGGTGACTGATGTCAACACGGAAAACGGGGTCGCCAAAGCGATCCGCCACTGGGTGTTATAATAGAAAAAAGAGAGAGTCTCAGCATGAGGCTCTCTTTTTTTGTTTTGTCAGATTTGTGACTAGGTCTATGGTAGGTTTTCTGACAAAAGGATGTTCAAACCTGTCAGAATTAAATATAATGAAGAGAAATTCAACAATTCGGAATAATCGTTCCGAATATCGGAATGATAATAAAATAAAACGTTTACAATACAGGAGGGAGCTTATGTTTCAGATTGACATCAATTGTGATTTAGGAGAGAGTTTCGGTGCTTATAAAATCGGACTGGATGAAGAGATTTTGGATTATGTGACATCTGCAAACATCGCCTGCGGCTTTCATGCGGGTGATCCCAGCGTGATGCGCAAAACGGTTGCGCTTGCGGCGGAAAAAGGCGTGAAAATCGGCGCTCATCCGGGACTGTTTGATCTGCAGGGATTCGGGCGGAGGCAGATCGCGATTACGCCCGAGGAAGCGTATGATCTGACGCTGTATCAAATCGGCGCGCTGTCAGGGTTTTTAAAAGCGGAAGGTGTCGAGATGCAGCATGTGAAGCCGCACGGCGCTTTATATAATATGGCCGCCGTCAATCCCGGCTTGTCAGAAGCCATCGCTCAGGCGGTCTTTCATTTTGATCCCGGACTCATTCTTTTCGGGCTTTCCGGAAGCGAGCTGATTAAAGCGGGAGATCGAATCGGACTGAGGACGGCAAGCGAAGTGTTTGCGGACCGCACCTATCAGGAAGACGGCACGCTGACGCCGCGTTCAGAGCCGGATGCGCTGATTCAGGATGACAAAAAAGCGGTCGGTCAAGTGATTCAAATGGTGAAAGACAGCACGGTGACATCACGTAAGGGACAAGCTGTAAGCCTGAAAGCGGACACGGTCTGCATTCACGGAGACGGCGCCCACGCGCTGACATTCGCAAAAACGATCAGAAACGAATTAAAAGCGGCAGACATTCAAATCAGTGCGCTTGCAAAAGACTGAGCAGCAGAGGGAGGAAGACAGCATGGAGCAAAAGAAAAAAACAGCCGGAAAGGCTTCCGGCAAATGGTCGCTTCTTTTAGGCGCGACATTTTTGATGGCGACATCATCAATCGGGCCCGGCTTTCTGACGCAAACGGCCACGTTTACCAATACATTGGCGGCAAGCTTCGGCTTTATCATTTTAATCTCTATTATTTTGGACATCTTCGCGCAAACCAATGTATGGCGGATTATCGCGGTTTCCGGAAAGCGCGGCCAAGAGATTGCCAATATGGTGCTTCCGGGCGCTGGTTATGCCATTGCTTTTCTGGTCGTGCTCGGCGGACTTGCGTTTAATATCGGAAACATCGGCGGCGCGGGTCTCGGTCTTCAAGTATTATTCGGAATCAAACCGGAGATCGGCGCTTTAATCAGCGCTGCGATTGCGGTTCTGATTTTCGTCATAAAGGAAGCCGGAAAAGTCATGGACCGTTTTATGCAGATCGCCGGAATCGTCATGATCGTATTGACTGTGTATGTTGCCGTAACGACGGCTCCGCCGGTCGGACACGCAGTTGTGAAAACTTTTATGCCTGATCATATCAGTGTGCTGGCAATCGTGACGCTTGTCGGCGGCACGGTCGGCGGATACATTACATTTGCCGGCGGCCACCGCTTGCTTGATTCAGGCATCCAAGGGAAGGAAGTCATTCCTCAGGTCACGAAAAGCTCCATCACAGGCGTCTTGATTACATCTATTATGCGGATTGCCCTGTTTCTCGCCGTGCTCGGCGTCGTCTCAAAGGGCCTGCGCATCGATCCTGATAATCCCGCGGCTTCTGTGTTCAAGCTTGCGGCGGGAAATGTCGGCTATAAAATTTTCGGCGTCATCATGTGGTCTGCCGCTATCACGTCTGTCATCGGCGCCGCCTATACATCGGTGTCATTCTTCAAATCGTTTTCGGCAAAAATCGAAAAGCACTCACATGGCGTAATTATCGGTTTTATCATCGTATCCACTCTTATTTTTGTCACGATCGGCCAGCCTGCCAAAATTCTGGTCGCGGTCGGTTCGCTTAACGGCTTAATTCTGCCGCTTGCATTAGCGATGATTCTGTTGGGCGCTTATAAGAAAAAAATCGTCGGCGATTACAAGCATCCGATCTGGCTCACGATTGCAGGGGCGATCGTAGTGGTTGTCATGGCGGTTATGGGCATCTATACATTATTCTCGCAAATGCCGCAGCTATGGAGCTGATGATATGAAAAACCATATGAGTGATACGAGTCCCGAAGAAGTCAGACAGCTTATCAGGAAAGGGCAGATGACCGGGCCGACGGCGGGGTTGGCCGCTTCTTACGCACAAGCCAATCTCGTCGTTTTGCAAAAGGATCTTGCCTTTGATTTTCTTTTATTCTGCCAGCGCAATCAAAAGCCTTGTCCGGTGCTTGATGTGACGGATGCGGGTTCGCCTGTTCCGGCAATAGCGGCGCCGGGAGCTGATATCCGGACGGACTTTCCGAAATACAGGATTTATCGGCATGGCGTGCTTACTGAAGAGGTAACGGATATTACACCGTATTGGAAGGATGATTATATCGGGTTTTTGATCGGCTGCAGTTTTTCATTCGAGCAGGCCCTTATCAATCAGCACATTCCAATCAGGCACATTGATGAAGGCGTGAACGTTCCCATGTATAAAACAAATATTGACTGTGTTCCGGCGGGCCCGTTTTCAGGAAAGATGGTCGTCAGTATGAGACCGATTCCGGAAGGGCTTGCAGTCCGCGCGGCGCAGGTCACGTCACGTTTTCCCGCCGTGCACGGCGCCCCCGTCCGCATCGGAAATCCGCAAAGCATCGGCATCAGCGATTTGCATCAGCCGGATTTCGGAGATGCCGTAACGGTGCGGGAAGGTGAAGT
Organism: Bacillus sp. JK62; assembly: GCF_053663455.1. NCBI lineage: Bacteria > Bacillati > Bacillota > Bacilli > Caryophanales > Bacillaceae > Bacillus > Bacillus sp. JK62. The sequence goes on from NZ_JBSJQA010000005.1 coordinate 64,002, forward strand.
TCCCGTATTCTGGGCCTGCGGCGTTACACCCCAGGCGGTGATCATGGAAGCAAAGCCTGATATCGTAATAACACATTCACCGGGGCATATGCTGATCACCGATATACGAAATGAATCGCTTGCTGTCCTGTAAGTGAGAAAGAATACAACGAGGTGATGACAATGATGCAGTATAGCGGAAATACAGCGCTTGATATACAGCCGTACGGTGATTCCGCCGTTATCATCCGCTTTGGCGGGCACATCAGCGAAGAGGTCAACAGCCGGGTGCATGCGGCGGCAGCCTGTATGGAAGAACGGCCGTTTCCGGGCTTCGTTGAATGTATTCCGGCATTCACAAGCTTAACGATCTTTTATGACGTGTATGCCGTCTCAAACATAAAAAAAGGCGTCTCTCCTTTTGCTCTGGTCAAGAAAGAAGTGACAGAACGTCTCAGTCATATAATGACCGGCCGCAAAGAAGAGCGCCGGATGATGGAAATCCCCGTTTGCTACGGCGGTGATTTCGGTCCCGATTTAGAAGAGGTCGCTGAGATGAACGATCTGACCCCGGAAGACGTCATCCGCATTCATACTGAAGGCGAATATCTCGTTTATATGCTCGGATTTGCGCCGGGGTTTCCGTTTTTAGGAGGAATGTCTGAGCGGATCAGAGCGCCGAGAAAGGCGTCGCCAAGGCCGTCCATCCCGGCCGGTTCAGTAGGAATCGCGGGAATGCAGACCGGTGTGTATCCGATATCCACTCCCGGCGGCTGGCAGCTGATCGGCAGCACCCCGCTCCGGCTTTTCAGGCCGGAAGAACATCCGCCGAGTCTTTTGAGAGCGGGCGATACGGTGAAATTCGTCCGGATCACAGCAGAGGAGTACAGCCGCATCAAGGAGGGAGCCGAATGAGTATGAAAGTGGTAAAACCCGGTCTCTTGACGACGGTTCAGGACACGGGACGGACGGGATATCAAAAATACGGTGTATTGGGAAGCGGCGCAATGGATACGATCTCTCTGCGCATCGCCAATCTTCTTGCCGGAAATCAAGAAAAAGAGGCGGGGCTTGAAGTTACGCTTATGGGGCCAGGGCCTTCCTTTGAGTTCTCAGAACCCGCGGTTATTGCCGTTACGGGAGCGGATTTCGCCTTTCATATTAATGGGGAGCCCGCCCCTCTGTGGAAACCGGTTTTGATAAAGGAAAACAGCGTCGTCTCATTCGGGCCGTGCAAGATGGGGAGCCGCGCTTATCTCGCCGTCGCGGGGGGATTTGACGTGCCCGCCGTCATGGAAAGCAAAAGCACGTATGTCAGAGCGGGGATCGGCGGCTTTTGCGGAAGAGCGCTGCAAAAAGATGATGAGCTGCCGCTCGGCCGTATGACGCCATGTTCGGAATCAATCGCGTACCGTCTGAGCGATTCTTTCGGACAGCATGGTTTCTCAGCGCCTGATTGGTCTGTCAGCAGCAGAGGATTTCTGCCGCTGAAAAAAAATCCGGTCATACGAGTGCTTGAAGGCGCTCAATTTCACGCTTTTACAGAAGAAGCAAAATTACGTTTTTATCAAGAGTCATATACGGTCACGCCTCAATCCGACCGAATGGGCTACCGGCTGAAGGGCGCTCCGCTTGAATTGCGGGAGCCGCTGGAAATGGTATCTGAGGCCGTGACGTTCGGAACGGTGCAGGTGCCGCCGGACGGCAATCCGATTATTCTGCTGGCTGACAGACAGACGACGGGGGGCTATCCGCGGATGGCGCATATCATATCCGCCGATCTTCCTCTCGTCGCCCAAACGATGCCGGGGGAACATATTACGTTCCGGGCCGTTTCGCTGGAGGAAGCGGAAATGCTGCTTTTGGAGAAGGAACAGCAGCTGAAGGAGCTGAAAGCAAGGCTCAAAATGGAATGGGTGATCTGACAAAGGGGCTAAAGACCATGGAAAACAAAAACAAAACCGTCATCAAATCAATGGAACTGCTTCATTTGTTTCTGACTGAACCGAGCCTGAGCTTAAATGAGCTGGTTTCTCTATCGGAAATGCCGAAGACTTCGGTTCACCGGATGGCAAGCTCACTGGAAGAAACGGGATTTCTCACCCGGGCAGCGGACGGCCGTTATCAGCTTGGCCTGATCTTTTTACAATTCGGCCAGCTCGTCTCTGAACGTCTGGATATCAGGAAAATAGCCAAACCGATTATGGAAGAGCTGTGCAGCGAAGTGGATGAGGCCGTTCAGCTGATCATGAGGGACGGGGATGAAGCCATTTACGTCGAAAAAATTGAAGGCACCCAAACCGTCCGCCTGTATACGGCAATCGGCCGCCGGTCGCCGCTGTACGCGGGAGCGTGCGCCAGAAGCATTTTATCGTTTCTGCCGGAAGAGGAGATTGACACATACATTCAGAAGACAAAGCTTGCCGCAATCGCCTCAGGCACGATGACGGATCGGGCTGAACTGCTTCACTCCATTGAAAGATCCTTGCAATCAGGTTATACGATCAGCTATTCGGAATTAGAAGATTATACGGCGGCGATCGGGGCGCCGATTTTCAATCACGAAGGTAAGGTGGCTGCCGGAATCAGCATCGCCGGCTTCGAAGCCCGGTTTTCAGAGGACAGGCTGCCGTATTTAACCGAAAAGGTCAAAAACGCCGCACAGCATATTTCTGAGAAATTAGGTTATTGACCGAGCCAATTTTTCTTCACTCGCGTACATTACAATATCGATAGTAACGAGTGGAGGAAAGTAAATGGGACTTGTTTATACGGCGCTGGGGGATTCTTTGACGACGGGGAGGGGATCCGGACCGTTTTCCGCCGGTTTTGTCCAGCGGTTCGGGCGCATGATGGCAGAAGATTTACAGACAAAAACCGACGTATCCATCTTTGCCAAATCAGGCCTTGAGACTGGAGAAATTCTCGGGCTTATGTCCTTACCGTATATTCAGAGGCGGATTCAGGCTGCTGATATGATTACGATTACAGGCTGCGGCAACGATTTGATTGATTCGGTTCAGGCATATCAGCAAACATCGGATGCTTCGGTATTCACCAGCGTGTCCAGTCACTGCCATGAGAACTTTGAAAAGATGATAGCCAAGATTGCTGCCTTAAAAGGACCGCACCCGTCTCCTTATGAGATCCGCGTCTTCAATTTATACAATCCTTTCCCGGGCATCTCCATTGCAGAAAAATGGATATCCTCTTATAATGCGCACCTCAGCACGCTCGCATCGGCGCCGCACGTCAAAATTGCCGACGTCCACAGCGCTTTCAAAGGAAAAATGAATGAATATCTTTCTCATGACCGCGTACACCCCAACAGCAAGGGGTATGAAGTCATGGCATGCGTCCTGCGGGGGCTCGGATACGGAAGCCTCGCCCGCTCATAACCGCGCGCTCCTTTTCATGGGGAGCGCGCTTTTCGTGCTCCTTAAAACAAACTTAAAATTGTCCGACTTTCGTTCTATCCGCACAAAAAGTACGCTAGAATAATGGGGGATAAAGACAGAAATAGAATTGTGTTCAAAAAATGATAATAGAAAGGATGGATTGCTTTGCTGCGCGCCTTAAAACTGTCACTCGCGATGCTGATTATTATACTTGCGGCCGCCGCATTTACGTATGCGGAACATACCTCCGTCATACAGCCGGTTATGCTCGTGTTTCTCGGTGCGGTCATGTTCATTCAGGGGCTGGAGGAAAAACGGAAAGAAAACGACGGCTCCGGGAAATTCAATATCTATACCGCCGTTTTTGTATGGTCGATCTCCTTAATCGGTTTTACGCTTCACGCGATCTGAGTCTGATAGATCCTGAAAATGCTCCACAACGGGAAATGGTGAATAAAAACGGTGCAGTAAGGCTTTCCATTCCTGATATTCCGGCGATCCGCGAAAGCCTTTTGTATGATCTTCTAAAGTCTCCCATTCCACAAGCAGCAAATATTTATGCGTCTTTTCCATACATTTGGACAAGGAATGGGACAGATAACCTTTCATGCCCGCGATAATCGGCTCCGCCCGGCGGAATGCCTCTTCGAATTCCCCCTCAAGGCCTTCTTTTACATACAGCATGGCTGCTTCTCTGATCATCTGAAATTCCTCCTTTTTTTAATAGATACATTGTATAAGAATATGGCCCGTGACGGCCGAAAAAACAAAAAAATTTTAAACGCTCTGAGAAAAAAATCCTTGCCAGCCTGATTTGGTTTAGGAGAAAATAACAGTTGGAAGGCAGGGGAATAGACAGTGAAAAAAGGGTTATACCTATTACTTTTACTCGCAGGAATCATAGGTTTGATCGGCTGCTCGAAAACGGAATCGGCCGAAGACAGAATGAAAGATTTCGTAAAAGACTGGAACGGCGGTCATTACGATAAGATGTACCAAAGCCTCACCCAAGATGAAAAGAAAAAACGATCCAAAAAGGATTTTGTAAAACGATATGAAACCATTTATGAACAAGCAGGGGTCAAAAATCTGAAAGTCACTGCCGAAAAACAGGACGAAGACGATAAGAAAAAAGATGACCTCCAGCACATCGATTATAAAGTCAGCATGGATACAAAAGCAGGGAAGGTCGCTTTTGAAAACACGGCCGTCCTGAAAAAAGAGAAAACAGACGATGGCGAATCATGGAACATTGACTGGAATCCTTCTTTTATTTTCAAACAGCTTTCCGATGACAAAACCGTGCAGATCGCAAATGAGGAACCGAAGCGCGGACAAATTTACGACAAAGACGGAAAAGGTCTCGCCGTGAATACCGAGGTGCCGGAAATCGGCATTATTCCTGGAAAACTCGGCAAGGATAAAGACAGCGTGATCAAAAAACTGTCTGAAAAACTGGACCTTTCTGAAGACGATATCAAAAGCAAACTGAACCAGGGCTGGGTAAAAGACGACTCCTATGTCCCGATTCAAAAAATCAGACCGGATGATGAAAGCAAGGTCAAAAGCCTGCTCGCACTAGACGGCGTGACGAAAACGAAAGTCAGCTCCCGCTACTATCCGTACGGCGAAAAAGCGGCCCATCTGACCGGCTATATTAAAACCATCACAGCGGAGCAGCTGAAAAAAGCGAAAGACGGCCAATACAGCGATACTTCCAAAATCGGCATCGCCGGCCTTGAGAATGTATATGAAGACAAGCTGCGCGGCACGACCGGCTGGAAAATTTACGTCCCGCAAACAGGTGAGGTCATTGCTGAAAAGAAAGCCGAAAGCGGGCGGGATATTCATGTAACGATTGACATGAAAACGCAGACGAAGCTGTATGATTCTATGAAAGACGACAGCGGAGCGGCAGTCGCCCTCGAACCGCAAACGGGAGAGACCCTCGCGCTCGTCAGCGCACCGTCTTATGACCCGAACGGCTTTCTTTTCGGCTGGAGCGGAAAAGAGTGGAAAAAGCTGAATGAAGATAAAAACAATCCGTTTTCAGCGAAATTCAACAAACTTTATGCGCCGGGATCAACGATTAAACCGATTGCCGCGGCAGTCGGCCTGACAAACGGCACATTGAAAGCGTCGGAAAAGAAAAAAATCACCGGTAAAGAGTGGCAGAAAGATTCGAGCTGGGGCGGTTACCATGTCACACGCGTATCAGAGCGCCTGAATGAAGTGGATCTCGAAAACGCGCTGATCACATCGGACAACATCTACTTTGCGCAAAATGCCATAGATGCCGGAGCGGACGCGTTTACAAAAGGATTAAAAACATTTGGCTTTGATGAAGAGATTCCGTACCAATTTCCGATTGAAAAGTCCTCAATCGCTAACGGCAAGCTTGATTCCGAGATTCTTCTCGGAGATACGGGCTACGGCCAGGGGCAGATGCTGATGTCTCCGCTGCACTTAGCGGCTGACTATACCGCATTTGTAACAGACGGAAATCTCGTCAAACCGACATTGATCAAAGACGGAGAAAAAACACCGCAAATCTGGCATAAGCAAGTGGTGTCAAAAGCCAATGCCGAAGAAATCACAAAAGGGCTGAGAGGCGTCGTTGAAGATCCGCGCGGCTCTGCATATCAGCCGGCCGTAAGCGGCATTACCGTAGCCGGAAAAACCGGTACAGCCGAGCTGAAAACGTCTAAAGAAGATAAAGACGGCAAAGAAAACGGCTGGTTTGTCGGTTACGATTATAAAAAGAAAGACCTCTTGATCGCGATGATGATTCAAGACGTCAAAAAACGCGGCGGAAGCCATTACGTCGTTGAAAAAGCGAAAAAGCAGTTTCAGAATCATTAAATGACGATTTTTGCGGGCTGAAAGGAAAATCGGCCGCCGAAGCAGAATGAAACAGCATGGGCAATTCCTGAAAACAGAGATACAAGAGGCTCTAAGAAAAAGGGGGATTTCACATGCAGCGCATTCAATTGGCTGAAGACCTGGAATTTTCAAGAGTGATACACGGGCTTTGGCGTCTGAACGAATGGAATGTTTCAGACGGAGAGCTGCTGAATCTGATTGAATGGTGTATCAGCCAAGGCATCACCACCTTCGATCATGCCGATATATACGGCGGTTATACGTGTGAAAAGCTGTTCGGCGGCGCTTTGTCCCTTTCGCCTTCAATAAGGGAGCGAATCGAAATCGTCACAAAATGCGGGATTGTCATTGAATCACCGGAGCGGCCAGGAAACAAGTCGCATCATTATAATACGTCGAAGTCTCACATCTTAGCGTCGGCGGAGCAGTCGCTTTTGAATCTGAATACGGATTATCTGGATGTGCTGCTCATTCACAGACCGGACCCGCTTATGGATCCGGAGGCTGTGGCTGAAGCGTTTCACGCGCTGAAAAGCTCGGGCAAGGTCAGATATTTCGGGGTATCGAACTTTAAAGCGCACCAGTACAGAATGCTCGAATCCTATTTGGATGATCCGCTCATCACAAACCAAATTGAAATATCGGCGTACAAGCTGGAAAATATTCATGACGGCACGCTGGATTTCTGTCAGGAAAAACGCATTCCGCCGATGGCGTGGTCACCGCTTGCGGGCGGGAGCGTCTTTACAGGACAATCAGATAAGGACCTCCGAATCCGTGCCGCGCTTCGTTCCGTACAGGAAGAAATCGGCGCCGCTTCCATTGACGAAGTCATGTACGCATGGCTGTTCACCCACCCGGCAGACATCATGCCGATTGTCGGCAGCGGAAAAGAGAACCGCATTTCCGCCGCGGTGCGTGCATCCGCATACAAACTCAGCCATGATCAGTGGTTCCGGATTTATACCGGTGTCCAAGGCTGCGATATTCCATAAACAGAACAAACGCCCGGAAGGTATCTTCCGGGCGTTTGTTTATGTGGTGTGCAATGTCTAAAAACAAGTAAGGTCACTTTGAAGTATAGCCGTGCGGATCAAGAGTAACAAGCGTCATGGCATATTATCTGACACATTTTTCTTTTTCAATACTGTCACACGGCCCAGTGCCAAATTGCCATTTGAAAATGGTTGAATAATCATTGAAAGCGTTTTATATTATAATTTACACCACTTTCCCCGGCAGCACTCCCCATATGCCATACTTCTCACAACTAGAAAATCTGGAGGCGCGTTTCATGTATATGACAGCGAGAGAACAAAAATTAATGAAACATCTATTACTGCAGAACCGTTACGAGACAGTGCATGAACTGGCAGAAGCTTTACAAGTCAGCACAAGAACCGTTCACCGCGAGTTAAAAACAATCAAACCGATAATGGAATCATTCGGTCTGGCACTTGATAAACAGCCCGGCAAAGGACTGAAAGCGGTAGGAAACCCGGAGGACAAACAAAAACTCCTGTCAGACCTGTCCTATGAACAGCATGAATACAGCGCTGAGGAGCGGAAACTTTTAATTCTATGTTCTCTATTAGAGTCGCAAGAGCCGATCAAGCTCTACAGTCTGGCGAACGAATTGCAAGTGACAAACGCGACAATCAGTTATGATCTGGATGAGCTGGAGACTTGGATTGCGCCCTTCGGCTTGACGCTGATCCGAAAAAGGGGCTTCGGCATTCAGCTGACGGGGCCGGAAAATGCGAAACGGAAAATCGTCGGCAATCTCATCGTCAACCGGCTTGATATTCAGAGTTTTTTGGAAGCGGTTGAATTCAATATTAAAGGAAAACCGGACGATGCTGAAAAAATGTTCGGCGTCGTAAATAAAGCGGAACTTTTGAAAATGGACCGGCTCTTGATTCAGCTCAAGGAAAAAATCGCGATCGCCTTATCTGACAGCTCATACATGGCGCTTGCGGTTCATTTAACCTTTGCGATGGACCGGATCAGGCTCGGAGAAACCATCACGATGGAGGCTTCGGAACTAAAAGCGCTGCAGCAGACGAAGGAGTACGGCTCTGCGCTGGAAATGGCTAAAGAGCTTGAAAAAGCGTTCGGCGTTTCAATTCCGGAAGCTGAGATCGGTTATATCACCATTCATTTGCGGAGCGCCAACCGCCAATACAAAACGGAATTCAAACCGGAAAACATTGAAGTTGAAACGGCCTTGCAAACGAAGCAGCTGATCGGATTCATTTCTGAAAAAATCAAAATTGATCTGACGGAAAACGGTTCTTTATACGACGGTTTAATCGCCCATCTGGAGCCTGCGATCAACCGGGTGAAAGAAAATATCGACATGTACAACCCGATGACCGAGCAAATTAAACGCGACTACTTTCTGCTGTACATGGCCGTAGAAGAAGGAATGGAAAAATTCTTTCCGGGGCTTCTTTTCTCTGATGATGAGATCGCTTTCATCGTTCTTCACTTCGGCTCCGCTCTGGAAATCAAACGGGAAGAAGCGAAGATCAAGGCGCTGATCGTCTGTTCCAGCGGCATCGGGTCGTCCAAAATGCTCGCATCCAGACTGAAAAAGGAGCTTCCGGAAATCCGTTCCTTTGATATGTCTTCCCTCATCGAACTGAAGGACCGAGACATCACCGCGTATGACATGATCGTATCCACCGTTCCGATCCCGTATGGAAACATTGATTACGTCATGGTCAGTCCGCTTTTAAACGAAGAAGACGCTGATCAGGTGAAGCAGTACATCAAAAGAAAAATTCCGCTGATTCTTGACAAAAAAAGAAACGGTAAAAGAGAAGAGAAGCAGCCGGAGACGCCTGATATGCTGGAAGCGGCCGGCCGTATGGCACATTATGCGGCGGTTATCCAAAGCGTGCTGCGGAACTTTTCGGTCAAATCCATTGAGTCAAACACGGCGTACGAACTGTTTTTGAATCGTTTGTTTGCCATGCTTGAGCAAGAAGGATTTGTCCGTAATGCCAAACAAACCGCACAGCGCCTTGCAGAGCGTGAACGACAGGGCGGACTCGGCATTCCGGGAACGGCGATGGCGCTGTACCATCTCAAAAATGAAGAAATTGTCACGCCTTTTTTCAAAATTTATGATTTGACGGCTCCATGCAGTGTCAAAGGCATGGACGGAAATTCCCTGACCGTCGGCCGCGCTTTGGTGATGATGGCGCCGGCTGATATGCCCGCTGAAGGGTCGGAAATACTAAGTGCGGTCAGCTCCGCCATCATCGAGTCCGAAGACAGTATAAAAGCCTTCCAGACGGAGGATGAAGCCGATTTATACAAACGTTTAAACAAGCTGTTTTATCATTTCATTCAGGAGAAAGGACAGCGGTAAACAGAAAGCGCACACCTCATATGGGGTGTGTTTTTTTCTGCATGTATGAGGGTAAGGGGAAGGGAAGAAACTAAAAACATGGGACTATTGTATCATTCACGAATGGAATAGTTCTAAAACAAAATTGTTTTACAAGTTATATTTTTTGGTTTAAAATGGGTTGCGTGAGGAAGAAAATCTGACAGAGTTTTTTGTGATTTATGATTATGGGAGATGAAAATATGGAGACATTACAGCATCTGATTCTGCATGACATTTCAAATAGCGAAGAGATCGAAGCTGTAAAAAGCGGTGCGCATACCCTGACCTACGCGGAATATCGAAAACGAATCAACCAGCTTGCACAAGCGCTTCTTGATAAAGGAATAAAAAAAGGCGACAGAGTGGCGATGCTTTGCAAAAACGGCCACGCGTCATCCATTGTCATGTTTGCGGCACTCGAAATCGGCGCGGTTGTTGTGCCGGTCAGCTGGCAATTAACACCTTACGAAATGAAAGGCATTTTAGCAGCCTGTGAACCGAAAGCTGTCTTTTTCGGCACTGAATTTAAAGAGATTATGGAAGAAGTTCTTCCTGCGCTGGTATCTTCTCTTAAACTGAAGGTCGAGACAGGAACAGCTGCGGAGACAACGCCTGAGTTTGACGCTTTATTGACAGGCTCCGGTGATACACCGGATGTCGAAACGGTGTCTGAAAACGATACGGCATTGCTGATGTTTACTTCAGGTACAACCGGCAATCCGAAACGCTGCATGATCACTCACGGCGGCATATACAACTACGTAAACGCGACATTGGCTTACACGGGGAGAATGCAGCATGTCCGCTTCTTAGCATGCCATCCGAATTACCATACGAGCGCGATTATCTGCCAGATGGTCGGCACGATGAGCGGAACGACATTCATTATGACAGACAATCAGGACCCTGTGGAAAACTTGAAGCTCATCGAAAAAGAAAAAATTCAAACCATCATGGCGCTGCCAGTCTATTTCACATACCTGCTGAAAGCATGGGAAACGCACCAGACTGACATGTCTTCTATCGTTTATATGATGACAGGAGGCACAAAGGTGCCAAGCAGCCTGATCCAGCAGTATCTCGACATCGGCATCCCGCTCATGCACGGATACGGAAGCACGGAAGCGTGGGGCATCAGCTCTTGGAATCCGCAAATGGGAATGGATAAAGCCGCTTCCGCAGGTAAACCGATGGAAGAAGTGGACGTCCGCGTTGTAGATCCGGAAACAGGTGAAGTCCTTCCGCAAGGCTCAATTGGAGAAGTCGTTGTGACAAGTCCGTTTTTATTTAAAGGCTACGAAGGTAACGAAGAAGCGACACGAAAAGTGCTGAAAGACGGCTGGTTCCATACCGGCGATTCCGGCTATGTGGATGAAGACGGATTTATCTTTATCACCGGACGTTATAAAGATGTCATCATCTACGGCGGCGATAATATTTATCCTGACCAGATTGAAGAAGTCATTCAGCAAGTGCCGGGAATTCTCGAAACAGCGGTTGTCGGTATCCCTGATCCGCTTTACGGCGAAAAGCCGAAAGCGTTCATCGTGACAAACGGCAGAGAAGACCTGACAGAAGAAGAAGTGACCCGATTCCTGCAAGAACGTCTTGCTGCCTTTAAAATTCCGGACATTGAGTTCGTCAGCGAACTTCCGAAAAACAACCTTGGAAAAGTGAGAAAAGACGTGCTCCGCAAACAAGCGGTACGTTCATAATAGTGAACAAAAACCCGGCTGCCAGCCGGGTTTTTTTCTTGCGTTCCATGTGAAACATTTTTCTCCGAAAACGTTTTGAACTGTCTCAATCATGTTTATCCGGAAGACAGCCGAGGTAGACAAGAAATATGACAACGAACCAGAAGGAGGAACTTGACATGGAAAACTATCCGAAGGAATTCCCGGCGGAATCACAAAACCGCCAGCCGGGCATTGAAAGCGAAATGAATCCGACGCCTGTTTACGAATACAAAGAATATAAAGGCGCTGACAAATTAAAAGGGAAAACCGCGCTCATCACAGGGGGCGACAGCGGTATCGGACGCGCCGTTGCGGTTGCTTACGCGAAGGAAGGCGCAAATGTCGCGATCGTCTATTTTGATGAACACGATGATGCGGAAGATACAAAAAAACGAGTGGAAGAAGAAGGCGTAAAATGTCTGTTAATCCCCGGCGATGTCGGTGAGGAAGACTTTTGCAATGAAGCCGTTGAAAAAACGGTTGAAGAATTCGGGCGTCTTGATATTCTCGTGAATAACGCCGCGGAACAGCATCCGAAAGAAAGCATTAAAGACATCACAAGCGAGCAGCTTCACAGAACCTTTAAGACAAACTTTTACTCACAATTTTATTTGACTAAAAAAGCGATTGATTACATGAAGCCGGGCAGCGCAATCATCAATACGACATCCATTAATCCTTACACAGGCAATCCGCAGCTGATTGACTACACGGCTACGAAAGGCGCGATTAACGGTTTTACGAGATCCATGGCGCAAGCGCTCGTCAACGATGGTATCCGTGTCAACGCCGTGGCGCCGGGGCCGATCTGGACACCGCTTATCCCGGCGACATTCTCAGAAGAAACGGTCGCTTCCTTCGGTCAGGATACGCCGATGGGCCGGGCAGGCCAGCCTGTTGAGCATGTCGGCTGCTATGTGCTCTTGGCCTCAGACGAATCCTCTTATATGACCGGACAGACGCTGCATGTCAACGGCGGCAGATTTGTGACCACATAAGGAGGCTGAAGCATGACGATATCGAAACATGACGTGAATGCATACTATCAAAAAGCGGGAATCGTTCTGACTGATGATGAAGTCGAAGACATTCAAATCATGGATTACGGCTTAGGCAAGCTTGAGGAAACCGGGCTTCAGCTGTTTATTTACGTGAATACCGACCGCTACTGTTCGAAAGAATTGGTGCTCTTCCCGCGCCAGACGTGTCCGGAACACCGCCATCCGCCGGTCGGCGGCGAGAAGGGAAAACAAGAGACATTCCGCTGCCGCTGGGGGAAGGTGTATCTCTACGTGGAAGGCGAAAAGACAGAGAACCCAAGCGTCCTCCCGCCGGAAGAAGACAAGGAGTACTACACCGTCTGGCATGAGATTGTGCTTGAGCCGGGCGGACAATACACCATTCCGCCGGATACGAAGCATTGGTTTCAAGCGGGAGAAGAAGGGGCGGTCGTTACGGAAATGTCATCGACAAGCACGGATGATCACGATGTTTTCACCGATCCGCGCATTTAAGGATGAGGCTGCACGCCTCATCTTTTTTGTATGGAAAAAAATAAATTTACCTGTATAATGGCTAATAAAGGAAAGAAGGTGCGGTCGTGTTTTCCTGTCAAATCCGGGAACATCTGACGATCAGATTGCTTGCCAAAGAAGATACGGACGAATTGTATTCTGTTATGAAGCGAAATCAAAACCATCTCAGCGAATGGCTCAGCTGGGCGGAAGAACTGGCTGACATCGATACGTACCGCGATGTGATCATCCCCGAATGGCGCTATAAATATGCGGAAGAGAATGGGTTTGACGCCGGAATTTTTGTGAAGGGCCGGTTTTGCGGCATGATCAGCATCCATAATGTCGATACAGTCAATCAAAAAGCAGAGATCGGCTACTGGCTGGATCGAGAGCATGAAGGATTCGGCATTATCACCGCAAGCTGCCGGGCGGTCATCACCCATGCATTTCAGGACCTCGGGCTGAACCGCATCATGATCAGCGCGGCTGAAAAAAACATGAAAAGCAGGGCGGTGGCGGAACGGCTCGGATTTCAGAAAGAAGGACTGACGAGAGAAGGCATTTTCGTACAGGGCGCCTATCATGACACGGTGAACTACAGCATGCTGAAGCGGGAATGGAGCGAAGATCGGCAGAAGAGCACATTTCTTGGTTTAAATGTCTCCCCAATGTGGAAAAGTAACAGCGGAGACGTTAAAAAGGAGTGATTCTTCATGAATCAAAATGAAATCAAAGAAAAAGTGCTTGAAGTACTGGATCATCATAAAGTCGGTTCGCTTGCGACGGTAGAGCAAGGCAAACCGCATTCACGCTACATGACATTTTTCCATGACGGCTTAACGATTTACACGCCGACGAGCAAAGACACTCATAAAGCGGAAGAAATTGAAAACAATCCGAATGTTCATATTCTGTTAGGGTATGACTGTGAAGGATTCGGTGACGCTTATGTGGAAGTGGCCGGAACCGCCAAACTGAACAACTCAGCAGATTTAAAAGAAAAGCTGTGGGATCCGAAACTGGAACGCTGGTTTGACGGAAAAGACGATCCGAACCTGGTGATTCTTGAAATTGAACCGAAGCAGATCAAGCTCATGAACGCGGGTGAAAAAACGCCGGCCGAGCTGGAACTTTAATAAATCATTTGATTATTCAGGGGCAATCTGTTATACTTAACTGCTAAGTGACAACATGCAAATAAAAAAGAAAGTAAACTTCTTTTTTCTGTTTTGATATAGAAGCTTCATGCTTCAACGGACAGCTTGAAAAAAAGCTGAGCTTATTCTTTTCCTTCTGATATTCGCCCCTAACGAAGAGATGGAAAAAAGACTTTTTGTTTTACAATTCACACCGGCGCGGCTTCGGAGCCGCAGTGACGATTGAGAGGTAGGGCTTTCGTTGTCTTGTGTTCAAGAACTTCCATGGTGTTTACTTTCGAAGAATGATTCTGTCGGAACTGTTAATACGAATCACCCGCGGGCTAAGGCGGGCAACCATATATTATTTATTTGCGTAAGAAAAGAATAAGACAAAACCGCGCCGGACATCCGGGCGGTTTTTTTATGTAAACGGCCGAAACCTTGCCGCAGTCTGCAGAGTCTAATCAGTATGAAAAGATTTGGAGGAATCATACATTGCACGTTATTACTTCACAAGTACTGTTTATCTTCTGTTTTCTGCTGCTGATACATTCGATTGAAACGCTTGCCTATGCAACACGGCTTTCCGGCGCGAGAGTCGGATTTATCGCGTCCGCGCTGTCATTATTTAATGTCATGGTTATCGTGTCGCGCATGTCAAACATGGTTCAGCAGCCGTTTACCGGACATCTGATTGATGCCGCCGGATCAAACGCTCTGTCTGTTGTGGGCGCCCAGTTTCGATTTTTAATATTCGGCTCCACGGTCGGAACGATGCTCGGCATCTGTCTTTTGCCGACATTCGTCGCGTTATTCTCCAGGGCGATTATACACTTGGCGGACGGAGGAGGCTCCGTCATGCAGGTATTTAAAAAAGGATTTTCACTGAACGGGCTGAAGCATGCGCGTTCTTATATCAGACTGCCGTCAGTCTCCTATTTAAAGGGGCTTCAATTCCGAATGATCCCGAAACGCTTGTTTGTCATTAATATGGTCATTACGTCTATTTACACGATCGGTGTTCTGTCCGCTCTGTACGCCGGCCTTCTGGCGCCTGAGCACAGCACGACCGCCGTGATGGCATCAGGCTTAATCAACGGCGTTGCGACTATGCTGCTGGCCGTGTTTGTTGACCCGAAAGTCTCCGTACTGGCAGACGATGTGGCGAAGGGCAAGCGCAGCTACGTCTCCTTAAAATGGACCTCATTGACGATGGTCACATCAAGGGTCGCGGGCACGCTTCTCGCCCAGCTCGTATTCATCCCCGGCGCTTATTATATCGCCTGGGTGACGAAATGGATGTAACGCATGAAAAAAGCTCCTCTGCAGAAGAGGAGCTTTATTATTGATAATTTCTCAGGCCGCGATCATAAATAAAATTACCGAACGGAATAAAGGCCGCGATAAAACCGGCGGCTGACCATTTCACATGCCATTTGACAGTAAACGCCGCATACGCCAGCACCGCCAGATAAATGATAAACAAACCGCCGTGAATGGAACCGGCAATGGTGACGGCGAGCGGATGATGAGCCCAATACTTCAGCGGCATCGCGATAAACAGCAGCACCAAAAGCGACATTCCTTCAATAAACCCCATCGTGCGAAGTCTGCCGATCGGCGTGTGTAACATACAGCTCCCTCCTGTCGGACATCTTTTTTCCTCTATACTATAAGCAAAGGGCAGTCCTAATATGACCATTTCGCGTCTGTTCCTGAAAAAACCTTCATGATTTCAGCCTGTTGTTCTTGTCATTTTTCGGATTTCTCTTGATAATATAGCCAAAAGGGTAAGGAAGGACTACAGTCATGAAACTAGATAATGTGGATCTGAGCATCATTAAAGAGCTGCAGCGGGACAGCCGCCTGTCCATGCGGGAGCTGGGCAGAAAAATCAAATTGTCAGCCCCGTCCGTCACAGAGCGTGTCAGACAGCTTGAATCCTTCGGCGTTATTAAGCGCTATACATTGGACATTGATCAAAAAAAGATCGGGCTCCCCGTCTCCTGCATTGTCGAAGCGACGGTGAAAAACGGAAAATACGATCAATTCAAAACCTACATTCAATCCATTCCCAACATTGAATTTTGTTTTCGGGTCGCCGGGGCGGCGTGTTATATGCTGAAGATTAACGCGGACAGTCTGGAAACCATCGAACACTTCATCAACCGCACCTCTCCGTATGCCCAAACCGTGACCCACGTCATTTTCTCAGAAATTGACACAAAAAACGTCCTCGATTAGAGAGAGCGTGAGGAAGTCTGTTATAATAACAGGATGAGTGTGAAAGAAAGAGAAGTGAAAAGCATGTCAAAAACAGTTGTATTAGCTGAAAAACCTTCAGTCGGCCGGGACTTGGCCCGCGTTCTGAAATGTCATAAAAAAGGAAACGGATATCTTGAAGGCGACCGCTACATCGTCACATGGGCGCTCGGGCATCTGGTAACGCTCGCTGACCCTGAAGGATACGGCAAAGAATTTCAATCATGGCGGCTTGAGGATCTGCCGATTATTCCGGAGCCTTTAAAGCTCGTCGTCATTAAAAAAACAGGAAAACAGTTCAATGCGGTCAAAGCTCAGCTTGCCCGAAAAGACGTCAGCCAGATCGTAATCGCTACAGACGCAGGACGGGAAGGGGAACTTGTGGCCCGCTGGATTATCGAAAAGGCAAACGTCCGCAAACCGATTAAGCGGCTGTGGATTTCCTCTGTGACGGATAAGGCGATTAAAGAAGGATTTCAAAAGCTCCGCAGCGGCAAAGAGTACGAAAACCTGTATCATTCCGCCGTTGCCAGAGCGGAAGCGGATTGGATCGTCGGCATCAACGCGACCCGCGCCCTGACCACGAAATTTAACGCGCAGCTGTCATGCGGACGCGTCCAGACTCCGACACTGGCGATGATCGCCAAACGCGAAGCGGATATTCAGGCGTTCAAACCCGTTCCTTATTACGGTCTCCGCGCGGCGTCTGATCAGATGACGCTGACATGGCAGGATAAAAAAACAAAACAGACAAGAACGTTCGATCAGACGGTGACCGGCCGTTTGGCAAAAGACCTGCAAGGAAAGCCGGCAGTCATTTCAGAATTGAAAAAAACGGCGAAGAAAAGCTTCGCTCCCGGTCTTTACGACTTGACGGAATTGCAGCGGGACGCTCATAAGCGCTTCGGTTTCTCCGCAAAAGAGACGCTGTCCGTGCTTCAAAAGCTGTATGAACAGCATAAGCTTGTCACTTACCCGCGGACGGATTCCAGATTCCTTTCCGCAGACATCGTGCCGACTTTAAAAGACCGTTTAAACGGCATGGAAGTTAAGCCGTACGCCCAGTACGTCAATCAAATACTGAAGCGGGGCGTCAAAGCGCATAAAGGATTCGTCAATGATGCGAAAGTATCGGATCACCATGCCATCATTCCGACAGAGGAGCCGCTGATCCTTTCAAGCCTCAGCGACAAAGAACGAAAGCTTTACGATCTGATTGCCAAACGTTTTCTCGCCGTGTTAATGCCGGCGTTCGAATACGAAGAAACAAAGGTCACAGCCGATATCGGCGGCGAAACATTTACCGCAAAAGGGAAAACGGTTCAATCGCCTGGCTGGAAAGCCGTGTATGATATGTACGAGGATGACGACGATCATGAGGAAGACAAAGACCAGACGCTCCCGGATCTTCAGCAGGGTCAGCGCCTCACTGTCTCATCATTGAAAGAAACGAGCGGACAGACGAAACCGCCGGCGCGCTTTAATGAAGGCACGCTGTTATCCGCGATGGAGAACCCAAGCGCCTTTATGCAGGGAGAAGAGAAGAACCTTGTGAAAACATTGGGTGAAACCGGCGGACTCGGAACAGTCGCCACCCGCGCTGATATCATTGAAAAACTGTTCAACAGTTTCTTGATCGAGAAAAAAGAAAAAGATATTTTCATTACGTCAAAAGGGAAGCAGCTCTTACAGCTCGTCCCGGAAGATTTAAAATCGCCGGCCTTAACCGCTGAGTGGGAGCAAAAGCTCTCCGCCATCGCAGCGGGCAAACTGAAATCCGCCGTGTTCATTAAAGACATGAAAACATATGCGGGCAAAACGGTGAAGGAAATCAAAAACAGCAGCCAGACTTTCAGACATGACAACATTTCAGGCACCGCCTGCCCTGATTGCGGCAAAATGATGCTTAAAGTCAACGGCAAACGCGGCACGATGCTCGTATGTCAGGATCGTGAGTGCGGCAGCCGGAAAACGCTGGCAAGAAAAACAAACGCCCGCTGTCCGAACTGTCATAAGAAAATGGAGCTTCGCGGCCAGGGCGAAGGCCAAACCTTCGCATGTGTATGCGGCCACCGGGAGAAACTGTCCGTCTTTGAAAAGCGGAAGGCGAAAGATAAATCCGGACGCGCATCCAAGCGGGACATCAACTCTTATATGAAAAGCCAAAACAAAGAGGAGCCGATGAACAACGCGCTGGCAGAACAGCTGAAAAAACTCGGCCTGGATAAATAGATCAGAGAAAGGCAGCATTTGTAAAGAAATGCTGCCTTTTGTTGTGTTTTTTACTGTAATGGGAATACGATCCATGTGAAGAGGGAAAAGGTGAGAGGCGGCGCTTCCATTTAAAATTTTCCAATGTGAAAAAATGCTAGTATTCTTTTATCGTTTCCTTTATAGTAAAAATACTTTGTGAAAAAATAAGATATGGGTCTAAAAAAGGATTTGTAAAATAGGAGGATGGACTGTGAAGCAATTCGTTTTTCGTCTGATGATCCTTTTGATTTCGATCGTTCTGACTGCGGGGTGCGCGGAGGCCGGCACTGAAAAACAGACGGCGGCCGAACCGTCCGGACCGCTTCAGCCCGCAGAGCATTTTATTTATCATAAATTGATGAACGGGCGGGGGATGATCCGGACGAACATATCCGGTGAGCCGGAATATTTATCTGAGTCTCTCGGACTATGGATGGCATTTTTGCTGAACAGGAAAGATGAACGGCAGTTTCAAGCGCAATATCAGCTTCTCACCGATTCGTTTCTGACGAAAAACGGGCTCGTGTCGTGGAAGATTGACGGGAATAAAGCGAGCGGCACCAATGCCTTAATTGACGATTTCAGAATCATGAACTGTCTGAATGAGGCCGGAACCCTGTGGGGAAACAGTGAATACGGGAAAACAGCGGTGCAGATCGGGAAGGCGCTGGAAAAATACAATACGAATGACGGGTATTTTACGGATTATTATGATGCCGCTTCAAATGCCGCATCAAAGACCGTGACGTTGTCCTATGTTGACCCCGGCGCCTTACAGATGCTCAGAGAAAAGGGGATTATCGATGAGAAAACGGAAAACCGGAACCTTGATGTTCTCAATCTTGCGCCCCTGAAAAATGGTTTTCTGCCGAAATCATTCAATACCGAAACAAAGGAATACAAATATGACAGCGAAGTGAATGTCATCGACCAGCTGTACGCCGCCGTGAATCTGAAGCGGGGGGATGGCAAGGCTGCCGCGCTGTCAAAATGGATGATAGAGGAATTTAAGTCGCGCGGACAGCTGTACGGACGATACAGCGCAGACACGAAGGAGCCGGCGGTTCAGTACGAATCACCGTCCGTTTACGCCCTGGCCGTTCTTTTTTTAGCAGAACAAAAAGCTGATCCGGCTGTCATCAAGCCGCTTTATGAAAGAATGACTTCATTTGAAACACTGGACACGCTGAAACCCGATTACGGCGGCTATATGAGCGGGAGCGATACACATTCTTTCGATAACCTGCTGCCGCTTCTGGCTGAAAGGAAATTGTTTAATGAAAATATCATTCAATGAATCACAAAAACTGTGCAGCTACACAGCAGTTATGCTGGTGCTGCTGTCTTTTTTTATTTACTATGCGTCTCAGCAATCCGCAGGGCTTCTGATAACCTGCATCACATTGCTTGTTGCGGGAGCCGGCATATGGTTCGGGGCAATCTACGCGCTCGTCATCACCTTACTCGTCTTATTTGTTCTCGGCAGCCTGCTCCTGTGGTTTCAGACCGGGAGCTTTATGGCGTCTGCCGGTGCCGAAAGTCTGCAGGTGCTGGTCATTTGGGGGATTGCGCTGCTGCTCTTTTCTTACATAGCGGGAAGGATTCACGAGTTGGCGAAGGGGCTTGAGCGCTCAGTGAAACAGCTGCGTGAAGAGATTACGAGCTTTGTCGCCGTCGACAGGGTGACAGGCTTTGACAACCATCTGCGGATGAAGCTGGAGCTTTCCGAGGAGATCAAGCGGGCGGAACGCTACGGCAATTCCTTCGTCTTTTTGCTGCTGCACATGCATTATTTCAAGGAATTCAAATCCCTGTACGGAGAAAAAGAGACCGATCGGCTGCTGGCGTTTATCAGCCGCCAAATCCGGTCAAGCGTTCGGGAAACAGACAAAAAATTCAGGCCGTCCGCCGAACGGTTCGGCATCGTGCTGACCCATACGCCTGAAGAAAACATGCCGGCCGTTCTGGCGAAGCTGAAAAAGGAATTGGATACGTACCGGCTTCAAAACGGTAAATACGTCTCCATCACCTTCCGTGTATGTTACTTGGCGTACCGAAAGGATTTACAAACGGCCGAGCAATTTTTAAACGAACTGGAAAACGAGATGATGATGAATGAACTCTAAATGGATACGTCTCTTACTCTCGGCGCTCTTCATGATTTCGGCGGTTTATGTTCCCCGTCCGGCGGAAGCAAAAGACAAAAAGGACGGCATTCTCATTATTTATACAAGCACGGACGGCAAAGAAACCGCTGAGGTCAAAATGCTTGATCTGACTGCGGGCCATTTCTCATCCGCCGTGACTGTGAAAAGCGACGGAGACATCACAGCCGCGGACCTCAAAAAGAATCGGCGCGTCATCTATTACGGTGTCACGAAAAAAAAGCTCAGCACATCATTTGTGTCACTGATCAGCAGCATGCCGCAGCAGCTTATCAGCATCGGCTATAACGCCGGACAGTTCCGCCAATTTGCGGGGTTGTCCCTGACAGAAAAAGAAACGGTATACCGCATTTACAGCAAGAAAGGAAAAACAGACATGCCGCTTGAAAAAGGGATGTCCGTGCTCGGCGTATCGGGAGTAAAAGGAAAGTCCCTTTATACATACCGGTCCGGTGACGGCAGCACCCGCCCTTTTATGTGGAAAACGGCGCGCTCTGACTATTATTTCGGTGTGACGAGCCTGTTAAATGATTCGTTTCTGACGGCGAAAGCGATGCGCAACGCATTCGGAGAATCAGAGGGCGGCACCCTCCTTTATTTGCGGCTTGAAGACATCAGTCCGATGTCAGATGAAACATTGCTTTACGAAGCGGGCGCTTACCTGCATAAAAGACACATTCCGTTTATTCTGGCGGTCATTCCGGTCTATCTCAATCCGGAAAACGGAGAAAAAGTATACCTGGCGGACAAGCCGAAAATGGTCCGCGTCCTGAAAAAACTTCAGCAAATGGGCGGCAGCATCATTATTCACGGCTACACGCACGCATACCGATACAGCGAAACGGGAGAAGGCTTTGAATTTTGGGATGCCAAAGCGGATCAGCCGATTACGTCAGAAAATGCGGATGATACTCCGGTCAAGCTTGAAAAGGAACAGGATTTTCCGAATGAAAAAGCGTACCGGGCGTATGTGAAGCCTTTCCGTGAAAAAGAAAACATCTACACGAGAACGAAGCTGGAGCAGGCGATTGACGATCTGACAGAGCTCGGCCTTTACCCGCTGTCATTCGAAGCGCCGCACTATACGATGTCTGAAGAAGGCTACAAAATCGCATCTTCTTATTTCTCAAGCATTTTCGGACAAGTGCAGCTCAGCGGCACGACGTGGAAAACCTCGGGCGCCCCTCCGTTCGTCTCAAAGCCGGCTATGCTGGACGGGATGACGCTGTACCCTGAAACAATCGGTTATGCCGATAACTCAAAGGAAAATCCGCTCGGAGATATGGAGAATCATATTTCGCAGATGATTGATTTCGGCGGCGGAACGGCGGGCGGTTTCTACCATCCGTATCTCGGCATGAAATACCTTCCCGAGCTCGTCAATCAGATGGAGCGGATTCCCGGCGGCGAGTGGCTCGATCTGAAGAAAACGAAGCAAACGGTAACGTCGGACAGCGTCAGGATCAAAACGGACGGAGACGGAACCATTCATGTGGAAAACAAGATTCATCCGGTAACGGCCTTTTTCAATCACCATCAGCAGACGCCTCTGGAAAAAGCGCTTTGGATTCTCTCCGGCGTGGTGTTATTGTTTATCATCATGTTCGCCTGCTACGTTCTTTATTTGCGCGCCACATTAAAAAAACGAATCTTTAAGGAGAGAAGAAGCCTTGAGTAACATTCTGTTTTTTATCTCATTAAGTTTAATATGGGTGATGCTTCTCTATCACATGTTTCTGATGCAGGGCGGATTCAGGCATTATATGACCTTCGAACGGAACATTCCGAAATGGCGCGCAAAGATGGGGGAGCTCCCGAAGGTCAGCGTGCTCATTCCCGCGCATAACGAGGAGGTCGTCATCAGGCAGACGCTGAAGGCGATGGTGAACCTGTATTATCCGAAAGACAGGCTTGAGATCATTGTCGTTAATGATAATTCCTCCGACCGGACGGGAGATATCGTCAATGAATTTTCCCGTCAGTATGACTTCATTAAAATGGTTATCACAAAGCCCCCTAACGCCGGAAAAGGAAAATCTTCGGCGCTGAACTCAGGGTTCGCGGAATCGAACGGAGACGTGATCTGCGTGTATGATGCGGACAATACGCCGGAAAAAATGGCGGTGTACTACCTGGTTCTCGGTCTGATGAATGATGAGAAAGCGGGAGCGGTTGTCGGGAAATTCCGTGTTATCAATGCGGCCAAAACGATCCTGACGAAGTTTATCAATATTGAAACCATCTGTTTTCAGTGGATGGCGCAGGGCGGCAGATGGAAATGGTTCAAAATCGCCACCATCCCGGGAACGAACTTCGCGATCAGGCGGAGCATTATCGAACAGCTCGGCGGCTGGGATGATAAGGCGCTGGCGGAGGATACCGAGCTGACCATCCGCGTGTATAATCTCGGCTATCATATCCGCTTTTTCCCGGCGGCTGTGACATGGGAGCAGGAGCCTGAGACATGGAAGGTCTGGTGGCGTCAGCGGACAAGATGGGCGCGCGGCAACCAATACGTCGTTCTCAAGTTTTTATCCCAATTTTTCAAGCTGAAACGCAAGCGGATCATCTTCGATCTGTTTTATTTCTTTTTTACGTATTTTTTGTTTTTCTTCGGTGTGATCATGTCAAACACGATTTTTATCATCAATCTTTTTTACGACCTGCATCTGGCAGTCGGGTTTTTGGCGATGATTTTGTGGATACTGGCCTTTTTCCTGTTTATGACTGAGGTCATGATTACTTTGAGCATTGAAAAAACAGAAATGAACAAACAAAACTTCTTTATCGTATTTCTGATGTACTTTACATACTCCCAGGCTTGGATCGTGCTCGTCATCTGGTCATTATTCACAGAGATCAAGCACCGCTTGTTCAAGCAGGAAGTCAAGTGGTACAAAACGGAGCGATACAATCAAAATAAAAGCGGGTGACCTTTTTGAAAAAAGCGATCATATTGATAACCGGCCTTTTGCTATTGATGTATAACGGGCAGGCGGCCGCGGCCCGGGAGCTGAAAACGGACGGTTCCGCCCTCGGGACAAGCGCCGGCGCAAAAGAGCAGCAGGCGCTGACTGGCGATCTGATGACACTGTACGGGGCGAAAGACAGCTCAGAGCTGACCTATCAGATTCCTGCGGGAGCTTCGAATGCCGATCAGTCGCTTCTGATTGATTACGAGGCGTCAAACTTATTAATTGCCCCGTCTTCTTTAACCATCGCCATTGATGATGAACCCGTCAAATCCATAAAGCTTGACGGCAGCTCCAAGCGGAAAACGGTGAAGCTCAATCTCAGCAAAAGCCAATCCGCCCAAGGCTATCACAATGTATCATTACGGTTTTACGGCGTATTAAAAGAGGGCGTCTGCGTCAGGCAGGATACGTCAGGCAACTGGATAAAAATTTATCCGGACAGCCGCCTTGTGCTTTCAGAAGCAAGCAAGTCAAAGGGAGCGGATCTCGGCCATTTCCCGTATCCGTTTGCCCAATCAGGCAATACGGGTGAAGAAACCGATATTATCCTTCCTGACAAACCGACCTCTGCTGAAGCTGAAGCCGCAGTCAAAACAGAAGGATTTCTGAAAACGGCTGACAGCAGGCTGAAGGTATCCTATGTAAAAGAATCCGACGCCGGCAAAATCAGCAATCCGTCAATTGTCATCGGCGCTGATCAGCATTGGAACGGGAAAATAAAAGAGCTTTTCGATCGCGGGAACCTCAAAGCGGAAGACAACAAACTCCTTCTCGCTGAACGGGTTCTGACATCAGGGGACAAACGGCAGCCCGTCCTGTTTGTCACGGCGCACTCAGACAAAACGCTGGCGGATAAAATCCGCGTCATCACAGACAGCGCTTATTCAAGCCAGCTGGGCGGAGATACTTTGACAATCGGCCGCCTTCAGCCCGCTGCGGAAAAAACAGGCAATAAACTGACATTAGAGGACTTCGGCGCGGGAAATGTAACGGTCGGATCAAACAAAACGGCGTCAGAGCACTTCTTTTACCCTGCGGCGGCCGCTGTTGATAAAGACGGTAAGGTTAAGCTTTCACTTACATTAAAAACGTCGGAATCGATTCGGACGAAGGCGGATTCAGCTAATGACGCCGAGAGAGCGGAGCTGAACGTCATGGTCAACGGACAGCCGAATGCGGTGCGTCTTGACGATCTCGGCAATCAAGATAAAGACGGCTTTTACCACGTCTCAATCCCGATTGATCCGAAGCTTTTGCGAAGCAGCAGGTACATTGATCTGCAATTTGTCACGTCAGGTTTGAAACATAACAACCCGTGTATCGACCGTGACGAAAATAAATGGGTCTATATTGATAAAAGCAGCATGCTGACGTATCCGGTAAGTGATGCGGCGCAGAAAGCGGATTTCGGGCAATGGCCGCTCCCGTTTGCGGGCGGCGTGAAAGAGAAAACAGTGATCGTCATCCCGGATGACGTAAACATACAGACACTGAAAGAACTTTCTCTGGTGGCGGATTCATTCGGAAACGGCTTTACCGTAAAGACGGCATCAGACATGAAGGAAGCGGATGCCAAAGGCCGGAATGTTGTGTTTATCGGAGGCCTGCCGCAAATTCCGCTTTTGAAATCAAACGCCTCTAAGCTTCTCGTGCCGTCAGACCGCAGCGGCGCGTACGATGTTTCTCCGTTTCAGATGCTGAATGAGACAACGAAACAAGTCGCGTTTACACAGGAATCACCTTGGGACTCCGGCCGGAGCATCGCTGTTTTTGCTCCGTTATCAGGCAGCGGCGCGTCTGTCACAAAAGAGCTGATCAGCTTTTTAGACAGCACAAACGATGCCGCAACCGTCGTCAACGAAACGGCCGGCAAGCAGCTGTTTTCAAACCATCAGCAAATCAAATCCGATGACAGCAGTCCGGCGGCTGATACGAAAAGCCGTTCCGCAGCACTGAACGTCACGTATATCGCTGTTTTCGCGGCGCTTATAATTATTGCGGCCGGTCTGATCTGGCTGACGGCAAGAAGGAAAAAAAGAAAAGCGGACAATGAAAAAAGTGAAGAGTAATGAAGGAAAAAGAGGCCGTTAACAGGCCTCTTTTTTTGTATTTTTATTTCCATTTTTGGCGGTGATTTTTTTATTTTTGAAACAGCATAAAAGCCCCTTTACAACTGAACGGGACGGGAGTATGATCTCTTTTATAATCTATATCGCTTAATCTGTAATCAGAGCGGGGGAACCAATTTGCGGCGCGTCATGCCGCTTGGGGTGAATCCTTTTTCAGGTAGGGCCAACTCTCATCAGCCCGAATCCGACAGCTAACCTCGTAAGCGTTCATGAGAGGAGATGAATGAAACCTGTGCACGATTATGGCGCAGGGGCATCCGTTTGCCTCTGTGTCTTTTTGCTGTGCCGAAATATGGCATGCAATCGTTATTCAGAGACATCATAGCAGTAAGGGTTTGTAAATCAAACGGAAAATGAAAAAAAGGGGAAGACAAAAAATGTACCATTCAATCAAAAGATTTTTGATTGGGAAACCGCTGAAATCACAGGCGGCCGGAGAGCAGAAACTCACGAAACTCAAGGCGCTCGCCATGCTTTCTTCAGACGCGCTGTCATCAGTTGCTTACGGAACGGAACAGATTCTGATCATTTTGGCTGCGGTAAGCGCGGCCGCGTTTTGGTATTCCATTCCGATCGCAGCAGGTGTTCTCATTTTGCTGCTTGCTTTGATTCTGTCCTACAGACAGATTATTTACGCTTATCCGCAAGGCGGGGGCGCTTATATGGTGTCAAAAGAAAACCTTGGTGAGAAGCCGGGCCTGATTGCGGGGGGCTCATTGCTTGTTGATTATATTCTGACGGTGGCGGTAAGCATTTCTGCCGGAACTGATGCGATTACATCGGCATTTCCGGCTTTGCACCCGTATCATTTGCTCATTGCTGTTTTGCTTGTGATTCTGATTATGATTTTAAATTTGAGAGGACTGTCAGAGTCGGCGTCCATTTTGGCGTATCCCGTCTATCTGTTTGTGGCGGCGCTTGTCCTTTTGATCGTCGTCGGACTGTTTAAGCTCATGACGGGGCAGGTTCATCCGGCCGAGCATACACCGATCGGCACACCCGTGGCGGGCATCACGCTGTTTTTGCTGCTGAAGGCCTTTTCATCCGGCTGCTCGGCACTGACCGGTGTGGAAGCCATTTCAAACGCGATCCCGGCCTTTAAAAATCCTCCGGCGAAAAACGCGGCCCGCACTTTGGCCATGATGGGGATTCTGCTGGCGATCTTATTTACGGGGATTACGGTGCTGGCGTACGGCTACGGCACGGGTCCGAAGCCTAACGAGACCGTTATTTCACAAATCGCAGCGGAAACTTTCGGACGGCATACGGTGTACTATTTCATTCAAGGCGTTACATCCCTGATTCTCGTGCTTGCGGCAAATACGGGCTTTTCCGCTTTTCCGCAGCTGGCGTTTAATTTAGCGCGCGATCAGTATATGCCGAGAATGTTTACGGTACGAGGCGACCGATTAGGATTTTCAAACGGAATCATCTTTCTCGGTATCGCGTCCATCTTGCTCATTCTTTTATTCGGCGGCCGCACGGAACATTTAATTCCGCTTTATGCCGTCGGCGTGTTCATTCCGTTTACGCTGTCGCAGACGGGAATGTGCATCAAGTGGATCAGGCAGAAGCCGAAGGGCTGGGCGGTAAAAATGCTGATCAACTCATGCGGCGCCGCCATTTCATTTATGGTGCTGTGTATTTTATTCGCGACGAAGTTCAATCTTGTCTGGCCGGTGCTGTTATTCATGCCTGCTGTCGTCATGCTGTTTTTCGTCATTAAAAATCACTACACCGCGGTCGGCGAACAGCTGCGGGTCGTTGATCAGCAGCCTGAGGAAATCAAGGGAACCGTCGTCATCGTGCCTGTCGCCGGTGTCACCACCGTCGTCCAAAAATCGATTCAGTATGCGAAATCATTATCGGATCAGGTCATTGCGGTTCATGTTTCCTTTGACAGAGAACACGAAAAAAAGATGGAAAAGCGCTGGGAAGAGCTTCATAACGGCGTCCGCCTCGTCACCCTGCATTCCTCATACCGCAGTCTGGTTCACCCGTTTGATAAGTTTTTGGAAACGGTCGAACAAAAAGCGAAAAAAGAACAGTTCTCCGTGATGGTGCTGTTTCCGCAATTTATTACGAAAAAACGCTGGCAGACCATCCTTCACAACCAATCAGCCTTCTTGCTCCGCGTCCGGCTGTTTTGGAAGAAGGACATCATTGTCGCCACCCTGCCGTATCATTTTAAAAAGTAACGGTAAAGACCGCAGGCTAAAATGCCGCGGTCTTTTTTGTAAAGGAGGACGACATGGCACAAGGCGCGTTTGTCATCATACAAAATGAGGAGCGGGACATATTGCTCGTAAAACGAAAAGACATTCCCTTATGGGATTTGCCCGGGGGCAGGATCGCAGAAGGTGAAATACCTGAAGCCGCAGCCGTCAGAGAGGCCTTCGAAGAAACCGGTTATAACGTGACCATCCTGCATAAAGCCGGTGAGTATGAAAGGCCGGCATTTGAAGATACACAGCATGTATTCATCGGAGCCATTACCGGAGGAACACCGCTGATGAACGGGCCGGAAACCGCCGCATTACGCTGGTTTTCCCCAAACCGGCTGCCGCTGTTCATGGTGCCGAACAGAAAACGGCAAGTAAAAGACGGACTCAATGGGGCGGCAAATCGTAAGGCAGTCCTTAAAGACCGAAATTTGTTATCCATCCTTGATCGGCTGAGAAAAAAGCTGAGAGTATAGCCCGTGTTTCAACCCGTATGAAAAAGGGGATGAATACAGGTAAAAGGAGGATGCAGTATGCCAAGTAAAACAGCAGGACACGTAATGACGGAGCTGCTTGAACAATGGGGAGTCGGTCATATATACGGCATTCCCGGAGACAGCATTAATGAATTTATCGAAGAACTGAGACATGAACGAAATAACCTGACATTCATCCAAACCCGGCACGAGGAAGTCGCCGCCCTGGCTGCCGCGGCTGAGGCAAAACTGACCGGACAGATTGGTGTCTGCCTTTCAATCGCAGGACCGGGGGCCGTTCATCTGCTGAACGGTTTATACGACGCCAAAGCGGACGGCGTTCCGGTGCTGGCGATTGCGGGACAGGTGGCTTCCGATGAAATCGGCCGTGACAGCTTTCAGGAAATCAAATTAGAGCAAATGTTTGAGGACGTGGCGGTATTCAACCAGCAAGTACATACGGCAGAAGCGCTGCCCGATCTTCTGAATCAGGCGATCCGCACGGCTTACAGCAAAAAAGGCGTTGCCGTTTTAACCGTTTCTGATGATTTATTCGCGCAAAAAATCAAACGGGAGCCGGTTTACACATCGCCGATATACCTCAAAGCCGATATAGAGCCGAAAAAAGAACATCTCGTCACATGCGCGCAATATATTAACAACGCAAAAAAACCGGTCATTCTCGCCGGCCAAGGGTTAAAATCGGCAAAAGAGGAGCTGCTCGCATTCGCCGATAAAGCGGCCGCCCCGATTGTCATTACCCTTCCGGCAAAAGGCGTCGTGCCTGACAGCCATCCCCACTTTCTCGGGAATCTCGGGCAAATCGGCACAAAGCCCGCCTACGAAGCCATGGAGGAATGCGATCTGCTGATCATGCTCGGCACATCGTTCCCATACAGGGATTATCTCCCGGACGATACGCCTGCCATTCAGCTTGATTCGGATCCGGCGAAAATCGGCAAGCGCTATCCCGTCAATGCGGGAATCGTCAGTGATGCGGCTCTGGGGCTGAAAGATCTGACGGAATACATTGAATATAAAGAAGACAGAAGATTTTTAGACGCCTGCACCGAGCACATGAAGCATTGGTGGAAGGAAATCGAGAAGGATGAAACCGAAGCGACTCATCCGCTCAAGCCGCAGCAGGTCATTGCCCGGCTTCAGGATGCCGCCGCAGAGGACGCCGTCCTGTCAGTGGATGTCGGAACGGTTACGGTGTGGATGGCCCGCCATTTTAAAATGAAGAAGCAGGACTTTATCGTCTCAAGCTGGCTCGCCACAATGGGATGCGGGCTTCCGGGAGCGATTGCCGCAAGCCTTGCCGAACCTGAGCGGCAGTCCATCGCCATTTGCGGAGACGGCGGATTTTCAATGGTGATGCAGGATCTGCCGACGGCTGTTAAATATAAACTGCCGATTACGGTTGTCATATTAAACAACGAAAATTTAGGCATGATTGAATATGAACAGCGGGTCAAAGGCAACATTGACTACGTCACCCAGCTGCAAAATATGGATTACGCCGCTTTTGCAGAAAGCTGCGGAGCAAAAGGCATCAAAGTGACGAAACACGAGGAATTGGCTCCCGCTTTTCATGAAGCGCTCAACTCAAATGAGCCGGTCGTCATCGACGCCGTCATCGGCGACGAGCCGCCGCTTCCGGGAAAAATCACTTACGGCCAAGCGAAGGGCTTCAGCAAATACATGCTGAAAAACTTCTTTGAAAACCAAAAAATCGAAATGCCGTCACTCAAGAAAAGCTTAAAACGGCTGTTTTAAGAAGCCGGCGCTTATAAAAAATAAACAGGCAGCATGCCTGTTTATTTTTATTTATTTACCCAGATAAGCCATAGTAAAAGCCCGGCTTTTTATTTTAGTTTTTTCTTCAATAAGGTCTTCCCGGGTTATATGGAATAGGTCAGCCAATTCCCAAGGGAGCCACCCATCTTTTTATAGAACTTTTGTGTACGGTAATTATCAGATGCAGTTATCCATGACATATGCGCATACCCGTTTTCTTTTGTAAAAGTTTCGCATCTTTTAAACAGTTCTTGGGCTGCTCCTGTGCCTCTTGCTTTTTCTGCCACGAATAAATCATTCATTATTGTTATTTTATCTGCTTTCGTCGTACTAAAACTAAAATATAATGTTGCAAAGCCAATAAGTTCCCCATCTTGTTCAGCAACGAATTGAATACCCCTGTTCTTCTCAAATAACATTTCAATCAAATGATGTATCTTTTCAATCGGTGGCTTAGGTCTTTTATAAAAATCCACGATATATAAATACATTAAATCGGTCAATTGTTTTACATCATAGTGTTCTGCGCTTCTGATTATCAAATGTTTCCCTCCTCACTCTTTTTTTAATTTTTGTTATACAAAACTTACACAAACATTCTAAATTATTCAATACTTTAAATTGGTTTTGAACCGGTTTGTTGCCTAAGAAAAAATAAGAAGGCGGAATCATGCTCATGAAGCGCTTAACTCAAATGAGCCGGCCATCATCGACGCGGTCATCGGCGACGAGCCGCCGCTTCCGGGAAAAATCACTACGGCTAAGCAAAAGGCTTCAGCCAGTATTCGCTGTCTGCCTTGATTTATTGAGAAGATTAGTTCTTATCAGTTTTACTGACCTCTTCCATGGTAAGGAAGAGGTCAGCAGTTCGAGCCCGCTTGGACACAGGAAGTCTATCATATTCAAATTTGCTGAAACGGTAACAGAGATCATAAAATCTGCAGCTAGCGAGCGATGGCTGATAAAAAAAGCTTTTGAAGGGCCAGGACAGTTCCTGCCAAACGTGGTTCGCACATTAGCGCCGTCAGCCCCCCTGATCAGCAAAAACAGGAAAAAGGACCGGTGACGACGTCCACTGTCAAAAAAGGTGGAATATTATCGTCATTGCATAGGAGTCAGGCGTAAGCATGGCAACCCTGCAAAGCATTGAATGGCATCAAGGATCCGAACCTGATCAAAGTTGGCCAAGTATTAAAGCTGACTGGCTCGTCCAGCTCTCCATTCGGTAAAAAGACATCATCTTACACGCTGCCGCCAGACATTTTTAAAGTGACAAAGCCCCTTAACTAAGGGAACGTCCGTAAAGCAAATTCAATCGGCGTTAGCGGCTCTCTATTATTATCCGGACAAAGGGGCAAAGAACAACAGAATAGACGGCTATTACGGACCGAAGAAAGCAAATGCAGTCAAACGGTTCCAGTCCATGTATGGCCTATCTGATAACGGCATTTACAGGCCAAAAACGAAAGAAAAAATGTTGCCTCTTCTGAAATAAATGAAACAACCCTTTAATAAGGCTGTACCACAATTCTATATATTTCATAAAAATAAAGAAGTATATAGAATTGCGGTTCGCATTAATGGTAGAATATGTTTGTTAAGAAAGATATTTTGAATGCTTGTGAATTTATGTAAAATTTGAAGGTTAACCTTACGAAGAAATAGTGAAACAACACATTGCCTGGTAAACATTGTTTAAAGCCCAAATCCTATAGTTCAGTTGGCACTACATGTCCCGATTTTGTGTGACATTATACACTCAATAGAAATGATTAAAATATCCCAAATAATTCAAAAAAGGTGTTTACAACCTTATTTACATCCTATATCTTAGAATAGAAGGAAAAATTATTCAATAGTAGGGGGATACTGATGTGAAAAAGATTAAATTTTTACTTACCACCATGTTCTCTACAACTATGTTGATTTCCGGTTTAGGATTGGGATTTGGGAAAAGTGCACATGCTGAAGGATTTCCGCAACTTACTAATGAAAAAGTCCAAACGGAAATACAGGAAATGAAAGATGCCGGCATGACAAGTGAGGAAGTACAGAAATTCTATGAAATGAGTAAAGAAGAGTATGCGTATGTACAAGAACATGCAGAAGACTTGTATAAGGATTCCCAAAAAGAAATCAAAGAATTGAAAGCCTCTGGTCAAATTGATGAAGTTCTTCCTAAATACAAGGAGCCTGAATATCAGCCCAAGAACCAAATTGCAGCAAAAGCGTTAGGTACAAAAGGTGATGTTCTTACAAGCTATGAAATTAATTCTGGAAGTTGGTCTATTGGTGTAGGACATGCTGCGATTGTTTCAACTAACAAATCAAAAACAGTTGAAGCATGGGCGAAAAGCTGGAGCCCTATAAACCAAGATGGAGTTCGCAGATATAATAATAACTGGGGAAGTAAAAAGAAAGTTTATGGTCTATGGGTTAAAGGATCGAATAACAATAAGTATATAAACGCTGCAAAATATGCGGAAAAGCAAGCAAATAATAAAAAGAAATATAATTTCAACTTTTTGAATAAAAAGACAACTGCTAAATTTTATTGTTCTCAATTAGCTTGGCGTTCTTGGAAAAACCAAGGTATTGATATTGACAATGTCAAATGGGACACCGTTGTAACACCAATGGAGCTTGTAAAATCCAATAACACAACAATCTTTTATCATAAGGGTTAAACAAATTGACAAAAACAATCGGTGATGCACCGGTTGTTTTGTCATTTCAAAGGGAGGAAAATATGAATAGACTTAAGACCCTGTTTATTTTCATTTGCATACTGATAGTCACAACCTCTTGCGGTCTCATCCCAACTGGGAATGAAAAAGAGGAAAGAAGCAGCAATAAAAAGACTGTATTAAAGGATATTGACAATGCAAAATTTATTGTTGGTTTTTCTAACACTTTAGATAGGGGAAGTGAGATTGGGGTTTACGGTGAAGATGGTACTAAAATTGATAGCTTGGAATTGAAAGATGGTATAAATTTCACGATGTCTTCATATAACAAAAACGATACGTTCTTCTCATCAAATAGAAGCAATAATCACTTGATGATAGACAATAAAACCGGAAAAATAAACAAAATAAATGAAAAGAGTTTGTCAAAAACAACTGAGGATGAAGGTGCTTTCTTTATAAATAGTTCTGACGGTTATATCATCCATGACATTAACGTTGGATATACAGACAAAGGGCTGGAAAGTGAACTGGTATATTGGAAGGGAAACAGCCGAAAAAACAAGAAACAAATAAAGCTTGACGGAGAACTTGGATCAGCAATCGTCGCCAAAAATAAAATTTATGTCATTTCAAGTGGTGAAGAAAGTATGTCCATCCTTTCAATTAACCCAGAGACAAAAAAGCAAGAGAACAAGGCATCCATACCGAATAAAGGGATATACTTCATGGATGAAAAGGATGCATTCCAAGCTCTAGATGAAAATACATTTGTACTGGCAGTTAATGATAACGTGAATGAGAAAGAGAATTCTAAGCTCATATTAATAGACAGAGAGACTCTTAAGGTAAAAAAAGAAGTCGAGATGGAGAAAGGGTTTCATCCTGCAAAATTGAAAATATTAAAAGATAGCATCTTAGCTGTTTCTTTTGATGGGAAGATGCAGGTGTTTGATAAAAAAATGGTTAAGAAAAAATCTTTTGATTTTTATGCTGGGGATGATAACAAATTAATGAATGATGTTCAATTCAATGACAAAGAGATGTATGTTTTACTCAAAAACTTTGATATCCAGCGTGATAACAAGCTTGGAGATATCACGTCTTATGATTTGAAATCAGGCAAAAAGGTAAAAACAATCCCGCTAAAAGCAAAAAAAGAGTGGGAAATTGCACGTTTTGAAATTTTAAAATAAGTTGAAGGTGTTTATATTAGCATGCCATTGAGTCCTGTTTATATTATTCTCATCATTTTTCCGGCAGTTTCTTTTCTGTTGGGGATTTTAGGGTATCTCATCTTCAAAAAAGTATGGATTATGGCTGTTGTATTCGTTGTCATTGACATTTATGTTTATTGTAATAGGTGCCGAGCCGACATTTTTCAGGTGGATGGCTATGATGACGGGGAGCTATTTATCTCCGGTTTATCGGGAAGCATTAAGTATCGCCCGTGGGTTGGATGAGGAAAAAGTGAAAAGAATTATCGGAGTGATCTTTCATAACTTAGGCTTAGTTTATTTAAGAGGGGAAAGTTTGAGTGCCGCTGAAGAGAATTTTAAAAAGGCAATAGACGCTACTTAGAAGAGAAGCGCCTTTGGTCTGATTTCGCAGAGCTGACTGAAAAATTAGGTGACTTTCATTTTGAAAAGAGAAACTATGCAGAGGGAAGAACCTTTTTAAAGAAAACTATACATGCCCAAACACAAATCTTTAAGGTTACGGAGGCTATATAATGAAGAAGGTTATAATCAGCTCCGCTTTAATCGGTATTCTTTTTACTGGATTATTAAGTGTAACAAATGTTTATACTGCTGAAATGAGTGTTTCTGGAACTTTCCACATCGCTGAAAAAGCTATAAATATTTAAAGTGTTCTCCAATTTTTGACCTCCACCTTTTAAGACTGGGGGATTTCTTTTTCTAATCCAGTAATCAACATACGCAGCCTCATAAGGTTCTTAAGCGTTACTTGTATTGCGTTCACTTTTCCGTTTTACTGTGATGATTTCTTGAACGATGCATGCATGAGAAAAACGCCGTCCATTTTTAAGCCTTTCTTCAATAATTCAAGGAAAAACAAAGGAGCTATCGAGAAGATCTCGACAGCTTGATAAACAGGCAGCATGCCTGTTTATTTTTTTGTTTGTTGAGCGACTTGGCTTGCATATAGCCGTCCTAAACGAAAACGGAGATTGTGAAAAGCCGCAGCTGGCGAGCGATGGCTGATCAAAAAACTCGTGATGGATCAGCGCGGTTTCATCTGAAGAACAGCCAGAGAGCGGTCACAACAGCGATCATAAAGTAATCTCCATCATTCAGTGTAGTTCCATTTTTGACAAACATACGTGCCGTCCGGTTTGTCTTTGTCCCTTCCGGGGTTTTAAGCGCAATGTTCTTCCCTATATTGTAATAAACAACTTTAAACAAATAATATGCCAGCGAACAGAATAAAAAGAGCAACATGAACTTGCCAATAAACAATATCATGTTTCATTACTCCCTTTTGCCGTTTTTTCGTTTGAATATATGACGGAGAAGTCAGGATGTTATATAAAAGGAGAAGTATTTTACAGAGGCCGGTGTTAAACATTAATGAACGGTTCCCGCAACATCCCCAAATCCGGAGCAATTTCAAAATGAAAGAGAAGCCCTAGGATTATAAAAAAACAGACCCTAATTTGTCCGCTTTTTTTTGAAAATTTGATCCAAGATGAACATAAAGAGAGTGAATAAGAAGGACACCGTAATCATATCTATCAGAGATAGATTAGAGGTTTCTTTTATGAGTAGCAGCCATACCACCTGCAAAACTAAAGAAATAGAAAAATAGGATATATATTTAATGCTCTTCATACCCATTGCCCCCTTATTAGCCTAATTTCTCTTTTGAAATCTTATCCAAATTAGTAAAAAGGATATCCAATCCCGAAAATAAGAAAGTGATGAACAATGAAAGAAGCACTTCTCCGCCTTGAAATATAGATATGTTCTCAATGATATGATTGGAAACGTATTGAATTGAGAAGTAAACAGCAGCCCATGCAAAAATGAATTCAAGGATATAGGCTGACCAAGCAGGCAATGTCAAAACATGAGTCATTCCTTTAACAATTGCCGTAAGGATTAGCATATAAACTAAAGCTAAAATACTGACGACGACAGAAAATATGTATAAGTCTGATAGAGAATCATATATGATGTAATCTCCGAAAAAATGATGTATTGTTACAGCTGCAAAACAAATAATCAGGCTGGGTACAGTTATAGCGAAGAACAGGGAGAATCCAATAAGCCCTATGAATGCTGTATGAGCTAAGCGGTTTGGCGGTGTATCTGCGATCTCTTTTTTTAATAGAATCATAAAAATAAGAGATGAAATCACAAGGCAGCATAAGAAAGTGAGCAAAACAGTAAAAAAGACAGTCATGTGAAATCTCCAATGAAAAAGTGCTATTAGAGTGAATCTAACAGCACTTTGCATTACTTCATACGTATTTTCCTGCTGATCATTGATGAATGAGTTTAAAATGCTTTCATTGCTAAAGTTGTCAAATGAGCGAGGTTTTTAGCCTGGCTGTCAGAAAGTCCGGACTTTTTAAGTGAGAGATAAAGATTCTTTTCCACATCAGTCCAGCTTAAGGCGACATACTCGTTCAGCATTTTCTTCAAAACCGGTTCTATGTGTTCATTGAAAACGGATTCAAGTTCATTTCTTATTTTCTTTCCTGCTAATTTTTCAACAAGATTGAATAATTTTGTTTTATTTTTCAGCACCTCTCTGATTGCATCTTTGACTGGTTTTGACACAGATGCATCGCTTTGTGCTTTTAGTCCGTAGGAAAATTGCGTATCAGTCTGATAAAAAAATGATTTTGTCGTTTCAGTGGCATTGGCAGTATTATTATGATTTTCTTTAGCTAAGGATGCGGGGGCAAAAGTAGTAGTTACAAGGGCTAAAGATGCGGCAAACAGAATGCCTTTAGCTGCGTGTCTAATGGGAAATCCTCCTTTAGAAATGTAGTGTAGAGAGAAATGAAAGACTATGTATTTAGGCGGGACCTGTATGATCCGCTTTGAACATTTTTCCCTCTCACATACCATTCTATCAATAGGTATTTTTTGGGTAAATAGGATTTTAATACGATATTTTTCTCGCAATTCAAAATCTTCTTTGGCAGGATTTATTTTAGCTGCAGTTTCGTGAAATAGAACATGGGCTGGAGCCTGCATGTATAGGCTGATTGAGGCGGAATCACATTATCGGAGCGATTTTTATAATGCAGGCTTAGGTAAAAAAATAAACAGGCAGCATGCCTGTTTATTTTCGTTTGCGTGAGAGAGCGAAGAAAAACGGAAAGGCGGAACCGGCCAATAACGTACCGAATAAAAACATGCCTCCGATGAACACATGATAGTTCACACCGCCGATCCAAAGCCCCGTGATTAAGGAAATGATACTTAATGCGATCATCACAAAGCCGGGAACCAGACGTTTCTTACCCGTTGTCCGATAAGCAAAAAGAGAACAGAAGATACCGATGACAATCGGCACAATCCACAGATAAAAAAGGATAAATACTGACATAAGCAAAACTCCGATTTTTCTTCTATCATACCAAAAACGCCCGGAAAAAGATACGAACGGCACCCGGTGCCAAAAGAAAAACCGGCCGCTATGGCCGGTTTTTTTCTAACGGAATGAATCGTAGATCACAAACAGATTAAGCGCGATCACCAAAACCGCAATCAGCCAGGCGAGAGCCGTCACCCATTTTCGGTTCGTCAGGGCGCCCATCAGGCGTTTGTTGCTTGTAAACATAATCAGTGGCACGAGTGCAAAGGAGATGCCGAATGAAAGAACGACCTGGCTCCATACGAGCGCTTCTGTGGCGTTGACCCCCGAGATAATGATGATCATCGGAGGAATGATGGTAATGAAACGCCGCAAATAAAGCGGGATACGGTAACGGATGAAGCCCTGCATGATAATATCGCCTGACAATGTGCCGACAGAAGAGCTTGAAAGCCCTGCGGCCAGCAGCCCGATCCCGAAGAGAATGGCTGAAGCCGGTCCGATATAGTGGCCGAATTGCTGATAAGCCACGTCTAAATCTTCTACATACAGCCCGTTCTTGAAGAAAAGCGCGGCAGCGACGATGAGCATGCTTGCGTTAATCGCCCCGGCGATCACCATCGCGATCAGAATGTCAATCGTCTCAAATCTAAAAATCTTTTTCCGCTCACTATCCGTTTTTCCGACGACACGGCGCTGTGTCAGTGCGGAATGTAAGTAAATGGCATGCGGCATCACGGTTGCGCCGAGTATACCGGTTGCCAAGAGCACACTGTCCATTCCGTCAATTTTCGGGATAAACAGCCCTTCGAGAACGGAGGCGGCGTCAGGTTTGGCAAAGAAGGTTTGCAGAGCGAAGGCGATCACCACGACAAACAGAAGTCCGGCGATGCCCGCTTCCAGCGCCCGGTAACCCCGGCGCTGAAGCTCTAAAATCGCGAATGATCCGATCGCCGCGATAATGGCCGCTTCAACCATCGGTATGCCGAACAGCAGGTTGAGCCCGAGCGCCGCCCCGATAAATTCTGCCAGATCAGTTGCCATAATCACCAGTTCACCCTGTATCCACAGCCCGGCGGATACCCATTTCGGATACCGGTCTCTGGCGATTTCCGGAAGGTTTTTGCCCGTGGCAATGCCGAGCTTCGCGGAAAGAACTTGGATTAAAAAAGCCATCAAGTTTGAAAAGAGGATGACCCACAGCAGCATATACCCAAATTTCGAACCAGCTGAGATATTCGTAGCGAAGTTTCCCGGATCAATGTAGGCAATCGCCGCGATAAAGGCTGGGCCTAAGAAAGGCAGAAGCCGCTTGAATCCCTTGCTTTTGCCGTCAAGTGCATCCTGCACGGCTTTTGCTTGCAGTGATTGTGCTGAGATGTCTTTGCTCATTATGTCTCACCTAAATTCTGATAGATTTTTAGCTAAATAACAAAAAGTTTCCTAGATGCAAATTATTTTATCTACATCATAAATCCGCTATTATGAGATGTCAAGTTCTTTATGTTCAATAAACCGGTACATTGATGCCCTGTTTTATCTATGGTATGTATCCCGCCGAAGAAAGGTCCGAAAATGAAAACGGCATCGTTCCGGGAAAGAAGCGATGCCGTTCGCAAAGCGTGTTTCCGCGTCCGATCATGCGCGGATGCGTTGAGCGTTCTTTTAAAAAGGTGAAAAGAGGACACTTGCTCATATCACTTCACAACTTTCTGTCCGGTGCAACTGATCCTGAGAAAAAGACGCAGTATTTCCTCCGTTTTCCAGGGTAAATAGAATAATAATGTTTCTTTCCATTGGAAGATAAAACCTTTCTGTACCATTCAAATGACCTCCGTAAAAACTCCGGCTGCTCTGAATAAACGTTTGAATCAACGATATATCAGTGATTCCAGTCCAATAAACGGCTGTTATTTATCAAATAAAGAATCGGCATGGTCACTTGCGAAGAAAAGAAGTTGGAGCATTAGACTTATTTCAGTCTCCCGGGCAAAAAAGTATAATAACGTCAGGAAAGCTTTCCAGCCATATGATAAAAGAGGGGGAATTTTCTTGGTACGTCGTTTGTCGATCATTTCTTTAGCCATGATTTTTGCTGTTTCTTTATTCGCTTTTGGCGGCTCTGCATCAGCAGCAGCTTTCAAACCTAAAGCTGAACCGGACGTTTCCATTTTAGCCAGCGGGGGTACAGTCGGTATTTACGGTGCTAATATGCGCTCATGCTCTAAGGTCAGCTGTTCAACGATCACAACATTCTCAAGCGGTAAAAAAATTACAGGTTCTTGGGTCACCGGAGAATATGTTCAAGGCCACTACACCAATTCTAATAAATGGCTGAAAGTCACGTATGCAGGAGCGACAGGCTACGTTTCAGTCACCACATTATCTTATTATTACGGTTTATAAGCAGAAAAACCTCGTTCTCTTGAGAGCGGGGTTTTTCCTTTATTCCGATTCAATTTCCGCGTTTCGTTTCATCATCGTGTTTCATCAGCTGATCGATTTCTTCCTTAGAAGCGCTTTTTTTCCACTCTTTCACCTGACTTGTCGCAATGGGAATAGCCCGTCCTTCTTCATAACCCTCATCTACCATCGCATTCGCGATTTCGATCGCTTTTTTCTTCACAGGTTCCTCGAGATTCTTCCATGATTGCGGATAATCCTTCATAGACCAAGGCATGTCTATCACTCCTTTATGAAAAGTGTTTCCCGCCTGAAGAAAAAGAAAACCGCCTCATCAAAAAGAATGACAGCTATTTTTACGAGAGACCAGCAATTTCCGAATAAAATATAAAGGATAAAGAAGCAAGTACAAATTGAATGCCCACCACATCAGATCAAAATCACCGATAAATACCCAAAAGGCAATCGCTTGCAGGCCTGAACAAAAGGTCAGCACAAGTGATATTAATGCGAAAGGGCGCCATAATGCATGTTTCCGTTTATAAAGAAACAAGCTGTACAGCCCGGTTATCGAAATGAAAATATCTAAGGGAAAGAATGACCAGTTC
The DNA here is from genome assembly GCF_053663455.1 of Bacillus sp. JK62. Classification (NCBI taxonomy): domain Bacteria; kingdom Bacillati; phylum Bacillota; class Bacilli; order Caryophanales; family Bacillaceae; genus Bacillus; species Bacillus sp. JK62. Next base: position 104,606 of record NZ_JBSJQA010000005.1, read on the forward strand.
CAGGCCATTATCATGGCGTTATCATAATCTTTAAACACCATGTTTTTTGGAATCCACTCAAAAAAAGTAACAATCCAATAAACGATAAATCCAATATCTGTAATGAAGAAGAGAACCTTTAATCCTTTCATCATCTGTTTCTGTCCGTATGAACGCTGATGCCGTTTGATGACGTTTCACTTTCAGAAATAAAGTTTAAGGAAACGACACCGATGATGATCAGAAGAACAGAGACGGCTTTTATGACAGAGAACTGTTCATGAAAGAAAAAAATTCCGATCATGGAAATCAGCACGATCCCCATTCCCGACCAGACCGCATACGCGATGGAGACACTTATATATTTCAAAGTCAAAGTAAGAAAACAAAGGCTGCCGATATAAAACAATAACAATAAAATACTTGGGACAAGTTTTGTAAATCCATTTGATAATTTCATGCTGACCGTACCCAATACTTCAAAAATAATCGCTAAACTTAAATAAATCCATTGCATACAGCATTCTCCTTCAATCGTATTATTCAAAATTATACAATATATAGAATTTGAAGAAAATTAAACAATGGAATGTTTTCCGGATAAAAAGTCCGGCCGGGTGTAAAAAGAAAACGCCATAAAGGTATACTATGTAGAAAGAAATCAGAAAGGACGTGCAGGACGGGTGACAGAAGAGCGGACAGACCTGGAAAGACAACTGAGAGACATTCAAAAATGGGAAAAGGCGCAGCAGAGGGCGATGTTCTGGCAAACATTCACCCGCTTGCCGTTTCAGCTTTTGGACAAGCTGACACCGCAATTTATTAAGAGGAAAATCGGACTCATACTCGATGAAACGGGAACGTTTATTCAGTCAGGCGGACAGTACCTTACATCAGAAAAGCGCATCATGAAAAAGTTTCAAAAACGGCTGCCGCACGGTACATGTCAAACGCTTCACGACATCCGCAATGCGCCGCTTGCCGTCATGGACGAAATCGCAGAAGCCATAGCGCGTACAAGCGTAAAGGCCGCGACGGTGCAGGGAGCCGCAACGGGAGTCGGCGGCGTGTTTACGCTTGCGGCAGACATTCCGGCGATGCTCGGCCTGTCCTTAAAGACGCTGCAAGATATCGCGGTTGCTTACGGCTTTGATCCGAAAGACAAAAAAGAACGCGTGTTTATCGTCAAATTGCTTCAGCTTGCATCCAGTGACGTCATCGGAAAAAAAGCGATCCTGCAAGATTTACGGCAATATGATCAAAACGACCAAACCTATCAGCGCGTCGCCTCGCAAATCCAAGGCTGGCGGGAAGTCGTTTACAGCTACCGCGATACGTTCGCCGCGAAAAAACTGCTGCAAATGGTTCCGGCCGCAGGCATCATCTTCGGCGCGTCCGCCAACCGTTCAGCTTTAGAAAGCATCGCGGAAACAGGCATCATGCTTTATAAAAAACGCCGGATTCTAAAACGCATGAACGATACAGAATGATAAAAAAACACCCGAAAACACATTCAATGTGTTTTCTTTGTTTATCAGTTCTGAAATCGGGAAACCAACAACCAACACCAATTAAAGGAGGAATTCAAAAATGGCACAAGATAATAACAAAATGAGCAGAGAAGAAGCAGGTAAAAAAGGCGGAGAAGCTACAAGCAATAACCATGACAAAGAATTCTATCAGGAAATTGGTCAAAAAGGCGGAGAAGCCACAAGCAAAAATCACGACAAAGAATTCTATCAGGAAATCGGTGAAAAAGGCGGAGAAGCCACAAGCAAAAATCACGACAAAGAATTCTATCAGGAAATCGGTGAAAAAGGCGGAGAAGCCACAAGCAATAACCATGACAAGGAATTCTATCAGGAAATCGGCCAAAAAGGCGGAGAAGCTACAAGTAAAAATCATGACAAAGAGTTTTATAAAGAAATCGGCCAAAAAGGCGGAAACAGACGAAGCAGCTAATAAAAGCATAAAAGGCAGACAACCTGCAGATCAAAAGCGATCCGGCACATCAGCCGGATCGCTTTTGATTTTGGGAAAATCTTGATCTGAGCCGCCGTTACGATACAATAAAATGAAAAAGGGGTTTTTCACTCGTGTCTGACATGCTGAATTTGCTCGCAATCGCCAATAAAGTCAAAGAAAAACACGACAATTTTTCAATCGCGGAGATCAATGACCACTGTGTGCGCCTCGCAGTGTTTACGGGAGAATATGACTGGCACCATCACCCTGACTCAGATGAATGGTTCATCGTTCTGGAAGGTGAGCTGCTGATCGATTTTAAGGACAAAGAAACCGCAGTGCTCAAAGCAAATGACAGCCTGCTCATCCCGAAAGGCACGATTCACCGCACCCGCTCTTACGTCAGAACCGTGAATCTCTGTGTCGAGCATACGCATGCGAAAACAGTCATCACAGAGGAACGGTCATGCTGATCAAAAAGATTGTATGTGAAACAGACGCTGCAAACGCTGAAGCATTTGCGCAAGCACAGTCAAGGTGGGGAGCATTATCATGTGTAAATGGCTTCGTCAGACAGGCCGGCGGCTGGCGGAAAAACGCAGACGGCCTGTTCATCGCAGAGATCATCAGCGTTTGGGAGGACAGACAGGCCTATGATGATTTTATGGAGAACGAACATGACCGCATATACGAAGAAAACGAGCAGAAGGCTGCGATTCTTTCAATAGAAGTGATGCTGTACGAGGGGGATGAACCTGTCATTCACGAGCTGTTACATCACCCCGACATCCGGTACGAACCGGACTGGACAGTTGTGCGCACATAAAAAAAGCCCCTTTAGAGGCTTTTTTATTTTCGTCCGGGAAGCGTGTTGTGGACATACGGCGGGACGGGGTCCAGCTTAGCTATTTCGCCGTGCGCTTTCGGTTCCTTTTCGTATTCAAATGGTTCTCCGTCCGGCGCTGTTTCCTTCAGCCAATTTTGTTCAGCGCTTTCTGCTCCATCTGAGAAATGAATAAGCTTATGGGAGAATGACTGTTTTTCCAGCGCCTTCGGGAATGTGGAAGGAACGATCGGACCTTCCTGTTCTTCTAATTCTTTAATGGCCGCAAGCCATTGGTTTTGATGCATGGTATCGCGGGCCAATAAAAAGCTGAGCATATCTTTCACGCCTTTATCATCGGTCATTTCATACAGGCGTGCGACTTGAAGCCTTCCTTGTGATTCGGCGTTCAGATTGGCGCGGAAGTCTGCCAGAAGGTTTCCGCTTGCGACGATATAGCCTGCGCTCCACGGAACGCCCGTGCTGCTCTCCGGCATTGCGCCGAGTCCTGAGACAATGGCATGATGCGGGTTCATCCCGCCTAAAATGGACCCGATGACCGGATCATCAGCCGCTTTTTCCTGCTCTGCCAGCGGGGCGTCTTCTAACAGTCTCGCAATCATCGTCGCGATCATTTCGACATGGCCGATTTCTTCCGTCGCGGTATCCATCAGAAGATCCTTATATTTTTCATTGCCCCGTGTATTCCATCCTTGGAACAAATATTGCATGGCGACGGATATTTCCCCGTATTGTCCCCCTAAAATTTCCTGCATCTTTTTTGCGAACAGCGGGTCAGGACGATCCGGTTTAGCCGGATGCTGCAGTTTTTTCGTATGTGTAAACATGTCTCCATCTCCTTTTTTGCTCTGTCCCTATTTACTTCCCCGGCGGGAAAAGGGATGAAACGGAGATGGGCGTATTGGTCCTGCTAAGGCTCGCGGCGCAAGGATAACAAATCCTGCACAAGCCTGCGGCCGATCACCTGTTCATATTGTCCGTAAATCGGGTCGAGGCGTTTCATCCATGTGTTCTTTTCCGCTTTGCTCAGCACATGAATATGAATGGATGAATTCTTCTTTATCTCTTCAAGCTGGTCTTTATTCATTTTCTCAGCGGAGGCTTCGTTCCATTCCGTCGTTTCTCTCATCGCCTCCGTTAAGATGGTTCTCGTTTTTTCTGTCTGTGAATTCCAGAAATGCTCGTCGGTCATCACGGCATAACCGAGGTACCCGTGATTGCTGATTGTCAAATAATCTTGAACATTATAAAATTTTTTAGAATAGATATTTGAAATCGTATTTTCCTCTCCGTCTACGAGATTGCTTTCCAAAAGCTGAAACGTGGAATTAAAGGAATCCTGCCGCGGGTGCGCGCCGAGCAGGCGGTACTGGTCTTCGATCACGCTGCTCGGCATGATCCTGAGCGCCTGCCCTTTCAAATCGTCCGGAGTGAAGATCGGCCCTTTATTTGACGTGAGCTGCTTAAACCCGTTCGTCCAGTACGCCAGTCCTTTCAAATGATGCTTTTCTAAAGAAGCGAACAGGCGCGTGCCGATTTTGCCGTTGAGGCCTTCTTGCACGGCTTTATAGTTTGTAAACGCGTACGGCAGATCCAAAACACCCCATTCGGGAGACAGTGATCCGAGCTTTGAGGTGGAGGGAGCGATGAATTGCACGTCCCCGTTTTGGAGGGCGTTTATTTCTTCATTATCTGAATAGAGGCTCCCGTTTGGAAATACCTCTACTTTAATGGTGCCGCCGGACTTTTGATAGACCAGGTCGGCAAATTTATTCGCCGCCCGCCCTTTAGGCGTGTTTTCAGCCACGACATGGCTGAATTTGAAAACCATTTGATCTTTCAGGCCTTCCTGTTCGTCATCATAATACGGTTCTTCCGTTGAGAAACGATCATGAAAGCCGATGAATAAAGCGGTTCCGATACCGAGTACCATCAGGCTGAGACAAGTCAGCAAGCTTTTCATCGAAAACCCCCTCCGCCATTTTCTATAACAAGCATAATCGGGCGGGCCGTTTTCGTAAAGAGACGGAAAGGAAGAGGCCAATGACGAAAAAAAAGCTTACCATCCGCTGGAAAATCACCATACTTTCTTATATCGTCGTGCTTTTTACCTTTTTGATCGTCGGCATCGTGCTGGTCGGCAATATCCAGCATACAGAGGAGCGCGAGCTGAAAAAACGGCTGATGAATACCGCGCGGACGGTATCTGAGATGACCGATGTCAAACGCGCCCTGGAGCAGAAAAAACAAAGGGAAGACGTGCGCCATGCGGTCGAAGAAATAAGGATCATCAATGAAGCGGACTACATCGTCGTCATGGATATGGATCATATCCGCTATTCACATCCCGTCAGCACAATGATCGGAAAGCGTTCAAGGGGTGAGGACGAAGCCGCGGCGTTCGCCGAGCACATTTATTTTTCCGAAGCAAAGGGAGAGATCGGCACCGCCGTCCGCGCTTTTTATCCCATCAAAGACCGGGATTTGAATCAGATCGGCGTTGTCCTTGCCGGTAAAACGCTGCCCGGATTCGGTGAAATTCTTCTTCAGCTGAAACATGAAATACTGTTTATCGTTCTGCTGGCGCTCGGGTTCGGACTGGCCGGCTCCTTTTTGCTGGCCCGCCACATCAAAAAACAAATGTTTTGGCTCGAGCCCCATGAGATCGTGAGAATGTATGAGGAACGGACAGCTACGTTTCATTCGATGAATGAGGGCGTCATTGCGATCGATAATCAGCATCACATCACCATTTTTAATGAAAAAGCGAAGCAGATATTCAATGTACGACAAGAGACCGACGGCAGGCTGATCTGGGACGTGTTAAAAGATTCGCGGCTCCCTGAAATCGTCGAGCGGAACCGAGCCGTATATAATGAAGAAATCCAAGTCAGCGGAAAGGTGATCATGAGCAGCAGAATTCCGATTGTCATGAAAAAGAAGGTCATCGGAGCCGTCGCCATTTTTCAGGACAGGACGGAAGCGGCGAAAATGGCGGAAGAACTGACAGGTGTGAAAAATTTTGTCGATGCGCTCAGAGTCCAAAATCATGAACATATGAACAAGCTTCACACCATCGCGGGGCTGATTCAGCTCGGAAAATCAGAAAAAGCGCTCCAGCTTGCTTTTAAGGAATCATCAGAACAAGAAAGCGTCACTGATTTTCTTCATCAGGCCATTCAGAATGACGCTGCGGCGGGGCTGCTGTTAAGCAAAATCAAAAGAGGAAAAGAGCTTGGCATTTCTGTGAAAATTGATGAAAACAGCAGTTTCTCGGCATTTCCGGAGCATGTCGACCAGCATGACATCGTCGTCCTGCTCGGCAATTTAATTGAAAATGCGTTCGGCGCATTCGAAACAGCGGACACGGAGGACAAACATATTGACATCAGTATCGAGCAAAATGATGAAGTGCTTGCTATATTAATAGAAGACAACGGAAGCGGGATTTCCGATCAGCACATCCCGCGCCTTTATGACAAAGGGTTTACCGTCAATAAAACGGGAGGAACGGGATACGGCTTGTACCTCGTCAAACAAATCGTCGACAAAGGGATGGGCGTGATTGAAGTCGACACACGGCAGGGACAGGGAACGGCATTTTCTATATTATTTCCGATGAAGGGGGAGGAATCATTCGATGGACATCAAGGTGCTGCTTATTGAAGATGATCCGATGGTGCAGGAGGTGAATAAAGAATTTATCACCGGTGTTTCGGGGTTCAGCGTCATCGCCACGGCCGCTGACGGAGACGAGGGAATCAGGCTTATAAAAGATCTGCGGCCCGGGCTCGTGGTATTAGACGTATACATGCCGAAAAAAGACGGAATTAAAACACTCCAGGAAATCAGAAAACAAAAGCTCGAAGTGGACGTCATCATCGTCTCGGCCGCAAAAGACAAAGAAACAATCCAGCTTATGCTGCAAAACGGTGCGGCCGACTATATTTTGAAGCCGTTTAAGCTGGAGCGGATGAGGCAGGCGCTCGAAAACTATAAACAATATAAACGGAAAATTGAAGAGCATGACACCATGTCGCAAGAGCAGCTTGACATGCTGCTTAAAATTCCGCAAAATCCGTCCCGGGATCTGCCGAAGGGGTTAAATCATTTTACGATGAATGAAATTTTGACCTATATAAAACAGCAGACGGAGCCGCTTTCAGCTGAAGAAGCCGCCAAAGCGCTCGGAATCGCAAGGGTGACGGCGCGGCGTTATCTTGATTTTCTTGAGAAGGACGGCCAGATTAAGCTCGACATTCAATACGGGGGAGTGGGACGGCCGGTTAACCGCTACAAATTCGTCCGCTAGCCGAGACCAAAAAGACCAAAATGTCCGTTATGATCATAAGCTTCCCCTCTTCGTATGAAAACGCTATCATTTTTGTATAGACGCAGCGAGAGGCAAGGGGGAGTAGGGATGAAAATTTTCAAAAATCTTACGGTGCAGGTCATCACGGCGGTGATCATCGGCGTCATTGTCGGACTCGTTTGGCCTGAGGCCGGGAAGCAGATGAAGCCGCTCGGCGATACATTTATCAATGCGGTAAAAATGATTATCGCACCGATCATATTCCTGACGATCGTGCTTGGCATCGCCAAGATGGGAGACATGAAAAAAGTCGGCAAAGTCGGGGGAAAAGCATTTATTTATTTTGAAGTCGTGACCACCATCGCCCTTATTATCGGGCTTCTGGTCGTCAATATCATGAAACCCGGTGAGGGCCTTGATTACAGCAAGCTTGAAAAAGGGGATGTCTCTCAGTACACCCAAAACGGGGGACAGGGGATTGACTGGATTGAATTTATCACTCACATCGTTCCGTCAAATATGGTTGACGCTTTCGCAAAAGGCGACATTCTTCAGGTCTTATTCTTTTCTGTTTTATTCGGTGTCGGCCTGGCGGCGCTCGGTGAAAGAGGCAAAAGCATTATTGATTTCTTCGATAAACTGTCGCACGTTTTTTTCAAAATCATCGGCTACATCATGCGCGCGGCGCCGATCGGCGCATTCGGGGCCATGGCCTATACGATCGGGCACTTCGGCCTTGATTCCATCAAGCCGCTGGCGAGTCTGATGCTGTCTGTATACGTTACGATGTTCCTGTTTGTATTTGTCGCTTTGAATATCATTTGCAAACTATTCGGTTTCAGCTTGTGGAACTATCTCCGTTTTATTAAAGATGAACTGCTCATCGTTCTCGGCACAAGCTCTTCTGAGTCCGTCCTTCCGCGGATGATGGATAAAATGGAGCGTTACGGCTGTTCCAAATCGGTTGTCGGCCTTGTCATTCCGACGGGATATTCTTTTAACCTGGACGGCACCTCGATCTATCTGTCCATGGCGACGGTTTTTCTGGCGCAGGTGTTCGGCGTTGATCTTACCATCGGCCAGCAGGTTACGATCATTCTCGTGCTGATGCTGACATCAAAAGGCGCGGCGGGCGTAACCGGAAGCGGATTTATCGTGCTCGCCTCCACTTTATCGGCGCTTCAGGTTATTCCGCTGGAGGGACTGGCGCTGCTCCTCGGCGTTGACCGCTTTATGAGTGAAGGAAGGGCGATCGTCAACCTGATCGGAAACGGAATCGCCACCATCATCGTAGCCAAGAGCGAAAATGAGTTTGACGAAGCGAAAAGCACACAGGCCGTAAAAGAAATGAAAACGGCGGTATAAAAGGAAAGGAACGGCATGCATCCGGCATGCCGTTCTTTTTTTCGGCTGCCATGAGTAAAAAAGATAAATTTGTTTAAATTTATTAGGAGGTGGACAAAGACCTTAGCGTCATTTTGTTATATAATTTACAATTAGAGAGTGAAAGATGAAATCTAAGGGCTTTTTGTCCTAGCAGGAGTGTATAAATGGCGGCTATTTTTAAATTTTTTCAGCATCCGGGTGTCAGACGTTTTTCCGTTTTTCTTGTTTTGACTGGGGTGTTAGTTGTATTCCGAAGTATGATTAATTTGATTTTGCTTACGTTTATTTTTACTTTTCTGATGGATCGGCTGGAGACTGTCATCCGGCATGTGTTGAACCATTTTTTCCGGATCAGCCAGAGGGTGGTCATCACCATTTTATATATTGCGCTGGCTGTCGGGGCGACTGTCGGAGGCTTTGTCTTTTACCCGATTGTTGCCAAGCAGATTGAACAGCTGATTAAGCAGATCAAGCACATCGCGTATCATCCCGATGTCATTCCGTTTTATGATGAGATATCGAGCGTGTTCGGCGATATCAATATCGGTTCCTATGTAAAAGAAGGTTTTAATGTACTGTATACATACTTGGCCGATATCAGCACTTTCGGTTTGCAGGTCGTGATGTCACTGATTCTCAGCATGTTTTTCCTGTTCGAGAAAAAGCGGCTCACGGAGTTTATGAAAAAATTTCAGCACAGCAAGCTGTCTGTTTTTTACTACGAACTTGCTTATTTCGGCAGCAAATTTGCGAGAACATTCGGCAAAGTGCTTGAAGCCCAATTTATTATCGCGCTGGTGAACTGTATCCTCACCTTGATCGCATTGGCCATTCTGCATTTTCCGCAGCTGTTCGGCCTGTCCATCATGGTCTTTTTCCTCGGGCTTATTCCCGTTGCGGGTGTGGTGATTTCGCTCATTCCGCTCAGCATCATCGCGTATACGACGGGCGGCGCAGCGTATGTCATCTACATCGTGCTGGTCATTTTCGTCATCCATGCGATTGAGACGTACTTCCTTAATCCGAAACTGATGTCAGCGAAAACGGAACTGCCAATCTTTTTTACCTTTACGGTTCTGATTTTCTCAGAACATTTCTTCGGCATTTGGGGCTTGATTATCGGAATTCCGATTTTTGTGTTCCTGCTTGATATTCTGGATGTCGTCAATAATGAGGACAAGGAAAAAAACGGACCGGCTCCTGATAAGACATAACGTCGGCTCCGGCTCTTCACGAATATATGACTAATGTTATAATGCAGACAGTGCCTATGTACGGGCACTGTTTATTTTTTGTGAAAAAGGAGGAAGGCTGTATGACTGAGCCGATTTTACATATTGAAGGCCTTGACAAAACAATAGGCAAAAAGCACATTTTAAAAAACATCAGCATGGATGTCAGGCAGGGCGAGATCATCGGTTTGCTCGGTCCGAACGGGTCGGGAAAAACCACACTTATCCGAATCATCGTCGGCCTTTTAAAGAAAAACAGCGGCACGATTACAATTAACGGCTTTCAGCACGATGCTGATTTCGAAAAAGCGCTTGAATCCGTCGGAGCGATCGTGGAAAATCCTGAATTCTACCCGTACCTGACGGGGTGGGAAAATCTGAAGCACTTTGCCAACATGCACAAAAACATCAAAGAGGACAGGCTTCAGGAAGTCATCGAGCGGGTCGGGCTCACAAATGCCGTTCATGACAAAGTTAAAACGTATTCCCTTGGCATGCGTCAGCGTCTCGGGATTGCACAGGCCATTCTTCACCGTCCGAATCTGCTCATTTTAGATGAACCGACAAACGGGCTTGATCCCGGCGGAATGAAGGATTTCCGCGATCACTTAAAGGAACTCGCGGAGCTTGAAGGGACGAGCATCCTTTTTGCGACGCATTTATTGCGTGAAGTGGAGGACCTTTGCGACCGTGTCATCATCATTCAAAAAGGTGAGATCAAAACAGAGGTTGTTCTGCGCGGCGCTGCGGAAAAAGAAGAAAAAGCCATCCTCGACATTCAGCCGGCTGACGAAGCATTCGAATGGCTGTCCCAGCAGCAATTCGTTCCGGAGAAAAACGGCGGGAGCATTACCGTCACCGTAGCGAAGAAGGACATCCCGGCATTAAACCGTGCGCTCGTCGGACAAGACTTTCTCGTGTATTCCATCATGCCGTATGCGGAATCGCTGGAGGATGAATTCATGAAAGTGACGACGGCGCTTCAAGAGGAGGGGGAGACGAATGTTTAAATTGACAGCGAATGAGCATATGAAACTCTTTAACCGAAAAGTCTCATTAGTGGCGCTGATTCTGATGGCTGTTCTCCAATTTATTATGGCGCTTGTCATTAAACGGCTTGTCATCAGTTCCGGAACGGAGGAGAATTTCATCGGCTATATGGCGTACGCCCCCGGGCTGAATATTCTGCTTGAGGCATTAACAATCGTGATCGCGGCAACGATCATTTCCGCTGAATTTGATAAGAAAACGATCAAATTTTTGTTGATCCGTCCGGTAAAGCGGGAGCGGATTTTTGTATCTAAACTCATTACCGTATTTTTGGTCAGCTTGTACCTGTATGCGGCGTACTATATTCTGTCTCTGCTGTTCGGCATGGCTTTCTTCGGAGTGTCGGTGACATCTGAATCAGGGACGCTTCTGATGAACACCCTGAAAGTAATCGGCACGAACTGGGTCGAGGCGTTTGCGATGGCATGCTTTGGCTTGTTGTGTTCTTCTGTATTCCGAAACAGCGCAACGGCCGTCATTTTGTCATTTATCGTGCTGTACGGCGCAAAATCACTCGTGACGATTATGTCGCTCTTCCAAAACAAATGGGGAAGTTTTCTGCTGTTCGCAAATACTGACCTGACGCAATATATGAGCGGGGCGAAACCGCTGTTTGCGGGAATGACGCCGTTATTTTCCGCAGGCATTATCATTATCCATATCGTATTCTTCTTAGCCGTTGCTTGGTGGAGCTTTTGCAAACGAGATGTTCGGGTATAAAGTAAAGGAATGACATTTTTGTGAAAAAGATCACGATAAATCAATAATTTATGCTATTTTGATTTATAATAAAGGTAATGACGGAGGTGCTCACTTGAGAAATTTTATTACCGCATTACCGATTGTGTTATTGCTTGGTTTTTCCTTTTTGTCATTCATGTTTCAATTCGAACATCTTGTTTATTTCAGGCTTGCGCTGGGTTTGTTTTCTACAGTGGGGCTGTTTCTCTTATATAAAATGAAGACGGGATTCCGTTATTTCATCATCTACCTGTATGCAAGCTGGATCGTGCTTGCGGCGGTTACCGCGTTTGAAGAGCCGATTTTTTCAAGCTTTTTCTTTGGCGGGCTTGTGATGACGATGGGTTATCTCACATATATGCTGATTTATCTCGGGCTCAAGCAGGACCGCGGCCCGGAAGCAGTCTGAACGCGCTATTCCATGGAATAGCGTGTTTTTTTTGTACAGCCTCACAGTTGCGAAACGAGACTTGAATCTCTATAATACTTATTAACTTTATCGGAATTATAATGGGGGGATTCCAGTGTCTTTATGGATACAGAATGAACGGCAGCGGGAATGGATGGAAAAAATCGGCCTGCTTGCAGACGAATTTCAAAAAACAGCCGCGCTTGATGATGAGGCGGGCCGTTTTCCCGCCGAGAAAATTCAAAGACTGCGCGACGCGGGATATACGGCGTTAACGGTACCTGAGGCCTTCGGCGGTGCAGGCATTTCCGTTTATGATATGGTGCTGTTTCAGGAACGGCTGGCGCGGGGAGACGCGGCCGTCGCTCTCGGGATCGGCTGGCATTTATCCGTCATGGGTGAGCTCGGAGAAGGAAACAGCTGGGATGAAGATGTCTTTTCATTTATCACAGAAGAGGTGAAAAAGGGAGCCGTCCTGAACAGGGCAGCGACGGAACGGCAGACCGGCAGTCCGACGAGGGGAGGAAGACCCGGCACCTCCGCTGTCAAAAAAGACGGAAAATGGGTGCTGAACGGCCGAAAAACCTTTACAACCCTTTCGCTGACTTTGGATTATATGCTTGTGACGGCATGGATTGAAGAAAAACAAACGACCGGTGTTTTTCTCATTCATAAAGATCAGGCAGGCGTTTCAGTCGAAGAAACATGGGATATGATTGCCATGAAGGCGACCGGAAGCCATGATCTCCTTTTAGATCATGTCACGGTCAGTGACGAGCGGCTTGTGGAGCTTATCAGCGGGCCGAGAGCGGCGAAAGTGAATGGCTGGCTGCTTCACATTCCCGCTGCTTATCTGGGCATCGCTCAAGCGGCAAGGGACTATGCCGTCCGGTTTGCATCCGAATATTCGCCGAACAGCCTGAACGGACCGATTAAAGACGTGCCGGCCGTTCAGCAGCGTGTCGGGGAAATGGAGCTTGAATTGTTAAAAGCGAGACAGTTTCTCTTCACGGCGGCGCAAATGTATGATGACCCGAAACGCCGCCCTTTCATCAAAAGCGAGCTCGGTGCGGCAAAACATATTGTGACAAATGCCGTCCTTTCTGTTGTTGACAAAGCAATGAGAATCACCGGCGCAAAAAGCCTGGAGCGAAATAATCCGCTTCAGCGGTATTATCGGGATGCCCGGGCCGGCCTTCACAATCCGCCGATGGACGATGCGGTCATCGGCAAATTAGCGGCGGAAGCCTTTGAGCAATAAAAAAAAGAGCCTGAAAAAGGCTCTTTTTATGTATGGCTGTTGTGCCGGAGCAGTTTTTGATGCTTGCGGTCAATTCTGTCATAGATCACATTCATCAGCTTCTGATTATTCATAATGGCCGCCTTGTTTTCTTTTATCAGCTGTTCGTATGTTTTTATTTTACGTTTCGCCATGAGCCCGCACCTTCCTTACATATTTGTATTCGCTTTCTAATTCTCCGAGCGATAATTCATATAAATGCCGTTCCGACTTTTTGTATATTCCGTTATTGATCAGCAAATGGATCAGATGTTTTTTTCGTCCTTCAACGGATGATCTGAGCTGAGGAGAAGACCTCATGATTACCCTCCTAATCAAATGATATTGAGAATCATTATCAGTTAATGAAAGTATACAATGGACATATTCATATGTAAAGGAAAAATACCGCCAATTTTTCGACAAAAGTTTCCCGGGGAATAATGCTGTCGAATATTGCATTTGGTCAGATCAAAGCTGCTATTTTTCCGCTTTTCCATCCATACTATGAATGAGAATGGAGGAGTCCTTGCATGAATGATCAAACGGCAAACTTAAAACGGGGCGAAAAAGGCGCGATTCTTAATATCGCCGCGTACCTCATCCTTGCCGCCGTCAAACTGGTGATCGGTCTTATTTATCATTCCGAAGCGCTCAGAGCGGACGGGTTAAATAATGCCACGGATATTGTCGCATCACTGGCTGTGCTGATCGGGCTCCGGATTTCCCAGCGCCCCGCGGACAGTGATCATGCCTACGGACATTATCGGGCTGAAACAATTTCTTCATTAATTGCGTCTTTTATTATGATGGCGGTCGGTATTGAAGTGCTGATCGGAGGAGCAAAGGCGATTGTCAGCGGAACGGAGGCCGAGCCGAGCTTCATTGCGGCATGGACGGCGCTCGGAAGCGCGATTGTCATGTACGGCATGTATGTATATAACAGCCGTCTGGCGGATCGGGTTAAAAGTTCTGCGCTTCATGCGGCGGCGAAAGACAGCCGTTCTGACGCCTATGTCAGTATTGGGGCGTTTATAGGCGTCTTAACGGCCCGGCTTCATCTGCCGTGGATTGATCCGGTCATTGCCTTTCTGATCGGAATTATCATCTGTAAGACGGCATGGGACATCTTCAAAGATGCTTCCCACTCATTAACGGACGGGTTTGATCTGAAAGATTTGGAGCCGTATAAACACACAGTGAAAGAAATAAAAGAGGTCAGCAGGCTGAAGGATGTGAAAGCAAGGTATTTGGGGAGCACGGTTCATGTGGAAATGGTCATTACGGTAGATCCGGGACTGTCTGTGAAAGAAGGCCATGAAGTAGCCGATGAAGTCGAATATGCAATAAAACATGAACATGATGTGACTCATGTCCATGTTCATGTAGAGCCTGAAGTCATAAACAAAGATCGTGAAACGAATTAAATATGCTGTGATAAAAACTCTGTGACTTCTTCGGGCGTTTTCGCGTTTGCGCTGTGAAGATGCGCTTTCTTTTCGCCGTTTTTAAAGATCAGAAGGCTCGGTATGCCCATTACCTGATATTTGTCGGCAAGCTCAGGGAGCTCGTCTCTGTTCAGCTCATACCAATCATTTTGATTATATTCTTCCAAAATATCGCCGATGAACATATTCATGCGCGTGCAGTCAGGGCACCAGTCAGCGAAAAATTTCACGATGATTTCCTTGTCGGATTGAATAAGTTCATTAAATTGTTCTGTTGTACTGATTTTTTTCATATGACACATCTCCTTTTCCATGCCATTTTAATATAAAATAAAAAGGAATTACATACAAATGCTTTCATATTCAGAATGCCCAAAAATAATTAGATCATTTTCTGAGGAAAGTGATAAGATAGTAAAGATGAATTGTTGTGGGGGGAATATCCATTGAAAACAAGTCTAGGATTGGTGTACGGCGGAAAGTCAGCCGAACACAATGTATCGCTGCAGACAGCATTAGCTGTAACAAAAGCGCTTAATACTGAGAAGTTTGATATACATCCGATTTACATCACTGAAAAAGGAGAATGGCAAAGAGGCCCGCTGCTGACTGAGCCGGTTTCCAACGTGAAAATGCTTCAGCTGGAACAAAACGGTGAAAGTTTCGCTCTATCAGCATTGAACCGGGAAATGTTTCCAGAAGCGTCGCCTGACGAAAAGGCGCCGATCGATGTCGTATTTCCGCTTCTCCACGGACCGAACGGTGAAGACGGCACGATTCAGGGTCTGCTGGAATTGCTGAACGTTCCTTATGTCGGCAACGGCGTGCTTGCATCATCAGCCGGCATGGATAAAGTCATCATGAAGCATTTGTTTGCTCAAGCGGGGCTTCCGCAGGCGAAGTACGCCGCTTTTTTAAAAAAGGACTGGAAACAGACGCCGGACAGCTGCTTACAGCAGGTTGAAGAGGAGCTGGGATATCCGTGCTTCGTCAAACCGGCGAACCTCGGGTCAAGCGTCGGAATCAGCAAATGCCGAAACCGTGAAGAGCTTGAAAAAGCCTTCGAACTGGCTTTTGAGTATGACCGGAAAATTGTGGTGGAAGAAGGAATCGCCGGCAGAGAAATCGAAATCGGCGTGCTCGGAAATGACGAACCGAAATGCTCCGCCGTCGGTGAAATCGCGCCGAAAACCGACTTTTACGATTACAAAGCGAAATATGAAGACGGCGACACGGATTTAATGATTCCCGCGCAAGTGACGGATGAACAATATGCGGAAATCAGCGAGATGGCGATTAAAGCCTTCAAAGCGATTGACGGATCAGGCCTTGTCCGCGCCGATTTCTTCCTGACCAATGACGGTCAAGTGCTCATTAACGAAGTGAACACAATGCCGGGCTTTACGCCATTCAGCATGTTCCCGCTGCTTTGGAAAGAAGCAGGCGTAGATTACAGTGATCTGATCGAACAGCTGGTTGAGCTGGCAAAAGAACGCCATGCCGAAAAACAGCTGATTAAACATACATTTTAATGAAGACGGACACTGCCTGAAGGGGCAGTGTCTTTTCCCGTAACAGACAACATTTTCAGAAAGCGAGGTGCCACCTTTGATAAAGCGAACTGTAAAACGAATCGCCGACATGGTCAAAGGCACACTGACAAATCCTGTATTTGAACAAACAATGATTGAGGGCGCCGCAACCGATACGCGGACTTTGGAAAAAAATCAGCTGTTCATTCCTTTAAAAGGCGAGCATTTTAACGGCCACACTTTTGTGCCGCAAGCATTCGAAAAAGGCGTTTCCGCGGTGTTGTGGGACCGCTCTGAACCGAATCCGCCGGAAGAGCGTGCTGTCATCCTTGTCGATGACACGCTGGAGGCGCTGCAGACATTGGCGAAAGCTTATTTGAAAGAACTCGGCACACGGGTCATCGGGGTGACCGGGAGCAACGGAAAAACGACAACGAAAGACATGCTTCACGCCGTTCTCGGCACTCAGTACCGCGTTCACAAAACCGCCGGCAATTTCAACAACCATATCGGCCTGCCGCTGACCGTGCTTGCCATGCCTGAAGATACAGAAATCGCCGTTTTAGAAATGGGAATGAGCGCGAGAGGCGAAATTGATTTTCTGAGCCGTCTTGCTGAACCGGAAGCTGCCGTCATTACCAATATCGGCGAATCCCACATGCAGGATTTAGGCTCAAGAGAAGGAATTGCGGAGGCGAAACTTGAAATTATAAACGGACTTCGGGAAGACGGTGTTCTGTTTTATTTCGGGGATGAGCCGCTGCTCCGCGAAAAGGCGTACACTTGCCGGACAACGACATACGGCGCAGGCGCTGACAATGATCTCCGTCTGAAAGAAATAAAACAGGCGGAAGAAGGCACGTACTTCAATATCGACGGGATCGAACGTTCTTTCTTTATTCCCGTTCTCGGCAGACATAATGTGATGAATGCCATGGCTGCATACGCCGCCGGCATCTATTTCGGCATTACGCCGGAAAATGCCGCTCTGGGACTGAGCCGCCTGAAGGTGACGGGGATGAGATTGGAACTGGTCAAAACGGAAAACGGCATCTCGATCGTAAACGATGCGTATAATGCGAGCCCGACGTCAATGAAAGCGGCGGTCGAATTAATCGAAACGATGAAAGGCTATCGGAAGAAAATGCTCGTGCTCGGTGATATGCTTGAACTCGGTGATGAAGAAAAAGCATTCCACGAAGAATGCGGAGCTGCGATCAATCCGGCGGAAATCGACCATGTATTTACTTACGGCACACTCGGCGCATTCATCGCTGACGGAGCGCGCCGGCATTTTGAAGAAGGGCGCGTCAGCCATTATCTTGACAAAAAAGAACTGCTTTGCGCCATACAGGAAAAGACCGCTTCCGGCGATCTCCTTCTGTTTAAAGCATCAAGAGGTATGAAGCTCGAAGAAATCGTTAAAGATTTATTAGAGAAGAACTGAAAAAATACCGATCAGCATCATAAAAATATACAAAAATGAAGAAACTAATTCAGGGTGAAATAATTCTGTCCGTATGAAAAAGAAAGGCCGCCGGCTGGGAAATCCCGTCCGGCGCGGGGTCCGGCCTCGTTCGCGGGAAGAATCCGGTCAGGCCGCTTCCGGCCGCCTGACCATCTCGCCTTATTGAAAAACACATAGTGTAATGGTAAGATTAAACGTAAAGTAATTCGGGCTTTGTATACGTATGATCCTGTCCTTTGGATGAAAGGGCAGTTTTTAGTGGTAAATCACGACATTACTGAAACAGCAATCAGAAGGAGTTTGAATAATTTGACTATAACGTTTCAAGATTTCCAATTAAGTTCTGATCTCATGAAATCAATCAATCGTATGGGATTTGAAGAAGCAACACCGATTCAGGCACAAACGATTCCGCTCGGACTTTTAAATAAAGATGTCATCGGACAAGCGCAAACAGGTACAGGTAAAACAGCTGCGTTCGGTATACCCCTTGTTGAAAAAATGAACCCCGAGTCTCCTAATATTCAAGCAATCGTAATCGCGCCAACCCGTGAATTAGCCATTCAAGTATCTGAAGAGTTATATAAAATCGGACAAGATAAGCGTGCGAAAGTGCTGCCTATTTACGGCGGTCAGGATATCGGACGTCAGATCCGCGCATTGAAGAAAAACCCGCATATCATCGTAGGTACGCCGGGGCGTCTTCTTGACCATATCAACCGCCGCACGATCCGTTTAAACAACGTGAACACGGTTGTCATGGACGAGGCTGATGAAATGCTGAACATGGGATTCATTGATGATATTGAATCCATTCTCTCAAACGTGCCGAGCGACCACCAAACGCTCTTATTCTCAGCAACAATGCCTGCGCCGATCAAACGGATCGCAGAGCGTTTCATGACTGAGCCGGAACACGTAAAAGTAAAAGCGAAAGAAATGACTGTGTCCAACATTCAGCAGTTCTACTTGGAAGTGCAGGAGCGCAAAAAATTCGATACGCTGACTCGTCTTCTTGACATTCAGTCTCCGGAACTTGCGATCGTATTCGGCCGTACAAAACGCCGTGTTGACGAATTGACGGAAGCGCTGAACCTTCGCGGATATGCGGCTGAAGGAATTCACGGCGACTTAACGCAGGCGAAGCGTATGGTAGCGCTCCGCAAGTTTAAAGAAGGTGCGATCGAAGTGCTTGTAGCGACTGACGTTGCTGCCCGCGGACTTGATATCTCAGGTGTTACCCACGTTTACAACTTTGACGTGCCTCAAGATCCTGAAAGTTACGTTCACCGTATCGGAAGAACGGGACGCGCAGGAAAAACGGGTATGGCGATGACGTTTATCACACCGCGTGAGAAAAACATGCTTCGCGCGATCGAACAAACGACAAAACGCAAAATGGACCGCATGAAAGAGCCGACGCTTGACGAAGCATTAGAAGGTCAGCAGCAGGTGACGGTTGACCGTCTGCGTACGGCGATCAGCGAAAACAACCTGAACTTCTACATGACGGCAGCTGCGGAATTGTTAGAAGATCATGATGCAGTGACAGTTGTAGCTGCAGCCATTAAAATGGCGACAAAAGAGCCGGACAGCACGCCTGTACGCCTCACTGATGAAGCGCCGATGGTCAGCAAACGCTATAAAAACCAGCGTACTTCTAAGCGCAGAGACGGCCAAGGCGGCGGCTACCGCGGCGGCAAAGGGAAAAACAACAACCGTTCTTCCTACGATAAAAAACGCTCAAGCGACCGCCGTTCTTCAGGTGACAGACGCCAGAAAAAATCATACTAAAACACAGGAAGCGGACCCTTTTACGGGGTTCGCTTTTTTTTGATATGCCGGAAAGTGAATCTTTTTTGCAAATCAGCCGTATTTGTATGTATGATAAAAAATGGGAGGTAGGTATGTTGAGAGCACAGCCAAAAAATCGAATCAGTCCAAGCGGCTTAAAAGTCTGGCGTCTTCAGGAAATCATCCTGTCCGCCTTCTGTCTTCTGGCCGTTATAGCAGCAGCTGTTTTAAGCCATTTCTTCCATTGGCCGTATTGGATCACCGGAGTCCTCGGCATCATTTGGGTCATCGGTTCAGTGATATCCGTCTATGCCATACCGAAAATCAGGCACAGGATCTGGCGCTATGAGGTCCATGAAAATGAAATTGATATTCAATCCGGCATTTTTATAGTTAAACGGGTCATTGTGCCGATGGTGAGGGTGCAGCACGTAGATACTTCACAAGGCCCGCTCCTCAGAAGGTACCGTCTGGCCTCAGTCAAAATCTCCACGGCGGCAACCGTTCATTCCATTCCGGCGCTTGATATGGAGGAAGCTGACCGGCTGAGGGATTCCATTTCCCGTCTGGCAAGGGTGACGGAAGATGATGTCTGAGCCGAAACGTCTGCACCCGGCGGCCGTGATTTTGAACTTATTCCATATTATTATCGAAACCATTAAAAACATTATTCTGCCATTTTTTCTCGTCTATATTGTTAATTCCAACCACTTCATCCGCTTTTACGGAGGCATTGCGCTCGCCGTCCTGCTTATCTGGCTGATTACGGCAAGTGTGATCGAGTGGAGAAAATTTACATACCGGATTGAGGACGGAGAATTCAGAATTGAAGAAGGCTTGTTTTTTACGAAAAAGAGATACATCTCCATTGACCGGATTCAATCAATGAATACGAGTGCCGGCATCATTCAGCAGCTGTTTAAGCTTGTTAAGCTTCAAATCGAAACGGCCGGCGACGGGAAAGACGCCGAAGCCGTCTTATCCGCCATTACGGTGGAAGAGGCGGAACGGATCAGAGCGGCTGTTTTTCAGCAAAAAGCGGAGCAAGAAGAACGAGGGGAGACCGCAGCGGAGCAGGAGCCGATGCGCGGGGAAGATGTGCAATCCGTTTACCGCCTGTCTGTAGGTGAGCTGCTTATGGCCGCCTCAACATCCGGGGGAATCGGTGTCATCATCTCGGCGGTATTCGCCCTCTTTTCTCAGATTGATGAAGTACTTCCGATGGACTGGCTCTATGACCGGTTTTCCTTTCTCAAGCATGCGAGCATCGGCATATACGCCGTGATCATTTTCATAGGATTGTTCATCGCCTGGCTGTTAAGCATCGCCGGTATGATGATCAAGCATGCCAACTTTAAGATAGAAAAAAAGGAACACGAATTGGTCATTACGAGAGGAATTATTGAAAAACATCAAGTGACCATCCCGCTCCGTAAAATCCAAGCCATTAAAATTAAAGAAAATGTGATCAGGCAGTTATTCGGATACGCGACGGTTGCGATTGTCAGCGCCGGGAGTGCGGGGAATGAGAAAGAAGGAGCTCAGACGATTCTGTTTCCGATCATCCGCAAATCAAAGCTCGGTGTGATGCTGAACGGTTTCACACCGGATTACGTACTGGAAGAAAATCGGAATCATTTGCCGAAAAGGGCGCTGCGCCGGTATTTATTCCGCTCCGTTATCTTCTCGGTTTTCGTGATCATTCCGCTTTGTATTCTGTTTAAACCGTGGGGATATGCATCGCTCCTTGTGCTTCCCGTCGAACTGGTGCTGGGCTACGCCTCATTTAAGAGCGCGTCATGGTGCTTAAACGGCGGCCGGCTGCAGCTCACCACACGGCTGCTCGGGAAGACGACCACGATTATGCTGAGAAGAAGAATGCAGATGTTTGAAGTCAGCCGCTCCTTTCTGCAAAAAAGAAGGCGGCTCGCATCTGTGGCTACCGCAGTGAAATCAGCTCACCACATGGAGCATGTCATGCTGAAGGATGTCAGCGAGGAAGATGCCGAACGCATCGGGCGCTGGTATTCATATGAAAAAGCGGACGGTTAATACCGCCGCTTTTTTTGCTGCACGCATAAAAAGGAAAGCAAAAATCCGCCTGCCAGTCCGAACAAATGCGCCATAATGTTAATATTAGAATTGATAAACGTCGACAGTACCGCGATGATAAGCAGGGTCATAATCATTTTCGACTGATCCCGGCCGATCAGCTCCTTGCGGAAAACAGTCAGAAACACATACACGCCGAAAAGTCCGAAGATCGCGCCGGATGCGCCGACATGCACATAATCAAGCGGTTCGGCAAGATACGTGCCGATATTGCCGATAATGCCCGATGCGATGTACACAATCAAAAAACGGACTTTTCCGAGCATCTGCTCCAGCGGGGGCGCGAATAAAAAGAGAGACATGGAGTTAAACAAAAGGTGAGTGAAATTCGCATGTAAAAACATCGGTGTCACCAGCCGCCACCATTCTCCCGAGGAAACGCCGTAATTATAGCCGGTCACTGCATCTGACCACATCATGACGGAATGAAGCGGCATACTGAAAAACAGCCACAAGAACGCCTGCAGCGCCAAGATACAGCTGACGGCCGGATAACGTCTGATAAAAGTCTGGAAATTTTCCGTACGTATAAACATCGCAAGCCCCTTTGCATCTGATTTGTTACATATATAGTAACACGTTTATGACATAAACCGTTTTTTAGTACGGACTTTTAGGAGGAATTCACATGATTTTCGGAATCGGAATCGACAACGTTGAACTGCACAGAATTGAAAACATGCTCAGCCGGCAGGCGAGGTTTCCGCAAAGAATATTGACGGAGGCTGAATACGCCCGTTTTACATTGCTGTCGGACAAAAGGAAAATTGAATTTCTCGCGGGAAGATTTGCGGCAAAAGAAGCCTTTTCGAAAGCATACGGAACGGGTATCGGCAAAGAGCTCAGCTTTCAGGATATTGAAACCGGAAACGACACGGCGGGCAAGCCGGTGCTGACCTGCGCCAAGCTGGACGGCGCGGCGGTTCACGTCTCCATTACCCATACAAAAGAATACGCCGCGGCACAGGTCGTGATTGAAAGGTTGTCACGCTAGTCTGCATATTAGCCGAAACCCCTTCATATATTTGATAGTGCATTAAGGGAGACAAGTTGTTTGAGGCTTTTATGGTACGCGTCCGTCCGTTCAGGGCGTACCGTTAAAGTCAAACAAGCGATTTCTTCCCTTTACATCAATTGAGAAGAAGGGGTTGAAAAAAGGTGAGAAAAAGCTTTGTTTTGCTTTTAACGGGACTGCTTGCCGTCCTTATTCTTTCGGCCTGCGGCCAAAAATCACAGGAAGATATCGTGAACGGTTTAGATAAGAAGGCGAAAGAATACACCTCGTACAAAGCGAAAGCCAAAATGACCATTCAGACGGGGAGTGATCCGCAAGTATACAATGTGGAAATCTGGCATAAAAAACCTTCCCTGTACCGGGTCTATCTGGAAAATCCGAAAAAAGACCAAAACCAAGTCATTTTACGGAACGCCAACGGAGTCTTTGTCCTTACGCCGTCTTTAAATAAGAGCTTCAGGTTCCAAAGCGATTGGCCGAATAACAGCAGCCAAGTATATTTGTTTGAGTCACTTGTAAAGGACGTGCAGCATGACAAAGACGCCGTCTATTCCGCCAAAGATAAAAAGTACACGTTTGAAACAAAAACAAACTATCAGCACAACAAAATGCTGCCGACTCAGGAAATCACTTTCAACAAAAAGGACATGAGCCCGTCGCTCGTCAAAGTGATGGATACAGACCGGAAAGTGATGGTAAAAGTCGAATTCAAAAGCTTTGAATTCAACAAGCCGTTTGATAAAGACTCTTTTGACGAGAAGAAAAATATGACGCTTTCCCAGATGGACGTCGCCACAAGCGCCAAGCCGTCTGATTCATTTGCGGTCAAAACACCGCTTCAAGTGCCGGCCGGCGTCAAAAAGCTTGAAGAGAAAGATATTTCAACGGCGGACGGCAAACGAATCGTCATGACTTACGGCGGAGAAAAATCCTTCACCCTTATTCAAGAAAAAGCCCATATCGCAAAAGCCGCCTCTGCCGTCACGCTGAAAGGCGAACCGGTTAATCTCGGCTTCACGGTGGCCGCATTATCTGATACGTCTTTAACGTGGACATATGACGGAGTCGATTATCTTCTGTCATCACAGGATCTGACAAAAGATGAAATGGTGGCCGCCGCCAAAAGCATGCAGGGACAGTCGTCAAAATAATGTCAAAAAAGAGGCCGCCGCTGTCGGTCTCTTTTTTGATTCCATTTCACTTTGCAGAATAATTTTAGTATGATAATAACAATATGAATTGAAAATAATGCTAGGAAGTGTATCGAATGAACACAGCATCCTTTTACAGAGAAACGTGGGCGGAAATCAACCTGTCCGCGATTAAAGAAAATGTCACGCATATGAAAAAACACATCGGGCAAAACGTCCATCTCATGGCGGTTGTAAAGGCGAACGCTTACGGCCACGGAGATTTGGAAGTTGGGAAAGCCGCGCTTGAAGCGGGTGCCTCTTGTCTTGCCGTAGCCATACTGGATGAAGCGATTTCATTGAGAAAACGGGGCATTACAGCGCCGATTCTCGTGCTTGGCGCCGTGCCGCCCGAATATGTACAAGCAGCTGCCGAGTATGACGTAACACTCACGGGGTATTCTGTTGAATGGCTTCAGGAAGCTGCGCGCCACCTCGGAAGTGCGACATTGCCGTTTCATCTGAAAGTCGACACCGGCATGAACAGACTCGGAGTCAAAACGGAGGAAGAAATCCAAAGCGTGTTAAAAATCCTCAGCCAAAATCCCGGTTTAGTCTGTAAAGGCGTTTTCACCCACTTTGCTACCGCGGATGAGAAAAACAGAGATTATTTTCTCTTCCAGTTTGACCGCTTTAAAACATTGATCGCTCCGCTCCCTTTAAAAGAATTGATGGTGCACTGCGCGAACAGCGCCGCCGGACTTCGCCTTAAAAAAGGCTTCTTTAACGCGGTTCGTTTCGGCATCAGTATGTACGGGCTTCGTCCTTCTGCTGACATCCAAAGCGAAATTCCGTTTCAATTAAAGCCGGCTTTTGCGCTGCACTCTGTGTTATCCCATGTGAAAAAGATCCGCAAAGGGGAAAGCGTCAGCTACGGCGCAACATATACGGCAGAGAAGGATCAATGGATCGGAACGGTTCCCATCGGCTATGCAGACGGGTGGCTCCGCAAGCTGAGCGGCACGTCTGTGCTGATCGGCGGCAAACGGCTGAACATCGCGGGAAGAATCTGCATGGATCAATTGATGGTCGAATTAGATCACTCTTATCCGCCGGGCACCAAAGTCACCCTGATCGGCAGCCAGAAGGAAGAAACGATCACGATGGATGAAATCGCAGGGCGGCTTGAGACGATTAATTACGAGGTCCCTTGTACCATTAGTTCCCGCGTTCCCCGTATGTTTTTGGAAAATGAGAGTATAATGGAAGTAAGAAATCCTTTACTGCAAGATAATACAAACAAGTAGCCGTCATCCGGAAAAAGAGAATTTATAAAACAGCTTTGCTTGACGTTTGAATAATGGTATCATTATGTCTGGATGGATGAATTGGTCGTATCCGTAAGTTTGGTGGAGGTGTATGTTTTTTGTCTGAATCCAGCGCAAGAACCGAAATGAAAATCAGCTTGCCCGAAAACTTAGTAGCTGAATTGGATGGTGTAGCGATGCGGGAGAAACGAAGCAGAAACGAACTGATATCACAAGCAGTGAGAGCGTATGTCAGCGAACGGACGACTCGCCATAACCGTGATTTGATGAGACGCGGGTATATGGAAATGGCGAAAATCAACTTGAATATCTCTTCTGAGGCTCACTATGCTGAGTGCGAAGCAGAAACGACCGTTGAGCGCTTAGTCAGCGGAGGATAATCATTTTGATTGTAAAGCGCGGCGATGTTTATTTTGCTGATTTATCTCCTGTTGT
The DNA here is from genome assembly GCF_053663455.1 of Bacillus sp. JK62. Lineage (NCBI taxonomy): Bacteria > Bacillati > Bacillota > Bacilli > Caryophanales > Bacillaceae > Bacillus > Bacillus sp. JK62. Next base: position 130,065 of record NZ_JBSJQA010000005.1, read on the forward strand.
TGGCTCAGAGCAAGGCGGCGTACGCCCGGTTTTAGTGATCCAGAATGATATCGGAAATCGCTTTAGCCCGACTGCTATTGTTGCAGCCATAACAGCCCAAATACAGAAAGCGAAATTACCAACCCACGTCGAAATTGATGCAAAACGCTACGGTTTTGAAAGAGATTCCGTTATTTTGCTGGAGCAAATTCGGACGATTGACAAGCAAAGATTAACGGATAAAATAACTCATCTGGATGATGAAATGATGGATAAGGTTGATGAAGCCCTGCAAATCAGTTTGGCACTCATTGATTTTTAGTCATATTTTGGTTGCTCATATAGAGCAACTTTTTTTGTTTTCGAAAAACATAAGCGCTATAATAAAGAGATAATCAAACAAAATTTGTTGTTTTGTGTCGGGAGGTCAGTGAAACCCATGTCGAATCAGAAAGTGTATCAGTTCATTATTGATCAGCATGATGAACTGCTTGATACTTGGACAGCCAAACTAAAAGAAGTAGGCAATCAGGAAGACTATCAGCTTACGAATCACATATGTGAAAACATTTGTAAAGACTATATAGACATTCTTTTATTATCGACAAAAAATGACGAGGCTACGGAAGAGCAGATCAGTGAACTCGCACTGCGCGCCGTTCAGCTCGGCCTGTCGCTGAAACTTCTTTCAGCCACCCTGTCAGAGTTTTGGAAACTGCTTTACGAAACGATGGTCGACCTTAATATGGCCGATCAGGACAGAGCAGATTTGATTTTGGAAATAGACAGCTTTTTCAATCCGATCAACACGGAAATTTTAAATCAGTATTCTATCTCCTGGGAAAAAACGGTTACTTTGCAAAAAATCGCGCTTCAGGAATTGTCGGCTCCGCTGATCCCGGTATTTGAGCATGTAACGGTCATGCCGCTTGTCGGGACGATTGATACGGAGCGTGCAAAGCATATTATGGAAAATCTGTTAAACGGCGTCGTAAAGCACCGTTCACAGGTTGTATTAATTGATATTACGGGCGTGCCGGTCGTTGATACGATGGTGGCGCACCATATTATTCAGGCATCAGAAGCGGTGCGGCTTGTCGGCGCGAAATGTCTGCTCGTCGGAATCCGTCCGGAAATCGCGCAGACGATCGTTAATCTGGGAATTGATTTGTCGCAGGTTATTACGAAGAATACCCTTCAAAAAGGAATTCAAACAGCGCTTGAAATGACAAATCGAAAAATCGTTTCATTGGGGGAATAACATTGTGAGACATCCAAAAATCCCGATCCTGAAACTGTATAACTGCTTATTGGTATCCATCCAATGGGAGCTTGACGACCAGACAGCTTTGCATTTTCAAGAAGATCTGCTGAACAAAATCTATGAAACCGGCGCAAACGGGGTCGTCATTGACCTGACATCCGTTGACATGATCGATTCATTTATCGCGAAAGTGCTCGGCGATGTCATCACCATGTCTAAATTGATGGGTGCAAAGGTCGTATTGACGGGAATTCAGCCGGCTGTGGCGGTCACATTGATTGAACTCGGAATCTCACTTGAGGAAATCGAAACGGCGCTCGATTTAGAGCAAGGGCTTGAGACATTGAAGCGGGAATTGGGGGAATAGCGATGAACGACCAATCCTGTGTGAAAATCATGACAGAATGGGATATCGTAGCCGCCAGACAGCTTGGCCGCAACGTTGCGAAGGAATTAGGCTTCGGCACGGTGGACCAGGCCAGAATCACGACGGCTATCTCAGAATTGGCCAGAAACATTTACTTATATGCAGGCAAGGGCCAGGTCAGCATAGAACAAGTAAACGACAGAGGGAAAAAAGGCCTTAAAATTATAGCAGAAGACAAAGGACCCGGAATCCCCGACATCCGTAAAGTGATGGAAGACGGCTTTTCAACGTCAGGCGGACTGGGAGCGGGACTTCCGGGCGTCAAAAGGCTGATGGACGAATTCAGCCTGCAATCTGTTGCAGAGGAAGGAACAGAGATTCAAGCCGTAAAATGGCTTCGGTAGGAGGTTAGAACGTGGATTTCAGGGAGGTTATAGAGCAGCGGTATCATCAGCTGCTTAGCCGATATATAGCCGAATTAACAGAAACATCTTTATATCAAGCCCAAAAATTCAGCCGAAAAACGATTGAACATCAGGTTCCTCCGGAGGAGATCATCAGCATCCACCGAAAAGTGGTAAAGGAACTGTATCCGGATCTGCCGGAAGATGTTTTTCATTCGCTGGATTTTTTAATAGAAGTCATGATTGGCTACGGGATGGCTTATCAGGAACACCAAAGTCTGAGAGATATCCAGCAGGAGCTTCGTTCAGAAATTGAAATTGCCGCAAATGTTCAGCAGACGCTGCTGGGCACAAAAATTCCTGAAGAAGAAGAGCTGGATATCGGGGCGATCAGCGTCCCCGCCAAGCAAATGAGCGGGGACTATTATCACTTTGTCAAAGACAAGGAATCGATTAACATCGCGATAGCCGATGTCATCGGAAAAGGAATACCCGCCGCATTGTGCATGTCGATGATCAAGTATGCCATGGACTCTCTTCCGGAGATCGGCATTCACCCCTCCCAAGTGCTGAAAAATCTTAACCGCGTTGTAGAACAGAACGTGGACTCAAGCATGTTTATCACCATGTTTTACGCAAACTACAATACGAAAAATCACCAATTTACATATGCTTCTGCGGGGCATGAACCGGGCTTCTACTACTCTGAAAAAGAAAAAAAGTTTTATGATCTGGAGGCAAAAGGATTGGTGCTGGGAATTTCCCAGGATTTTGATTACAGCCAATATGAACAGCACATGGACGAAGGAGACATGATCGTTCTTTTTTCTGACGGCGTCACCGAATGCCGCACCGAAAACGGTTTCTTAGAACGCAGCGACATTCAGCGCATGCTGGAAGAACATATGGATTGCTCCGCGCAGGATATGGTCAAAAATATTTACGACAGCCTGCTGAGACTTCAGGACTTTCAGCTTCATGACGATTTTACGTTAATTGTTTTGAAAAGAAAGGTTTAAAAAAACAGCAGCACGGGTAAAAAGCCATTAGCACGAGTAAGGATAACTTTCAGAGGTGATACGATGAATTTAACGGTAGATATGAAGGAGAATCTTTCAGATATACAAATCAATATCGCTGGAGAAATCGATGTATACTCAGCTCCGGTGGTTCGTGAAAAGCTGATGCCCCTGGCAAACGAGGGGAAGGACATGAGAATCTGCTTAAAAGATGTAAATTATATGGACAGTACGGGTTTAGGCGTTTTTGTAGGCGTGTTTAAAACGGTGAGCAAGGAAGGCGGCTCTCTGAAGCTTGAGAATCTTTCCGACCGGCTCGTCCGTCTGTTTGAAATTACGGGGCTTAAGGACATCATCGACATTTCGGCAAAGTCAGAAGGTGGCGTGCAATGAGTACATCAGTTGATTATATAGAGATGAAAATTCCGGCCGAACCGGAATATGTAGGAATCGTCAGGCTTACGTTATCAGGAGTCGCCAGCAGAATGGGCTATACCTATGATGACATTGAAGATTTGAAAATCGCTGTCAGCGAAGCTTGTACAAACGCTGTCCAGCATGCATACAAAGATGAAAATAAGGGAGAAGTATCCGTGCGGTTCGGTGTGTTTGAGGATCGGCTGGAGGTCATTGTCGCCGATCAGGGAGACAGCTTTGATTTTGATCAGAAGCAGCAGGATCTCGGGCCGTACACACCTTCGCACACAGTCGATCAATTGTCAGAAGGAGGGCTCGGTCTGTATTTAATGGAAACGCTCATGGATGAAGTCAAAGTTCAAAGCAACTCTGGCGTAACCGTGGCGATGACAAAGTATTTAAATGGGGAGCGAGTTGATCATGGCACAACCATCAAAAACTACGAAACTAACTAAAGATGAAGTTGATCGGCTCATACGCGACTTTCAAACACATGATAATAAAGAAGCCCAGGAAACACTCGTCGAGGTGTATACCAATCTCGTCGAAATGCTGGCAAAGAAATATTCAAAAGGAAAAAGCTTTCACGAAGACCTCCGCCAGGTCGGGATGATCGGACTTCTCGGAGCCATTAAACGGTATGATCCCGAGGTCGGCAAATCCTTTGAAGCATTTGCGATTCCGACCATCATCGGCGAGATCAAACGCTTCCTCAGGGATAAAACATGGAGCGTACACGTCCCGAGACGGATTAAAGAACTCGGGCCGCGCATTAAAATGGCGGTGGATCAGCTGACGACAGAGACGCAGCGGTCGCCGAAAGTCGAAGAAATCGCAGCCTTTCTCGATGTGTCAGAAGAGGAAGTGCTTGAAACGATGGAGATGGGAAAAAGCTATCAGGCGCTTTCTGTCGATCACAGCATCGAAGCGGATGCGGACGGAAGCACCGTCACGATTTTAGATATCGTCGGGTCGCAGGAGGAAGGATACGAACGCGTCAACCAGCAGATGATGATCAAAAGCGTGCTTCATGTGCTGTCCGACCGCGAAAAACAGATTATCGATCTAACATTTGTGCAAAATAAAAGCCAAAAAGAAACAGGGGACATTCTCGGAATATCTCAAATGCACGTCTCGCGCCTGCAGCGGAAAGCGGTGAAAAAACTGAGAGAGGCCTTGATTGGAGATCCCTCCATGGAGCTAATGTAATGATTCAGGTTGAAGAAAATGAACATGTTCAAACTCTCGTATACCAATTAAATAAAGAAGGCAAGTCCATATGCGGCGACAGCTTTTTTATGAAGGCGAATGAAGAAGAATTAGTTTGCGCGGTAGCGGACGGTCTCGGCAGCGGATCTCTTGCCAACGAATCCTCGTCAGCCATTAAAGATATCGTGGAAACGTATGCGGATGAGGATGTGGAAAGCATCATTGAGCGCTGCAATCAAGCGATGAAAAACAAAAGAGGGGCGACTGCCTCCATCTTAAAAATCAATTTCATCAAAAGGGAATTGACATACTGCTCGATCGGCAACGTCCGTTTCTTCCTGCACTCCCCATCAGGCGAAGTCTTTCATCCGCTGCCGATTTCGGGTTACCTCTCAGGCAAACCGCAAAGATACAAAACGTATACGTCATCATACGAAAAAGGGGCGACATTCATCATCTACACGGATGGGCTTGAGGTTCCGCATATCCGCACCTGCTTAAAGCAGGGACACTCAATAGAAGATATATCAAAATCACTTCATCCGTACACAACATCCAGACGTGATGATTTGACCTATATTCTCGGGCAGCTTTTATCGTAAGGCTGCTTTTTTTATGTTCCGCCGTTTTTTGATACACTAGAGAAAGAAAGAAGAGATGGAGGCTTTTGTGATATGGAAACGTTAGCCCTTTTGAAAAAACAAATTGCTGAAGAAACAGCGTTATCCCAAAAACATGTCGAAAGTGTCATCCGCCTGCTGGAAGACGGCAATACCGTCCCGTTTATTGCGCGGTACCGAAAAGAGCAGACCGGCTCAATGGACGAGGTGCAGATTCAGGCAATCTCCGAGCGGTGGCAATACATACAAAACCTGACGCAGCGGAAAGAAGAAGTCATCAGATTGATCTCTGAGCAGGACAAGCTGACGGACGGGCTGAAGCAAAAAATCGAGCAAGCGGTGAAGCTTCAGGAAGTCGAGGATTTATACCGCCCCTTCAAACAAAAACGGAAAACAAAAGCCACCGTCGCCAAAAGCAAAGGCCTTGAACCGCTTGCGGACTATATTCTTTCTCTCCCGAAAGAAAACCGCCTTCACGACGTCGCTGATCAATATATCAGTGCAGAAAAAGAAGTCGCTTCAAGAGAGGAAGCCATTGAAGGCGCGAAGCACATCATAGCCGAACAAATCTCGGATGATCCTCATTTCAGAAAGTGGATCCGCCAGGAAACGTATAAAAAAGGAATTCTCACTTCCGCGGCAGGCAAGTCAGCCGCAGATGACGAGAAAAACGTCTATGAAATGTACTACGAGTACGAAGAGCCGATCCAAAAGGTCGTTCCTCACAGAGTGCTTGCGATGAACCGCGGTGAAAAAGAAGGCATTTTAAAGATTGCGATCGAACCGCCCGCCGATCAGATAAAAGCTTATTTAGAAAAGCAAATCATCAAACACCGTGAAACACCTGTGAAAGAAACGCTGAAAGAAGCCATTGAGGACAGTTACAAGCGCCTGATCCAGCCGGCTATTGAGCGTGACATCCGCAAAGAGCTGTCAGAAAAAGCAGACGCCCAGGCGATCCATATTTTCGCTGAAAACCTGCGTAAGCTCCTGCTGCAGCCGCCGATGAAGGGAAAAGTCGTGCTCGGCGTCGATCCGGCCTTCCGTACGGGGTGCAAACTGGCAGTCGTTGATGAGACGGGAAAAGTGCTGAAAATCGACGTCATTTACCCGCACGCTCCCGTCAAAAAGACAGCGGAAGCCCGGAAAAAAATCAAAGAATTGCTGGACCAGTACGAAGTCGAGGTTGTGGCGATCGGAAACGGCACGGCATCACGGGAGACAGAGCAATTCGTCGTTGATGTGCTGAAAGAAACAGAGCGGGACATTTATTATGTCATCGTCAATGAGGCCGGAGCAAGCGTGTATTCCGCATCAGAAATCGCCCGTGAGGAATTTCCGGATTTTCAGGTCGAAGAGCGCAGCGCCGTCTCCATCGCGCGGAGATTGCAGGACCCGCTGGCCGAGCTTGTGAAAATTGATCCTAAATCCGTCGGTGTCGGGCAATACCAGCATGATGTCAGCCAAAAGCATTTAAACGAATCTCTCCGTTTTGTCGTAGAGACCGTCGTCAACCAAGTCGGGGTGAATGTCAATACAGCATCAGCCGCGCTGCTTCAATATGTAGCCGGGTTATCCAAAACCGTTGCCGGCAATATCGTCAAAAAAAGGGAAGAGCTCGGAAAATTTACAAACCGCAAAGAGCTGAAAGAAATCCCGCGTCTCGGCGCAAAAACATATGAACAGTGCATCGGCTTTTTGAGAGTGCCCGGAGGACGGGAGCCGCTCGACCGCACCGGAATACACCCGGAAAGCTATAAAGAGACAAAGGCGCTGCTCAAAAAACTGCAGCTCACTGCGGATCAGATCGGAAGCGCGGACGCAAAAGAGAAAATAAGCGCATTGCCGCTGTCTGAAACGGCTGAAGAGCTCGGTATAGGGGAGATTACGCTTGCGGATATTTGCGGGCAGCTGACAAGGCCGGAGCGAGACCCTCGTGACGAAGTGCCGAAGCCTTTGCTGAAAAAAGACGTTCTGCAGCTTGAGGATTTAAAGGAAGGAATGGAATTGCAGGGCACCGTCCGCAACGTTGTGGACTTCGGCGCTTTCGTCGATATCGGTGTCAAGCAGGACGGGCTTGTGCACATCTCAAAACTGAGCAATCAATTCGTCAAACATCCTCTCGACGTCGTATCGGTCGGAGACATCGTCACCGTATGGGTCGAAGGGGTGGACGTGCAAAAAGGCAGAGTGTCGCTGTCTATGGTAAAATAAAAGCACTGCTTACGAGCAGTGTTTTTTTCTGTAGAAATACCAGCACTGGTTCAGCAGTTTGATTTGGTAATTGTCCTTTTCTAAAAACGCTTTTTGCATTTGTTTCATCAGCCAATTCGGCATGGCTCATTCCTCCTCAGCTTTTAGTTAGAGGTCGGTTTTAACACATTGTATGCGAACGGTGAATTGTCCCGTTCAATGTTTTTAAAGCGGGGTGCACATATGGATAACGAACAACTTCAAAAGCTGACGGAAGACATCTCTGCACAGGATTTCGGAAAGCCGTTCCGTCACCGGGCCTTTTTCAATGACCGGCTGAAAACGACAGGCGGCCGCTACATGCTGTCTTCCCATAACATCGAATTAAACCGAAAATATCTTCTCGAACACGGGCGGAGCGAGCTGGAAGGCATCATCAAACACGAGCTGTGCCATTACCATCTTCACCTTGAAGGAAAAGGGTACAAGCACAGAGACAAAGATTTCAGAGACCTGCTTCAGAAAGTCGGAGCGCCAAGATTCTGCACGCCGCTGCAAACCAAAAAGACACAAAAGAAAACATATATGTATAGTTGCACGGCCTGCGGCCAACAGTATATAAAGAAGCGGGCAATGAACCCGGAAAGATATGCCTGCGGAAAATGCAGAGGAAAAATCAAAAGAATTTTTTAAAAAGGCTTGACTCATCTCAATGATCTGTGTTAAATTATAAAAGTCGTTGAGAGACAACGATACTTTCTCAAAAAAATAAATGTTGCTTATTGACACAATATGTCGCATCATTTATAATGAAGAAAGTCTGATTATTCCACAGTAGCTCAGTGGTAGAGCTATCGGCTGTTAACCGATCGGTCGCAGGTTCGAATCCTGCCTGTGGAGCCATTATGGAGAAGTACTCAAGTGGCTGAAGAGGCGCCCCTGCTAAGGGTGTAGGTCGCGTAAGCGGCGCGAGGGTTCAAATCCCTCCTTCTCCGCCAGATAAGTTCTCAACCAGACGGCCCGTTGGTCAAGCGGTTAAGACACCGCCCTTTCACGGCGGTAACACGGGTTCGAATCCCGTACGGGTCACCATTTACCTTCGTTGGGCTATAGCCAAGCGGTAAGGCAACGGACTTTGACTCCGTCATGCGTTGGTTCGAATCCAGCTAGCCCAGCCATTTTATTTAAAAATTTTGAATCACTTTTAGAGCGAGCCATTAGCTCAGTTGGTAGAGCATCTGACTTTTAATCAGAGGGTCGAAGGTTCGAGTCCTTCATGGCTCACCACTTGTCACGCGGGTGTGGCGGAATTGGCAGACGCGCTAGACTTAGGATCTAGTGTCTTACGACGTGGGGGTTCGAGTCCCTTCACCCGCACTTTCTTTTCAAAGTGATGATGATCATCACTAGCTTATATGCTTAGTGGAAAGACAGCTTCATAGCACGCGGTCGTGGCGGAATGGCAGACGCGCTAGGTTGAGGGCCTAGTGGGTGAATAACCCGTGGAGGTTCAAGTCCTCTCGGCCGCATCAATGATACCAAGGATAATAGAGATCCTTGGTATTTTTTTGTTTGTAGAAAATTTGTCTGTTACTGCCCACTTACTTATAGTCAGTCACCTAGTTTGATGCCCTTCGTTTTTTATTTTACTTATCTTGGTGAGTGGTCAAGGTTTCTTTACTCCCATTTACTGTCCAGAAAATATGAAAAAACATCAAAAAAGGTGTAAATAATGATAATGAGCGCTGTATAACCCTTAAATATAGGACATGATAATATTTCATAAGGCTGAGGGGAAAAGAGCAAGAAAAGCAGGAGCAGAAAATTGGAGAAAGTTATTACTAATCGGTTTGATTTGCATCATATAGGATTTAATACAAAAACCTTTTATTTCCAGAAAAAGAGAAGATGAAAAACCTGGAGTGAATTTATCTCTAAATTACAGAAAATAAGGATCTATTTGTAAAACTAAAAAATGATGAAATTACGGAAAGGTAATAAGTGATTACCTTTCCGTAATTCGTTAATTATTTCTTTGGGCAATTTTATATTTCATCTTAACACTGCCACCTTTAGCCGTTGGTGAAGCTGTAAATGTGTAATTGTATGTCCAACCGAACCAACCATTTTTAACCTCAGCAGAAATGTTGCCTTGCTTGCCTGGTGCGATGGTTCTTGAGACTTTTCCATCAATTGATATTTTTATGTCATTACTCCCATTATTTGAAATCCAGAAGTTCACTTGTGCTCCGTCATTCTCATCTAATTCGAACTCCCGACTCCAGCTTGATTGATCAACAGTGTCCTCTGAAACCTCCTTGTCTAGAGCTTTGAATACTCCACTTGTAACTGCATAATTTTTCGGCGATACACTTGTAGTCGACTCCGCAAAAGCAGGTATAGTACAAGTTCCAACAATTACACCAGCTATCAGAGTCGATGTTACTCCTTTGAAAATGGATTTAAGATTCACGATCAAGCACTCCTTTTAATTTCATTTATTACACATACATATTCGCATGCACAATACAAATAATACCATGTAAAATAATTACAGTAAACGTTCTTTTGGATAATAATGTTTGTAACTCAACTTTTGTACCCCAAACATCCCAAATCAGACAAGTAAACCTTGATATAGCTAGGTAAGTGGAAATTGCGATCTTCTTATTGAGGTACTGCTACTAGCAAAGATTTTCCGATACCCGCAAAACGCAAAAACTATCGCACCTAGTGGGCGAGACTGCATTACTTCTCTTGTTAGTGGTTTCTTAGGTCTTAGCTGAAATTACAAATTTAAAGGTAATATTTTCAGTGATTTTTGAAAACAGGTGGAAATGAAGATAAAGAATGCTTTATTTACAAGGTTTATGTAATACTTGATACGTTTTCATTAGGTTGAGGGCCCAGCGGGTGAATAACCCGTGAAGGTTCAAGTCCTCTCGGCCGCATCTCAATAATACCAAGGGTAATAGAGAGATCCTTGGTATTTTTTTGCGCTTATTTTTAAATGATCTACTGCCCACAAACTGTCCACTTACCTAAAGTTCAAAGTGATCAAAATACTCAACGTATCTGGACAATACTTTGCTTGGTTCTTATTTGTCGATAGTCGCCGTGACGAAAGCACTGAACAACATATTAAAGAGATTCTTTTAATATGACGGACACATATGACAGTTTGCGATTGTCAAAATTCAATGTATTACCCTTGTTCAACTTACCAAGTTCAGTTAAAAGTTTGTTAAAATTGTGATAAATGCATGAAAGGATTAAATGTTCATATCGAAACATTAGGATTACAGGGAAGGGGAACAAATACATGTCGATTTACCATAAAGTAATTGGAGATGGATATCCGATCGTTATGTTGCATGGTTGGACACTTGACCATCAGGTGATGTTACATGCAATGGAACCGTTATTCGAGAAACGAAGCGGTTGGAAGAGAATATACATAGACTTACCAGGTATGGGACATTCTAAGCCACAACCGTCTATTCAGAACTCTGATGATGTTTTAGAAGCGATATTGCGTCTTTTGGACGAGATTATTCCTGATCAACAGTTTATTGTTTGTGGTAATTCATATGGAGGGTACATTGCCAGAGGTATCGTTCGTTCACGTAAGGAAACAGTTCGTGGATTACTGCTGATGGCACCATTAACTATACCCGAATTCGATGAAAGGGTAGTACCGCAGAAGACTGTTCTAAAAAGAGACAGCGACTTGATATCACATTTGTCTTCAGAGGAGGCTGATGAATTTTGCTCTATGGGGATTGTGCAAGGTAAAACTGAATGGGAGAGGTTTCGGGATGAAATTTTACTTCCATCTAAACAAACAAATTATGAATTCGTAAACAACATTCGTCAAAATGGATATGGGTTTACCTTCGATATTTCATCTAAACTTGAGTATCCCACGCTAATTATCACAGGGCGTCAGGACAATGTAGTCGGATACCATGATGCGTGGCGATTAATAGAAGATTACCCAAGGGCAACTTTTGCAGTGCTTGATATGGCTGGTCACAACCTGCAAATCGAACAAACCGATGTATTTAATTCATTGGTTCACAACTGGTTAAACAGACTTGAGTCGGAAAATTTTTTATCGGTATAACTTTCCATAAGTGTGAGTTTACTGTTACAATCCCAATTAATTAAACAATAATTAAGATAAGGAATATTGGGGTTTTCTATCATGTTTAGCAATTATTAGTATTTACTGTTATTGAGGGTAATTTAATCATTGATTAAAAATAAAACCATTATTTCATACCCGGTGCTACTTATTTCTGTTGTAGTCTGTATACTGATTAATAGGTAAAGAAAGTCGAAAAGGTATATGAAATTCTTCATACAAATTAAAGTTTTGAATGAAAGAGCAGGATTACTCCTGCTCTTTTTCTTTCTAATTGGGCTAGATTAAACGCAGACGGTTATTCCTTGGGAAAACAAAAAAATTTCTTCTATCCATTGACTAGCTTGGCTTTAGCCTGGTTTCTATCACCCCGTTGGGCTTGTCAGGTTTTAAAAAGGTATGCTACGTTTATAGTGTTTTGTTTCACCTGATTGTGGGGTAATAAAGATAGAATCAGTAAATAATTCTTAGGAACGACCTCAATCTTATAATAAACATATTGGAAGACGTAATGGAAGATCTAAAATAAAGGTTTAGGATACTTTGAAGAAATAAAAGTTTTTTTTCGATTGTGATCATATTCACAATAGAGCTGTATGAAGGGGAATCATTTCTCCAAATAGTCTGCAGAAAATACCAACCACAGCCCAAGGATATCTCACTAACCGCTTAGGCTGGTATTATCTGTTGGCTGTTTCTCTTTTTGTTGCTTCTTGTATTATTTTTAGCCCAATCGGCAAAAATAAGTTAAGGAAACCAGCGAAAACACTTAATTTCATCCTTCTTTCCTGGTTTACAATGTTATTTGGCGCTGATATGGATATTAGTCTAGTCTTTTAAGGTACAGTTGAACCAATCAGCCACTATGCCGTTAGCTCTCCATCAGGTGAAACAGAAACCCCCGGACTTTTAGAGAAGCATTACGCTACACATTCTGGGACTGCATGCTCGGACCGTTTATGCGCTTGTATAATGTGGATTTGATAATTAAGGAGTCGATATTATTAAATGAAGTTTAACAAGAAAAAAATTAACGTTGTAGACATTCAAAAAGCGAAGAAAAGCGTGTTTGCTACAGGGATAGGAAACGCGATGGAATGGTTTGATTTTGCTTTATATTCTTATTTGGCAGTTATTATTAGTAAAAACTTTTTCAGTCCGGTTCAAAACGATGAATTAAAGTTAATATTTACTTTTGCTACATTTGCAATTGCCTTCTTACTTAGACCGGTAGGCGGAATTATTTTTGGTAAAATGGGTGATAAATTTGGTCGGAAAATGGTATTAACAATTACTATTTTAATGATGGCTTTATCTACTTTAATAATTGGTGTGCTTCCTACCTATGATCAGATTGGTGTATGGGCCCCTATATTATTACTCTTCGCCCGTATTCTGCAAGGCTTTTCTGTGGGTGGAGAGTACGCTGGGGCAATGGTATATATCGCAGAATCTTCTCCAGATAATAAACGTATAAGGTTAGGCAGCGGTTTAGAAATCGGCACATTATCTGGTTATATAGTAGCTTCTGTTTTAGTTACAGTACTTTTCTGGACTTTATCTGATGTTCAAATGAATAGTTGGGGATGGAGAATTCCTTTCTTCTTAAGTATTCCAATAGGATTATTTGGTTTATATTTGAGAAGTCATTTAGATGAATCACCAATCTTTGAAAATGACATCTCTGAAAACCAAGAACAACAACCAGGTTTATTTGAAGTCATTAAAACATATAAAAAAGATATCTTTTTATGTATCGTATTTGTGGCATTTTTCAATATAACCAATTACCTATTGTTAGGGTATATGCCTTCTTATTTAGATGAGAACCTTGGTATAAGTGATAATATAAGTACACCGGTTACAGCAATTGTATTGATTATTATGGTACCGTTCGCTTTAACTTTTGGTAAACTGGGAGATAAATTAGGAAATAAAAAAGTTATAGCAATTGGATTAGTATTAGGAATTGTATTTTCGATTATCTCTTTCCAATTTCTTAATATGGGGAATATAACTTTCTTATTTATAGGACTTTTAATGTTAGGTATTGTATTATCTGTATACGAAGGTACTATGCCAGGATCTTTACCTACGTTGTTCCATACGGACATTAGATATCGTACATTATCCTGGACATTCAACTTATCAGTTTCTATTTTTGGCGGAACAACACCTTTAGTTGCTTCTTGGTTAACCCATGTGACAAGAAACAATTTGGCGCCGGGTTTCTATTTATTGGCAGTCAGTTTAATTGGCTTAATAGTTGTGTTAACCTTATTTAAAGATACTTCAGGTAAATCTTTAAAAGGTTCATACCCAACAGTTGCTTCTAAAGCTGAGTTTCAAGAAGCTGTTGAAAATCCAAAAGATTCACTGTGGTGGAAAATGGAACAAACAGAAAAGGAATGAAAAAAACATCCATTTAATTGAACGACTACTCGAAATACAGACTCAGAATAAGCTGGGATTATCCGAGCAGCAATGACTGCAGCTCTTTTATATTCTGGAGGGCTCACTGCTTTGCAAAAGCAGCGTTGCTATTCTCGATCGTCATTATTTTATTGGTTGTGTCCTAATAATAAAACATTGACGCAAGAACGAAGAGAAATTAAAAGGTCCGGGCAATACAGCAAAATAAGAAGCTTTGTTATGCCAGTTCTTCTCCCGAAGGAGAGCTGGCTTTTTATTTTCTATATGGGGTCCAAAGCAGAAAACGAGAACTTGTACGCTAACTAATCAACAAAGGTTTTTTGGATATGAAGAGGGTGAAGTGGTGAAAAAATGGAGTTTGTTGTGGAGTTAGCTTTTCAATTAGGGGGACATCTCAACAACAAAATAATAACCAGCCCGATTAAAAAGCTCATCAAAAGTTCCATTATTCCAATATACGATCCACTCAATTATTTGAGTGGATCTGTTTGTTTTTTATTTATTTGCAGCAGTCTCTATGTGACGAAACAATAAATGGATTAAAACCCTTTACGCAGCCAGGTTGCGGCGAGATCAATTGCTCCGCGCGCAGCTTCAGTTTTAGCTAAGGCGTTGAGCATCACGAAATCGTGAATGATACCTTGGAAACGTACGGCAGTGACCGGAACACCAGCTTCACGAAGTTTATTGGCATATGCTTCTCCCTCGTCACGAAGTACATCAGCTTCAGCTGTGATAATCAATGCAGGTGGAAGCCCTTGAAGCTGCTCAGCAGTTGCACGCAGAGGTGATGCTGTAATTTCAGCACGCTCGTTCGAATTGGTTGTGTACTGATCCCAAAACCACATCATCGCGTCCTTGCGTAAAAAGTATCCCGCAGCAAACTGTTGATAGGATTCCGTATCGAAAGAAGCGTCTGTTACCGGATAGAAAAGTAATTGTTGCCGGATATTCAAGTCACCTCGTGCTTTGGCCATTAGCGTGACAGCAGCAGCCATATTGCCTCCAACACTATCACCTGCAATTGTTAGACTCTCGGGAATCATGCCGTTCTCACGGCCATTTTCAGATGCCCACTTCACTACTGCATAGATTTCTTCAATGGCTGTCGGATATTTTGCTTCTGGAGATAAGGTGTAATTTGGAAAGACAATAGCAGCTTGTGCTCCGACTGCTAGCTCACGGATGAGCCGATCATGTGTATGCTCATTACCAAATACCCAGCCGGCCCCATGAATGTACACGATGACAGGAAGGTGCGCAGGTGCATTCTGCGGGCGCATTATTCTTACTGATACCTGTCCGCTCGGTCCTCCTGAAATCATAATATCTTCAATATCAACTGGCAGTTTATCAATTGGGTCAGATTGAACCTCATCTACAGCTTCTCGTCCTTTCTCAGGTCCAAGGTCGAATAGATAGGGTGGGTTCGCGGTTGCTTCTGCAAATTCTTGAGCTGCTTTTTCTAATTGTACTTTCTTTAACATCAATCTCACTCCTTATTTGAAGGTTGGTCACCTATATGTTTTAATCAAAATTTTTTTATTCCATTACCTATTGATCTTGGCAACTTTCGTCTTATATTGCTGTTGTAATGATTTGTACATCAATATTTCCGCGAGTAGCTTTAGAATATGGACATACTTGATGAGCTGCACGTGTTAATTCTTCCGCTTGCTCTTGAGATACCCCTTGAATTTCCACCTCCAGAACAACTCCGATTTTATAACCATTATCACTTTCATCTTTTAATAAACTTACTTTACCGGTAACAGCTGATTCGATTTTTAATCGTTGTCTCTGGGCTGCTAAATGAAGAGCACTGTCATAACAAGCTGAATAGCCTGCCGCAAATAATTGTTCTGGATTTGTAGCAGTGGATACTTGATTTGGTTTTGGCATAGCTAAATCCAAATCAATAATAAGATCATTAGATGTTACATGACCTTCTCTTCCGCCTTTTGTTGTAGCTTCTGCTGTAAAATATACTGTCATCATCAAACACTCCTATAAATTAAATTTAACACAATTGAATTTTAATCAATATAACAAGCGTTGTCAATTAAATTTTTGAAAATTAAATTGTTCTCAATTGAAATTCGCAATTAAAATCCTCTAAATGATTGATTAGACTAAAATAAAGAACAGTTTTCGGCAGTTTAAAGTTAGTGTACATAATAACCACATTGAGAAAATAGGAGATCATATTATTGGTGATAGATTCTTTCTGATTTTGCATAAGTTATGATTAATTAAATTGTTAGTCATTCAATTTTACTTAATGTAATTCTTATGCTATTATGTGTAGTAATGAATATAAATATTGTGAGGGATTTAACATGAAGAATGATAAATTACTGTTAAGTAATCATCTATGTTTTGCGATTTATGCAGCTTCCCGTGAAATGATAAAGTTATACCATCCTCTCTTAAAAGAATTAGGAATTACGTATCCACAGTATTTGGTTCTTCTTGTTTTATGGGAGAAGGAAAAAATATCTGTTAAAGGTTTAGGCGAAGAATTATATCTGGACTCCGGAACATTAACTCCAGTTTTAAAACGACTTGAGGAGCGAGGTCTTATTATAAGAGAGCGTTCAAAAGAGGATGAACGAAGTGTAATTATTACGTTAACAACTGAAGGGAATGAGTTTAAAGAAAAAGTCACAATGATCCCTAATGCAGTATTTGATAAAACCGGTTGTAATGAAGAAGAAATTAAAAGTTATAACAAGGAAATTCGTAATTTACTTCACATGCTGACAACTGAGCAATAGTTTTGTGAATATAGATGGTGGCCCAGCGGGTGATAACCTGCGGAGGTTCAAGTCCTCTCGGCCGATCCCAATGACACCAAGGGTTTTGACACCTTTGGTATTTTTTGTTTATAGACTTACTATAGTAGGTCGTATGATTTGTCAGTCACCTTCATCCTTCTGCTGACTGCGTGCGGCGGTAGTAAATAGGATAATGCAATTAATGAAGTGATTAAGCAGGAGAAGAAAGTCAGAAAAGAAATGCGAGCAGATTCTGATGAGTACAAAAGAGATAACGCCATAATTTCTGTATATGATGACGGGAAGTATATTCAGCTTGCGTTTTATCAGCCAGAAGAAAGTTCTCGCAAGCTTACTGCTTAAAAAGCCATTTTTCAATCAAAAAATCAATATCAATTCGGGGCTGGATTCAATATAACCCAGTCCCTTTTTGTTTTATTGATTTTTTATCCCCAGTCTGATAAAAGATTTTCTGTGAATCATTTAACAATTATCGGCCGATTTTTCTTTTTCAATAATATCCTTTACCACATCCTCAATTGTTATATGTCCAAGAGCTTTTTCCAAGGCAGATTGGGCGATTTCAAATATTGGACCAATTGTACTTTGAATGTTCCGGCCTACAGGACATTGAGGATTGGGATTTTCATGTATACTAAACAATTCTTTATCTTGAACAACATTTACTGCTCTATAAACATCAAGTAAGGTGATTTCAGTTAAATCCTTCGCTAATTCAGCTCCTGCAATACCTGGCCGTACATTTACTAAACCTGCTTTTTTCAGCATCCCCATAATTTTTCTTATTAAGGCGGGATTTGTATTTACACTTCCAGCTAAAAATTCAGAAGTGCTAATTCCGTCTTCATTTATTTCAATAAGAGCCAATATATGAATTCCTACAGCAAAACGGCTGCTAATAGACATGATTTCTTCACCATCCTAATTACTTTACACTCTTTATAGTACACTTGTAACTGAATGTATTACAAGTTTATTTCACTCTAATATGCTCAATTAACAAGATGATAAAAGTATTGACAAATAAATAAGGTGTAACTAAAATTATTACATGTAATCAATTTGGTTACATTTAAAATTTTGAATGATTAGGGGGACTTTAAATTGAAAATTGGAATCATTGGTGCAACCGGAAAAGCTGGAAGTCTTATCTTGAAAGAAGCGGTAAGCAGGGGACATGAAGTAACTGCAATTGTAAGAGATGCTGCAAAACTTAAAGAGGAAAAGATCTCAATCATTGAAAAAAATATAATTGATCTGACATCGGATGATCTAAAAAAGTTAGATGTAGTAGTTAATGCCTTCGGAGCTCCATTAGGAGAAGAACAGGCACATGTAGATGCTGGCCGGGCATTAATTAGGGCATTAAAAGGAATGGGGACAAGAGCCGTAATTGTAGGCGGAGCAGGGAGTCTTTATGTAGACGAAAATAAAACTGTCAGTGTAATGGATACACCAGATTTCCCGGAGATTTTTATTCCAACAGCTAAAGGGCAAGGTCGTAACTTGCAAGAGCTAAAGGAGACTTCTGATATTAACTGGACATTTATCAGTCCTTCAGCGGTATTTGACCCAGACGGGAAAAGAACTGGGTTTTATCAGTCAGGAAAAGATCATCTTCTTGTGAATTCGAAAGGCGAAAGTTATATCAGCTATGCAGACTATGCAATTGCAGTATTGGATGAAATAGAAAATCCAAAACATATAAATGAACGCTTTACAGTTGTGGGAGAAGCTGAATAAGTTATTGAGTAAGAAACAAAGGTGCCATTAGCGTCATTGCTAATGGCATTTTCCTTTTAAGAATGTACGGAGACATTGAAAACTTTGCAATCAGAGTAGCTGATTATTTTTATGAAAAAGGGGATTTATCATGTTCCAATGAATATTATCGAACTGATGACAGAGCAGGTGCTTAGTGAGTTGGATCAAAAAAATACGTATAAATAGCTCTGACTAAAACCTTTGCGGGTTAGTTAGAGCTTTTGTAAACCCACTCGTTTTCATGAGTGGGCTTTTTAAAAATACACCTCTCAACATGATATTTATTATTAAGTACGGTAAGGGGTCCGTCAAAACTTCTAAATTACAAATGAAGGTTCTCACTAAAAAACCTGCCGCACGTTTAACAAATAAAACATGAATGAACATATTATTAATTTGCAGTTATTTCCGTTTCGTGCTATGATAAAGGAGAATTATTTTTGTTCGTGTAAAGGATAGTATGAATATCGACTTTTCGTCTTGATGATACTTTGGGCAAGGATAGTAATACAATGTGTAATACACTAGGAGGCAACAAAAATGGAACAAGGTACAGTTAAATGGTTTAATGCAGAAAAAGGTTTTGGATTTATCGAACGTGAAAATGGAGACGATGTATTCGTACACTTTTCTGCAATCCAAAGTGACGGATTCAAATCTTTAGACGAAGGTCAAAAAGTAACGTTTGACGTTGAGCAAGGTGCTCGTGGAGCTCAAGCTGCTAACGTTCAAAAAACTGCTTAATCTTCAATCGTTTATACAAACAGGCTCTTTATATAGGGCCTGTTTTTTTATGTTCTCTGTATCATACTGAATAAAAAACCCTACTCAACGTTCGAGTAGGGACAGATGCTACAAGGTAAGAAAAAGGTTTAAAACCTCAAAGGATTGTTTACAGTATAACATAACGGATTGACGATATGTGGAATATATATAAATGATTTGTTTTTATGTTCTCAAGGTAACTGTATGTTATTCTTTGTTACAATTCGCATATCTCTTTTATGAAAAGAAGATAAACAACTGCTATTCACTGTCGCAAGAGATGTAAGAAATTCTTAAAGATAAAGAGGGGAGTGGTTGTTTTTTCTTCCGGAAATAATCACTTAGACCTAAAACAATGAAAGCCCTGCCTCTCTTCCATCCTTACGGCTCCTTGTCCGTGCCAGTGTGAATCAGGATTACAAAAATCAAGTGACTATTTCATCGAGAATTCAAGTGTTCGTTGAAGAAAAAATAAAACAGATTAGATTGAGGAGTAATAAAAGCGGTTAATGTTTAAAAAGTAAGTTGAAGAGGTTGAACGTCTAATCGTAATATTCTGAAAAATTATCTGTCATTAACCTTAACAGAAACTTTTTATTTGTTTTTCAGTGATTCCTTTAATGACTTCCAGTTCACTAATCAAAAATTCATATGCATTATCCAACATTTTTTTTTCGCTTGAATTAAGTGCTTTTTCTTTCTTCATTCGCATTAAATCACGTACAACTTCAGCACCTTCTTGTATTTCACCCGTTTTTATTTTGTTCGTGTTTACTATATACCTTTGCTTCCACGGCAGTAACCTATCTGATTCTCCATGCTGAAAAATGTGTATAATGTGTTTTAATGCACGTATATCAGTAACTGGCCGTATATTTGAACTCGATATTTTACGCGTTGGAATCATAACTGTCATATTACTGATTGACATTCTTATGACATAATACTGTTGTTTTTCCTCTAAGAATTGTTTTTCTTCTATGGCTTCAATCGTACCTGCTCCGTGCATTGGATAAACAATGTTATCGCCAATTTGAAACATATAATCCACCTCCATATATGGGAACTTAACTTAAGGTTACCATATATGAAGTGAGATATCAAATTTTTAATAATAACATGATCGTTTATTTGTGTCAATAACTTTTTTTAAAAAAAACAACATCAAAACAAGAGGGAACCTGTGGGATTCCTAAAAAAGGAAAGGTCAATTGGTCGGGGTATATCTTGGAATCTCGACTAATTAACAGAGATCAGTTTTTCGTTGAAAATGAGTTATTAAATATCCTTTAGGAGTTCATGCCTTGACATCAATGACACGTTTACTAATCTATATGGGCACAATTTAATCACCGATTTTTAACCATCATTCATGAAAACATAGTAATGAAAACAAGCTTTCATAACCTTAGTGTATCTGCCATTCTTCTGCGTGCGGCGGAATTAGATATGATAATTCGATTAATGAAATGATAAAATAGGAGAAGAAAGCCAGAAAAGAAATGAGTGCAGATTCAGATGAGAAACACAAGAATAACTCATCATATCGTATTCGTACACATTTTTACAGAGGAGGACAATTATGATTGGAATACTGGCAGGCATGGGACCAAAATCTACTGGGCCATTTGTAGATAAAGTAGTAGACGAGTGCCAAAAAATATATGGAGCAATACATGACATGGATTTTCCTCATATGATGATTTATTCCTGTCCGACACCTTTCTACATGAATAAACCTCTCAATCATACGGACATGGAAAAGGCAATTATTAAGGGTGCTGTAAAGCTTGAAAAAACGGGTGTTGATTTTATTGCCATCCCATGTAACACCGCACATCTCTATTTTAATCAAATAAAAAAATCGATTTCAGTCCCTTTACTAAACATGATTGATGAAACCATAAAAAAAATACCTAAAGGCTCAAAAAAAGCGGCTCTTTTAGCCACCGTTCCTACGGTTCAATCCGGAATATTTCAAGAAGCCTTAAACAGAGAAGGTTATGATTTTTTACATCAAGATAGTTGGCAAATCTATGTCAATCAAATAATAGAAAAGATTAAACAAGGTCAAATCGATGAGGCTAGTACACTATATGATGAATTACACCGTGAATTAGCAGAAAAGGCTGATACGGTTATCATTGCATGTACGGATTTAAATATGGTTACGGATCAAAAAAGAAGCGGGCTTACCTTTGTTGATTCATCAGCCTGTCTCGCTCAAGCCATTGTAAATAAGTATGTATCATTAACAAAATAAGTCATCTGATTTATCAGCAAATTCAGGGCGCTTTTTTTCCGTTAAAGCGCCCGGCTTCGGCAGATACATGATCCTCAATTACTTCTTTAAATGTAACTTCCCCGCGTTATTGTTCTTTTAACCTTGAATACTTTCGATACGCTTTATAGAAACTGCAGCCAAATAGAACAGCCATAAGGGCGGGAAGCGACCTCAAAAGGGCAAATGGAGTTTCAAATAAAAATGCCTTCCAAAACATTCCGCCTTCCATACTCCACAGACCTTCAGCTAAATACAAACCTGAATCCTTGTAAATCAAATAAGAATAAAACAAGCACAGTAACCCAAAACAAGATGAAAAACTCATTAGTCTTTTATAATAATTACTCTTTGATTGGCGATCCGAAAAGATTTCATTTTGATCATCATTTTCTTTTTGCCAATATCGAGTTCCAAGCCCCCAAGGGCCATTTATATAACTCCAGCCGAAGTCTTCATAGATCTCTTTGTAATCTTTAAATTTTTTCTTTGATAAATAATCTTGATAATCCAGTCTCATCACATATTTTTTGTCGGTTTTTTCGAAAGTGTATATTCCTAATCCGCTGATATTTGTACAGCGATAGCCTTTTTGTAATTGCTCGTTCAGCCATTGCTCCTCTTTTTCAATATCAAAAAACATCTTAAATTTCTTCATTCGATTCACTTCCTTCGTGCAGGGATAAAATATGCAGTAACCTGTTTTGTTCCATCTTCAAAATGGCGCTTCCTTCCGCAGTTATCTTATAGACTTTTCTCCGGCCTGATTCTCCAACAGGCTCAATCCAGCCGTGCTTATTCAAGTTTTCAATCGCGCCGTATAATGTGCCGGCCGCTAAAATAACAGTTCCGTTACTCATCTTTTCGATCTTCTGCATGGCGGCATAGCCATGAAGCGGCTCACGCAGAGCTAATAAAATATAATGCATGGTTTCAGACAGCGGTAATAATTTATGTTTCATATCCTCATCCTCTATTCAGTTCGACTATATAGTTAAACTTAATACAGTACAACTGAATAGTCAAGTTCCTTTTCAAAATTTGTCAAAGGAACTTGAAAATCAAATCTAAAAAGTCGCTTTCTTTACGTAATGGGAAGTGACTTTTTGTATGTCCATATTAACGTCAAAAGAATGTATCCCGGTACGTAACTGTTTTCCGATGTAACAGTGTCGTTTATTTTCAATGTGTTTTTTTACGGTAAGAAAATCATCAAATTGAAAGGGGATGAAAATTAATAGTTGACTCAAGCAACTGTTTCGATTACGATGGAAAAAGTTTCTTAAGTCAATCTTTTGGAGGAGGTTCAACAATTTGGAAACAAAACGTGTTTTGGCATTCAGACAATTTAATAGATTTTATACAGACATTTTGGGTTTTCTGAATGAACATATTTATGACAGTCCATTCTCTTTAACGGAAACCAGGATTTTATACGAAATTTATAATACGCCCGATTGTACAGCAAAAATCATTCAAGAAAGGTTAGACCTGGACAGAGGATATGTAAGCAGAATTATCAGAAAATTTGAAGAAGAAGGCTTCATATACAAGCAAAAATGCAGAGAAGACGGACGCAACCATTTCCTTTATGTCACCGAGTCAGGGAAAAGTATTTATAAAAGCCTGGAGAAAAAAGCCAATCAGCAAGTTGAATATATCCTTGAACGCATAGACAAAGAGGAACAAGAAAAACTTGTACATTCAATGGAAATCATTCAAAACATTTTGCAGCATTCTTTTTATGATAAAGAATCTCCGATTTCAATAAGAGACTATTATACTTCAGAGGATGTCAAAAACATAATTGAGAAACAGCGATTATTTTATGCCGAATCCCATGGCTGGGATGAAACATTTTTATCCTATCTTCACGATACATTTAAAGCGGATATTGAAAAAATATGGGTGGCAGAAAGCGGGAATCAATTTGCGGGTTGTATCGGCTTAGTGAATGACGATGAAAAAACAGGTCAGTTAAGGTGGTTCTTAGTCGATCCGTCTTTTCAAAGAAAAGGTGTCGGCAGCCGTCTGATTAAGGCACTTGTTCAATATTGTAAAGAAAATGGATACGAGCGTATATTTCTTTGGACGGTAAGAGACATGTCAACAGCCCGGCCATTGTATAAAAAGAATGGATTCGAAATTACAGAAATTCATGAAGAAAAACCTTTATGGGGATCAAATTTAATAGAAGAGCGCTGGGATTTGGAATTATAAAGTGAGGGGGGATAGGATGCGAATAAAATATCACTATGCATGGATCATTGTGTTTGTCACTTTTTTCACCTTTTTAGCGGTTCAAGGCGCGCGTCTTTCATTTGGAGCTTTTGTTGAACCATGGGAAAAAGATTTTTCTATGAATCGAGGAACAATCTCACTTATTTCCACTCTGAGTTTTATCATATATGGCATATCTCAGCCCATAATAGGGAGGCTGGTTGATAAATTAGGTCCCCGAATGATTTTGTCAGTTAGCACTTTCGTAGTCGGGATCAGCTTTATATTGACTTCTTTTGTAAATCATCCATGGCAATTATTTATCCTTTACGGAATTGTTATCTCCGTCGGTGTCGGAGGGGCATCTAATGTAGCCGCAACAGTTGTTGTTACAAATTGGTTTAATGAAAAACGCGGACTTGCTTTTGGAATTATGGAGGCAGGGTTTGGCGCTGGTCAGATGCTTCTTGTTCCCGGCTCTCTCATTTTGATTCAATGGTTTAACTGGAAGTTAACTGTAGTGATTTTGGGTCTGCTTTTAATGGTTATTGTGTTTCCTGTCATACTGTTATTTTTACGGAATCATCCCGGCGAGATGGGGTTATCTCCTATGGGCGGTTTTATGAAAGCAGGAGTTGAAAGTGAACAGCATACGGCCCGCTTTTCTGTTTGGGCTGTGTTTTGCAAGAAACAATTCTGGTTTTTAATATTACCTTTTGCTATATGCGGTTTTACAACTACAGGGCTGATGGATACTCACCTTATCCCTTTTTCTCATGACCATGGATTTTCAACAAGTGTAACCAGTGCCGCAGTTAGTGTATTGGCGGGATTTAATATATTGGGGATAATCATTTCAGGAATTGCGGCAGACCGTTGGAGCAGTAAAAAGATGCTTATTCTTTTATATGCCATACGCGCATTATCAATTTGTATCCTGTTATATAGTCATCATCCGGTCATATTACTTATTTTTGCCACCCTGTTTGGACTAGTTGATTTTGCAACTGTAGCCCCTACTCAAATGTTAGCCACGCAATATTTTAAACAATATTCAGTTGGTTTTATTTTAGGCTGGTTATTCCTGAGCCATCAGATAGGATCAGCGCTGGGAGCTTATGTACCGGGTTTTCTCTATAGTGAAATGGGTAACTATGATCTT
Source organism: Bacillus sp. JK62 (assembly GCF_053663455.1). NCBI lineage: Bacteria > Bacillati > Bacillota > Bacilli > Caryophanales > Bacillaceae > Bacillus > Bacillus sp. JK62. The sequence goes on from NZ_JBSJQA010000005.1 coordinate 155,107, forward strand.
TCTTTTTATTTCTCAATTATTATTTTGTTGGGAGCGGCAATATTTACTTTCTTACTGCCTGAAACGGTGAAAATAAAAAAAGAGCAAAAACCGACCGATTCAGCTTCAAATGAAACAGTATCCCAGCGTGTGAATAACCCGTGAAGGTCCAAATCCTCTCAGCCGCATTAAAAATACCAAGGGTTTGAGTCCCTTGGTATTTTTTGTTCATTGTATGATGATGTAAACTTCTTGCTTATTTAGCGCTGTCGTTCCAGTTTTTCTCTATAAATGTATTCGCAGGCTGTAAGTTGGTTTTGTTTGCAATTTCAATGACAGCGGGAACCACGGAAGGGTCTGTTTTGGAGAAGTTAGGAATCCGCGGATCTAACCGGAAAAAGCGATCTCCCAGCAGATTCGCGCTGACCATGGATTCATAGTAGCCATTTCCGCCGGAGATCATCTGAAGAAATGGCAGTAAAGGTTCATTAGGCGACCTGTCCAAAAGGACTCCCCAATTTGGAGGAAGGTTCTTCAGATTTTCGGGACGTATGTTATCCGCACTTACCATTCCCCATCCCCTCGTATCTCTTCTTAACCGAGTAGGGGCTTCACCTGTACCGATGGATAGCGCCGCAATTTGATCCAATGGCACGTTGGCTTTACCAACCGCAAACGCGATACTGGCTGTACTGGGGTTCGTTGCCACTACATATCCGTCCACGTAGTTTTGATAGGCGCGCTGTGTCGCGGGAGCACCGCTGCTCCGCAGTATGACATCACTCACTTTCTCATTTAAATAGGGAGAGCCGGGAAAGTTGTGAAATAATACGGGCGTCCAACGATCCAGTGCCGGGGAGTATAATTTGAATGAAGGGACAACAATTCGTTTTCTTACATCTTTAAGACGAAGGCCTGGCGGGAAAAAGTTTCGTACCGCTTTAATAAAACCGGAATATGGTAATTGCTGATTAAAAACAGGTCCGCCCGGCCGGGAAGTGCTGAATGCGGGCAGGATTTCATCCTCAAAATACTGAAGTGTTTCCCTCGGAGATCTTCCGCTTGCTAATGCCAGGGCAGTAAATGAACCGATTGAATTTCCCGCAAATACATGGGTTCGGCTTATTAATGCCGGATTTTCTTCAGCCAGTCTGTTCAATAGTTGTAAACTTAAAGCACCTAATGTACCGCCCCCGTCAAAGGTCATGATCCGATATTTTGCCAAAGCTGATTTCTCCTTTCTGATGCAAACTATCATTCAGTATATGTTCAGCCAGAGTCTATTGTATGGATGAATGAATATCTTCTTATCTTAAAAATGGTTTGATTATCAATCCAGCGAGTCGGGAAAGAATATGTTTTTTATTTGAAGAGGTTTTTTCCGTGAAGAAGGAGAATTATTATTTAAAAATAAAAGGGGGAAAATACTTGAATACAATTGACCTTATTGTTTTACATTTTGAAGAGGTAAGACGGCGAAGCATCAAGTTATGGACAGCTGTACCTGAGGAAAAAATGGACTGGCGCCCGGATTCCGAAGCAATGTCGTGCAAGGAAATGATAAGACATGTATTAGAAGCGGAATTTCTTTATCATCACATTTTACTAAAACAAATGAATGAGTCTTCAGAGGAATCCGAAAACCCGTATGAATCAAAAACGTTTACCACAGTAACCGAAGAATTAGAATTCGCAAAACCGTATCGGGCCGAGTTTTTGTCATTCATCAAATCGTTAAACGAAACAGATTTAACAAATATAAAGATTGACAGGTCTGATGTTGGATATATTCGCGAACTGGGAGACATGTTATTAAGAATCGCTTACCATGAGTCTGTACATACGGGTCAGCTTTTAGACTACCTCAGAACTGCTGAGGTTGACAGGCCTTTAATTTGGGACTAGTAAAATGATTGAGTTTTACACGGGAAGGGGAAAGAATGGAATATAAACCGATTAATTTCCAAGAGAAATTAGCTGCGTTCCAAGATCAATGGTCTCCAAAAGTAATCGCTGAAATGAATGATTATCAATTTAAACTTGTTAAAGTACAAGGGGATTTTGTTTGGCATAAGCATGACGAAACAGATGAAGTCTTTATTGTTATTAAGGGTAATTTAATCATTGAATTTCGTGATGGAGAAGTAAAATTAAATGAAGGTGAAATGTTTGTCATTCCGAAAAATGTTGAACATAAACCTTATGCAGAATCAGAGTGTAACATTTTGCTTGTAGAACCTAAAGGTGTTGTGAATACCGGGCAGGAAATAACTGATCAAACAGCTGAAAATGATGTCTGGGTCTAGCCTGTAACAAAAAACGATCAAAACTCCGAAAGACCGAATGACATTAGAGACAATGATCAGGAAAACCAATTAAGAATGATTTAAGGTTAAATATTGAAAAATTGAAAAATTTTGTTGATATTATAATACATTGTTTGGAAATGTAATCATTTTATAAGGAGTTTTCTAATTGCGTTGGAGTAAATGGTTCAATATTTTTTGCATAGCAGCATTGGGATCAATATATGGCTATAAATTGTTTACTAACCAAGAAGTCAGTACGGCTCGTGTAATCATCGCTGCTGCTATTATCTTGTGGAACATTGTCGGACTTTTTAGCAAAGAACCAGTAAAACAAACACAGCAAGCAAACTAAAAGCCAAAAAACACTTTCCAATCGTTCAATAAAAAGGGTGCTGCAGCGTGCAGCATCCTTTTTATCATTTTCACAAAAAAAACTAGGGTTTAACCCCTTGGTTTTTTCGTAGTCTCCCTTTTTAAGCTGTTTATGATAATCGTCAAAATCATTCAAGTTTCATCAAGCATCCAGAATCTGTTGCAATGATAAATGAAAATTGCCCTAAAAATGTGCCGGTTCATCAAAATACCAGTCCAAGCTGCAGTTCTTTCTTTACATAGTATGTAGAGATTAAAAAATGAGAGAAGGAGTGGCGTAATGTATTATAACGAAGGTGAAGATCAACAGTACGTTCCGAAGAAAAAGCCATACAATGAAGCCTGTGACCTTGGTCATGATTTTGATATGGCGGACGACGCAGCAAGAGCGGAAGCGGCAAGAGAAGCAGAAGCGAGAGCCAGAGCGGAAGAAGCCATAGCAAGGGCGGAAGAAGCAAGAGCCAGAGCGGCAGAAGCAGCAAAAGCAGCAGCAGAAGCAAAGGTAGAAGCGGCAAAATTAGCAGCCAAAGCGAAATGTAAAAAACGTCATAAGAAAGAGAAAAAACATGATTGCAAACGTAAGCACAAGAAGAAAAAATAAGAGCTTTTCATCATGTAAAAGATAAGATTCAATGTGTATTGATTTTATCCGTACAGGGGTGCAAAAACGATAAAGAAAAAGATTCTTGTCGGGGGATCAAACAGAAAGATTGCTCAGCCGGTGTCTCAGCAGAACCACGCATGGCAGGGCAAACATAATGTTCTATGGACTTCCATAGTCAGGTCGGTATATCCGCCAATAAATGTAAGTGCCTATCATGATAAAAAAGGCAGGAAAGACAAGAGTTTCGGCAGGTTGCCGCTCTTGTCTTTTTTTGTTTTTATATCATCTTCGCGTATATGTATCTATTTTTAAGTTTGCAGAACATCTGTCTAAGAATTTGTCCAATTCCTGCATATACTGGTATCGGAATCAAATGCTTATTGGGAGTGAAATAGATGGGATCAGCACAGTTAACGGGACGTGTCATCTTCAAAGGGGACCCCGGCTATACACAGGCGGTTAAGAATTGGAACCCTTATGTTGATGTCTGTCCGCTTGTCTTTGTTTTTGCACAAAATTCATACGATGTAAGTAATGCTATTAAATGGGCTCGTGAGAAGAATGTGCCTTTGCGTGTCAGAAGCGGCCGCCATGCTCTGGATAAAAATCTTTCCACGGTAAGTGATGGGATTGTTATTGATGTGAGTGACATGAATAACGTTTTCTTAGATGAAAAAAACGCGGTAGCAACCGTTCAAACCGGCATTCACGTCGGCCCGCTTGTAAAAGGTTTAGCTCGGGAAGGTTTTATGGCCCCGTTCGGAGACAGTCCAACCGTCGGAATCGGAGGAATCACGATGGGAGGCGGATTTGGAGTGCTTTCACGATCGATCGGCCTGATAAGTGATAACCTTCTCGCACTGAAAATGGTAGATGCCAAAGGCAGGATCATTCAAGCAAATCATTCCCGCAATGAAGATTTACTGTGGGCTTCCAGAGGCGGCGGGGGAGGCAATTTCGGATATAACACCCAATATACATTCAAAGTTCACCGTGCCCCTAAAACCGCAACCGTCTTTAATATCATTTGGCCGTGGGAACAGTTAGAAACGGTATTTAAAGCGTGGCAAAAATGGGCGCCGTTTACAGACGAACGATTAGGATGCTACCTTGAGATTTACAGCAAAGTAAATGGTTTGTGCCATGCGGAAGGATTGTTCCTCGGTTCAAAACCGGAGCTGGTTCAATTATTAAAACCTTTATTAAATGCCGGAACGCCGGCACAAACAGTAATCAAAACACTATACTACCCGGATTGTATAGATTTCTTAGATCCTGACGAACCGATTCCCGGCAGATCTGATCAGAGTGTTAAATTCTCCTCGGCGTGGGCGCTCAATCTTTGGCCGGAAGAACCTATTGCAGTAATGAGACAATTTTTAGAAAAAGCGACTGGGACAGAAACCAACTTCTTTTTTATCAATTGGGGCGGCGCGATAAGCAGAGTTCCAAGCAGTGAAACAGCCTTCTATTGGCGCCGTCCATTATTTTATACGGAATGGACGGCCAGTTGGGAAAATAAATCACAAGAAGCTTCGAATCTTGCATCAGTTGAAAGAGTGCGTCAGCTGATGAAACCATATGTAACAGGTTCATATGTGAATGTTCCGGATCAAAATATCGAGAACTTCGGAAAAGCATATTATGGCTCAAACTTTGCCAGGCTTCAAAGAATAAAGGCGAAATACGATCCCGAAAATGTATTCCGTTTTCCGCAAAGCATCCCGCCATCGTATAAATAGGTTGATCGTTGTGGGAAACAAATTAAAAAACACACCAGAACATTCAGGTGTGTTTTTATTGTTGCTATAAAATTTGGTTATTCACTTGCATCCCAGTGCGGATTCCAAACGATTTCCCATAAGTGTCCATCGGGGTCTTGGAAGTGAACGGCGTATCCGCCACAAAAAGTATCATGAGCGGGATCAGTTATCGTAACGTTTGATTCATGTGCGATGTTTTTGCGGTCCCAAAGGGCAAGTTTCAGTCCTGTTTGCAAGTCGTTCAAATCTGTACCGGCTGTTCCTTCTGTAGGCAGAGCCAAGCCATCCCGATAGAAGTGCAGCGATTTTTCTAAATTGTCTGCGCCTAAAGTAATTACTGTAATCCGCGGCTTCATAGCAATGCAACCTCCCAAGCTAAGCTAATGATAAGAAACATTTTCATTGAAAATATTTTGACATTTCAGTAAAGAACCTATATATTCGTATATGAGCATATAATCATATAAGGTTATTTTTGTGTCCGTGTTAGAATGCTTCATAGCAGAAAAGAAATAATAAATACAGTGTATTAGATAAGGAGGAGATTTCTATGGGTCACAATCACAATCACGCTGGCGGATCCAATAAGAAGGTTTTATTGATCTCATTTATCATGATTACAGGTTATATGATAATAGAAGCGATAGGCGGATTTTTAACCAATAGTTTAGCGCTTTTGTCAGATGCAGGCCATATGCTGAGTGATTCAATCTCATTAATGGTGGCTCTGATTGCTTTTAAATTGGCCGAAAAAAAGGCAAGTCATCATAAGACATTCGGCTACAAACGATTTGAGATTCTTGCAGCTGTGATCAACGGTGTTGCATTAATATTGATTTCCCTTTATATCATTTATGAAGCAATCAAACGTTTCTCTCATCCGCCGGAGGTAGCAACAACCGGCATGCTGACGATAAGTATCATCGGGTTAGCTGTGAATATATTGGTCGCTTGGATTATGCTGAACGGCGGAGATACAAAGAATAACCTGAACATTAGAGGAGCTTACTTACATGTGATAAGTGACATGCTCGGATCTGTAGGTGCCATACTGGCTGCGATCCTTATCATCTTCTTCGGGTGGAGCTGGGCAGATCCAGCGGCCAGTGTCATTGTGGCTATTCTTGTTCTGAGAAGCGGTTACCATGTGACGAAAGACTCCATTCACGTATTAATGGAAGGAACTCCGGAAAATATCGATGTCACTGACATCATTCAGACAATTGAAGAGACAGAAGGAATTCAAAGTATTCATGATTTGCACATATGGTCTATCACAAGCGGATTGAATGCTCTTTCCTGCCACGCTGTTGTTAACGATCAGCTGACCATTTCTGAAAGTGAAAGTATTTTACGCAAAATTGAACATGAACTTGGAGATAAAGGCATTACACATGTAACCATTCAAATGGAAACAGCTGCGCATAATCACGACAATACGATTCTTTGTCAGGCCCAAACTGAGAATCCGCGTGACCATCATCATCATTAAAGGAGGAGATAGGGACTCACTTTGTCTGCTGACAATTAAGATAAAACCGGAGGGGGGATTCATATGTACGACACGATAGTAATCGGAGCCGGTCAGGCAGGAATCTCAGTAGGATATTATCTAAAGAAGTCGGAACAAAAGTTTATCATTTTGGATAAAAGTCATGAAGTGGGGGAAAGCTGGAAAAACCGGTATGACTCATTGGTTTTATTTACTTCTCGAATGTACAGCTCTTTGCCGGGAATGCATCTTGAAGGAGACAAGCATGGACTCCCTTCAAAAAATGAAATTGCTGCTTATCTGAAAAAATATGTTGAAAGATTTGAAATCCCGATCCAATTACGGACAGAAGTAATAAGTGTCCAAAAATTAAACAACTATTTCTTAATAAAAACAAACCGGGAAGAATATCAAACGAAGAATCTTGTGATGGCCGCAGGTCCTTTTCATACCCCTAACATCCCATCAATATCAAAGGATGTAGCCGGTCATATTCATCAATTACATTCTTCACAATATAAACATTCAAAACAACTGGCGCCTGGGAATGTACTAGTAGTCGGCGGCGGGAATAGCGGGGCTCAGATAGCTGTTGAATTATCCAAAGAAAGAGTTACATATTTGGCTTGCAGTAATAAACCGGTTTATTTCCCTTTATGGATTGGAAAAAGAAGCATTTTTTGGTGGTTTGATAAATTAGGAGTTTTACATGCAAGTCATACATCAATATTAGGCAAGTTCATTCAAAAGAAAGGCGACCCCATATTTGGGTATGAATTAAAACATGCAATAAGACAGAAGAAGATCATCTTAAAACAAAGAGTCATAGCCGGAAAGCAAAATGAAATCATTTTTAAAGACTCATCTTCATTAGAAGTAAACAATGTTATTTGGGCAACTGGTTTTAAGAATCCGCTTTGGTGGATGAAAATAGAAGGTGTTTTGGATAAGGAAGGCCGAATTATACATCACCGGGGTGTTTCAGCTGCGGAGGGATTGTACTTTATTGGTTTGCCTTGGCAGCATAGGCGAGGTTCGGCGCTGCTTCAAGGTGTAGGAAATGATGCTGAATACATTGTAAAACAAATGAACGGTGGATAGACTGAGGAGAGCAGTAACTTACGGGTTTACTGCTCTTTTTTTGTTGAATACGTCCATTTATGTGACTGTGGCTGTTTTAATCGGCTTGTGGAACAGAAAACACAATATCTCTTGGTTGTCGGACTGGTGAGTGCATACCCCGGGCAGGTTTAAGTTTCTCGGCTGCAACAGTGTTACCAAGAGTTACAGGCCTTTGGTATTTTTTATGCAAACGGGTTTTGTGGCCAAAACGATTCTGCTAACTTCAGTCTTTTAGGCTGAACAAGGGAATTCCTTAGTGCGGCACACTCTCATTACAAAACGCATAGGATAATATCACAAAAATTTAAAATTGCGGGGATGAAAAATGTATTATATACCTTTTTCGCATCAATGTTATTATTGTGTGAATGTGCCGATGTATAGCGATGGAAGATCTGTTTATTGGACTGTTCCAAATAACTATGATCCTTCATACGAAGATAGAAACCTTCTCTTGAAAGATTATGGACCAAAACCATTTGTCGTGAATATCAATAAAGCCGCAAAACAAAACAATACGTTCCGTACGGCCCTATGGACAGGAAAGCATTTTCAAATTACTTTGATGAGTCTTGGTATTGGAGAAGATATCGGTTTGGAGATCCATCCTAACGTAGATCAATTCTTACGGATTGAGCAAGGCCGAGGGCTAGTTAAAATGGGCAAGAGTAAAGATCATTTAAGTTTCCGAAGAAATGTCTATGATGATTATGCCATTGTTGTCCCTGCCGGCACGTGGCACAATGTGATTAATACGGGTAATACGCCGTTAAAACTATATTCAATTTACGCTCCTCCCAACCATCCGTTTGGTACAGTTCATGTGACAAAGGCCGATGCAGCGGCTGCGGAAGATTAGTATAGGATTCCAGAGGACTTTGCTGCGGCAAAGACTATAAAAAAAATCGTATTGGGACAGCATGATCAAATATAGCGATCGAATGGCTGAAACACAAAATATTAACGTTTCAGCTTGTCATAGTGCAGTTGATGCGATGCTTTATTCCACAACTACTCAACAGCAAATGTGGTTTTTTGTCTGACCATTTTAATTGATTGGCAGTCAGTGAAAATGAATTTGTAATAAATTTATCCTTGCTCCTCCTAAAAGCGGCTTTAACAGCCAGGTTTCTGTTTCTCTTCAAACCATTTGCGAAGCTGATTAATATGAGCTTGATGATATCTATTATGGTCTGCCATATGCCATATTCCCCATTGAATGGTTGCTTGTTTATCTGCTTCATAATCTACTGTGTGATTCAGCTGATCGTCAGTTAGCTGATAACAAACAGACTTAAACATGCTGAATACTTCTTCATAATCAGTGAGAATTTGTTTTAATGAAACACCGGAAATGAAAGGGATCTTATTGTTCTGATCTAACATTGGTCCATACTTCTCTTCAAGCTGCTTTGGTATCGGTTCACCCTTTATTCTAAATATCCAGTTGAGATCAACATATGCTAAGTGTCTTATTAGCTGAGCTGTACTATTGTATGTTTGATTTGGTCCTTTATAATCGATCTCTTGCTGTGACATGTCTGACACAATGGATATTAAGCGGCAGTAATTTTCATTAACGGCAGAATACAGCATTCCCACAAGATGATCCATGTGCGTTTCACCTTTTAAATCTAAAATCATAAAACCCCGCCTCATTAGTACAATTTTTATATTTAGTTTGCCTTATTACTCTTATTTGTCAAGCAATCCAGAGAATGAATCGCTATAGGATGAAGCAATGAAGCAGGCTCTCTTTGCCTGCCTTTTTTGTGTGTCAGCCTTTACATCTGACATGTTGGGTTATCTGAAACTGTACTTTTTTAAATGTCAGACAGTGTTATATGATACTCTGCAGATATTCAAGAATAGTACTTGGAGGTCACTCTCATGCAAATTTTATTGCTATCCCTACGCCTTTTCATGAAGATGAACGTTTATATTCAGCAGGATTTGATCCTAATGTCGAACATTTGAAAAACAGCGGTATCCATTCGTTACTCATATGCGGCACGACTGGTGAACAGCATTCACTCAGCATGGATGAGCGCCTTCAGATCATTGAGTATGTTAATCAGCGAAAATTTGAAGATGTTGAACTGAAGTTCGGGGTTTCAGCCGTAAGAACCAGTGATGCCGTCAAACTGATGAAACACATCGAGAAAACCAATATTGATTCTGTACGGATTGGTTTTCCGCCTTATATAAGACCGACACAGCAGCAAGCCGTTTATTACATTATTCATTCATCAATTGACTTCATATTATTTCATTTGATAACATAAAATGGTTATTGTGATTGAAAAAGGATACCCGTTTTTATAAAAAGGAGTCATAACGTTGCTGAAAAGGTTTTTTCTTGTTTTTCTTACGCTGATGATGTCTATATTTGCTGTATTCGCGGCGGCTGAAGAGTCTCCCGGTGATCGTGTCATTTCTTTTGACGAGCCTATGATTTTATTGATCTCACTCGGAATCATTTTATGTTTGTTCATTCCGCCATTCGTCATGTCCTTTTTTAGCAGCTTGGTTGTGAGAATCATATCCGGAGTCTATCAATGTTTTATCGTTCTCACGTTTGCGGGCCTCATTCCGATTGGATTTCTGATTCCCCATGGCTTTTTGACAATTCTTGCTGCCGTTCTGGGGACTTTGGTCAGTTCAGCGAGTGTGGCCGTGACCTTATTCGTTGGCAGGAAAAAAGAGGCCGGAAGGTTTTAAAACTAGTGGGTAAGCTGCAAGGAAGGGAAATCCCAGAGATATCCGCAGCGCTTTTTGCCGGTCATTGTTTGACTATTTATATGGAATAGCATAGAATTAAAGTAAATATTTATAAAAAGTCACTAGGGGAGCTTTAATAGCTGAGAAGAGACAATACGTCCTGACCCTTTGAACCTGATTTGGTTAATACCAGCGTAGGGAAGTGAAAAATTAGAGAGATTCTTTATCTTATCTATATTTAAGCCACTTTCCATAGAGGAAAGTGGCTTTATTTATTTTGAAAGGGTGATATGAAGTGGCGACGAAAAAAGTTTTTCTGGCAGGGCCTTTTAAAAGTTTAGTAGATGAGAAAACTGGATTGATGAGTACGTATGAGAGGGGAAAGCTGGAATCATTAATTTCCTTTTTTGAGAATGAAGGATGGCTGGTTCATAATGCTCACAAGCGGGAAGGGTGGGGGAAAGATTTCATGACACCCCTTCAATGCACTAAAATTGATTTTGATGAAATAAGCACTTGCGACCTTTTTGCAGCATTCCCCGGATCACCCGCTTCTCCCGGAACACATATAGAAATTGGATGGGCTTCTGCCTTGAAAAAAAAGATCGTGCTATTTCTAGAAAAGGACAAGGATTATGCTTTCTTAATTCAAGGGTTAAATGCAGTGGCGGATGTTGAGTACATCAGCTATAAAGATACAGATGATTTATTAGAGAACATTAAAAATATCTTTGCAGCATATAAGGCGGAATCTCAATGAGAAAGAGAACTTTTCATGAAGCATATACGGAAACGCTGTATGACATCTATCACAACCCTGAATTTTTCAATTCACCGCGCGGACAAAAAAGCAGAGAACAATTGAACTACCATCTGACTCTGGAAAATCCAATAGAACGTGTCACTTATTTATCCTCAAGAAAAACCAATATCGTGTTTAATTTTGCTGAAGTGTTATGGTATTTATCGGGGAGTAACGACTTAGATTTTATCAGTTATTACAATAAAAAAATGCCTTCATATTCAATGAATAAAAAAACATTAACAGGCACTGCGTATGGGCCTAAAATATTTGAATTCGGAAATGCAAAACTAAATCAATGGAATAGAATAAAAAATCTTTTGACACAAGAAGATATTGATTCAAAAAGGGCATTTATTCAAATATTCGATGCTTCGGAACTCTTCGTTTCAGAAAATATAGATGTTTCCTGCACAATCGGTTTGCAGTTTTTTGTGAGGGAAGGCGAATTATACATGTCTTCTGTCATGCGTGCAAATGATGCTTTTCGCGGGATGATCAGTGATCTTTTCTCATTTACCTTCATGCAGGAATTAATGGCCAGAGAACTGCGTTTAGAAGTCGGAGAATATTTTCATAATGCGGGATCAATCCATATTTATGATTCAGATCATGAATGGGCGAAAACGGTGCTTGAAGAAGCTGAAAATCACCATGATATTCCGGAATTTGAATTTCCGAAAATGCCTGAGGGAAATAACTGGCCGTCCATTGAAACAGTCTTAAAGTATGAAGAATTACTTAGGAAAGATCAAATTTCTATGACTAAAAACGATATTGAAATGCTCGATTTACCTGATTACTGGAAACAGATTCTTTTCCTTTTCAGTATATACCAGCATATTGCATATAAACGGGATATGGGTCATTCTCTATTTCAAAGTTTACTTCCTATATATCAATTTTTCGTCAGGAATAAGTGGTCTCATTATTTCTCAATTGAGCAAAAGGAGGAAATTCAATGAAAACTTCATGGAAAGAAGACAGTGTTGCTGGTAAATTCGATGCTTATAATGACGTTTTAGAACAAACGTTAGGTTTTGAGTTTGTTTTTCGTACTTTTGATAAAGCGGAGATTAAAAAGGTGCTGGATTTCGGATGCGGTCCGGGAAAGGTAGCTTATAGGCTGGCTGACAGAATAGGCTGCAATGTGATCGCAGTCGATGAATCAAGGAAGATGTTAGATATAGCAAAGGCAAAAAGACAACATCCTCATGTGGACTATCATTTAATTGAACACGATAATCTTTCCTTCTTACCAGATCACTCGGTTGATGCTGCAATGGCCTGTTATGTTTTTATTAATACGGATAGTGACCAGCGTATCAAAGGTATCATAAATGAAATTTTTCGTGTGTTAAAACCAGGAGCTTCATTTGTCATACTCGATACGAATCCTGATTCAACCGGGATTGAATTTTCAACCTTCCGCAATGGAATACCGGGGAAAGAATATTCTTACGGAGAAGAAAGAAATGAATGGCTCCATGTTCCGGGACAAGCAGATTTAATTTTAAATGATTTTCATTGGCCGAAGTCAATGTATTATAAACTATTAACTCATGCAGGTTTTGAAAATGTAACTTTATCAGAACCAACGTTAAACGATATTGACCAAGAGCATGTAAAAGCCATAGAGAAAGAGTTTCAATTTAATAATTGGAAATGTGAAAAGGAATATCCGCCTTTTGTCATTTTTAAAGCAGTGAAACCTGCCTGAAGGAGGAGTGTAAGTTGAAGGATATTTATAAAGCGCTTTCGATTGCTGGGACTGATCCTTCCGGAGGGGCGGGAATTCATGCGGATTTAAAAACATTTCAGGAACAAAAGGTATATGGAATGGCTGTTATTACATCAGTTGTTGCACAAAACACACTTGGTGTGAAAAGTTTTGAGGAGATGTCTCTTCAGAATATATCTCAGCAAATAGACTGTGTCATGGATGATATAAAACCGGATGCTGTCAAAACCGGTATGCTTGCAAGTATAGGAATTATTGAATTGCTGGCAGAAAAGTTAAAAGACGCAAATATTCAATCGTATGTGATGGATCCGGTTATGATTGCTAAAAGCGGACATCATCTGCTCCATAAGGACGCCCTTGATCATTTGAAGAAATTATTAATACCCCAAACAACTGTTATTACACCGAACATTCCGGAAGCGGAAGTAATCATCGGCAAATCAATCGAGACTGTACAGCAGATGCGTGATGCGGCGAAAGAAATAGTGGAGGTATACGGGGCGAAAAGTGCTGTCGTAAAAGGGGGGCACCTGAACGGAGAAGCCCGTGATATTTTGTACTTTGACGAGGACTTCGAGGAATTTGTTTCTCCCCGCTTTGATACAAAGCATACTCATGGAACAGGATGTACATTTTCAGCTGTGATAACTGCAGAGCTGGCAAAGCAGCACAGCATACCGGAATCAGTGGCAACTGGAAAGGAATTCATTTCAGCAGCCATTAAACATCCCTTAGGAATCGGGAAAGGACAAGGCCCTACAAATCATTTTGCGTATCGCTCAACTATTAACCAAGAGACAACCGCTTAAGGAGTGTTACGATGATTTCCAAGAATTATGATGTATTTTTATTTGATTTAGACGGAGTGATATATATAGGAGATAAAGCTTTACCAGGAGCTGTGGCCTCTTTAAAACGACTCCGTGAAGAAAAGAAAGCCATTCGCTTTTTAACGAATGATCCTTGTGTTACAAGAGAAACGATTGTGAAACGCCTTCATAAACTGGGGATTTCAGCAAGTATTGGTGAAGTGTTTACTGCGGGGTGGGCAACAGCTGATTACCTTGTCAGTGAAGGAATAAAGAAGGCATATATATTGGGAAATGACCAACTTAAAAGTGAAATTCAAAAGGCCGGTATTGATCTTACGGAAGATCAGGCGGAGGCTGTTGTCATTGGATGGGATCAAAATATTACATTTCAGGATGTGCATAAGGCAGTAAACCTCATCCGCTGCGGGGCTTCATTTATCGCTGCAAACGGGGATAAAACATTTCCTGCCGCTAACGGACCAGCTCCCGCGACAGGCGCTATAGTCGCGGCTGTTAAAACAGCAGCTGCTAAAGAGCCGATGATAATTGGAAAACCGGCGTCTTCAATATTTGAAAAAGTACTAGAGCCTTTTGAGGATAAAGAGAGATGCGTTATGATCGGGGATACGCCTGAAACAGATATTGTCGGAGCAAACCAAATAGGCATAACTTCCGTATTAGTTTCTGATCAACATACTTTATTTCCTGCAAAACATGATTTTAGAAATCCGGATGTTGTGATCCGCGATCTGAAAGACTTGTTCGATAATGAAATAAAGGCAGAAGTACGGAAAAAACCGGATTTCCAATGGACAGAACAAGTGAAAGCCGGAGTCGCTGGAATTATAATGAAAGAATCAAGTTCCGTTTTATTAATGAAGCGTGCTGATAATGGTTTATGGGGCATTCCTTCAGGCCATGTGGAACCTGGTGAAACAGTTGAACAAGCAATTATAAGAGAAATAGAGGAGGAAACTGGATTAGTGGTGAAAGTCTCTAAAATGATAGGCGTTTATTCTGATCCGAGTTCACAAACCTTTATATACCCTGACGGCAGAGTCAGCCATTTTATTACCAATTGTTTTCAATGTGACGTCATCGGCGGCACTTTGAAAGAGTCCACAGAGGAAGCCATGGAAATCAGATATTTTGATATCCATGAATTACCTGAACATCTCTTGCCGATGCACCCGAGATGGCTGGATGATGCTTTGGAAATGAAAGAGAATGCTTTTATTCGATAAGGAACAGTACGCCAAAAATACTTTTTGGGGGTTATTTACAAGAATTAACGGTTCTCAACCCGTATCTCTCGGCCGCGTTCCAATAACACCAAGTGTCACAGACCCTTGGTGTTTTTTAATTCCGGCAGGACCTTAATGCAAGAGCGGCAGAAAAGAAGGTATAATGGGCGGAGAAGAGGTGTCAGCCAATGAAAATAACCAGAGAGACATTAGAAAAACAGCAAATTTGGATATATGGTGTGACTCTTGTGATCGGCGGAATAGCGGGGATCGCCGGGAAAGATTCAGGACTTCGCTGGGGATGGACGATATCACCGCTTATCGCTGTTCTCATGTATGCCATGTTTGCCCAAATCCCATTCTTGAAGCTGAGGGAAGCCATGTCAAATCTTAAGTTTATGGCGGCTTTACTGATCGGTAATTTCTTAGCTGTACCTGTCGTTGTATGGGCGTTAACCGCTATTTTTCCTCAATCTCCTCCTATATTATCAGGGGTTTGTTTGGTATTGCTTACACCTTGTATTGATTACGTCATCGTCTTTACTCAGCTCGGCAAAGGAAATGAGAGATTAATACTGGCTTCCACGCCGGTTTTGTTCGCCGTTCAGATGGTATTGCTTCCGTTATACCTGTGGCTGTTTATCGGGAAAGAAGTAATAGGGACTGTTCATGCGGGACCGTTTCTGGAAGCATTCTTATTGTTAATAGGGGTGCCGCTGCTGGCGGCGGTGATGACTCAACTATGGGCTGATAAGAAGCCGGCGGGAGAAAAGGTGTTGGAATGGACGGCGTGGCTGCCTGTTCCTTTTATGGCTCTGGTCTTATTGGCGGTCGTCGCCACACAAATCGGCAAAGTCATCAGTGATGCTGACATCATTATACGTGTGATTCCGATCTATCTGTTATTCCTGCTCATTATGCCGTTTGTCTCCCGTTTTATCGCATATGCGTTCCGTCTGGATACAGGTGAAGGAAGAGCATTGATCTTCAGCACGGGCACAAGAAATTCTCTCGCAGTCCTTCCGTTAGCACTGGCCTTGCCGGATGCTTGGGCCTCATTAGCCGCCGCTGTTATCGTCACTCAGACGATTGTTGAATTGATAGGTGAATTGGTTTATATAAAAGCGGTGCCCGGATGGCTGCTGAAATAAAAAATAATCTGCGCTGAAAAAAACATACCAATAGATATTGGTATGTTTTTTATGAGAATTATAAAGTTGCAATATCAATGACGAAACGGTAGCGGACATCGCTTTGGAGAACCCGTTCGTACGCTTCGTTAACTTGATCGGCCGGTATCACTTCAATTTTAGGAGCAATGCCGTGCTCGGCGGCGAAATCAAGCATCTCCTGAGTCTGCGGAATACCGCCGACGAGTGAACCCGCAATGCTGCGGCGGCCCGTGATTAAGGAGAACACACTGTATGAGTCCGGCTTAGCGGGCGCTCCCACATTTACCAATGTACCGTCAATGCGAAGCAGGGATAAGTAGGCATCTACGTCAAGGTTCGCGGATACTGTATTTAAAATAAGATCAAATCGTCCGGCCAGCTCAGTGAATGTATTCGGATCGCTTGTCGCAAAGTAATGATCAGCTCCAAATTCAAGCGCTTCGTCTTTTTTGTTCATTGAGCGGCTGAGGACGGTGACCTCTGCGCCTAAAGCGTGCGCGAATTGAACGGCTAAATGTCCGAGCCCGCCCATTCCGACAATCGCCACTTTTTTGCCGGGACCGGCATTCCAGTGTTTCAGCGGAGAATAGGTGGTAATGCCCGCGCACAATAGCGGACTGGCAGCATCCAAATCCAGCTGATCGGGAATACGGACAACGAATCTGTCAGTGACAACTATTTTCTGGCTGTAGCCTCCGTACGTAGGATTTCCGTCGTAGTCCAGGTTATTATAGGTCTGAACAACGCCTTTTGTGCAATATTGTTCGTCTCCGTTCAGGCAGTATTCACATTCCCCGCAGGAGTCTACAAAACAGCCGACACCCACACGGTCGCCGGCGGCAAATGTGGTGACTTCTTCACCTACGGCTTCCACAACTCCGGCAATTTCATGGCCGGGAACCATCGGAAAGATTCCGCCGCCCCATTCATCGAATGCGCTGTGGATGTCTGAGTGACAAATCCCGCTGTACTTAATATCAATCAGGATATCGTGCGGCCGTAATGCTCTTCTCTCAATCGTCGTCCGCTCAAATTTAGCTTTTGCATGCGGAGCGCTTAATACACGAGTCGGATGATTATTGCACATGGTTATCTTCCTCTCCAAGATAAAGTGATGAATCCTCTGTTCGGTTTTACTTTAAATGTTAAAGCGGACTTTAAGTCAAGGGGTTTGGTTTATTTTTCTATGAAATGATATTCTATAATGGCACGCTTATGAAAGGTATGAAGGATGGGTGGTAAGAATATGAAGATTGCGCAGGCTGCAAAGCAGGTTGAGTTATCAGCCGCGACGCTTAGGTATTATGAAAGTATAGGACTGATTCCTCCGGTAAAACGCGATGAAAGCGGCATCCGCGATTATGACGAAGATGATGTGAATTGGATTCAATTTATAAAATGCATGAGAAGTGCCGGGCTGTCGATTGAGGCGCTGATTGAATATACCGCTTTATTTATTGAAGGAGCCGATCATACGATCGAACCCCGAAAAAACATCCTTATAAATGAAAGGAAAAGGCTGACGGAGAAACAGAGGGAAATTGATGAAACTATAAAACGATTAAACAGGAAGATTGAGGATTACGAAGATATCCTGGAAAATGAAGCGAAACTTAAAAACAGATTGAAAGCTGAATGTATTTCTGAATGAAGAGAAGGTGTCCCGGGCGCCGGGCCGCATGAAATGTACCAAGGGAAACGAGCCTTGGTTTTTTTATTTTCTAAAGAGAGGAAACAAAACAGCTTTTTCTATCTTATCAAACATTACTTATCCTTTTTTTAGCTTGACTTTTTTACTGCAGACTTTTAAAGTGTGAAATGTTGCTTAGACTGTGATTAGCGACTTTAATGCTGAAAAGAGGTGGTTTACCCAGATGAACAATCATAAGAATCCTTGGGCGTTATTGCCTTTAGTCTTATTCGTAGGGCTTTTTGTCGGCTCTGGTCTGGTGACCGGAGATTTTTATAAATTGCCGATCTTGATTGCCGCGATCATTGCGTCAGCTTTTGCGCTGTTATTTAACCGGAAGAAATCGCTCAATCAAAAAATAGAATGGTTCGCTTCCGGTGCGGGACATCCTGATATTATCATTATGGTTATGATTTTTATATTGGCAGGTGCCTTTGCTTCAGCGGCTGAGGCGATGGGAGCGGTGCATTCAACTGTCAATCTTGCTTTGAGCGTTATTCCGCAGCAGTTTTTGCTGCCGGGGCTGTTTATCATTGCTTGTTTTATTTCTATATCGATGGGAACATCAATGGGCACGATTGCGGCGGTTGCGCCGATCAGCGCGGGTCTGAGCGGAGAGCTTGGCATCTCCGGCGCGATTACGATGGCAGCTGTGGTCGGCGGAGCTATGTTCGGAGATAATCTTTCTTTTATTTCCGATACGACCATTGCGTCAGTCCGGACGCAAAAAACACAAATGATGGATAAATTCAAAACGAACTTCCTGATTGTTTTGCCCGCTGCTATTTTAACGGTTATTATCTTATTTTTTATTCCGGCAGGCCACGCGGGCCATGCGGGCGCTGCATCTTACAGCTGGATTAAGGTGCTTCCTTATGTCGCCGTGTTGGTTTTTGCGTTAATCGGTTTTAATGTGATGGCTGTCATATTCGGCGGATTGGTTTTGACGGGGATCATCGGATTGGCGGGCGGCAGCCTGACGTTTGACTCTTATTTTAAGGCGATTACGGATGGAATCGCCGGAATGAGCGATCTGATCATCCTGTCCATGCTGATCGGCGGGATGGTCGGCGTGATGAAACAAAACGGCGGGATCGACTTTTTACTGGAGTTCATCACGAAACGAATCCGTTCCAAAAAAGGCGCCGAAGCCGGCATTGCCGGACTGGTCAGCGTGACGAATCTGGCTGCGGCCAATAATACGATCTCCATTATCGCAGCCGGGCCGATTGCAAAGAATATCGCTGATAAATTCAGCATCGACAACAGAAAATCGGCAAGTATTCTGGATATCTTTTCGTGTATGATACAAGGATTGATTCCTTACGGCGCGCAGCTGTTATCAGCCGGGAAATTCGGGAATATTTCACCCGTCAGCATCCTGCCATACTCTTTCTATCCCGTTTTAATCGGAATCTGCGGCATCGCCGCCATTATATTTGGACTGCCGAAATTCACAAGAAATACGAAATAAAAGATAAAAAAAGGCGCCGTTCGGCGCCTTTTTTCTTTCATGACAGCCAAGCATTTCTCAAAAGCTGTACGCCCTGTGTGATCTGATCCGTATCGAGATGGGCGAAACCTAACTTTATGATCGGCGGTTCAGGCTTTCCGGCAACGAAATAAACGGCGGTAGGATATACCTTCACTCCGTACTGAAAAGCGCGTTCGATTAATGTTTCTTCTGTATAGTTCAGGTGAACTCTCACCAATATATACAATCCCGACTGCTCGCCGATGATCGTCACCTGATCGCCGAACTGCTGCTTGATATGTGAAGTCAAGTGCTGCATCTTACGCTTGTAGACAGTGCGCATGCGCTTAATATGGCGGGTCCATTCACCGGCCTTTATCAATTCAGCCATGGTCAGCTGATTAAGCGAAGAAGCGGTGCTTTCGAAATGAATAAACCGTTTTTTATACCGGTGCAAAAGGCGCTGCGGCAAAACCATATAGCTTATGCGGATGCCCGGTAGAAAGGATTTTGAGAAATTCCCTAAATAAATCACCCGGTCTGATTGAATGGAAGCAAGAGCGGGAAACGGCTGCTGTGTATAACGGAATTCACTGTCATAATCATCTTCAAGAATATAACCCTCTCTATGATTCACCCAATTGATCAGTGTTTGGCGCTGCTGAATGGACATGCTTACGCCGTAAGGGCTGTGATGGGATGGGGTCACATAGATTAATTTTTCTTTCATTGCATGCAATTGAGAAAAATCAGCTCCGTTTTCATAGACAGGCATCGTTTCCATAGATAGCCCGTGAAATTGAAATGCCGCTCTGGCCCCGTCAAACCCAGGGTCTTCAACGATAATTCCGGAAAAATCCTCTTTCAGAATCCGGCTGAGATATATCAGCATCTGCTGGGTGCTGCTGCCGATGATAACCGAATCCGCATCTGTTTTCACTCCGCGTGATTCCAAGAGATAAGCGGCAATTTGTTCACGCAGGTCTCTCTCGCCGAACGGTTCACCGTAAAGGAAGCTTTTCTCTGATGCCAAAACTTGATTGTATAATTTTCTCCATGTTTTCAGAGGAAAATGCTTTTGATCGACGGCTCCGGCGCGAAAATCAATCAGGGCCGGCTGAGTTGATTCGGTTTTCTTAGCGTAAACAACATCGTTTTCTTTTTGAAATAAAGAAGGTTCTACTTCATTTGCAAAATAACCTTTGCGTGTTTCCCCGCGAATGTATCCCTCCGCTAAAAGAAGATCATAAGCCATCAGCGTTGTATTGCGGCTTACCCGCAGGGAATCCGCCAGCTCCCGAATCGAAGGCAGCCGCTCATCTGCCTGAATATTTCCCTGCTCAATCAATGTTTTAAATTGCTCGTAAATTTGTTTATATTTCGGGGTGCCGCTTCTGAAAGCGAAAATCATATTTTTCATCAGATATTCTCCTCTGACATGTGTATTTATTTGAAACTGTACCTTTTTAAATGTCAGTTGATATCTTATTATAGCGGAAAGCGCTTTATCAATCCATGTTCAGAGAGGAGAGTTTTGTATGTATATTCCGGCTCCATTTCAGCTGAGTGAAGCTGAAGCGTGCGATGTAATCAAAGAGTATGGTTTCGCAGCATTGTTTTCAACGGCGGGAGGCATGCCGTATGCAACCCACCTGCCATTGATGATGAGTAAGGATAACGAATGCTTATACGGTCATTTTGCATTGCCGAACCCCCAATGGAAAGAGATTGATGGCCAAAACGTGTTAGCCGTTTTTCAAGGGCCTCATTGTTATATCTCGCCTAAATGGTATGAGACGAATCAGGCTGTTCCCACATGGAATTATGTGGCGGTTCATGTTTACGGAGAGGCGGAGCTTTTGGATGAGGAAGAAACCGTGCAGTCGATGAGTGATCTCGTCTTGAAATACGAAAGCCCCGACAGCCCGTACAAATTAGAGGATGTCGATGCGAAATTGCTGGCAGGCATGAACAAAGGGGTAAAAGGTTTTAAAATCAAAATCAGCAAAATAGAGGGGCAAGCGAAGCTGAGTCAAAATCATTCAGCCGCAAGACAAGGGCTGGTCGTACAACAGCTCAAACAGATCCCGCATACAAACGAACAGCTCATTTCCGGCTTGATGGAAGAAAACATCAAGCGGATCACTGCAAAAAATTGATCCATACCTTAAAAACATACCGGCAGCATGCGGTATGTTTTTTTCTGATTATGAAGCTTTTCTCAGGATGAATAACGACTCAAACAGCACATAAATCAACGGCGCCATTAAAATGAAGAAAGAATGAAAAATAGCATACGGTATGAGTAAGTAAACGATTAGTTTTAATAGAATGGAAGACGTTTTATTCAATGTCCAGCGGTTCTTCAAGATATCAGTCATACAAGCTGAAACAAGGCCGACCGTCAAATATCCGGCTGCTATGTACAGATAAATAAAAAGGTAAAACCGGTCAGACAACGGCGGTGTGTCTTCTTGTGTCACTTTTAAACTCACATAAAAGACCAATAAAAAGCAAACGGATGAAATCAGAGCTAACAAAAGGTGTTTATATAAATACTTCTTCATGTGTTTCACCTGCCTATGGCGCAATTATTTCTTAACATATTATGACATGGTTTTACCGCTGCTGAAAGAATTGGAAGTCCGGCTATATGAGCGGGGCGTAAAGAATCAATATCATCTTTTCATGAATCCGGATTTTTTGTTCGGATGGATGTAAAGAAGAATACACCAAAAAAAAGCTGTCAGCTTGGTCCTGACGGCTTATTTTTGGGGAAAGGCTTATTTCTCCGTGGTGAAATAAAGCAATGCTATGACCGGAAAAGCGATTCCAATCCATAATGTGATACTCCACCCGCCTGAGGCGTATGCCCATCCTCCGATTGATGATCCTGCAGCGCCGCCCAGAAAGAAGATTGCCATGAATAATCCGTTTAATCGGCTGCGGAATTCAGGTGCCAACGAAAAAATGGCACGCTGACTGAGTACGAGGTTGGCAGATACCCCCATATCCAACAGGATAGCTGCGGCCACCAGAACTGCTATTCCGACGGGGGAGCTGCTCTGAATCATGAGCGGGAGTAATAAAGAAACGATGACAACACCGAGAGCGATTCCGGTGGCAAGCCGGGTCAAGCCGCGATCAGCCAGACGGCCGCCTATCGGTGCAGCCGCTGCACCCGCAATGCCCGCTAATGCATACAGCGCGATTGCCTTTTGAGAAAAATGAAAAGCAGGACCGGACAATAATAAAGGTACAGTCGTCCAGAATAAGCTGAAAGCTCCAAATACAAACGCATGATAAATGGCACGGCGGCGTAAGACCGGAGTCGTGCGCAGCAGCTTCCACATTGAACCGAGTAAGACGGTGTAGCTTGTGTTTGCTGTTGGTTTTCTGGCAGGAAGCACTTTTGATAAGACGATTGCCAGGACAACACTTAACGCGGCGGATAAAGCAAATATGGCATTCCACCCCCATATATCAGCGACCAGACTGGATATCGGACGGGAAAGCATAATACCGAGAAGCAGGCCGCTCATCACATTGCCGACAACCCGGCCTCGTGCGGCATCTGGTGCAAGGTATGATGCGAACGGAACTAGCACTTGGGCTGCGATGGATCCCAGTCCGATGAAAAACGCAGCGGCTAAAAACAGTGTTCCATGCTTCACACATGCTGTCAGAGTTAGAGCGGCTGCGCTTAGTAGGAGCGATACCACGACAAGTTTTCTGTTTTCGATAATATCTCCCAAAGGGACGAGAAACAGTAGGCCGGCAACGTATCCGATTTGAGTCAGCGTGACAATCAATCCGGCACTGCTTGGAGAAAGCCCGATTGCCGCACTAATGAATCCTGCCAAGGGCTGTGCATAATAAAGATTAGCGACAATGATACCGCATGCCGTTGCGAGAAGAAGGGTTAAACTGGTTGAGATTCTCTGATCTGCTGTTTGTTTATTTTCTTTAGCCATATGAATGAACTCCTTTTTAATGATTTTATGAGGTTTGATAAATATTTTGCTGATTCATCTCCTCTCCATAGATTTTTAGTGCTAAGGTTTTGCGGAGTGTTGAGTATTTACTAAACTGTACGTTTAGTTTTTATAAGTAAATAATATACTGAACGTTCAGTTTTGTAAATAGGCTTCTGTTTTATTTTTTTATCATGTTAAGTATACTGAACGTATCGTTTATAATTCGGGAAGGAATGATTCATGTGCAGAGTAAACGAGGACGGCCGCGTGATGAAGGAACACATAAGGCGATTCTTTCTGCTGCCTATGACCTATTGTTGGAAAATGGCTTTGACGCGGTGACAGTCGATAAAATTGCAGAGCGTGCCAAAGTGAGTAAGGCAACGATTTATAAATGGTGGTCAAACAAGGCTGCCGTTATCATGGACAGCTTTCTTTCGACCGCTACGGACAGACTGCCTGTGCCCGATACAGGATCAACAGTGCAAGATATATTGATCCACGCCGCAAATTTAGCAAAGTTTTTGACAAGCCGGGAAGGAACCGTTATTAAGGAATTAATCGGTGCGGGACAGCTGGATGCAAAATTGGCGGAAGAATATCGCACGCGATTTTTCCAGCCCCGCCGCCTCCAAGCGAAAGGCCTTCTGGAAAAGGGAATTCAGAAAGGTGAATTAAGAGAGAATCTTGATATTGAAGTAAGCATCGATCTCATTTACGGACCGATTTTCTATCGCCTGTTGATCACAGGTGATGAGGTGAATGATTCCTATGTGCATGATCTTGTGATGAGTGCGTTTAAGGGAGTTCAAGCTACGTGAATAATTAAAAAGGCAGAACAATTTGTTCTGCCTTCTCTGCTCTATTTGCGAACGCCCGGCAGCTGCCACGCACGCATTCACCGCTGCAAGCCCCAATAACAGCCCGAAGAAAGGCTGGAGAAGCTGCAGAGCTGTTTCGTTGAAGCTTGAGCCAGAGGTGCTGTCTCAGCAGCAAAACATTTATAGGACGGGCAGGCGGAGCGCCGTATCAATATTTTGTAAATTAAACCGGACTTGTTCATCTGTGTTCCACGGATGATACCAGCCTTTTTCCATCATATAGCGTGAGATTTGCTCGTGCATGTCGATGGCTTCTTCTAAGTGACGGGTGAGGATCGCTTTCACTTCAGGCGTTCCGGCTTCCGTCGCCGCCATCGCATAGTTTCTGACTCCGCTTTTTGCCGAATTCAATAAATCCATAGCGACAATTTGGTCTGTCAGTGCATCCATCCCCGTCAAGTATTCCATAATCGGATTCATTCGTTATTCATCTCCTATTCGTGCTTTGCATCAGATAAAATCGAGGCAAATTCCTGCAATTGCCTTGTTGATGTATCCGCATCCTGCTGCATGATTTCTTTCAG
This sequence comes from Bacillus sp. JK62, assembly GCF_053663455.1. Classification (NCBI taxonomy): domain Bacteria; kingdom Bacillati; phylum Bacillota; class Bacilli; order Caryophanales; family Bacillaceae; genus Bacillus; species Bacillus sp. JK62. The sequence goes on from NZ_JBSJQA010000005.1 coordinate 179,789, forward strand.
CTGCGGATCGGATACGAGCGCTTTCATGGTTTTGGATTTCGTCAGACAAAGTGACTTAAAAGAAGCCATCTCCTGAATTTCGAGTAATTCATGTAAGGCGCTGGCCATTTCTGTAGCCTCCGTTCTCTAAGGTTTGAGTACAACTTTAATACAATCATCTGTTTTCGTGTCAAACATCTCATAGCCGTGCTTCGCTTCACTGAGCGGAATGACATGGCTTACAACATCGCCAGGATCAATTTTGCCGGTTGACACCAGTTCAAACATATACGGCATATAATGGATAACCGGAGCTTGTCCTGATCGGATATTGACGTTCCGCTGCATGATATCGCCAAGGGGAAACCCGTTGTATCTGCCGCCGTACACACCCGTAATCTGAATCGTTCCGCCTTTTCGCACCGCTTGGGACGCGATGACCAATGCGCTCATGGCCCCGCCTTGAAGTTTTAATCCGCTGGCGAGGAACTCCAGATCTGTCATTTTTCCGTCCATGCCGACGGCGTCAATAACCACATCAGCGCCGCCTTTGGTGATTTCCTTCAGGTAGCTGCCCGTATTTTCGTGGTCTTCGAAGTTCACGATTTCCACTTTATTCGTCCGTTTCGCATGCTGGAGACGGTAGTTGACATAGTCTACGGCTATTACGCGTTTCGCTCCCTTTAACCAGCAGAATTTTTGAGCGAAAAGGCCCACGGGCCCGCAGCCGAGAACGATGACCGTATCGCCTGCTTTTACGCCGGCATTGTCAACGCTCCAAAAACCGGTTGTCATCGCATCGGCAATAACACTCAATTTCTCATCCGGTTCTTCGCATGTTTCGGGGACTTTAAAATGGGTAAAGTTCGCAAAAGGGACGCGCAAATATTCGGCCTGGCCGCCCGGATAGCCGCCGGTACTCCCTGAATAGCCGAAATAAGCGCCCATATCGCCGTTTTCATTTGATTGATCACATTGGCTTTCCAGGTGATTTTTACAATAAGTGCATTCTCCGCAGGCAATATTAAAAGGAATAATGACGCGGTCGCCTTTTTTGACTTTCGTCACGCCGGGACCGGTTTCTTCCACGATGCCCATCGGTTCATGCCCGATAATATAGTCTTCCTGCAAGTTCGGAATGAGTCCGTGGATTAAATGTAAATCTGATCCGCAAATTGCCGTACTTGTGACTTTTATAATCATGTCATCGTGTTTTTCAATCTTCGGATCAGGCACGTCTTTGACTACGACGTTTTTCACTCCTTGATACGTTACGGCCTTCATGCTGTAATACCTCCAGTGTTAGTGTTCATCAGGTGTGCGGTCAAACATCCCTTTTCTGTTCGTTTCAACGGGAAACAGGTTCATGTTTCCGACCATGAGGGTATTTTTCGCAGAGAGCTGATCCAGTTTATACTGTTCGCTCAGATCATGCGGATGAAACCACTTTTTGCTGACCATCAAGTCGGTAATTTCCTGATGCATCGCGATTCCCTGCATGAGCTGTTTGCGCAGCAAAGCTCTTACATCAGGTGAAGCGGTTTCTGTTAAAGCGACGGCGGTATTTCTGACGCCTTCTTTTGCCCGTAAAAGAAAATCCATTGCGAATGTCATATCTGCGAGTTCAGGGACGTGTAATGAATTGATTGGATCTAAATAGTCATGATTCAATGATGCTTACCTTCCTTTCAATTGATGATCGAAGTCGGCCGGTTTTGAGGAACAGGAGCCTGAAAAGATGCCCGTTCATAAACCGCCTGTAAATCAGCCAGGTCTTGAGAGGCTTGCTGAACATCTTTCTCCATTAACGTTTTCAGGTCCTGATTAAACACAAGTCCTTGCATGAGCTTGGATTTCGCTACACAAAGCGTCTTGAAGTTAATCATTTCATGTAAGTCAAGCGACTCGTGAGCCGCTAATTCTCGCTTTTCCATAATGTCTTTTAAACCTCCCTTTCTAGAAATACGTAGTTAATTTCCCCTTAGAAAAGGACTTTAGTCTTACAAATTTTGTTTATAAGAAAAAAGAGAGAAGAAATCTGACGGTACATCAAAAAAGAGGAAGCCTAATCCCGTAGATGATAAGTCCGGCAAACACGATGCTTTTGAAAGCGGAAAAACAACCTGCGCTGATGACAAATATCCCAGTGATAACAAACAGAACGCTGACCGGGGCAACGAACCTGGTTCCCTTCCGCGAGATCATCCGGCTGGCGCTTAACAGGCCGATCAATGAGCCGAACGCAAGCCCATATATAACCAATCCCGCAGGCTGTTTTTTCTTTCACCCGCCATGCAGGACAGAAGGGGAAGGTGAGAAGAAGGCACTTATGGTATGATGACAAATAGAATAAAATCTCGTGAGGCCGGTCGGCTAAAAGGGAGTGGACAGAGATTGTTTGGTACAAAACATCAAGAAGACTATGTCTCCCGTGACAGACGCTCATTGCATATGCTTGCGCTTCGGGTGCCCGGTCTGGCGTTTATTTTTATGGTATATGCCGCATCAGTCTCTTTGCAGTACATTTATGAAAGCTGGACGGTTTTATTGCTGCTGTTATTCACGATATTGATCGTCATTTTTGCCGTGCTGCACTGGCATTCCTATCGCTGGGTCAAGAAAAAAACGTTTCTTTATTTCATCATACAGGGATTTATCATATATACATCGGCTAACTTGATGACCGGCGGCTATATCGCGGCGGTCATCGGTCTCTATGCCTTTTTAATCGGGCAGATTATCGGAATGGCGGATAAGGGCAAAACGCTGCTCATACTCTATCTTTTCATTTTAATGTCCATAGCAGCCCTGCACCAGGAGCATCCGCATCATCTGCTTCGTTTCATCGTTATCGCCGCTCCCATCATGATCGTGATTATCACGTATGCGGCAACATTTTTCGCACAAGTTGATGAAAAAATAAAAACACAGATGACGCTTGAAAAATTAGAGCTCGCTCACCGGCAAGTGAAACAGCTGACGCTTCAAAACGAGAGGCAGCGGATGGCGAGAGACTTGCACGATACACTTGCGCAAGGGCTGGTCAGTTTGCATATGCAGCTTGAAGCGGTGCATGTTCATCTTTCAAAGGGTAACACTGACAGAGCGAAAGACATCATCAGCCAGTCAATGGACAGAGTGAAGGGCACATTGGCTGATGCGCGCTCGGCCATTGACAACCTTCGCAGCAAATCAGAAGAGATCGGGTTCTTAAAAGAATGCATCACTGAACAAATCAACCATTTTACAGAAGCCTCCGGGCTGTCTTGTTTTTTAGATTACAGCGTGTATCATGTGCTTGACGTTCATACGGCGGAGAATTGCCATTACATGATCGGCGAAGGCCTGACTAACGCCGCCAAGCATGCAGAAGCCAAGAATGTCTGGGTGTCCGTTCAGGAAGAAGAGGGACAGATCCGCATAACCGTCAAAGATGACGGGAAAGGCTTTGATGCCGGAACAGAAATGAGAAAAAGCGGACATTACGGGCTGCTTGGGATACAAGAACGCGTCAATATGATGAATGGCACTTTCCGTATAACAAGCGCCAGAGCAGCGGGAACTCAAATTGAGATCATCATACCAATTCAAGGAGAAGCGGAACATGTATAAAGTGTTAATAGCAGATGACCATCTTGTCGTCAGAGAAGGTCTGAAGCTTTTGATAGAAACAAATGACCATTACACCATAACGGGAGAGGCGGAAAACGGGAAAACCGCCGTCCGCCTTGCAGAGGAACTAAAGCCCGATGTCATTCTCATGGATCTGTACATGCCGGAAATGAGCGGGCTGGAAGCCATTAAACAGATAAAAGAGCATTCTGATGTGCCGATCATTATTTTGACGACCTATAATGAAGATCATCTGATGATAGAAGGCATCGAATCAGGCGCGAACGGTTATCTGCTGAAGGACACAAGCTCAGAAACCTTATTTCATACGATGGATGCGGCGGTGAGGGGAGAAGTGCTTCTGCAGCCGGACATCTTGCGCCGTTTCCGGGAAATGAAAATGGAACGGGCAAATGCCAATGAAACACAGCTGACGGACAAGGAAATCATAGTTCTGCAAGCCGTTGCGAAAGGACATAAAAGCAAAGCGATCGCCTTCGATTTAGGAATCTCAGAGCGGACGGTAAAAGCGAGATTAACATCGATTTATAACAAATTAGGCGCTGATTCGCGGACGGAAGCCGTCACCATTGCCATGCAAAAAGGCATTCTGAAACTGAATATATAATGAAAAACTGCCCAAACGTACATGCCCCTATGTACGTTTTTTTTATGTGAATGTGAACTACAATTAGGCAGAAAGTAATGATTGGAGAGGAGTATTCGATGTCTGGTTTTTTATATAAATTAGGGGGATGGTCTGCCCGCAACCGATTCAAAATGATCATTGCGTGGCTCGTGATATTGATCGCTTCGATTGTGATCGCCATCTCGTTAAAGCCTGCTTTTTCTGAGGATATGTCAATTCCCGACACACCTTCTGAAAAGGCGATGGATATCATTCAAAAAGAATTTTCAAAGGGGCCTGATAAAGGAAGCATACGGGTTATTTTCGGAGCTGAAGACGGGAAGAAATTGACGTCAAAACCGGAAAAACAAGCGATTGAAGAGACATTAAAGAAGATCAAAACAGATCATTCAGTCGCTTCGATTGCAAGTCCTTTTGAGACAGGAACCATTTCTAAAGACGGATCAGTGGCATATGCCGATATTACGTACAAAAAAGCGGCGGATGACATTACGGAGGCGTCTGTTTCACATATTAAACACAGTCTGTCCGCCGCCGGAGACAAGGGCCTGCAGACGGAGCTCAGCGGTGATGTGCCGGGAGCCGGTGTTGAAGTCGGCGGTGCCTCTGAAATTGTCGGCGTTGTGCTGGCTTTCGTCGTTCTGGCCATTACGTTTGGTTCATTAGTCATAGCGGGGCTGCCGATTGTCACAGCCCTGATTGGGTTAGGCGTAAGCGTCGCGCTGACGTTAATCGGAACACAGGTCTTTACAATAGCCTCGGTCAGTCTCTCATTATCCGGAATGATCGGCCTGGCCGTCGGGATTGATTATGCGCTGTTTATCTTTACGAAGCATCGTCAGTTTTTGGGCGAAGGTGTACAAAAAAATGAATCGATCGCTAAGGCTGCGGGAACGGCTGGCAGCGCCGTCGTTTTTGCGGGACTGACCGTGATCGTCGCGCTTTGCGGATTGACCGTTGTCGGCATTCCGTTCATGTCTGCCATGGGATTGACTGCGGCGCTCAGTGTGCTGATGGCTGTATTGGCATCAGTAACGCTGGTGCCTGCGGTGTTATCAATCGCAGGAAAACGGATGATTCCGAAATCAAACAAGAAGAAAGAAAAGAAAAGCGCCGACACGAATGCCTGGGGGCGCTTCGTTACAAAGAAGCCTATTCTGTTAAGCATTTTCAGCATTATTCTTTTAGCCGTCATCAGTCTGCCGGCCATGCATTTAGAGCTAGGGCTGCCTGATGCGGGAATGAAAGCGAAAGACAGCCCGGACCGCCGCGCCTATGATCTGTTGTCTAAAGGATTCGGCGAAGGCTTTAACGGCAAGCTGACAATTGTTGCCGATGCAAAAGGAGTCAAGGGGAATAAAAGTGAAGCATTTCAAGACGCCGTGAAAGAAATAAAGGACTTGCACAATGTGTCGAGCGTCACACCTGCCATGCCGAATCAAAAAGGGGATTATGCCATCATTACGGCAGTGCCTGAAACCGGGCCGAATGATAAGGCAACGAAAGAGTTAGTGCAGGATATACGGAAACGATCAGACAAAAACGGCATCCGCCTGCTCGTCACCGGGTCAACAGCGGTGAATATTGATATTTCAGACCGGTTAAATGATGCGATTCCGGAATTCGCCATTCTCATTGTCGGGTTTGCGTTTGTATTGCTGACCGTTGTTTTCCGCTCGCTTCTCGTGCCGCTTGCCGCCGTCGTCGGCTTTTTGCTGACGATGACCGCTACACTCGGGTTATCGGTATTCGTTCTGCAGGATGGGAATTTCACCGGCTTGCTCAGCATTCCGGAAAAAGGTCCGATTCTCGCCTTCCTGCCTATTTTAGCCATCGGTATTCTTTTCGGGCTGGCGATGGACTATCAAGTATTCCTTGTCAGCAGAATGAGAGAAGACTATGTCAAAACAAAAAATCCGGTACAAGCCATCCATGCCGGATTGAAACATAGCGGACCTGTCGTAACAGCGGCGGGACTGATCATGATTTTCGTCTTTGCGGGATTCATCTTCGCGGGGGACTCTACGATCAAATCCATGGGATTGGCAATGACCTTCGGTGTTCTTTTCGATGCGTTCATTGTAAGAATGACCATCATTCCGAGTGTCATGAAGCTGATGGGACATGCGGCCTGGTACTTGCCGAAGTGGCTGGATAAAATCATTCCGAACGTGGATATCGAAGGCCATAAGCTGACACAAGGCAAAACACCGGAGAAACCGGAAGAATAAAATGAAAAAGCAGATCGTTATGATCTGCTTTTTTTATGTGCTGACCGCATTCATGAACAGGGAAAAAAGCTTTTTCATGTCTTCGTGTTTTTTTGTCAGCATTTCGGGATGCCATTGCACGCCGACGACAAATAATTCACCCGTCCGTTCAATCGCTTCAATGGCCCCGTCTTTCGCATAAGCCGCGGCTTTAAATGAAGGCGCCGTCTCTTTTATGATCTGGTGATGGAATGAATTCACCCGCGCTGAATCGCCAAACAAGGTATGGAGACGTGTCCCTTTTTCAAAAGAAACATGATGGGTTTTTAACGGCGGATCTTTTTCTTGGTCATGCTTAATGTCAGCAAACGAAGCGTGTGTCAGGTCTTGATATAAAGTTCCCCCGTAAGTGACGTTTAACATATGCATCCCCCGGCAGATGGCCAGTATCGGCTTTTCTAAAGCAACCGCCGTGAGAATCAGCTCCTTTTCGTAGGCGTCCCGATCAGGAAAGGTCTTTCTTAAAGCCTGTAAAGGTTCTTCGCCGTAAAACAGCGGATCTATATCCTGGCCGCCGGACAGAATGATGCCGTCAACATGAGAGACCTGTTCCTTTAAAAGCGCCGTCTCTTGAATCACCGGCAATATAAACGGCACACCGCCGGCCTCAGAAACAGACTGAATATAATCATTATTGACATATGCCCGATTATAACCCGGGAAAGGGCCGGATTGATCAGCCATAATGTTTCCCGTAATTCCGATGCGTTTGGCCATTCTGCGTTCACCTGAACCTTTCTTTCTGAACCTTCTCGTATGAATCTGAACGTAGGTTGTACAAATCAGTTTGAAATTATTCTTCATGATATGTGAACTTTTCAAAAAAACCCGTGACAATCACGGGTTTTTACATTCATTTCAATTTCTTGATTTCTTCCGTCAGCTCTTTGAATTTTTGATCAAGCTCACGATATTGTTTATCAGCCGGAGTCATGAAGCTGAGTTTTCCGAGGACTTCCTGCCGTTCGGTTTCAAGCTTTAATCGCAGTTCTTCAGCATCATCCCTGACGGAGGGAGATTCTTTCCATTGTTTTCGGACGCTGCCGTTTGAGATATCAAGCCGGATGTCCGTCGTCTTTTCGACAAAGTAGCGATCATGCGATACGATGATGAGCGTTCCGTCGTATCGGGCCAAAGTGTCTTCAAGCTGCTCGCGTGACGGCAGATCAAGGTGGTTTGTCGGCTCATCCAGAATCAGCACATCTTTCTCCTCCAGAATAAACGCCATCAGCTTGCATTTGACCCGCTCTCCCATGCTCATCTTGCCGATGGGTTCCGTCCATTGCGCTGCGGTAAATCCTAAATGCTTCATGAGGGATTGAACATTTCCCCTTGCTTCGAACGTTTCTTTGTAAAAAAGCTGTTCGGGGGTTTTATCAAGCGGAAGGTCGAATACTTCCTGGGTTAAATATCCGACGTTTGCAGACGGAGAAATCCATATGCCGCCCTGCGCTTTTTCCTGACCGAGGATGACCTTCAATAATGTTGTTTTCCCGCTGCCGTTCGGACCTGTAATCGCGATCTTTTCACCGTGCATCACAGTGAAATTCACGTTTTTAAAAAGCGTTCGGCCGTCATATGACTTTGTGACATCACTTACTTCTAAAAAACGCTTTCCCGCTTTTTTACGGTGCTCAATGGAAAAACGGACTTCATACTCCGCTTCAACCGGTTCTGCTTTCGCTTTTTCAAGCTCTTTTTCAAGACGCTTCTGCTTTGATTTAATCTGGGCGTCCGTGCGTTTTGCTTTTACGCGGTGGTATTCTTTAAAGCCTTCTATTTTCGTTGATTGGGCGTGGGCTTTTTTTGACCAAGCGCTCAGCTCGTTCATTTGAGCTTCAATCTGTCTGATCATATGCTGCTGATTCTCATATTCCCGCTGCTGGGTCAGCCTTCTCTGTTTGCGGACCTCCATATAGCTTGAATAATTCCCTTTTTGTTCAATGAGTTTCTTTCCTTCGATGGCCCAGATTTTTGTCGCTGCTGCATCTATAAAAGCACGATCATGCGAAACGAAAATAATGGTGCCTTTGTAATTCTTGATCTGATTCAGCAGTATTTCTAAACTGTGCTGATCGAGGTGGTTCGTCGGCTCATCTAATAACAAAAGGCCGCTTGAGGAGGAGAAACCTTTGGCAAGACGGGCTTTCAATTTTTCTCCGCCGCTTAATTGCGAAAAGGCGCGTGCGGGCACGTTCCACTTTTCTAACAAGGCTGCCTCCGCAGGCTCCGGGTGGCCGGAATCATAAGCTTCCGTTTCTTGTTCCACCATATATATGTTCACATCTTGCATCATCTGGATCTGTCCTTGTGACGGCGCTTTTTGATTGCAGATCAATTGCAGCAATAAAGATTTGCCGGCGCCGTTTTTACCGATAACGCCGATGATGTCGCCTTGCTGGACACTCGCGCTGATCTGTTCAAAAAGGGGAACGCTGTTGATTTCATAACTGATGCCGCTTAACTTTAACATTTCTTTCATATGTCAATCCCTCGCTTTAAAGGGAGGACAAAAAAAATCCTCCCAATTGATTTGGAAGGATTAGCCGTACCTGTGCATGATCAAATAAGCTATTTTTACATAGCTTTCTCGTATCGTATAGAAAATGGGCAGACTAATCCTATTTTTTCTGATTTGAAATATTTGATTTCAAACGGTCAAAATAAGATTAGTTAATCATTGTCCACCCATCATCCCTTCGTATTTGTTACGAACAGTGTAGCACACACTTATCTGTAAAAGCAAAGGGTATAAGCCTTTTTATTCCAGATTGGAGGCTTCCCACTCTTCTTCTAAAATTGCATAATAATATTCATCCCACCATTCATTATCATGGGGGATGCATTTTTTAAAAAAGCCTTCCCGCCTCATCCCGATCTTTTCCATCACCCGGTGCGAAGCCATGTTTTCCGGCTGACATGTCGCAATAATCCGGTGTAATTTCATCTTGTTAAACCCGAATGCCAGCACGGCGCGCGCCGCCTCTGAAGCATATCCTTTGCCCTGGTATTCCGGGTGAAACACCCAGCCGATTTCATACGTATGATCGCCAAAATACTGAAAAAAAACAATGTGGCCAATGACCGTTTTCTCATCCTTCAATAAAACGGGAAACTTCCCGGTATGTTCACCGCTGTTTTCAGTAACGAATTTCCTGGCATCTTCTTCGGTAAAGACACCCTCTGGTATATATTTCATGACACTCGGATTCGAGGTGTACGCATAGACATCCTGCCAATCTTCCGGTTCAAATGTCCGAATTACGAGCCTTTCAGTTTTGATATTCATTTTTTTATGTTCCTCCATCAAAAAAGGTTTCATTTACTACTTCGATTGAAAGATGTAAAAAACCTTTGAGCGGGGAAGAGCCGGATAAAAAAAGCCTGCAGCTATACACTGCAGGCGGTTATTTTTCATTTGCGGCGGCGGGCAGGTTTGTAAACCCAAATTGCCCTCCGACAGCTTCTTTTACTTCATGAATAACGATAAATGATTTCGGATCAATTTTTTGAACATGTTTTTTGATTTTCAGCAATTCGTTCTTTTTAATGACAACATAGATAATGCGCTTGTCTTTGCTGCCGTAATACCCGTATCCGTAAAAAATCGTCGCCGCGTTGCCGTACTCGGAGGTGATGGCTTTGGCGATTTCTTCGTATTGGTCAGACATAATGGTGAGGGCTTTTTTATTATGGAAACCCTCAATGACAATATCGACGATTTTGGCGCACAGATAAACGAATATAAACGTATACAGCATATGATTGATTCCGATCGCTAAAACGGATGCGAAAATGATGACACAATCCATATAAAACATGCTTTTGGAGATGTTAAAGCCCTTTGTGTAATTCAATAAATACGCCAAAAGCGTGGTCCCGCCGGTAGATCCGTCAGCGATAAAGATCAATGCCAGCCCCGCTCCCATCAGCAGAGCGCCGAATACGATCCCGAGCACCATGTCGTGCACGCCGAATGGAATAAAGCTGACGATGCTGAGAAAAACAGAAGTCATTCCCGTACCGAGTATCGTGTATAAAATCGTTTTTTTCGTTAAAAATTTATAAGCCAACCCGATAAAAATCAAATTTACAACCAGAGTCGTAATACTTGCAGGTATATGGAAAAGATAATATAAAACGAGAGCGATTCCCACGGTGCTGCCGTCCCCTAAATGATTCGGGATGACGAAAAATTCCACGGACGCCGCGATAAGAAAGGCTCCGGCCATAATCATCAGTATATCCTTGCAAATGTTCTTCATATGCAAACCTCCTCCGCAGTCAAAAATATATAAAAAACAAAAACGCCTCAAAAATTATCCAGCAGAACTAAATAATTTTTAAGACGAATCATTCACAATCTCGTTTGTTCATTCAGTAAAGAATGATCAGCTTCAATATCGAAGATTATATAGACACCTTCACATCTTGTCAATGCCGTGAAAATTGATTTTTCAGCAGTGTATATGAGGTTTGAATCAAACCAAAACGAGGAATGATATCAGAAGAGTTTTCATTTCTGCTCTATCAATAAGAGAAATGTAATGAGAGACAACGAAGAAGGGATGATGACATTGGAACGAATTTTTATCAGTCCGGCCAAATACGTGCAGGGAAAAAACGCCATTGAAACAATCGGCGGACATCTGGAGGGTGTTGGTGAAAAAGCCGTCGTCATCGCGGACAAAACCGTATGGGATATCGCGGGCCATAAAGTGACGGCTGAATTAAAGAAAAGCAATATTTCTTCTGAAGAGGCGGTTTTCAACGGCGAAGCCTCCCAGGAAGAAATGAAAAGAATTGCCGGCATCGCAGAAAAAGCAGGGGCGACTATTGTCATCGGAGTCGGCGGCGGTAAAACGCTTGATACGGCCAAAGCCGTATCAGATGAAATAAACGGCTACACCGTTATCGTGCCGACGGCCGCTTCAACGGATGCTCCGACAAGCGGGCTGTCTGTCGTGTATTCTGAACAAGGCGCGTTCGAAAACTATCGTTTTTATCATAAGAATCCTGACTTGGTTCTGGTCGATACGAAAATCGTCGCGGAAGCTCCGCCGCGCTTTTTAGCATCAGGGATTGCCGATGCGATGGCGACGTGGATAGAGGCGCGCAGTGTCATCGCCAATGGCGGTAAAACGATGGCAGGCGGAATTCCGACAATCGCCGGAGAGGCTATCGCGGAAAAATGTGAAGCGGTATTATTCAAATACGGCCGTCTCGCTTATGAGTCTGTGAAAGCGAAAGCCGTTACGCCCGCATTGGAAGCGGTTGTTGAAGCCAATACACTTCTGAGCGGACTGGGATTTGAAAGCGGCGGCTTAGCTGCGGCACATGCCATTCATAACGGATTTACCGCGCTTGAAGGTGAAATCCATCACTTGACCCACGGTGAAAAAGTGGCATTCGGCACGCTTGTTCAATTGGCGCTGGAAAAACGTTCGCTTGAGGAAATTGAGCGGTATATCGCGTTTTATATCAGCTTAGGGCTGCCTGTCACACTTGAAGACATCAAATTGAAAGACGCATCTAAAGAGGACATTATGAAAGTGGCAGAAGCCGCGACGATTGAAGAAGAAACGATTCATGCCGCTTTTGACGTGACGGCTGACGACGTGGCGGATGCCATTATAGCGGCTGATCAATACGCAAAAGCATTTAAAGAAAAACACGCGTAAAACCTTTTACCGCGTGACCCGGAACCAAGGGCTGTTACAGCCCTTGGTTTTTTTTATGCCCTTTGAAAACTTTTAAAAATAAAGAAAAAATTATGATACAATATACAAATGTTTTGAGAGATTGACAAAGGAAAGGTGGGAACGATATGCTGCATAATCCGACCGGTAAGGAGCGGCTTGCGCTGGCTTTTCTACTCGGAATGCTTGCGATACTGGGGCCGCTCAATATAGATATGTATCTGCCGAGCTTCCCTGAAATCGCCGAAGATTTAAGCGCCCGCGCTTCGCTTGTCCAGCTCAGTTTAACCGCTTGTCTGATCGGACTGACAATCGGACAGGTTGTTGTCGGCCCGTTAAGTGACGCGAAGGGAAGAAGAAAACCGTTATTGCTATGTATTTTTTTATTTGCTTTGTTTTCTCTGTTTTGCGCGCTTGCACCGAACATTTCAACACTGGTGATTGCCCGTTTTCTTCAAGGATTCACCGCTTCGGCGGGACTCGTTTTATCCCGTGCAATCGTCAGAGATGTGTTTACGGGGAGAGAGCTTTCTAAATTTTTCTCGCTGCTGATGGTTATTACCGCCGTCGCGCCGATGGTGGCGCCGATGACGGGAGGCGCGATTTTATTGCTTCCGTTTGCATCATGGCATACGATTTTTCTGTTTTTAACCTTTATCGGGTTTTTGCTTGTTCTCATCATTGCGCTCAAGTTGACAGAAACCCTGCCGCCGGAAAAGCGGATTCCGAGCTCCATCGGAAATTCCGTGCGGACAATGGGAAGCCTGCTGAAGGATCGGTCATTTATCGGCTATGCGCTGACGGTCGGTTTTATTCACGGCGGGAGCTTTGCGTATGTCTCCGGAACGCCTTTTGTGTATCAGGATATTTACGGAGTATCGCCTCAGGTATTCAGTGTTTTATTCGGCATAAACGGTCTGGCGATCATTACCGGAAGCTTTATCATCGGCCGTTTCGGCGGGATTATTCACGAAAAAAGCCTGCTGAGAATCGGCGTGATTATAGCGATGACGGCGACTGCCGTTCTGCTCGTCATGACGATCATTCACGGGCCGCTGGCGGCACTGGTGATTTCCATTTTTATTTATATGATTACGATCGGCATGACGCTGACAAGCACCTTTACATTGGCGATGGAAAAGCAGGGACACCGCGCGGGAAGCGCAAGCGCACTGCTCGGCATGCTTCCGCTTCTTCTCGGTTCCATCGTGTCGCCGCTTGTGGGGATGAATGAAGCGACGGCCGTGCCGATGGGGGCAATTATGTTCACGACATCCGTTATCGGTTCCATCGCTTTTTTCGCCTTAACAACAAAACCGGAGAAAGCAAAAAAGGAGTGAAATGATTCACTCCTTTTTTTGATGCCCGCTATTCATATTTCTTCAGCACGATCGCCGAATTATGTCCGCCAAAGCCGAATGAGTTGGAAAGGCCGATCGTTAACGATTGATGGCGGGGCCCGTCTGGCACATAGTCCAAATCACATGCCGAATCAGGGTGCTGCAGATTGATCGTCGGCGGGATGATGCCGTGTCTCAGGCTTTCTGTCAGAGCGATGGCTTCAACGCCGCCTGCCGCGCCAAGCATGTGGCCGAGCATTGATTTGTTGGCCGTAACCGGAATGTCATACGCAAGCTCCCCGAATAATGTCTTGATGGCCAATGTTTCAGAAAGATCTCCGGCTTTTGTGCTTGTCGCGTGGGCGCTTACGACATCAATGTCTTCCGCTGAAACGTTCGCCTTTTTCAAAGCGTTTTTCATCGCCAGGTATGCGCCCGTCCCTTCCGGATGGGAGGCCACCATATGATACGCGTCAGAGCTTGCGCCGTAGCCGAGCACCTCACAAAGGATCGGGGCATTTCTGCCGATTGCGCTATCCAATGATTCCAATACTAAGATGCCTGCGCCTTCACTCATGACAAACCCATCGCGATCCGCGTCAAACGGCCGGCTTGCCGCGGCGGGGTCTTCGTTTCTCGCTGACAGCGCGTGGGCATTGCCGAAGCTGGCTAATGACAAATTCGTAATCGCCGCTTCCGCTCCCCCGGCAAACATAATATCCGCGTCATCATTCCGAATGGCGTTGAATGCTTCCCCGATCGACGTATTGCCGATGGAACACGCGGTGACGGGCGAAAGTGAGGGGCCGAGCGCGCCTAATCTGATGCTGATTTGAGCGGCGGCCGCGTTTGAGATCATCATGGGGACAAGGCTCGGGCTCACTTTTCGCGCTCCCCGTTCATTTAAAGTATGAACGTTATCAATCAAAGTCGTGATGCCGCCGATTCCCGAGCCGACGTACACGCCGAGGCGTTCACGGTCAATCTGATCGAGCTGAATCCGGGAGCTTTCAAGCGCCTGTTCCGCTGCCGCTAAAGCAAACTGGCTGAAACGGTCAAGCCGTCTCGCTTCTTTTCTGCCCCATCTTTCTTCGGCGTCAAAATCACGGACGGTGCCGGCTATTTTTGTCTTGGAGCCGGAGACATCAAACGAATCGATGAGAGAGATTCCCGATGTTCCTTCCGTCAGGTGTTTCCAAAATGTATGCACATCATTGCCGAGAGGTGAAATCACTCCCATTCCGGTGATCACAACTCTTTTCATGGTCATTCCTCCTTCGGTATGTATTTATTGTAACTTGCAATTATCCTATTACAAGTTGTTGATTATCCTAGTATAATGAATACCAGGGTAAGAGAGGAGAGATTCGGTATGATACCAGAAGGAAGATTGCAGGCGCTCTCAGAGTTTTTAAAAACGCAGCGGGCCAAAATTTCTCCGCAGATGGCCGGGCTGCCGATGGGCACACGGAGAAGAACGCCCGGACTCCGAAGAGAAGAGGTCGCGCAATTAGCCGGCGTAAGCACCACGTGGTATACGTGGCTGGAGCAGGGCAGAGACATTAAAGTGTCCGCAGCCGTGTTGGACGCGGTTTCCGATGCGCTGCAGCTCAATAAAGATGAGAGAAATTATTTATACGCGCTTGCCATTGAGGAGGGCGTGAAGCAGCCGTTTACCGCGGAGGAAGAAGCGGTTATCAGCCCGTCGCTTTCAAAAATCCTGCAGGAGCTCCGTTATTGTCCCACCATTATCTCGGACAGGCGGTGTCATATCGTAGGATGGAATCAGGCCGCGGCTCACGTGTTTTTAGATTTTGAACAAATTCCTCCTGAAAAACGGAATCTCATAGAGCTATTGTTTTCCAGAAAAGAATTAAGAAGTTTAGCCGTGAACTGGGAGCACTTTGTGAAAGGATTCATCGCCATTTTCAGAACGTATTACGGCCAGTATGTAGCTGATACGTGGTATTCTCAGTTTATAGAAGAAATGGAGAAAACGTATTCGGAATTTCATACGCTGTGGAATGAGAGCGAAGTCAGCTCGGCACCCGAAGTATTAATTGAGTTCCGCCATGCGAAGGCGGGAAAAATGGTCTTTAACCTGACTTCATTTCAGGTTCAGGGTAACAGTGATCTGCGCTGCAGTGTGTATACGCCGGTAGATCATACCGAAACGGAAGCAAAGCTGAAAAAGCTCTTCGAAAACAGGTGAAGAACAGAAAAAAACGGGAGGCCGCCGCCTCCCGTTTCAGTTTAAAATAAAAGCATCAAACCGGCGATGGCCGGTGTTAAAAAGATGGCTGATTTCAGAATGACTTTCGGCACGAGGTTGGTGAATTTTGCTCCGACATATGCGCCGCACATCGTTCCGATCAGCACTTTGACCAACAGCATATAATCGACAAATCCTTCCGTCACATAACCGAGTCCTCCGCCGACCGCAAGCGGGATAATGACAAGCATGGTGGTGCCGACCGACTGGCGGATGGATAAGCGCAAAAGAATCATTAAGCCGATTTGGATAAAAGGAGCAGAGCCGATACCGAACGTTCCGGACAAGATTCCTGCGATGATACCGAGTACAACGGCTTTCACCCATATGTTCAGGTTGCTTTGCCGTCCAGAATCTTCTTGTGTTTCTTTTACAATAAATAACCGGACTAAAATAAGCAGAGCAGATAAAAACAGCATGCCGGCCGTCAAGTAATGCAGCAAATCTGCGGGGATAAGGGAAGTAAGCCTTGCCCCGAAAAACGAACCGAATGCCGCAAAAACGCCGACGATGAGGCCGATCTTCATCTGAATATTGCCTTCACGGTAGTGGCTGAAAGCACCCGATAAACTTGTGAAAGCCATTCCGGCGAGGGAGGTGCCCAAAGCCGTATGAATCGGTACGTGAAACAGTATAGTTAAAAGTGCAATGACAAAACCGGCTCCCCCCGCGCCGATAAACCCGAGAATAATCCCGAGAAGAAACATAACGAGTATAATAAGCACAATCTTCTCCTCCATTTAGATACCTGATCACCATGTTCAGATCCGCTTTATCAGGTTTTTAACAATCGACCGTAGTCCGTCGACCGTCGTCCAATATCTTTATGTTACCTCAAATTTAAGGGATTGGCAAGAAGACGAATCGCTTTTATACAGAGGGTTTACAGCTCTTTCACCATCACTTTTTCTCCGTTTGAGTCCAGCTCTCCATTGAATAAGAAGCCGAATTTTTGATAAAGCCGCAATGCGTGCACGTTATCTTCAAACAGGCTTAAATAAATCCGTCTGCAATCATATATTCGAACGAGATGGCGGATAAGGGCATCAAGCAACAGCCTGCCCAATCCACGTCCCTGATAATGTTCATCAATAAAAAAACGGTCAAGCCACACTCTGCCGTTTTCATTTTCCTCATCATATTCCGGAAACCATCCGTACATGGCAAAGCCGACCAATACCTCGTTAACATAAAGACCGGCCGGCTGATAATGCCGGCAATCCTCAGCATCTTGTAAGCACTCTTCCGCGGTTTCAATAAATGAAGTCTGGCTTTCCCTTACATGAAGCGCCAGTATATCGGCACGGTTCTCTTCCGTGACTGCTCTGATTTCAATCGTCATACTTGATACTCCTCTTCCGCTTTTTTCTGAGACGGTAAAGCTTTCATTTCGTAAGCCATTTGTGAATCAGCCTTCTCTCGGATACAATGATCATCATAAAGGATATGGTTACCGTATAGTCAAGGAGGCATTATGAGCGAAGACGTCAGAAAATACTTCACAACGGGTGAATTTGCAAAACTGTGCCACGTAAAAAAACAAACCCTGTTCCATTATGACGAGATCGGCCTGCTTTCTCCGGAAATCAAAAAAGCGAACGGATACAGATACTATTCCTATCATCAATTCGAACTGTTCCAGGTCATCGGTCTGTTTAAGGAGGTCGGGGTGTCCTTGAAGAAGATCAAACCGCTCTTAACAGACAAAACCCCCGAGGGTGTCATCACGCTTTTAAAAGAGAAATCTTCAGAAATCGAAAGCAAAATCAAAAAGCTGGAGCACCTGCAAAGAATGATTCAGACAAAGGTGAAGCTGACCGAACAAGCCTTGGAGACAGACTTTTCCTCCATCTCATTGCAACGATTAGATGAAGAGACACTTATGATAGGACGACCCGTACTCCATTTGCCAGAACGGCAATACACTGCCGCCATTTCCGAATTGATCCGCTATATGCGGGTACATGAACTCGATCAGGGACATCCGGTCGGCGGACTGTTTGCGCGGGAGCAGATTCTGAAAAAAGAATTCTACAACTACACCCATTTTTATATGAAGACAGAAGGAGGCATAGAGAATAGAGACCTCCATATCAAGCCGAAAGGGCTTTATGCCGTCGGGTACCAAATAGGGGATGAAGCGGAAGCGGCTTACCGCAGCATCATGCAGTTTATTGAAGAGTATGGGCTGGAAATGGGCGATTATGCATATGAAGAATATATGCTTGATGAGGTTGTGGCGGACGGGTTTGACAATCAGATCACAAGAATCCAGCTGGAAGTCCGCAATCGATAAAGCCGATGCCGCCGTTCATTTACGTCTTCTGACAAACCTTGTATAATGAGAAAAATCAGATTGCAATTGAGGTGAAAAACGATATGTTTCTAGCGCCCTTATTTGAACATGATGTACCGGCAGCACTTCTCCGCCCTTAATGGAGGAAAGTGACTGCGCTTCTCTCCGTTAGGGCATATGACGTGACCTAATATGATAACGGAGGGTGCATCAATTGAAAAATACATTGTTCGGTTCGATTTATTTGGCATTGGCCGCCAGTATCTGGGGCGGTATGTATGTCGTCGTAAAAGTAGTGGTAGCGGTCATTCCGCCGCTTGAACTGGTATGGCTGAGATATGCGGTGGCGCTTCTTTCACTTTTGATTCTCAGTTTATTTACACGCCAATCCTGGAAAGTTCTTAAACGTGATTTATTACTGATCGCTGCGATCGGATTGATCGGCAACACGGTTTCGATCGTTACGCAGGAAATCGGCACGAAATTATCAACCGCGCAGATGGGTGCGATTATTACGGCATCCACTCCCGCATTTATGGTTGTATTTGCCCGGCTGATGCTGAAAGAACGGTTAACGCTGAAAAAAGGAATATCGACAGGGCTGGCGACGATCGGAGTATTGCTCATTGTGGGGAACGGAGATCTCGATATGTCGAGCCAGCTCGGCGGTCTCTCGCTTCTGGCTGCGGCGCTGACATGGGCTTTGATGTCCGTGCTGATGAAACGGGTTCCCGGCCATTACTCCCCGCTTGTCGTCACAACGTATTCCATTTGCGTCGCATTTGTCATCCTGACCCCGTTTACAGCGGGCCCGCTTCGGGAGATTCCTTTGTCTCAGCTTGCCCGGCCTGAGATATGGGGCGGACTTTTATATCTGGGTGTGATCTCAACCGCCTGCGCGTTCATGCTTTGGAATCGCGGATTGCAATTGCTGAATGCGGCAAGCGGCGGTCTGTTTTTCTTCTTTCAGCCGCTTTCCGGGACATTGCTCGGCTGGCTGCTGTTGGGAGAGTCGATCGGAGGAACCTTCTGGATCGGGGCGGCCCTTATTGTTTCAGGCGTCGTTCTCGTCATGAAAGAAAAATAGAAAATGAAAAAAAGCCATTCAGCAAATGAATGGCTTTTTTCTGATTTCCCGGCAGGATTCGCTCCGCCATAAACAGAAAACAAGGAGCAGAAACGGATCATGGGCACCGGTACTCTCAAGGTGCAATTCGGGGTTTCGTCAATTAACATAAGGCGGTGAAAAAATGGAGCCAAAATGGCTTGAATGGGCAAAACAGCTTCAATCCGCGGCGCAAGCGGGGCTGGCTTATTCCAAAGACATATATGATATTGAGAGATTTGAAGAAATAAGAAAAATAAGCGTGGATATCATGGCGCATCATACCGGCATCGACAAAAGGATCATCAAAGACGTATTCGCCGGTGACACGGGCTATCCCACTCCGAAAGTTGATATCAGAGCGGCAGTTTTTAAAGATCAGAGTATATTAATGGTAAGAGAGAAAAGCGACGGCAGATGGGCGCTGCCGGGCGGATGGGCTGATATCGGGATTTCACCGGGCGAGACCGCTGTCAAAGAAGTAAAAGAGGAGTCGGGAATCGACGTAAAGCCCGTTAAACTGTTAGCTGTAATGGATAAGAAATGCCATTCCCATCCGCCGTCCGCCGCCCACGTTTACAAAGTGTTTATCAAATGCGAGATCATCGGCGGCCGGCTCAGAGAGGGAACGGAAACAAGCGCGGCCGGCTTTTTTGCGGAAACGGAACTGCCGCCGCTATCTGCCGCCCGCAATACGGTAAGTCAGATTGAAAAGATGTTTGCATATCTCAAACATCCGGATGAACCCGTTTATTTTGATTAAGGCAGCAAGCAGAAAGAAAAGGGGGCCCAAGTATAATGGAGGATTCAATTAAACAGCAGGCGCAGCGGCAATTTGCCAAAAACGCCGCGAAATATGTGACTAGTCCCGGACACGCCGCAGGAGAGGATTTGGCGTATCTCATTTCAGCTTCCGGTGCCGAAAAGCATATGGACGTGCTGGATATCGCGACGGGAGGTGGACATACGGCTAACGCTCTCGCTCCTCTCGTACGCTCTGTTATCGCATATGACCTCACGGAAGAAATGTTAGCAGCCGCTGAAGCATTTATAACCGGAAACGGATGGACGAACGTGTCATTCGAAAAAGGCGATGCTGAAAAGATGCCGTTTTCCGATGCTGCTTTCGATATCGTCACATGCAGAATCGCGGCGCATCATTTTCCCGATGTCAGAGCCTTTGTTCATGAAGCGTTTCGGGTTGTCAAACCGGGCGGCAGACTGCTTCTCATTGACAATACCGCACCTGAAAAGAATGAATATGACCATTTTTATAATGACATTGAAAAGAAACGGGATCAGAGCCACTTTCGGGCGTGGAAAAAAACAGAATGGCTTCGTTTTCTGGAGACAGCCGGCTTCCGGATGGAATCCGCTGTCTGCTTTTTGAAACCATTTCAATTTACCGTCTGGTGTGAACGGGCAGGCCTGACTGAAGAGAAAGCCGCATTACTGGAAAAACAGATGCTGGATGCTCCTCGTGATATACAGCGGTTTTTTTCTGTAGAAAAGGATCAATCAGGCCGTATTGCGGGCTTCACAGGTGAATCGGCCTGTTTCTGCGCGCTCCGTCCCGTCTGAGACGAAAAAACCGCTGTGCAGTTTTCCTGCCCGCGGTTTTTTCGTCTTATCTGTTCTTGATTTAAGAAATAATGGCGGATGGGGCGTCCTCCGTTGAATGCTTTCCGCCGGCATCAGGAGTCAGAATGCCGCTGTTTGTGACCGTTTCAATAGATTGTAAGAGGAGATGGCCCAGTTCCTCTTCTCCGAATGAATCGAGCATTAATTTCGCCGTCCATATTTGGCCTATAGGATTGGCAATTCCTTTTCCGACAATATCCGGGGCGGAGCCGTGAACAGAAGGATATTTGCCGTTTACATTGATGTTGGCTGCGGGAGCGATTCCGACGCTTCCCATAATCGCCGCGCCGATATCTGTCAGCACATCTCCGAACAGATTCGAAGCGACAATGACATCAAAGCGTTCCGGCTGCGTGACAAAGAAGGCCGCCAGTGCATCGATGTGCTGGGAATCCGTCTCAATCCCGGCGTACTCCCGGCTGACCTCTTTAAAGATGTCATCCCAGAACGGCATCGAGTGAACAATACCGTTTGATTTCGTCGCGCTTGTGACGTGTTTCCGCCGATTGAAACAAGTTTGTTTGAATGCTGACTGAGTGAGTCAACTCCTTAATCCTCCCTGCAATCCGCATACCGTTGACTCACGCTAGGAACGCATCATCACACAGGATCCCATGCAGATCGATTTCCACTTCAGTTTTCCTTTTTCATTTTGCACATTTCTCTTGTAATAAAAAAAGCAGGCCATCGCCTGCTCATTATGTATTACTTAGTCTTATCTATATTTATATTTTACTCCAGATACCTTAGTAGATGCATTTGACCACTTATAAACGGTAACCGTGTAAGAAATCTCTAAACCCTTTTTCTTAGAATTAGCAGTTTTAAAAGGCTTAATCATATTATTAGCTCCTACTTGATACATTAAAACACTTAAACCAGTAGAAGGGTGTACCAACCCAATAATATAACCGAGAATAAGCCCTTTATTAGACCCCATGCTGTTATATCTAGAAACCACTTTTTTTACCTGATTTTTTGTGTAATAAACCTTTACCCTTTTTTTAAGAAGAACATCATTATCACACTGAGTCCCAAGATTTGTCCGTCGACAAGCTGCTTCAGAACTTGGAGCGAAAGCAGACAACACAGTAGCGAGAATACACCCCGCTATAAATAATTTAGTAACCTTCTTTAACACTTTTTTCTCTCATCACCTTTACTCCGTTTCGCAATGCTATAAATCACTAATGCACCAACGAATATAGCAAACAAAACAGTTAATAATACATTACTCAAGTCAAATACAGAATTAAGTAATAATACTATAATTATATATAATATCAAAAAAAAGTAAAATATTTTTTTCATATTTTTTACCTCTCTAACTTTTTTGTGTAAAGACATATTTGCGGATATAAGATGCCAATAGACCGTCTTCAATCGACCTGTCTTGTAGGTATATCCTCTTTTTTCACCACAATTAAAGGAGGGGTTACCGTTTCCTTGCAGTTCCCCTGCTGCGTCTTGACATACAATTTTCTCTCTCTATCTCTTGAAAAAATTGTAATATTTCTTTGTCAAAACCCCAGCCGAACGCTGCCGGTTCGAAAACAGATCACTCATTCCGTACTCCGCCGGGAAAAGATCGCGTATTGAATGGCGATTTCATCTTCACCCTGATAGATGCTGCTGCCGACAGAGCTGTACTCACCTTCCCGGACGATTAACAGATCAAAATCGGGGATGTGGTTCCCGGCGTATCTTGATGGGCAGTCCCCGCCGCTCCCAAAAACAAAGCATCAAAGTGCTGTAACGTTTCTCATCCATCATCCGGCATCATATTCCCGTGCTCCAAATAATACTCGCAGCTCCACGGAAAAGAAGTGAAATCAAAGGCAATGCCTCCATGTAATTCGGCGATCGCGTTCAACACCCGTTCCGCTTGCGGAACTGTTTCTTTCCCCACACCGTCCCCCGGTATGCTGACAATCTAGTATGTCTTCATGTTTCCGTCACCTCCGAATGAATTGTTTTCGGTTTACGGAATACCCTCGACCAACTATACTTCCATATTACGGCACCTCCGTTATGCTGACAAGCTCGGGAATGTTGCTTCCATAGATAAACTGTTATATGATCTTGGTAACAATAAGGCCTAAATTGTATGAAGAGGTAGGAAAGATGGATAATTTTAAATTAGATAAGCCAATCCCGTATTATCTGCAATTTTATTCCCAATTGAAAAAAATGATATTTGACGGGATTTTTAAACCGGGTGAACGGCTGAATGAGACTCAGCTGGCTAAGGATTTCGGAGTCAGCCGGTCGCCGGTCAGAGAAGCCATGCGGCTCCTTGAAAAGGACGGGCTTCTGACGGCAGACGATCGAAACGGCTTTGTCATTTATTCTTTGTCCGTTAAGGATGTTGAAGAGATTTATCAAATCAGAATGTCACTTGAATCACTGGCGGTCGAACTGGTTATTGATGAAGCGGCTGAGAGTGAAATTGACCTCATTGAAAAACAGCTGCGGGAGACGGAAGAAGCCATCAATAAAGGCGTCAAAGAGACTGAGATTATTTCCTTAAACGAGTCGTTTCATCGGCTTCTTGTGGATTTCAGCCGCAACAGCCGGCTGGCCATGCTGCTTGAGCATGTCAATGTGCTGATTCATTTTTGCAGAGTTCTTAATTTTAAAGGAGATGACCGTGCGGAGGTTATCCTGCATGAGCACCGGAAAGTCTTTGAAGAAATAAAAAAGGGCGATAAAACAAAAGCCGTGCAATATATGACGGAACATCTCAAGCATGATGAAGAACATCTGAAAGGTGTGCTCAAAGCGGGAGAAACAGACGAATCATCACGATAGACAAGGTGAAAAGCCTTGTCTTTTTTTGCCGATGTCATCGAACCGTCATAAAGACCTGACGGATGTTCCTTGCATGATTTTTTCCGCGTCATTTATGATGGATATGGAAGAGACGCAAAAAAGGCAAAGGAGTTTGAAAAATGGCGAAACATATTCTGATGATCAATTTTCCCGCAGAAGGACACGTAAACCCGACTTTGGGTATGACAAAGGCCTTCAGCGAACGGGGCGATCACGTTCATTATATCTCAACGGAAAAATACAAAAGCAGACTGGAAGGAGTAGGAGCGAAAGTTCACCTTCACAGCGATCTGCTCAGAATGACACCCATTGATCCCGGCAGTCCGTCCGGCATACTTGCATTTTTAAAGGTTCATATCAAAACGTCACTGGAGATTTTACATATTGTGCAGCGGCTGGCAGAGGACATTCAATTCGACGCCGTCTATTATGATAAATTCGGTGCGGGAGAGCTGGTGCGGGATTATCTCAACATTCCCGGCATCTCTTCTTCAGCATCCTTCCTGTTCAATGAAGACCGTCTGAAAATACTGCCGCTCCATCCGGAATCGGGCGTGCCGTTTCAGCCGGACAGGGAATGTGAAGAGCTGTTGGCCGAGATGAAAGACAAATACGGTGTCGCCCCTGACAGCATGGTTCAATTTATGAACAACACAGGTGAATTGAACGTCGTCTATACAAGCAGATATTTTCAGCCCGAAAGTGAGACATTCGGAGATGAGTATTTATTTATCGGTCCGAGTTTTCCGAAGAGAAAAGGGCGCGTCGACTTCCCGATTGACTCATTAAAGAATGAAAAAGTCATTTATATCTCAATGGGAACGGTGCTCGGGGACACGGAAGCGTTTTTCAATCTGTGCATAGACGCGTTCTCAGATTTTGAAGGAAAAGTAGTCATTGCCGCCGGGGAAAAAGCCGATCTGTCGAAAATCAAACAGGCGCCGGAAAACTTTATCATCGCCCCGTACGTGCCGCAGCTTGAAGTGCTGGAGCAGGCCGACGTGTTTGTCACGCATGGCGGAATGAACAGTGTAAATGAAGGCATTCATTATCAAGTGCCGCTGGTCGTTATTCCGCATGATAAAGACCAGCCGATGGTTGCGCGCCGCCTGACTGAATTGGATGCAGGCTATACAGTGCAAAAAGATGAAGTGAGCGCTGAAAAGGTAAAGCTTGCCGCGGAAGAAGTGCTGCATAACGGAAAATACAAACAAGGCATTCAAGCCATTAATGAAAGCTTTAAAGAATGTATGGACATGGAAGATGTTCTGGCCCGGATCGACCGGTTTATTGAACAAAAACATGCTCAATAATACATGGAAAAAGCCTGTTTCCTCTGCCAAAGGGAAACAGGCTTTTTATAATGGCTTTTAGATGATGTGATGTTCTTCATTTGCAAGTTTCACAAGAGTCAGAAGAGATTCTGCCTCACGTGCGTCGAGTGTTTTTGCCAGACGGTCTTTTTCAAAGATCTGCTGGCCGAAGACATTCACTGACGCCTGGTCAACCGCCGTGTGCCAGTTCTTTTGTGAATGATTCTCAGAAAAAGAGAAAACAAACACGGCAAAGACCGCTATAAGCATCGCCATGACCCAAAATTTTTGCCGATTTCCTGCTGCTGACATAGGCCGCCTCCTAACGTTCATTTTACTGGTATTAGATCATATATGAGCTGTTTTTCATAGAGTAAAGAAGTCATTATTTCAGGTAGTCCAAATGAAACGGAGCACAGCCGAAAGCCCGCCGGTCAGGCCGATGAGCCAATTCATATTTTGTTCATATTTTATTAAAAGTTTATCCAAGCCTGTCCTTTACAGTGGATATAACCACAAAACGCTGCTGAAAGGGGCCTTGAAAAATGCATATTCATATGATCAACAAAAACCAGTTTGAGAGTGACTTGGAGGCGGCCGGCTTCATCCGTCAGGCAGATGATATTATCGGCAAAATGAAAGAATACGTAACGGAATACGCGGCTTCATCCGAACGGTTTCTGATTGAAATTCAAACCGTCATGAACGAATACAAAGCCGTCGTCTGTGCGATGTTTTCGACTATGGAAATTGCCGGTGCAAAAAAAGACGAGAAGCATGTTGAGTTCGAAGCCTGCACAGTATGGTGCGAATAAAAGACCTTCATCAAACCCCCGCGGCTGCCTGAACGGCAGTTTACTGACTGGTGTTCCAGTAAGGAAAAATATTGAAACTTCTAAAGCGGCTGTTCGTATAAAAGAGTAAATCAGCTTGTATATGGAGGTTCGTGAAATGAACGATAAGAAAAAACAAGCTTTTGAACAGCTTTTCAGCACTTTAGACGGAAGACATGAAATAAACGGAGCTGTATTGGCAGCGGAAAACGGCCGCATCTTATATCAGGGTTCATTCGGCGCTGCAGAACTGAAAACAAAGAGGATGCTGAATGACCAATCGGTCTTTGAATTGGCCTCAGTATCGAAGCCGTTTACAGCTTTAGGCGTTATCATTTTAGAGCAGCAAGGGAAGCTGCGTTATGACGATATGATAGAGCGGTGGCTTCCTGATTTTCCTTATCCGGGCATTACCATTCGGCATTTACTCCATCATACGTCAGGATTGCCGGACTATATGGAGTTATTTTTAACACATTGGGACCGGGACAGAATTGCCGTTAATCAAGATGTGATCGATATGCTTAAGCAGCATAAACCGGATGCTTATTTCCCGCCGGGCAAGGATTGGCTTTACAGTAATACGGGGTATGCGGTGTTAGCGGTTATTATAGAAATTGTATCAGGCATGAGTTTTGCTGAATTTATGAAACAAGCCGTATTTCATCCGCTTCGTATGCATGATACGCGGATTTATAACAGAAGGCTGAGTAAAGAAAACATTCCGAACTATGCATATGGCTATGTGTATGATGTTCATTCCGGAGAATATGTGCTGCCGGATGAACTTGAGGAAACCGATTATGTCGTCTTTCTTGACGGGATTCAAGGTGACGGAACCGTTAACTCCACTATTAGAGATTTATATCTGTTTGATCAGGCTCTTTATACGGAAGAAATCATCGGCAAAGAGTCTAAAGATCAAGCGTTTACGCCGGGCTATTGGAATGAAGAAGAGCAATTCGGATACGGATTTGGCTGGATGATTCAAAACAGCCGCCAAAAAGGGAAGGTTATCAGTCACGACGGAGGCTGGCCGGGCTATTCAACTCTGATGATCCGGTATATTGACCAGAACAAAACACTGATTTATCTCAGCAATATGGAACAATCGTATCAATTTGAACAAGCTGTGATTGCCGCGGCCGTAAACATCTTATTTGATCAGCCATACGTGATTCCGAAACGTCCGGCGGATCAGAAAAAAGCAGATATCGATCCTGCGATTTACAGCAGATTTACCGGCAATTACTCATTTCAGGATGACACACATGCATCGGTGACGGTAAAAGAAAACCGATTGTATCTTACAATAGACGGGCAGACACCATTCGAATTATTCCCAATGACGGAAACCCGTTATTTTGTCAGGGCGCTGCCGCTTGAAATTGAATTTGCAGGTGATAAAGCACAAACAGCCCCGCATTTCGTTTTATATCAGGACGGCACAGAAGAAACGGCTTTGCGGATAGACTGAGTGACATGCAAAACAAAACCGCCGTCCTGAGAAGACGGCGGTAATAGAGAAGTCAAACCCCTTTGATGACGCGAAATTTTCTTTTCGGCTCTGACATAAATATAGAAGAAAAAATCATAGCTCCGACCATTGTGATGTATTCCATATAAAGCGAAACTTCTGCCAAAACCAACCCCGCAATCATTAAAACAGCGCCCAATACCACCGCAAAAACCTTCGTTTTCATGATGAGTTCCCCCTATTATCTGATAATTGAATTATACTGCATCTCTATTAATGTGTACATTTTGTGAACAATTTCACCTGATAAAAGGCAATAAAGAGAGAGTTGAAGAATTAGGAGAAATGACAGGCCATCTTTTTGTTTTACCGAAGAAACGAAAGGGAAAATGAAAAATCAAAAAGGCAAAGGAGTTCTTGAAATGAAAGCGAGACTATTTTTATTCAGCATGTTTCTCCTGATCCCCGTTCTGGCGCTTGCCGGATGCAACAGCCAATCTTCAGGAGGAAGCGAAAAAGCGAAAGACAAAGAAACGCACTCTCACGAAGACATGAATCACTCAGGTTCATCCGAGGTGCCGAAAGGTTTAAAGAAGGCCGAAAATCCGACTTATAAAGTCGGCAGTGACGTCATGATTTTAGCTTCTCATATGAAAGGCATGAAAAATGCGCAAGGAACCGTAAAAGGTGCTTATGATACAACGGTTTACAGTGTATCTTACACTCCGGAAACGGGAGGAAAGCGCGTCGAAGATCACAAATGGGTCATTCAGGAAGAGCTGAAGGGCGCCGGTGATCAAACGTTAAAACCGGGTGACAAGGCCGTGATCGAGGCATCCCATATGAAAGGCATGAAGGGTGCCGAAGCCGTTATTGATTCAGCCAAAAAGACAACCGTTTATATGGTCGACTATACACCGACTGACGGCGGCCAAAAAGTAACCAATCATAAATGGGTGACAGAAGACGAGCTTGCTGCCGCAAAATAAAAAGACCGCCAAAGCCGAAGGAACTCCTTTGGCTTTTTTGCGGTCTCACATTTATGCGGATTTTCTTTTCAAGGCAGGTCTCGTTAAAGAGAATACAGCTAACGCGACAGCGATAATGACAATCAAACCGCCGCACCAGGCTGTTGCTGTGACAGAACCGGTTTGTCCGATCACGCCGCCGCCGATGGCTGACCCGAGCGCGATGCCGATCTGCAAAGCGGACGTGTTGAAGCTTTGCTGAATATCGGAAGACTCAGGCGCAATTTTGATTAAATAGCTTTGCTGCGCCGGCGCAAGGCTCCAGCTGAGCAATCCCCAGATCACCATCGCAGGCAGGAAAATGATTAAAGAAACCGTTGTCAGCGGAAGAATAAACAGGATCAGAGCGAAAGAAACGGTCACAAGCATGATGCTTTTAAATGCTCCTAAACGGTCATACAGCCAGCCTCCGAACGGGCCGCCGCATACCGCTGACAGACCGAACAAAAAGTAGCATACACTGACCCAAACGGAACTCAAATGAAGCGTTCTTTCCAAAAAAGGCGCAAAGTAGGCATAGAGTGTGTAATGCCCCGCCAATGTAAACAAGGTGACAAGATGTGCGCTGGCAATTTTGGCGGTCCCGATCGTCTTGATCTGCTCACGAAACGGAATCATTTTTTCAGCAGGTATTTTTTCAAAAAAGACGCTGATAATCAGCATGGAAACGAGAGATAATACGCCGATTCCCAAGAACAGAACACGCCATCCGAAGGCATTGCTGATGATAATACCGACAGGCACGCCTAAAGCGATTGCGGAGCTGAACCCCATGAAAATGATGCCGATCGCCCGCGCTCTGTATTCAGGCGCCACGATTTTAGGAGCAATCGTTAAAGAAAGGACGACAATCAGCCCTGTGCTCATGGAAGCGAGCACCCGTGACACCATAAGTACGGCGAAATTGGGACTGAAATAAGCGACCAGATTACTTAGGAAGAAAATAAACAGTGCGATTAAATAAAGCCGCTTTCGTTCAGCCTTTGCCGTCACTGCCAAAAGCAGCGGGCCGGATACCGCGTAACCGAGCGCAAACACGCTGATCAGCTGCCCCGCGCTGACGATGGATATATCTAAGTCGGAAGCGATTTGCGGAAGAATACCGCCCACAATTAATTCAACCAATCCGACTGCGATGGTAGATGCTGCAAGCAGAAATACTTTGAAATTCATGTACAGATACTCCTTTTTTTATTTTTTAGAAAATAAAAAATCCTGATTACAAAAAGTGTACGGGACAATTTTTGTAATCAGGATTTTACGGTTCCTGGTAGACACCCTCAAACCATATCATTGAGGTTATACAATGTATGCAATATTCGGCTGTGTCCGTTTCTGCAAAAAATTCTACCATAATAGTGAGGGAGATTCCATAGAAAATTCGAGGAAATCCTTTCAATTTCAATATCGGTGGCTGTAACGTCATTGATGAAGCAGGGAAAAAAATTTATGATAACCGTAAGGAGTCTATACAGATCAAACATTATACAGCCGGAGGAAACCGATGAATAAGTACGAAAAAATCGCCAACGAAATGAGAAAGAGGATTAAAAGCAGTGTATATGACATAGATCAGCCGATCCCGGATGAAAAGACGCTCGCTGCGGAGTTCGGGTGCAGCCGGATGACGATGAAGCGGGCGCTTGATACACTTGCGGCTGAAGGGATGCTTTTCAGAAAAAGAGGGCACGGCACATTTATCATCCAATCAGCCATGCAGGATGAGCACGTTCACGTAGTCAGCAACGAAATTCTCGGCTTGAGCAATTTGTTAAAAGGCAAAAAT
The DNA here is from genome assembly GCF_053663455.1 of Bacillus sp. JK62. NCBI lineage: Bacteria > Bacillati > Bacillota > Bacilli > Caryophanales > Bacillaceae > Bacillus > Bacillus sp. JK62. The sequence continues at coordinate 209,921 of NZ_JBSJQA010000005.1, forward strand.
ATCAAGAGCAAGGTCATCCGGTTTGAAGTGCAGTTTCCGTCTCAAGATGTCGCCGCACATTTGGCCATCGATGAAAAGACTCCCGTCTATTATGTAGTGAGGCTCAGAATTGTTGAAGGCGAACCGTACGTTCTTGAAAAAACATACATGCCGGCGAGCCTTATACCCGGCATTAATGACGAGGTGCTCAACCATTCCATCTACGATCATATTACGCGGGAACTGCAGCTCAAAATCGCAGGCTCACACAGAAAAATCAGAGCGTGCAAGTCGGATGACATGGATCAGCAATATCTCGGCTGCCGGCCGGATGACCCGATACTTGAAGTCGAGCATGTAGGCTTTTTGGACAACGGCACTCCCTTTGAATATTCATTTTCCCGCCACCGTCATGACAAGTTTGTCGTGACCTCAGTCAATATAAAACGTTCATAAAAGCGCCGAAGAGTGAGAGAAAAACTCACTCTTTTTTTGTTGCCGCTGATTTACATCGTAGCTTCTTTTATGTTATATTACCCAATGATAGAATCATCCTACAAATTTCAGAGGTGTTTTGATGGAGATATCCAAAACAAGCAGACTGTCGCTCGTAGAACAAGTGGTGGCGCAAATTGAATCGTTAATTCAATCGGATAAATGGCCGGTCGGGACGCGCATTCCCCCTGAGCTGGATTTAATGAAGCAATTTGATGTGAGCCGAAACACGTTGCGTGAGGCCATTCGGGCGCTCGTACATGCCGGCCTGCTGCAGACAAGGCAGGGGAGCGGTACGTATGTCAGCTCATCCAGTGTTCTCGGCGCGGCATTTTACCGCCATATTAAAAAATCAAATTTGCTTGAAACATTAGAAGTCAGATACGCACTCGAAAGAGAAGCTGCACGATTGGCGGCGGAAAGGCGTAATGACGAAGACCTGAAAGCACTGAAGGCATGCTTGGATGAATGTGAAGCGGCCTTGCAAAATGAAGATCGAAAACGGTATGCCGAAGCCGACATTAAGCTGCACAAAACAATTGTACAGGCGGCCCATAACAACATGCTTTCTGATCTATACGAGCATATGACGGAGGCGCTTTGTGCGTCAGTCCATAACCTGTTGGAAATCACCCCTGCTATCCGGATCCACACCCAGCTTGCCGCCGCGATTATCGGACAGAAACCGGATCAGGCCATGGAGGCCGTCAACCAATACATCACAGTATTTAAAGATACAATACACATGGAGGATGAACATGAAAATTGAAGACGAACATCAAATTCTGCAAGCAAGTCATCGTAAAAAACTGATATTGCTGGTCATCGGAGTCATATTGATAGGGGCCAACCTCAGAGCGCCTCTGACATCGGTCGGGCCGCTCGTTTCCTCAATTCGGGACAGCCTCGGCATGACCAATGCGGCTGCCGGCACCATTACGACAGTGCCGCTTTTGGCCTTTGCATGTCTGTCGCCGTTTGTTCCATTATTGTCCCGGCGCTTCGGGACCGAGATTGTCTTACTGTCATCATTAATTGTCCTGACAGCCGGAACTCTGCTGCGCTCCATCGCCGGAATCGGCACTCTCTTTTTCGGAACGATCCTGTTGGGATTGTCGATCGCCGTATGCAACGTCCTGCTGCCGAGTCTCATTAAACATAAGTTTCCCGGAAATTTAGGCATCATGACCGGCGTCTACTCGGTTTCTATGAATCTGTGCGGCGCGATTGCATCCGGCATCAGCGTGCCGATCGCCTCTTCAGCGGGGTTAGGTTGGAAAGGCGCGCTCGGCTGCTGGGCTATCCTTTCTTTTATTGCGTTCGTCATGTGGATTCCGCAAATGCGAGGACGCGAACTGCCCGTCCGTACGACTGGGACAAACGGAGAGAAGAAAAACAGTCTGATGCGGTCTCCGCTGGCTTGGAAGGTGACGATGTTCATGGGGCTGCAATCCCTTATTTTTTACACCGTCATCGCCTGGCTGCCGGAAATTCTTCAGCAGAATGGACTCAGCTCAAGTAAGGCGGGATGGATGCTTTCATTAATGCAATTCTCAGTCCTGCCGATTACTTTTATTGTGCCGATCGCTGCCGCTAAAATGAAAAATCAGCGCGCACTCGCCGGACTGACGGCTTTATTTTTCCTTATCGGCATTGCCGGCGTTCTTTTCGGAAGCCCGGCTCTCACTCCGCTATGGGTCATTTTGATCGGAATTGCGGGAGGCTGTGCGTTCAGTCTGGCGATGATGTTCTTCAGCCTGCGGACCCGGCATGTTCATGAAGCCGCGGCGCTTTCCGGCATGGCCCAGTCATTCGGATACCTGCTTGCCGCGTTCGGGCCGCTTGTATTCGGTTTGCTGCATGACATCACGCACGGCTGGACGGTTCCGTTATTCATGCTGATCGCAGTCTCCGTTCTGATCTTCATTTTCGGAGTCGGAGCGGGAAAAGCGGAACAGATCAAAACAGCATAAAAAAACAAAGGGCCCGTTTAGGGTCCTTTGTTTTTTGTTTAAAAAGCTGTCTCAGGCCGTCACGCTGTCAGTTTTAAGCCGATGACACCGATGAGGATAAGCCCCAGAGACACCAATTGTGACAGATTGAATTTTTCTTTAAACCAAAGTATGCCCACGGCAGAAACGCCGATGCTTCCCATGCCGGTCCAAGCCGCATACGCGACACCTGTGGGAAGAACCTGCATCGCTCCGGAAAGGCAAAAGAATGAAATCATAAAGCCTGTTACCATGACAATCAGCGGCCACTTTTTTTTAAAACCGTCAATATGTTTCATGGCAACGGCCGCTACAACTTCCTCCGCTCCGGCAATAAATAACAGCAGCCATGCCATTAATGTTCACCCCTTGTTTCAGTTTCTTTCGTAAATACCTTCATTCCTAAAATGCCGGACAACAGCAAAGCCAAAAAGAATATTTGCCCGATTGAAAACGATTCGCCTAAAATGACGCCCGTTACATATGTGCCGACGGTGCCTATTCCGACAAAAACGGTATATGCGGCAGCCATCGGAATTTTTTTATAAGAGCGGATCAGCATCAGAAAGCTGACGGCAATCAAAAGGAAAATACCAATCCAATCAAAGAGCGAATCCGCATGCTTCAGGGCGGACGCCCAAACTACTTCTAACAATCCGGCTATCAATACAAGCAGCCAATACATGATACAGTCACCTCAGTTATGAATGAATGTCAGTCATTTTTACGGGGGTCAAAAATGATCGGTCTCCGCCAATCATTTCTGCAAGCTTCTTTTGAGAAAGCTGAATATTTCTTTTTTATATACTTCGAGATCGACATCCTGTTCACAGCCGATATAAAACCGTTCAGCCGCGTTCTCGACAACGTTGATAATCGTTCTGGCCGTCCATCTGACATGAATGCCGCTGATGACCTCACCCTGTTCAATGGCCGTATTGATCACACCTTCCAGCCAGGAATAATAAGGCTGATAAATGGCTTCCCATTTCTCCATTGAATGATCGATGGCAAGACCGGAATAACAGAGAACGATAATATCTTTATGAAGCCGGGTGATGTGAAATGTCTCATCTACCAAAATGTCCAGCAACGTCCAAAAATCTTCAGAACCGTCCGTTTTCCCTTTTATTCTGTCCAGCGTAGTGTCGAGCAGGTTTTCTGCAATCGCGGATATCAGTGCGTTTTTAGAAGAAAAATATAAATAAAACGTACCTTGGGCCGTTCCGGCTTTTTTGACGATTTCTGAAATGGATGCTTTGTCTAATCCTTTTTCAGAAATGACTTCAATCGCGGCTTGCAGGATCTTTTCGTATTTTCCCGAGCTTTGTTTTGCCAATAGAGGGGTTCCTCCTTTTATGAATGACTGTCATTCATTTTATCGCATATTCGCTTTTTTGTCACCCCTTAACATAAAAATACCGGAAAGAAGACCATACTTCTTTCCGGCATTCGTCATTTATCACTGTCGATCATAGCCTTCGGCAGACCCGTATATTTTGCCCAGTAATAAATACCGAGCGAACCGATGGCGATCAGAATCAGGTCAAGCGGATTGCTGATAATGCCCAATCCGTGGCCGAACGAGCCGAGATAGGAGAAAATCAGCATCATGACATAAAAGCCGACGATCCACCATGCTGATTTCAGCTGCTGGCGTATGCTGACATCATCTTTGGGAGCATATTTACTGAAACAGAGATAGATCAGAAACATGACAATTTGAGAACCGAGAAGCCAGGATACGGTGCGCCATCCGGACCAATATACAATATAAGAGGTAAAAATAAACGACAGCGGCCCGATGATGCTCATCCCTTTTAAATAAAACGGTCTGTTAATATTCTTCGCGTTGACTCTCAGCGCCGCAGAAGAAATCGGCGCAATCGCATAAGACAGAATCAATGCGACGGAGCATACGTTGACAAGAGCGTTCCAAGAAGGGAACGGAAGCGTCCAAAAAACAGCCAGACCGAACGAAAGCCAAAGGGAGGCGCGCGGTGTCCCGGTTTCTTTATTGACTTTAGAAAAAATGCTGAATAATGTTCCGTTTCTGGCCCAGGCGTAGACGAGACGTGAAGTCGTATTCATAAAGATATTTCCGTTACCGCCCGGTGATAAAATCGCATCTAAAATGACCAATGTCGCCAGCCACCCCAAACCGAGCAAAACGGCGATATCTTTGAACGGAAGGGAGAATTCAGTCCCGATAGCCGGCCATCCGTGCTTCAGGGTATCCGCCGGGATCGCCCCGATAAAAGTGAGCTGCAGCACGGTGTAAATAATAGTAGAAACGATAATACAGACAATCAATGCGATCGGAATGTTCCGCTTCGGATTCTGCACTTCACTCGCGACAGCCACAATCGGATGCAGCCCAAGGTATGCAAACATGACGCCGCCTGTGGAAATCGCGGCCTGAATTCCGGTGAAACCAAAAGGCGCGAATCCGTGAACGGTCATATTGCCCGGGTGAAAATGAAAAATCAGTACAACAATTACCGTAATCGGTACGACATATTTAAAAATCGAAATAATGAAGTTTGCTTTCGCAAAGGTTTTGACACTCCAGTAATTGAGGAGGAAGAACAGGCAGAGCAGCGCAAATTGCAATATCCATCCGGCAATTGTCGGAGAATCAGAGCCTTTTACGGTCAAACCGGGAAACCAATACGCCACGTATTGGCGGACTGCCGTGACTTCTATTGAAATAAGACTCGTGTATGCCACAATGGTGACGAAGGAAATTAAATATCCGACCAGGTGTCCGTGTGAATATACGGGATACCGGATAATTCCTCCGGTCCGCGGCAGCGCGGCGCCCAGTTCCGCATAAACTAAGCCGATCAATAAGATGATTCCCCCGCCGATCAGCCAGGAAAAAACGCCTGACGGGCCCGCTTTAGAGGCGACGTTACTGACGGCAAACAGCCATGCCGAACCGAATATGGCTCCCATGCCGATTAAAATAAGATCAAAAAGTGACATAGTTTTCTGGAAGTTTCCTTGCTTAGACATTCGCTGCCTCCTTAAAAAAGACATTGTTCTCTTTACATAATTCCCATTATCATTCAAACATACCCAGCCGGCCGGCTGGAAAATTAGGACAACTTTCGAAACGAAGTATGTACCGCAATGTGCTCACATCAAAATAACGGCCGTATGGCAAGATCTCCCGGCTTATATTCCCCGTTTTGAACACATTCAAACCTCATATTCAGAAAAACAAAAAACGCCCGAAACAGACGTTTTTTGTTACAAGTTCATATCTTTCAGTCCGGGGCTGTGCTCATTCGGAAGCTCGGGAAGTTCCGGGACGGGGAAACCTTTAGGAGGCTCGGACACACTTAATTCGCCGCCGTTTCGGCTCGGCGTCGTTCCCTGCAGAATTTCTCCGATCCGTGTCGGATCCAGTCTGAAATTAAATTGTGTATTATGATAACCCATTTCAACGAATTTCCGGCATTCCGGGTATTTTTCAATATCATAATTCGGCACGGGAAATAATTTGCCCCATTCGACACCCAGTGTTTCCAGCGCTTTTGTAAATGCATTTTGATGGGCGTTGTCACGGACGATCAGGAAACCGAGTGTTTCTCTGAACGTCTGGTTAGAACTCATTTCATAAATGCGCGTTTTTTGCAGCACGCCGGTTGATTCCAGCACGACATTGTCCAATAAGTCGGCAATCAGATTCCCGTGGTTGTATACCCAAGACCCGTTCCATGGATTGCCGCCGGCGTCTACAGGAAGAGAACTTTGCGCCCCGATGATAAAATGGTGCGGATTGGCGTGTTTAACTGCTTCGTCAAGCGGCGCCTGATCTGCTGCCCGATTTCCGGCGCCCTCAGCGCCGCTTTCATCGAGCAGCGCATTAATCGTATGCTGGACGAGCTCAACGTGTGCGATCTCTTCTAAAAATACACCGCGAAGCAGGTCACGGAACTGTTTTTCTTTTCCTCTGAAATTAGAGCTTTGGAAAAAGTATTGCATCATCGTCCGCATTTCCCCGTAATGCCCGCCTAAAATTTCCTGAAGCACCTTGGCCGCGGCCGGGTCCGGCTTGTCCGGTTTAATGATATTGATCAGCTCTTCTTTGTAATAATACATAAACAGCGCCCCCTGAAAGAAGTTTTCGGTTCTTCTGTTAGTGTCTTTGCAAAGTCAGTTTTTATGTATCGGCATCAAAAAAAGGACGGAAAGCGTGTCCGTCCTTTTGTGTTAAGCCTCAACCGCCCCGCGAAGTTTCGTGTTGACAAGCCCGTTCCATCCTTGATCCATCGTACTGTGAATCTCGGAGCTTTTCCGATTGACTTTATTGATGACGGCTTCCGGCTCTTTCCATCCGCCGTGAATGAGAGTGAATTCAGTATCTCCGCTTTCCGTTTCCTTTAAGACAAAAGAAACGATCCAGCCTTCCGTATCCCATGAAAAAGAAAGGCGGTACGGCGCTTCAATATCCAGCAGCTTGCACGGAGACGGACCGAACGGAGATTCCAGCTGAAACTCACTGTCTTCTTGAGGTGTGAAATCATTCGGCATAAACCAGAGAGACAGGCCGTCCGCCGTAGAGACCGTATCCCAGACAACTTGTATCGGCGCCTTGAAAACGGCGGTATGAATAATGTCCGGTAATGGCTGATTGCTGCTGTTGTTGTTTTTGGTTTTGTTATCTTTGTTTTGTTTATCAGACATGATGCGTAACCACTCTTTCGCTGTTTTTACTTTTGATCATACTACACAGGGCAGGACATTTGAAAACAAATCAAACTTATTTTATGCTTTTCCAGAGCCATTCAATTCATTTTAAGGAGACGTAGTGATGACAGATCAATTTAAAGCGTTAGTAGTCGATCAACATGAAGACCGGTTTTCAGTCAGCGTACGGGAGCTGGCGGTTCAGGATCTTCCCGAGGGTGAAGTGCTGATTAAGGTTTGCTACTCAGGGGTGAATTATAAAGACAGCTTGGCTGCCATTCCTGACGGCAAGATCGTAACGTCGTATCCTTTCGTGCCGGGAATTGATTTAGCGGGAATCGTCGTTTCTTCAGATGACGCCCGTTTTAAAGAAGGGGACAAAGTCATTGCGACAAGCTACGGCATAGGCGTTTCCCATTTTGGCGGCTATAGCGGGATGGCCCGCATTCCGGCAGATTGGATCGTGCCGCTGCCTGAAGGTCTGACACTTAAAGAAGCCATGACGATCGGAACCGCCGGCTTCACTGCCGCATTGTCCGTCCAGCGTCTTGAAGAAAACCATGCCGCTCCTGAAAAAGGGAAGGTGCTGGTGACGGGAGCGACAGGCGGCGTCGGAAGCTTTGCCGTCTCCATTCTTTCAACCTTAGGTTATGAGGTCGAGGCCAGTACGGGAAAAGAAGAAGAAAGCGGGTATTTGAAGAGCCTCGGAGCAAAGACGGTCATTCACCGTGACGAAGTGTATAACGGCACGTTAAAACCGATGCAAAAACAAAAATGGGCAGCGGCCGTCGATCCGGTCGGAGGTGAGCCGCTTGCTTCAGTTCTCAGTCAGATTCAGTACGGCGGATCAGTTGCTGTGAGCGGACTGACAGCGGGAACGAAACTCCCGGCTACAGTCTTTCCGTTTATATTGCGCGGCGTCAGTCTCTTGGGAATTGATTCCGTATTCTGTCCGATGGAGACAAGAAAGAAAATATGGCAGCGTTTAGCTGATGACTTCAAGCCTGCAGATCTGGAGGCCTTTATTCAAAAGGAAATTACACTTGAAGAGCTGCCGGATACGCTTCCTGCCCTTTTAAAAGGAGAAGCGAGAGGGAGAACGATTGTTACAATAAACGAAGAATAAAACAAAAACCCCCAACTAGCAGTTGGGGGTTTTCAATATGTAATCAATTATTGATTATAATAGGGGTAATTCATTGATCATGTTATGAAAATGAATTGATGTAAAATATAAATTGATTATATATAGGTAATATAAAGGTAAGTTATAAAATTTTCTGAAATATTTATTGACTGAAAGCGCTTTTAAAATTATGATAATAACATAAGTACCAATAATATCATTATAACTTCACTACAAAGTAACTATAAAATAACAATTTGGCGAGAGGGGAGAGCGAATAATCACTATAAATGATAACGCTTTCGGAACATTTTCTTCTTATATAACTGTTTTGGACGTCAGAACTTGTATGCAGACGTTAGAGGTGTAAATATTGATAACTGAATATTCTGATATTATCTCTGTGTAAAAACTAGGAGGATTTGAAGATGAATAAAAATAGCAGCCAGCATTCATTTTTGAGAACCATCATTTTAGTATCGACATTCGGGGGACTTCTTTTCGGCTACGATACCGGTGTGATTAATGGGGCGCTGCCGTTTATGGCGGAAGCTGACCAGCTTAATCTTACCGCTTTGACTGAAGGGATGGTGGCGAGCTCCCTGCTCTTGGGGGCTGCGATCGGCGCGGTTTTCGGAGGGAGATTGTCGGACTATAACGGCAGACGTAAAAATATCCTTATCCTTGCCGTTTTGTTCTTTGCAGCGACGCTTGGGTGTACACTGGCGCCTAACGTGTCGGTTATGATCATCTCCCGTTTTCTGCTGGGGCTTGCCGTCGGGGGAGCATCCGTAACCGTTCCGGCATATTTGGCTGAAATGTCGCCGGCGGAAAGCCGAGGGAGAATGGTTACCCAAAATGAATTGATGATTGTAACGGGCCAGCTGCTTGCCTTCACGTGTAATGCTATCATCGGCAATGTGCTTGGTGATACCTCTCACGCTTGGCGTTATATGCTCGTTATCGCGGCCCTTCCGGCGGTATTCTTGTTTTTCGGTATGCTGAAAGTTCCTGAAAGTCCGCGCTGGCTGGTTTCTAAAGGAAGAAAAGAAGATGCTCTGCACGTTCTCCGGCGAATAAGGAATGAAGAGAAAGCGAAGTCTGAGCTCGCTGAGATTGAATCTGCCTTTCATAAGGAAGCTCAGATGGAGCAGGCGACCTTTAAGGATCTTGCCGTTCCGTGGGTGCGCCGCATTGTGTTTATCGGGATCGGAATTGCGGTAGTGCAGCAGCTCACCGGCGTGAATTCAATTATGTATTATGGAACTCAAATTTTAAAAGATGCCGGTTTCGAGACAAAAGCCGCATTAATCGGCAATATCGCTAACGGTGTGATTTCAGTGCTCGCGACTTTTGTGGGAATATGGCTTCTCGGCAAAGTCGGCCGCCGCCCGATGCTGATGACGGGGCTCATCGGAACGACTGCGGTGCTGCTTTTGATCGGAGTTCTGTCTGTCGTGCTGAAAGGATCGCCTGCTCTTCCTTATGTGGTTCTTTCATTAACAGTCACTTTCCTTGCGTTTCAGCAGGGGGCTGTCTCTCCGGTGACCTGGCTGATGCTGTCGGAGATATTCCCGCTGCGTTTGCGGGGGCTTGGTATGGGGGTCACTGTCTTCTGCCTCTGGATCGTGAACTTCATTGTTGGTTTAACTTTTCCGATCCTGCTCGCAAACATCGGATTGTCTGCAACCTTCTTCATTTTTGTCCTGTTAGGGATAGCGTCCGTTATATTTGTGAAAAGGTTCCTTCCGGAAACGAAAGGTCTGTCGCTCGAACAGCTTGAACAAAACTTCCGTGCCTATGAAAAAACAGATCGTAATAGCGCAGAAGCCGAGGTGAGCGGGTAATCTGAATAGACGCGGGGTTCCTGGGGATCCCGCTTTTTACTTATTATATAGAAGGGAATAATAAGCGGGAAAAAAGTTTCGTAAAAGTGTTGACCTAATTTAAAGTGCATGGTATATTATTAAACGTCGCTGATGAACAAAGCGATAACGACAAATGAGAAAATGATCTTTTGAAAAAAAGACTTTACAAATTCTCAAAAGCGTGTATAATAAATGAGGTCGAGAAAAAAGACTTCGAAAATTAATAAAAAAATACTTGACATCATAACTGATTGGTAGTATGATAGTTAAGTCGCCTGATAAGCGCCCGTAGCTCAATTGGATAGAGCGTTTGACTACGGATCAAAAGGTTAGGGGTTCGACTCCTCTCGGGCGCGCCAATTCAAATGCGGGTGTAGTTTAGTGGTAAAACCTCAGCCTTCCAAGCTGATGTCGTGAGTTCGATTCTCATCACCCGCTCCATTATAATGATCTTTGAAAACTAAACAAGACAAAACGTACCTGTTAATTCAAAGTTTTAAATAAATCGCACAGCAATGTGCGTAGTCAGTCAAACTAAGGTCTGCATGATGCAGATCACACAGACGTTACTGCAGGATGCAGTGAATGTAGTCTGTGATCCATTTATCGGAGAGTTTGATCCTGGCTCAGGACGAACGCTGGCGGCGTGCCTAATACATGCAAGTCGAGCGGACAGATGGGAGCTTGCTCCCTGATGTTAGCGGCGGACGGGTGAGTAACACGTGGGT